>JBEHXT010000017.1:0-122303 GCA_048498555.1 Bacteroidota bacterium
TGGTTCGAATCCAGTCTTGGGCACAAAGAAAGCCTGTAATTTGACAGTTGCAGGCTTTTGTATTTTAGGACGACCCCAAAAATGCCCTTTTTATCGGATCGCACTATCTAAGCATCCTTAGTTTCTTAAACAGTAAAACAACCAATTCATCTGCAGAGTCATTGGTTGCGCTCTGAGAGGTGTAAGAGACGTAGAATTTTTTTTTGTATAGAATTTATAACCTTGACGCTTACTCTTCTCTGTGCCCACAGAATTTACCTTGATCCACAACCAGAACGTCAACAGTCCTACCTTAGGATGGCGTTTTAGTTTTTTGCCATCTTGTTGAATGTTTCCTCTCTTGCATGAAACAGCCTTAAATGCTCATTAAAGCTGGTTTTACCAGTAACAATTTCATCGAGATTTGCATCTTACTATAAAACAACGACTATGCGCAAGTTCATCTTTCTTCTGGGACTGGTGTTCTTCATCGCTTTAGCATCAAATGCTCAGCGGCACCAGCTGACCCCCGAAAACGGTGGGGTCGGGAATGGGCTGTTCGAACAAGGTGGAGTTGGGAACGGCCGTTGAATACCTTTGATGTAAACATAAAAGGTTTAAAGGGGAAGTGCGTGCTTCCCCTTTTTCTATTGATATTCTTTGTACAATATCGCACAAAAACATTACGCATGTCCTCATACAGGATGCCATTTGCATTCTAATGTCGTAGATGATTACTTTGGTTTCATTTTTAAGATGCCTCGTCCTGAAATAAGTTCACAAACGGAACGTTCCTGGCCTGCTCACAATGGCCATCACATTGCTTGAATGTATGCAAGAGTTGCTGAATATTTCCTACTCTGAGTGGATTGAATCCACTGGATTTGCCAATGCGGCCCTGGTACTCTCAATGCTAATGGTAAGCAACGCTATTAACAGCAGTAGCACCGGCGGCAGTACAAACAAGGCCCAGTCTATTGTTATATGAAAGGCATAATTACGCAGCCACATAGTAGCAGCAATATAAAAAACCGGCATCGCGATAACGCTGGCCAACAACACCAGTTTTATAAAATCTTTTGAGAACAACACGAGGATACTATAGACACTTGCTCCCAGCACTTTGCGGATACCGATTTCTTTGATGCGCAAACGGCTTACAAAACTGCTTAAACCCAATAAACCCAGGCAGGCAACAAAAATGGCCAGGGCAGTAAAGAGTGTAAATACTCTTTCAAAAAGCTGATCGGCCTGGTATTGATTGTTGAACTCTTCGTCTAGAAAAAAGTATTCAAATGGAGAAGCAGGAAACAGGCTTTTGTATGTAGCTTCAATGGTAGCAATATTTTTTGCAAGGTTATTGGAATTGATATGGATCGATAAATAGTTACTCCAATCGTTTACGACTGGAGTAATATACAGGATAGGGTCATACGATTCCCGCAATGAACGCTGGTGATAATTTTTAACTACGCCAATAATTTCAGCTTTAGTTTCACCGGGGCCATAGCCAAAGATTACTGGCTGTCGAATTGCCGCCTCATTCGTTTTAAATCCCAAAATTTTTACCACTTCTTCATTCACCATTACTCCTGCAGTTGTTGTGGGGTTAAAAAAATTGCCGGTATCCGTTTGTAACAAATTTCTTCCGGCAACAACCTGCATTTGAAAGGTGGGCACGAAATTTTCATCTGCTCGCATAATATACGTAAACAAACTATGCGTTTGAGGATCGCTTGCCCGACGCACCGAATTCCCTTCAACAATTAATCTCCCCGGAATATCTGACGATCCTGTAACGTCATTTACAAATGAATTCTTAAGCAACTCATTTTTAAATGTGATTACCTTTAAACCAAATGTGGAATCGGTATAAGTGATGGCTTTAACTATTACAATTTGATCTTTGTCATAACCCAGTTGCTGGTTGCGCATATAGGCTAGTTGCTTGTACACCAACATGCTGCCGGCGATCAATAAAATGGATAAAATAAATTGCAGCGCTACCAGCGATTTTCTTAACAGGATCCCTTTTAACGACTGTATAAACTTACACTTTAGTACAACGGCCGGTTGGTAGCGGATTAATACAAAGGCCGGGTACGCTCCTACCAGAAATGCGCCTGCCGAAAATAACAGGAGAATGATCAACCAGAATGTTGGCTGTTGCAGCATGCCCGATGATAAAAACTCTTCGCTGATATTTTTGTCAATAAAATCGCTGAAAAATGGAAAACAATAATATACGATGCCTGCAGCTATGATAACAGCCAGCAGGTTGACGACAAACGATTCTGAAATAAACTGCACAATCAATTGTGACTTGGATGCGCCTGCTACTTTACGCAGTCCTACTTCTTTGGCCCGTTCTATTGATTTTGCAGTAGATAAATTAATATAGTTTATCCAGGCCACCAGCAGTATCAACACACCAATAATGGAAAGAAAATAAACATCACGCTCGCTGCCAGGTGGTTCTAGCTCTGTGCGGTAATGCGACCTTAAATGAATATCTGTGATTTTTTGCAGGTGAAACTGGCAACCAAAATTGTATTGTTTCATAATCTGGCTCATGTACTTATTAATAAAAGCCGGGAATTTCGCTTCTACTTTTTTGGGGTCGGTACCTGGTGCCAGCAAAACATAAGTATTAAATTCCGGCCATTTCCAGTTATTGGTAAAATACTTTTCGTCAAAGGCAGCAAACCAAGCGTCAAGGGTAGCAAACGAAGCAAGCATATTAAACTTGATATGCGAGTTCTCTGGTACTTCCTTACAAACGCCGGTTACTTTAAACGGAAATCGTTCATTTAAGTAAACGATTTTTCCAAGGGGATTGGCCTTGCCAAAAAATTTGGCGGCTGTTTTTTCCGAAAGCACCAGGGTATTCTTTTCTGCAAGCACATTTTTGGGGTTGCCTTCTACCAGTGGAAACGAAAAAAGGTTCAGAAAAGACTGGTCGGCGAATAACAACTTTTCTGCATTAAAACTCGTTATCTGTCCTTTGTCATTGGTATACGATATCGCGTACCTGCCGCGCAATATCGAGGTACCTACAGCCCTTGCATAGTCCACCACTTCCGGGAAATCACTTTTCATAGCGGGGCCCACAGCGGGGTGATTGCCAGCCAGGGGCGGATCATTGGCATTGCTGCCTAAGAAACTGATCGTAACTCGATACAGATCGGCCGCATGTTTATTAAAGCGGTCGTAACTCGATTCGAAATTTACATAGAGAAAAACAAAAAAACAGGCGGCCATTCCAATGGCTAGCCCCAGGATATTTACCGTGGTGAAAACTTTATTTTTCAACAGGTTGCGGATAGCGATAGTGAGGTAGTTTTTAAACATGGCTTGATGTTTTAAAAAATCGCCAGATAAAAAAAGAACTACGGGGGTAATTGATATAACAAATGACACGCCTGAAGCATATCCAATCTTGAAGGTGTGCGGGGATTGCTGCATCCCCTACTCAGAGTGAATGGAATCCACCGGGTTTGCCAATGCGGCCCTCGTGCTCTGAATGCTAATAGTGAGTAGGGCGATTAAGAGCAGTATTACCGGCGGCAGTATGAACAGTGCCCAGTCGAATGGTATATGAAAAGCATAATTGCGTAGCCACACAGTGGCAGCAATATAAAAAATGGGGATCGCGATAACGCTGGCCAGCAACACCAGTTTTATAAAATCTTTTGAGAACAACACGAGGATACTATAGACACTTGCTCCCAGTACTTTGCGGATACCGATTTCTTTGATGCGCAAACGGCTTACAAAACTGCTTAAACCCAATAAACCCAGGCAGGCAACAAAAATGGCTAATGCGGTAAAGAGTGTAAATATTCTTCCAAAACGCTGGTCGGCCTGGTATTGATTGTTGAAATATTCGTTTAGAAAAAAGTATTCGAATGGACTGCCCGGAAACAGGCTTTTATAGGTAGCCTCAATAGTAGCAATATCTTTTGCCAGGTTAGTGGTGTTGATATGGATAGATAAATAGGTAGTCCAGTAATTAGTGGATGGATAAATATACAGGATGGCGTCATACATATCTCGCAATGAACGCTGGTGATAATTTTTAACTACGCCAATAATTTCAGCTTTGTGTTCTGCTTCGCCGTAGCCGAAAATTACAGGCTTTAGAATGGCCTCCTCATTACTTCTAAACCCTAGTGCCTTTACCACTTCTTCATTCACCATTATTCCTGCAGTTATTTTGGGGTTATCAAAATTGGCGGTATCCGATTGCCTCAAATTTCTTCCCGCAACCAATTGCATTTTAAAAGTGGGCACGAAATTTTCATCGGCCTGCATAATATAGGTAATAAAATTATGCGTCTTATCATCGCTTGCCCGGCGAACCGAGTTTCCTCCTACAATTAATTTCCCGGGAATATCTGACGAACCTGCAACGCCATTTACAAATGAATTTTTAAGCAATTCGTTTTTAAACGCGATCACTTTTGAACCAAAGGTGGAATCGGTAAAAGCAGGAGCTTTAATTACTGCAATTTGATCTTTGTCATAACCTAGCTGCTGGTTGCGCATATAGGCCAATTGTTTATACACCATCATACTGCCGGCGATCAACAAAATGGATAAAATGAACTGCAGTGCTACCAACGATTTTCTTAACAGTACCCCTTTGAACGACTGTATAAATTTACCCTTTAATACCAGGGCCGGGCGATAGCGGATCAAAACAAAAGCAGGATACGCTCCTACCAGAAATGCACCTGCCGAAAATAACAGGAGAATGACCAACCAGAATGTTGGCTGATGCAACATGCCGGATGATAAAAATTCTTCGCTGATATTTTTACCAATAAAATCACTGAAAAATGGAAAGCAAAAAAATACGATGGCTGCAGCTATGATAACAGCCATCAGGTTGATGATAAATGACTCGGAAATAAACTGCGTGATCAGTTGTTGCTTGGACGCTCCAGCCACTTTTCGCAGTCCCACTTCCTTGGCGCGTTCCATTGATTTTGCAGTAGATAAATTGACATAGTTTATCCAGGCCACCAGCAGAATCAAAACCCCAATAATGGAAAGAAAAAAAACATCACGCTCGCTCCCAGATGGTTCCAGTTCTTCCATGTAATGCGACCTTAAATGAATATCAATTACTTTTTGCAGGTGAAACTGGCAACCAAAATTGTATTGTTTCATAATCTGGCTGAGGTACTTATTAATAAAAGCCGGGAACTTCGCTTCTACTTTTTTGGGGTCGGTACCTGGTGCCAGCAAAACATAATTATAAAATGCCGGATAGGTCCAGTTATTGTCGTAGTACTTTTCATCCAGGGAAGAGAAAGAAGCAAGCATATTAAATTTGATATGCGAATTCTCGGGTACTTCCTTACAAACGCCGGTTACTTTAAATGGAGATAATTTGTTGAGGTAAACGGTTTTTCCAACTGGATTCTCTTTGCCAAAAAATTTGGCGGCGGTTTTTTCCGAAAGCACCAGGGTATTCTTTTCTGCAAGTGCATTTTTGGGATTGCCTGCTACCAGTGGAAACGAAAATACATTAAGAAACGATTGGTCGGCCAGCAATAGCTTTTCTTCATTAAAACTGGTGATCTGTCCATTGTTATTGGTGTACGATATAGCAAAGGTGCCGCCAAATAACGAGATGCCTACTGCTCTCGCGGCATCCACCACTTCCGGAAAATCTCTTTTCATGGCGGGTGCTACGGCGGGGTGATTGCCAGCCAGGGGAGGATTGTTGGCAAAGCTGCCTGAGTAGCTAATCGTAACACGATACAGATCGGCTGCATGTTTATTAAATCGGTCATAACTCGATTCAAAATTGACATAAAGAAAAACAAAAAAGCAGGCCGCCATTCCAATGGCCAGTCCCAGGATATTTACCGCGGTGAAAATTTTATTCTTCAGAAGGTTGCGGATAGCGATGGTGAGGTAGTTTTTAAACATGGCTTGATGTTTTAAAAAATCGCCAGATAAAAAAGAACTACAGGGGCATTTGTAACATACCAAATGAGGCGCCAGCGCATATCCAATTAATAACCAGCGTTGTTACAAAATTTACTGTTTGCGAAACGTACGGTTTTGATACACTGGGTGTATGGATGTGGACGGGAACGCAGTTGTTCAATAAACACGCAACTATAATCCGACGCTACACAAAACATTTTTCAAGAGAACAAATGAACTTATACTTTCAAAAAATGAATAAGTTCAGGTTGACAAACAGTACCATTTGTCAGAAGCAAGATCCTTACCCTTGACAGGAACACAAACAAGATCTTTTGCAGCGTATCATTTGTCAATCAGGGTACACTTATCCTGAAGCATTCGGGAACAGAAAACAGGTTTTTCGGCCTTGCAAAGGCCACAACAAACCCTGACGTTGAGAACGTGAAACTGTATAATCTTTGGAGGTCTTAAAAGCTATCCGATTTGGTTTTCATCGTATTTTTCAAGAGTTCTATTTTACGTAAAAACAATGCATCCATTCCCTTAAGTACACGTTTTCTCTCGCCTGTTCCCAGTATGCCGCCGCCTTTTCCTTTATCCACATCGTACAGAGAGTGATCTACACTTTTATTATCCTCTTCATAGTTAATAATGATATTATCGAAAGTATAGCGGTACCGGCCGCTTTTCATTTCAATTTTTATATTGTACTTCAATTTCATAGGTATTGTACCAATGCCGGTTTGGGTTTTATAAGCCGCCGGCTCTTCCACGGCTGCTACCACAGTGCCGTCCTTTGGGTCATCTGTGGTTATCTGCGTATTGGGCAAAGCCAGCTTAACAATAAACAATTTACTGTTCTTATACAGGTCGGCAACGGTTAATGAAGTATCAACCTGAACAACATCTCCATAATACAAGTAACGATCTTCAACTTTATAACTCAATCCGCCTGTTTGAGCGTTTGAAACAAAAGGCAGCAGGGATATAACCAGTGGTAGTAGATATTTCATAAAGCACTAAAAATTATACAGATGTAAAGAGATTACTTAGTCTATATTCAAAAACAACAACTCAATTACTAAATTGTTGCAACCAGTTGGCAAACACGCTTTATACGAGGCTTTAATTATGTTTGTTACCTTGGGTTGTACTTTATAAAATTTTCAATTCACGAAAAACAATTTGTATTCAATTTTATATTGTTCATAAAATGGCTGCATTGATGAAGTTTGTTAATCAAAGCTTTACATCATTTCTGAAGAATTCTAATTTATATTAAAGATGTGTTTACGAAAATTAAACAATCGAACAGCCAATGACGAGGATCTGATCTTTCCCTTCAGCCTGCTTCATTGCATCTTTCGCAACATTCCACTACCTTCAATCTGCTCCGTAAAATGCAGAAACAGCTTTCGCAATGAAATTTTTGAAAATAACACCGGCTCCAAGACTGCAACCATACATAAAGCAGTTTGTTATTTTGGAAAGTATGGCCGAAAGTACCTATAAGGTGTTTCCTTCGCCGGGGTTAGTGATCGGATTTCAATATAGCGGTAAACTCTCCAGCTTTCAAAACGGTGTGGAAACGGAACTTGATTCAGCTGGAATAACAGGCCTTTCAGATAGCTTTAAGATCTTCGGCAACAGTTCAGAAACAGGAACAGTTCTCGTGTACTTTACGGAAATGGGGCTTGCCTTTTTTACGTCATGCCCGGCAAATGAATTGTTTAACCAGAGTGTTTCGCTAAAGAATATCTTCCACAGGCAAAAAATAGCCGATACAGAGGAAAAACTAAGCGAAGCAAAAACTGATCGTCAACGCATTTATATTGTTGAACAGTTTTTGTTATCGCAACAAAAAGAAATACAAACTGATAAACTTGTTTCCGAGGCGGTAAAATTAATTTATGCTTCCGGAGGCACCATCCAAATTACAGAACTCAGCAAGCAGTTACTTACAAGCCAAAGCCCCCTTGAAAAACGGTTTCGAAGGCTGGTAGGAACAACGCCCAAAAAGTTTGCATCCATTATTCGCTTTAACACCGTCATCAACAACATAGGCAAGGCAAAAACACTTACCGAAATCTGCTACGAACACAATTTCTTCGACCAGGCACACTTCATAAAAGGCTTTAAACAATTCACAGGAGATACCCCCGAAAATTTCAGGCGGTTTTTATAGCTATACAAAAAGCAACGACCATCATTTATGCAGGAATTCCTTCAACCAGCATTGTATTTCCCTTTGTATCGTAATAAGTGCAGGTCATATCCATTAACGATACTGTCCATTTTTCGATGCCTGTGTCAGCACACATGTGGCAAAACTCCATGTAGTTTGTTTTGCCTTGCTGATGTTCTTTGAGGCCTGTGGCGAAATTCGTTTTATCTGAATTTTCTGAAATTGCCATCAGGTCATATTTGGAATCTGAAGTAAGCGTTTGTCCGTTACCGAAGTATTTCGTGTGGCCATCTGATACGTAAGTCTGGTACGACTCAACACCCAGATGTTTCAAATCTTTTACATATGAGGGAAAGTCGGCGCCCGATTTTACTTTAGCGTGGGCAGTTTTAATCTGGTCAAGTGTAAACATGTTCTTTGTTTTGGCAATTGAATAAAGATCAAAATTCACAAAATGGCCGCAGTTGTAATTGTAAAAAATCGTTTTTTCTGAAGCATAAAAAAGCACGAACAATTCTTAATGCTTCGTGCTCTTTTAAACGCTGCGTCAATATCCAATCAATCTAAATAACCACTCAGTTCAGCAAAATCCCTAATCCTGGGAACCGGAATATCATTTTCATACACATTCATCTTGTCATACAACACCGCTTCTATTCCCAGCTCTTGCGCAGCTTTGATTTCCGAATAAAGGTCATCCCCAATTACTAATACCTCCGGTTTCTCATAAAAATGCCTTTTCAAAATATCTTCAAAAACATCTTTTTTGGTTTTATTGGATGAAGAAGGATCTATGATGTGGATTTCTTTAAAGTCCCTGTCCAGTTTCATTCCTGTAACCTTACTTTGTTGCATATTGGTAAAACCAGTTGTTACAAGAAATTTATCAAGCGGTAAAGCCCTTGCAATTTCATAGTCGCTAAAAGGTTCAATTTCTCCGTCAAAACGAATGTTGCTTAACAGCTCTGTACCTTTTGAAATAAGTTCCTGTGAAAAATTAAAATCTTTTGCCACCATTTGAAAAGGCCTTCGCATAATCTCATGCCTGATTTTATCCATCTGCCGGCTTTGCTCGTTATCTGCCGAAACTAACTCTAGCAGTGGTGCGAATACTTTATCTCCTATTGAACTAACCGGGTATATGGTATTATCCAAATCAAAAATGAGCGCCTTTTTCTGCATGCAATTTTAATTTAAGATCGAAGAATTGCGAACGCAGGGGCGGCGCAACAGCGGGAATTAGTGAAAGCCTTTCAGCCAGAATTTCCATCATCCCGGCATTTTTGCGACGCTTGCATAAGTGAGCAAATTTACAAGTACATTTCTTTGCAACATCTTCATTTAACTTAAGGCACATACGTCAGTTTTTGTTGTTAAAAAATTTATTACGGCTGTTGAGGAATATAGAACAAGACGGAAATCAAGTACTTCGTACTTGATGAAATTCCTGAATTTAAATACCGTGCGTCAATCTACCATTTGTCAAGGCCCAGCAACTTTCTGCCCAGCGGAGACAGCTTAGCCGTTTCATATTTTGTCTGTTCCCATTTCCTGGGGTCGCCGGGGAAAGCAAACCCTTCGGGAGCCCGTCTTTCCTGCCAGGATGAAACACGCCATTGGCGCAGAACTTCATTGTCTTCTTCCGCAGGCATCATAGAAATATATTGCGCCATCCTTACTTTGTTACCGCTGTTGTTTACTCTTATGCCATGAGGTTGGGTGCTGTTGAAGATGAGTAAATCACCTGCCTGCATGGGAACTTTTACAATGTCAAAACCTGTTGGGTCAGGTTTAAAATGATCTCTGTCTTCAGGCTGTGTAAGCTTCCAGGTTTCATAAGTTCTGAACAATTCAGGAATGCATTGAAACCCACCCATATTTTCATCAGTTTGATCTGCTAATGCCAATACGCCCTGCACATTTTGTGGCTTTGTTTCAGGATCATAATCCCAGTGGATAAAACCTTTGTATTCATGTCCCGGACGAATAGGAAAATTCAGGTTGGCGCGGTCAATCGTTACCCACAACTTCTCCGTTCCCCAGATATCTGCAAAAGCCTGGTGCACTTTCGGCATCTGCCGGTTATCCCATAAATACTGATGGTTATATATTTCAACCATGCCGGTGTTGGTGAGCTCTTTCATTTTCATTTCAGCGCGTGGCGGTGCATACCATGTTTCAGGATTGTTAGGGTCTTTTTCTTCAAATTCCCATAGAAAACCAGCCAGTCTTTCAACCTGTTCTTTTGGCACTGCATTTTTGATAACGATATAGCCATTCTGTATCCAGAACTTCCAGTCATCTTCAGATAACACGCGAAGCGGTTCGCCATTACTTCTGTCGTTTAACTTTACTTTACTGCTTTTGGCTGTGGATGGATTTCCGGGAATATCCGTGTGGGCGTTTGCCATTGTCATGGTTTGCATTGTAGCTGCCTGATTCATATAACAAGGTTTTGATGATTTGATGTTTGAAAGCAATCTTAGTTCTAACTGCTCTCAATTTCTACCTCAAAGTTCTATGCTGAAATCGGCCGGAGGAATAGCTGCAATGACCATGATTTGCTCTGTATTGACATTATTATGTAATCAAGAGTCATTTATGTAGCTTTATAGGAAAATAAAGTGCCTTTTTGAAAATTCAGAAAGAAATAGTTTTACCCGATCCGGGGCAATCGTTCAGGCTGTTCAGCCCCAGCCTGCGAAACAACTTTTACTGGCACTATCACCCTGAATATGAACTGGTTTATGTTGAAGCGACAACAGGTATACGGCACGTTGGCCAGCATATTTCCAGTTATATGGAGAGTGACCTGGTACTCATAGGCCCAAACATTCCGCACCTGAATTTTGATTATGGCGTAAAAACTGACTACCGGCAAATTGTGGTTCAGTTAAAAGAACATTTTCTGGGAGATGCATTTAAAGAAACGCCAGAACTGGCTGCCATCCAAAGCATGTTTGACAGGGCTTACCTGGGACTTTCCTTTAGCGGTAATACAAAAAAAATAGTTTCGGAAAAACTGCGCTACATGCAGGGCCTCGGGCATTTTGAACAATTGCTCCATCTCCTGGAAATATTCCAAATCCTTGCAACATCTGCCGAAGTTGTAGAACTGAACGAACAGGATACGAGTATTAAACTGTTTTTTGATGATAAGATCAGAATGGGTACCGTTTACAAATACATCCACGCCAATTATAATGTGAGGCCCGATGTAAATGCCGTTGCAGCAAACGTACACTTAAGCACTGCTGCTTTTTGCCGTTATTTTAAAAAGCAGACTAAAATGACTTTTACAGATTTTGTTAACCAATACCGGATAACCCAGGCAAAAACACTTTTATTAAAAGATGTAAGCGTATCGGAAGCTTGCTATGAAGTTGGATTTGAAAGCCTTTCTCATTTCAACAAGCTGTTTAAAAAACTAACAGGGGAAAACCCTTCTGTTTTCAAGAAACGCCATGGTTGAAAACAGTCTTTCAAAATGCTTCATTCTCCAAAATGATCTTGCCAATATGATCGCTGCTTTCCATCAACCGGTGCGCCTCTGCAGCGTCTGCGAAAGAAAAAGTTTTATATACAACGGGTTTAAATTCTCCTGATTCTATAAGTGGCCATACACGGTGCAAAATTTCTTCAGCCAATGCTTTTTTATAACTGTACTCGCGGCCCCGCAATGTACTTCCCGTAACAATCAAGCGCTTTTGCATCAACTTCGCCAGGTCAAGTTCGCCCATTCTGCCTTTCATGAAATTGATATGAATCAGCCTGCCCTCATTTTTCAGGATATTAATGTTCTTTGGAAAATATTCACCGCCCACCATGTCCAGTATCACATCTATCCCATCTGACTTTAATTCATTTTCAAAATCCTGTGTTTTGTAATTGATAAACTTATTGGCGCCGAGGCCAAGGCAGGCCTTTCCTTTTTCTTCAGACCCAACTGTTACAAATACCCTGGAGCCAAATGCATGTGCCAATTGAATGGCCGTAATTCCAATACCACTGCTTCCTCCATGGATCAGTAAATTTTCACCTGGCTGCAGGTTTCCGCGCTCAAACACATTCGACCAAACAGTAAAAACCGCTTCCGGCAATCCGGCGGCGTCAATTAATGAAACACCTTTTGGCACCGGCAGGCATTGCCCTTCTTTCACCGCAATATATTCTGCATAACCGCCACCGGCAACTAATGCACATACTTCATCATTAGATTTCCACATCGTAACATTACTTCCGCAATTAACCACAACACCAGATATTTCCATACCAGGAATATCCACCGGTGCGCCGGATGGCGGAGGGTAATTCCCTTGCCGCTGCGCAACATCCGCTCTGTTCAAACCGGCTGCTTTTACTTTAATAAGCACTTCATCATCGCCTGGTTTTGGATCAGGATAATCTGCCAGTTGTAATACATCTGCCGGCCCGGGCTTTGTAATTATTATTGCTTTCATAATCTTGAATAATCAGTGAACGTTCAGTAAAGTACCTTCCAAATTCATCAACCACGATGCCAGAATATCTTTTCCAAAGTCTGTAAAAGAAATTGAGATCGACAATAAAACCAAAAATCGGTATATATCAGAGCGGATATTTTGAACTGTTTATTTCCGTTCGTGCACATTTTTGGGCTTTTTATTCTCTTTTAATGACAACTTATTCCTCCTTGCTTTGAGAGACAAGATAGTTTTGTCATATTTGTGTCATCTCTAACCTTATAAACAATACTATGTTTAAAACACTGTACCTAATTGCGGCGGGAGCAATAATGCTAACGTCCTGCCAGCAGAAAGCTGAAACCACCACTTCCGGAACAGGAGCTATTTCACAAGACAGCCTGATTAAACGCGGAAATTACCTCGTAACTATGATGGCCTGTACCGATTGCCACACACCTAAAAAGATGGGGCCTCATGGACCAGAACCGGACCCGGCACTGTTGCTTTCGGGGCATCCGGCAGGCTTGGCGCTGGCAAAAATAGATACCACGGCAACAAAAGACTGGGCAATGACCAACATGAACAACACAGCCTGGGTTGGCCCATGGGGAGTTTCATTTACTGCCAATCTTACCCCTGACGAAACAGGAATTGGGTCATGGACAGAAGCGCAATTTTTTAAAGCCATTCGTGAAGGAAAATCTAAAGGCCTTGACAACACACGGCCACTTCTTCCTCCAATGCCATGGCCATCTTATGCGCAGGCTTCAGATGATGATTTAAGAGCAATCTTTGCATATCTGAAATCTATTAAGCCGGTAAAAAACGTGGTACCGCAACCGATACCGCCAACACAGCTGGCATCGTTGAAATAAAACATGTCTTTCATCAAAATCAACAAAAAACCTGCCGGACTTCCGTCAGGTTTTTTTTCGTGCAGCAATAAACTATAAGCCTGAAACGTATTATGAAAACAATCTGTTGAACGTATGATGGCAATTTGCCCAACTATTCTGTAATTTTCTATAACGTATTGCTGTTATACAAGAATGAGCACACTTTAACCGGACTTTGATAACTCACCACAAATGCCCACAGTTATGAAATTCGCAACCACGCTATTCCTTGCCTGCCTGCTCCTGCACAATTTTACCAACGCTCAACATGAACACCATGTCGCAGAGCAACCTGCAGGTAAAATAGAAGCGCAGCCACTGCTGGCCCAGGTAACAAGGCTTCAGCAGGCACTGGAATATTTGGGTAGCCCGCTTCAAAAAAGCGATGTTGCAAAGTTGGAGGCTCTCAAAAAAATGGCACCCGATGATCATACAGTTCATCATATCCAGGAGATTCTTGATCCTTACTGCCTGGCAAGTGTTAGAATTAACCCCGAAGCGAGAGTTAGCGTTGAAAGAGGGCCAGCAGCAGCCATACTGATACAGGGTGGATGGAAAAGCTTTTTGATAAAAGTGTATAACGAAGCTGGCGTCAAATCAGCTATAAATATTCAAAGTGAAAATGCTGCGCCGCTTTTACATGGCTCGGAATATGGCGCGCGGCCCAATCCGTCAAATATTCTATCAGCTGCACAAGTTGCCAATCGTTTCCTGGAAGTGGGCGTTTACCGGAATCGCCCTTTGCAGCCAACACTTTCAGGCCTGGCGCTTGAATATGTTGTGGTTCAAATCTTCACAAAAGATAAAGGCCAGCGCGAGGCGTCTCTAGGCTTCAGTGCAGGACAGGGAACGGAAGATATTGGTTTTCGTAACGCTATTCCAGTTCTGTTTAATTGCAAACCCTCGTCATCAGTTGTATTCAACATTAAAGATGAAAATGGTGAGCCGGCAATGGCTTCATTCATTATAAAAGATAATATTGAGCGGCTGCTGCCGGATAGCCTTGACCGTAGGCGGACCAACTATCGTTACTGGCTGGCATCTAACGAATACAATGTTTACAACAAATCGCTCAGAGGCTTATATCCATTGCCATCGCGCCGCCTTGCATTAACGGATGAGTATCCTGATTTTTTCTTTCAGCCGCAGGTGTACAGGCATGATGGAGAGCATGTGAATCTCCCACCCGGTCATTATACAATCACTTACACGCGGGGCCCGGAATATATTACACAAACCAAAGAATTGATTGTGCCGGAAAATGGGCAATCTGTTAACGTGGATTTCCACCTCAAACGATGGATTAATATGGCAGGCATGCAATGGTACAGTGCAGATCATCATATTCATGCAGCAGGATGCAGCCATTATGAAAGCCCGGAAGAAGGCGTAACGCCCGACAATATGATCCGGCAGGTGAAGGGCGAAGACTTAAATGTAGGTGCCGTGCTCAGTTGGGGGCCGGGATGGTATCATCAAAAACAATTTTTTACAGGAAAAGTGAGCCCGTTGTCTTCCAAACAAAATGTAATGCGGTATGATGTGGAAGTTTCCGGATTTCCCTCATCTCATGCAGGCCATTTGGTCTTATTGAATTTGAAGGAAGATGATTATCCCGGCACAAAAACCATCGAAGATTGGCCGACATGGACAGCACCAGTTTTAAAATGGGCAAAGGACCAACATGCACTTACCGGCTATGCGCATTCCGGTTGGGGGCTCGAGCCAATGCAACCAACAATGCAGCTACCGAATGATATAGTACCTAAAATGGATGGCATAGGCGCCAACGAATATGTTGTTACTGTTACCAAAAACCTTGTGGATTTTTATAGCGCAGGAGACACGCCCGCACCATGGGAATTAAATATGTGGTATCATTCACTTAATTGCGGATTCAGGACAAAGCTTAGCGGCGAAACCGATTTTCCCTGCATCTTTGATGAACGCGTTGGTATAGCGCGCAGCTACTTTAAAGCAGATGGCCCGCTCAGCTATGATGCCTATATGGAAGCGTTAAAAAAAGGACGTAATTATGTGTCTGAAGGCCACGCGCATCTCATCAATTTTACTGCAAATAATACGGAAATGGGTAGTTCCGATGTAACATTAGCCCAACCCGGAAAAGTGCATATCACTGCTAAAGCTGCAGCATTATTACCCGAACAACAGGACGAAGATGGAAAAAATATAGCTTCCCGTTCGTTAGCAGAATCACCTTACTGGCATATTGAAAGGGCAAGAGTCGGCACTTCAAGAAAGGTTCGTGTGGAACTGATTTTTAATGGAACTGCAGTTGATAATACTACGATTGAAGCTGACGGCAATTGGAATAACGTTGACTTTAATTACGCTGTTAATCAATCAGGCTGGCTGGCGCTGAGGATTTATCCCAGCGCTCACACAAATCCGATATTTATTAATGTGGGTGGGAAGCAGGTGGCTGATGCTAAAAGTGCTGCATGGTGTTTAAAAGCCGTTGATCAATGCTGGAAAATGAAGCAGGATAAGATTAAGCAAGAAGAGTTGGCCGCGGCCGAACAATTATATAATGAAGCGAGAAAGGTTTATCAGGGGATCATTGATGGTAAAAAATAGTTGTCATGCGACAGCCTAAATGTAAATTGCCTAAAAGGCGTAGTGCGAGTAAGGTTAAGCCGAAGGGATATAATCCTGGAGGGATGAAATTATTGTAGAAAAAATAACGCATTGTATTTGGAACCCCGGAGGGGTGACACTATTTCATGGATGCCACCCCGCTGGGGTTTGAATAATGATATAAATATTATGCTATAATAATTTCATCCCTACGGGATTGTCTCCTCTTATTTTTAAAAGCTCAGGTGTACCTATTACTTGCAGGGATCTTGATCCCGATTGATTCAAATTAATCAGCCTTGAGGGTAGAAAATAAATGTGGCCCGGCGTGAAAATCATCCGGGCCACAATAGTTACAAGTGTTTAGGATAAACTATTTTCCGGAGCCGGAAAGTGGTGTTTTCAGCTTAATGAAATACACAGAGTTAAAGTCAACCGTTTTTGTCAACGGAAGTACCTTTTGAATAAACGTATTATTTGCAGGAGAAGGAGAAGTTATTCCAAAATCGTCATCGTTGCTTACTGCAATCAGGCTGTTGTTGATAACGGCAAGGCCTTCCGCTTTATCATGCGGATAGCCGTTTATATCCGTCAGCAAATCCACCGTTAATTCTTTACTTACTGTTTTTATTTTTGCAGCAGCAAGCTCATCGTCTGTCAGCGTTTCAATTGTTTTTCCCTTAATCATTTTGCCATTGTCTCCATTTGAAGGATCAGAAACATCTGTGGCGCCATTCAAACTAATCTTGTAGATGCGTTTGATTTGAGCAGGGCTTGATACATCGCCAGGAAAATTTCCATCACGCTCCAATACCAGGAAAGTATTGTTATTAACTGCAGCAATTTCACTGTTTGCAGTGCTTGTACTTTCAAGCTTGTATAAGTATTGTTTTGTTTTGCCGGTTTTTATTTCAAATACAAGGATTCTTGTCAGTAGCGAATTTTTCACTGCATCCTTACTCGGATTGTATAAAGGAGATTGCATCATGCCAACCAGGTAATTTCCGTCAGGCGTAATGGCAAGCCCTTCCATACCTCTATTTGCACGGCGCATCGCAAAAACTTTAGGAATTTTTCTTCCGCCTGTACCCGTTCCAAACGGGTTGATGCGTTCGATGGTAGTACCATCTGTACGGATGTGCAGAAGATGCGGGCCATACTCATCACTGATCCAAAGCGTACCATCAGGCGCAACGGCAAGTCCTTCGCTATCCATCCCTTCAGAATCGTATGGAAGCCTGGCGCCATTTGCATCAATTGCATTCTCGCCGCTGTTACCCATACCCGGAGGATTAACCAGCCCGGTAATTAGTTTACCTGCAGCAGTTTTAAGGTGAATGGTATTTATCAGCACAAGGGAATCTTTTACCAGTTTGAACTGGCCGATCTGCGGATTAAAATCAGGAACAGGGAAAATTTTTGTATCGCTGGAAGCACCATCAGCATTGGGGCCTCTGTCTGTTAAGAGGTAAAACTGGTCAGAACATCCGGGAACAGTGGCGAGCGCAGAGCCGTAACCACCATGATATACCTTTATACCCGTATTGCTGGTTGTTAATACGGTAGTTCCCTTAAGGGTTGCTTTGTCTGGATAGCCGCCGCCATTGGAAGGCGATCCGGGAAGATCATGCTTGTGGCAGGAGACAAGCGACGCCACCAATGCCAAAGCAGACAGTTGATAGAATGACTTCATATAGTTGGCTTTTAGCAATGAATTTGCTTCATCCATATAAACCAACTATGAACAATACATTATGGAAATATTAATTATTGTAAACCACATCAATAATCAGCTTTTTGAAGACGCTGCTAATCTTTCTTAAAAAATATATCGGAAAATAAAAAAGCGGCATCTGCTTTGAAAATAGTATACTCGCAGCTTAATTTGTTGTGAAGCATGGGATGCTGCCTGGCATCCGTTGAATACAAACTCAAAAAATTACAGTATGGCACTTTTAAATCTGAATATTCCACATAACCTGTCTAAAGAAGAAGCACTTGAAAGAGTAAAAAGTTTGCTCAAAAATTTACAGGAAGAACACAAAGACACTATTTCCAACATAAAAGAAAACTGGCAGGGGGATAAGAACGATTTCAGCTTTTCGGCAAAAGGGTTTGATCTTGCGGGAACAATCCAGGTAAATCCTTCCGATGTGCAAATTGAGTCTGATCTTCCTTTTGCGTTGTCTTTCTTTAAGGGAATGATTGGCTCAATGATTTCACAGAAAGCTTCAGCGCTGTTGTCGTAGTCAGAAATCTTTTTTTAATTAGAGTGTTGACAGTAATGAGCCTGTTTTGAATTAAGTACTGCGCATCTCGTAGTTCGTACTTAATAAATATTGTTCACAAAAAGACTAAATCGCAAATTATTGCCTCATGAAAATAGCTACCTACAATGTAAACGGCGTTAATGGAAGATTGCCGGTTTTACTACGCTGGCTTGATGAAGCCAAACCAGACATTGTATGCCTGCAGGAATTAAAAGCTCCGCAGGAAAAATTTCCTGAACAGGCGATTGCCGATGCAGGATACCAGGTAATATGGCATGGCCAGAAAAGCTGGAACGGCGTAGCTATTTTATCGCGCAAAGCAAAAATTCAGGAAATCTGCAGAGCGCTTCCCGGCGATCCTGAAGACTTGCACAGCCGCTATATTGAAGCAAAGATTGACGGCTTGACTATTGGATGTTTATATCTGCCCAATGGCAACCCTGCACCGGGGCCGAAGTTTGATTACAAGCTTGGATGGTTTAAACGATTGGCGGATCACGCCAAAACTTTACTGGCGCAGGATGTGCCCGTTATTCTTACGGGCGATTACAATGTAATGCCCACCGAAAAGGATGTATATAAACCGGAACGTTGGGTAGATGATGCATTGTTCCGTCCTGAAACACGCGCTGCTTTTAAAAACCTGGTTGAGCAGGGATGGACCGACGCCATCCGCAAGCTTTATCCTGATGAAACGATTTACACTTTCTGGGATTATTTCCGTGATGCGTATGGCCGCAATGCAGGATTGCGAATCGATCATTTTCTGTTAAGCCCGCATGTTGCCAAAAAACTGGTATCAGCCGGCGTTGACCGCCATGTTCGCGGTTGGGAGAAAACAAGCGATCATGCGCCGGTGTGGATAGAAATAAAATAGTAAGACAGTAAGCCTCGCGAGAGGCGCATTACTCGACCCTGAGATTTTTTACAGGATTGGCAGTAGCTGCTTTTATTACCTGGATGCTTACCGTACCAAATGCGATGAACAAAATAAGCATTGCGGGTACCACAAATACCAGCCAGTTAATATCGATGCGATAAGCAAAATCGTCCAGCCAATGTTGCATAAAATACCAGGCAACGGGAGATGCGATCAAAAGCGAAAGAACAACGAGTTTGATAAAATCTTTACTCAGCAAGATCACGACACCCTGCACGCTCGCACCAAGTAATTTCCTGATGCCGATTTCTTTTCTTCTGCGTTCTGCTGTATAGGTAGCCAGGCCGAATAGGCCAAGGCAGGCAACAAACACTGCAATGCTTGTGAAGATGAACAGCAGTGATTGAAGTTTATCTTCTGCAACATACATCTGCTCAAAATTTTCATCTAAAAATTTATACTCAATCGGAAATTCGGGTGTAAACCGGTTCCAGGCAGATCTCACCGCATCTATGGCCGCGCTGGTGTTGGCAGTTTTCAATTTTACAGCAACTTTCCATGCAGCGTCAGGAAAGATCTGCAACACAGTAACTTCAACTTTATCGTAAAGGCTTTTGTAGTTGAAATCTTTTACCACACCTATAATGGTTCCAGTTTTAAGCGAGTCGGGATTTTTGGCGCCCCACATGTGCCATGATAATGTTTTGCCCAACGCCTTTTCCGCGCTGCCAAAACCAAGCTCCTTAACGGCCGTTTCGTTGATAATGTATGCATGGTCTTTATCGGTTTGCATCTCCTTCATAAAATCGCGGCCCGCAGCCATCTGTAAACCGAGTGTTTTGATGTAGTCAAAATCAACCATCAATTGCGTTGCCGAATAATTTTTCTGTTCGCCGTTGTTATGTACAATCACTTCATCGCCGGCAACCGCATCTCCCGGAAAACCATAGCCAATAGATACATTGCTGATATAGGGCGACTGAAGCAATTCATTTTTAAATGCGGTATTGTTTTTAAACATATTATCGCCACGCATCGGAAAGAACATGATTTGCTCTTTATTAAAGCCCAGGTTTTTATCATGCAAATAATTCACCTGCCGAAAAACGATACCCACGCATATGATCAGCAGCACCGACAATGCAAATTGAAGCACTACCAATCCGTGCCGGAGCCATGGCACTTTTCCCGGCGCATCTTCGTTGCCCGCTTTTCCTTTCAGCACATTTGCGGGTTTAAATGACGACAATACAATGGCAGGATACAACCCGGCAAATACACCCGTAATCATGATCATCCCAATTAATATCAACGGCAGGGCAGGAGTAAAAAACATGGTGACGGAGATATGCTTGCCAGTGAAATTATTCAGCCATGGCAGTGCTATTAAGAAAAGAATAATGGCGATAACCAAACTCGCAACGGCCAGCAAAACAGTTTCACCCAAAAATTGTAATACAAGTTGTTTTCTCGCTGCGCCAATTGCCTTTCTTACACCAACTTCTTTCGCACGCTGCAAAGACCTTGCAGTTGAAAGATTCACAAAATTGAAACAGGCTATTAGCAGAATAAAAACGGCTATTATTGTTAAAGCTTTTACATAAGTGATGTTTCCTCTTACTGCCGAATCAAATTTAAAATTGGAAGAATACAGGTGAATTTTTTTCAGTGGCTGAAGAAAGGGCGTGCGTTTTGCATTTTTATCGGCTTCAAAAGGCAATGCAACCTGATGGACCAGCCGCTGAAATTTTGTTTGCAGCAATCCGGCATTCGCCCCGTTTTTCAGCTTTACATATGTGTAGAATTGTTGCCAGTTCCAACTTTGCATGCGATCCGCAGGTAATTGTAAGGCTGCAATGGGCATAACGTAATCAAATTGCAAATGAAACCGCTGGTCCTGCCTGAAAACACCTCTCACCAGCAACGGATTTTTATCCAATAGCACTTGCTTACCTACGGGATTTTCATTACCGAAGAACCGTTTAGCCATGTCTTCAGAAAGAACAATAGAACCGGGATCGTTTAAAGCATTTTGAGATGCACCATACTTAAACGGAATATCAAGCACACGAAAAAAAGTAGAATCAACATAAAATCCTTTATCCTCGTAAAGCTGCACATTGCCGGCTTCAAAAAGCCTTTTATATCGTGCCTGCATCATAACGCGTGCAGTTTGTTCCACTTCAGGAAAATCTTTCTGCAAAGTCGTGGCATACATCGGCGAGGTTACCGAAAACGCTTCAGTTCCCTGGTTATTCGTGAATTCGCTGTATACACGGTAAACGCGGTCGCCATCAGGAACATTTCTGTCGTATTGGTTTTCATCCCAAACAAAACAGCCGATTAACAAGCAGGCAGTAAGGCCAAGCGTAAGGCCGGCAATATTGATTAAGCTGAAGCCGCTGTGTTTTCTAAGATTACGCAGGGCTATTTTGAAGAAGTTTCTAAGCATATTGTTTTTATTGGCGTTGGCAATGCAGATACGTTGTTACGTTGAGCGTGCGTTAAATTCACGCATCCGATCTAAATGTACGAAATTATTCGTGAATGGATTAGTAACTTATTCTTTTAAGATTGTTTTCGGATTTCAGGCATTGTAAATTCAGGTAGCAAATGGTATATTGTTGATGAAAAGGCTTACCACAATTGAGTTTCAACATGCGTTATTCCATTAACGAGATTACCTTACAACAAACAGTTGAGAAAAGGCCACGAAGTGGAAGTGCTAAATTTCTGTATGGCACAGGCATATTACTTGTAAGTACGGTATGGGCCAGTGCGGGTTTATTTGGGCTCTATATCCTCGCTTTTTATGCAGCTGCACTCTATAACGGCCAACTTGCCAAATGGAATCAAATCCTTCCGGGTTTATATAATGAAAATGCGGGTGCGGCAACAACCGGTATAGGATTACACTTTGCCATGGGAGGCATTATTCTGGTGCTCGGCAGTATTCAGCTAATCAGTAAAATAAGAGATCGTTGGCCAGCTTTTCACCGCTGGACAGGAAGGGTTTATATTACTGCCTGTATTTTCGCGGCAATCGGCGGACTAACGTTTATCGCAACAAAAGGAACAATTGGAGGGCCGGTAATGAACACCGGCTTTGCGCTGTACGGAGTTCTGATGCTTTTATCTGCAATTGAAGCCTGGCGCCATGGAGCTGCCCGAAGATTAGATGTACACCGCGCATGGGCCATTCGTTTATATGCGCTGGCTATTGGCTCCTGGCTATACCGAATGGACTATGGCTTCTGGCTGTTGCTTGCGGATGGTGCCGGCCATTTAAAAAATTTCAGGGGGCCCTTTGATTATACCATGGCTTTTTTCTTTTATCTGCCCAATCTTGCCGTGGCGGAAATTTTTATCAGGTCGCGTCGGAAATTTTTTATGCCGGTAGTAAATGTAATTTCAGCCTTTGCGCTGCTGCTAATGACTGCATTTTTAATACTGGGCACCTACTATTTTACCAAATTCTATTGGGGGCCGGCGATATTGGAATGGCTTATGTAACTTAAGCAGCGTAACAATCATTACACTTTTCGAAAAAACACCTGGTATATGCAAGAAGTGAAAGCAAAATTGCTCAAAGCGTGGCCCTATCAGCAAGATAAAATGAAGCTTCCTGTAGGCAATGTTGAATCTGCCATTCCTTTTTATGAAACATATTTGGCATTTCACGTTGTTAGCCGTGCAGACGCGCCTTTTAAATCTGCCATATTGCAAAGAGATGACCTTCAGGTTGGGCTTGAAGAAAATGGCTGCGACCCAACGCAGGATGGTTGTTTTTTTGAAGTGGATGATGTACAAAAAGCATTTGATGAGTGTAAAACCTCAGGATTAACTAAAGAACTATCTGATTTTAGCCTTCAAAAACATGGAGATGTGAACTGGAAAGTATTTTTTGTGGTTGCTCCGGATGGCTTATGCTATTGCTTCGGCCAAAAGCAATCTTAAAAATTGGAGGTATAAATAATGAAGGCGGCATCTTGTGCCAGGCGGAACAGGCCGAATGCTGGCCTGTAACCGCTGGACTTCATAAATTTTGCGATGCAAACTTACGTTTGTTATTGTTTAATGAAGTAAAGTTTTTGTTAACATCCTGGTAGTGAGACCGTGCAATATGAGCCATGTTGGTGAATAGTCAATAGTGAAAGGCACAACATCTTGACTGGTTAATGCCCTTTTCTCACATTCTCTCCATTTTACCCACTACAGATCCGACTTTAGATAAATTTTGTAAGCACGTATTTCCTAAAAACCGAAGAATTACCAACCAACCACGGCTTTTGTTTCAATTCGCTAAGTGACTTGATTCTGTCACCAAGGCTCTTATCATCCCGGGCTCGTATATTTTTAACCGAGCCATTGCTCCATCCATGCCTGAAAAATAACAAATCTCCCGAACCCTTTTCCAAATGAATGGGATCCTGTGTTTTTGAAGGCTGATATTTTTTATTGATATTAAACCCGTCGGCTATGGATAAATACTAGCGATGTTCTTGGCATGTATGCTATAAGAAGAATAGTCAAAGGTGTCGGCTTTCCCACATCGTACATCGTACACCTAACATCGTACATTAACCCACCTACTTTGCCACGTCTTTTCCTATTATCGTCCAGTCGCTGTTGCCAAAACCTTTTTCTATCAATTTATCCATTTGTTTGGCTATGCCTGGAATAACAATAAGGTTAATACCAGCAGCATCCGCAGCATTCATGAACAGTTGCGTATCTTTTCTTGCCATACTCAATTCCCACGAAGGGTTATCATATTTACCGCCGGAAACCCTCTGCAACCTTGCAGGCAACATTGCTGCAGGATTCCAGGAATCGAACAGTCTTGTAATGTCGTTTACAGGAACTCCCTGCGCTTTGCCTAAAGCCAGCGCATCAACAATACCGGCTGTAAAAGCTACCAGGAATGAGTTGCCAATTAGTTTCATCGCTGCAGCTCTTCCTTCCTCTGCGCCGAAGTTGATTACTTTTCCGGTCATTTTTGCCAGTTCCTGTTCCCATTTGCGGATTACTTCCTGATCTCCGGAAACCAACATGTAGCCAGTACTTTCCAACGCGTTCTGCGGCCCCATAAACACAGGCGCATGCAGGTAGGTAAAGCCGAGTTCTTTCCAATGTTTTGTGCGTTCTATTGCTCCTTCTGCCGATGTAGTTGTATGGTCTATAATTACAGCGCCTGCTTTCAGCGAAGGCCTTGCCATTTCCAATACTTCGTTTACGGTTCTGTCATCCTTTAACGTTACATGAATAACGCTGGCATCTTTCACGGCATCTGCAAGATTTTCAAATGCTTTGGCTCCATATTGTTCAAGCGCCTTGGCTTTAGAGGTTGTCCTGTTCCAGACATTAACCTGTGCACCTTTATTTATCATCGCTCTTACGAAGTTTGAGCCCAAAAGGCCCATTCCTAAAAATGCTATCATGGCGTTTTTTTCTTAAAGATAAAAAATCAATACCGATTACGTGAAGGGGAGGCTTGCGCCAAAATAGAAAAGCTTATCAGCAAAGTGATAGTTTGATCGAAGCGAAGTTTTTTGAACCATATAAGGGCTATGAGAGATTATAAGGGTTTGTTGATTTATAAGATGTATAAGTACAATCATGCAATGCTGACCGAAGCGAATTTTTTGAACCATATAAGTCATATAAGAGATTATAAGGGTTTGTTGATTTTTAAGATGTATAAGGTACAATCATGTAATGCTGATCGCATCTTTACTTATATTCGTTACATCTCCTCTATACTACTTGTGAATAGTGAATGGTCAATCGTGAACACCAGAAACAGGCTGCACAGATATAAACTACTCTAGTCAGAATTAACCCCGGGAGTAAGGGTCTTATATGACCTTATATGACTTATATGGTTCAAAAAATTCGCTTCGGTCAGGCCTTTGGCCCACTAAGCTGTGATTCTGTTGTTAACCCATGAAACATTGGCCGCGCCAATTTCTGACTTATATGGTTCAGAGACTATGTGGTCTTATTTAGCCACAGTAATTTCAAAAATATCTTTCACGCAACTGTTTGCATCGCGCACTTCATAGGTTGTTTTTCCTACTGGTGGCTTTACCTTAATGCTCTTGCCGGTGTCTGTGGTTTTATTCCATTTGTAATCGCCCACAAATGATGCGGTAAGCGTTGTACTTTCTCCTTTCTTCAATTGGATTTTCTGCGTTTTGTTTACATCTTTCATCATCACAAAATGGTCTCTTATTACACCGTCTGCGCAGATCCATTTTAACTCAAGCTTATTCCCCTGCACCTCCAGCATAGATGCTCCGCCAATTTCATATTTTGAGTAATAGAAGGCATCATGTGGATAAGTAGCTTGATTTTTCCCCGATGCGCCTGCAGAACCTGTAACTACATACACAGTTCCCTCTTCTCCTGATTTTTTTATATACGGACATGAATTGTCGCTGCCATCATACAACGCAGAAGAGCTACTAAGGTTATGTGTTGCGGCGTTGAATGTTGCTTCCATTCCATAATGCCCGTGCATTAATCGCGACCTTTCATACAAATGGCTGTGGCCGCACAAAATAAGGTCTACACCGTAACGCTCAAGAATGCGGATAAAGTTTTCTCTTATCTTAACCAGGTCCTCTTCCTTATCAGAATTGTGGGAACCCATTGTGTAAGGAGGATGATGCCAGTACGCGACGATCCATCCACGCTTAGGGTTTTGATTATATGCCTCCAGGTCTTTCTTTATCCATGTTACCTGTGCACCGGTTGTATCATACAAACGCGTGGCATTGTCTTCCTTTCCATAAGAATCCAGCGAAAGAAAATGCACATTACCAATATCAAAAGAGTAAAATGCTTCAGTGCCAGATGCAACCCCGCCAGCTTCTCCTTTCGTAGGCATAGTGAAGTTTTGATAATATGCTATATCGTGGGTGGCTTGCGCACTGGCTTTAAAACGATAAAAGTCATTGTAATCATGGTTTCCCGGCGAAGGGTACAGTGGATATTTTTTTAAAAAATCATCCTTGTAAATATTAAAGAATTTCTCCTGGAACTCCGGGTCTGTCCCGCTTGAATAAGCGTTATCGCCTAATAAAATCCATGCGTCCATTGGCTTGTTATCGCCAACATATTTTTCAAGCTGGTCGCGAACCTGGCGCTGATTGGTAGAGTTGTTGCCACAATCACCAAAAACGCCAATTCTGTATGCACCTTCTTCACCAGGAACCGGAAGCGTAACGAAAAAGTTATCGCTGCCCTTCTGCAAGGTATCACCGGCACCGCCGCCAATAGCGTAATAATATTTTGTTCTTGGGGATAATCCGGTCAACTGCACCTGGTGTTCAAAAGTTAGCGCGGGTTCTTCCGCCTGTTGATTTAGGGTGCTTTCTGATGTGCCAAAGTTCACCACGCTTCTTGTTAAGGCGTTTGTGCGCCAGCGGATAACAATGCTTTTGCTCGTTGCCATTTGTAAATATGGCCCGCGTATCAGGCCCGCAAGCACATCGGGCCTGCGTTCTTGTTTTTGTGCTTTGAGAGACAATACTGTTGTAGCTAAAATTGCCAATGCAAGAAATAATTGTTTTTTTGATATCATGTTGGTTATACTTGTTTATTCAGTTGTTTTATCCGGGTAATTTGTCTTCCAGTGAATGAATGAAACTCACAATATCTTCTATCTCTCCATCGCTTAAGTTTAAAGGAATCGGTGACAATGTCTGTCCGCCTATATCCAGCCCAAGCCCGTTACCTCCGCCTCTATTATAAAACTCAACCACTTTTTGCAGCGTTTTAAAGGCCCCATTATGCATGTATGGCGCCGTGGCGGAAGAATTGCGCACCGTTGGCGTTTTAAATGCTTTCTGGTAAACTTCTAATGGAAAAAAATTATAGCGGCCATTGTCTGTATCATTTAAGGCTTTCGTCAGATCATCATTTGCGGGCGTTCCCAAGACTTCCAGCTCAGACATATTGTACAACGGAGGTACCAGCCCGTTAAAGAGCGGCGCGAAATGGCAGGTGCCGCATTGCGCCTTTCCCATAAACAGATTGAAGCCTTTTATTTGTTGTTTGGTTAAAGCAGATTTATCGCCATTAATATAATTATCAAATGCTGAGGTTCTGGGGTTAAGCGTGCGGATATAAGCGGCGAGTGATTGCGCTACTTTGCTAAATGATATGATGCTATCATGTGAATCAGGAAACGCATTTTTGAAATCAGTAAGATAAAGTTGTTTTGCGGATAAATTGGCCGCAACAAGAACGCCACTGCTATTCATTTCAACCGGGCTGCCAATAACGGCCTTAACCTGATCTTCTAAATTTTGTGCCCTCGCATCCCAAAACTGGCCAAATTGAAATCCGGCGTATAACAAAGATGGTGCGTTGCGCGCTACATGAGAATGCCCATCAAACGCAATACTCGTTGGCAACCCATCTGAAAAATGTTTTGCAGGATCGTGACAGGTTGCACAACTGATTTTGTTGTTTCCGGACAATGCTTTTTCAAAAAACAACTTTTTGCCGAGTTGTATAAGCGACTGATTACTGCTTGCATTTGAAGAAGGAAAAGCATTAATGTTGATGGCATTTGTATTATACAGATCACCGGCATCATAATTTAAAATACCTGATGAAGTGTTCAGCTGCAGATGCCTTTCGTTAATTAGTTGATTGACTTGACGCTCCAGCGGCAAAGCGAAATCCGTCAAAAATGCAAGCCTGTCAAACTCGTCGAAGCCAGGATGTTCGTGAAGATATTTGATACTGGCTGAGAGGTAAATGCCGATGCTATCGTTTTGTTGATCATTTGCAAATGAAGATAACACATATTGTACGGCTTCCAGCGCAGCTGCAGATTCATCTATTCCCGTTTTAAGGAGAGGAGCGTCATAACCGGTAATACCCAATGTGTTTATTCGAATCAGTTCCAGTTTTATACTTTCAAGCATTTGATTATCCGTTGCCTTAAAACCGAACATACTTGCCGAAAGGTCTTTGGCTGATGAGTATACAATTTCTCCCTGCTGTTGCAGAACCGCTTTGCGCTCGTCTGTAATTTTTTCAAACAATATATTTTCTATTACCTGCAAGCCCGTTGGCTCCTGGTATTCCATATATGGCTCTTCCACTTCAAACTTGGGCGGCCCGTTATAAATTACTGCGGCACTTTTAAAAAAATACTCCATCAGGAATTCTATGCTCTTATAATGAAGCCTGCATTGTTTCAAAGCACTGATGGCCTTTGCAATTGTTTCGGGTTTTGTACTATCCAGCAGTTCTATAGCATTTTTCAATTCAAGTGCACTGGCTGAAAACTTGCCGGCAACAATATTAAATTGAGCTACCGCCCGATCTGTAGTAACATAACCCCGCGAGGTTCCGGCGAGGTTGCTATATACAACCACGCAACATATAACAGTAAAAACGCCAGCAATAAATTTCATAGTTGGTTTAACCTCACGGCAGTTCTTATAAGTTTCTGTCAACAGGTTTAGGTCCATTGAAAGGGCAAAACAAGCAATTCCGTGTTAAGTAATTATGAAGCAATTATTATAAGCATAATTAGTCGCTCAAATCCGTCTCCATAAAAATAAACTGTGTCGACAAACGATGATTCAAGCAGCGCTTAATTACACATCGTTTTCTATTTGCGATCATTTTCCGGGAAACGAATTGAACAACCAATGTACATTTATTTTACGTTATCCACGTTACGCGCTTGTGCTATCATTCATTTATTGTATGTAAGAACAAAAGAACCCGCTGGATTAAAATGGGCTCAATTCTTTTGTAGATTGAGTTTGACTTGTGTGCATTCCATCACAATAGCAGAGAGCGAATATGCAAATAAAAAAAAGGACAACCAGGCTAAATAGCCTTTTGTCCTTTTTGTACCATTCATTAATTGGTTACATGCTTAGTAAAAATTTATGCTTCGTCCTTTAACAATTGTCTTATTTCATCAGGCAACTCTTCATCATCTGCATACAGCGCGGTTAATATATCCCTGGTATATTGCTTTCTTAAAACATCCTGTTCCGAAAGGCTATTTCCTGTATCGAGCCCTTTCGTTTCCGCTATATGCTTCGACAATAGACTATTGGTTATTTTAGCCTCAACCAGTATATCTGTCAACATCTTTAGCTTAATACCATTTAACTTGTTGGAGTTAAGTGTAAATGCCAGTTTGTAGTAATCCATAACCCAGATTTTTAGTGAGAAAATATGGAGATGCCCAACTTTCTTTCCTTTGGAAAAAACATCGGATCTATTGTATATTTTATCAAAACTCAAACCAAAGGGATAGAAACAAAAAATCCCTTTTAAGTTGTCCTTAAAAAGGGATTTTATTCAATAATGTGGAGATATTTCCCTGTGAGCAAGCTTAGAGCCTGAAGCCTAAGGTTTGGAACTGCTGTTTAATTTCGAAAACGATAACTGAGTGTTTGCATATTCTTATCATCCAAAACGATCTTTGCGGCGCGTTACCATTTCAGGCTTTAGGGTCTAAGTTTTCGGCTTTCTTTTAACTCACCCTCGCCTCCTGCATCAGCATGGCCAGCGCTTCCTGGAAGTTACCTGCCCTGGAAATACGGCCATCGTTCACAAAAAATATTTCATCAGCACTTTCAATTGTGTTCAGGCGGTGTGCAATGATCACCCTTGTTGTTGTTTCAGGTAAATGTTCCAGGATATCTTCCAACAGGTTTTCTGTAAGCGTATCAATATTTGCCGTCGCTTCATCCAGTATCAACAAATCAGGATGCCTTAAAACGGCGCGCATAAATGCAATCAATTGTTTCTGTCCAAGGCTTACGCTATCTGCATCAGACACGTTGCTTTCCAGGCCGCCTTCAAATTTTTCCAGCAAGCCTTCCAGCCTCGCATCTTTAATTACTTCTTCCAGCCCTTCGTTTGAAAGATGCGCATATTGTTTATTACCATACAAGATATTGTCTCTTACAGTTCCGCTAAACAAAAACGGTTCTTGTAATATAAAGCCGATACTGTCTGTTCTTTGTTCCCCATCATACACCTGCATGTCTTTCCCTTTTAGCAAAACAGTTCCTCCGGTGGGGTTATACAATCCGGCCATTAAAGACGCAGTTGTTGATTTACCTCCGCCTGTAGGCCCAACGAAGGCATAAGTTTTACCCGGCTGCAATTCAAAGCTTACATTATGCAATACTTCTTTCTCTCCGCCAGGGTAGCCAAAATGCACATGTTGAAAAGAAAGCAACGTGTTCGGGCTGTCCTTTGCATTCAATGCCGGTTGCGGTGTTGCAGGCTCAAGATCAAGGATAACGGCAATTCTATCCCATCCGGCCATTGCCACCTGGAAGCTTGTCCAGATAGTAGCTAGTTGCCTGATCGGGAAATAGAAATTACTTACGTACGCAAAATAGCTGATCAGTATACCTACCGTAAGCATCCCTTGTGTAATGAGGAAAATGCCATAGATCAGTACAGTTAATTGTGCCAGGTGCGAACAAAAAGTAAACACCGGCAAAAAGATATTGTTAACCAGGCCGGCACCAATAGCGCTTTTATAATTGTCGGTACTTGCTTCATTGAACCGCTGGCGGAAATAATCCCTTCTGTTAAAAGCGATGATGGCTTTAAAATTTTGCAGGCTTTCCTGGATCTCTGCACTCATGGCGCCGCCCGATTGCAGGTTGCGGGCATTGCGCTTTTTAACCAGCGGAGAAATCACACGGATAAAAATCAATATCAATAACGCAGGAGCCAATGCTGCTGCACCAAGCCGCGGGTTAATTGATATTAGGAAGATAGCCGAGCCCAACATCATAAAAATGTTGGTAACAAACTGCATCAAAGACTGCGAGAAAAATTGGTTTACTTTATCTGTATCGTTGTTAATTCTTGAGATAAGGTCGCCTGTTCTGTTCTGATTGAAAAAGGCAAGCGGCAACTGCTGCAGCTTAGTGAACAGCCCGTTACGCAAGTTGAATAAAATACGCTGGCCTACGCCACCCATCAATCTCGTTTGCAAATAGTTTGTGCTGAATGACAGGATATACAATCCCAGCAAAATAAAACAGTTGGTGATTACAGCAGAGGAATTTCCGGTCGTTACATAACGGTCAATCGTACGGCCAATTACCAATGGCCCCATAAGGTTAATTCCCGATGTGATCATCATTGTAATGAAAGCCCATACCAATACACGGCGCTCCTCGCCGAGCCATCGCACCAGTTTTCTTAATGCTTTTGCGGTATTATTTTTCTGAGCCTCAGTAAGGCTGTTTAAATCATAGTTCATAATTGCCGGTGCTTCTTTGTGATTGATAGATCTGGATATATTCGGGACATGTCTGTAACAATTCTCCGTGCGTGCCGGAGGCGATCACTTCTCCTTCCATTAATAAAATAACCTCCGCGAAATTTTCTGCAGAGCTGATTTTTTGAGTTACAGACACTACGGTAATGCCCGGATAATTTCTTTTAATATTCGCCAGTATTTTTTGCTCTGTAAGTGTATCTACTCTTGCCGTAAAATCATCCAACAGTAAAACTTTTGGTTCTATTGCCAATGCTCTTGCAAGCATCATGCGTTGCTTTTGGCCGCCGGAAAGGCTTGTTCCTCTTTCTGAAACAATTGTATCTAAACCTTGCGGCAATGTTGCAGCAAAGGTTTCCAGTTCTGCGGTTGCAATGGCTTTTTGCATCGCTTCTGGAGTTACCTGTTGATTAAACGCGATATTTTCACGCATACTCATGTTAAACACTATGCTGTCCTGAAAAACAATTCCCATTTGTTGATGCAATGCATCTTTGCGGTAATCTTCCAGCGGTTGGCTATCCAGGTATATTTTTCCATCATCGGGATTTAACAAACCAATCATCAGGTTAAGCAACTGTGTTTTGCCTGATGCAGTCGGGCCGGTAATGGCAGTGTGTGTGCCGGATTTTATGCTGAATGAAATATCTTTTAAAACAGGTTTGTTGGCAAGAGAAAGATTAACACCTTCCATCGTAATATCTCCTTTTACATTGGCTTGAATTGTTCCGTTATCAACAATATCCGCTGCCTGTAATACAGAAGCAATGCGTTGATAGGATGCGCCTGCCTGTGCAATAATGTTGCTCATAAATCCTAATACAAATATGGGAAAAACGAGCATCATCAGGTAGTTGTTGAATGCCGCAAAATCACCCAGTGTCATGGTTCCTCCAATAACAAAATGCCCACCCACGCCAAGAATTGCAACGCCGGCCATATTTGCAGTAAACACAACTACAGGAATCATAATCGCAAACAAATTCAGAATCTGAAAACCGTTTTCCTTCGCCCCGGTATTTGATTCTACGAATTTTTTAAACTCCATTTGCTGGCTGTTCAATACCCTTATTAATGCAGCACCAAGAATACTTTCACTAATCGTTTTATTAAGCGCATCTATTATTCCTCTGCCTTTAATAAACAGCGAACGCACTCTTTTTAATACGGTGAAAAATGTAAATGAAATAATCGGGATAATGGTCAATACAATCAGTGCCAGCTTCCAGTTAATAGTGAGTAGCAATACGGATGCACCTATTATCATAAATACGGATGATGCAATAGATGCAATTGCAGTGGATACATACATCTTGATAGAATCTACATCTGCAGTTAGGTTTGTAAGCAGCTTGGATGGATTTGACTGCTGCACCCATGTATAGCTTTGTTGCGAAATTTTATTGGATAGTCTTTCGCGTAAGTCTTTTGCAACTCTTTCGGATGCGTAAGTCTGTGCCACACTTTGCAGGTAACTGAAAAGAAAGATAAGCAGTGCCGAAGCTGCAAAACGGATGAGTATAGTGCTTTGCACGTAATGGCCCTGGGCATAACTATCTATGCCTTGTCCAATAATTTTGGGGATCCATAAATTAAATACGTTTCCAGCCAGGGCAAAAGCAATAAGAAGAACGATCCGTCCCTGATAAGGCTTGAGCAACACGGAAAGGCCTGGCTGTTTGGATTTACCTTCCTGTTGATTTTTTCTTTTAGACATTGTGGAATATTTCTATTGTAACGGGCTTGAGCATGGTTAAAGGCGAAGGTAAGTAAATGACGAAATTGCATAACGTGTAAATGAGAGAATGTGCGAATGAGGAAATGTGCTGATGAAAAAAAAGTGCAAATGCGTGGATGAAAAACTATTTTAAACAGATGAAATTGTTGCAACATTTCACTTGTGAAGTTCACTTAACAAGGGCCTGTTTTAAAACTTAACAATAAGAAAATACAAGTAAGCTTCGTGGCACTTATTTTGGTAAGAGATATTGGTTGAGAAGTAACGTTGAAACATGTAGTTATTTATAAACAACTGCTATTCTTTAGTGTTATTAATAAGTATATGAACGTAGAGTTGTTAGCTTTTGTAATCCGTTATCATTGTGTAACAGATACATTATATCATAAAGTTAATTATATGATTTCCAAGAGCTTTTAATTCACAAATTCGTTTCTTTGGATAGTTCATTTTGAACTTTAACTTGTTATCTTTGCAATAATACAGGTATAATAAAATGAGATTCACCGTATCGGCACTGCCGCAACATTACACAGACCTTGAACTCGAGGCTCTATTTCTTCCATTCGGACGCGTTTCGTATGTTAAGGTGTATTATGATCCGCTTACCCTGAAAAGCAGGCGAAGAGGTATTGTAGAAATGCCAATGACTACTGAAGCTGAACAAGCTATTAAAGAACTGCAGGGAAAAGTTTTAGCTGAAAACCCTCTTAAATTTAAAATTGAACCTGATAACAACCGCCAGCAACAACAACGGCCTTTTAGAGGTGGCGGGGGTAATTTTGGTCAAAGGAATGACAGAAGGAGTTTTGGTCAATCTCAGCAGAGCAGCTATGGACGGCCACAGGAAAGAGATGAAGACGACGGAAGAAGGAAACGCACGCGTGTTCCTATCAACCGCAAGTTTGATTAACAGTTAAACTGTTTATCTCTGGCGTTAATCGGTTATTAAAAACAACCGAATGGGAGTTATTTATATGTTATCAAGACTTATTCAAAATAAAAGAGGCGGCTAAGTAACTACTAGCCGCCTCTTCTTTTTACTTCATGATTTTCTTCCAATAATTTAACCAGTCAATCATTCTGCTGGTAAACCCGTATTCATTATCAAACCATGCAATTATTTTAACCTGTTTTCCAACAACAGATGTAAGCGTTCCATCAATTAAACAAGAGTTTCTGTTGCCTTTAATGTCAGCAGACACCAACGGATCCTCCGTATAATCAAGAATTCCTTTATAGTCGTTTACTGCGGCTTTTTTAAAGAGAGCGTTTACCTCGTCAACAGTTACTGCGTCTGTTAGCTGAACAGAGAAGTCAGCCATCGCTCCGTTTGTAACAGGTACGCGCGTAGATGTTGCCATTACTTTATTTTTTAGCACCGGCATCAATCTCTCTAAAGAAACATGCAAATCAATTTCAACAGGAATGATAGATTCTGCTGCTGCGCGGCCGCGCCTGAATTGTTTATGCCAGGTATCTACCAGTTGTTGCCTTGATGTATAAGAGTGCAGGATATTGATTTGCGCAGATTCAATTCCAATAGAATTAAGAATGTATAGCACATGTGTGGTGCAGTTGGTCATGCAGCCACCGGGAGCAACAATAGGCGTTTCTTTTGTTAACTGGTGATGGTTATAACCGTAAATCATCAACGGGATTTCCGGCGATCCGGTTGTTGATAGCAATACTTTTTTCGCGCCCGCTCTTAAGTGAACTTCAGCGCCTTCTTTACTGGTGTATCTGCCTGAGCATTCAAGCACAATATCAATATCCAGGTCCTTCCAGGGCAAATTCTCTGCATTTGCTTCTTTAAGCGAACCTATTTTCTTTGATCCACAAATGAGATTATTTTCTTCCGCCACCACATTCTCCTGTAACGTTCCGTAAAGCGAATCATACTTGAGTAAGTACGCCAGGTTATCCGTTTCCATGATATCATTTACTGCTATCAGCTGATGCTCAGACTGATCCATTAACCTGCGGAACAAAAGACGGCCTATCCGGCCCATTCCATTAATTGCAATTCTCATATTTTCCAATTGAAGCGGAAAGCCGCTAACTAGTATGTATTTTCCTTTTAAGCCTACAAATTTATTCAATTTTCCTTTCACGGACCGGCCGCTTATAACATGCTGAAAAAGCATAGCAAGCCGGTAGTCCGAAAATTAACCTTAACCAGGAAAATGTGCTGCAAAGGACTGGCCCTTTTCAAAAACTTTATTTGAATTATGACACAAAAATTTTGCTAGATTTGGTACTAACAAAACTGTCACGCTATCTTATATGATTGCCAGCCAATATTATACCTGCGCATATAATTTCTGTGTAAATACACATAGCTATTCACCATCATCGCAATTTATTTCGAAAACTTATAAATCACATACATAATATGAGTACCAGACGTACGTTTCTCCAACAAGGGGCATTAGTAGCAGCAGGCATGCTAATGAAGCCTGCAAATATATTCAGCCGCGGCAACTACAAAGTATCTACCAAAGATGTTGGCCTGCAGTTATACACACTTCGTGAGGAGCTTTCAAAAGATGCGAAAGGCACCATAGCTAGAGTGGCGAAAATTGGCTATAGCAATGTGGAAACATTCGGAGCCGATAAACAAGGAAAATTCTGGGGGCTTGATACCAAAGAGTTGTCCTCCGTTTTAAAAAATAATAACCTGGTTACTTATAGCGGCCATTATGCTTTAAATGATTTTCTTACCCGCGGAAACGGCAACGCAGATGCCTTGCATGCGCAAATTGAACTCGCTAATCAATTGGGACAGCAATACCTTATCGTTCCGGTTCCGCCGTTTCAGTTGATCGATAAGATGACTGCTGATGATTACAAGTTTATGGCGGATCAACTGAACAAAGGTGGTGAGATCTGTAAAAAACACAACCTGCAATTGGGCTACCACAACCACTTTTGGGAATTCCGCACTTTTGAGAACGGAAAGAAAGGTTTAGATATCATGCTTGAGAATACCGATAAATCTTTGGTATGTTTTGAACTGGATCTTTTCTGGATAGAAAAAGCAGGCTTAAATCCGGTTGATTATTTCAACAAGTATCCCGGCCGTTTCCCAATGTGGCATGTGAAAGATATGGACAAGTCCAAATCCAATAAAGTTACCGGCGGCGACCTGGATCATAAACCAATCATGGATATTTTGAAAGATGTGAAGTTTGCCGAAGTTGGTACCGGAAGCATCGACTTCAAATCAATTTTTGCAAAAGCAGATGTTGCCGGCCTCAAACATTTCTTTGTTGAACAAGATGGCATTTATATGCCGGACAGATTTGAAAGCATTCAAAAAAGCATTCAGTACATCAAACAATCTTTATAAAAAAACGAAAGGCGCAGAGATAATATTCTGCGCCTTTTAGTTTTAGCTAGTTTACTATACAGTCTTTATACGTTTTTGGCGTTACCCCCTCTAGTTTTCTGAACACACGTATAAAATAGTTGGCATCAACAAAACCGGTCATCGTGCTAACGGTGTGCACATTGTGTTCGGGATTGGTGAGCAGTTGCTTTGCCAATTTTATTCTTTCCCTGTTTATGTACTCAGACGGTGTTGTGCCGAACTGTTCTTTAAACCACTTAAAGAAAATAGTGCGGCTCAGGTATGCCTTACGGCTTAAGGTAGCCACGTTTATTTTTTCACATAAATGTTCCTGTATATAGTTCAGTACAAAATGTTCACGGCTATGGTTGCTGTTTGTTTTGGTTTCCATATGCACCTGCTCCAGCTGCTGGCTTTGTAGCAGCCTTATCAGTAACTCCTTCAGATTAAGGTCTGCAAGTATGTTTTTTGTTGTATTGCAGCCCGTGCAAATACGTATTATTTTATTGATGAGATCGCTCATTTCAGTATCGTTTGTAAAATGATACTGATTGAAATTGAGTTTCCAGTTATTGCCTTCATTATTCACATTGTGATACTGGTTAAGGTAATTTACGGTATCATTGATGTAAGATGCATCTATTGCAAGCGCAATGCATTGTGTTGGATTGTCCTCTGTAGCATCAGGAAAATCTATTATCATGGTTTCATTGGCAGGAACAATAACGGTTTCACCGGGCAGATATTCAAATGCCGGTTTGTTCTCAAGATGCATGATTTTTTTACCACGTATCATGCTTGTAATAATAAACTCATTAAACATGAGTGGTACAGCATAAGCTTGTTCATAGCTTTCAAACACGTTCAGCTCGCACTTGTCGAGATTAAATATACGCCTGCTCTCAACCAGCGTTTGTAATTGCCCGGGGTTAGTGAGATCAATTTTTTGCAGCAAATTCTTTAGTGGCATAGAAGGATGTTTTAAAAAGTTAGCATGGACCTATAGCGGAATGCCTGCAGCCGGGGAGGATGGGGGTTTATGTTACCGGCCTTTTGTTGAAAAGTGAGGCAGGTAACAATTCTTGAATTCATATTAGCAATACAGGCGAAGCTATAATCCGTCACTCATTGTAAGGACTGCAACAAGGTAAAAAAGTTTTTTTAAGAGCAGTACTATTATGCTATAAAAAAATACAAAAGTGACGCGCTTTGAGCATTTTTTAATGAATATTAGCTGTATTAATTAACGATTAAATTGCTTCCTATGAGTTCTGTTCAAGCAGCCGCGCCGGCCTCAACGGTAGCGGCCCGTCCCCAGTTCAAAAGTAAGTATGACCATTTCATCGGCGGAGAGTGGGTTGCTCCTGAAAGCGGCCAGTATTTCGACAACGTTTCTCCCATAGACGGCAAAGTTTTTACACAAGCCGCCCGTGGTAACGCCAAGGATGTTGAAAAAGCCATCGAAGCCGCACACAAAGCCTTTCCGTCCTGGAGCAAAACAGCTGCAGCCTACCGCAGCAACCTCCTGCTAAAAATTGCACAGATTATCGAAGACAACCTGGACTACCTGGCTATTATCGAAACGATCGATAATGGTAAGGCAATCCGCGAAACAAGAGCGGCAGATCTGCCACTTGTAATTGATCATTTCAGGTATTTCGCAGGCGTTATACGCAGCGAAGAAGGAACAATTAGTGAGCATGATGATACAACCGTGAGCATAAACCTGCATGAACCCATTGGCGTAGTAGGACAGATTATCCCCTGGAACTTCCCGCTATTAATGGCAACATGGAAAATTGCGCCGGCATTGGCAGCCGGTTGCTGCGTGATAGTTAAACCAGCCGAACAAACACCTACAAGCATTATGTGCTTGATGGAACTGATCGGCGATATTTTACCAAAGGGCGTTTTGAATATAGTAACCGGTTTCGGACCAGAGGCTGGCAAACCCCTGGCATCTTCCCCAAGAGTACAAAAGGTGGCATTTACAGGCGAAACAACCACGGGGCGCCTTATTATGCAGTATGCTTCAGAAAACCTGATACCAATCACCATGGAGCTTGGCGGCAAAAGCCCGAATATTTTCTTTGAAAGCGTAGCAGCTGCCGACGATGAATTTTTTGATAAAGCTGTTGAAGGCGCTGTGCTATTTGCACTGAACCAGGGCGAGGTATGTACATGTCCGAGCCGCATCCTGGTACACGAAAATATTTACGACAAATTCATGAACCGCGTTATTCAGCGGACGAAAGCCATCAAAATGGGTAATCCGCTGGATAGTACCGTTATGATGGGCGCACAGGCTTCCGAGGACCAATACAACAAAGTTCTCAGCTATTTGGATATCGGCAAACAGGAAGGCGCACAAGTGCTTTGTGGTGGAGAAGCATTCCATCAGAACAGCGGGCTTGAACATGGATACTACATTCAGCCTACACTATTTAAGGGCGATAACAAAATGCGCGTTTTCCAGGAAGAAATTTTTGGGCCGGTAAGTTGTGTCACCACATTTAAAACAACAGAAGAAGCCATAGCAATTGCGAACGATACTTTGTATGGACTGGGTGCAGGCGTTTGGACACGTGACGCGCACGAACTGTACCAGGTGCCACGTGCTATACAGGCCGGGCGTGTATGGGTAAACTGCTATCATGCTTATCCGGCTCACGCTCCGTTTGGCGGTTACAAGAAATCCGGCTTTGGGCGCGAAACACATAAAATGATGCTGAATCACTACAGGCAAACCAAAAACATGTTGATCTCTTATAACAAGCAAAAACTGGGCTTTTTTTAGTGAGAGTGATTGAAGAAGGACAAGTGTGAATTCCTCGCCTGCGTTGCAACAGGCACAAAGATTTCGTTGGTGGATTAAAAACGGATATCACACGAACAACAGTAATCCCTGCTTTTTAGCGGGGGTTATTTTTTCTCAAAAAATCAAATAGCTGTATGTCAATTCCAAGAGTAATAGCCACAGAGAAGGCAATAGAACTGATAGAAAAATTACGCGCAGAGCATGGCCCGCTCATGTTTCACCAAAGCGGCGGCTGTTGTGATGGCTCGCAGCCAATGTGCTTTGAAGACGGCGAATTTAAAACCGGCGGGAGTGATGTTTGCCTTGGAGAAGTAGATGGCTGCAAATTTTATATGGGAGCCGATCAGTTTGAATACTGGAAACATACACAGCTTATCCTGGATGTTACACCAGGAAGGGGTAGCAGCTTTTCCCTTGAAATACCCCTGGGAGTAAGGTTTTTTATACAATCGCGCATCTTTTCAGAGGAGGAGATGAGCGAGCTGGAGCCCGTCCGCAGCGGGTCCGAGGCATAGAGGTCATATTTATCCTACCCATGCAAACTTCCGCAACCGGCTCATTTTCAGGTGGGCAATTCAATTTCCGCCCCTTATCTGCTTATTCTTCCCTTTATTTCGCCTTTTTGGCGCTGTATTTCTTTTCAACCCGTTATCTTTATCCATCATATATCATATCTCTCAAAGCAAACATGAAAAAAGTTTATTACGGCTTTGGCCTATTGCTGGCCATGGCATTACCGCAGCTTGCATCGGCACATAAAACGGACACAACGTTCATTGTGCACGAAATTCTTAACGATACTTTGCCAACAGCAGCACTTACACTTCCTCCGGGCTTTCGCGCAACTATTGTTGCCTCCGGCCTTAACGGAGCGCGCCATCTAACTGTTACCAATAAGGGGGACATTTATGTGAAATTATCAAAGCTTAAAGATGGCAAAGGCATCTACTTCCTGAAAGACGTAAATGGTGATGGAAACCCGGATGAGCAAACAGGTTTCGGTGATTATCCCGGCACTGGCATCCTTGTCAAAAACGGTTATCTCTATGCTTCGTCCAGTGACGACATTTATCGTTACAAATTAAACGAGAAAAATGAGGTGATTGCTCCTGATGCACCGGAAAAGATCGTTTCCGGCCTGGTTAACCATAACAGGGATAATTCCAAATCGTTGGCGGTTGATAATAAAGGAAATATTTACGTTAATGTTGGATCTTATACCAATGCTTGCCTGGAGGGTAAAAACCTTACAGCTCCGATGCCTTGCCCTATTCTCGATTCAGCAGGAGGCATTTGGAAATACAGGGCGGATAAACAAAACCAGCGTTTTAAAGATGGCGTTCGTTATGCTACCGGTTTAAAAAATGTTGTGGGGCTGGACTGGAACACGGCAACCAACTCTTTGTTTGTGATGCAGCATGGCCGCGACCAGTTAAATCTTTTGTATCCGCAGTATTTCTCGAAAGAACAGGATGCAACTCTGCCCGCAGAAACCATGTATGAGCTTCACAAAGGAGATAATGCCGGCTGGCCTTATGTATATTATGATCCGCACCAGAAGAAAAAGATCCTCGCTCCGGAATATGGCGGTGATGGCAACAAAACAGGCGGCGAAAAAACGATCGATCCGGTTGTAGTTTTTCCAGCTCACCTTGCGCCTAACGCACTGTTATTCTATACCGGCAATTCTTTTCCTGAAAAATACAAACACGGGGCATTTATAGCTTTCCATGGTAAGTCAGCGGAACTACAGAAAGGATATCTCGTGGCCTTTGTTCCATTCAAAAATGGTAAGCCTTCCGGACAGTGGGAAATCTTTGCTGATGGTTTTAATGCGGCTGGAACAAGCATTCAGCATAAACCTTGTGGCCTTGCACAGGGCGCAGATGGCTCTATTTATATAGCAGATGACGCAGGCGGAACTATTTACCGCATTCAGTATAAAAAGTGAATAATGAATAGTGAAACAGCGCTACACCCGCACGATCTAATTTTATATTAAAAGGAAAGCCGGAGAATATTTCTCCGGCTTTATTATTTCAAAAAGCTCTTGACGTAAGATCTTTATTCCAAATCAAGCTTGTCGTCGCACTGATCCGGCTTTCGGCTTTGAGCTTTAGGCTTTACGCTCTTTTTCTACCCTTCAAAAAACGTACAACGTATAACTTACCACGTACCACTTTCTCCCTTCCATTTTTAATGCTGCGTTATATCTGCTAATTTCACAGCGTAATTAAACTTATACCCTTCATAACCTGGTCGCATATGCTTTCATCTTTTTTCCGTTTAAGAGAGAATAACACAACTGTAAAAAAGGAAATTCTTGCCGGACTTACAACGTTTTCTACAATGGCTTATATCCTGGTAGTAAACCCTGTTATCCTTTCCAAAGCCGGAATGCCTTTCGAAGCGCAGATTACAGCAACAGCGCTGGCTGCGGTGGCAGGCACATTGGTGATGGCTTTTTATGCAAAGCTTCCTATAGCATTGGCGCCAGGTATGGGATTAAATGCTTTTTTGGCTTACACAATTGTCCTACGCATGGGGTATACCTGGCAGTTTGCACTCACTGCCGTTTTCCTGGAAGGGTTGCTGTTCATTTTTCTTTCCCTCTTCCGCATCCGCGAAGCAATTATTGATAGTATTCCGATCAATCTCAAGCACGCCATATCGGTCGGCATCGGTTTATTTATCGCGCTGATTGGAATGGTAAACGCCGGCATTGTAGAAACCGGCATGACGTATATCGGCAATAACCAACTGGATGGAGTAATAGTTAAGATGGGCAACATAAAAGCTGCAGGTCCGATCGTTGCCATGCTTGGCTTATTGGTAAGTGCTGTGCTGATGTTTAAAAATGTAAATGCAGCATTGCTTATTGGCATTGCGGTTGCTACCGTTGCCGGCATTCCATTAGGCCTCACACAATTACCCGCAGGTGGAAAACTGGTAAGCCTTCCTCCATCTATCTCAGAAACTTTTATGCAATTAAAGTTTGAAAAGATTTTCAGCCTGGACATGCTGGTGATTCTTTTTACGCTTCTGATGGTTAATTTATTTGATACCGTGGGAACCTTAATTGGATTATGTAGTAAGGCTGGACTGCTTGATGCCAACGGAAAAATTCCGCAGGCAAAAAAGGCATTGCTGGCAGATGCTGTTGGTACAACTGTGGGTGCTATTTTGGGAACAAGCGTTGTAGCCGCTTATGTTGAAAGCGCAAGTGGCATAGCCACAGGAGGCCGCACAGGATTAACAGCATTCACTGTTGCCTGTTTATTTATATTGGCACTGTTTTTTGCGCCGCTATTTGCCATGATACCAGCCGCCGCTACTGCTCCCGCTCTTATAATTGTCGGCATGCTCATGATGAGCGCTGTAAAGCAAATTGAATTCAATGATGTAACTGAAGCTATCCCCGCATTCCTGGCAATTGTAATGATGCCTTACACTTACAGCATTGCCGAAGGAATTGTTTTTGGCATGTTGTCTTATGTACTGATAAAAATTTTCAGCGGCCGTAAGAAAGAAATTTCGCCTGTTATGTATGTGCTTTCGGTATTGTTTTTAATTAGCTTCTTTGTGAGGAAGTAGATGCTAATTGACAATGGAAATTTGACAATTGACAATGAATGTGCGAGTACGCTCTGTAACGATTTCCAGATAGCTTCTGTCTACGCAAACAAGCTATTAAATCATTAACAAATCCATCAATTCCTTAATCCCAAAAATCCCGATCCAGACTATTATCTCCATTACCTGACAATGGAACTGATATGAATGAGTACACACACAAATGCTCGAATATCATCAATATAAAAAACTATAAAATTATTTATCCAATCCTGTCAATCCTCTAATCCCAAAAATCCCGATCCAGACAACTATCCTAATCCCCATGCTTTCAATTTTTCTTTAGTAGACGCATAATCCGTATGGCAAATGCCATTGATCCCTAAACTCTCTGCAACAGAAACAAACATTGGCCTGTCTTCTATGTATACAACTTCATCGGGTTCAACCAACGCGATATCTAACGCAATTTTGAAAATATCTGCATCAGGCTTTCTGAAATGCACAAAGCAGGAAGAAATAAAAAAGTCAACAAACTTATTCAGCCCAAACTCATGAATGCGATGGCGGTTCAGCTCCCTTCCCTCATTGTTTACAATTGCAATTTTCAGGTTGTATTTTGCCTTTAATTCTTTTACCATTTCAATCATATCTGTATAAGGCTTGGATTGAGCAAACATAAACTCACGGAAATCATGCCTGCTGAAAAATTTTTTTTCATAAAATACAACTCGGTCAAGGTATTCATCCAGCGTTAATTTGCCTTCTTCATAAGTGTCGAAAGTGAGGTGGTGCCGTTCTTCAAACTCTGCCAGGTTGAGCGAGAAGGTTTCTGCGGCTAGTTTTCTAGCTGCCCTGTCCCAACCATTGGTTAAAAGAACACCGCCAATATCCAGAAATAATGTTGTAATTGTTGAAGCCTGGTTCATGAGGAATGATTTTTAGGAAGATGCATACAAATATACTCTCGCCATGACTATTTCCGCAATGCGCGATTTCCTGCACAATGATTGCAGTACATAAAATCAAATCATGCTATTCTGTTATCCAATTGTTTGCCAACAATTGCACAGGTATTAGTAAATTTAAATGTAATTTTTGTTGACCCGGTATGGCTCACAGAATGTTACATGAAACAACATTTGCTTTGATACATTATACGATAAGCTATGGCATTTATTGATTATTATAAAGTATTAGGAGTAGATAAGGCCGCATCAACTGATGATATTAAGAAGGCTTACCGAAAGCTTGCAAGAAAATATCATCCCGATTTAAATCCCAACGATCAGAACGCTCACAAAACTTTTCAGCAGATTAATGAGGCGAACGAGGTTTTAAGTGATCCTGACAAGCGAAAAAAATATGACCAGTATGGCGAAAACTGGCAACATGCAGATGAGTATGAAAAAGCCCGGGCTTCGCAGTCTTACGCCGGAGCAGGAGCTGGGGGCGGAGCGGATTTTTCGCAACATTTTGATGATGGCGATTTCTCTGATTTCTTCCAATCTATGTTTGGCGGTGGTGGCGGCGGAAGCAGAAGGAGCAGCAACGTTAAATTCCGGGGACAGGATTATAATGCTGAAATGCACATCAACCTGAGAGACGCGGCAAGAACACATCAGCATACCTTAACTGTAAACGGGAAAAATATTCGCATCACTATTCCAGCAGGTATTGCAAACGGACAGGTTATTAAGCTTAAAGGCCATGGTGGCCCGGGCGTTAATGGCGGGCCTGCAGGAGATTTGTATATCACTTTCGGGATCGGCGACGACCCTGTATTTAAACGCGTTGACAACGATCTTTATGTTGATGTGAACCTCGATCTCTATACAGCGGTTTTAGGCGGAGAAGTTACTATTGACACACTAGATAGTAAAGTGAAGCTAAAGGTTAAACCTGAAACGCAAAACGGCACAAAAACAAAACTAAAGGGAAAAGGGTTTCCCGTATATAAGAAGGAAGGAGAGTATGGCGATCTTATTGTAACCTTCATTGTTAAAATACCAACCGGCCTTACAGACGAGCAAAAGGAATTATTTAAACAATTGGCTGCATTGTAAAAACAGAAAACGATTTGTTATGCAAACAGATTTTATAGCCGCAGAAGAATGTTGTGTTCATTACAATATTGAATTGTCATTTATCCAGTCATTGCAGGAGTATGAATTGATTGAGATAAATATCGTTGAAGAAAAACAATTCATTCATACAAACCAGCTGCACGATCTGGAAAAGTTTATTCACCTTCATTATGATCTCAACATTAACATGGAAGGTATTGATGCCATTCAACATCTATTGTATAGGATGAAAGCCCTACAGGATGAAGTAAGTTATTTAAAAACACATTCATTATAGAAAAGGATTTATGATTTGAAGCTGCCTATCGCCGAACATTTCCCGCAGCTCCTTGTTATTTCACAGATAACATATTTGCTATGAATCATCTGTTTAGCCGGTATTGGTGGTTATTTGTTCTTAGGGGCGTGTTCGCAATCATTCTTGGCCTTGTAGCCCTTTTTGCTCCGGGCGCGGCCTTTGCTACGCTTATCATATTCCTTGGCATTTTCCTTTTTATTGATGGCATATTTAATGTCGTTTCTGCAATTAGCTCAAGGAAAAATAATCCTGATTGGGGATGGTTGTTGTTTTCAGGAATTACAGGAATAGTGGTAGGCCTAATCATGTTCTATCACCCGTTTGCTACCGCGGCTGCACTTATTTATTTTGTCGCCTTCTGGACGCTGGTGGCAGGCATTGCAGAAATTGCAATAGCTATCAGGTTGCGAAAAGTTATTACCGGAGAAGGCTGGTACATCGTGGGTGGATTGCTCACTATTTTATTTGGTATTTTGTTACTTGCAAATCCGTTTATCGGCATATTTGCTGTTATGCTGATTTTTGGCGTTTATGCCATTCTCTTTGGCATTATGCTTATTTCCCTGGGAATGCGGTTGCGCAGGAGATATAAACAGCATTCTGCTATGTAAGCCTATCTTATCAACACTGTAAATCCCTGCTTTCTAACCAGATTACCTAAATAATCTACAGCCTCAATCATCCACACATAAGTGCCTGTTGGTTGTGGCAATCCTTTAAAATTCCCATCCCAACCCCGGGATGGCGAAGCTGATGAAAAAAGCTGCTGGCCGTAGCGGTTAAACACCTTAAAATAATGAACAGCCTGCATGCCTGCTGCAACAAATCTAAACACATCATTTTTTCCGTCGGCATTGGGCGTAAAGGCAGTAGGCACGTATAAATCGGGGCCTTTGTATACTTTGATATGTATTGTATCTGAGGTCGGGCAATTAGCCGGCGAGTTGGCTGTTAAAACATATGTTACATCTTGTAGCAGCGTTGCCACCGGGTTTGAAATTGTTGGATTGCTTAGGCCGAAGGAAGGGCTCCACCAGTAACTGTCGCCTCCGCTTCCTTGTAATTGCAATGGCTGGCCAACACTAACAACAGTGTCCCGCCCTGCAAAAGCATTTGTACCGTAAATGGTGATCGGTTTCAACATTGTATCAGATGGGCAGCCGGCATCACTTAATCCGTATACTGATATCATATATTTTCCTGTATCTCTAAAGCTATGTTGAAGGGGAGATGCAGATCCTATCTTTCCATCGCCAAAATCCCAGTGCCATTTTTTTATCGGCACATCATTGCTTAAAACATTGGCAGAGAAGGATTGATCTTCACTTTTACACATGTCTCTAATATCATTCATTGAAATGACAGGCGTTTTGTATACCTGTATGTCGCGATCGTACAGGTCGGATACACAACCTTCTTTTGTTGAAACCAAAAGGGAAATGTTGTTCGCACCAAGCAGAAGCGTTGTTTGTATCCCTTCCGGGCCGGCCTCCGCAGTAACGCCATTTGTATTCCAGATGCGATGCATAATTGTACCATAATCTACTACAGAAACATCATCAAAAGGAACAAGCCGCTCTGTGCAAAAGGGAGGCGGCGGCGTTGTGAATTTTGCGGTAGGCTTGGACCCTGCTACTATTTTCTGGCTGAACGTGTCGGAAACACATCCGTCATTGCCAACAATATTCAACTTCACAATATAATCTCCGGGAGCAGGAAACACATGTTGGGCGGGTTGTTCAAGATTACTTTTTGTGCCATCGCCAAAATCCCACATCCAGTTAACAATCTTACCAAAAGATGTAGAGCTATCCAGGAAATTAATTGGCGTAGGAAAGCAGGTAACCTGGTCTGCCGGAACTGTGAACGCAGCGTTGAGCGAAGTGCAGAAACGCTGGCGGTTAGCATAGCCTCCGGTCGCGCCGGTAAAGCCCCAGAACACTTTTGGATCGCTATGAAAAACATCATTTACAAGATCTACTGTTGACGACACGCGTAGTTTTCCGTCGATATAAGCTGACAACAGTTTTGCAGACGGGTCCCAAACAATCCGGAAGACATGCCACTCACAATCTTCAATATTATCGCTGCCCTCAATAGCAGTAACCGGCCCTGCAATGTTGTTGGGGCTGCTATGATTAACATCGCCATTCAGGTTTATGGAGATATGATCGTATGAGGGGTCTTCGCGATTATAATTTTGATAGGTGTCAATCACAATAGCTGCAGATGGGGAAACGCCCTGTATTCCAATGCCCTCGCCCGGTGTTCCTATGCTGGTTCCTAAAGGTTGTAGCACAAATGCAATTCCATCCGCGCCATCATCATCGTGGCAACCAAGAAAAACATTAAAATGGTAATCAAACGCAACAGTCAGATCAATCTTATTAACATTCCAGATTGACCCCATCAAAAAGGGTGCATCATTGGTAAGTGTATAACAATGGCAATTTTCCTGGTAAGCGTTTCCGTTGAGATGGTAGGGATTAATTTGAGCGAAAGTTGTACCAATTGCCAAACAAAAGTTAAACAGCAATAGCGCCTTTAGCCTGGTTAGCCTGGTTTTAGACAGATTCCGGTACAACAGATTTGGTTTTGATAGTAAAAGATGGTGGTCTTCTTTCTGCAAGCAGTTAAAAAGCGCAGGATGTAAATTAGTTATTTTGTTGCACAAGCCCAGATGTATAAAGGTATTCCATCGAAAACAGCTGCAAATTTCAGTGCTTACCCAACGCATAAGCCTTGTCTTATTGTGATTTATCACATCTTCCTGTTGTGATAAAAAACCGCAAAAGAAGTGTATTTACCTCTGGACAAACGCTTGTCTAGCGGATTACCTTCGTGTCCCAATTACAGGATCTGTAATAACCATATCTAAAAACAAAACGATGAAAAATTTATTTTTCTGTGCTGCTTTCCTCTGTGTTGGTCTTTTAGCGGTTGTTGTAGTAAACGGTAATAACCGTTTTGAAAAAGTGCAAACGAGCACGCATTTCCTGGTTAACCCGGTATTTGGCGAAGTTACAGCCGAGGTTCAACAACGTTATGATAGCAAAACCTCACTCACTTATGATTATCATGAAGAAGCGGCCCTGGTCTACGACTGCGGCAGCAATTCATATAAATTCAATCCATAAACATTTTAACTCAACCCTCCCTTTATTCCCGCTCTCTCACAAATTGCCACAATTTGCTGCAAGCTTAACAGCCTTTTTGTAATATTGAGCTCTGCAAAAAACGGAATATGCCTACAATTATTAAATGTACATCTTGTGGCCATGAGTTTCCATTGGAAGATGCACTGAATGATGAACTGAAAGAAAATATTGAAAGAGAAAAGCAACAACTCCGTCAGCAAATGCTTGATTTTAAAAAAAGCAAAGAACAGGAGCTGCTTCGCAAAGAAGAGGAGTTTAATAAGCTGAATCAACAGCAAGAGGAAGCCTTCAGAAAAAAACTGGACGAAGAACTTAAAAAGAATAACGAGCAAATTGAGGATAACATTCGCAAATCTATTTCATCAGATTACGAAACCCGCTTGCAATTGCTTCAACGCAACGCAAACGAAAATGAGGAAAAACTGAAAGATGCGAGAAAAAAGGAGCTGGAGTTTTTGCAAAAAGAGCAAACACTGCATGCGAGGGAACAAGAGTTAGAAATAGTGTTGCAGAAAAAAGAAGAAAGTTTCAAACTCAAGCTTGATGAGGAATTAAAAAAGAGCAACGAACAAATTGAACAGACCATTCGGAAATCGGTTAGCGCTGATTTTGAAAACCGTTTGATAGTACTTCAGCAATCGGCAACAGAAAACGAGGAAAAATTAAAAGAGGCGAGAAAAAAAGAACTGGAGTTTTTGCAGAAGGAGCAGGCTTTAAAAGCTAAAGAAGAAGAACTGGAAATAGAATTGCAAAAGAAGTTGCTGCAGGAACGTGGCGTACTGAAAGAGCAATTAGTAAAGGAAGAACAGGAGCGCATGCATGTTAAAGAGCAGGAGTTTCAACTGCGCATGAGAGAACTTGAAAAGCAACTGGAAGACCAGAAGAAACTTGCCGATGAAATGAAAAGGCGTGCCGAGCAGGGCAGCATGCAGTTGCAGGGCGAAGTGCAGGAATTAATGCTGGAAGAAATTTTGCAGGCAGCTTTTCCTTTTGATGAAATTTCGGAAGTGGGCAAGGGTGTTCGCGGCGCGGACTGTATTCAAACCGTCCGTAACCAATTTGGCAATGAAGCTGGAAGGATCATTTATGAAAGCAAGCGCACAAAAGATTTTTCAAACGAGTGGATTGAAAAATTAAAAGCGGATATGCGCAGCCTTGGAGCCGATGCAGCCGTCATTGTAACCAAAGCTTTGCCAAAAGATATGGAACGTTTTGGCGAACGCGATGGCGTGTACATCTGCACCTTTATAGAGGTAAGAAGTGTTGCGTTAATGTTGCGCAACGCGCTGCTTAAAATTGCAGACGTGAGAAAAAGCCAGGAAAATAAAGGTGACAAAATGGTAATGCTGTATGATTACCTCACCAGCAATGAATTTGGCGAACAGTGGAAAGCCATACGTGAAGGTTTTATGAACATGAAACTGAGCATTCAAAAAGAACGTGACGCTATGGAAAAACTTTGGAAAGCAAGAGAGAAACAACTGGAAAAAGTTTTGTTGAATGCCGCGCACATCAGGGGATCGATAGAAGGTATTGCAGGAACGGATGCTGTTAACCTTACATTGACTGATGATGATCCTTTGCTGCTTGATTAATGTCGGTTGTGGGGTTGTTGACCATGGTTCGTGTCTCACGAACCAATTTGCAAAACGTAAGTTGATCCACTATTAATAAGTCAGCTGCACAAACCATTGTGTTTTGTGAGACACGAAGCTGGGCAGGATATCAGAATGTACAAAACAACATAATCTATATTGAATTGAGTACTTCTTAGGTCGTACTTAAATTACTTTAACTTTCAAATGCTGTTATCGTGAATCGCATAGACAGACTCAATGCTATATTAATACATCTACAGGGAAAGAAACGTGTAACTGCACAACAGATTGCAGACCGTTTTGATATAAGCCTCCGAAGCGTTTACCGAGATATTAAAGCGTTGGATGAAGCAGGCGTTCCTGTAATTGGCGAAGCCGGTATTGGTTACAGTATTATGGATGGTTATCGCCTTCCACCTGTAATGTTTACCAGCGAAGAAGCGCAATCCATTCTGCTGGCCGGAAAATTTGCAGAAAAGTTTACAAGCCCTTCTGTAAAAAAACAATTTGAAAGCGCGCTGTATAAAATAAAAGCAGTGTTGCGTGCTACGGATAAGGAAAATATTGAAACGCTGGAAGAAACTGTTCTTGTAATGGCGCCGGTTTCAGGACGACATGAAGGAGAGAACAAATATTTATCTGACCTGCAGCATGCCATCATTCATAAGAAATCAGTCCGCATAGACTATCAAAAATTATATGCGGATAAATCGGACCGCATTATAGAACCGATAGGCCTTTGTTATTATGCCGGATCATGGCACTGCATTGCCTGGTGCACATTGAGAAAGGATTACCGCGATTTCAAAATCAGCCGCATTCAATCATTGGAGATTACTGATATAGATTTTGAAACGGGCAAACATCCTTCGATTAAAGAATATATTGACAGGATACGCACAGAGGAAACTTTGCATGAAATAATTATCCGGATCAAAAAAGAGATAATGCCGTTTATTCAACAGCATAAGTATTATTACGGTTTTGTGTCGGAAGAATTGTTGGGGGATTATGTTCGCATTACTTTTCTAAACGGCTTCCCTGATACTTTCTGCCGATGGCTTTTAATGTTTACCGATAAGGTGATCATTGAGTCTCCCCAAAGCATAAAAAACACAGTACAGGCCTTATGCAAAACGCTGCATCAGCATTATAACGCTTCTTAATTTTTGGTGTATTCCAAAAGATGCTGACATAAGGTTGACGTACAACAGAAAGTTCTTTGTATTAAAATTTATTAGCTATGGAAAAAAGAACACTTCCTGCCATGCAGGTGCTTTATTTCACCACGAAAACTACGTTAAGCACAATGCACGAATACGTATTGAATATGCCTGCCGAATTATACAAAGAAGCCGTTCGGCTTAATTTATTTATCGCAGGCCCACAGTACTGGATTTATTATGGCGCTGATGGAAAACCGGAGACTGAGTTTACGCTTGAGATAGCGGTTCCTGTAAATGGGAAAGCGAGCGGCAGCAGCAGTTTTCAACTTAAAAAGCTTCCTGCATTAAACTATGTTTCAGCAATACATAACGGCGATTGGAAAGAATTGGGCAAAACATACGAAAAAATAATAGGGTCGGTATACGCTAATCATTTATCAATGCTTTCTACAAAAGAATGCCGCGAGATGTATTTAAATATTGACACTGAAAACCCAAGCAATAATATTACTGAAGTATTGATCGGCGTTGAATAAAACATCCGAATACAAAGAAGCCACTTCCCTTTTATGGGAAATGGCTTTTTAATTATCCCTCTTCATTACTTCTCTTCGAATAGGCCGCGCCAAACTATTGCAGCTACAACACCCCCCACTATTGGCGCAACGATGAATAACCATAGCTGTTTAAGCGCCATTCCTCCGGCAATTATCGCCGGCCCAAAACTTCTTGCCGGGTTCACACTTGTGCCGGTAATAGGTATGGCGAATAAATGTATAAGAACAAGCGTAAAGCCAATTGCGGCTCCCGCCATTGTAGAATTACCAAATTTGGATGTAGTTCCGAAGATTACAAACAGAAACAAAAAAGTCAATACCGCTTCAGCAATAAAAGCAGCTGTTACAGAATATTCACCCATATAGCCCGGCCCCCAGCCGTTTGCTCCGAGTCCCCATTCCTTTAGTTCAAATCCCAGATGCCCCTGCAAGATGGCGTACAGTACACCCGATGCAACTGTGGCCCCCAAAAACTGAGCAATAATATAGCCAACGGCGTCTGCCACATTTATCTTTCCTGCAACCAGCATTGAGATGGTAATTGCTGGGTTAATATGACAACCGGAGATTCCGCCGATTGCATAGGCCATTACAAATACAGAGAGCCCGAAAGCAAAGGCTATGCCCAGCACGCCTATCCCCGCGGGCAACGCATCAGAAATTTTTCCTGAGATTACCGCTGCACCGCAGCCAAAAAAAACAAGGGCAAAAGTGCCGATAAACTCCGCCAGCGATTTTTTCATGATTACAGATTTTGAACGGTATTAAATTGTTTAACAGATAAAAATTTATGGTGAAATTATTCAATGCTTCATCCGCGCACTGCACGTACCGGGTTTACTTTCTCTATTAACAAATGCATGGAGTGAATGTTCACACCACAACCCAATTACCCCATTTTATTTTCCTCTAAACAATTCGGTACAATTGGTTGTTGTACAAAATGGATATACCTGATAAAATCACCTCAAACATTCTCTTACAAGCACAGGCTGATTACCGTGTGATCAAAAAATGCTGTGTTCATGGGAAAGACTGTATTCAAATGCCAGGCGATTATTCTATTGGCTATCGCACTTTTTATGCAAGCCTTTGGTTGTGCAGAGGCTCAATATGTGTTTGACACAACATTCGCAAAAAGTGCATTAGGCTTCGAAAAATCTTCTGCCCTACAAAAGGTTCATAAACCTGCTTTTCATTCTACGCCTTCAATGGATTTTATTTCTGGTTATAATATTAACGGCACTATTAACGTATCATCAAATGGATTTACAGGTTTTTTCTATCTGCCTTATGTATCTGCAAAAAACAATTGCGCTTATGCCTATCATCTAGATAACACAGCACTTAAAAAGGCAACAGCGTTCAAGGACAGTATTTACACCGAAAAATATGAGTTTGTAAACACGAGGTACCTTCTTCAAGATCAATGGTTACAAGCTTTCTCAAAGGATATAGTAGTTACTGCGGCGCGCACTACTACTACAAACGTTACCGGTTTATTTACATATAGCGACCTAAAAAATAATTATTTCAAGGATAGAGTCAATAACAAGAAAAGCGACACTGCACAGTCGTTGTTTTATGTAAATTTTCAGCAAGACAAGTTAGGCAATATGCGGATGATTTTTACTGATGTTACACAAACTGATGTATACACTAAGGCAACACTTGAGACAAATAATTTGCCAACAGAAAGATTATACTACAGGCATGTAGACTCAGCAAGAGTTGAAAAAAAACATGTTCCATATTATCCACAAATAGCCGGCTTGCAAAATGACTTTGTTCAAAAACTTAACGGCAACGGATTCAGGATAGGCACATACATGTTCGTTAAAGTAAACAGTGGCGATGAAATCAGCACTTCTGTTAATGCGTGGTACAATCCTTCTTCAACAGATTCTTGCATTGATAACACAGCCGGGGCGGATATTGTAAACATACTTGCAGATAACTTAAAAGGTCTATCAGCATTAAAAGAAAATGATTCTTTAATGCACGTATCTGTTTCGAAATATTTACAAACAAGAAAGCATTCATATGCAGCCGGCACGCCTTCAGCTTTTTTAAACATGTTGTTCTTTGATGATTCATTCAACACAGTTCCTGCTAATGGAAATATGAACAGCACATCTCTGCAGGTAGCACAAACAGTGCAGCTGCAAACGCTGTCCCTTGTTAAACGAACTTTTAGCAACAATGGTTATGTTTTGATCTTTGTGAGTAACGAAACAGTCAATGCAGATGTTTATTTCGACAACTTACAGGTTACACATCTGCGAAAACCAGCTATAGAAGAAAGCTTGCATCCTTTTGATTTTGCTTTCAGGAGAAATGAAAAGAATAAAGATCACATGATAGAAAGCAGTACCCGCCAAACTACTTCTCCATTTGCATTTAGCAATGCAATAGCCAAACACGCTGAGGAACCTGTCACCCGCACCATAAATTCCAGTAACAAAAGCACTACAATGGTGATTACCAATAAACAGTTTTACTATAGCAACTCAAAGGGCGATACCGTGATTTACAATAACCTTCAGGGTGAAAGAATTTCCATTGTCAATAACACTTCGCTTTCTATTGAGATGGTAGTTGATGAAGATTACTACAACAATAAAACAGAACACAAAGCTTTGAACAGCCGGGTAGAATTGAGTAAGCTGGCCACAACAAGCAGTGTAATTATTAAAGACAAGTTGAGCGACATTTTTGAAACAAGCGATGAAACACAGCCTATCAATGATATTATTGCGCGTTGTAAAAATCTTATTCTCGAATTTACCGGTTATGCAAAAGATGTATTCAATGAAGGGAGAGTAAGGCAGCAGGGTGAAGGCAGCCTGAATATCTATTCCAAAAACGTTGATGGCAACACTACTTTGGTTGCACAATACGAAGCATTAAGTGGCGCAATGAACAACGGCCTTTTGCCCAATGGTACTTACATTGCCACGAAGCCAATGAGAGTCGACCAGTTTTTGGATGAACAAGGTTTTGGTTTTAAAATGATTCTCACACCTGGCTCGTCAATTGGTGCACTGAGTAGGGGAGAGTTCCGCATACATCCTGTTCAACGATTGCGCTATGGAAAAAATATTGTAAAAATGCCGACAGAAGGGTGCATCGGTTTATCTGGCGGCCACGATGAAGTAATGTTCTTTTTTAACACGATGGTGAGTTACTTCAAAAAACATAATATAATTCAATTGCATGTAAATATCAGGGACAATGCGAATGTTATAGAACAACTTGGGACCAAAGAACATTATTAATCATGGAGTTCAGCGAAAAAAATAGCACACGGTACACGTTGCAAAGCAAGATTTTTCTATGTTTTTAGCTGAATTTGTTCAGGTTTTTTGCGAAAAATTCTTCACATTTGCAGGGTTGAAATATACGATTGCCCGATAGTATAACGGTAGTACCGCAGATTCTGGTTCTGCTTGTCTTGGTTCGAATCCAGGTCGGGTAACAAAACCTTGAAGAGATGAATTCTTCAAGGTTTTTTGTTTCCACAAGGTTCTGCAAAAAAATTATACAGGTAATAAAAAGGCCCTGAAAAAATGTTTCAAGGCCCGTTCATTTTAGAAATTTGTTATTACTTGTTCCACACTATCTTTTCTTCCAGCGGCACAATTCTTTTTCCTTCTTTTACAGCTTCGTCAACATAGCCCAGGTACAATAATGCCATTACGGTATCTTCATCACGAAGATTAAAATGTTGCTTTAATGCCGGGTTATGCACTAATCCGCCGGTGCTCCAAAGTACTGCAATATCTAATGCTTCGGCACCAAGCAAAATATTTTCAATTGCGGCAGATGTCGCAGCAATCTCTTCAAGCACGGGGATCTTTGGGTTATCGCCACGTTTACAATAAACAACTATTGCATTCGAAACCTTATCGCCCATGTGAAGCAACTTCTCGTAAGTAGCTGTAGTAAATCTTTCTTCCGGCGTAATGCTCTTGTATAAATCAGCGTGTGTTTTACAAAATCCTGTAACAGCATCATCACTAAATACAATGAAGCGCCATGGTTCTGTGTGTCCGTGTGTTGGAGCCCAGTCAGCCAATTCCAATAACTGTTGTACAAGACTGTCTTCAATCTTCTTGCCATTCATCAACACAGGCTTATTGCTACGCCTGTTTAAAATAATACGTTGTAGTGTTTCAAAATTATTCATGCGCTTAATTAAAGTCAAAAGTGAAAATTAAAAAATCAAAACTATCAGGCGCACATCGTACACCGCAAATCTAACATCGTACATTAATCGATTCTCTTAATGTCTGCTCCAAGATTTCTCAACCTTGTATCAATGTTTTGATAACCTCTGTCTATCTGCTCAATGTTTTGAATGGTGCTCTTGCCTTCGGCACTAAGTGCTGCAATCAACAATGCCTGCCCCGCGCGAATATCCGGGCTGCTCATAGTAATACCGCGAAGATTATTTCTTCTACCAAGGCCTATAACCGTTGCCCTGTGCGGATCACAGAGAATGATCTGCGCGCCCATATCGATCAGTTTATCAACAAAGAACAAGCGGCTTTCAAACATTTTTTGATGGATCAATACACTACCGATAGCCTGTGTTGCTACCACTAGCACAATGCTTAACAAGTCTGGCGTAAAGCCTGGCCATGGGTGATCAGATATGGTAAGTATGCCACCATCCAGGTAAGTGCTTATTTCATATTTCTCTTGTGATGGTATGTATATATCATCGCCGCGAAATTCCATTTGTATGCCAAGCTGCTGAAACTTTTCGGGTATAATACCGAGATGTTCTATGCCAGCATTTTTGATGGTGACCTCACTTCGCGTCATTGCAGCAAGCCCGATAAAACTTCCTATCTCAATCATATCAGGTAGCATCGTGTGTGTTGTTCCACCAAGGTAATCAACGCCCTCAATTGTAAGTAGGTTGCTTCCAACACCTGAGATCTTCGCGCCCATTCTGTTCAACATCTTACATAGTTGTTGCAGGTATGGCTCGCATGCAGCGTTATAAATAGTGGTTGTTCCTTTCGCCATTACTGCAGCCATTACAATGTTCGCGGTACCGGTTACGGAAGGTTCATCCAACAACATGTATGTACCTTTGAGATCAGGCGCAACAAGCTGAAAATAGTGCAGCTCTTCGTTGTATTCAAAGCGGGCACCCAATTTTTCAAAACCGATGATATGTGTATCAAGCCTTCTGCGGCCGATCTTATCTCCGCCAGGCTTAGGTATATAAGCTTTTTTAAAGCGCGATAACATAGGCCCAGCAACCATTACGCTTCCACGAAGCTTGCCACTTTTTTTGCGGAATGCTTCCGACCCCAGAAAATCTACATCCACTTCATCTGCCTGAAAAATGCATATGTCTCTCTGTGGCCTCTCTACTTTAACTCCCAGATCGATCAACAGCTCTATGAGCAGGTTTACATCTAATATATCCGGGATATTATTAATGGTAACTTTTTCAGGAGTTAACAATACAGCAGAAATAATTTGAAGTGCTTCGTTTTTGGCACCCTGCGGTATAATATCACCTTGTAGCCTGTTGCCACCTCTTACTTCAAAAGAAGCCATAAAAAATATTTATTCGTTTCTTAAAATCTATAGAGAACATCAATCGATCAACAGTTATGAAAAAGCGTTTGCAAAAAAACATAAACAGTTGACAATAGACCGGTCAAAAATAAAATAAGGCTGAAGATTTCAACACTTCAGCCTTAATATATTTTATATAAAGGAGTTTTTTGCCTCCTATAATAGCATTTTATTTAAAGCGCTTTTTAAAGCCGCCCTGGTTGCGATTGCCACCGCTGTTACCGCCCCTGTTATCACGGTTATTGCCATTACGGTTATCGCGGCCGCCACTACCATTACGGTTGTCGCGCCCACCGCCACTGTTCCTGTTGTTGCGGTTAGAGAAATTCTGCCTGCGGTTATTATCGCGACCGCCACGTCCATAATCATCACGTTCAAAGCTCGCCTGGTTGCGATGTTTAATATATGGAGTGTTGCTAAATTCAAGCTGGCCGCCTGTTATATTGTTCAGCTCGCTTCTGATACCATCATCATGAACAAGTTCTTTGTGCCAGTTGCTATAAGCAAGTTTCATGTAATATGCGATAGAATGTGCAAAGCCGTTTTTCTTTTCCGGATTTTCTTCACTCAGCGCTTTATTGATAACAAGCTCCAGGTTCTTACCGAGGTGAGAAAATTTTGGATAGCGTTTTGGATAAGAAATTGGCTGAGGCTTAGCCTTGTACGTTTCCTTTTGTGGAATAGGATAAGGGCTGTCTACATCCAGTTTAAAATTGCTAACGTAAAAAAGATGGTCCCATAATTTGTGACGGAAATCTTCTACGTTTTTTAAATGTGGATTTAAAAAACCCATTAATTCAATAACTACCATTGCCTGTTTCTGGCGGCTCTCGCGATCTTCAATTGTCAACAGGTATTCAACCATTTTTTGAATATGCCTGCCATACTCTCTCATCACAAGATAATTTCTTGTTGTATTATATTCCATAAAAACTAAAAATCAAATGTAGTAAAGGTTTCGGTACGGAAAGTATACGATTCTTACAAATTTAGTAACGAAAGAAGCCTTTTGTGTGATTTCAACGCTAAAGTAACAAATAGAAATCTATTAATAAGAACTACATCCTTAATTTTTCATTGGTTTTATCATATTTTTTTAATACCAGAAGTTTTACCTTTACGCCGTTGAGAATAATAGGTTTATGTAGTACGAAGTTTGAACATCTTTTAATGTTTGCCTAATTTTTCTGCTTTATTATTTTTCTATTTCGTCACATATCATTTCTTAAAGCTGTTTTCTTTCATAGCATAACAGCATTTGGCGGTCCACAGGGCCACCTTGGAATGATGTTCAAAACATTTGTCCACCAACGCAAGGACATTACTGACAAAGAATTGCTTGAATTCAACGCTTTTTGTCAAATGCTTCCGGGCGCTTCTTCTACGCAAACGCTTACTTTAATTGGATATAAAAGAGGTGGGCTCCCACTGGCGATTCTTACTCTTTTAATATGGATACTACCAGCTTGTACATTAATGGGCGGCTTATCTTTTTTATTGGATTATTTCAGCGACCATTCAATAGATCCCGGAATATTTAAGTTTATCCATCCAATGGCGGTGGGCTTTATCGCCTTCTCTGCCTTTAGATTGTTTAAGGTAAGCGTGAACAATACGATAACGCGGATAATCATGGCAACGGTAACGGTGCTGACTTTTCTATTATTCAAAACGCCCTGGGTATTTCCCTGTGTGCTTGTAGCAGCCGGTATAGCCACAAATTTTAGTGACAAAAGAATTCCGCAGAAAGGCGTGCCACCAAAAAAGGTTAACTACGGCAATTTGATCATATTCCTTTCCATATTTATGCTGGCTGGCTTTTTCAGTGAAACGGCACGTAAACAGGAATGGAAAAACAGGGCTCCATATAACTTATTTGAAAACTTTTACCGTTTTGGAAGCCTGGTGTTTGGTGGTGGTGACGTACTAATGCCGCTGATGTATGAACAGTATGTAACAAGGCCGGAGACAAAAAGGGTGGAAGAGAGAAACCCGAATGCCCTGAGAATGAACAAGGAGGAGTTTCTTACTGGTTCAGGTTTGGTGAGGGCTATTCCAGGTCCCGTATTTTCCATTAGTTCTTTTGTTGGTGGGATGGTTTTAAAAGACAAGGGCCCCGGAATGCAGATTACCGGATGTATTATCGGAGCTATTGCTATCTTTTTACCAAGTGCATTGATGGTGCTCTTCTTTTTTCCTGTTTGGCACAACTTGAAAAAGTATGCGGTGATATTCCGTTCTCTTGAAGGAGTTAATGCCGCGGTTGTAGGAATTATGACAGGCGCTTGCTTTTATTTAATGAAAGATATTTCTATTGACCTTACAGATGGGTCTACTGTTCATTTTATGAACGTGGTGATTATATTCTCAACATTCTTCTTATTGTCCTCTTCTAAAATCAGGACACCATTTATTCCCGCTATTTGTTTGTTGCTAGGCTGGTTGATATAAACCACGGATGAATGGGAACGCTAGAGAAGCGCAACAAAACACTTTATATATCCGCGAATGATTTTAACCACAGATTGCGCAGAGTTGTTTTCACAGAGTATACAGAATTGACCATATTAACCTTACTAGTACTTATAATTGGAGCAACTGACTTCAGTCTAGCCAACTTGAATGTCATAAAACCCGCGCGACTCAGTGCCCGAACTCCTTTACCTCTGTGGTTAAAAACTCGTTTCAATAAAGTTTAAAGCTTTAAGCGCAACATCCTATTTATAATACCTATTTACCTCAATTTCAGTCCGTACTTTTTCCGGCAGGATGTAACGTGTTGAAGTATTGTTCTTAATGAATTTTCTTATTTGCGTAGCTGATATTTCCAGGAGTGGAGCATCAAGAACTTCGGCTTTTACCTCAGGCTCAGGTTGAACGAGGTATCCCGGCCGTTGGTAAACTATAAAAGAATAGTCCCTTTTTAGGATATCAACATTTTTCCACTTAGGAAGATTTTGATAACTATCTGACCCCAGGATAATACTAAACTGATTGGTTGGATATTTTTCCTGCAAGTAAGTAAGTGTATCAATTGTATAGGAGGGGCGTGCCAGTTTAAATTCCACATCAGTGGCTTTCAGTTTCGGATTATCTTCTATTGCCAGGTTAACCAGGTGGAGGCGATTGTATTCATTTAAAAGGCTGGCTTCGGACTTTAAGGGATTATGAGGGGAGACTACAAACCAAACCTGCTGAACATCAGTATTGTTTGCAACGTATTCAGCAATGATCAGGTGGCCAATATGAATAGGATTAAACGAACCAAAATACAATCCGATATGCATGCAAGAGGAATTTGGTTTAGTTGATTTCTTCTACAAGTATCTGATCAGCCTCGTTAATACGCAGACTCAAGTTATACCCTGCCACTGTTATTGAAATCGGGTCTCCGAGCGGAGCTTTCTGTTCAACCTTAATTATTTCACCCGGCACACAACCCATTTCCATCAACTTAATAAAAATATCATCCTTTTCAAACGCCTTTATAACTGCACTCTTTCCAATGGGAATATTAGACAACTTCTTCATCTGTGAAATATTAATAAGCAAATGTAGACTTGTATTACAGTATTTTGTTACGAATTTTGGAAGCGAAATCACAAAAAATGTCAAAAAAAGTAACTTTTAACTACGCTGATACCAAACTAAACCTCAGCGACAAAAACAAGGTAAAAGAATTCATCGAAACCATCTTTAAGAAGGAAAAGAAGAAGTTGGAAGCGATTAATTACGTCTTTTGTTCAGATGAATTCCTTTTAACCATCAACAAGGATCATCTGCAACATGATTACTACACTGACATCATTACGTTTGACCTTAGTGAAACCACTGAGACAATTGCCGAAGTATATATAAGTGTAGATCGAATTAAGGACAACGCTAAGCAACTTAAAACGCCTTTCAATGAAGAAGCTCTTAGAGTAATATTCCACGGCGCCCTTCATCTTTGTGGCTATAAGGATAAAAAGAAAGAAGAGGTACAACTAATGCGATCCAAAGAAGACTATTACATCAAACTATACCTAAAGTAAGGTTCCACGTGGAACTTTACTTTTTTTTCCCGAAACCAAACATCAATCCAGGACAAAACCATCAAAACTTATCCGTTTCTATCCGTACTCATAGGTCTTAAATAATAAGAAGGCAATATTACCTGGAACTAACTCAATCTCTAATAAAACACAATCCGACAATAATCAACTAGTACCCTCGACGAATTCGCATCTACCAAATCTCGACATCTTGTTACTTCCATAATTAACCCGTATAAAACCACGACTTATACCTTCACCTCATTCTTTCTCTAATACCTTACCCAGTCACCTATAAAAGATCAACCCGATATAGATACCATACGCTAAAAACCTGCAATCGAATAAAATAAACCCAGTAAAAACAATCCAATTCACCAATAGTCATCAAAACTGAACAATTCAGTCCGTTCAACTAATTCTTAAGCTCGTTTTTACCCGTTCCACGTGGAACACTGCTGCGCTATTATCAATCCATGTCCCTAAATCCAATAACTCCCGGTCCAGACACTCTCTGTTCCACGTGAAACATCTTAATTCATTTTAAGAATTCTTACCAAAATCTCAATCTATCTTTGCACCCTAAATAAAGCTAGATGTTTCCAGAATATGATGTAATAGTGGTTGGCGCAGGTCACGCAGGTTCAGAAGCTGCGGCAGCTGCCGCTAACCTTGGTAGTAAGGTCTTGTTAATAACGATGAATTTGCAGGTTATTGGTCAAATGAGCTGTAATCCTGCTATGGGTGGAATTGCTAAAGGACAGATTGTAAGGGAAATAGATGCCTTAGGTGGTTACAGCGGAATTGTGAGTGACCGTTCAATGCTTCAATTCAGGATGCTGAACAGGAGCAAGGGCCCAGCTATGTGGAGCCCCAGATCACAAAACGACAGAATGCTTTTCGCCCAAACATGGAGGGAAATGCTGGAACAGACACCTAATGTGGACTTTTACCAGGATATGGTGAAGGCGCTTATCATAAAAGGAGATAAAGTTTGTGGGGTAGTAACGGGCCTGGGCCATGAAATAAAAGCAAAAGCTGTGGTTGTAACCAGCGGAACCTTCCTCAATGGTATTATTCATATTGGAGAAAAACGCTTCGGCGGTGGACGTGTAGCAGAAAAAGCAGCTACAGGCATTACTGAACAATTAGTTGAATTTGGCTTCGAAAGCAGCAGGCTGAAAACCGGAACGCCCCCGAGGGTAGATAGTCGTAGTCTTGACTATACTAAGATGGACGAACAAAAAGGAGATGAGGAGATTACCGGATTCTCTTATATGGACGTTCCAAAGATCACTGCCGCCCAACAAAGAAGCTGTCATATTACCTATACAAACCAAATAGTTCACGATATCCTGAAAACAGGGTTCGACAGAAGCCCAATGTACACAGGTAGGATAGAAGGAGTGGGGCCAAGGTATTGTCCGAGCATCGAAGACAAGATCAATCGCTTCGCTGACAAGGAGAGGCACCAGATCTTCGTTGAACCAGAAGGTTTTAATACAGTGGAGATTTATGTAAACGGATTCTCTACCTCTTTACCAGAAGAGGTTCAATACGAAGCAATAAAACATATCCCAGGATTTGAAAAAGTAAAATTCTTTAGGCCGGGCTATGCTATTGAGTATGATTATTTTCCACCAACACAGTTGAAATACTCTCTGGAAACCAAGCATCTGAATAACCTTTTCTTCGCAGGACAGGTAAATGGAACAACCGGATATGAAGAAGCTGCGTGTCAGGGTATAATGGCCGGCATTAATGCACACCAAAAAATCAATGATCTGGAACCTCTCATCCTGAAGAGGAGTGATGCTTATATCGGAGTACTGATTGATGACCTGATCAGCAAAGGAACAGAAGAACCCTACAGAATGTTCACCAGCCGTGCTGAGTACAGAACATTACTGAGGCAGGATAATGCTGACCTGAGACTTACTGAGATGAGCTACAGAATGGGCCTGGCAACTCAGGAAAGAATGGAAAAAACCCTCGATAAAAAGAACAGGGTTGTTACCATGCGCAAGCTGCTCACCGAAACCTCAATAGAACCATCAGATATAAATAGCTATTTGGAGAATATAGAATCTGCTGTACTTACGGAGAAACAAAAAGCTGCCAAGATTCTACTCCGTCCGGATGTAACCTTAAAGGATCTGATTGATTCATCCGAATCGCTAAAGGCTTTGTTTGCTGATTACACTTCAGAGATTATTGAGCAGACGGAGATCCAGGTAAAGTATGAACGTTATATAGAGAAAGAACAGGAACTGGTTCAGAGAATGTCACAAATGGAAGACCTTATAATTCCAGATACTTTCAACTATGATGGAATTTCATCACTGAGTAATGAGGCTTTGCAAAAGTTTAAAAAGATAAAACCAAAGACTTTGGGCCAGGCAAGCAGGATCAGTGGAGTTAGTCCAACCGACGTGCAAATACTTATGGTGTATATGGGTAGATAGTACTTATCAAATATATTTTCAAATGGCAATCATCCTTAACTGGCTGGTTGCCATTTGCTTTTAATGGGCCTGAATTTATTAAGAAAATCGTGTTAAATTACACCTCCTACCATTTATGAATGGTCGCGCGTTTGTAATATTATCCAATATAAACGGCTTGTTTTGAGAACATCTTTTACACTTATTTTATTTCTCTTTTTTTCTTTTTGTTATTCATTTAGCACAGCCCAGCAACAATATAATGTAGAAGGCAAGGTTGTTGACTATTTGAATCGCAGGCCCCTAGAAGCCGTCTCGGTTTTCACAACCTCTGGAAAAGCCCTTATTACCGACAGCCTTGGAAAGTTTATAGTTCCGGTAAAAAGTGGCGACTCCATCTGGTTCTCTTATTTTGGAAAAAGGACACAGAAATACCCGGTGGACACAATTACCAATCCTTACAGTTTTGAAGTTGGGTTACATATTGATGCAGCATGGTTGCCCGCCGTTAAAGTGAGAACCTCCGATTATAAATCAGATTCCATTTTAAACAGGCAGAATTACGCTAAGGCATTTGATTATAAAAAACCTGGAATTGCCATAAGCAGCAACCCACCTTCATCATATGTTCCGGGAAGTGTAACTTCCGCGTTTGACCTGGATGCATTGATCGATGTTTTCCGATATAAAAAGAAACGCCAAATGGCCAGCCTGCAAAACAGGTTGTTGTTTGAAGAACAAGACAAATATGTATTACATCGCTTCAGTAAAAGATTGATTAAACAACTCACTAATCTTGATGGTAAATCATTGGATTCTTTCATCGTAATTTATAAACCACCTTATGATGTGATGCTTTCAATGAATGATATTGAACTCGGTTATTATATACAACAGTGTTATTATCAATTCCGTCACATAAAACCAGCTAAATCGGAGAAACCAGATGTTTTCATCCGTAAACCCGACGAGGAAGAACCTTAGTAATTTCGACAAGCGAAATTAATCTCTAAATAAATCCTGTAAATTCTGCACATAGCACAATACCAGTGTGAATGTATTATTTTTGTTACCGTAAAAAGATGTGATATGATTAAAACCGGAAATCCCGTTATCAGCATTTATACTGAAATGACTCCAAATCCGGAAACGATGAAATTTGTTGCAAACAAATTATTGTTTCCAGGCAAAAGCATAGATTTTCCTGATGAGACTACTGCAGCTCCTTCTCCCTTGGCAAAAGAGTTGTTTAGTTTTCCCTTTATAAAAAGTGTTTTTATTGCCAGCAATTTCGTTACGCTTACTAAAACACAAGAAACTGAAGATTGGCAGGATGTTATTCCTACAATCAAACAATTCCTGAAAGATTACCTTGAAGGCGGTGGCGTTGTTGTGAATGAAGATGAACTTGCAAAAGTTAAGCAGGAAGCTACAAACGATGTAGCAGCTGATGACGATGATGTGGTAAAACGCATTAAAGAATTATTGGACAATTACGTGAAACCTGCTGTTGAAATGGATGGCGGTGCTATACAATTCAAAAGCTACAACAGCGGTGTTGTAAATCTTATGTTGCAGGGAAGCTGTAGCGGTTGCCCTTCTTCTATGATTACACTGAAGGCTGGCATAGAAGGTATGATGAAACGCATGATACCAGAAGTTAAAGAAGTAGTTGCTGAAGCTGAATAAGCTTCTAACATAAATTTGAAAACCCTGGAAATGTAATCCAGGGTTTTTCTTTGTCCAAAAGTAGTCATAAGACAAATGTCGCTTTCTAATACGACAAATATATTTCAGCTACATTTGCTTCTTTGCAATAGCCTTTATGTTCTACAGAAAAAAAATAGTCATCATTGGACCGGAGTCAACTGGCAAGAGTACTTTATGTGAATTACTGGCCAGGCATTACAACACAGAATGGTGCCCGGAATATGCGAGAGAATATTTGCTCACTCATGGAAAGAAATATTCTTATGACAACTTGTTAACTATAGCAAAAGGGCAATTGTCAATAGAAGACAAAACTGCTGAACAGCTTGCCAGCATTGACACACAGAATACTAAACCATTGATTATAGATACCGACATGTATGTGATGAAAGTATGGTGTGAATATGTATTTCAACAATGCCATCAATACATATTGGATCAAATCATCAGGCGCAAATATGATCTTTATCTTTTGTGCAATATTGATTTGCCCTGGGTGAAAGATGAGTTACGTGAATACCCGGATGAAATTTACAGAAGGGAATTGTTTCACATTTATAAAGACATTCTTATTAATCAACACACTCCATGGGTACAGATAAACGGATCTTATGAAGAACGTTTACAAACAGCTATCTCAGCAATTGACAAAATGGTTCTCACATAATTTTTTCTTTATCGCGTTTTACAGGTCACTTGATAAAAATAAAAAACCACCGCGCTTACGGTGGTTTTCATTTTATACTAAAAAGATCTTTTAGTTATTTAGCATCAAAGGCATCACCAGCATTAACAACTCCTGGTTGCTTTCTTCTTCAATGGGTTTGATCAAACCAGCCTTGGTAGGTGTTGATAATTCCATTTTGATTTCATCGCCATCAACGCCGTTCAACATCTCGATCAAAAATTTGGCGTTGAAAGCAATCTGCAAATCTTCACCATCATATTGACAGCTCATGCGCTCATTACCTTCAAAACTGAAATCCACATCTTGTGCAGTTAGTGTAAGTTCACTTCCGCTAATGTTTAAAGCAACCTGGTTAGTGCTCTTGTTACTAAACACGCTCACACGTCTTAACGCACTCTGGAAATCAGATTTAACCACTACAAGTTTATAAGGATTATCTGCAGGAATAACCACTTTGTAATCAGGGAAACGCGCATCAATCAATCTACAGATCAATTGTGTTGAACCGTGTTTAATGAACAGGTGATTGCTGTTATAGCTGATGGTAATTTCATCAGAATTATCAGGCAACGCATTCTTCAACAGATTCAACGGTTTCTTTGGAACGATGAAGCTATCAGACTTTGGACAAACTACATCTGTTCTTTTGTATCGTACAAGCCTGTGCGCATCGGTAGCAACAAACTGTGCACTGTTTCCATTCAATTCAAAGAATACCCCTGTCATTGCAGGACGAAGATCATCGTTGCTAACTGCAAACAATGTTTTGTTGATAGCAGTTATCAACGCACCGCTGCTCATATTAAAGCTATTGGTGTCATCTGCAGAAGGCTCTTTAGGAAAATTGTCAGGATTCTCACCCATCACTTTATACTTACCATTGTCGCTGGTAATTTCAACGGCATATTTGCTATCTATGTTAAATGTTAGTGGTTGGTCGGGCAGGTTCTTCAAAGAATCTATCAGAATCTTTGCAGGTATACATACTTTACCGTTCATCTTGCTTTCCACATCCATCTCAACTCTCATAACGGTTTCCAGGTCAGTAGCAACAATTCCTAATTTTTTATCCTGAATCTCAAACAAGAAATCTTCTAATATTGGCAATACCGTATTAGCGCTAATTACACCACTTATTTGTTGTAAGTGTTTTAATAAAGCTGAAGAGGATACAATAAATTTCATAAAACGCTCTCAAGTTTTGTAATCCAACAAACCTACTGTAAAATAAATTATTATGGAAAAGCAGTTTTCCATTTCAGCTTTATTCACATCCAAATGTGAATTAGTTGTGCGGGATAGAAGCCAATAGCTGGCTGAATTTTTCTTTATGAACAGGTTTAAGAATATAGTCGGCTACCGATTGGTATTCTCTTGATTTGTTTATATCATGCTCATCAATGGAAGAGCTCACCATATAAACCGGAATGTTTTTACCCAAGGAAAAACTAAGACGCGAATAGTTCTCTAAAAACTGCCAGCCGTTCATTACCGGCATATTAATGTCAAGGAAAATAATATCAGGAAGCTCAGCGGTAGTGTGGGTCTCCAGGTAACTTATGGCTTCAGCGCCATTTGAGAATGTTAATACGCTATCAGCCAAACCCGTTGCTTCAATTGTCTTGCGCACGGCAAACTGATACACTTTATCATCATCAACAACACAGATGGTCAGTCTCATAGCTTTCATTTGGGGTATAACTTTTAAATTTCCAATCTTTGCAGTTTATCCACAAGAATCTGTTTAATTTTTAAAGCTTAATTCTTGAACAAAACAACAAAGCAAAAAGCACTACAAAAAATCAGCAATTTTTGTGCCTATCAAGAGCGTTCACCGGCTGAAACCCTTGAAAAGCTTATATCTTACGGATTAAATTCTGCTGAAAGCGAAGAAATACTTCACTCCTTAGTAAAGGAAGGCTTTGTGAACGAACAAAGGTTTGCCCTTCAATACGCGGGATCCAAATTTAGGTTAAAACATTGGGGAAAAAGAAAGATTCAGTATGCTTTAAAATTAAAAGGCATTTCACAGGAATATATTACTGAAGCACTTGCTTCCATAGACATGGATGACTACTATACAACGCTTGAAGACCTCGCCAGGCAAAAGATTTCAACGTTGAATAAAGAAACGACATTATCACGCAGCATGAAAACGACAGCTTTTCTCTTACAAAAAGGTTATTCACAATCAGACATACAAGAAATTATTAAAACTATTATTTGATCGCAAGAAGGAGTAAACCTATGCCACTCAAACTATTACCTTCGCAGCATAAAACCTAATACGTATGCCACAGTTCCGCAACTTCAGAATGGTAAACTATGTGATTTTCGGAAGAGGAAGTTTTGACCAACTGGATGAAATTCTTGCTCCAAACCGCAAAAACGGGGCTCCAATGATATTTTTTGTTGATCACTTTTTTGATGGAAAACCTTTGGCTAACAGAATTCCATTAAATGGGAATGACAAACTCATCTATATTGACGTAACGCACGAACCCAAAACATCGTATGTGGATAAACTGGCCAACGAATTAAAAGAAGCGTTCGGAACGGTTAGTGGAATTATTGGTATTGGCGGTGGTTCGGTAATGGATTTGGCCAAAGCAGTTTCATTGATGATCACCAATGAAGGTTCATCAGCCGATTATCAGGGATGGGACCTTGTGAAGAAACCGGGTGTTTATAAAGTTGGTATTCCCACCTTAAGCGGAACAGGAGCAGAAGTAAGCAGAACATGTGTATTAACCGGCCCAACTAAAAAACTGGGTATGAACTCTGATTTTACACCTTTTGACCAGATAGTCCTTGACCCGGAATTAACAGCAAATGCGCCCGTTAATCAGCGGTTTTATACAGGTATGGATTGTTATATCCATTGCATTGAGAGCTTAGAGGGGACATACCTGAATGAGTTTAGCAAAAGCTATGGTGAAAAAGCGCTTGAACTTTGCCAGGAAGTATTTCTCACAAAAGATACATGGGATGAAGAAAGCGACGATAAACTGATGATGGCTTCCTATGCCGGTGGAATGAGTATTGCTTACAGCCAGGTGGGCGTTACACATGCTGTGAGCTATGGCTTAAGTTATTTGCTGGGAACCAAACATGGCGTTGGCAATTGCATTGTAATGGACCATCTGGAGGAATACTATCCCAAGGGAACTGAAGAGTTTAAGCAAATGGTGGCGAAAAATAATATCGATATTCCACAGGGCGTTTGTAAAGATTTGACTGATGAACAATTTGACATAATGATCGATGTTTCCCTTGGCATGAAAGCGCTTTGGGAAAATGCGCTTGGAAAGGACTGGGAAAAAATAATGACCCGCGAAAAGCTAAGAAAATTGTACGAACGCCTTTAAATGATTAAGCCACCCATGCGGTGGCTTTTTAATTAACAACATTATAAACACCTTGGCATGGTACTTGAAAAATAGATATCAGCAAACAGTAATCACCTTTATTGTAAACTTTAAATTGAGCATTATGAAAAGAGTTAAACTAGGCCTTGCAGCCCTCGCTATATCTACAGCAGGTTTCTTTGCATTCACTACTTTACAGGGCGGCGGAATTAAAGGATCTATTACACCAGCGGATGGCGCTAAGGAAGCTTGGGCATTATCGTCTACAGATACAATAAGAGCAACAATAACCAGCGGCGCTTTTACATTTACGAATGCGAAAGCCGGCACATATAAAGTAATGATAGACGCGACTGAACCGTACAAAGATGTGATTAAAGAAGGCGTTCAGGTAGCTGACGGCCAAACCACAGATTTGGGCGAGATTAAACTTGAAAAATAGAGTTTTATAAACAGCAATCATAGAGTACACCTCGCAACCAGAAAAAACCGGCCGTTATTACAGCCGGTTTTCTTTTTTTGCTTACTGTTCATCTGCAGATGGCCCATAAAGACCCGGAACAGCAATATTATTCAATCTCAGGTACACCGTCAGTTGCCCGCGATGGTGCACAATGTGATTAAACACCATACTTCTAATCACGGCAGCTTTTGGCAATTCGAGTATTACATAATCACCTTTCCGCAATGTCCATTTCTTCATCAACAACTCATCGCTTGACCCTTCTAAAGCTTTTGTTGCCTCATCCAGGTTCTTTTCAAAAAGTGCAAGTACTTCTGAAAAGTTATTCAGTGGCTCCCGCCTCGGCGTAGTTGCTAAATCAAGCTCATCGCTGTTAATAGTCATGGTTATCCACGTTGTGAGATTAGCGATGTGCGTAGCCAGCTGGCCCATTGTGGAAGATTTTTGGTGAGGCCGCCATTCAAATTTATCATTTGCCTCTTCTAAACGTTCAAATACCTTTTTGGTGTTCGCTGCTTCGTGTTTTAATTCCGGCAGCATCATTTGAGCAATTCCCATACGTATTATTTTAAGTTGAAAAATCTAAATGATTTCAAAGCCTTTTCCCATCAAAACAAGCCAGGTTAATTACATGTGCATAATTTGTGCTAACACGAAAAACAGCGACGTAAAACCAGCTCTTCTGCTTACGTATATACTATTTTTGAAACGCAAAACTACTTAGTCAAATTGATTGAATATCCCTTTATTTTGTGAAGCAGAATAAAAAATATATTCTAAATTTTTTAGCATTATATTGATAAATTAATTAGTTTTGTTTTCTCATTACCTCTAAAACGATAAACAATGTCAAACGCAGACAAACTCAAAGCACTTAAGCTCACAATAGACAAGATAGACAAAGATTTTGGCAAGGGTAGTGTAATGATGATGAATGAACGAGCTGAGAAACAAATGCAAGTAGTATCTACAGGATCTATTGGACTGGATACAGCGCTTGGCATTGGAGGTTTACCAAAAGGGAGAATTATTGAAATATATGGACCTGAATCTTCAGGTAAAACAACTGTAGCAACGCATGTAATTGCAGAAGCTCAGAAGAAAGGTGGCATTTGTGCGATAATAGATGCTGAGCACGCTTTTGACAGTGCTTATGCGCAGAAATTGGGAGTTGATGTGGATAACCTTTTAATATCTCAACCAGATTACGGTGAGCAGGCTCTCGAAATTGCTGACCGCTTAATTCTTTCAGGCGCGCTGGATGTTGTGGTGATTGACTCGGTAGCAGCACTTGTACCGAAAGGTGAATTGGAAGGTGAAATGGGTGACAGCAAAATGGGCTTACAGGCACGTTTAATGAGCCAGGCCTTGCGTAAACTTACTGCTACCATCAGCAAAACAAATACGGTTTGTATCTTCATTAACCAGTTACGTGAAAAGATCGGTGTAATGTTTGGCAACCCTGAAACAACAACTGGTGGTAACGCTTTGAAATTCTATGCTTCTGTGCGTTTGGATATTCGCCGTATGGCACAAATTAAAGATGGTGATGAAGCAATCGGTAACCGCATAAAAGTAAAAGTTGTAAAAAATAAAGTAGCTCCTCCTTTCCGCTCTGCAGAGTTTGACCTTGTATTTGGCGAGGGCATTAGCAAAATCGGCGAAATACTTGACATGGGTGTGGACCTTGGCATTGTACAGAAAAGTGGTAGCTGGTTTAGCTATGATACCAACAAACTTGGACAGGGCCGTGAAGCAGTGAAAAAATTATTACAAGACAATCCTGAACTGGCAAATGAAATAGAAGGTAAGATCAGGACCAAACTTATGGATGTTCCCGCAGGCTCTGTTTTACAGGAAGCTGAGGAAGATTAATAGAACTATTTGGGTTAGTAAATGAAGGCCATCTTTCCAGATGGCTTTCTTGTTTCTGTGAGGTTATCAACATGCAATTGTGAATAAGCGACCTGATGTTTATTTCAGTCCCTGCGTCTCTGTCTACTCACATACCTGGTAAAAAATATTATTAAGCCAGGCTGTTTATTCTCCTAATAAAAAATTTTACATGACAAGCTTAAGAAAACGATGAATAAACTTATGCCCGGCTTAATAATATTGCCTCATAAAGGAATCTTCTCTTCAAAATGGCCGTCAGGCCCAATGTAAGTTACTTTTTTACTAACACCGTTTAATGTGGCTTCGTAAAACCGGACGCCTGATTTTGCCAGTTCGTTCATAAAAACAGGATAATCAATCTTGTCTTCACGCTTGTCTTTAATCGCCTGTGTTACCTGTATTCTATTAAAACTTCTTGCAATCTCCCTGGGTACAACATCACTCACATGAATAATGTTTTCGCCTTCGGGCATTCGGTACAAAACCGTACTGGTAGCAACATCAACGGTATAAGAAGCAACTCCGATGTCAATAAGCATCGACATGAGAGAAGGATAATCCCGCGCCATTTTATAGGCGTTCCTTATTCGTTGCATTGTATCCATAACCTACCTGATTAAATATCTTTACTTATCCACGTAGTCATTCACAAGGCACCAATTAATCAAATCACCTTCCATAAAAAACAATAGATTATCCACACTTATCCAATAAGGCCCGCAGTCCTGCTGATTTCGAGCATGCGTTCAATTGGTTTTAAAGCGGCTTGCCTGAGTGTTTCGTCCATGTTAATTTCAGGTGTTTCATATTCCATGCACAAATACAGCTTTTCCAGCGTATTTAGTTTCATGTGTGGACAATCATTACATGCACAGCTATTATTCGGAGGAGCAGGTATAAAGGTCTTATTTGGCGCATCTTTTTGCATCTGATGCAATATGCCCGTTTCTGTGGCCACAATATATTCATCGCCGCTGTCCTGTATTGCGTATTTCAGCAATTGGGTTGTGCTGCCAATAAAATCAGCAACCTGCAAAACAGCATCTTCACATTCGGGGTGTGCAATAAGCTTTGCCTTAGGATGGCGTACTTTCAGTTTTGTTATCTTTTCCAGGCTAAATATCTCGTGAACCATACATGCACCATTCCACAGCACCATGTTACGCCCGGTCTTTTTATTCAGATATCCACCAAGATTTTTATCGGGTGCAAAAATGATGGGTTGATCTTTCGGAACACTCTCGATAATTTTCTCTGCATTAGACGATGTGCAAATTATGTCGCTAAGGGCCTTAATTTCCGCTGTACAGTTAATATAACTAATTACGATGTGCCCGGGGTATTTCGCCTTAAAATGGGCAAATAAATCAGCAGGAGCGCTATCCGCCAGCGAACATCCCGCTTTAAGATCCGGAAGCAGTACTTTTTTATGCGGATTTAGAATTTTTGCTGTTTCCGCCATGAAGTGTACACCTGCAAACACAATCATATCGGCATTGGTCTTTGCAGCCTGCTGGGCAAGGCCAAGGCTATCCCCAATATAATCAGCCACATCCTGAATATCCGGCTCCTGGTAATAGTGCGCCAGCAGCACAGCGTTCTTTTCTTTCTTCAACCTTTCTATTTCCGCGAACAGATCGAGCCGCGGGTCTATTTCAATATTCAAAAAGCCATTCGTGTCAACATTCGCCTTAGCGCTTTGCAAAACTTCTTCCGTAACTGCATTAAGATTATTCATCGTGCGTTGTTTATTTTTTTGCGGAGAACAAATATCGAACAACCGTAGAAATTTTTTTTTTGAAAATCACTTTCCAAAAATGTGAATATCAACTGTAATATTCTTTAATAATACAATTTTAAAAAAAAAGCTATTACTATTACGGCTGTGGATATCGTGATAACTTTCTTATCCCCACCATGCAAAGTTAATGACTCATTATCTATCCACATATATCCACATAAAACTCACACTGTGAAACGTTCGTGAAATATAAAAAAGGTGGCTTTACCCACATTGGTGGAAAATCTTAAATGGGTTTATACCCATGTGGTAATTCACAAGTAATTAACTGTTAATTAAGATGGGGGAAAAAGTGATTAAGAAAGTGGAAAATCGTAAAACCTGAAAAAACGGCTGAGTTATTCCACTTGCGTCCACAAACCGCAATAACAAAAAGTGGGTTTATACACCGCTAAACACGGTTTTCAACATTTTTGTGTTAATTGATGTTCCACGAAGCTTTTTTGTGCCTTATAGCAATGGAAAAACAAGAGGTTGACGCTTTTCTGCATGCATATATATATTATATATAGCCTCTAAAACGGCAAAATGCCCAAAAAAGCAAAAACGACAATATTTTCAGCCGTTATCCACAATTTGTTGAAATGTTTTTTCCCCTATTTTTGCCATCCTTATATTAAACCGTATTAATTAATATGTCAGTAATTCAACGAATTCGTGATAAAGGCGCCTGGATTGTCTTTATTATCATTGCTCTTGCCCTAATTGCTTTTATTCTGCAGGATGGCTTGTACCGTAAGGGAAGTTTGTTCGCTAATACCACAACTGTTGGTAAAGTAGACGGTGTGTCTATAGAGAAAGCTGATTTTGAAAGAAAAATAGAGTTTATTCAGCAAACCAACCAACAGGCAGCCAACATGCCACGCGAGCAGTTAACGGCGGGCGTATGGAACCTGATGGTGAATGAAGTGGTAATGAATAAAGAATATAAAAAGCTTGGCGTACAGGTTACCGGTAACGAAATAAGCAGCCAGCTGTTTGGAGCTAACCCTCCACAATGGCTTGTTCAGGCTTTTACTGATCCTAATACAGGCCAGTTTAATATGGAGCAGGCTAAACAGCAGTTTAACCAGCTGAAGAAAAAGAAAAATGACCCGCAGGTAAATGCTATCTACGAAGCATACATTCAGCCAACGATTGACCAAACGCTGCAACGAAAATACCAGTCATTAATAACCGGCGCTGCATACATTCCTAAATGGATGGTTGAAAAAATGAGCGCTGATAATAATTCTATCGCCAGCGTTTCTTATGTATTTGTGCCTTACAATTCAGTTGTTGACAGTACTATCAGGGTTTCTGATAATGATATTGAAAACTATGTGAATAGCCACAAAAACCTGTTTAAGCAGGATGAAGAAACACGCTCTGTTTCTTATGTAGCTTTTGATGCAAATCCAAGCTCACAGGACAGTGCTGCTGTTTACAAACAACTGGAAGAAATAAAACCAGAGTTTACTAACACAACTGCTACAAATGTAAAAACGTTTGTTGCTTCTAAAGGAAGTGCTATTCCTTATTACGATGGTTATGTAACAAAAAGCACTGTACAGGTTCCAAACGCTGACAGCATTTTGAAAATGGCTGACGGACAAGTATTCGGCCCTTACCTGGATAATACGAATTTTACGCTGGCTAAAATGATTAGCCGCCGTGTAATGCCTGATTCAGTAAAATGCCGCCACATATTAATTAAGACTGAAAATCAGGGACAACCTGTGTTGCCTGATAGCGTTGCCAAGAAAAGAATTGACAGCATTGTAAACGCTATTAACCATGGCGCAAACTTTGACTCAATGGTTCAGAAGTTCAGCGATGATCCAGGAAGCAAAACTACCAATGGTGAATATACTTTTACTGCAATGCAGTTTGGTACCATTAGCAAAGAGTTTGCTGAAACTATTTTCTACGGCAAAACCGGTGATAAGAAAACAGTGAAAGTTGAAAACGCTGCTTATGGTGGCTACCACTATATTGAAGTGTTGGATCAAAAGAAATTTGAAGACGCTTATCAGATTGCATACATATCAAAACCAATTTCAGTTAGTGCTGAAACAGATGTAACTGCCAGCAATGCTGCAAGTCAGTTTGTAGCTGTAACGCGCGATATGAAAAGCTTTGAGCAAAATGCAGTTAAACAAGGCAAGCCGGTTTTACCTGCTACAGAAATCAGGGAAAATGATGCTAACATTGGTACATTAGGTGAAAGCAGAACTTTTGTAAGATGGGTGTATGACAATAAACTGGGTACAATTTCTGAGCCTACCAAAATTAATAACAGGTATATAGTTGCGATTATTACGAACATTAATACAGAAGGTTTGCAAAATGCTGCTACTGCAAGGCCAATGGTAGAAAGTATTATAAGAAATGAGAAGAAAGCAAAAGTGATTATCGATACAAAAATGAAAGGAAACACGTTGGAATCATATGCTCAGGGTGCAGGTTCATCTGTGCAGAAAGCAGATAGTATTTCATTCCAGACTCCTTTTGTTCCTGCTGTAGGTAACGAGCCTAAAATGGTTGGAGCTGCATTCAATAAATCCTTACAAGGAAAAGCTAGCAGCCCGATTGCTGGTACTACCGGTGTATTTGCTATCAAAGGCGAATCAATTGGTGCGAAAGCTTCTATGGAAAGCAATCCTGCTACATTAAAAGCTCAGCTGGAAAATACCTTGCGTAGCATGATCGGTTACAGGTCTATGGCATCGCTAAGGCAAGCTGCAGTTGTAAAAGACTACAGAAGCAGATTCTATTAATAGATAACTTAGTGTGAATATAAAAAGGGTGTTACGCAAGTAACACCCTTTTTTGTTGGGTATAATAACCGGTAGTTAATAAAATAAAATCGCTGGAAGCGATAGAATGACGCCACGAAAGTCCGAAGCTTCACAGAGCAGATAAACGGGCGCTTAACTTAAAAGGTTTTGTATGCCTTAAGTCGTTCCAATAATGGCTTGGCGTAGCGGCGATCAGCCGATGAACTTATATGTTCTTATATGACTTCTTTACAACTAGTGAAAAGGGAATGGTCAATGGTGAGCACCACAAACAGGCTGCATAGGTATAAACTACTTTAGTTAAAATTACCCCCTGAGTACGGTCTTATATGACTTATATGGTTTAAAAAACTTCGCTTCGGTCAAACCTTTGCCCACTAAACTGTAATTCAGTTGTTAACCGATGAAACATTGGCTGCGCCGATTTCTAACTTATATGGTTCAAACCCTAAGGCCACAGGTCTTCAAAACCTTCGCTCCATTTTATATATCACAATAAATACAGACGACTTAACACCTCTCCCCAAAATAAAAAAGCGACTGAAATTTCAGTCGCCTTTCTTATCTATGTTAAATCGTTATGCTCGAACTACTTTCCTTGCGGAGTTTCCAACAGTTTAAAGAACTGGTCTAACTGAGGAAGTATAACAATTCTCGTTCTTCTGTTAGCTGCTTTTCCGTCAGGAGTATCATTTGATGCCACAGGCACAAATTCACTGCGGCCCGCTGCTGTCATACGTGCAGGTTTGATGTTGTATTGATCCTGAAGTATCCTTACAACAGAAGTAGCACGCTTAACGCTCAGGTCCCAGTTGTCTTGTAACGCTGAATTGCCTTTATAAGGAACATTATCAGTATGGCCTTCTACCATAAATTCAATATCAGGCTGATTGTTTAAAACCATCGCAACTTTGCCTAACACTTCTTTAGCCTTGTCTGTAACAATATAACTTCCGCTTTTGAAAAGAAGTTTATCAGAAATGTCAATATAAACAACACCTTTATCCACTTTGATGTTAATATCCTTGTCATCCAAATTTCCGATCGCGCCTTTCAAATTCATAACAAGCGCCATATTTAAAGAATCCTTACGAGAGATTGCGGATTGCAGATCTTTGATATAAGCATCTTTTGCACCGATATTTTCAAGTGACTTGTTAATGCTTTCAGCCTGAGAGCTGGAAATAACTGACAAATCTTTCAGCTGCGATAAAACCTGGTTATTGTTGGTTTTAAGAAAATCTACCTGATCAGTCAGTGTACGGATCCTTGATTCGTAATCGGCACGGCTGCTGGCATATGCTGAAGCGGAATCTTTACCAGTTTGCTCACAGTTTCTAAGCTTTTGCTGTAATTCAAGGTAAGCGCCATTTAATTGGCCATATTTAGCTTCGGCTTGCCTTAATTTTTTCGGGCTAACGCAAGAGAATAAGAGACCAAAACATAGGATAGATACGGTAACATACAATACTTTCATGTTGAATAATTTAAATGAGTTTGAATCTTTAAATATTGTGCCAATATTCGCCGTAAAAACGGTGCAAAGGTACGAGGCATACATGTAAACACAGATGTAGCAATAATCGTTGTTTGCTAAAGATAACAAAAAAGAAAGGGAATTAACTGCTAACCAGTGACATATGAGCAGTGAAATTTAACTTTTTTCAAAGAAATGTTTATTGCTGAGCGTTGACCTGATTATTCGCAGCCTTATATACAATGGAAAAAAGTTCATTTGCATTAAAAGGTTTTATCAGGATACCATTCATGCCAGCATCGAAAACCTTGCTTTGAATTTCTGAGGGAATGGCAGCTGTGAGCGCAATTATCGGCGTTTGATTTCCTGTGGCCCTAATTCGTTTTGTTGCATCATAGCCATCAACAAGAGGCATGTGAAGATCCATCAGGATAATATTGTATTCGTTTTGTGTACCCATAGACACAGCCTTTTCGCCATTATCGGCCACGTCAACATCTACCTTCCACATGTCCAGGAATTTTTTAGCGATGAAGACATTCATTGGATTGTCTTCTACCAGTAATACTTTAACGCCTTGCAAATTTTTCATACTGCCATTTTCTTTAGTTGACTGTATGTTTTCGACGAGGTACTGAGTTTTGCTTTTTTCAAATGACTGCGTAAAATAAAAAACGGAACCCACATCTACCAGGCTTCTTAACTGTAGCATAGAACCCTGTAATTCCAACAGCCTTTTACAAATAGCGAGGCCGAGACCTGTACCACCATAACTTCTTAAAGTAGAGGAGTCTGCCTGTGTAAATTTATCGAATATTATTTTTTGTTTATCCTGTTCTATGCCAATACCGGTATCTTCTACCTCAAAAGTAAGTTTAATAGCTTCTTCAGTTTGTGATGCCACCCTTATGCGCAAACAAACGGAACCCTTGTGTGTAAACTTGATTGCATTATTCACCAGGTTGTATAATACCTGGCTAAGGCGCGTAGGATCGCCCATTACAAGCGTCTTAAGTTCCGGAGATACTTCAAGGTTAAGCGCAATATTTTTTTGTTCAGCACTAGCCCTCGCACTTGCGATAATGTTCCTGGCAATGACAAGCACATTCATTTCTATATGTTCAAAAGTAATTTTTTGTTCTTCAATCTTATTGAAGTCAAGAATATCATTAACTATCACTAACAGGTTGTTTGCGGAAAAAAGCAATACATCCAGGCTTTCTTTTTGATCCTGCCTGGGATTGTTTTGTAACAACAACTGGCTTGTTCCAATTACAGAGTTGAGTGGTGTCCTTATTTCGTGAGACATGGTAGACAAGAATTCTGACTTCACCTTTAGGCCCAGCTCGGCTTGTTGCTTGGCAATTTTTAAAGTGGTTGCAAAACGGAAAGAAAGGATTAAAGATTGGAAAAAGAAGAACAGCAAATATCCCAGGAACAGTAACACGTAGCTGGAAGACTCCAGTTTATAGAAGTAATTAAAGTTGCTGATAAAAAATACAATGATGATAATTCCTGTACTCACCAATGCGTAGCCCGCGCCAATTCTTTTCTTACGCGCCGCTTTTACAAAGAGGTACATACCATACACCATGAAGAGCAACAACCCACCAAGAAACGGATTTAGCATTGTTGAAAACACCCTCACAGGAAGCAACAAAACGCAAAGCGTATAGATAAAAGAGATAACCGACATTATTGATACAATCGGCACGTTGACATCTGCCGGATACAAGTGCCGCATATATTGGGCAAAGAAAAACACGCTTAAAAAAAGTGTTATGTATTCCAGCCGTATGGTTATAAACCAGCTTACATCGGGCAAAATGGTGTGTAAAGAGTATGGGCTTACACCAGCAATACGGTAGCCGTAGGTTATGCAAAACAGCGCAAAAAACAGGATCGCTTTATCATGTTGGCCAAACAGGTACAAACCTATAAAAAAGAGCCCGCCCATAAAAAGGCATCCCGCCAGGGTAAAATCAAGCGCAATCTGCCTGTTTTTTTTCAGGATGATCATCTTCCGGTCGCCCAGAACAATCTGGTGATATGGGCCACCGCGTTTATGATGGAAATTACTTATCTGCAGAAGCAGGTGCAGTGTATCAGCATTATTGGGTATTATCGTGCTGATTATTGTACTCCAGTAAGGAACCGAAGTTTCCTTCGTTTTTCCCGGAATACCATTTTCCCCATTCAACTCTCCATTTACATACATGCGGAACGAGCTGTAAACTTCAGGAATTTGCAATACCAGCTTTGGCCCGTGTTTTGGCAGCAACACATCCAATTTATAGGTTGCATATCCGAAAGCAGGTAAGTTCTTGCCGTTAACAGTTGTATTATTCCAAAGTGTTGGAAATTCAGTGTAGGTTTTTATAGGAGGGTTTTCGCCGGGATTTAAAAGCTGGCCAAAGTAAAATTCCCATTCGCCGTTTAACAGTACTTTTCCGTTGGTAAGATCAGTGTTCCGCAGATCGAGAACACCCGATTTTGCTTCCGGCGCCGGAGATGTCTTCGACATACAGGAAGTCGTCAAACAGCAGATGGTGAAAAAAAGTAAACCCCAACCAAATAAGTTAAACACTGGTCTTGACATAGGTAGCACAATCCTACAAAGTAACACCCTTTATTCAATAAAACAGTCCGCTACAAAATTTTTGGACGAGTTTTTTCGGATATCCAAAATGCATGGTATTAAAGAAGTTTCAACTATCTTTCCATGATGAACATCTTAGGAAATTTAATCTGGTTAATATTTGGTGGCCTTTTAAGCGCCCTCGGTTATTTTGTAGGAGGCCTTGTTCTTTGTTTTACAATCATCGGCATCCCTTTTGGCCTGCAGTGCTTTAAAATAGGCACGGTGGTTCTTTGGCCTTTTGGTACGCGCATTGAAAATGGCCCCAATAACTATGGTTGCCTTTCAACCCTGTGCAACATTATCTGGATAATCTGCGGAGGATGGTATACCGCATTGGTGCATATATTCTTCGCTTTTATACTCGCTATAACAATAATAGGAATACCGTTTGCCAAGCAACACATGAAACTAGTGGAACTTTCTTTAATGCCGTTTGGAAAAAGAATTGTTTAGATGGTCAAGGGTGAATAGTGAATGGTGAAAAATGCAAGCCTGCTCAAAATTATTACCAGGCTGATATTTGCAACGAAACAAGCACTATAGGTGATTAATATCAAAGCGGTGCCACCTTTTAAGTTTGACTATTGACTATCACAACAATGACTGATTATTTAAAGAATAAATGATAAAGGGGATCAATTAAGTTTAGCCTGTTCCACCTTTCACTATTCACCATAGACTATTCACAAGAATTGTGTTTTATGACGATCAATCCCAATAAATATTTGCAACTTTTCTTTCCGCCAACCAACACGAGAAGAACAAAGGAAATATTTAACGTAAATCCGACGATAATACCTGAACGGAAAGAAGCAACCGATGTGCATATTTACGTATATGAATATAGTGCCACTGAAATCCGCGAATACACATTTGCAAGGGTTGAAGAATGCTTCAGTTTTAGAAACAGCAACAATATAAGCTGGATTAATATTGATGGTTTGCGCAAAGCAGATGTAGAGGCCATTTGCAGGCAGTACAACATACACTATCTTTTTATGGAGGATATTCTTAGTGTTGGCCAGCGCGCGAAGATGGACGAAATGGATGAAGGGCTGTTTTGCCTGCTGAATATGATTTTCTTTAATGAAAAAGCGCTTTCCGTAGAGCAGGAACAAATCAGCATTGTGCTCGGAAAAAATTTCGTAATAACCTTTCAGGAAGATCCTAAAAGAGATGTTTTTGACCCTCTTCGCACAAAATTAAAAGCTACAGGCAGCAAGCTGAGGCAATCGGGCGCAGACTATTTATGTTATTCATTGATAGATATGATCGTTGACCACTATTTTGTTGTGATGGAAAAACTGAGTGAGAAAATAGAGATGCTTGAAGAGGATATCATCAAATTTGGAAATGCAAGGTCATTGGCCCGTATAAATAACCTGCGCAAAGAGCTGATTGTGCTGAAAAGAAATGTACTACCGGTTCGTGAACTGGTAAATGGCTTTATCCGCAGCGACAGCGATTTGCTTGACGAAAAGACCACCAAATATTTTAAAGACGTTTATGACCACACCATACAGGCTTCTGACCTGGTAGAAAACTACCGTGATATGATGGTGAACCTTCAGGATTTGTACCTGAACAAGGTTAACATGAAAATGAATGAAGTGATGAAAGTGATGGCAATTGTAACCTGTTTATTGGCGCCTGCTACGGTGATTGGGGGTATTTTCGGGATGAACTTTGAACGCATCCCGATCCTTCATAACAAATATGGTTTTTACATTGCTGTCGCACTGATGTTACTCATTCCCGTCTGGATGATTAAGCAGTTTAAAAGGAGAGGATGGTTTTAGGGAAAAGGGTCTGGTTCTTGCCCCCTCTCAAAGTAGCCTAAACTTACACCCTAAGCGAACCTCTGAATCCTCTTGCTGCGTAATATGAATCTGCACCGTTGTGGTATAAAAACACTGTATCGTAGCGGCGATCACAAAAAACAGCTCCACCCAGTTTTCTAATAGCTGCAGGCGTTGCTACCCAGCTTGAGGTCTTGGTATCAAACGTTCCCAGCTGTTGTAGCTCGCGGTATTCTTGTTCCGATAAAATTTCAATGCCCATATCTGCAGCCATATTGATAGCACTATCTTCAGGTTTGTGCTCTTTTCTTTTTTCGAGCGCTTCGTGATCGTAACAAACGCTTCTACGGCCCTTGGGGCTTTCGGCTGAGCAATCGTAAAAAATATATTCACCAGAATTCTTATCAAACCCAACAACATCTGGTTCGCCGCCGGTTGCTTCCATTACATTTAGCGACCATAACTTTGCAGGATGTGCCTCCAGCTTTGCTAAAACATCATCCCATTTAAGGCCTTTGTGGCGGCTCATATGTTTTTCAAAACGAGTTTTCAAAGTCTTGATCAATTCTTTGCTTTCTGGCTCTCCTAAATTCTTTTTATTATTAGTCATGATGTATCTGTTAATACTGCTGTTTCTAATTTTTTACTTTTGAATTTTTAATTTCGTCAATCATTCAATCCCTTTCCTTCCAAAATCAATGGCACATATTTTTCAACTCTCGCTTCGCGTGTTTTTGATTGTTTGGGCGAAGAGAAATAAAGAAGATAGGCCCTTTGCCGTCCTGGTGTTAATGCTTCGAACGCTTTTTTCAGCGCGCGGTTTTTATTTAGCCTTGCCTGAAATTCTTCAGCCATCGCAAACTCCTTTGGTTCCTTCAGCTTTACCTGCAAGCCGGCTTTTTCTACTTCAATAGCCTCGTAAATGTAGGTCTTAATGGCCCGTTGCTTTTTCACTATTTCCTTCACATCAGTAAAACGTATCTGTCGCGCAGCCTGAACATTCTCCGTCTGCTGAATCAAGAGCCCATGCGGATCATTCAACAAAGCACCTTTAAAAAATAATAGCGCGCAGTACTCTTTAAAACCGTGGATCAATACAATATTCCTTTCCTCATACATGTAACAGGGGTTTCCCCATTTCAATTCTTCTTCAAGCCCGCAATCAAGAACTATCTTCCTTAATTGCTCATATTCTTTCTGCCATTGTGTATCCTTATCGAAAAAGAAATCAACCTTCGGATTCATGCTGTTCAATTTATTGATTAACTAAAACCACTTTTCTATCTGCCGGGCGGAAATACCAAGATACAACAGTAAGCGCCAGAAGCAACAATGCCGGAAATATTTCCTTTATAGCATGCTCCGTAGCAATGTGTGAAAATATTGCTCCTGTCATAATAAAGAAGAAGCCGGCGTACGCCCATTCTTTTACTAAAGGAAACCTCGGAACAAGTATAGCGACAACGCCCAACAATTTCCAAATGCCTATGATGGTTAAAAAATAAACGGGATAACCAAGTTGTGTTATGCCGTAAACACCCGGCGGCGACAATTGGCCTTCCGCTTGTGATTTCAACACCTGTACTAAACCTGTTGCCACCATTCCCAATGCAAGCCAAAGCGTGGCGATCCAATAGATGATTTTATTTCTTTTTGACATAGTTGTTATTTTAGTTTGCTTACAATTTCTTCAAGACGATTGTGTGCGAAGTTTATACCTTGTGCAAAAGGCAATTTTAATAATTGATCTCTTTGCGCAACTGATTCATAAATCACATGCATGTTCAGTTTGCTGGTATCGTCAGTCAGTTTTTCAAATTCATAGATTTCAAGCTGCACACCAAAAGGGCTGTTTTCCATTTCAAACGTCCGGGTGATCTTTTGTTCAGGAATCAATTCATGAATAACGCCATTCGCCCGAAACGCCAGGTTGCCTTTAGGATCGGATGTTTCAAATGTCCATCCGCCATGTTTTTTATTTTCAAGCTTCAGCACTTTGGTTCCCATCCATTGTTCAATTATTTCCGGTTCTATGTATGCCTTAAAGAGAAGCTCTACAGGAATATCAAACTCGCGTGTGATGGTTATTTCCTGCTTGCCATTTTCGGCATGAACCTGTGTTTTTCTTTCCATGTAGGTTTATTTTTTTGGTTTGTAGTTTTTCATAATAGCCTCAAGCTTGTTAAACCTGTCATCCCACATTTTGCGGAACGGTTCAATGAAATTGTCTACTTCTTTCATTTTATTTGCGTTGATGTGATAATAAATTTCCCTGCCGTTTTGCTCCTGCGAAAGCAGTTCGCACTCGGTAAGTATTTGCAGGTGTTTGGAAACGGTTGGCCTGGCCGTGTCAAAGTTTGAGGCAATGGCCCCGGCCGTCATGGCTTGCGAAGCAACCAATAAAAGAATGGCTCTTCTTGTGGGGTCAGCTATGGCCTGAAAAACGTCTCTTCGTAAATTCATTATGTAGCTATTTGACTACAAATATAATGTAGTTATTTGGCTACGCAAGTTTTTTTAGAAAAAACTTCAAAAAATTGGATGGGTTGAGTTTATTCAATATATCCTCCTTAAGAGTCAATGCAAGGTAAAGTAAGCCTGGAACCAGGTAGCTGGTATTTTGTAAATCGCACTTATAACATGTAGCCAACGGAACAGCTGTTTCATTCAATCAGCCAGTCATTGTACTTATCAGGCTCGTTAGATGCTGCATCATATTTTTCAAATTCCTTCCCAATATCACTCAGTTTGGCAACGGCAGCTTTGCCAAGTTCTGTCAGTTGTCCGCTGTAGCCAAAATATTTGTTTCTGTCGGCTTCTGTTTTAAACATGTATATAACGCCCAAGCTGCTACTGTCCTGGCCCCGTAATGATCTTATCAAATACATTTTAATTTCCGGGAAGGCACTTTCATATGCGGGCACAGCTTTAGAATTAATGAAGTTTGTGTAATCCTGCATGGTTACGCCGTCTTTTAATTTTGGAGTAAACATGTGTAACCCAATCAGGGTTCCTTTTTGCAGTGTTTGGCTAATGGAGATAGCGCAAATAAGGGCACAACCCAAAGTAACAAATGCTTTTTTCATTTCTGTACTGTTTGGTGATTAAAAATGCACGTTTACTTATTTACAAGCTGGTCGTTTGCCGGGGAGTGGAGATAACGGTCTAAAGGCGGGGGCGATCGAGAAAATCGTTAACGCGGTAAAAGTACAAAAGGGCTGTATAATTACAAATGGAATTGGTTGGGTATTATTTTCTTATTTCATAATGCAGTTCCACCATGCCGTTTTTATAAGCTGTGACGTTTTTGAGATGCAATGGCTGCTCCTGTTCAATCTGATTAAAAAACGGTAAACCTTCACCCAAAATAATTGGAATGATTGATAGCCTGATTTCATTAGCCAGTTTTAGGCGGATAAAATCTTTTGCAAGCGCTGCGCCGCCTACCATCCATACATTTGAATAGGCTGTTTTCAGGCGGTTATTCACAAGATTGATTAAATCACCAGCGCAAACTTCCACAGTAGGCCTTTCAACTGGCAGGGTTCTGTGGCTTAACACAATTGTTGGCGTGTCTCCATAAGCCCATCCGTAAGATTTTGAAAGTTCCAGTGCATGCTCATATGTACGTGAGCCCATTACGTAGCAATCTATTGTTTTGAGAAACTCGGTTGGGTCCTGTCCGGTCGTCCCTTTTTCATAATGATCAGGTGTTTCAAACCACGAAATACTATTGTCTTTTTTGGCAATGATGCCATCAAGGCTTGCAACCATGTGAATGGTGATTTTAAACGAATCTGTCTGCATTTGAAAAGTATTTTTTAAATGTGATTACTTATCTTTCCCAAACGGAACTGTTGCTCGCAATAACCAGGGATAGATTAATTGTGCCATCGTTTCTTTAAATTAACATAAAACCCGCTTTAAACCTACTTTATACCCATGCACCACCACCAAACAATACCTATGAAATCTAAACCTCAAATATTCAAGGGCTTTAATAAGACTGTCTTTTTCTGTACAACTATATTTTTTCTGATGATGTTATTGCCCGCTTTTTTTTCTTTTTGGGCCTGGGAAGAAGGCACATTGAGATCGGGCATATGGTTGTGGTTTGCCAGGTTTTTTTATCTTTTACGTTTCCCGATTCATACGCTACTTTGGAATTTGATCACTTCTGTGGATGGGCCTTTCATCTTTTTCAGTACGCTTATTTTGAATTGTTTTATCAACGGATTGATTGTGGAAAGAATAGTTTATTTATTTAAAAGGAAGAAAATAATACTTAAGCAAAACCCAGAAGTGCAAACGGATTTGAATGCATAAAAAATCCCGAAGCTGGCAACTCATTTGCCTTGCTTCGGGATTAAAATATCTGTTTACTAAAATAGCCTTGTCAACCAGTTAGAGAAAAAAGTACATGCTTACACCTTCGTACTTCAAACTACACTGTATAGTATTGCTCCCATCCTTTGCGTGGAGGAGGGCCTACCAGTAGGTCGTTTAATTTTTGGCTATTGGTGATGATCTTCTTCTTTCTGTCGAACCTGATTGTTTCGCCTGTCCATTGTGCCATTACGCCCAAACAGAACATTTGGCTTAAAGGGCCCGCGATGGCGAACGGTGAACGCGTCTGCTCTTCTCCTTTACAGGATTTAAGGAAGTTCGCAAAGTGGTTAGACGGGCTTGCAGGAACAACCGGCAATTTCGAAGCCATTTCTTTTGCTTTTTCTTCCGGAATGATGGACAAAGTGCTGCCGTGTGAGCCTCCTTTGAAAGTGAGCTCTTTGCTATAGATAATCTTACCCGGATTCAATTTAGCCTGTTGAATAGGCCCATTGCTTGGCGGCGGAATATTTGGGTCCAATCCCTGAACGCCATAGCCCGGAGGAATTGGCGGAAGGTTATCCAAACCATCATACCATTTCACTTCTACCGGAGGCATGTTGCCACGCTCGGGGAATTTGAAAGAAAGCGTAGTGGACATTGGGTAGAAGAAGTTGTTGTGGCCTTCCAGTTTCAGCGGAGCAACCTCATAGGGAAGCCCAAGATCGAGGAACTGGTGAGTGGTATCAAGCAAATGCGCGCCCCAATCGCCCAAGGCACCCATTCCAAAATCGAACCAGCAGCGCCATTGGCCGTTTACAAAATCTTTGTTGTATTGATGCCCTTGTGTCTGCATTTGCCATATGTTCCAGTCAAGCGTTGATGGAACCGGCTCTGCAGCAGGGAAGGAAGTGATATTTGGGTTCCAGCCATGCCAGCGGCGAGCGGAGTTCATGTGCGCGGTGATGGCAGTAACATCCTTGATGATGCCGGCATCTTTCCAGGCTTTAAACTGAAAATAGTTTCCTTCAGAATGCCCCTGGTTGCCCATTTGCGTAACCACTTTCGGATGCTTGGCAGCAGCTTTCATCATCAGCTCTACTTCGTTATATGTGCGTGCCATCGGCTTTTCCACATAAACGTGCTTACCCAGGCCAATCGCCATCATAGTGATGGGGAAGTGTGCAAAGTCAGGAACGCCAATAGAAACCGCTTCAATCTGGTTACCCATCTTGTCGAACATCTCGCGGAAATCTTTAAAACGCGGAACGTCCGGGAATTTTTTTAGCGTTGCCTGCGTGTGTGGTGCTTCCATGTCTACGTCACAAAGTGCTACGATATTAGCAAGGCCGGTTTTGTACAGCTCGCCAATAATTTCGCCGCCACGGTTACCGATACCAATGCAGGCAAGGTTTACTTTGTCTGTGCTGCGGGTTAAGCCGCGGCCTTTTGCCATCAATAAACCGGGCGTTGCCGCCGCAGCCGATGCCATCATGGCTTGAGCCAGGAATTTTCTTCTGGAATAGTTGTTGTCGGGCATATGACAAGAATTGTTTTATTTTTAAAGATAAGCAGATCAGGATGTTGGAGTTAGATATAAATACGCAAACGATTCCGAGGGGATGGTGATACTATACGGGTTGAATGATTGTTATTTTCATTTCTCTTTTGTAAAAACCAGAAATGTGTGTGTTTGAGAGCGATGCAAAGACCTTATTAGTTTTTGCTGCTTTTTATGATTAAAGGAGCCCATTGTTAATAATCACTTTTGTGCGCCAAAGGACAACTTTTTCTTTTATGGTGAGACATCTGACAAAATAGAACAACTAATTGAAAGCAAAAATATCTGGTAGCAACATCGGTCTTTACTAATTTCCATTTGTTCTTTCACCGCCATGTATTCTATTTTCCCTCGCCCGCTTCAAATTTTCCTCCGATTTCGTAAAAAGTTTAATCACGTTGAGATCGATATTTTCTTTGGCATTTTTCAGATTTTCTACCACAATTTTCAACAGGTAATTTTCGTCCACCAGGCATTTGTCAAAATCTGTATTTACAAGTGTTCCATCGATCATAAAAATTGCATGCTTGCTACCAAGGTTGGTATACCTGGCTTTTAAATTAGTTAGAGAGATCAGATTGGGAGTGTAATCGCTTTTTGTTGTTATGTGGATTTCACCGGAAAACGTAACGCCATTGATTTGTTTATCGTTTTTAACCACATTCATATTGCTTATGATTTTCGGATCTATCGTAAGGATGGTAGCCTTGCTTATAAGCTGATCATTTAAGTATATGGCAGGTTCGGGCGGCTGATTTCCTGCATTGATATACTCAACTTTTAGCGGTTGTGTTGGATTGGTTGTTTGTCCAAATGCAGTTGTTGTCATTAAGGCTAGTGCCAGGGTCAAAAGTTTTGTCATGTTAGTAATGGTTAGATGTACAAATAAATGGTGAAATGATGACAAGGTCTGAACTTTTTTTGCTGATACATAATTATTTATAAAGCAAAAAGCCCGGCATTCACCAGGCTTTCCAATATTTTCATTCCTACCTACTTCTTCTTAAAAATTGGAACCGTACTGCACGGTTCGCCATACATTATACTTTTTGCAAATGGGCGCAGTTTGTTGGTTATTTCCAGGTAAGCTGATTCTGGTATTTGTACATCTCCACAGCCTTTAACCACTACTCTTTTGTCTGCATATTCCTCGCCGTTTACAGAGCCAAGATTTTTCAGCATAATTGCTTTTATTAAACTCTTCTCATCGCCAAAAACCACATCTTTTGCAACAGGTTGCAAATAAGTGGCAACCAGCATATATGCCCACATGGGTATTACAGCATCTGCAGAACAGGTTACCGCAACGAATGCGTCACGATATGTTTCCCAATCAATTGCCTGCAATGCGGCCCTGAAATCTTTCTCCTTCAATATCAATCCCATAAATAAATGATCTTTCAGATCAAATACTTTAATCTCTCCCTTTGGGTAAAAGTTCTCCAAGTCCAGCGATATAATTCCGCTCTCGGCAACTTTGTTAACAATTGTGTCTTGCATAGGCGCAAATTTAATGAAAGAATGAAAAGCTTCTCCTCCTGGCGTTTTCGTTATTGGAAACCATTTTGTTAAGATTCGGGAGGCCGCTTCTCCGGCTGGCAGGAAAATTGAAACAATACTTCATGTATTATCGGCATAGCTCAGCAATTTCTCCATCAAAAAACAAAAGCCATGAAAAATATCTTTGTCTACGTATTTCTTCTGGTTGCTTTTTCGAGTATCGGCGGAATAACATTAAAACAACAGTCTAAAACCCCTTCTCTTGAAGGCGAATGGTTTTTGCAACCGGCAATGGCATCAGATACAGCCACAGGTATTACACCAACAATAAAGTTTTCACTAAAAGAAAGTTCGTTTTCGGGCAATACAGGCTGTAATAACCTTAAGGGACGGTTTGCAGTTAGCCATGATTCCCTATTGTTTAATAATCAGTTGATTACTACCAAAATGGCCTGCCAGGGTTATAATGAAAAGGCATTTCTGGATAACCTGATGTCAACTACAAACTATCGATTCGAGGATGGTTTTCTATATCTGTTGAATGATAAAACCATATTATCCAAATGGGGAAGAACCAAACAAAATAACCTAAAGCAAAAAGCATAGCATGGAAGGGCCATCATTGGTGATTCTGAAAGAAGACGTTGCGCCATTCAAAGGAAAAATTATTAAAGTAGCCAAAGGATATGCTAAGCTCGACTTTTCATTGCTTCAGCATAAAAAGGTTGTTGACTTTAAAACGTGGGGAAAACACTTTCTCATTTGCTTCAAAAATTTCACGGTACGGGTACACTTTGGACTGTTTGGTAATTATAGGATCAATGATCACAAAAAAGGTGTTAACGCCAGTGTGCATCTCGCCTTTGCTAACGGTGAACTGAACTGTTATGTTGCCTCGGCAAAAATAATAGACGAGGACCTGAATGAGGTGTATGATTGGCGGCTTGATATGCTTTCGCCTAAATGGAGTGCGGCTTATGTGAAAAAACTATTGCTTCAGCAGGATAAAAACAAGCAAATCGGCGATCTTCTGTTAGATGCAGATATTTTTTCAGGTGTTGGTAATATCATTCGAAATGAGGTACTCTATCGCGTAAAAATTCATCCGGAATCAAAGCTTGGAAATATTCCACCGGAAAAAATTGCCGCTCTTATTAAACAAACAAAAATCTATAGTAAAGACTTTCTAAAATGGAAAAAGAAGAATGAGCTAGCTAAACATTGGGAAGTTTATGAACAAAAAGAATGTCCATTGCATCATCCACTACAAAAAAAGTATACAGGCAAAACAAAACGAAGAAGTTATATCTGTAAACAATGCATGGTAAAGTATTAGCGCACAAAACTCCACAAAAACCGGAGGCTTGGTTTTTGTTGCTGTTTGGTATAAACCATTCTGAAAACATAAAAACGATAAATAATGAAAAAGTTAGAAGGCAAAACAGTCGCCATACTTACAGAAAACGGATTTGAAGAAGTGGAATTAACAAGCCCGAAAAAGGCATTGGAAGAAGCCGGAGCTAAAGTGCATATTGTATCGCCGCAAAAAGGTAAAGTAAAGGCGTGGGATCATGATCATTGGTCCATTGAACTGCCCGTTGATGTAGAAGTTGCATACGCTGATGTTGAAAACTATGATGCATTAATGATTCCCGGTGGAGTGATTAACCCTGATAAAATGCGCATAAATAAAGATTGCGTAGACTTCGCGCAGCAATTTTTTGATGAAAGTAAACCTGTTGCTGCTATATGCCATGGCCCGCAGCTGCTAATAGAAACCGGTATGATAAAAGGAAAAGAAATGACTTCTTATCCTTCTTTAAGAACCGATCTTGAAAATGCCGGAGTTACGTGGAAGGATCAGGAAGTGGTTGTAGACAATGGATTGGTTACAAGCCGCAGCCCCAAAGACCTTGACGCATTCAACAAAAAAATGATTGAAGAAATAGGAGAAGGCATACATGCCGTTTCGAGATAGCTGTTTTCCGAATCCCTATCTAATCTAAGCGAGGCAAGTGGTAATAATATCACTTGTCTTTTTTATTTGCCTGCACAGTATGTGATTTCTTTCTTGTAAGCCTTAAGTTCCAGCCAGCATTTTCTTCATCACCAAACAATGTCCCCCAGGGCTTGAGATCTTCCACATGATCAAAGATCACCTTGGCAATAGCTATAAAAGGGATGCTCAGAAACATGCCGCCCACTCCCGCAATGGCGCCACCTATCAACACAGCAATAAGGGAAATAAGTGCATTGAGTTTTACATGTGACCCAATAATGCGCGGAACAAAAAAATTGTTATCAATAAACTGCACTACAAGATAAACAATGAATGAACCAAACATTTTATAACTGTCGCCTGTATTGGTTAATGTTATTAGCGCTGTGAGTACAACTGAAATTAATCCGCCTATATATGGAATGAGATTTAAAATGGCCCCAATTACACCGAGTAGTATGGCATATGGAATTCCCAGTATCATTAAACCAATACTATTAAGAACCGCAACACATGTTGTTTCTAAAAGAAGGCCGGTAATATAATGTTGTATTACTGAACGAACCTCGTGCAGCGCACTGGTTACTTTCGCAAGGTGTTTTGAATCGAACAGGTTGACAATAAAATGTTTTAAATGGTCGCTATAATACATAAAGAGAAATACGTATACCGGAACCACTATTACCGAAGCAAAAGATGCGCCGATAAACCCAAGCGTTGAACCTGCTACTGCGCCAACTTTTTCAACACTGTTTTCTTTTGTCTGTTCAATCAACTTCTGTTGCTGTTGCTTGCTAACATTAAATGTTGTGCCTATCCAATCCTGTACCTGCGAAAAAAACTGCAACAGGTTTTTCTTAACGCTGCCAAAGTCTTTTACAAACGTTGAAACCTGGTAATACATAAACATCAACACACCGGTTAGCACAATTGTAGCAACAAGCATTGCAATCATAATAGCGGGTATCCGCGGAATACGTAACTGCATACATTTAAATTGTATTGGCTGTAATAGCATAGCAAGCAATAGTGAAAACCCTAACGGAATAAGAATTCCCTGTGCTATGTAAACGGCATAGAACACGAGGAACAATAAAATAAGGATGAATGTCAGTCTTACAAGTAATGGCCATGATTTAATCATATCTAATGTTTTGATGTGATGAAGTAGTTTAAGCAAGTAATTGCTCCAGCTCCCTGGCATTTTCGATAGCAACCCCGTTATAGCAATTGTTAAAGAAAATCCAGAGATGGTATTTTTCTTTCAGCCATTTTTTAAAGAGCGAAGCAAAATAGGCCAGCTCATCCTTGCTATAGGAGGATGCATAAAGCTTTCCAGGCCCGTGGAAGCGGACGTAAATGTTTTTGGATGTTATATATTCTGCATAAGGAAATCCAACGCCGGATTGTGATATTACAAATCCAATCTTATACTTTTTAAGCAGGCTAATGCTCTCTTCTTCCATCCAGCTTTTGTGCCGGGGCTCAAGAACAAAATCGGCAATGCTGTACTTTTTCTTAAGCAGGTCAAAAAAAGTAACCGCAACATCTTTATCGAAGGAAAGAGAAGGAGGAAGTTGTATTAACACCGACCCCATCTTTTTTAACATGGGAGCAAAGGCGTCAAAAAACCGCTCCATAGGTTCTTCTGCGTCACGCAATTTTTTTAGATGAGTGATATACCTGTTTAACTTAGGACAGAAGTAAAAATGTTTCGGTACTTTATCAACCCAATTCTGAACAGTTTGTTTTCGCGGCAACCGATAAAAGCTTGAATTAATTTCTGTGCAGGAAAATGATTCAGCGTAAAATGACAACCAATCTTTGCTACTTATATCAGAAGGATAAAACACGCCCTTCCAATCACTATAGCTCCAGCCTGAAATACCAATATGCACATTACTTTTCATACAGGCATATGTGACAATTTTTGAACCAAACCTGTTCATACATCAAACTGCCAACAACAAGGCTTTTGATGTGTATTTTAATGCCCTTATGTGCGTATAAAATTTATAAAAGCCCTTTCTTTATGATCATATGCAAACGGCGCTATACTTGCAATACGTTAATAAACCTTTGGTATGAAACGCCTGTTCTTTCTAATATTCCTGGTAATAACATTAGCATGTGCATATACTGCTTGCAGTGGCCCGCAGTATATAAGGCAGTCATCAACAGATAGCGTGCGCGTAAAGTCTGGAAATATGCATGCTGCCGATAGCGCGGTGCATTAGGTATTGTTAACAATTCGCGCGATTACTTCTATTTAATTATAAGCGTAGAGTCTGGTGAGATATGAAAAGACCCAAGATAAGCTTTGCCCAATAATTGAATATGCCCGTTCCATGAGTATGTAATCTCTTTAAATAAGAACCTATCAGTAACAATTATTTTTTGAGGAGCATGAAGTGATGCGCTATCAAGTGTAGTATCAGCAACGTTTAAATAGCCAGGATATTTATTGGCTATTCTTCTTTCTGCAATTTGTTTTCCTGCCTGCATGCAGTCATCATAATCTGGTTTAGATGCAACAACAAAAACAATTAGAGCAAGTATTGAAAGCAGTAAAGCAAAGAATGTTTTCATAAGTAATAGGTTGAATTAATAATACGACATTGTTGTTCAACGCGTGTTGCTTTAAGTTTTTTTTTATTATTACCATTCACTACTCATTTTTTGTTTGGCATGATACTTGAAAAATAACATGGTATAATCAAAAAAAGTTTATGACCATGAAAAAATTATTATTATCAGGCCTTGTTACAGTAGCTGTTTTTGGAACTGCAATTACAGTAGGCCATACGCAGAAAGTAAATTCTAAAGCACTGGCTTCTTACGAATCTTATCAGGATACAACTAAGAAGGATACTTCTAAGAAAGATACGACAAGAAAACCTGATGCTGCTCAAGTTAAACAGTAGTATTTACTTTTCATTCGTATTGATATGAAAACCTGGCAAGCACGAAAAAGCCGGGGCGCTGAAAGTTGCTCCGGCTTTTCTATGCCCAGAACTTAACTTATTTCAACTCTTTTATTTTTATATTTCTAAACCAGATTGGTGCGCCAGCATGTTTGCCTTGCAAACCGATTTGGCCAGTAAGCGGCAAGGTTGATAAGGGGTTGCTTAACCATGCCGGAATTTGTGAACCATCAGGGTTAGTGGTTGCAGAAGTATACAAGCTCATATCAAAACTATTTACTAGCTCACCATTCAGTACTATCCATATTTTCTTGCCAATGCATGTAATGGTATAATGATTCCATTCGCCAGGTTTTTTAACTGTTCTTTTTGTTGCAGCCTGGTGGCCGAAAACAGCTGCGCATTGCCATGTTGGCGATGCCTTGGCCCATTTTTCTGAATAATCATCTGCAATTTGTATTTCTACGGAATGCGGTATCCAATCTTTAATATCACTTGCGTGTACAATTACGCCGCTATTTGTTCCTTCAGCATTTTTAAATTCAAGATCCAGTACAAAATTGTTAAATGATTTTTCACTCCAGATGGCTTCATCTTTTGTTGCCGTCAATACCCCGTCCGTTATGCTCCAGACGCCATTGGGAAATACGGCGTTGGAAAGGTCTGGTTTAAACAAATCTGTCCATCCGTTAGTTGATGTGTTTGGGTGAGATGTAGTGTCCTGGGCTAAAGTTGCATGACTTAAAGAAAAAAGTGCGCAGGCGATGATGATCAATCTTTTCATATAGCTTCATTATTGTACTTAAAGTTAATAAGGATTTGATTTTGTTGGTAGACAGAAATTACAACGGTCAAATCTTGATAGCCACTATATGCAAATAAAAAAGCTACCGTTTTGCGGTAGCCTTTTATAAGCCTCAACGATCACTAAAATCTTTTTGTTGTTCCATTAAAACCTGTAAGCAACAGTCGCTACAAATTGTCTTGGAGGAATAGGATTAACACTATAGTTTTCGTGAACATAATAGTTTAACACATTCGCAATGTTGGAAACTTTAGCCAGCAATGAAATGTTTTTGTAAGTATAACCAGCACTAAAGTCAATAGTAGTAAAGCCTGCAATAGGAATTAAACGGGAGAATTTTTGTGTTTGTTCTTTTGTATCGTTCCAGCCGCCATAACGTTTACCAATGTAAACAGCTGTAGCGCCTACTTTCAGTCCTTTTAGCTTATTCTGGAAAGTGTAAAAAATTGTTCCGTTAGCTGTATTAGCAGGTGTGTTTACCAGCCTTTGCCCTTCAACATAGTTGCCTTTTGCATCAGGCGTTTTTGTATAACGCATGTTGTTATAGCTATAACCAGCAATTACATCAAGGCCCTTTACAGGATGTGCAACGACATCCAGTTCAATACCATCGCTGGTAGTTTCACCAACAAGTTGCTTAAGTGCGGTATTGCTGTTTGGCAGGCCTGCAGAATCAAATTGTGCGGTTTGTGCAAGGTTGTGATTTACGATGCGGTAGGCAGTAACATTTACAGAAAATAAACCTTTAAGGAAATCATTCTTAATACCGATTTCATATTGATCGATGATAGAAGGATCCAGCGGATTATAGTAAATATCCGTGCCTGAATTTGGAACAAAAGAATTAGAATAGCTTGCAAATACAGAAGTTGTCGCAAACGGTTTGTACACCACGCCCACTCTTGGAGAGAACGCTTTATCAACTTTGTCTTTGCCAATAACTGTTTTGCCGGTTGCATAGGTTAAAGTATCGGCAGCGCGTGCATCCTGGTAAGACCAACGCAAACCAACCAGTACTTTTAGCTTTGAAGAAAGGCTGATTAAATCCTGTGCATATGCGCCAAAACGATTTACAGGTTGGTGTCCTATTTTAGATCTGGTTGCTTCAGGTATATCTGTACGTGCTTTATACTTACCATCATCATAAATATTTATGGTGTCATAAATATTGTTTTTCACATTGGCTATAGAAAATGCGTAGCCGGTGGTATAGTATCTGTCTGCATCAATACCGGTAAGCAATGTATGTTCAATTTTACCGGTTTTAAATTTGCCGTTAATGTCGGCTTGCGCTACATAATAATTTTCTTTTGTATTCAGCCTGTTAATCGGCCTTCCCCAGTCACCATTTGCACTCGCCTGCACTCTTTCAGTAGAATAATAATCTCTTTTGTAAGATTGATAAGAGCTACCAACATTCAATGTCCATCTGTCATTTAACTGATGTTTCAGGCTGAAGCCGGCAGTGCTCTGTTCAGCTTTATTGTATTGCCAGTTTGTACCAAGGAACTTGTTGCGGGGAAGATTTGATATGGCTGTATCGGCAACGGTTCCAATACCGAAGTCTGGTGTAAAGTTGTGATGCAGGTAATCGCCCTGAACCAGTAACTCCGTGCGTTTGCCTAATTTAAACAATAAAGAAGGATTGATATAATAACGTTCGGATTTAACTACATCGCGGTAGCTGTTGGCGTTTTCGTAAGTACCATTAACGCGGTAGGCTATTTTAGAATTGATAGGGCCATACACATCAAAAGAAGGTTTGTAAAGGCCATAGCTACCAAAACGCATAGAAACTTCGCCACCTGTTTCAAACTTAGGTTGCTTGGTAACCATGTTTAAAATACCACCGGGAGCAACGTTGCCATATAAGATAGACGCGCTGCCTTTTAGTACTTCAACACGGTCAATCGAGCTCATCTCTGGCATTGCACCGGAGTTAACCCTGAAACCGTTTTTAAACATATTGCCGCTGCCAAAGCTGTAACCACGCGCATAAAATGATTCTTGTGTGCCGCCCCTCGTGGTTCCGAGATATACACCATTTACATTTTTCACTACATCGCTTAAGCGCATTGCCTGTTGATTGGCGATAGTTCCCTCACCAATTACAGCAACGCTTTGCGGCAGGTCCATTGGTGCAATAGGAATTTTGCCAACAGAAACAGGGCGTGCATTGGTGCTTCTTCTGCTTCCAATGATAACTTCATCCAGTTGTTGTGCAGTTTCTGCAAGCGTAAAATTCAGTTCAAGTGTTTCTTCACTTGTTTGAATGTTTACATTTTGCTCCTTGGTTTGCAAACCGGTATGAGAAACAACAACTGTATATTTTCCTTGTTTTACATTTTTAAATGAGAAAGTGCCGTCTTCATTGCTGATTGCAGATTTCTTTGATTCCTTCAGAATTACAACAACCGATTCAGCAGGCCTTCCATCCGTAGTAACAACTTTTCCCTTTACAGTAGCATTCTGTGCATTGGCGGAAATAACCCCAGCTCCCAAAGCGCAGAAAAAAAAGACGATATTCTTCACAGCGTTAAATTTTGCGCAAAAGAATCTCTTAGCAGTCGTTTTTTACTGCCGAATCGGGAAATTGTATTTACAAAATCAGGAAAAAGTTAAAATCAGATAGTGTGCAATCAACACAACTGAGGTGTGAATAACGGTCCTATAAATATATACATTATACAATTTTTGATGTATAATTCGAATGAATGAAGTTAATTGGAATAGAATTCCTTATCAATTTTCAACTCTCCATTTTCAATGGACTAACTTTCCTCATCAAAGTACAGTTTATAATATTGCTTGGAGGTTAAGTCATCATAGCCTTTTTCCATAAGGTCGCGGCGGCCATGGATGTATACGTGAAAGTTTTTATCCAGCTTAAGTACGGTTTTGAAATTTTTCTGCTGTTTTTTTACTGCAGCCACGTGAATGCTGAATTCATCCTCCATTTCAAAGTTCTTCGCAGATTCATAATTTTTTTTGTAATCCATAAATGTTTCAACTACATCCTGATGGTGAATTACTTCTTCCGCAAATTCCTGCAGGTTAAACTCCTCCTTGGTTTTAAAATAATCCATCGATCGGTTTAACATGTCGATCTGGTCACTCTTGCTCACTTCAAATTTTTCCGCATATTCATTTGTAATGAATTGTTTGCAGAAACCGAGGTATTTATCTGTGTTATGATAGCTATCTGTAAAAGGTGTTACCTGCAAAAAGTCGTTTACCCAATATTGAGCGTCGTTTTGTTTATTCGTTGCATCCACCACGCAAACCACATAACCATCAGCCTGGTGTTTTCTGAAAATTAGGCAGCCTTTATCCAGTTTATTAATATTCACACCTTCTTCCTGGATCACCTCCCAACTTTTGCCATGTGGAAAAACTTTTAGAAAGGTCTCTTTGCTTTCGCTTTTAAAAAGGCCAACAGCCTGCACAAAGTCACCATCATAAGGAACATCATCAAACATCGCAATATATAACTCGCCTTCCTTAACCTTTACGTGCGTGCTCTTTGAATAAAGAAACTGCGCGAGTATTGCCGAAATCGCCACAAATTCATCCGGCTTTTCAAAAAGCTGGGTTACGTAATTGAAAACTTCATTCAGATTTACATCACTTATATGTGTAAAATGGTAAGTTTCATTTTCATTGAAAGAGCCCAGAAAATACTTGGTGAGCATCTTTCTTACCATCTCATCATTTAAGGTGAGCGGATTCAACGAAAGTTTTAATTCTTCAGCACGTGAAGGATTACCCACTTTGTGTACAATAACCTGGTTAAGCTGAACGCTATCAATGCCTGTCATAGGCGCGAAGATAGGATAGTCAATAGTGAATGGTGAATAGTGAAAGGTGAAATGTGGAAAAAGTGAATGGTGAATAGTCAATAGTGAAAGGTGAGACAGGTTTCTTTTTGTACTCGCGGTTCGCCCAGAAGTCAAAAGGGAATTGCCATAACTGCGTTATTTAGGTGGTACAAAAAATTGGGGTTCGCCAACAACTATTCAGATTAGTATAAATTTTTTTATCAACAGCTTCGCCAAAACCGAAGGCTGTTTCACCTTTCACTATTGACTATTCACCATTGACTTCTCCTGGGTTCCAAATTTTCACTATTCACCATTCACGATTGACTATCCCAAATCCTATCTTCGCAGCATGCAAGATTATTTAAAGGGATTAAATAAGGAACAGGCAGAAGCGGTACAGCATGTCAATGGCCCGTTGATGATTGTGGCTGGTGCTGGTAGTGGCAAAACAAAAGTTTTAACAACGCGCATCGCCCACTTAATGAACTTGGGCATTGATGCTTTTAACATTCTGGCGCTTACGTTTACAAACAAGGCGGCGGCAGAAATGAAAGAACGTATTGAAAAGATTTTAGGCAATAGCAATGCCCGCAACTTATACATTGGCACATTTCACAGTGTGTTTGCAAGGATTTTGAGAGGAGAAGCGCATCGCATAGGTTATCCCAACAGTTTTACTATCTATGACACAGATGATAGCCGCAGCGTGTTGAAAACGGTAATTAACGAACTTAACCTGGATGATAAACATTATAAACCAAATGTAGTCCACAGCCGTATTTCACAGGCAAAGAACGCATTGGTTGGCCCGGCCGAATATGCAACAGATTATTATATTCAGCAGGAAGACATGCGTAGTAACCGCCCGGCCATTGCGCAGGTTTACCAGGCGTATGCTGCCCGTTGTTTCAAGAACGGAGCAATGGACTTTGATGATTTGTTATTGAAGATGTACGAGCTGCTGCAAACTTTTCCAGAAGTATTGCACAGGTTTCAGCACAAGTTCAAGTATATCATGATTGATGAGTACCAGGATACCAATACGGTTCAGTACCAGATCACGAAATTGCTGGCTGCCGCAAATGAAAATATTTGTGTGGTGGGTGACGATGCCCAGAGTATCTATAGCTTCCGTGGTGCTACCATCGAAAATATATTGCAGTTTCAGAAAGATTATGATGATGTAAAAGTGGTTAAACTGGAGCAGAACTACCGCAGCTCAAAAAGCATTCTGAATGTTGCCAACGAAGTTATTAAGAATAACAAGGGGCAAATACCTAAAGATCTTTGGACAGATAACGAAGAAGGAGAGAAGATCAAACTTGTCCGCACAATGACGGATAATGATGAAGGCCGTTTTGTTGCTGATACCATACAGGAACAAAAACTTCGCAATCATTATTACAACCGCGACTTCGCGATTTTATACAGAACCAACGCACAATCCCGCTCTTTCGAGGAAAGCTTGCGGAGAATGGGTATTGCCTATAAAATATTTGGAGGTGTAAGCTTCTATCAGCGTAAAGAGATCAAGGATTTTATTGCTTATCTCCGCGTTGTAGTGAATACAAGGGATGAAGAAGCATTAAAGCGTATTATCAACTATCCGGTTCGTGGTATTGGTAAAACGACCATTGAAAAGATTGTCATTTTCGCTAACGAAAATAATATTACGGTTTGGGAAGTATTGCAACGTGCAGGAGAGTTTGGATTTAAAGCGGGAACGCTGGAATCCATTAACAACTTTGTTACTATGATGCGCTATTTCCAGAGCATGCTCGGTGATAAAAATGCGTATGATGTGGCGGTTCAGGTAGGTAAACATACAAACCTTGTAAAAGAACTGTTTAATGATAAAACGGTTGAAGGTTTAGCCCGTTATGAGAACGTACAGGAATTATTGAACTCTATAAAAGAGTGGACAGAAAGCCCTGATAGTGAAGACGGGGAAGTAATAGAAAAAAGCCTTGGCGCTTACCTGCAACAAATTACTTTATTAACAGATGCGGATGACGATGACGAAAATGCGGATGTGGTAAAACTAATGACCATTCACGCAGCAAAAGGCCTTGAGTTTCCTGTAGTATTTGTAGTTGGTGTGGAAGAGACATTGTTTCCAAGTGCAATGAGCATCAATACACGCGAAGAACTGGAGGAAGAACGCCGTTTATTTTATGTAGCGGTTACAAGGGCAAAGGCAAGGCTGTTTTTGACGTATGCCAATTCGCGTTATCGTTTCGGCAATCTTGTTCAGAACGAGGCCAGCCGCTTCCTGGATGAAATGCCCGAACAATATGTTGACAAGACTTACGCCGGGGGCGGATTGCACAACAAGGGCAGTTTTGATAATATGGGCGCAGCTTACCAACGCATGCAACGCGGCTTTGGAGATTATAACGATATGGCAAGTGTTGAAAAAAGATATGGCCCGCCGCCCGCTAAAAAAACCGGGCCAGAACGTAAGCCAGTTGAGAGTAAACCTTCTTATATGCCACCGCAGGCCGCAGCACCCAAAGTGGTGGAACACAAACCGTCCGCAGATTTTGTTCCAAGTGATACAAGCAGCTTACAGGCCGGACAAAAAGTGGAACACCAGAAATTTGGCTTTGGAACAGTGCTGAAGCTGGAAGGAAGTGCACATAATCCAATTGCAACAGTAAAATTTGAATTGAACGGCGAAAAAAAGATCATGTTGAACTACGCTAAACTTCGAATTATAGATTAGGAATTTGGCAAGTCAAATATTTGTCTGGACCAGGATTTAGGGGATTGATGGGTTATTGGATTGAAGGTAGTTTTCTTGAGATAACATTTATATTTTGAATAAATGAAGAAGCAGGTTTCCGTATTTGGAAGCCTGCTTTTTTATTTGGATAATTGTCTGGATCGGGATTTACGGGATGGAAGGATTGGTTGGATTGAGCTTTGGATTACTAAGTGGTACTTCGTACATTGTAATTGTGAAAAGGAGAACGAATACGAGGCTATTACATCTACTTGAAAGGATATGATTATTGAAAGTGACGCACTTAAGTACTTCGTACTTGTAGCAGGGCAACCAGTTAGAAGTCACTCACATCGTACCCCGTACATCTAACATCGTACATGGAAGTATTGTGATTTTGAAACTGCTGCACCCAGGTACTTCGTACTTCGTAACTCGTACTTGTGACAAGCCTTATAGTTAGAAGGCATTCACATCGTACACCGTACATCTGACATCGTACATGGAAGGATTGTGATTATTGAAACTGCTGCACCCAGGTACTTCGTACTTCGCAACTCGTACTTGTGACAAGCCTTATAGTTAGAAGGCATTCACATCGTACACCGTACATCTAACATCGTACATGCGTTTGATTTTCGTCATCTTTAAACCTCTAAAAACAATCTACTTTGCGGCCTTCTGAAAATATTCATAGAAGCATAATACTTTTTGAATGGAACAAACAACCATTATCTCTCAGAAAGAAAATACAGAACGCATAGCAGACCTGCTGCTGAGCATAGGTGTTTTATTGCTGAGCTCAGGAAGCAACAGCAGAAGGATGAATGTGAATATCAGCCGTATTGCTAATGCGTGGAATTGTAAAATAGAATTGTTCTCATCTTTTACTGGAATAATGATCAGCCTGAAGGACAGAAACAATTCCAATCTCGTAACCAAGTTTAAAAGAGTAGGGCATCAAGGAGTTCATTACGGCATTGTAAGCCAGATAAGTGTACTCTCCTGGCGCGTTAAAGAAGAACAACTTTCATTTGAAGTAGTGGAGCGCGAGCTGGAGCGAATCAACAGGCTGCCTCACAGGCCGGCAACACAGATTTATTTCGGAATTGGCATAGCCTGCGCCTCTTTATGTATGTTAATGCATGGTGATTACAAAAACGCTTTGGTAGCATTTGTTGCTTCATGTGCAGGTTTATTTTTCCGCCGGTTGTTGGTTAAGTTGAAATTTAATTTGTTGATAAGTATAGTGGTGGCTTCATTCGTAACAAGCCTTATTTCGGGAATGGACATGCTATATCATTTTGGGAAAACGCCTGAATCAACGCTTGCCACAAGTGTTTTGTATCTTATTCCCGGGGTGCCTTTGTTAAACGCTATTATGGATATGATTGAAGGGCATATTCCCACTGCAATGGCGCGCGGCGTTTATGCTGCATGCATATTGCTCGGTATTGCGATTGGTATGATCCTAAGTATGATGCTTATCGGCTTTGGGAACTATTAAAACAGTTACTATGATCAATTTTGACTCGATAATATTACGTGTATTGCAGGATGGGTTGCTGGCCTTTTTTGTGGGCGTAGGGTTTGCGTTGTTGTTTAACGCACCAAAGAAAGCGGTGATCATGGCGGGGTTGTTGGGTGCGGCCGGACATATGTTGCGTTTTATATTAAGAGAAGAATTTGAAGTAGGTATTATACCTGCTACGCTTGCCGGATCACTGCTCATTGGATTCTGCAGCATTGGCGCCGCGCATGTTGTGCATACACCGCCGGTAGTTTTTTCCATGCCCGCATGCATAACCATGATCCCCGGATTATACGCGTACAGAACGATGATAGGCGTTGTAAAAATTGCAGATAGCGATGCCACTGTTCATGCACCAGGCCTGCTAACCGAAACCGTCCACAACTTTGTGCTCACCGGTTCTTTGCTTTTTGCACTGGCGATTGGTATAAGCGTGGGTTCACTTCTCTTTAGAAAGAAAAGTGTAAAGTACCTGCGGCTGCGAAAGCAAAGAAAAACAGCATAATGTTGAGCTAGTGATGTTGCCGACTTTTCAGATAGTTTTTTCTCCATTCACTTAACTGGTTCTAGAAAATTCTTACGGCTCTTTCGCCGCGCCGCGGCTTCTTTGCGCTCGCCGCGTGAAACCTAAATCCATTAAAACACATAAGTATTTCAAAAAATCAATCCTTCCTGTCAAAAAATCACAAAGCATCTTCAAAAAATAAATGCCATTTGCAAAAGGGCTAAGCCGGTATTAGGTTTACAATGCATTTCTGATATAGTCATTCAATAAAAGTAATCCCAATTTTATCGAGGTATAGCAATGTATGCGATCGTTTAGATAAATGATTGTTCATAGCATCCCATGCTTTGGAGGTTACTGATATTGATACACTTTCACCTGTTAAAAGAAAACTCAATAAAATGAAAAAGCTCTACATGCTGCTGCCACTGTTACTCATCATTAGCAGCTTTTCTCTGGCTGCTGTAAGAACAGTTTGTAACATACCAACGCCGTCTGCACAATACAGTACCATCCAGGCTGCAATAGATGCCAGCGGAAACGGAGATACTATTATGGTTCAGGGCTCATCACTAACGTATACAGGGTTTACCCTGGCCAACAAACGCGTTGTGATTATTGGCCCGGGCTGGTGGCCACAAAGCCAGATCTCTGCAGTGCCCGCTACAGTTGCCCTAAGCACAATTAATAATTCTGTTGCAACAGGGTCTGAAATTCAGGGATTGACCCTGGTTGGACTTAACGTTACAACTGCCTCAGTCAATAATCTGCGCTTTATTCGCAATCACTTCACAGGCAGTATAACTATCGGCGCGAATACGCTTACCTATAGCGGATACTTGTTTGAAGGCAACTGGTTTGAGAAAACGTATATCCAGGCAAATGTGGCTGCCTATTATTCAAATTTTACTATCCAAAATAACCTGTTTTATGCAGGTGGGATGCTCTATTTCCTAAACGCCTCCAATGTTGTTGTAGACCACAATCTTTTTTATAACAGCGCTTTATATTATCCCTTTGGGACGAATGGATATTATCCCGACCAAAACTTCGTTATTCAAAATAATATTTTCAGTAAGGCCTCTCCCGTGTATAGCACAACCTCTACAGTAAAATGTACTTTCAAAAACAACATAACATTCAATACGCCTGCTACCGCGCCGTGGACGCAAAACAGCAATGTTGACGGGGGTGGCAATGTTCTTAACCTGGATCCACAAATGGCAGATCAGGCATCGGTAAATAGCGGGATAAATAATCCGTTGTTGAATTTTACGATCGCCGCCGGTCCGGCAAATAACAAAGGCAATGATGGAAAAGACATGGGCTTGCTTTACAATACAACCGGAAGTCTTAACTGGAACAATAGCAGAACCAGCAGGTTGCCCTACATCTTCACAATGAAAATTGCAAACCCAACGGTTGCATCCAATGGATCGCTATCCGTTACGCTTGAAGCGCGAAAAAATAATTAGCGGTGAGAAGTCTTAATGTGTCCTACACTTTAAAAGTTCAGGAAACATTAAAGCTTCCCAAGACAAATCTTCGTCATTTTCGTTTGACTGTGGTTAACCATATTCATCGTAAACAACGTTTAAAATGAAAAGGCTACTATATATATTAATCCTGCTGCTTGCAAGTTCAGCTGCTGGTGCACAAAAGCTGTCTAGCCTGGAATATTTCTTTGATACAGATCCTGGTTCAGGCAAAGCAAAATCCATCACATTCACTGCCGCTGATACTATTAAAAGCACTTTCAGTTTGTCGGCCGCCGGTCTTTCACAAGGACCACATATTTTGTATGTCCGTTTTCGAAATGAAAACAGGCAATGGGGGCCGTGGACATCTAATCTTATTAGCGTTGATAAATATTTTGATCTGCCAGGTTTAAAGTCAATGGAATATTTTTTTGACAACGACCCCGGTACAAACAAAGCAGTAGCTATAAATGCGCCGGGTGCACAATCGGTTGTTACTACACAATCCTTTATCGCAAAGGGTTTAAAGGAAGGTACACATGTATTGAACTTGCGTTATAGAGACAGTGCAGGACAATACGGGCCAGTGACTACGTGGCTTGTAAATATCACCACTCATGCTTCTGCAATGCCGCAAATTTCTGGCGCAGAATACTTTTTTGATACCGATCCGGGCACAAATAAAGCCACTCAATTTTTGGTTAGCAGATCTGATGATATCACAACAACGCAATCATTTGCCGTAGGCAATTTGCCGGAAGGCTTGCATGTATTATATGTTAGATTTAAAGACACATCAGGCCATTACGGTCCCGTTTCCAGTGGTTTAATTCATGTAACCGCATTCTCAGCGAACATGCCATCAATAGCTGGTGCAGAATATTTTATAGACACCGATCCCGGAGTTGGAAAGGGACACGCAATTACTATTTCACCACAGGCCGATACAGTTAAAAAGACGCTGGCTTTAGCCGTTCCTTCCGGTCTTACCACTGGAAAAAAACACTACCTGCATCTGCGTGTAAAAGATGCAAAGAATACCTGGAGCCTGGTACGTGTAGATTCCTTTACAGTAACCGCAGCTGCCGCCGCATCCTTACATTTAATAGCACTGCAAAATGATAAGAAAATAATGCTGAACTGGCGACCCGAGGTGGTTGATGAAAGCGTTACATATGAGATTGAAAGAGGAAGCAACAGTATCACATTCCGGCCGCTCCAGTCTTCGAACGTAAAAAACAGGCAACAACTCACTCAAGGCATTGATGAACTGCCGTCAGAAGGAGTTAACTATTACCGTATCAAACAAATTGATGCCAACGGTAACTTAACCTACAGTAACATAGAAGCCGTATGGGTGAACAAGAAAGCTGATAATCGAATCCATTTATATCCAAATCCAGCTACGAGTTATGTGACAGTCACAAGAAATGCCAGCGCGCACGAAAAAACTGTGTGGTTAAATATTACCGATTTGAAAGGACATACCCTGATCAAAGAAAATGTTACGAACAAAAGCATACAAACGCTGCAAATCGGCGCTCTGCCAAAAGGGATGTATTTGGTTAGTGTGGTTGACGGAATGAAAGTAATAACAGAAAAACTAGCCGTGCAATAATAACAGTAACTCACCCATTGTTTTGTTTAAAGCTCCGGTATTTTCTTATTGAAAACTCCGGAGTTTTTATTTAACTGTTATCGAAGATATAATTAAGGATATTTTTGTCCTTAATTAATATCTTTGCTGCTTTCGTTGATTACAATAAACTCCTGAACAATGGATGATAAGATCGTAGGCTTTATAGAAGAACAAACTGTAGCAACCATTTGCTGCCTTGATGATAAAGGACTGCCATACTGTTTCACTTGCTTTTATGCGTTTGATTCTGACGAAGGATTACTTTATTTTAAATCGTCTCCAACGGCAAAACATTCTACGTTCATAACTGAAACGCCTGATATTTCAGGAACGGTATTGCCGGACAAATTGAATAAACTATTTGCCAAAGGCATACAGCTAAAGGGAAAGCTTCTTGATCCAAAGCATCAGTTTTGCAAAAATGCATCTGCTGCTTACCATAAACGGCATCCCTTGGCTACAGCGATGAAAGGAGAGATTTACACGATACAGCTGACTTCACTAAAGTTAACGGACAATAGCCTGGGCTTTGGAAGAAAAATCATTTGGGAAAGAAATGCGGCGGACGGGCTCTTCGTTGCATACAAATAAATGACACTTATCCAGTAAGATTTTACGGTTACATGTAATATTTGGTTGCATTTTATTTCAACTCACTTTAGCTTGTGTTGTTATAAAAAACCAGCTTTTTATATGAACCTGAAACCATTACATATTCTTTGTGTATGGTTGGGAATTTGTTTGCCATTCTTAAGCCAGGCCCAGGACCCTGTAGTTAGCAATAAACTATTTTCCTTTGGCTCATATGGCCGCGTAGGTGTTGCATGGGCGCCGGGGATCACCGGAGGTGTGGGCCGCAACCTCAATCTGAATGGTATGGGTGCCATTGGCGGCCGCCTCGAAGAAGGCGATTACTTTGAGCTTGCAGGTGCACTTCACTTTAATCCGGTAACAGCAAATAAAGACACCACCAGCATTGATGCGCAGGTGAGGTTCGCGTTCTTTCCTACGCAGGGTCAGCTGATTGGAGGTAGCACGTCCAAATCTTTCGGCAGCATTACCACAGCCATCCCCGAATTATTTGTAGAAGCAAAAAAAATTGCAGGATCAAATTGGTCCGTTTGGGTAGGAGCACGGTATTTCAGAGGTGGCGATATCCATATTGCAGACTATTTCTACTTTGATGATCACACCAGCCAGGGATTTGGTATTAAATACAAAAACACGCAATTCGCTGTAATGCTGCCTGGTGCAGTAGATACTAGCAGTTCCTTACCACCATATTATTACCTTAACCTGGTAAACAATACGCCAGTGCTTGGTCTCCGTGGCAGACAGGTGTACGTATTAGAACACCAGATCTTCACCAGCAAATTCGGGCAGTTTAAATTACTGGGAGAAATTCACAAACTAAATAATGCAACAGTAAGCGACACCGCAAGATATAGCTACCCTGCGGATATGGGCTTTGTGTTGGGTGTAAAACATATTATACCAATAAAGCAGTTACGTGAGGGATCATTTCAACAATTTTCTGCACGCTATGGATATGGAATAGCAAACGGCGGAGATGGCGGTGGTTCAAAAACATTTCTTACCTACGGCGCACCCAATCTTGAAACTGAAAAGTTTAAAAAAGCTTACTCAATAGCGCTTACCGAACATTTTCTTGCCAATATAAGCAGAGGCTACTCACTGAATGGATATGCTATTTACACGCATAGTAAGGGCGCGGCCGACAGTGCTAACAAAGCACCGGATTTTATGGACAGACTTGTATTTAATAAGAAAACCGATCTGGCAGTTGGCTTCCGCGGGCAATGGTACATAACCAACTGGTTTCACCTGATACATGAGGCCAATTATGCTGCCAGAAAAGACGGTTCTCAGCCATATGCAACCATGTTTAAACTGGGCATAGTGCCAACAATTGTTCCGAGTGGAAAACGTGATGTGTGGAGCAGGCCACAGATCAGGCTTATATATGAATGCGCCTTCTATAACAAATTTGCGTCTCAAAATCTATATTCAACCTATCTGCAACAGGCCGGCAATAAATCGGTTGGACATTTTATTGGCATAGGTGCAGAATGGTGGATCTGGTAAATGAAAACTTGTTAATTATTTTTTTAATATTTGTCATTATTTTTGTTTGATTCAATAGCAGCTAGCCCTAAAACGAACACCGCTGTTATATGAGATCTGTATTTTTACGAACCACGGCCGGTGCTCTTTCTTCTTTCGGTATACACTATGCATTAGTTTTCCCACTGTCAGGTTAACGCAGCGCAATTACAGGCGCTCCATATTGTATTGGAGCTTTTAAAGTTTTTCCCCAAACCCAATTCTTGCTTATGCGATCCTTTATCCTGCATGTGCTATTATTAATTTCATCAGTGGCAGTTGCTCAGCAGCCAACGTTTAATGCTTCTTCTTCCGGGATTTGCGCACCTGTAGCCGTTGAATTCACAGATGTTTCAGAATTGCCCGGCACAATTGTAAAACGGGTATGGGATTTTGGAGATGGAAACTCCGGGATTTTTGTTGCAGGCGAAAAAATAGCTTCTCATAACTACACAAATGGCGGAGCATTTTCTGTGACGTTGACGTTAATTATGAAAGATGGAAGCCAGTTTATATCTGCATCTCAAACTGTAATTGTCAGGCCGACGCCCATTGCTGCTTTTACTGCGTCATCATTAGCCGGTTGCCCTCCACTAAATGTTCAGTTCACGGACAACTCAACCAGTTCTACCGGAGCCATCACCAAATGGCAGTGGGATTTTGGAGATGGGAACAGTACAACACAAAATCCGGATCATTTGTTTACTTCAAAGAAGGGCACACCGGTATCACTCATCGTGTACAACGAATACAACTGCAAAAGCGAAACCGCAGCTAAGAATACCATACAGCTTCACGAACCGCCAGCTGCTTCATTTACAACAAACAGTAAGGGAAGTTGCAGCGTACCTGTTGAAATTACACTTACGAACACCTCTCAGGAAACGGATGTTATATCTTATCTGTGGGATTTTGGAGATGGGGCAACTTCTACCGAAAAAAATCCGAAGCATGTATACACAATAGCAGGAGCATATAACATACAACTCACGCTTAACAACGGAACGACTTGTGCAACTCAAACTGCTTCTTCATTAGTGTATGCGGGAACACCACAAATAAGCGCTACTTCCGCGCCGCCCGTTATTTGTACAAAGAAAGAAACAAACTTTCAGGCCAGCGTTTTGCCCTCGTCCCTTGCACAAAATATTTCCTGGTATTTTCCTGATACCAAAACAACAGTATCAGGCGCATCGGTCAATCATACTTTCAACGAGCAAGGGAGTTATAGCATTCAAGTAAAAGCGAGCTCTGCTATTGGCTGTACGTCGCCTGAAATAACCCTTGCATCGGTTGTACAGATATCTCCTGTTGCTTCTTTTAGTGCCCTGCCAGATAACATTTGCGAACAGCCCTTTAAGGTTTCATTTTCAAACACGTCTGCTTCCAAAGGAAGCAATTATGAATACAATTGGAATTTTGGGGATGGCGAAACCTCTACCGTAGAAGACCCAGTGCACTCATATACTTCTGCAAGCCCCAAACCTGTATCCTTTTTAATCCGGGATAAAACAACCGGGTGCGAAAGCCCTTTAATCAATCAAAATATCGCAATCAATCCGCCCACGGTTTCTTTGAGTGTGAACTCAAACGGCGGTTGTAAACCGTTGGTTATCCAGGCAAAGGCCACAATAGCATCAAGCGATCCCATAACCAGTTACCAGTGGAATTGGGGCGATAATTCAAACACCACAACCAGTAGCAACACAGCGACTCATTTCTATGTTGATAAAGGGTTGTATACAATTACAGTAGTAGCAACCACGATAAACGGATGTTCTGTTACATCTAACGCATCTACCATAGATGTATCGGATAATTGCAAGGATGACGGAAGCGGCCCTGCCGATGCTCCGGGCGGTTTTACTTTTGTAAATACCTGTGGCAAGAAAAGCGCGCTAACTTTTACAGACAATTTCAGCAAGCTACCCGGCAATAATTATAAAGTTGTCAGCTGGGATTTTGGTGATGGCAGTGGCGCCGGCGCACAGAACCCCGCTTCTCATACTTACGCAGGTACAGGAACAAGGGACTATATAGTAACTGTTACAAGAAAAGATGCACTAACGGGCAGCATCAGCACGTCTTCAAAAACAATGGTGATTATTGATGAACAAGCTGCTTTTTCAGTCAACAAAACAGCAACCTGCACCCAGGTTTCAATATCATTCAACACAAGCGGGATACATCCTGAATATATAAAACAGTATAAATGGGACTTTGGCGATGGATCGTTTAAAACAATCAACAATACGGCATATGATCCCAGAGAAGATGGGTCTACAACACATACATTCAGCGCTGACAATCAGTATTACGTTACGCTTACCATTACAGACAAGCTGGGCTGTACCAGCAGTTTTAAATATCCCACCGCTATTTCTATAAGTGGGCCAAAGGCGGATTATGAAGCGCCAACCATAACCAGTTGCAAGGAATCAACCTTTACCCGCTTATTCATCGATAAGTCTGCAGGCAACAAATCTGTTCCCATTGAAAAATGGGACTGGTACGTTTGGCGTACCGGAGATGCGCAACCAAGCACTCCAACCTTGTCATATAATAAAGACAATATTCCGCAGAATATTGAGCTGCCGTTTAAAAATACAAGCGAAATATTTTCCGAGTATAGCGTGAAGCTGATTGTTACTGATGCAGATAAATGTAAGTCTGGACCTAAAACTATAAGCCGGTACATTAAAAGCTATTGGCCCAAAGCAGATTTTAACACAGACAGGGATTCGCTATGTGGTAACAGAAATATAAACTTCTTCAATGCGTCGGCAACAGCAACGGCTAATCCAAAATGTTCTTGGGATTTTGGCGACGGCAACAGTTCAACGTTAGCCAACCCGTTACATTTATACGAATCGGATGGGAAATATACAATCAAACTTACCGTTGTAGAACAAAACCTGCCGACATGTACAGATGCAATAGAGAAGAAGGACTTTATAAAAATAGTAAAGCCCATCGCAGATTTTTTAGTGGGAGATGTAAGTGAGTGCCCACCGGTTGCAGTCGGCTTCACAAACAAATCGGTTAACGCCGGAAAGTATACCTGGACATTTGACGAAGGAGGCGTTCTTGAGCAACAGGATGTGAGCGGGCATATTTATGAAATGGGTGGCGATTACAAAGTTAAACTGCATGTGGAAGGCATTGACGGGTGCATGGATGATGTGGTTAAGTATATACATATTAAAGGGCCTTCAGGCAAATTGAATTATGAACATGCCGTTGGTTGCGCACCTTTCAATTTTGAAATGCAGGTGACTGAAAGTAAAAATATCAGCAGTTATCGTTGGGATTTCGGCGATGGAACCGCTCCGGCACAACCATCGGAGGCAAGTCAGCAGCACACATATGTTGTCGCCCGTAAATATTTGCCCAACGTAATAATATCTGGTTATGATGGTTGTAGCATTTCTCTTGTTAAAGGCGATAGTGTAGTTGTTGATAAGGCGTCTGCTTCATTTCAACTGGATGACTTGCGTTTTTGTGGTAATGGCGTTGCCGGATTAAAAGAATTGTCAACCATTGCCGAGTTCTCAGAAATAACATCGTATAAGTGGACCATAAACGGAGAGCTGGTTTCAGAAGAGCGCCAACCCGCGCCATTCAACTGCAACGCGCCGGGTGAATATGAAGTTGCGTTGACAATAAAAAGTGAACATGGTTGCGAGGCATTGGCAAGTGAAAAAGTAAATGTCTATCCTAAACCTGTGGTGAATATCAATGGAAAGGAAATCATTTGCCTGGTGAAGGATGCTATTAACTTTAATTATTCATCAGTGATATTAAGTCCGGATGCAATCCAATCGTATTCCTGGCTGATTGGTGATGCTTTGATTTCAACAAACGAAAATCCGGATGTTGATTATCGCAAGCCTGGAACGCATGATTTGAAATTAGTTGCCACAACAATTAATGGCTGTATGGATTCGAGCACTAAAAAAATTATTATTGATAGCGTAAGGGCTGGTCTTACAGCTTCTTCGGATGCAGTTTGCGGGGAGAACAGGAATATTCTTTTCACAAATACCTCAACGCTTGCCGGCAAAGTAGCTGATGTCACCTGGGATTTTGGCGATGGAAATACAACTTCTGCAAGCAATATAATCTCACATAACTACAATATGTATGGCGATGTGAAAGCCATTGTATCTGTAACAAGCGAAAATGGCTGTATAGATAAAAGTGACCCGGTTGCCATTCATTTTTATCAATCACCAAATGTGAATATACCGGGTAATGATGTAGTTTGTTTGTCGCCGGGTCTACCCTCATTAAAGGATAGTCCCGATGTTTTAAGTGCCGATGCTGTGAAATCTTATAAATGGCTGATAAACGATTCAATAATTACTGAGGAAAAAGAATTGAGCTTCGACTATAGGAGAAGTGGAACACATGATTTGAAATTAATTGCAACGACGATCAATGGTTGTATTGATTCGAGCACTAAAAAAATTATTATTGATAGCGTAAGGGCTGGCTTTACAACTTCTTCAGATGCAATTTGTGGAGAGAACAGGAACATTCTTTTTACAAATACATCAACGCTTGCCGGCAAAATAGCGGATGTCACCTGGGATTTTGGCGATGGAAATACTTCTTCTGCAAACAATAAGGTTTCGCATAACTACAATATGTATGGTGATGTGAAAACCGTAATATCAGTAACAACAGAAAATGGTTGTCTAGATAGAAGTGATCCAGTTACCATTCATTTATATCAATCGCCAAATGTGAAGATACAGGGCAGTGATGTTGTTTGTTTGTCGCCGGGTTTGCCATCCTTAGAATACAGTTCAGATATTCTAAGTGCTGATGTTGTCAAATCTTATACATGGACCATCGATGATGCATCGATTTCAGAAACTGAAAGGCTGAATGTGGACTATCGCCAAGCCGGAAAACACATTTTAAAATTAACTGCCACGACTGACATGGGATGCATGGATGCTGCGGCGATGGCAATTACAATTGACTCTGTCCGGGCGGATTTCGTTGTGTTGGATTCAGTCCGTTGTGGTGCAGGAGACGCCAGGCTGATGAATAAATCAACATCTGCATTTCCTGTTAGTGGTTTTGAATGGCATGTAGATAAGTTGATCAGTAGCGGTCAATCAGAATTGTTGCATTCTTTTTCAAAAAAAGGCACCTATCCGGCTTCACTAACAGTAACGACCGAAAACGGGTGCAGCGCTTCGATTATCAAAGCAGGCGCTGTTGTAATTTATGAAAACCCTGAAGTTCAGCTTTTTGTTGAGAAAGAATCCTGTCTTAATAAGCCTGTTGGTTTTACTGCCACCACATCATGCGCCGATAAAATAACGGACTATCGCTGGCTGTTAAATGAAACACCTATTGAAGGCGAAACGAATTCAGCATCGAAAATCTTTGCCAACGCAGGAGATTATGTTGTGCATTACAATGCTATATCGGAGCATGGGTGTTTAGCCACCTCAAGTTTGCCATTGGTGATTCATCCCCTTCCATTGCTTGCTATGACGCGCGACACTGCAGTTTGCAAAGGAGCTGGAATTACGCTGCAGGCTGTAGGCGCAGAAACTTGTTTATGGAGCGCATTTGCCGGCGATAGTATCACAAATGATATGCAGTCGCTGTTTGTTAAGCCGCTAATCTCCACTATGTATCATTTAACAGCGAGTAACAATTATGGCTGTTCAATTACCGATAGTGTATATGTAAAAGTGGATAACCCTGTTGATCTCACGCTATGTAACGCGCAAACAATATGCGAGGGCGCAAAAGCGCAACTTTGGGCTGGCGGAAACACATCGAAATTTCAATGGGATAATAGTTCTACGCTTAACAATTCGGCCATAGCATCGCCAGTCGCTTCACCCGTTGCCTCGACCATTTATCGGGTCACCGGCATTAGCGAAAACGCTTGTGCCAGTGAAGAACGTTCAGTAAAAGTGGAAGTGGTAAAGAATCCCGTTGTTTCTTTAGGCCCGGATATTATAGTGGAGCAAGGCAGCCCCTTGATTTTACACGCGTCTGTTAGCGGCAACATTCAATCATATCTTTGGACATTACAGCAAGCGTTTAAAAGCGCATCATACAATGATCTTAGTTTTATTGCAGACAAAGATGTTTATGTTGTATTGCAGGTAGCCACGCAGGAGGGGTGTAAAGGTTCTGATTCCATAGCGATTCACGTATTGAACCGCAATCCTTCCATATACATTCCCACGGCTTTTTCTCCGAATGGCGATGGTGTGAATGATATTTTTTATGTGAGGGGTAATGGCATAAAAAAAATAAAAAGCTTTAAAATATTTGACCGTTGGGGCAAGCTTGTGTTTCACAACGAAAATTGTATTCCCAATGAAAAGAAAGCCGGTTGGGATGGCCAGGTAAACGGGAGTGTTATTTCACAAACGTCAACCTTTGTGTATATTGTTGATGCCGTTTGCCAGGATGGAAAAGACATACAATTAAAGGGAACTGTTGTACTTATTAGGTAAGTGAGAAACTGATAAAAAGATAGAAAAAGAATAGCGGTTGGTTTTAGTAAGACCAACTCTTGGGGGGAATAAATGATGCGCCATTCTTTTTTTCTGATCGCGGGGAATATGCTGACGTTAGTAAAAGGTCCCGGGACGAAAAAGGGTATCACACATTGATTGCGTAAAATTAAATGTGTATATTGTCTCTAAAAATAGCCATTTATAGCTATTTTTAAGTCACATATAGATATGCTCCCCCTTTCAAATACATTTCTTGGCAGTCTTGAAGTTGCGCAAAAGCAGGAAAATCCCTCATTTGTAAAAACGGGCACGCATTTTCTTCGGGAAGCTTTTGAAAAAACCGATTTCACCTTCAACAGTGGAAACGCGCCTTATATGGTGGATTATACACTGAGAAATTATGGATATGTGCATAAGGCTGTGATAAATGTGGTTGGTTACTCTGCAGCTTACTTTCTTAAGAATGGCATAGACTCTTATGTGGGTAAATGGCATCCTTCGGATTTTGAAATTTATAACGAAACTATCTTTCCGGAAAACCTGGCTTTTTTAAGTAACCATCCGCCGGAAAAGTCTGTCAACTTTGTATTCTCTCACACATTCCGCATAAAAACACAGGCAGGGGATTTTGCTACGCTGCTTCAGCGGTCAAGCTTTATCCTTTCTCCTGATGGCGTTCCACTAGGTACGGTAGGGTATGTAACCGACATCACTCCTTTCAAAAAGGAAAAGTGTATTACACATGTTATAGAATGTTTGCACAGGCCGGGCGGTGTAAGGCAAGCAGAGGTTGTATACCAGAAGAATTATTACCCCGAGCTGTACATGCTGGACGTGAGCAGGCGTGAAGCCGAGGTATTGAAATGGATTTGCGATGGGCTCAGCAGCAAGCAAATTGCTGAAAAAATGCGGATAAGTATTAACACGGTCAACAATCACCGCAAAAGCATGCTGCAAAAAACAAATTGCAAAAGTTCCTTTGAACTCCTCAGCTTCGCCGTTAAAAATGGTATTATTTAAAAACTTCGTTGGCGTATTCTACTAACAGGCTATTGAAGGTTTCAGCTTTTTCCAATGTTACAAAATGGCCCGCACCAGGAATTTTGACAGGCGCTCCTTTCCAGAAAGGCAGGGGAACATTGTTTAAATAGTCATTGTTTACAGATGTTTCTTCAGTTCCGAAAACAAAAAATACAGGTTTGTTGAATTGTTGTACCAGTTCAATTTCATTCGAAATTTGTCCATCAAGAGCCGATTGCAGTATGGTTGAACGAAAAAAGGAATCGGTACTATCATAATCCTGCCTGAACATGCCTATCTCTTCAGTTGTGCTTCTGGGTAGTGCTTTGTCCCAATATTTATCAATTTGCTCTTTGGGTGGATGCCCAGTAAAAATGACCGTTGCATCAAACTCCGGATGAGCAACTTTTGAAAAGTCAATGTCTCCGCCAAGAAGGCAGGAGCCTGCGATCACCATTCCGGCCGGCTCAATATCAAATGCCAGCGTTTCAGCTACAGCATTGGTGCCCAGCGAAAAACCGGTAAGAATATAATCACCATTGTTCTTGCTCAATTCTTTTATTGCATTGGAAAGAATCTCAGCCAATGACGGCATGCTGTACATTTTACCTATAGCAAAGGCGGAAGATAAACCATGGCCGGGAAGGTCGAAAGCGATGAGCCGGAAGTTTTTCAATGCCTCATCCGTAAGCTGTTTCTCCCACATTTTTGATGAGCAGGAATTTCCATGAATAAAAAAAATGGTGTTTTGTGCTTCCGAATTTGCTTCAAGGTAAGAAATGGTGAATCCGTCGATAGCGAGCGATTTTGGTGTCATAACAGGTTGAAAATTTTCAGCCGTAAAAATTACAGCCATATTTTAAACTAAGAGCAAAGGCCCTTTAATAGATTTTTTTTGATGAATAATAAACAACGACAAAAGGCAAGGTAATCTAAAATAGTGGAAGCTGAATGCTGAAAATATTTTGCGACTTTGCCTTATTAATCAGTAACTCCATAGTGGCAAGGCCAATCGGCGGCAACGTTCTATTTCTGTTCACCACTTAATAGATACATGGCACTGATAAGCAGCAGGCAACCCACGAATGACATGGTTAGTATTTTGTGGTCACTCAGGTCTCCTAGTTTGGTAGCAACATCTATGAATATAACACAGGCGATGCCGACCATAACATAAATTATGATTTTCGATTTCATCTGGTTGATCTAAAAACGGGCTTGCGGTACGGATTAAACTAAATCCGTATTAAAAGAAACAATTAAGTTCAATAGAGAATCTGAAGAAAATCTGAAGTTGCGGGGATGTCTAAACACTTTTCCACGCGTTTTAAAATTGTAACGTAGCTGTGATGCCGCTTGCATCGCCCGAATAAAATGGTACAAAAGAAAGATGATTGTTTTTCTTTTTTATTCTGTGCAGTTCAGGAACAAGAATCCCGGAAGTAGCGCCCGCGATAAAGCCGGCTATAACATCAGTTTTAAAATGTTTTCCTGCGCGCGTTCGGTAAAAGCCCACAACCGCCGGCGGCACCGAGGCAATGCCATACCACATGATGCGCTTCCAGCCTTTTATGTGATGATAGTCGGTATAAACTTTTGCTGCGTAAAATGTAGATGCAGCAGCAAAGCCGGTGTGGCCGCTAAAAAAAGAATTGGTTTTTCCTTCACCAACTTTGTCTTGTAATGCCACTTCGGGATTATAAGTAAACGGCCTTGCCCTTCGGATGGAAAATTGCGCTGCAAAGTAGAGTGCATTATCGACCGCGTGTGTAACCGCATACATTGTCAGCAAGTCTAACCAGTCATGTCGCATTTTTTTATCAATGGCCAGCAAAGCCGGGCTGAAAAGCGCGACATTTAAAAAAAGATCAGACTTCTTAGACGCATTTTCAAATCCTGAAGGGTTCAGAAATGCAATGGGCCTGTCGAAAGAATTAATGCTGTAAGGATTTAATGCCGCGGCTTCACTTTCAGATAAAGTTGCAACCTTTCCCAATTGTTTAAAGCCCACAGTCGAAAGTGCAATGCAGGCAACAGAAGCAGGCACTTCGTAACCAAGATGAACACGATATATCTTTTGCTGCTCACTTTCCGTTTGCCCAAATGAGCGTAAACAGGTGATGCATAGAAGAAGCGTAAATAATTTTGCCATGAGGATAATGATAGCTGCCGTCAGTGAAAGTTCTGATGACGGAGTAATGTAGCTACGTACTCTAATATACAATTCAATTCGGGAAGATTATATTGGCCCTTATCTCTTGAGTGTATATGGTATGTGTAACGCGGCTCAGCCAACTTCAATAACTTTTACCGGGCAGGCTGCGGCAGCCTTTTCATTGGCGCCTGCATCTTCATCCCTGATGCGCAATGTCCAGAAGCCTTTTTTTTCAGTTGAATTCAGCAATACGCTTTTGCCATCTTTTTTTGACATGCGCCAGAATTCCGGAGCGTGCTCTGTACAATAATTACAGCCAATACACTTATTTCTTCTGTAAACAACAGTGGGCATGTGTTACTGGTTAGCGGTTACAATTTTGTAAAGTTTGTCTGAGGGGCGTACCGGATATTCCAGCGGGAAAGCACACCTGTCGCCCTTTGCAGCCCTGTCGCCGGCGCCTGAATTATTCACATGCAATGAGGTTATGGTAGTTTCAACAACGCCTGTTGTAGGGCCGGTAATCAGCACACGATCACCTATATGTAACTGATATGCTTCTATTTCAAATTCAGCAATTTGTGTTTTGCTGTAATAATGTTTTCCTTTTCCCAGGTAGATTTTTTTTGTAGTAGCTTTTGATCCGGCGGAGTTGCTCCATTCGCCCATTTTTTGCCCCAGGTAATAACCGCCCCAGAAATCGCGGTTATACACTTCCGTTAACCTGTTGTTCCATTCCAGTATCTTTTCCTTAGTGAACGTTCCGGATGCATGCGCAGCTATCGCTTCACGATAGCAGGAGGTAACAGTTTTTACATACTCCGGGCTGCGTCCACGGCCTTCAATTTTCAGCACAGAAACTCCTGCTGCAATCAACTGATCCAGGAAATCAATCGTTTTAAGATCTTTCGATGACATGATGTATTCGTTATCAATCTCCAGTTCCACATCTTCCTCAATATCTGTCACCTTATATCTATGCCTGCAATTCTGTATACACGCTCCACGGTTGGCCGATGCATTGTTGCTATGCAGGCTGAGGTAACATTTGCCCGAAACAGCCATACACAAAGCACCATGTACAAATACTTCTATTTTTATAAGATTACCCGAAGGGCCGCAAATATGCTGTTCCTGTATTTCGTTGCAGATTGTTTGCACTTGCTTCAGGCTTAGCTCGCGTGCAAGTACCACTACATCTGCAAAATGCGCATAAAACTTAACCGCTTCAATATTGGAAATATTTGCCTGTGTTGAAATATGAACCGGCATCTGTATGAATGAAGCATAAGCCAGCACGGCCTGATCCGCGGCTATTACCGCATCTATTCCGGATGATTTTGCTTTTTGTAAAATGGTTCTGATTAAAGAAAGATCGTGGTCATACACAATGGTGTTTAATGTGAGATATGCCTTCGCATTGTTTTGATGGCATTGCTCCGCCATTGCCGAAAGGTCATCCAACGTAAAATTCATCGTAGCCCTGGCACGCATGTTTAGTTGATCAACACCAAAATACACGGCATTTGCGCCACCCTGAATGGCCGCTGTTAACGATTCAAAGTTTCCGGCTGGAGATAATAGTTCTATTGACGGCGACATTCTTCACAGTTGCATTTAACAAACAGCAAAGGTTGGAAGGATTGCGGGGAAGGAAAATGATAAAAGTCATGGTTGAGTTGTACGTACTGTCGTGTTACAAGGCTTGCTTCTGAATAACGTATTTGAGAAGCTTCGTAGCATCGTTAACGTACAACCTATAACGTATAACTTACAACTTTTGCCTTCACAGGCAACCACAACGCCATCTTCCCGTATTATCAATTACGGTACCGCAAACAAAAAAAATTACTCATTAAACCTAATTAAATGAAAAAGCTAACAACCTCAAGATTGCTATATATTGTTGTTGTAACATGCCTGATTTCCGTGTCGTGCTCCAAAAGTAGCAGCGATAATCCTCCGCCAACACCAACGCCAAAGCCACAGATCCAACTTATAAACAACGCAACTTTTGGAAACATCCTTGCAGACAGTTTGGGAATGACCCTCTATTTCTTTTCGCTTGATGTTAACGGACAATCCGCCTGCAGTGGTGGTTGCCTGGCCGCATGGCCGGTATTTTTAAAAGAAAATCCAACATTATCGGCTGGGTTAAATGCGAGTGATTTTGCTGTTATTACCCGCGCTGACGGAACTAAGCAAACAACGTTTAAAGGGTGGCCGCTGTATTACTATGCCAAGGATGCAAACGCAGGAGATGTTGCCGGAGATAAAGTAAACAACGTGTGGTTTGTTGCAAAACCCGACTATTCTGTAATGGTTGCAAAAGCACAGCTCGTAGGCAATGATGGCGTGCAATATAAGAGCGACTATACGCCTGGCACAGAATCTACCTTCTTTATTGTGGACAGTGTAGGTAAAACGTTATATGCATTTAAGCCTGATAAATTGAATACAAATACATTCACAAAGCCAGACTTTAGCAACAACTCGGTATGGCCCATAGCCGAGATAAACAATGTTACCAATGTGCCGAGTTATTTAAGCAAAGCAGACTTTGGCTCCATAAATGTATTTGGCAAAATGCAATTAACCTATAAGGGTTGGCCGCTGTATTATTTTGGTGCTGACAACGGTGTAAGAGGAAGTACCAAAGGTGTAAGTGTACCAACACCTGGTATCTGGCCAATTGTAAATACCAGTACAACACAGGCTCCCCCCCAATAGCAGCCCGTTTACCATGTATTACTTGAAAACTTTAGCTGATGGTTGTATTTCTAGCCATCAGCTAATTGTTTTACCCTGCTCTTATCTGTAATAATATTTGCTTTCAGGTCACTCAACAGTGAGTACAGGCCAAAGTAAGTTCTGTTGATGTATAACGCGTGCCTCGATCCACGGGCCTTTTTGGATTCTTTAATTTCTTTTAGGTTAGATAAATAATCCATATAAGCATAGATCTCTTCAAAATAACTTTCGTTACCAAAGTCAAACGTCTCTTTTGTGAATGGAAGTGTTGTTAGATCGATCATTTTTTGAAAGAGTTGCGAGAAGAAAGCAACTTCTTTCGGTGAATCACCGGTGTGAATCATTTCAAGATTGATATAGATCTGTTTTCGCTGCGCCTCATCTTTCAATATTTCAGG
>JBEHXT010000018.1:0-93486 GCA_048498555.1 Bacteroidota bacterium
AAGGGTTAACATTACCCTGGTTCATCCGGCGCTGGCGCGTGTTTGATGGCCTCTCCATTGGCGACTCAGAAGAGATCACCAGGCAGCAAATGAAACAGGGATTAAAACATCATGTGCATGAGTTCCTGAAGAAGAAATATGAAAATGATCCGGATGATAATAACGGCGTAAGTAAAATGCTGGAAGCGTGGGAGAAAAAGACCAAAGCCTCAGACGACAGCTGGATGAATAAAAAATCGAAAGCTATTTTTCTTGAAATGCTGGAAGTGCAGCGGGAATATCTTGAAGAGTTGAATAAGGACCCGAAGATTGATGAAGGGATTATCCGCGCGCAGTTGTACCAGATAGATTTGGAGGAAGAAAGGTTGAAGAGGTTGTAGGATGCGAAATAATCGTGTTCTGCATGATCATACGGGTTTTCTAATTGGGCCGCGATCGCATCAGGGAAAGAGAGACAGCATATGAATAAAAAGTGATGCTTTCAGTTAGCGTGGCATTTGTTTGCTAAATAAATTTTGTCCAAACCAATCTCGATGCAATCGGAAGTGAATTGGTAGGCACAAATGGACGGGAGAGCCTAAAATTCGGATTAGAAGCAAAAGGTAATGTTTTTTTCGTTTCTGCTCTCTAATTTTCATCTGCTTGGCCGTCTTTTATAACTGTCTTAAATTGCGGTAAGAGGCTAATGAAACGACCTAAAATTAACGCTGCAAAAAAATAGCCGAGCAGTAGTTGAATACAAGTAACGATTCTTAGAACTCCAACAGGCATTACATCCCCATATCCAAAGCTCATCGTTACTTGAGTAATTAAGCTAAAATAAAAGGCATCACTAGTTTCCTTTACACTTTGCAGTTCAAGAATATTGCAACTATAAAAAACACCAAAACATACTATCAATTCAAAAAAATTAATCGTTGTATTGACTATGGTTCGAACTACCGACGCCATGTAATTTATACGTTTCTCTATATAAAAAATATCAAATAAAGAAAGGTTTATATTGATTTGAACAATATCGAGTATCCTAAATGTTATCAACGTTAAGAGCAAATATTTTACATAACAATTGTCTAAAATATTTGTAGATATAATCACAGAAGCCAGTTCAATTACAAGCCACACGATTATATAAAAATCAATTTTATTTGCACGTTTTACTGTTAACTTTTTTAGATCATCCGATGAAATGTCGCTTGTAATCTTAGCAAACGATTCTGCCCTGTTAGCTATAAATACCTGTGGTGAAAGTTTCTGCAGTATTCTAAAAATTATTGCAACGAGGTACGACAGGTACCCTAATTCTTTGGGAATTTTTTTAAACTTTGACATATTGAACTCTTATTTAATATTAAACTTAGCATCGGCAAGTCAATCGCATCCCATTGTCGCCTTGGGGCTTCAGTCTGGTGCATGTGTTAAGCAGAATCCCATGAGTCTACTAATACTTCCCCGATTGCATCGGAATTAGTGAGACAACATGTGAATAAAAAGCGATGGATTCAGTTACTGGCGTAATTGTTTCATAAACAAGTTTTGCCTTAACCTATCCCGATGCAATCGGGAGTGAATTGATAGACACGAGTGAGCGGCAGAGCCGAACACTCGCGCCAGAAGCGGCACATGCATAAAAGTGTTGGCTTCAGTTACCGGAGTATTAATTTACCAGGGAGATTTTGTATTTGTCAGCCTCGATACAAATCAGAAGTGAATTGATATACACGAGGCCCAGCCGAGCCCAACATTTGCTCAGAACTTGGTTTCATCTAATGACCCCAATACCCGGCTTGTTCCCTTTTGCTATAGCAATTCTAAATATATTGGGGTATTGCTGTATTAATTTCTCAACATGCTCCTTCGTGAACTTAGAGTTCATGGATTGCAATCTTTCACATGAAACAATTTCATAACTATTTGCATTCATATAGTTTAGAATCATTTGCTTGCTATTCTCATAATCAAAATCACTATCAGACTTATTTGTGTCCTTTTGCCTGTTTCCTAATTTGGAAATGGCCTCAATATCGTAACAAGCTTTTCCAACAGCCGATTGCATAGTGCCACGTTGAGGATGGTCAAATGAAGCAGGCGTAATTCCTGCCAAATCTGAAGGCAATTTTAATTGTCCAGACCTATCTATAACTATAAATGTTCTATTTCTACCTAACGCACCCATAAACAATCCCAACTCAAAAAGAACATTATCTCTTGGAGAATTATACTCTTGTCCTCTTGTTGATACTAAATCATCGTTGGTAAGTACCAGAATAGAAAAATCAAATTCACGCACAGAGTTAACTAGGGTTTCTAAAGTACCAGAAGAAAGTCCAAAAAGACCTTGATGCCAAATTTGACATTCTGAAACTCTATCAAGATTAGCCTGAACCGCTTTTGCGACTTCAAGTCCTTCAGAAGATGACCCTATAAAAATAAAAGGCTTTTGCATAAATGAACTTTGAATTATGTTTAAGCTTTGAGCTTTTGTGTTCAGTGCTGTAATATTATTTCGCGGACCCAAGTTTTCCCATCCTGACATGTTTCGCAGGATCACACGCGTTTATTAATTTCTACCCGATTGCATCGGGGATAGTGACGAGACACATGATTAGAACGAAATGGCTTCACTTACCTCTACTAAACAAATTTTACCCTCACCCATTCCGATGCAACTGCGAGCAAATGGCTGACATGAGTGACCGGCAGAACCGAACTCTTGCGCCAGATGGGGAGATCCGAACACTGGCGTCAAAAGGCAACAATGAAGCCAACGATGGAAGGTTTATTGACGGATCTCTGATATCGTAAAAGTTAAATGAAAAAATAGGTCACCTGACATGTACATAGCCATTTCTTATTTCGAGGAACTGAGAACTTAGATTATCCTAGATTCCACAGAAATCAATTTCTTTTCCATTATCTTATTAGTCTTTCAATTTTATTTCAACTATACTTTTATTTTGAAATATCGGCACCGATTGCGTATAAAGTTGAAGCATTGCGATTTGAAGGAAATAGAATTTCGTCTGTTGAACATAGCATAAATGCTCATAAAATTACTTTTTTTGAACATTTAACGTAAAGACACCATATTGCTGTTCAATGTTATTCGCTCGAGCTATGCATGACACGTCAAGCTATTTTGCAACAACAAATTGAGACATTCTAATTGTCATTTGCCCATCTTCAAAACCGTTTGATTTAAAATGGTTTTCACTGAGAACCTCAAATCGGGGACTATGTTTCAAATTGTATTCATACGAGAATTCTTTATCGCCTTCAAAAGTGTATGTACCCATAATTTCAGTTTTTATTTCTCCAACACTTTCACTAATTATAATGGTACTCGCCTTTAAAAATAAACCTCCGTTTTCTCTTTTAGTTATTATTTGTTCATAGTCCTTAATCTCGAGTATATCTGTAGGTAATCCTCCCGAGAAGCCATTTAACGTATTTCTATACGAAATACCTTCGGGGCTTAAATCAGCCTTTCCTATTTGCGAAAATGATGCTGCATGATAGTCTGGGAAAGTATATATTCTGCTTGAAATTACCGATCCTCGCTCATGTAAGAAGTCGTAAATGCTAGGCGTGCCATTATCTGGCTTGGTTAAAACAGCTATTTTTTGTGATGAATTACTTAAAGATAAAAAAGCAGGATGAAATCCATCTGGCAGCTTGGTTATTACAATATCTCCAACTAACTCTCCTGATTCAAGCATTTGCATTCTCGTAATAGATTGATAAGGTTTACTATTTATTATTCCGTCAGTAATCCCTTCATACTTTTTGTGTGGCATTCGTTTTTGTTTGTGAATTATGCCTACTCTATATGGTTTTCGGCTTGCCCCATATTTTAATTTCTTGCTTATATTTTTAAGTTAAGCATTAAAGAAAAAGTTTGCACCAGTTGAAATTTAGCATCTGTATCGTATCCATGTTTATATTCGAATCCGATAGCTATTGCTTCCTGCTTCCCAGGATAAAAATAAAGTGACGGAGTGGCTATTGGCAACCAAGTTCTAATTGCAGACTTGTTGCCTATTATTTGCCTGTAGGTACCATCAATATTTATTTGAAGACTTCTTGGAATAATCCATATTTCAGCAAAAAATCGTACGAAATAAGCAGAAAACTCTTCAGTGGTTCCTTTTGTAAGCAAATCAGGCAAACGGTTATATTCTATGCCGAAATACGGATAATATCTCAACCATATGTTGTTTTTCTTATCACGTAAACTGGCGCCAGGAAGAAAATTATAATTACTCGCAAAAGATAATTGAAGAGCAAGTTTAGTCTCATATACCTTGTCAAGCAAATTTCGTTTGAAAGAGGATGTTCCTTGAAACCAGGGAGCAATGACAGCACCTTTATTCGGAAGCCCGTCAGGTAAATTTGGAGACTTTAAACCAAACGGAAAAAACTCAAAATTTATCCCACCGTCTATTTTGTTTTTTAAATCGGTTGAATCAGTAGATTTGTGCCATTCAACTTTAGGATAAAATATTAAGCTAGAACTCGTATTTCTAAGAAGTTCTAATTCAGATACTTTTATCCCCAAATCTACATTGAAGAAATCATTTAACGATTTATAATTTTCTCGAAATAATAAACTAGCTGGCTTACTTTCATTCTTTGACCCATCAAATGTTTTTCGTATGCTAAAATTGTTATCTGTTAGCCACTTAGTTACTTTGCTAACAGATGAATCTTGGCAGTATGAATTTAAATATGTAAGTATAAGCGATATGCAAATAAGAGCCTTTTTCATGCCTCTGCTTTTTTAATTATTAATTCATATGTCTTCTTTACATCCAAATCCTTCTTACGCAGTTCAGTCACCAAAACTGTTTCATCGGGATTAAGGCTCTTTAAGTATGCCCTCAATGCTAGCGCGAGAAAACCCAGTTTAATGTCATCTAATTTTAGTGGATAGTTTTTGAGAACAAGCTCATCAGTAATGCTGTCCGTTGTCATGTTTGCGAACGATGCTATATAAGCAATCACATTAGCTTTGATTGTTTCCTTCATGCGTTATTGGTTTAAGTAATAAGTAACACTCTTTATTTTGGTATTTAATTCTTTCGACTTAAGTGTCCCAAAGGATTACTTTTTTACACCTTCAACTTTGATCGTATCGGATTAAATAGGGAGTTTACTAAATAACAAAATCACTCACTCCACAAACTCCTCCCCACTCTCAATCAAAATAACAGAAGGCGATATATTCTCTTCATCAAAAAAGTTACCATCCTGGCGCGTGTGTTCCGAAGGATCACTCGTGCCTACCAATTCCACCCAGATTGTATCTGGGATAATGATCTGACACATGATTAAAATGAAATAGCTTCACTTACCTGTGTTAACCAAATTTTAATTTTACCCATCCCGATGCAACTACAAATAAATTGGCTGAAACGAGTAACCGGCAGCACCTTGTTTGTTGCGAAGGATTATTTCTATCTACCAATCCCCACTTGATGATATCAAATCAAACAACCAACCAGCCACCTCCAAAATTCACTCACTCCCCAAACTCCTCCCCACTCTCAATCAAAATAACAGAAGGCGATATATTCTCTTCATCAAAAAAGTTATCCGAGCTTCCTGAAAAATCATCATTACCCAAGCTTCTATGCAAACTGCTAAAAATTGAATTCGTTTCGGCTGTAAAAAAGCAGCAACCATCAAAATTCCTCGTTACCTGCCGGGGAAAATTTTTGATGCCTGCATTTTTTCTATTGCTGGCCTTTGCTTTTGTTGCTTCAAGAATATCCCAGATCATATTGGTCCAGTCATCCCGGGATATAGATGGATTGTTTTCAAATGCCCTGCCTGACTTAAACTTTAAAAAGTCAATTAACTCACTTGCTATGTCCTGATCAACGCCCAGCATTTTTGAAGGTGTGGCGCAGCCCATTGGAAATGTACCTTCCATGCCTGAAAGCCCATAAACAGGATCATCATCAATGATCAAATATTGCGCACCGTCATTAATTGTTTTAGGCAAGATGTCCCTCACTTTTCCATTGAGCCTTCCTGCCCTTTTGTATTTAAACTCTGGCCAGTCAGTATACAGCTTTAGCTGATGTTCATCTGATGCTGATACCTTTGTTACCAATGTCCTGGATATTTTTGCCTGCAGTAAAAGCGAGTTAAGTCTTCTTGAACCCTTTTCATCCGTGTAGATATAAGCAATTAAAAGATCACCAATCTCCGGATCTTTATCCAGGCCGATATCTGCAAGTGATTTTTGATGACAATACACGCCGGTTACTGCAAACTTTTTCCTGGGAAATATTTCTTTAAGAATATCGAACAATTGCGGTGTAAATACCAACGTCAAAGACGCGATAAAATCAGGTTCCTGGGGTTTACTGCCAAGCAACTCACACTTCTTGTCAACAAAGTGTACGGAATTGACTACTGCGCCATGAATCAGCGCCTTTAAAACACGCTCAACTTTGTTTATATCTTCCGCTTTCATTGGTAACCTGTTTTAGTTAAAACATCAGGTAAACGAACATGCCAGGTAATTATCAAGGCCCATTATGCCAGGCATATCAAAACGCCGTTATTTCCCCGTCTTCTCTGTCCTCCATTGCAACGCATAATACGTCGTAGGCGTACTTCCTGTATTACGTATCGAATGCAAATTATACGCAGCCTGGTAAATCACAGAACCCGGGCCGAGTTGTTTCCATTCGCCGGAGACAAGCGCGCTCACGTTACCTTCCTTAATAATCAGCAGTTCTTCATTGACGTGCTGATGTGGCGCGTGCGAAGAATCACCGGGGTTTAATGTAGTAATATGCAGTTCCAGTTTATCAAGTGTTTCTGTGGGCGAATCAAATACGTCTCTTCTTTCTCCTTTTTGATTGGGTACTGCTTTCATGTCTTTCCATTCATAGGCGGCGGACTGCAATGCCAATGCTTTGTTCTTGTAGGCCAGTATTGCTATCGGCACACACATGATGAATGCAGTAATGATGATAAGACGATATTCTCTTCTTGTCATGATTAAATGTTTAATGAGGACATATGTTGCTTTGATGGCAAACAACAAGTCCTGACAGTAAAATGGGAATAATGGATTTTTTGAGCAGAATCAGCTCATTGCACACACGACGAAGAAAGGCAAGCACAGGTTCCGGGCAACACGTTTCAGGGATATAAATAAAAAGCCTGCCTGGGCGCGGTTGATGTTCTAGAATGCCTTCGGCCCTCTCACTCACAGGGTTTGCGGGCGGGGTCGAATTGAAAACACTTTAAAAATGAAAAAAATATTTGATTATCCAAATTAAAATTTGACTATAGGTCAGGAGGTTGGGGAGAATAAGGGCTTCGCAGCTTAGAGAATACATTACACAGAGGAACAGCCGGAGAAGGCACGGAGGGCCACAGAGAAAACGTTTTTAAACAAATTGCAGGGTGTTAACTGGTCGCCTGGGATGAATTGAAAAAACGCTGTGAATCTCTGTGTCTTCTCAGTGGATCTCAGTGTAACTTTTTTTATAACACAGAGGAACAGCCGGAGAAGACACGGAGGTGCACAGAGAAAAGTCTGTTAGCTTAATTATTGTGCTTTAAGTTGTTCTGTCTTTTCTGATAATCTTACGGTTATCGCGGCCTTTACAGATGCGTTTGCATCCATGCCTGCTTCAAATGATAAGGAGTGCGTTCCTTTTTCAAGATCAGGTAACTGGTTAGAGAGATCTATCTTTTTAATAAATTTTCCTTTGCTGTTATAAACGCTTGCAGCATTTGCTTCATTCACCGCAACGCTTTCCCCTGCAGCAAGTGTAACAGGTATTTCAAGGCGGAAGGAATTATCAATTTCAATTGCCGGATTAGCTATCGTTCCGTCTTCACCACGCGCTGTTATTACTATGAGCGGCCTTTGTTTTTCTTTGTTATTGCTGAAACTGAAATTGGATATGGCCGGCTCACCAGGCTGCAGTGCCTTGGCCTGATGTTCGAATGTAAACTTGCGGAAAGACTCGAGGTAATAATTATTTTCTTTTTTAGAAAGGTGCGCTTCGTTGGCGGGATTCTTCAACCACTCTTTTTGTTCCTGGTTAAACAGCCTGTTCTTTTGCGCCTCGGTCCATAAATTAATTTGCTCCACGATACGCGGCATGTTCTTATTCGCCAATGCCTCACGTCGCACTACCAGCGCATAACCGGCATTAAAGCCAGCGGCCCGCGCCAGCATCCAGTCGATGTCATCAGGATCAGTATTCACCGTAATCAGGAACCAGCCAAGCATATTGGGCAGATAGTTATCCTCATAGAATTTTTGATTGGCTATCCGCTGATCCGACTGACTTTCCCTGAATGCGCCATACCACGGTTCGCCCCAGTTCAGGTAATTGTTGATATGCCAGAAATAGTGATTGGGACGGCTCGAGCCGAATACCACAGGATGCTTCGCCTGCCTGAACACTTCGTCAGCAAAGGAATTGAAAGAAAGATCACCCATGCCATTGGCATAAGTTCCTTCATGGCCATCAAAGTCCATTTGATCGGCCCCGGTCTCATTAATGAAGTCGGCAATATTTTTTGCGACTTGTTTTTGCAATTCCCAGTTAGGATAAAAAACTTTATAAGGATGATCTACCAGACGGCTCACGAGATCTTTTGCTTTGTGAGTGCTTTTAGTAGTACCAAATGCACCACGTACACATCCGGTTAATTTGTAAGGCGCTTCTTTGCTCACAGACATAAACCGAACGATCTCATCACCAATCATTACACTATTCAGGTCGCTGCGCATAGCAAAATGCACAGGGCTATTCACTGTTATTTCCGTAGCATCGGCTGTGATATCATCCACAATTGTATCTGTGCCTGCTAAAGCAAGATCCTTGCTTGGCTTGGGCGTTACGTATGCATCATTTGTGGTAATAAAAGTAGTGAGTGTATGAAAGCCCAAACGAAGCCCCATAGCGTGCGCTTTATCAACACATTTCTTAAACCCTTCCCTCCCATTCGGAAACAGGTCTTTTCTTATTTCAAAATTTCCCCAGGTTCTAAATGGCTCTTCGTGATACACACCAGCCATCCCCATCTGCTTTGCGTACGTGAGAAAAGAATCAATATTGTTCTCATTGAACGTAGTGATCATATACGGAGCACCACTTGCCGCGGAAGTTTTTATCCATTCATTCTTCCAGGTTGCATAAGGCAAACCTTCCTGCTTGGTGATCACTTCAATGGTGTTTAACACCTGCGAAGTATTACAACCAAAGACCGCAATAGCAGAGCCTTTCAGGCCTCCGTCGGGTATCCCTTTTACTGTAACAGAAGGCCATCTATCCCACACTTTAATCACGCGATCATGCAGCCTGTTAATAGTAAATGCCTGCAGAGAAGAACCAAACGGACGCGCAGTGGCAGTGGTACCGCGTTCATAAACAGCGCCTTCATCATTGACCATTTCTCCACCGGTTGTTTTTTCATTCAGGCATTGTATGCCCAATGCAAAATCTTTATTGCGAACAACACCCACAGTGTTGCCAATGGTATCTTTAACGATATTGTTGAGTGGCCCCCATATAACAGCATCCACATTGTCGCCGATGTCAGTCAGCTCAAAGCGCACATAACCTTTATTTACAGTGGTTTTAACCTCTGCCTTGTTGCCATCAGGATAAGAAAGTGTTATCAATCCTTTCTTGTACTCAGCTTTAACCGGCGCAATGGTTTTATGATCTTTTACCAATTGCAGTATTGTGCCGGCATTGTTGGCCGCGGCATATTCTGTTGTTTGATTGTTGCGGATTGAAACGACCGATCCCTTGTCGTTCAGCTGCAGGGAAAACGTTGGGGTATTGTACTGCTGCGCTTGTAGCAGATTGTGCGCAGTTATAGCTCCGAATAAAAGCAAGGCGTATTTGAACATGGCAAAAATTAATCCGGTAAAACTATTCAAATTACCGGTTCTGCCAGCCTAAAACATTAGTTGAATATTATCAGTTCATTACTGGAAATTGCAGGAAGACAAATGACTTTATCGAAAATTTTAAGAAGTTTAATTAAAACTCAGTGTAACGCTGTGTATTCTCCTGTATTTCTCCGTGTAACCGCTATTAAATCCATCAACAATTAGTTACACGGAGAATACTAAGCAGGCACAGAGTTGCACTGAGGTTCGTTCCGATTTAAAACTAATATTTAATCACTTCAATATTTACCGGTCCTATCAATCCGGATGATTCGTATTTGCTTTCGGGTTTGTAAGAAGTGATATTGGTCCAGGTCTTTCTTTCTGACTCAGGCAGTTTACTATCGCCGATTAAACGATTTACCCAGGTGTTTACCACTTCAACTTCAAGTTTGTTGTTGCCTTTCTTTATGGCTGAAGTGATGTCAACTTTATACGGCGGCGTCCATGCACTGCCAACTGATACATTATTTACTTTTACTGTAGCCATTGCTTTAACAAGGCCAAGATTAAGATAAACATGCTCACCTGCTGACACCTTATCAATTGTAAAACCAGTTGAGTATACTGCGGTGCCTGAATAATTTTTGATGCGCTCATCATCGCTTTTGCTCCAGTCTGTTAACGTTGAAAATACCACAGGCTGTGCAGGCCCACCGGTAGCAGTATCAAATTGAACAGACCATGCATTTGCAATAGGACTAACACGTAGCGGCGCTGGAAAATTTTCTTTACCATCAGCAACTTTGGCGGCAGCTTTTCTGAACACTACAAATCCGCTCTGGTATGCTTCAAGATGCAAAGGAACTGTTGTTGATTGCGACGTTTGTGTAAAATCAAGAAGATCACGCCTTTGTCCTGATACTGCATCCCACCATTCAGGTTGCTTACCCGTAACTCGGAATGCAGGTGAAAGATTAATGACCGTATCAGCCTGGTTGGTGATGAAGTAAATATCGGCATCGGCAGTTTTTCTGTGCGCATATAAAGCATGTGCATTATCCATTGCAGCATCAGGAATTAATTTCAAGATATCGAGTGCTTGCTGCGCTGTAAAGCCATTCAACACCAATCCTTTGCCATATGCATTTTTTACCTGTGAACCCGCAGAAGCATTTCCCCATAATTCTGTCGCCACTTTCTTTATTTCCGCATCTGCAGACGGATAATTTTGCATGCTTGGTGAATACTCAGGCGCTGGCCCCAGGATTGTTGCTCCATCTGCTACAAGCGATTTTATCTTGTTCAATAATTCAGGACGCATTGTTTTTAACTGCGGAAGAACCAGTAAACGATAAGACATGCCATCTGGCAACACAATCTTCCCTTCCTTAACGCTTGCACGCGTAAGCAATACTTCTGCGTTAATATAATCATATGAATAGCCGGCTGGTAATTCAGGATCACGTGTGCCTGTCATCTTTGGCGCGTCTTCTCCTATAAAGTAGGCAACGTCATTAACGGGCCTGCCTTGTTGAAGCAGGAAGCTGCATCTTCTTTCATAATCCATAAATGCTTTGCCCTGCATGAACCAACTGTTCTTTCTATTGAATTCAGTGCCGAACCAGGTAGCTACGCCCGGATTTTTATCTTCATAAGGCTGACTGATAAATACATGGAACAAGACATTGTTGATCCCTTCGGTAAACGACCAGTCGCCACGTCTTTTAAGCATCGCAGGATAACGTTGAAAGCTTAGACCCGCCGCTGTAAATGATTCTGCTGAAACCTTTGTTTTTCCATAAATATGAGCAGATGAAGACGCCGCGCGGCATTCGATATTACCCAGCGTTCCTTCATTCCAGAATTCGCCCCCGATCTCATCCGCCTGTCCGCCATATTTCAAGAACTCTGATGGAAAGCCCCAATGTCCATAGTTTTCCAGCCAGACTTTCATGCCATTGGCGTTACTTACTTTTCGCAATCCGCCAACATATTCGTACGCCACAAGATCCGCAACCAGTCTGCGAAGATCCCATAGGAACCTGTCGCTTTGATCTTGCGATGCAACTACTCTTCCGCTCAATACCGGCAACCATGGCAATGGATCATATCCATATTGTTTTTTAAATAAACCGGTCATCTTGTCCGTCCAGTTCTGCGAACCGGTTTCATAACTATCGGCTACTACCCATTTTAATGACTTGCGTTCTTCCTTTGTTAAACTGTTTTGAACCTTGCCAACAAAGGAATCAAAATGATGTTTCGTATAATCGCTGCTTAGCTTGTCTATCTCCAATCCTCTTCCTTCCGGTGGTGCCGGTGCATTGGTTACCCCTGTAGGCAACATACCAAAACTTGCAATAATCCACTCTCCCTGCGGTACATTCCAGTTAAGTGTACCATCAGCAGCTAATTTATCTGTGATGTTGATGACTTTCGACGGATCAACCATCAATGATTTATCGTCAGGCTCCTGTTGTTTTGGCCATTGGTATTCATTCCATAAAGGCAATGGTGTCTGGAACATTTTTGCCAGTTGCTTTTCTTCATACCGCTCCACTTTTGCAGCGCCGGAAAGATTGATTTCAGCAAACCCAACCTTTCCTGAAATCTGCGTCAGCACCAGCTTAAACGCTTTGCCTTTAATTGCTTCAAAAGAAAGCGCAACGGGTGCATAAGGTATAAACCCAACGTTATTGGCAGGATTGCTTCTGTCTAACTCAACTTTTTTAATTGTACGAAAACTTCCATTTTCTTTCACCTGCAGTTCAACCATGCACTTAAATGGCTTATCGGCGGGATGGATCGTTAAACTTCTCGCAGTAAAATCATTTACGGTTTGAAAGGTAATTTCCAGTGTAGATTTATTGTCCGGTTTTGTTGTAACAAACGCCTTGGTAGAATCATTTCCATCAGCTATCAAACCAATATTGTCGAATGTTACATTGGATGAAATTTCCGGGTGATATCTTGAAATGTTATCTCCTTCATTTAAAGGAACGGGATAGGCCAACACTGCTACACGCTGAAAATTTTCCGGCACATTTAATTTCTGGCTGAATTGCTGCGGCCCTTTTACACGAATTTCTTTTTGAGAAAGAAAGCGCATGGATTGAGAAGGCGCTATCCACGGGCCACCGCTCTGGCTCCAACCGGGGCCATTGAACATACCGATCTCGATATTATTTTTCGATGCAGCTTTAATGGCAGTTTTTGAAATATCCCACCATTCATCGGAAAAGAATTTAACAGGGCCATTGGGCATTTCGGAAGGTTCAAGGCCTATATTGCCGATGAATGCACGTCCAATACCCACTTTTTTCATCGCCTCAAGATCTTTCACTACGCCTTCTTTTGAAATGTTGCCATTGATCCAATACCAGTAAACACTTGGCTTTACACTATCCGGCGGTATTGCAAATCCGCTTTCCAACGCATCGGAATTTGCACTTACTTTTTTACTTTGGGCATTAGATACAGTTAGTGTATGTAATGAAGCGAGGAGAATTAAACTGTGGCAACCTACCTTACCGATTATTGACTTCTTCATTTAGATCATTATTCTTGCCGAAGCTATCATTGCTATGATGGATATCTTGAGGCAAACCGTTAAATTAAATTATTAGCTAAAAGTTATCAGTTTCAATTGGTCTAAAATATCACAAGCAGATTAATATTCGAATACTTCTCTTATCCACTAGCTCTCTGTGCTTTAGACTTATTCTATATAAAGCTTTGCGTTTTACGAATTACACGTTTTCATTTTTGAGCTTATTACTTTCTTTTTCTTGAAAAAAGAAAGTAACCAAAGAAAATTCAAGGCAAACCCGATCGCTCCGCGCGTTTTGCCCGGCCACCTCCTCCCCCACGTGTTACTTACCCCACTAATCAAAATCAACGTTTACTGACCGTCATTGCCGCAACTGAAAACATCTCCATGGCTGACGATAACTAAACCACATTGATCTGGAAAATTATGCACTTAGAAGAATATCACAATCCTGTACTTTCCTGTGACGATCAGTATGGATGCAAAATTAAAGGCAGGTATTTATTGTATCGAAGAAGATATAGTGCGATATTGTTTTCTATCAAACGAAATAAACATCCTTCGCTAACTCCGATATCCTGAAAGTGAGATTAATGCGCGCACCAACGCTCTGGGCTGTTTTCGGTACATGATGTTCATAATGATCCTGCATTGTTTCACCCATCAATAAAAAGCTGCCATGTGTTAACGGAATATCGAGTTATTTGAGATCTTTGCGGGTTTTATGCCTTACTTTAAAGAGCCTTGTTTCACCAAACGTAACAGATGCAATCGCATGATGTTTTCCATCTGATGGTAATGTATCACTGTGCCAGGCAACCGAATCATTGCCATCACGGTAATAATTCAACAAGACACGATCGAAGGTAATACCGCTCGTCTCTTCTACTCTTGTTTTTATATCCAGCAAATCACTGGTCCAGGCTAAACCCTTAGAGCCACCATAATATGCTGTTAAACGCGGGTCAAGCACCATGCGGTCATACATTTTCCTGGTGCGTTGTTGCCAGGGTGTGTTTGTCAGCAAACTATTAAAATAGTTGTCGGACTCACTTTTGGCAAATAACTGCTCCCAAAGTTTAAGCTCTGCATCAGGCAACATAAAGTCTTTGAAACGTTTTTGCCCTTCATCAAACAATGCTATGTCATCAAAAAGTTTCATATTCCAAAGATAACAACTCAATATGAAATACTAAAGTTATTAGCATTTATTGTTCCTATTTAATCCATGCTTAAACACCTACAGCCAGCCCGAGTTTATTGATAGCTGCATTTTGCATACGGATCAGCGAAGCTTATTTTTTTTAGTAGTGTGCAGCTGCTCAATTAGCATGATTTTTTATGCTTTTACTTTCTTTTTCTTGAAAAAAGAAAGTAACAAAGAAAATTCAAGGCAAACCTCCGCCCGGATGAATCTGTTCGGACGGGCGATCGCTCCGCGCGTTTTGCCAGCCTGCACCTCCCTCTGCGTAGCCTTGATTATAAATAAAAATCCGGTCGGCTTTAAGCATTAGGCTTTGGACTTTATTTCCACCGATTCACGACTGATAGGCTACTTGTTATTGAGGCTGTATTGCAAAACTGCGGTCACCCGTTTTAATAGACAGGCCGCCAAAATTGAAGTATTTAGTGTAGTTCAATTCCTTTGTGGTATACACATAGTCAAATATTTCATCCAGATTATTGCCAGCAATTTGTTCGCAGGCCTTTCTGAATTCAACTTCTGTAAAACCTCTATGCTGCTTTTTATAATATTCATTGTACAATGTGCGCATAACATCATCCAGCGAATGCTTGTTATTGGTATAATGACGGATAGCAAAATCCAGCATCATCGCAACAACCGGCCCTTTATCATAGTACGAAATCGTTTTGTCTTTATCATTGCCAAAAGGCCCATCGCCCCAGGTTTCTTCGCTGGCCTGTGCGAGTGATTGATGAAGGCGGCCCTGGTGATTTTCATAAGCCTGTATATTTCTTTGAATGGCACGATAAAGATCTTCTTTAGTCATGATGCCGGCACGTTGCAATACAATGTATTCATAGTAAACCGTCCAGCCTTCCGAGATCCAGAGTTGTTTGGTTCTACTGCCTTTGTCATAGTTAAAAGGCCCAAGTTCAATGGGGCGAACCCGCTTCACATTATAGTTATGAAAATACTCATGTGCTAAAAAACTCAATATTCTTTTCCTGCCTTCTGCATTATTCAGTTCTTTTCCGGTAAAACTATTGGCCGAAGAGGTAAGATGTTCTATCCCACCATTGCCCGGGCCAATACCAAGAAATGTGTAATGTTTATAGGGAATATCCTGCATGATATCTGCGCTCGCCTCAACAATTTTTTTAAGATCGTTCATCAATGCGGCCCTGTCAAACTCACTTAATTTATAACCGATGAAGCGATGTGGTACGCCTTTTACTGTAAAGGATGGCAATTCTTCCAGGTTGCCCGCAAGTATGGGACAATCATACAGCATGTCAAAATCGGGCGCTGTATATTCATAGTTTTTACCAGCGACAGAATCGAGGCCGGTAGCCACGCGGCTCCAGTTTTGGTATGAAAGAATTTTTAATGCAACGGGTGTTTGTATACGATTTTCCATATACAAAAAAGTGGCTGCAGGTGTTATGTAAGCGTGAGTTGTATCAATAAAACTCGTGGCCACAAATGCGCTATCCGCTACAACATCATATTGCAATGTGATATTTTTTCCTTTACCAGCATTCACCACCCATGTATTTGTATTCGCCTTGTTCCATGCCAGCGATTTTCCATCGTTTCCACTAGCCGAAAAGTTGGTAACATAATTCGCATAGTTCATTACCTGGTAATAGCCGGGCGTCCATTGAGGCATTTTGAATGTTACGTCCTTTTCGCCCCTGGTGTTACATTGCAATGTTACATGCACGATATTTTTTTCAGGATGCTGTAACGACAACGTAAAATGCACACTGTCCTTTTGCGCAAATGCAGTTACACATGAAAATGAAAAAAAGCTGATTATTATCAGAATGAATGACCGTTTAAATTTCATTCTATAAAAAGAATACAAAGTGACAATATTAGTGAGACGTATTTTAACCTTGATTGATTAGAATTTGGCTTTTTGGATGCATTCATTAAATCGAAGCAAAAAAAAGCCAGGGGAAAATCAATATCCAAATTGAAAAGAAATATTCAAATGATTTAGGCTTATATGCACTTTCATTAGGCCAATACAACCTGAACACTCCTAAATAAACAATTGTTGGGTTCTTAACATCCTGGTTCGTCAACGCTCCTTATACGTTTAACAGGAAATATCTTGAAACAATAAAATTGAGTATATAGACAGCGGGAAGAAATACAAGCAAGCTTTTTGAAGCAAAAAACGTCAACCTATCATTCGTATATAAATCGCAACAAAGACTATAAGCAATACAAACTAACAATATTAATATCAGAAGTTTGATACCGTTCTTTTTAACCAACCGTTCAGCCATTACAAAATGCAAAAACAAATAGATTAAAACCGGTAGGTACTGAAAAAGCATTGCATCAGAAAGAGACATACGAATTGTAATTCTTTTTACAATATTAAAAGGTTATAGTAACAAAAAAGCGGCAGAAATAATCCGCCGCTTTTCATATCTCAACACAACTATCTTCTTACTTCAAATCAAACCTGTCTGCATTCATCACTTTAACCCATGCCGCAACAAAATCTTTTACGAATTTTTCTTTGGCATCTGAGCTGGCGTATACTTCAGACAATGCCCGCAGCTCTGAGTTTGAGCCAAACACAAGGTCAGCACGTGTTGCAGTCCATGTTGGCTTCTCTGTTGCACGGTCATAGCCCTGATACAGTTCCTTATCTTCTGTTGCAGCTTTCCATGCAGTGCCCATGTCCAGCAGGTTGACAAAGAAATCATTGCTAAGTGTTCCGGGCTGTTTAGTGAACACACCATGTGATGAATTATCAAAATTGGTATTCAACACGCGCATGCCACCCACCAATACAGTAAGTTCGGGAGCTGTGAGGTTTAACAGCTCTGCTTTATCAATTAACAATGCTTCAGTTGATACAGGGAAATTCGGTTTACGATAATTACGGAATCCATCGCCCAGCGGTTCAAGAAAGGCAACTGATTCAACATCCGTCTTATCCTGTGATGCATCCATACGGCCGGCCGTGAATGGAACAGCGACATTATGGCCGCCATCTTTCGCTGCTTTTTCAATGGCTGCACTACCTGCAAGTATAATTAAATCAGCCAATGAAATTTTCTTGCCGCCTGATTGTCCGCCATTAAATTCTTTTTGAACGCCTTCTAGCGCATCCAGCACTTTAGACAATTGTGCAGGGTTGTTTACGCGCCAATCTTTTTGTGGCGCCAAACGAATGCGTGCTCCATTAGCACCGCCACGTTTATCTGATGCCCGGAAGGTAGAAGCCGATGCCCATGCAGTAGAAACCAGTTCGCCAACGGTTAACCCTGTCGCTAAAATTTTTGCTTTCAATGCTGCAATGTCGTTGTCATCAACCAGTGTATGATCAACTGCCGGGATAGGATCCTGCCAAAGCAATTCTTCTGCGGGCACATCGGCACCTAAATAGCGCGAACGAGGCCCCATATCGCGGTGTGTTAATTTAAACCATGCACGTGCAAACGCATCAGCAAATGCATCAGGGTTTTCAAGAAAATTCCTGGAGATCTTTTCGAATCCCGGATCTAATCTTAAGGAAAGATCTGTTGTGAGCATCGTAGGGCGATGCTTCTTTGATGAATCAAACGCATCGGGAATAAAACTATCTGCATCTTTTGCAACCCATTGATGCGCACCGGCAGGGCTTTTAGTAAGCTCCCACTCAAAGCCAAACAGGTTTTCAAAAAAGTTATTGCTCCATTGTGTAGGCGTTTTTGTCCATATCACTTCAAGCCCGCTGGTAATTGCATCTGCACCTTTACCTGAACCATAACTGTTGTTCCATCCCAAACCCTGCTGCTCTATCAATGCTGCTTCTGGTTCTTTTCCAACATGCGTTGAAGGCGCTGCACCATGGGTTTTACCAAAGCTGTGGCCGCCAGCTATCAAAGCAACTGTTTCTTCATCATTCATTGCCATTCGGCCGAAAGTATCGCGGATATCTTTTGCTGCCTTTATAGGATCGGGGTTTCCATCAGGCCCCTCGGGATTTACATAGATCAATCCCATCTGTACGGCTGCCAACGGATTCTCCAGGTTGCGCGAGTGGATGTCGCCATCTGCGTTGTCATCAGACACCGTTACTCCGCCAGATTTTACTACACCTTCTGAACCGTGCGCATAGCGGATATCGCCGCCCAGCCAGGTGTTCTCAGAACCCCAATACACATCTTCATCCGGCTCCCACACATCTTCACGTCCACCTGCAAAACCAAATGTTTTAAAGCCCATTGATTCTAATGCAATGTTGCCTGCAAGTATCATCAGGTCAGCCCACGAAATTTTGCGGCCATATTTCTGTTTAATGGGCCATAGTAACCGGCGGGCTTTATCAAGGCTAACATTATCGGGCCAGCTATTCAATGGCGCAAAACGTTGCTGGCCGGAACCTGCACCGCCACGGCCATCACCAACGCGATACGTGCCCGCGCTGTGCCACGCCATACGGATAAACAAACCACCGTAGTGTCCAAAATCTGCTGGCCACCATGGCTGTGAATCTGTCATGAGCGCATGCAAATCTTTTTTTACCGCTTCAAGATCGAGGCTTTTAAATTCTTCTGCATAATTAAAATCACTTCCCATTGGATTGGATAATGATGAGTGCTGGCGAAGAATATTTGTTCTTAACTGATTCGGCCACCAATCACGATTCCTGGTACCGCCGCCGCCAACATTTTCTTTTTGTGCACCGTGAAACGGGCATTTGCTGATGTCTTTTGATTCCATTTTTTAAAGATTAATGCTAAGCAATGAATAATGTGTTCCAGGCTTACCTGCAAGTAGGGCAAGCCAGGGGATTCGTTCAGTGGGATAAAAGTATAACATTAACTATATAAGCGCAATCAATTAATTTTATGGGTTGATAGTTAATGACTATCAGCAAAGTATACACAAATATGATGATTGCATGTTATAAAAAAGGGTTGTAAATTAACTATCAACTTTAGTTAGACATTTATGCAACAGCTATTTTTCTCAACTGAAAAAAGAGATACAAACAACGCCGTGGCTAACAATTTATCACAGGGAGTTTCAAGGCCAGCTGTAGTTCCACTGCAAGGCAGGTTTACAGAAAAAGTAATTCAAAGAAATCCAAAGGAAATATTAGACGCAACAAAAAACAGGCTGGCATTTGGAAGAGGGAATGTATGGACGGATATAAAACACAATGAAGGCGAATCTTACAAAAGAACAATGGGCGCAATGGCGGTAGGTTCTTCACGCCAATACAGAACTGCATCCCGAAACCTGTTTGATGGCATTCCGCCAATATTCCACGCCCGCCTTAAAGATGTTTTGCCATTTGTGGTGATGGGCGCAGGCAACTGCATGGAGCATGCTGTTGTTGCAATGTTTCAAACAAATCATAAATATCCGGGCAAGCATATTTGGTTGATGTCATGGGGCGGCGGCGATCATCAATTTTTGCTTGTCGGAGATAGCAATAACATCAACGAATCTATTGTAATCGACGCATGGGAAAGTGCTGAAAATGGAAAACCATATAAAAAAAGCGAGTGGATGAATGGCAAGAATAGAATCGAATCTCCTACGCCGTTGATTGCTGACGGGCAAGATTACCTCGGGTTTGCCATTGCGCAATTGGGAGACACCAGGGGTATGATTGATTTTGGCGTTGCTGAAGCGAATAAGAAGTCAAGAGGTATTGATTTTTCTTCGTACAATGCGTTTAAAGAAAGTTCACCTGAATTTAAGATATATAATTTCTAACAACACGATACTGTGAGGATTCAAGAACCATCCTGTTAGAAAATTTTTGTAAGTCCTTATCCACAATCATTCATATACTATAAAGACAGTGCAACAAATAGCCAAAAATCTAAAAAGATTGGTTGGTACTTTAATTTTTGATGGCGTTTCTGCAAAAAGCCCTTTTAAATTTATCTTCGTTGGCTAATCGTAACCTGTCATTCAAAATAAATTATTCCATGTATAGTTGTTTCAAGCCTTTCACGAGAAGATCTTTGATTATCTTATTGAGCGTATTAGTTGTATGCATAAGCAACATTGACGCCCAGCAACCCGGCAAACCATTGCCGCGCATTGCTATTGCAGGCCTCGGCATTGAATCAAGCACCTTCTCTCCTGCTGTTACCAACGAGGAAGCATTTCATGCGAAGTATGGCGCACAGGTTTTTACTTCTTATCCATTTTTACAGGAAGATTCAGCTCTACGCAAACAAGCAACATGGATCCCGACAATTGTAGGCAAGTCCCTGCCCGGAGGTATTGTTACACGAGAAGCATACGAATCGCTGGTAAAGAAAATACTGGATTCACTAACAAAGCATGCACCTTATGATGGATTGTTTTTTGATATTCATGGTGCGATGAGTGTTGTTGGACTTGATGATCCCGAAGGCGATTTTATAGTGCGCATCCGCAAAGCAATTGGCACTAAAACGCTTATTTCTACATCGATGGACCTTCATGGAAATGTATCATGGCGCCTTGCTGAAAATACAGATTTAATCACCTGTTACCGCATGGCACCACATGAGGATGCCATGCAGACAAAAGAAAGAGCAGTGCGCAATTTGATAGACAGAATACAATCCGGCAAAGGAAAGCCGCCATATAAAGCATGGATCCCCATTCCTATTTTATTGCCTGGTGAAAAGACCAGCACAAGAATAGAACCTGGCAAAAGTGTTTACCAGGCAGTAGCGCCTGCAGCTGCTCAACCCGGAATTGTAGACGCAGCCATTTGGGTTGGATACGCATGGGCCGATGAGCCGCGAAACCATGCGGTAGTAGTAGTAACCGGCGATGATAAAAACAAGGTTACTACAACCGCTGAACAGCTTGCACGCAACTTCTGGGACGCACGCGCAGGTTTTTCTTTTGTAGCGCCTACGGGCTCATTACAAGAATGCCTTGATAAAGCTTTGAAGAGTGACAAAAAACCATTTTTCATTAGTGATTCAGGAGACAATCCTACCGCAGGCGGCGCAGGAGATGTTACATGGTCCATCACAGAAATATTGAAGCGCCCCGAATTTCAATCCGCCAACGGCCCGTCACTTATTTATGCATCTATCCCCGGACTAGAATTTGTTGAAAAAGCAATCGCAGCCGGTGTGGGCAACCAGGTAGATGGCGTTGCCGGCGCAAAAGTAGACAATCGTTATGCACCGCCTGTCCCGTTAAAAGGAATCGTAACTGCAATAGAATACGGCGATAGAGATGCAGAAGTTGAAGTTGTCGTAAAAGTGGGAAGCGTTTCTGTTATCGTTACAAAAAAGAGAAAACCATATCATAAGGAAATTGACTTTACACGATTGAAATTAAATCCAAGAGAAGCCAACATTGTGGTGGTAAAGATCGGCTATCTTGAACCGGAGTTGTATGCTATGAAAAAAGACTGGCTGCTGGCGTTAACACCCGGTGGTGTTGACCAGGACCTTCAGCGGCTACCATATAAACGTATTGAGCGCCCTATGTTTCCACTGGATAAGGATATTAAAAATCCGGATCTTTCGGCCAGGCTTGTGCCATTAGCTGACAAGTTGAAATAAAGCGATTTGTTTATTAAAATTTAATGTTGAAGTGCAGCCCTTAAGGCACACTCAAACACAAGGAGCAATAACGCGAAATCGCTGTTGCTCCTTATTTTATTAACGATGAATTCAACGAATGAATTATTAAAGGCAACCTTAACAAAGTCCCAAGCGTTATTAGTATCAAACACTTAGTATGACGCAACAAACAATCCACCTATTTGGCTTGTTTTTTGAACCTACACTTATAAGATATAAACGCTGTATGACTATGAAACTGAGCAGAGCGATACCTGCTATCGGCGTGATGATGATTTTAATCTGTACGGCAACTTCTTCTTTTAGTCAGACCGACTGGAAATTAGCAAAAGATAAAGATGGTATAAAAGTATACACAGCACCATCTCATTCCTCAAAATTCAAAGCAATAAAAGTTGAATGTGACATGAAGGGCACTTTTGACAAATTTATTTCAGTTCTGCAGGACATTCCTAAACAAACCGAATGGGTGTATGCGACAAAAAAAGCTTACCTGGTAAAAAAAGTTTCAGACGATGAGCTTTATTATTATGCTGAAACCGCAATTCCCTGGCCGGTTACAAATCGCGACGCTGCAATAAAACTGGAGAGCGAAAAAAATACGGAAAAGAATACTTTAGTTGTCACACAAACTGCAGTTTCAGGTATTGTTCCTAAACAGAAAGACATTGTACGTGTAGCCAGTCTTGAAGGCCGTTATGAAGTAAGTATGGCTGATAAAAAATTGCATGTAGTGTATTATCTCAACATTGATCCTGCGGGTGATATGCCAGCATGGATCATGAACATCTTTAGTACGAAAGGGCCATATGAAACGTTTAAGGCACTAAGAGAAAGAATGGAGAAGTAAATTTGAATCCTATACATCAGCACGTTTCCATTTGATTGTTCAAATCGGCCGCAATTCATAAGCCGGTGCTTTTAAAATTACCTACCGCGCTATCTCCAGCTTCTTAGTATCAATAACTATATTATTATTTTGCGGATCGAAGAAGGTAAGAAAATAAACACCAGCGGCTAGGTCTGGCCTGTTAATCGTTGTGTTATCACTCACCACCTGAGTATGCAATAACTGGCCAGCGGCTGATGTCATCTGCATCCGAATCGGATATCTTACACCAAATATACCTATGCGAAAATTTCCATCGGACGGATTTGGCGTAACAGTTATGCTAATGAAATTTGGTACAGCTACCGTATTTGAAAAAGTAATGCTGCCATCTCGTCCAATACATTTCACGCGGTAATAGGTCCATCTGTCATACAGGTTATCGTCAACATAGCTGTACTTCTGTTGAAAAATCAAGCCTTGTCCGGATGACATAGCAGGAACTATTGCAATGTTAGAGAAACCACTTTCTTCCTCGCGTCTTCTTTGCAATTCAAAATGATCAAGGTTTACTTCTGAGTATGTGAACCAGTCAGCCTGCACATACCTGATGGTAGTCCTGAATGCATTTAATGTTATATGCACATTTGCTCTTAGATCGCCATTGTTCTTAGCTGCAACCGACAAAAAATTACTGGTGCTTAACTGGCCATAGAAATACCGAAAGTTCATAAATGAGCGATCTACGGGTGCTCCCGTAGTGAGTGTGGCTCTTCTTATCAATCCGGTTGGCAGCGTTGTATCCCACGTACTGGTGTTTTGATACAATGATACATAACTGCTATCGCGATACAACTTAAACATTTCATCCTCATCGTTTTCATCATGTTGAAGGAATAATGAAATGTTGCTGTGGCGATCTGTTCTTCTATGCAGGTTCCAGGTTTTATTTACATGAAGGCTGGTCAAAAGAGAGCCATATGTAGCCTTTTGATAAACATTGTTAAATACCCGAACATAAAAATCATCCGGTATGCTATCATGGTTTTGCATGGCAAAAGGCGTGTACTCGTCTGTAGAAACGCCGATTGGAAATACAACCAGTCCATCTGAATTTGAAAGATTTTCTCTTAACAAAAAACCGCCATCTACTTTTTCGCCTGTTACAACAAAACGCTTATCAGTATAACCGCTCATTACCCCCGGATAATTGTCACCAATAGTTAAAGAGTTATTATTAAGGAATACATTTCCGTTTGCAAATTGCATTGTATCGCGGACCTTCAGATCATTTCTACTTAGATACAATCCATTTGGATTATTAATGATAATATTAGGAAAAGACGCGCCCGTTTTCAATCTAGCATTATAGCCTCCATCAACATACTGCTCAACGGAAGTAGCCGCATTATTGATAAACCTGAATTGTCCTCCATTTGGTGTAAGTGAATCAACATAAAAATGTTGATCAGGCATAAATGCAGAAAAGCCATTCTTCCACGAGCTGCCATAAAAATTAACGACAGAACCTTTGAATGATCCAAACCGCCCATTATTTTCTATATTACTGAAGATGGCAATGGTGTCCGATTTATGCGCAACAATCTCTCCATTTTCAGGAATATAAACACCTGTTTGGGCAACTGCCATTTGAGTTGCAATAATCAGGATAACCAAACTATATGTCAACCTTAATTTCATTATCTGCTACTGAATAATGGTAATATCAAATGTTACTGTTCCCAGGTTCAGTATACCGAATGGACCGGCGCCTGAATTAATAAAATTGACGGTAACTGTGTTCGCTGCACTTACAAAAGCATATGCAATAGCCAGTCCCGAAGGCAAAGCCGAGCGCGGATTTATAATTACGCTCGACTGCGTGGTGGCACCTGTCACCGTCACAGTTTTGCTAACCGACGCTGTACTTGTAATACTCGTAGTATTATCTGTTATGGTAACAGATGTTTTAAACATATTGTTCAATGCGGTGCCTGATGTACCGAGCTTAAAAGTACCTGCCACATCAAGCTTTGCCGCCGGAGCGGAGGTTCCCAGTCCCACCCTGCGGGCTGCAGTAACGCGCATTGCTTCATTTGTTGTAGCTGTCCCTCCTGTAAGAACAATCAGATCTTTGCTTGCATTATTATTTACCAGGTAAAAATCATTTCCGGCTGAAAGAAGGTAACCGTCATTGGCCTTTCCCGTTTCTATGGGGTTTCCATTCTGATAAGTGTATCCAGAATTATTAATGCCAAGATCCACAAAGTTGGTAGATTCCGTTCCGTTGTTGGCGGTAGCTACAATATCTGCGCTGGCCTGGCCTCCTGTAGAATTATTGCGAATGTTCAGCTGGAAATAGCTGTTAATGGTTCCTTTAAGATACATCGCGTTTACAGAAGAGGTTACTCCTGCATCTATCAGTACTTTCTCGGGATTGGTTGCATCAAAACTCATCGAACCTATCCCTAAATTCCCCGTGGGCGAAATGCCGCTTAGTACTGTGCCGTCACCTCCGCGCCATTCCGTTAAATTAGCCGTCTGAGATGCTGCATTTGCCTGTATAGCCAAAGGTACACTGACCGCGCGTTGAGAGGGAATAAGTACACCTGTGCCGCCCGTACCATTTACATAAGCAGGAAAATTACTTAGTTGCCGGTCACCTGCAAGTGTAATGCCCCAAAAACTGCCCATTTGCAAATTTCTTCCGCCTCCACCCTGCCAGAAAATATCGTTACCATCACTACCTATTCTAAAATCCCCGCCACCACTTCCGCTTACATTGGTGAAAATTAACTGAGATAGCTGCGCCGCGGTGTTGGTCTGCCTGATTTCCAACGTATCGGATACAACCAGTGGATTTGTAGGATCAGTTACACCAATACCTACATCCCCGCTAGCAGTTATACGCATTCGCTCTGTATTGTTGGTAATAAAAGGAAGGGAAAAGTTTGTAGTTGTACCGAAAGCCTGCGCGGATGTAACTCCGTTTCCTCCTAACGTCCACACATTGCCTGAGGTTAAATAGTTAGGGGTAAAGTTTACCCATTTGCTTCCATTATATTGAAGTAATTGCCCGCTTACAGGTGTTGTAATTGTTGCATCGGCATGCCGTGAAAGCGAATCTTTTGGAATAGCAAATGTAGTTCCTGTACCACTGGAAGAATTAACGGTAACGTTATAGTTTGTAACAGAACTTGTAAGATTGGTAGCACCCGTTGCAGAACTTGAAATAGCACCCGTTGTTGCATTGTAAGTAATGCCGGTTCCGGCACTAAAAAGGCTGCGCACCTTTTGGCTAAATGAACTGATATATCCTGTATCAATATTTATCGCACCTGTATTTCCATTAACAGATGTTACTCCCGTATTACTGATCGCTCCTGTTGCATTGTTATAACTGATGCCTGCACCTGCGCTAAACAGGCTTCTTGTTTTCTGACTAAAAGTAGCGATGTAGCCCGTGTCTATAGTAAGCGCACCGATATTTCCATTTACGGATGTAACACCAGAATTACTAATGGCCCCGGTCGCATTGTTATAGCTAATGCCAGTTCCTGCAGAAAGAAGTCCTCTTACCTTTCTATAAAAGAGCGCAATATTGCTGGTATCAATTGTTGTTAAGAAGGCCGGCGTAAAATACTCCAATGCATTAGCTGCAGCATTTACGCGCAACAACTGGTTTGCTGTGCCAAGTGTGCTAAGGCCTGTACCACCGTTACCAAAAGGCAGTGTACCTGATACTTCGGATGACAACACGGTAGGGCCCGTAGCGAATCCGGTTCCGTTTCCGCGTACAGGGCCATTCAATGCGGTGGTTATAGCTATTGCAGGCGTTGTGGCTGGATTGGTTACGGCAACTGAAAACCCTGTGGGTACAGATGCGCTAACATTTGTAACGGTGCCACCACTTCCTGCTGCTGTTAAGACTCCTGTAGCATTGTTAAGCGTTAGCCCAGCTCCTAAAGTAATCTCCTGCATCGCGCCCGGGCCATTATTGTATCTTCCCAGCAATACATTATTTGCCGATAAATTTTGCACTTTATTGTAGGTAACGCTGCCATTCGCCAACTTGCCATTGGTTACTGCACCTGCAGCAATAGCCGGATTGGGGTAAGCGCCCGTTAAATCACCGCCGGCACTGCCTCCGAGCTGCCAGAAGTTAGCTGCATCCGCCATTTTTTGCCAGCCGCCGTTTTTTCTAAGCCTTAACGATTGGTCTGCTGTAAAATAAATGATCGTACCATCCGGAGCCCCGGCCAGTGTAGCCAGAGTTGTATCAGGAATCCTCGTGAGTAAAAGGCCCTGATCGCGGCTGTCCAGCTCGAGTATGGATGATTTGTTTATCCTGGCTGGATTAGCGCCCAGCTTTAATTGCGCAAAGATGGCTGATTGAAGCAGGACGGTTATCATCACCAGGCATAAACGAATAATACTTTTTTTCATTATGCTCAATTTAATTGCCCGTTATTACTATTCTAGTGCCTGATAACATACCAGTCCGTTCCATCTGTCTGAATCGTAACAAATGTCCAGTCGTTATAAATAATAAAATTTGTTCCACCTTCTATTGTACCGCCGGTTGGCGCTATTGTCACCGCGTTATCAATACCACCGCTGCCCGTTTTTTTGATAGTGTATATTCTTCCGCTAATGGCCGCAGGGCTCGGCAGTGTAATTGTAATTGCAGCTGTACTTGCATCGGCAAGGATAGTATTATCCGCTGTAGTAACAGTATAACTTGCTGTAACCTTGGTAACGTTGGTTGACAAAGAACCATTCACCTGAAACGTTGAATTACCAGGTGTTCCCACAGGAATGCCTATAGACACTGTATCTGTAAAGTTCTTCGCGCCTGAAAAACTTTGTGTCCCTGTAGATATTGCACCCGGATGAGAGGAATCCGCAGCGTGCAACGTTAATGCACCATTTGCGATACTGATCCCATTGGAGTCTGGTGTATTTGAAAACAACGTGTTTAAAATCTGGAAGCGCGAAGATGAATCAAACCGCTTCCAATCGGCATATGATAATAAACCTCGTGAGGTTGTGCCATTGCCATTTTGCGTAGGAATGTTTAGCGTATGTACACCCGCCGCAGAAGTAATAGAAAAATCCACGGCTGCAGCGCTGTCTGTAGCAAAGATTTGCACACTATCTCTCTGGCCGTTTAAAGAAACTATGGCATTGTTAAATGCAGAAGCAGCCATATGTCTTTGCAACAACATTCCTGTCGCCGGGTCTATTACCAACACATCAACCTGGTCAATACCGGTGGGAATAGTTCCGGTGGCTACTTTAATATTACCATTACCGTCCAGTCTTAAGCGCTCTGCGTTGTTGACTTTAAATACAAGCGCCTGCTGATCAATTGTACCAAGAAAGTGCCTTGTTGAATCGATTCCTGTGTTACCATTTATGTTCCAGTTGTTACTATTGCCTACACTGTCTACCGACATCCTTTGCCACGCATTGTTCTTACGAATGTATAAGCTTGCTGAATCCGTTACATAAATGATCATACCATCTGGCGCGGTGCCTAGTGGTGCTGTTGTTAGATTAGCCCCAGGTATGCGTGGCAACAAAAGGCCCTGACGTGTACTTTCCAGTTCCAGAATGGATGATCGGTTGATTTGGCTGGGATTCGAACCAATTTTCATTTGAGAAAATGAATAGGAACAGGCACATAATAGTGCCACTATCATATATACCTTTTTCATGGATCTAAATTTGAATTTCAAAAAATTAAGCGTGCAATAAACGATGCATCAAAGGGCTTTGCAACGTTTTGGTTTTAGTTCACCGAACTGTATTAATACAATCAATTACGGATTACACAGACAAGTACTTGCGGGAAAAAGTTTTTTAAAGGCCTTTGGCTGAAAGAAATCATAGAAGCCAGATTAAAGAATAGGAAACTAACTTTAATAATGTTTGCTCTGATAATCATGTGTTATTATAATCGTGTAATATTCTTTTTATTGACTATGTGGATATACAACGTTTCAAGTCATTTACAAATGATTATCAAAGTATATGCCACTGCAACAATTATTTAACAGTTTCCGTTTTTATGAGAGGATGCCGGCTGTTTATAAAGAAAACAACAAACTGATTGTTAGCAGGAATTGCTAGTGTTTTAAGGCTTCATGAGAAAAGATTAAAATATTATATTGAAACTTTTTTCTCGCCGGCGCGATAAAAAACCGTGGAAAGAATTGCCCAATTTTATAGCTGAAGTGAAAATGGCTTTCATACATTTTCTCACCTGAAAAAAATTATCAACTGAATGCAAACGTTCAAAATTTGTATGCCGAAACCGAGATAATTAAGTATTACTAAACAGCTAATATATTGTTTCACCTTTGTCAGTTAAAATCTTATCCACAGAAAAATGCTGCTGCATTACCCAGCTTCTCCATTTGCATAAAAATTGTTTGAATTTTTTAGTTTTCTGTTTGAATAGTATTATTCGTCGCAGAAATAACCCGGATACCTTTGCTTACTTTACAGAGATCACTCATCCAATAATAAAACGCTGCAGCACATGGTGCAATACTTGCAGCAAACGAGACGGGCCTGCATCAGTCAGTCTATACACCATGATGCAAAACGGCAGTTGTATTTGATCAACATTCATTACAAAATTGTAAAACAGTATGGAAGTAAAAAATGTAAAAGCATTTGGTACCGAGGCTGCAGATGCGCCGTTAAAGGGGTTAAATATTCAGCGTAGAAGTACAACACCACATGATGTGGAAATAGAGATTCTGTTCTGCGGAATTTGCCACTCGGACCTGCACACTGCACGTAACGAATGGCATGGCACTATTTATCCGGTTGTTCCGGGCCATGAGATTGTCGGCAGGGTGACCAATGTAGGTGCACATGTAAAAAAATTCAAGGTGGGCGATCTTGCTGCCGTTGGCTGTATGGTTGATTCATGCAGGGAATGCGAGTATTGTAAAGAAGGCCTGGAACAATATTGCGAGCCAGGCAACATTTTAACCTACAACTCTCCTGATAAACATCTTGGTGGGCAAACCTATGGTGGCTATTCCGAGAGCATTGTAGTAGATGAACACTTTGTGCTTCGTGTACCAGAGAACCTTGATCTGGCTGCAACAGCGCCTTTACTGTGCGCCGGCATAACCACTTATTCCCCACTAAGGCACTGGCAGGTTGGACCGGGTAAAAAAGTTGGTATTGTTGGCATTGGAGGCCTGGGGCACATGGGTATTAAACTAGCCAGGGCAATGGGTGCGCATGTTGTTGTATTCACTACTTCCGAATCTAAAAAAGAAGATGCCAATCGTTTGGGCGCCGATGAAGTGGTATTGTCCACAGATCCGGATCAAATGAGCAAATATGCAAACAGCCTGCATTTTGTTTTGGACAATGTTTCTGCAAATCATGATATGAACGCCTATTTAAATTTACTGAAGGTAGATGGAACGCTTGTGCTTGTTGGCGCCCCCGAACATCCGCTTCCCGTTGCTGCATTCAGTTTAATTGGCAAAAGAAAAAGCTTCGCAGGATCTACAATAGGTAGCATTGCAGAAACACAGGAAATGCTGGACTTCTGCTCTAAGCACAACATAACTGCAGACATTGAGCTGATCAACATACAACAGGTTAACGAAGCGTATGAAAGATTACTTAAAGGAGATGTGCACTACCGTTTTGTAATTGATATGGCTTCGCTGAAAAATTAGCCCAATCAGTTATAACAATAACATCAAGGCTTTAGCCAAACTCCCGGGCCGGGTTTCGTTTCAATTATCAAATGAGGATCATAACGACTTGTCTTTGTGAGGCACGAAACACGGCCCAGGGTTGGGTAGAAAACCAAAAGATGATACAATATACAGCAATGAAACGTTCACACATTATTTATCAAAGGATGCCTACTGTCGATTGCTTCGGCGGTTAACAACTGAATAATAGCATAGTAGCCCGGGCCAGGCCGTAGCGAAGTTTTTTGAACCATATAAGGAATATAAGGGCATACAAGAAGCTGCGCCCGAGGATATAATGACTAAATCAGTATATAGTTACTCAACCAGATTGGATCCTTCACTATTGACCATTCACTACACACCAGTTGTACAAAATGCATACAAGGGCATATAACATTTTACGTCTGAGAATAATAACAACTAAAGCAGTATATATTTACTCAACCAGCTTGTGCCCTCCACCATTTACCATTCATTACTCGCCAGTTATATAGAAGGCATATGGCCATATTATCAATCCTCGTATATCCTAATATGCTTACAGGCTCACTCGCGCGATTTTCTGCATGGAAATTGTAAGCTTACTAGGCATGAGCCTTTCCAAATACAAGCAGAAAAGAAAGTTTACAGAAACGCCCGAGCCACAAGGCGGAAGGCCGGATGCCAGCCATCTGAGGTTTGTAGTTCAAAAACATGCCGCTTCTCATTTGCATTATGACTTCAGGCTGGAAATGAATGGCGTACTGAAAAGCTGGGCCGTGCCCAAAGGCCCTTCAACCGATCCACACATCAAGCGCCTTGCGATGATGGTTGAAGACCATCCGTATGATTACAGAAATTTTGAAGGCATTATCCCTGAGGGCAATTATGGAGCGGGAACAGTTATGGTATGGGATGAAGGCTTTTATGAACCGGCTGATGCATTCCCCCCAGACAGCGCGAAAGAACAAAAATTATTACTGCACCAGCTTCATAGCGGACGGCTCAAATTTGTACTGCATGGCAAAAAACTAAAAGGTGAATTTGCACTTGTAAAGACTTCCGCGCGAGGCGAGAATGCATGGCTGTTAATGAAAACATCAGATAATTTCGCGTCTGAAGAAGACATAACGCTTAAAGACAAATCCGTTATCAGTAAGAAGACACTTGAAGGTATAGCACGCACCACCAACAACATCCACAATTCAAACCGGTCGAAAGAAACCAGTGCCGGCAATAACACACCGAAAAAGAAAGCCGCGATAAAACAAACACCCGAAAAGAAAAAAAACAATCCACCTTCTTCAACAAAAAGTGCTAACACAGCCACGGATAAATCCATTCAACAGTTGCTGGCAAAAGGCGAAAAGAAAGCCATCCCTAAAAAAGTAGAACCAATGCTTGCAACGCTTGTTGACAAACCATTTAACGAAGAAGGATGGACCTATGAGGTTAAATGGGATGGATACAGGGCACTGTCTGTTTTAAATGGAAAACAGGTGGATATTTTTTCACGCAACAACAAATCCTTCAACGAGAAATATTATCCGTTATATAATGAGCTAAAAGAATGGAACATCAAAGCTGTTATTGACGGAGAAATAGTAATAGTGGATGAAAATGGCATGGCCAATTTCAATGCTTTACAAAACTGGCGCAGCGAAGCAGATGGCCAACTCTTTTACTACGTATTTGATCTGCTCTGGATAAACGGTGTAGACATAACGGCATTACCATTAAAGGACCGGAAAGAAATTCTGCGGCATTACTTACCCGCCGAAAGTGAAGTAGTTAAGCTGAGTGAAAATTTTGACGAAGATGGCATCAGCTTTTTTAAGCTCGCTGAAAAGCTCGGGCTTGAGGGCATTATGGCGAAGAAAGAAGATAGTGAATATGTAATGGGCGACCGGTCGAAACAATGGCTGAAAATAAAAACTGCTCAACGGCAGGAAGTGATCATTGGTGGCTATACCAATAATGAAGGATCTGCCAAACCGTTCAGCTCTTTACTGGTAGGTGTTTATAAAAATAACAAGTTGCAGTATACCGGTAAAATAGGCACCGGTTTCTCGGTAAAAAAACAACAGGAAATGATGAAGCAGTTTAAACCGCTGCAAACAGCGAAATGCCCTTTTGAGCAGAAGCCGGATGTAAACAAGCCATCACGTTTCCGGCCAAACCCGCCAGACGCCTCGGCAACCTGGCTTAAACCTCAACTGGTTTGTGAAGTGAGTTTCCGCGAAATGACTGCTGATGGCGTTATGCGCCATCCATCTTTTGAAGGCATGCGTGAAGACAAAGCGGCGAAAGAAGTTGTACTGGAGAAAGAAGCAAAAACAGAAAATATTGTGCATGAAGAAGCTAAGCCACGCCATGAGAAAGTGGTTAAGGCTCCCGGTAAACAGGAAAGAAAAACATTGCTGAATCCTTCCGAAGAAACCCAGGCAAGAAAGATTAACGGGAATGAATTAAAATTCACCAATCTGAGCAAGATATACTGGCCGGAAAGCCATGTTTCAAAACGCGATATGCTAAACTATTACTACCAGATAGTTCCATTTATGCTACCTTATATGAAGGACAGGCCGCAGACCCTTAACAGGCATCCAAACGGCATTAACGGCAAGGCTTTTTACCAAAAAGATGTAACGGGAAAAGTACCGGACTGGATTGAAACATTTGCGTATTTCAGTGAAGCAGACAGCCGCGAAAAAAATTTTCTTGTCTGTACAGATGAATCAAGCCTTATTTATATCGCGTCGCTTGGATGTATTGAAATGAACCCGTGGAGCAGCCGCACAACCAAACCCGACAATCCTGACTGGTGCATAATAGATCTCGATCCGGATAAAAATACTTTTGAACAGGTAATTAAGGCAGCACAGATAACGAAGGAAGTGCTGGATGCTATTGATGTACCATGCCGTTGCAAAACATCAGGATCAACAGGCTTGCATATTTATATACCACTAGGCGCTAAATACAGTTACGAACAGTCCAAAGAATTTGCCAGGGCGATTGCCACGATTGTCCATCATCAAACCACAAAATTCACCAGCATAGAAAGAGCCACAGCAAACAGGGCTGGAAAAATGTACATCGATTTTTTGCAGAATCGACCTCAGGCCACGCTCGCCGCACCTTATTCGCTCCGGCCCAAACCTGGCGCAACAGTTTCAATGCCGTTGCATTGGGATGAAGTAAAAAAAGGTTTAAAAATGAAAGACTTCACCATCTTCAACGCAATACAACGCGTTAAATCAGAAGGTGATTTGTTTAAACCTGTACTGGAAAAAGGCATCAACCTAAAGTCGGTCATTAAAAAAATGGAAACTGTATTTAGCTGATAGCAAATCATTGTCAGCAAGAATTCTACACCTTGAAAATGTCGATATTTCCGAGGCTATTCTCCCCTTATTTTTTCAAACATTTTTACTATCTTAGAAAAGTGAGCTAAACGGTGTATTAGCAATGCTGTTATAGCTATGCACAGGCGAACTGAATATTTCCTTCTGACAACAACATGAAAGTAACCTGCATGTAACAACGCGTATACACTGCAAGATACTTGTACCGGTATTTTCTTTACCAGACAAATCGTTTATATAAACCAATTCAACTCAATGTTATGGCAGAACAAGAAAAAAGACAAACAGCCCTCGGTGACGTTGCGGCACGGCAGCTCGCAATAGCTACGCGCACGGTACCCCAGATGATCACCATCACGCCGCGCTGGTTAACACATTTATTAAATTGGATTCCGGTAGAATCCGGTGTTTACAGGCTCAACAAAGTAAAACATGCAGAGAACGTTGAAGTTGATTGTTCGAGCCGTGACGAACGGGCTTTGCCGCAAACATTTGTTGACTATGTTGAAGACCCGCGCGAATACAACCTCTCTGCGGTTAACACGGTATTGGATGTACACACCCGCGTATCAGACCTTTACAGCAAACCTTACAACCAGATAAGCGAGCAATTGAGGCTTACCATTGAAACTATTAAAGAACGCCAGGAAAGTGAGTTGATTAACAACAAAGAATATGGATTGCTGCACAGCATTATTCCTTCGCAAAGGATTTCAACGCGCAACGGCGCTCCTACCCCAGACGATCTTGATGATTTGCTTGTAAAGGTATGGAAAGAACCAGGTTTCTTTTTGTTACATCCTTTAGCCATTGCGGCTTTCGGGCGCGAGTGCACACGCCGAGGCGTCCCTCCACCAACCATTTCTTTATTTGGTTCACAGTTTATTACATGGAGAGGAATTCCACTCATTCCTTCAGATAAACTGCCGCTGGAAAATGGCAAGACAAAAATTATTCTGCTGCGCACCGGCGAAGAAAGACAGGGTGTTGTTGGCCTCTATCAGCCAAATCTGCCAGGCGAGTTATCTCCGGGGCTTTCTGTACGTTTTATGGGTATAAATGAGCGTGCCATCGCTTCTTACCTGGTCTCTCTATATTGCTCACTGGCTGTATTGGTAGACGATGCTATTGCTGTTTTGGATGATGTTGAAGTTGGCAAATACCACGAATACAAATGGTTATAAAACCGACTGTAGATACCCCGTCCGCAACAAACAATATTGTACGGCTTTCATTGATTCATCTGCATGCGATGATTAATTGTTAATCTACCTATTCAGTATGAACACTATCACAAAAACTGCTGATCATGTCTTCTAACTTTAACGATATACCCGATGAAGCAGCTCTTGAACAATTGGCTAATCTTTATTTCAAAGCAACGCCAGGCCAGAGCCCGGAACAATTGTTCACCCAGGCGAACACAATAAACACCGAGGGCAACAAGAGCACTTCTGAGGAGCAATATGGCTATAGCGCAATTCCTCCACCTTCAGTAGCTGGAAGCGGAGCGTCTCCATCAGCCATTCAACATGATAAAACTTTCAATCTTAAAGAGCCTCCTACCAGCCATCCTGATCCGCATTTTGGGTCAGGCCATGTGCCTCGCTCGGTGGCCGGGAGCGGCATTTCGCCTTCGGCGGGAGGAAGAGAAAACCTGTTCAATCCAGGCGAGGGTTCACGCAAACTACCTGAAACAAACTACACGGGAAAAGTCCCTAATTCAGTGGCAGGCAGCGGCATTTCGCCTTCCGCAATTCAACACAGCAAAACATTTAACCTGGATGACCCACCCGTTAGCCACCCAGATCCACATTTTGCAAACGAAAACCATCCGCCAGCAGGTGCAGGCGCTTCTCCGGCTCATGTGCAACAAACCGCGCAAACACCATCAATAGAATCGTTTGGGCAACAGCAAAGTAATATACCTTCTTACAATCCAACAGGCAGCCAAATACCCAACAACCAATATTCCAGTTATCTGCCTTATGGCCAGCATCCTTTTACAGCAGAGCTGCAACAATTATTAAATACAGCTCAAACATATGTACCGTCATCACAGATACCTGTTTCGGCCTACGATCCTTCAAGCCCGCTGAGTTATTATTTTTTGCAAACAGATGGATATGGCCTTTCAGATCGAACAAATTTTAAAGGCGCAAACAAAAACACTTTTCTACCGGGTTTTGATCTTAACCTGATCAAGAAAGATTTTCCAATACTGCAGGAACGCATCAACGGAAAACAAGTTATATGGCTCGATAATGCGGCTACAACGCAAAAGCCACGACAGGTTATTGACCGGGTAAGTTATTTTTATCAGCACGAGAACAGTAATATTCACCGGGCTGCGCATACACTGGCAGCAAGGGCAACGGATGCCTATGAAGCCGCACGGCAAAAAGTGCAGCGCTTTCTCAATGCCAGGTCCGCAAATGAAATCGTGTTTGTACGCGGGTCAACAGAAGCCATCAATCTTGTAGCGCAGAGCTGGGGTGATGAAAACATTCAGGCTGGCGACGAGATCATTATCAGCCACCTGGAACATCACGCCAATATTGTTCCCTGGCAAATACTGGCTGCAAAGAAAGGTGCAAAGCTTCGTATTATCCCGGTTGACGATCACGGACAGCTACTATTGGATGAATATGCGAAGTTGCTTAACCGCAAAACAAAACTGGTTGCTTTTACGCAAGTTTCCAATGCACTCGGCACCATTACACCTGCAAAAAAAATTGTAGAAATGGCCCACGCTGCAGGCGCAAAAGTTTTGCTGGATGGGGCGCAAGCTGTATCTCACATGCGCGTTGATGTTAGCCAGCTTGACTGCGACTGGTATGTTTTTTCAGGCCACAAAGTTTTTGGCCCAACCGGTATCGGCGTGTTATATGGGAAAGAAGGATTATTGAATGAAACACAGCCCTGGCAGGGTGGTGGGAATATGATACAGGATGTAACTTTTGAACACACCAAATATCAACAAGCGCCCTCACGCTTTGAAGCCGGAACCGGGAACATAGCCGATGCTGTTGGATTAGGCGCAGCCATTGATTATGTAATGCATATAGGCATGGATAATATTGGCTACTACGAACATTTTCTATTGCAATATGCAACAGGCCTGTTGAAAGATGTTCCGGGACTAATACTAATAGGAACTGCTGCAGAAAAAGCCGGGGTTCTTTCATTTGTGTTAGAAGGGTTTAAAACAGAAGATGTAGGTAAATATTTAAATGAACACTATGCGATTGCTGTGCGCAGCGGGCACCACTGTGCGCAACCTATTTTACGCCGGTTTGGCGTTGAAACAAGCGTTCGCCCATCGCTGGCATTGTATAATACCTGCAGTGATATAGATACCCTTGTGATGGCCTTGCACCAACTGAAAAATACACGTAAAAGAAGTATCTCATAATTCAATCAATATAATCCACAAGCAAGGCGCTGATCGACTGCAAGTCACAGCGCCTTTTTTTTGAAAAAATGTAATTAATGAAAAACACCCATTCCGCTTCCCTTAACTAAAAAAAGTGCCTCTTAAAATATTACAAATATATTTATGTGATTTTTATAATTATTTTTAATATCAAATTAAACCTAAACATCTTAAATTTATGATGTAAATCATAATTACATGACCAAAAACAAATGTATTAACACAAAATAAATACATTATAAATTTAAAAATACAAAGTTCTCTTCGATTGCCTGCCACTGTTAAACCATAATTTTTCAATAAAAACGAACATTATGAAAAACATATCAGTACGCCAGGCTTTGCCTACCATAAAGTTGCCAGATCGCTTTTTTTGCCGGATGCCGAGGCATCGGTTAATTATCGCAACGCTTTTTTAACGATGCGCGATCTCCGGCCTGATAGCAACCTCACTAAATATATTACTGAACAAAACTATTTCTTATGAACATTACCAGCACGGAAAGATTAACCTGGTTTCGCGCCTGCCGAACAGAAGATGTTCCAGTTGATGGCGGCGTTTGCGTAAAATACAAAAACGAACAAATTGCACTGTTTCATTTTACCCGCCGCAACGAATGGTACGCCACACAAAACCTTTGTCCGCACAGGATGCAAATGGCGTTAAGCCGCGGGATGATTGGCAGCACCAATAATGAACCAAAAGTTGCATGCCCCTTCCATAAAAAGACTTTTTCATTGGTGGATGGACATTGCATGAACGATGATGGCTGCGAGAGTATAAAAACATATCCTGTTAGAATTGACGGGCACGATGTATATATAGGTGTGGATGAAGATGATGAAGCTTCGATTGTTTTCGCATAAAAACAAGAAAGCCCGTTATGGCGGCAACCGTTACGGGCTTAAGTTTTAAACCGATCCATCAATTTAAAACCGAGTCAAATGTACACAAAAATAACATTTGTTAAAAGCTTTATTGCCAGCATAAACACGCACGAAAAATCAGCAGCGTCTCTTGCACAGGCAACAATTATAACGGGTAGCAATACCAATCAAAACCAATTGCTTCTTCTACCCTTTCCTCAGCGACAACGGCACATACAAATTCTTCAACAAGTACGATTTACGAAGTACTTAATATTAAACCTGTTCAGCGTCTTGCAATAGGTTAAACAAATCGACTTAACATCATGGATCTGCAAGAACTATTGCAAGTCTTATTCTCCTCTTTCGATTGCTTGCCAACAAATTAATCAGCCAGGTTTTTCGGGCAAATGAACTTGCCGGAGTCAACGTACTTCGTACTTCGTAAATCGTACTTAGTAATGCTGATGAATGATTAAAAAATTAAATCTCTTTGTATGAAACCGTTAGCTAACAATAAGCCATTGGATAAGTTAAAAATATTCAGCATCAACTCAATGCAGATGCGGACGTTCCATATAACATGGCTCATGTTTTTTACCTGCTTCTTTGGATGGTTTGGCCTCGCCCCACTAATGCCAACGATTCGCGAGGACCTGCACTTGACAAAATCACAAGTAGGCAATATTATTATCGCATCGGTATCCGCAACCATTATTGCGAGAATAGTTATCGGTAAGCTCTGCGATATGTGGGGGCCAAGAAAAACTGCAGTGAGGTTACTATTGATCGGCTCGCTGCCCGTCTTTCTTGTGGGCATGGCAAATGACTATACAACCTTTTTATTATTTCGACTGGCCATTGGCGTTGTTGGTGCATCTTTCGTCATAACACAGTTTCATACTTCCATGATGTTTGCCGCCAATATAAAAGGCACCGCCAATGCAGTTGCAGGCGGCTGGGGCAATCTGGGTGGTGGCGTAACAAATATGGTAATGCCGCTGATATTTGCCGCCATCGTTGGCATGGGTTACACAAAACATGAAGCATGGCGCTATGCAATGATACTGCCCGGCATAATGATGCTTATCATCGCATGGTTTTATTATAAATACACAAAAGACACACCGGCGGGCAACTTCGATGAGATTGGCCGCAGTGCAAGCAAACACCAGACAGATTGGAGCGTGTTAAAAGACTGGCGGATATGGGCACTAACACTGGCTTACGCCATGTGCTTCGGGATGGAAATAACATTCGACAATGTGGCATCGCTGCATTTTGTAGACACATTCGGATTATCACAAAGCAGCGCCGGTTTTTGGGCTGGCATTTTTGGATTTATGAACCTGTTTGCAAGAGCATTGGGTGGCATTGTTTCCGATAAAGTGGGAAGCTATTATGGCATGAAGGGCAAAGGACGGCTGCTTGCAATTGTACTATTGCTTGAAGGATGCGGATTGTTGTTGTTCGCTAATGCCGGATCACTTACCCTCGCCATTATCTCCATGCTCGGCTTTGCGCTTTTTCTCAAAATGGCCAACGGCGCAACATATGGCATCGTCCCTTTCATCAACGAAAAAAATATTGGTATTGTAAGCGGCATTGTAGGCGCAGGCGGCAACGCAGGCGGAATGCTCTTCGGCTTCCTGTTTAAATCCAAAAGCATCAGCTATGTGCAGGCCTTCAGCTATATCGGCTTTATAGTGATCGGCGTTTCATTTATTATGCTTATCACCCGCTTCAGAAAAGATACAGCGATAGTGAAAGACATAGCCAGCGAAGAAAATGTGCTGGCGCTTGCTGAATAAACAACAACGCATGAAGGAACAATTACACGGCGATACGGGCTCATATAAAACTACCTGCTGCTATTGCGGCGTTGGTTGCGGCATTGTTGTGCATAAAGACAGGATGGGCAAGGTGCTTGTCGAAGGCGACAAGGATCACCCTGTTAACAAAGGCATGCTGTGTTCAAAAGGAATGAACCTTCATTATACGGTAATGAACACATCCGACAGGTTGCTCTATCCAGAAATGCGCTACAACAAACAAATGAAGCGCCAACGCGTGACGTGGGATGAAGCATTAGCGCGTACCGCAGCAGTGTTTAAAACCTTCATTAATAAGTACGGTCCTGACTCTGTTGCATTTTACGTTTCCGGCCAGTGCCTTACTGAGGAATACTATGTTATTAACAAGCTGATCAAAGGTTTTATAGGAAGCAACAATATTGATACAAATTCAAGATTGTGCATGAGCAGCGCTGTTGCTGCATACAAAATGTCATTAGGAGAAGACAGTGTTCCGGCATGCTATGATGATATTGAGGAAACAGATTGCATTTTCATTGCCGGCGCCAACCCAGCCTGGTGCCATCCTATTCTGTGGCGAAGGGTTGAAGCGGCGAAAGCAGCCAATCCCAATATGAAGATCATCGTAAGCGACCCGCGTGTTACACAAACCTGCGCTATGGCAGATGTGCATCTGCAGCTACATCCGGGAACAGATATTGTTTTGCATCACGCGATCGGCAGGATCTTAATTGAGCAGGGCGATATTGATATCAAATTTATTCAGCAGCATACAGAGGGATTTGACGATTATTCCGCAGTGGTAATGCGGCGCAGCATTGCCGAAGCAGCGCAGATCTGTGGCATTGAAGAATACCGCATTTACGAAGCGGCAGCATTGATCGGCAATGCGAAAAAATTCATAACATTCTGGACGATGGGATTGAATCAATCTGCTGCAGGCGTTAACAAAAATCTCAGCCTGATTAACCTGCACCTGATCACCGGCAAAATTGGCCGCTCTGGTTGCGGGCCTTTCTCATTAACCGGCCAGCCAAATGCCATGGGCGGACGCGAAGTGGGCGGGCTTGCCAACTTGCTGCCTGCGCATCGCGACCTGAGCAACCCCCAACATCGCGAAGAAGTTGCAACATTCTGGAATGGCAAAGAAATTTCTCCCAAACCTGGCCTTACGGCAACAGAGATGTTTGAAGCATTGAATAGCGGCAAGTTAAAAGCCATCTGGATTATCTGCACCAATCCCTTGATTAGCCTGCCCGATGTAAGAATGGCAGAAAAGGGATTAAAGAACGCAAAGTTTGTAGTGGTACAGGACATCACGAACAAACTTGAAACATTACCTTATGCAGATGTCGTATTGCCTGCTGCCGCCTGGATTGAGAAAGAAGGCACAATGACTAATGCAGAAAGGCGCATTGCCTGGTTACCGAAAGTAATTGCTGCGCCGCGTGAAGCGTTGCCAGACGCAGAAATAATTTGTCGCTTTGCAAAGCAAATGGGATTTAATGGTTTTGAATACAACAACACCGAAGAAATTTTTAAAGAATACACTGCTTTAACTGCAGGAACCAATATTGATATTAACGGAGTAGATTATTCGCTATTACAACAAAGAAGAAGTGTACAGTGGCCCGTTAACAGTAATAACGATTACAAGGATACCAGGCGATTGTTTACCGATCATATTTTCTATACAAAATCAAAGCGTGCAAAAATTCATGGTGTGCCCGATTGCAATCCTTCTGTTCAGCCAACAACGGACCATCCATTGATCTTAACCACCGGCCGGATCAGGGATCAGTGGCACACGATGAGCAAAACAGGAAAAGTTAACAAGCTGAAACAGCATATTGCTGCATCCTTTCTTGAAATTCATCCGGACGATGCGGCTGAGCGTGGTATTGCAGATGATGACCTTGTCGAGATTACCAACGCCAACGGAAATGTAAGAGTCAAAGCGAAACTCAGCACCCAGATAAAAAAAGGCGTGGTGTTTTTGCCCATGCATTGGGGGAAGATTTTGAATAACGATATCAACCGCGCCAACAATCTTACGTTTAACCTCGTTGACCCCATTTCAAAGCAACCAGATTTTAAATTTTCAATTGTACAGGTTGCCAAATACAAAAGGCCGAAGCAAAAGATTATCATCATTGGCGCTGGTGCCGGCGCGCACGGTTTTGTACGCAGTTATCGCAAGCTGAATATGGATGATGAGATCATTGTTTTCAGCAAAGAAGACCTGCCCTTCTACAATCGCGTAATGTTGCCCGACTACGTAAGCGGCACACAGCAATGGAAGCAGCTGGTGAAGATGAATGCATACGAAGAAAAAGAGCATGAGATAACGCTTCATAAAGGTGTAAGCATTCAGCACATTGATCGCCAGGCCAGGACCGTCACCGATAGCAATGGACATACACACAGTTACGACACACTTATTCTTGCAACCGGCAGCCGCGCTGCAACACTGAAGCACGCTCCTCCCCTGAAAGGCATATTCACCATGCGCAGTAAAGATGATGCTGATAATTTCAAAAAACATGTGCAGGGATCCGATGAGCCTATCGTTGTTGTGGGCGGAGGATTACTGGGCATTGAAATGGCAGCATCTTTAAGAGAGATTGGTAAAGATGTAATCATTATTCAGCGTTCTTCGCGGCTCATGGACAGGCAACTGGATGAGCTTGGAGCCAGGCTTTTGTATGAGGAACTGCGCGATAGAAATATTGAAGTATTGTATAACGATGAAATCGAGCGATTTCTTGGCAACAATAAGCTTACCGGTTTACAATTAAAAAGCGGACGCAAGATTACTTGCCAGGCTGTAATCATGTCTATCGGAACTGCACCCAACATTGAGCTGGCGCAGGCATGTGGATTAGAACTCAAAAGAGGGGTTATTGTAAATGAATACTTGCAGACCAATGATAACAGCATTTATGCCATTGGTGAAATTGCAGAATTTAAAGGAACATTATACGGCATTACCGCTGCGGCTGAACAGCAGGCAGCCATTGTAGCCCAGCATCTCTCCGGCGATATTTCCAATTATTACCAGGGTTCGCTTTTTATGAACATTCTTAAACTACACGGCGCGGACATCTGTTCGCTTGGCACTGTTGACACACCCAATGATTCTGCTTATGAAGAAGTTGTATTTATAGATAAAGCAAAGCGCTATTACAAAAAATGCGTGATTCATGAAGACAGGTTGATTGGCGCCATACTCATTGGTGACCGTTCTGAGTTCCAGGAGTTCAGGGACCTGATCCAAAATAAAATTGAGTTATCTGAGAAGCGGCTTCAACTATTACGCTCCGGCAAAAAAGCTGCACCTGTGCTAGGCAAGCTTGTTTGCTCCTGTGGAAATGTGGGCGAAGGAAATATTTGCGCTAAAATAAAAGAGGGCTTTACTGAGCTGAAAAGCTTGTGCGAAGCTTCAGGCGCGGGATTGGGCTGCGGTAGTTGCCGCCCCGAGGTAAACGCCATACTTAATCGTGAAGCAACAACGACACAACCAGTAGCAGTTGCAGCTAATGTTGTTTAAAAAATAACTATGAATCGTGATCATTCAATAACAGTCAATTTTAAGGGCGGTATTATCTCGCCCGGGCAGTTGCGGGAAATTCTCGGCATAGCCGCGGAATGCCTGATCAAAGAAGTCTGTTTCGGCTCACGCCAGCAATTATTGATTGATGTGCCGGAGCGATATTTTTCATTGTTTACAACACACTGTAAAAAGAACCAGATACATTTTGAAGAAACAAAGAAAGCACATGCCAATATTATCAGTTCGTATGTGTCCGCCGGAATTTTCACAACGGATAGCTGGCTGACAGAGGGCACCTATAAAGACGTATTAAACATGTTTGAGCAACCTTCACGATTTAAAATAAATATCTGTGACAGCAGACAGACATTCACACCTTTTTTTACCGGCCATCTCAACTGGATAACATCCTCACAATTACACTACTGGCATTTATACCTGCGCATGCCAGGAAGCAACGAACTATACAAATGGCCGGAAGAAATATACACCAACTACATTGGCACACTTAGCACAAGAATTGAAAAGCAGTTAACAGCCGGAACAAAAACCACTAAGGGTGAGGACATTTACAAACAGTTAAAAACCGCCGACCAAACCGACAGCAATACCAACGGCACCAGCATAGCGATTCCTAAATTTCACCTGCCTTATTATGAGGGGTTTAACAGGCATGGAAATAGTTACTGGCTTGGCATTTACCGAAGAGACGAAAGCTTCCCCGTTGCTTTTCTGCAGGAACTTTGCGATTTGTGTTTAGAAACAAAGATTGGGCAATTGTATTCCACAGCGTGGAAGTCGCTCATCATAAAAGATATCGACCCGGCGTACCGTCAGCGATACGATTACATTCTGAATAAATACCGCATCAATGTACGGCACGCAGCAAATGAACTAAACTGGCAACTTGAAGATAACAATGAAGAAGCATTGCGCATCAAGCGGCTGGTTATCCGGCATTTTGACAAAGAAGATGTGCGTACTTATGGCTTAAGCTTTGGCATACAGCTAAAGCAAAGGGCAGGCATATTTGGATCTGCTATTATACGCAAATGCCAGCAAACCGGTAGCGGACGTTTAAGATCCCAGGAACGGTATGATATTTTACATACCAGTGATTTTAATCCAAACTCACAAGACCTTGTGGCCTTCAGGGAAGGCGTTTCGAAGGAACATTTGGGCACTTATCTTGTCTCGTTAAGCAAGTATTTTTATGAGCAAATGGAAATGCAACATGCGCCAACTATATTAAGCAACCCTGAACCCATTAAAAAGGTTGAAGAAAAGCTCTGGCATCAATGCCCGGCGTGTTTTACTGTGTATGATGAAGCGTTAGGCGATTCAGAGCAAAACATTGCACCAAACACGGCATTTGAGAACCTTCCCTCCTCTTACTGCTGCGCAATGTGTGGAGAGCCGATTGAAAATTTTGTAAGAAAAAATGAGTTGCTGGTATCGCCTGCACTGCAAGCATGATTAAATTTTTTGGGCTTGATTAAACTCAGATAATACACCTAAAATACATGTAACACTCGTCTCATCTTAAAACGATTGTTAAAACGATCACTATCGAATTTATCTAAGTACAAAAGGCATATCTTAATTGTCTGAAACCAACCCGAAAAAAAAATAAAAAATGAAAAGACTTGGTACTCTGTTAACACTCGTTGTTTTGTCAGGAACCCTATTCACGCCAAAATTTGCTTCTAGTCAAACTGCTACTTTCCCACAACTTAAATTTACATTCCAGCATTCTTTAAGAATTCCCGATAACTATGTATCGGTTGTATTCACAAATGGATTAGACAGCGTTGATGTTCATGTACAATCTTTACCGAAGGAAGCATCCGAAGCCAAATGGGCAGCATCAAAAAAAGAATACTCCTTCAGAATAGGAAAGGCCGAATATGCGCAGATCATCCGTTCTGTCCAACGAATTGACCAATGGGCTATTACAGCCGCTGCTGATTTTAAAGGATTCGACGGAACTTCCTGGAAAATTGAATTTGGAGACATGAGGAAGCCTGTAATTTATAATGTGTGGTCTGCCGATTTTCAAACCCAGGCAAGGCATCTTCAGCCATTTGTCGATGCTTGCAAATTTATTCTCCAGGTATCGAAGCTCGATCCTCAGGTAATATTTGCACATAAGCATTAGTCAGCATATTGTTTGTTCATCACTCAATCAACTCCGGTTTGCATCAACAATTAAATACTTTTAACTTGAGGGAAACTATGACTGATGCTTCCTAAGCTAAAAGAATGTCTTTGGAAAAATTTTGCTGCGAGTATAGACATGTTAAAGAATGCGATTGAAATGTGCCCGGATGAACTTTGGCTTAACAATAAAAAATTCTTTTACATGGCTTATCATTGTGCGGTATTTACGGATTATTATCTGACGATTCCGCCAACCAACTTTTTCCCGCCATTAGCTTATACACTCACAGAATCAGCCGATATACCCGAAGATGCCATCGATGATGTTGTGCCCAACAAGATTTACAGCAGAGCTGAGTTAACTGAATACATTGCAACTGTCCGCCAGAAGTGCCGTAAGGTAATTGTCAACTTAACAGAAGAAACCATGGACAAGTCCTGGATCGCAGGTAATGAAGATGTGGACCTTTCTTTATCAGGAATGGATGCGTTAAAATATTCAACCCTTGAAATTTTGTTCTACAACATGCGGCATGTTCAGCATCATGCGGCACAATTGAATCTTATGTTGCGGCAAGCGATAAATACTGCACCTGATTATGTTTCGGAAGCGGAAGATGGGTTGTGATTCAATAGATAAAACTTAAAAGTGATAGAAAGGCAAAAACGTTCTCAAACCCAAGTACTTCGTACTTCGTAAATCGTACTTAGTAAATCTTATCCTCCAATCAACGACATACTTTCATATTGGCCTGCTTCTTTCATTGCAGCAGCCTCGAAACCATTGAGCGGTTTTAGCGCAATGGCCTGTTGTATCTTTTCGATCAATTCCTGTTCATTGATGCCAGAGCGAATCAGGTCCCTTACGTTTAATACGTCGTTACCATAAAGGCATAATTTCATTCCGCCTGTTGGCGTTATCCGCAGGCGGTTACAGGAGCCGCAAAGCGTGCGGGAATAAGCGGGAATAACAGCGATGCTTCCGGCAAAATCATTCGCCCTATAGTTCAGCGCGATATTGTGTTTAGGGTCAGACAGTTTTGTCAAAGTATAACGCTGGCCTATATGATGTAAGATGGCATCGTAATTCCATTTAATCCCGGAGTAAGCATTTCCTTGTCCGTTAAACGGCATTTCTTCAATAAAGCGGACACTAATATTGCTGTCGCGGGTTAACTCAACAAAATCATAAAGCTCATCTATATTCATGCTATCCATCACCACCATATTGAGCTTAAGATCGAAAGGGTTTTGCATGAGCATTTGAAGAGATGCAAATACAGCTTCAAATTCATCACGCCTGTTCAACTTGAAAAAGCGGTCCTTTCTCAAGGTATCAAGGCTCAAATTAACATGGGTAATATTGCAACGCAGAAGCTGATCAATGTAACGTCCGGTCAGCACTCCATTTGTTGTTATAGAAAGATTCTCAAGTGTTTTGATCAACGACATCTGTTGCAAAAGAGAAGGAAGGTCTTTTCTAACAAAAGGTTCCCCGCCTGTAATTCTCACTTTTGTGATACCGTTGCCAGCCAAAGCGTTTATCAGGAAGATAATCTCCTCATAAGACAACACTTCGTTACGCGAAAGGAATTGCTGATGCTCGGGCATGCAGTAGCTGCAACGCAAATTGCAGCGATCTGTAACGGATAGTCTTAAATAATTTATTTCACGTCCAAACTTGTCAATCAGCATTACTTAACAATTATGTCTTGATAACGGGTTCTCAAAATTCGCAGATTCATCTTCTCCCCTTTCAGTAAGACATTTATAATCTTTTTCTATAGTTACTTTTAATTCTGAACCGTCGGCATTCCTGATAGAGCAATACAATCCGTTTTCGTCACTGTTTGTCCACTCGGAAAGTTGCTTTACTGGGTATTGCACATGAACTGCAAATGGATCTAACTTCACAATTGGCTCTTCCACCTCTTTCAGCTTAATGCAGAAATGAATGCTGCCACTGGCAATTTGCGTTTCTTCCATAACATAGCCCTGCTGTTGTATGCAGTCGATATCATTCCTGTCCAGGCGAAACCTGAGCGTATTGCCTTTAATTCTGATCTTCATAGTTAACAATTGAAGTGGTTATTACAAATTTAGCATAATGTGGCCATAGATGAACACCGGCACGACAACAGTTATACGTTAAAAGCCATAAAAACAACTAATCATTATATAGATCTATTTTATTAGGATTTTATTAAAAAATAACTGAATCAGCATATCTCATCATATTTCGTAAATCATTGCCGTATTTTCTCTGTTACAGCAAATCTTGGCTCAATTTGTTTTAAATTGTTGCCCGAATAACGGACACACATTTATGCAACTAAATAAAGAACGATATAACCGGCAGCTTCTGTTAACCGGTTTTGGGGAGCAGGCACAACTAAAGCTATTGCAATCCCGTGTGTTGGTGGTTGGTGCCGGAGGTTTGGGCGTACCTGTTTTGCAATATTTATCAGGTATGGGAGTTGGGCAAATAGGCATCATAGATCATGATACTGTTGCAGAAAGCAACCTTCACCGGCAGGTATTGTATACAACAACCGATATTGGCGCACCCAAAGCCATTGTAGCAGCGGAAAGATTAAATGCGCTCAATCCCGAACTCGAATATATCGTGTTCAATGAACTGCTTACAACTGGTAATGCGCTTTCCGTTATCGGAATGTTTGATGTGGTTGTTGACTGCACCGATAACTTTCCTACACGTTATTTGATTAATGATGCATGCGTTATACTCAACAAACCATTTGTATATGGCGCCATTCATCAATATGAAGGACAGGTGAGTGTATTTAATCACAATGGGTCAGCTACTTACCGCTCCTTGTTTCCTCATGCTCCTGTGCCTGGTGTTGTGCTGGATTGTAATGCCAATGGCGTACTGGGCATATTGCCCGGCATTATTGGTTGCTACCAGGCAAATGAAACCATTAAACTACTAACGGGCATTGGCGAATTGTTGACTAATAAAATGCTGATTATTGATACATTATCCAATGAGCAAAGAACGATTCATTTTCAGCCAAACGTAAACGCGCCACAAATCACAAAACTGGATAGCGATGATTATACGTCGCTGTGCGGATCGGCAAGCATTCGCAATATGTCCGTAGTAGAACTGGCAGCAAGAATCCGAAACAATGAAGCCCTGCAGCTTGTAGATGTAAGAGAAGATGATGAACTGGAAATTTGTAAAATAGCGAATAGCATACACATTCCTCTGGGTGAGATAGCAGCCAAAGCCAATCAAATTGATAGAAACCAGCCTGCTGTAATGATCTGCCATCACGGCATCAGAAGCAGGGTTGCTGGAGAAGAATTATTAAAGAAAGGATTTACTAATATTTTTAACTTAACCGGCGGTGTTCACGCATGGGCTCTTGAAATAGACAGGACAATGCAGCGATACTAACCTTAAAACAATCAGAATGGATTATCAACTGTGCCTGCTTTTCTTTTTTGTTGCATTCATCTACTCTATGGCGGGTTTTGGTGGCGGGTCAAGCTATATGGCTATTATGGCGCTATATGGCGTGGGTATGTATACGATGAAATCAACGGCACTCCTTTGTAACATTGTTGTAGTAACAAACGGTGTTTACAATTTCTACAAACAGGGTTTTCTTCCGTTAAAAAAGGCATTGTGGTTGAGTGTAGCCAGTGTTCCAATGGCCTTTATCGGCAGTTATATTCCGTTAAAGGAACATGTGTTCTTTCTTGTACTGGGCACCTCACTGGTGATCGCCTCATTGCTGATGTTTTACCGTCTATTGCCGTTCTATTCAGAAAAGAAAAAAACAACAAATAACACGTCTGTTTACAAGTTTAGTGTGGCAGGCGGTTTTATAGGTGGCTTAAGTGGAATGACGGGCATTGGGGGTGGCATTTTTTTATCCCCGCTGTTGAAACTGGCGCATTTTGATACAGCAAAAAATATTGCGGGATTAAGTAGTTTTTTTATCCTGGTGAATTCGATTGCGGGCTTGCTTGGCCAGGTTTCGAGAAAGCAGATCAGCCTTGATTACAATTTTACAATTCCTTTGCTGCTTAGCGTAATTGTTGGTGGCCAGATTGGCACTTACCTGAGCGCAAAAAAGCTAAATGAAAAATGGGTAACAATTGCAACTGCTGTGTTGGTTGGATATGCGGGTGCCAGATTGCTAATGAATGCAAACGCGTAATTTTAGGATAAGGTTTCAGGTATCAGGTTTTAGGTTTTACGTTTTAAGCTTGTGGATTGATTTGGAAGGTTGGGTACGCATGGATTGGTTCTGTTGCTAGATGAATGGGACGATGAAGTGATTGCGACGCAACAGACGATACCATGAAATACTGCAGCTGGTATTACAAATACCTCTTTTAATGACCTGATTTAAATAGTTAGTTTTAAACAAACAATATGTCTCATAAAATTTTATTATTTGGCATTACAAAAGATATCCTGGGTGGCTCTGTTCATGAAGCTGGCCGCGCGTTTGCGACTGTGGGCGAACTGCGGCATTATCTTTACAGCACCTATCCGCAACTTGAAAAATTAAACTCATTGATGATTGCCGTTAATAATAACTATGCAAATGACGAGGCAGCATTGCAGCCTGCCGATGAAATTGCATTAATACCACCAGTAAGCGGAGGATAAGATGGAAACTTGCATTCATATTGCCGAAACAATACATACAGCAGATATTATCGCAGCCATCAGCAAGCCTGAATATGGCGCGGTGGATGTTTTTATAGGCACCGTCCGTAACCACACGCAGGGCAAAAAAGTGATCAAATTATTTTTTGAATGCTATGAGCCGATGGCACTGCAGGAAATGCAGAAAATTGCTGCTGATGCTAAGCGTAGCTTTGACATACAGGAGATCATGATTCACCACGCCACGGGGGAAAAATACCCGGGTGAATTAGCTGTTGTAATTGCCGTGGCCGCACACCGCCGCAAAGCGGCATTTGAAGCATGCGAATTTGCGATAGATACACTGAAAAAAACTGTTCCCATCTGGAAAAAAGAATTCTTTGAAGATGGCAGTGTTTGGGTTGCCGCACATCCTTAGCCGAGCATGCGGATTACATCCTGTCTTTCCGTTGGCGTATTTGCATTCAGTTGCTCTTCCGGCGCATCATTTGTGAGTAAAAGAATATCTGTTGAAAGCATTGTTTTACGCGGGCAGATAAGATCATTATCATAGTTTTCTTTCAACAGTTCTAGTCCGGCAGGTTCCCATATAGCAATGAGCGGCTCGGGCAACTGATTTTCCGGGCTGATAAAAGCGGTGGCACTTTTATTTATATCCCTGTTACTAATCAGCGAACGCAACGTATGGTCCGTAAGCAAAGGCAGGTCGCAGGCAACAACAAGCCATGCTGCATTGGGATATTTTTCATGCGCAGAAATCAAACCCATCGCGGGCCCTTTTCCCTGCGCTATATCTTCAATAACACGATACTCATTTTCAAAAAACTGCTGTTGATCCGGCCTGCATGAAATAAATACATCTTGCACCAACGGCTTCAACATATTATACAGGTAAAGCCATTGCGGCATTCCGTTGTGATAAGATATCAGGAACTTATCCGTTTGCATGCGCCGGCTATAACCACCGCACAATATCAGTGCGTTTAACGGCGCATTATTTTCGTTCAAAATCATTTTTACCCCCGCTTTTGCTCATCAGCTTTGTTTCTTTAATAACAATGTCGTGCGAGAATGCCTTACACATATCATAAATAGTGAGAGCGGCAACACTTGCCCCCGTCAGCGCTTCCATTTCCACGCCCGTTTTTCCCGTTGTTTTGACTGTGCATGTAACAACTGCTTCATTGCTTTCCACCACAATATTTACCTGGCAATTTTCCAGCAGCAACGTATGGCAGAGCGGAATAAGTTCAGGCGTTTTTTTGGCGGCCATTACGCCTGCTATAATTGCTGTTTGAAAAACGGCTCCCTTCTTCACATTTATATCGCTGCCTGTAAAATGTGCCAGCACATCTTCGGGCAACACAACCCTGGATTGGGCCGTAGCAATGCGCGTGGTTATTTCTTTGGCTTCAATATCCACAATCGCCGGCCGGTTCTGCTCATTTAGGTGCGTAAATTTTTTTTCGTGCGTGTTCATCGATGTAAATTTACTACTCTCCATTCAATGTCACTGATTAATTGATAAGACAATCAATGTAACACAGGCAGAAAGATAATGGCGATGTTTATCTTAAAATGAAACTGATTATGCTAACTGTTCAACAGGCATTTGAAAATATTATGCAGACATCCTTTGCCACAATACATGAAACGGTTGATATTGTTGACGCTGACGGCCGTGTATTGATGGAAACGATCACTGCCGACCGCCCCTTTCCTCCTTTTGACCGCGTGACAATGGACGGCATTGCAATCAGCTATGAGGATTATGAAAAGGGGAATCGCAGATTTATCGTACAAGGTTTACAGGCAGCAGGTGATGCACAAAAAACACTGAATAAAGGTTGCTGTATTGAAGTGATGACGGGAACAATGCTTCCGGCAAATGCAGATACTGTTATCCAGTACGAACACTTGCAACAAGCTGACGACACTTTTGTGATAACGAATGAAGTAACCAGGTTGCAAAACATTCACCGTAAAGCAAGCGACGTTAATGAAGGCGAAATTTTGCTGGATAAGGGCGTAATAATTGGCGGCGCTGAAATTGCAGTACTGGCATCTGTAGGTAAGCAGCAGGTTACGGTGAGTAAAAAATTGAAGGTAGCGCTGGTTGCAACCGGTAATGAACTGGTACCTGTTAATCAAACACCCGAGGCGCATCAGTTAAGGATATCCAATGTATATGCTTTAAAAGCAGTGTTGAACAATCACAATACCGTTTGCACCATGCTGCACCTGAACGATAATAAGGATGAACTGTTTGAATCATTTTCCACGTTGTTTAATGAATATGACATGGTAATTTGCTCAGGCGGCGTTTCCGCAGGAAAACTGGATTATATACCCGAAGTACTTTTTGAACTTGGCGTTGACATTCAGTTTCACAAAGTAAAACAGCGGCCTGGGAAGCCTTTATTGTTTGCTGTTTCAAAAAACAATGTCTTGTTTTTCGGCCTGCCGGGAAATCCTGTATCAGGGTTTATGTGCCTGCATCGTTATGTAATTCCATGGATTCACCAGGCACTTGGAATAAAAGCACCTGTTGCGCCTGTAAAGGCCGTTTTAAAGGAAGATATATTGTTTGATAAGCCGCTTGCTTTTTTTCCGCCTGTTCATATTACAGCATCAGGTAACAGCACTTTAGTAGCGGACCCGCATCTTACCAATGGATCGGGTGACTTTGCAACATTAACCTCCGCGAATGCTTTCCTGGAACTTCCTGATGGTAAAGATCTTTTTAAAAAAGGTGAGGTATATGATGCCTGGTTTTACAGGTAGGCATCGAAGAAAGACTACAGGTATAGCTTTTATATGCAATGTTAGTTTGTCTCAAAAGCGAACAACAACTGTTTCGTTTTCGAACACTATATTAATTCCTATTCTTTTTAAATAATTGATAATTAACATATTGTCGCTTTGTATACCGTTTGCTCGCTGTTGAGCAATCCCGGGATGAAATTTGAATGCAGCGTAGCCCAATCATGCCATCGTTCAAAAGATGCATCCCTGCACAACATTTGAACAAACCACCGTATGCTAAAAAATTATTTCAAAATCGCCTGGCGCAATATTAAGCGTCACAAAGCTTATTCTGCCATCAACATTTTTGGCCTGGCCATTGGTATAGCAGCTTGTTTGCTTATTCTTCAATATGTTTCATTCGAACTGAGTTTTGAGAATTTCCAGGTCAACAAAAGCCGCATTTACCGTGTTCAGCAAGATCGTTATGACAATGGCAAGCTTAGTACACAATGGGCCGCGGGCGCATATGCAGTGGGCAATTCGTTTAAAGATGCCATTCCTGAGATTGAAGACTATGTAAAGGTTGTTGGTAATGGGCGTGTTACTACAGAGGTTAAAAATCAGCCGCTAAAGATTGAAAAAGTGTTTTTTACGAATGCTTCTTTCTTCAGCATTTTTACTTATCCATTAGTCGCAGGCAACAAAACCACCGCGTTGAAGGAACCTTTTACTGCCGCAGTTTCCGAGACAACCGCAAAAAAAATATATGGCAGTACAGATGTTGTAGGCAAAAGGCTGACGTTAAACCGTAATACGGATTATACAATTACTGCTGTTTATAAAGATGCTCCGGTAAATACACAGCTTAAGCCTGATATGCTGCTCTCTTATGCCACCTATTTGAAATTCACGACTGACTCAAGCGGTAACGGGCCTGAAAAAGCATGGCAATGGGATGGATGCCTCACTTATCTTTTATTAAGAAAAGATGCGAACCCCGCAGTAGTTGAAAAAAAGTTCATTCCCGTTGTTGATAAATTCACAGGGGAAGACATGAAGAAGTACAATGCCTCGGTAGTATACCACTTGCAACCTTTAACTGATATTCACCTGTATTCCCATTATATGATGGAGCCTGGCGAAAACGGCGATGGCAACACCGTTTACTTGCTGTTAGGAATTGCTTTTTTTATTGTGGTAATAGCCTGGGTTAACTATATCAACCTTGCAACAGCCCGAGCTATTACAAGGGCGCGCGAAGTAGGTGTGCGTAAAGCCGTAGGCTCGCAACGCCGCCAGCTTATCGTGCAGTTTCTTTCTGAATCTGCAGTACTTAACGCATCGGCGTTGTTGTTGGCGATTATTATTGTTCTGGCTGCAATCCCCGGCTTCAACGCGCTTTCAGGGCAACAACTTTCTTTTTCTTTATTTGTGCAGCCAATGTTCTGGATTGCGTTGGTTAGCTTATTCCTTGTAGGCGTTTTCTTCTCCGGCTTGTATCCGGCGTTTGTGCTTTCAGGTTTTAAACCAGTTGAAGTATTAAAAGGAAAAATGGGTACAACAACCAAGGGTTCATTATTAAGGAAATCACTTGTAGTATTTCAGTTTGCTGCTTCATTGTTCCTGCTGATAGGTACACTTGTTGTTTACCGGCAGATCCAATATATGCGTAAACAATCGTTGGGAATAAATATTGAACAGACGCTGATTGTTTCTCCGCCTATCGTTGGCATCGATTCTACTTTTTTGCAAAAGATGACTGCATTTAAACAAGAGCTGCAACAAAAATCATTCATCCAACGCATTACAGTTTCAACAAGCATCCCCGGCCAGGCTGTGGGTTGGAATGCAGGCGGGATAAAGCTTGTAGGACAGGATGAATCTAAACAAAAACAATATCGCGTTATTGGCGTTGACTACGATTATTTAAAAACATACGATCTGAAAGTGATTGCGGGCCGCCCGTTTGATAAATCTTTTGGATCAGATAAGCACTCAGTTATTTTCAACAGAAAAGCTGTCGAACAGCTTGGTTTTAATAAACCGGAAGAAGCGATTGGAAAAAGAATTGATTTCTGGGGCGATCAATACACCATAGAAGGCGTTACGGAAAACTTTCACCAGCAATCATTAAGAGAAGCGTATGAGCCGCTGATCATTCGGTTAATTCCCGATGTTAATGGTTCAATTTCCATAAAAACACCGGCGGATAATGCAGCCCAAACAATAACCGCGGTAAGAGATGAGTGGAGCAAATTCTTTCCCGGCAATACACTTGAATATTTCTTCCTTGATGATCATTTTGACGAACAGTATAAAGCAGACAAAAGATTTGGCAAGGTATTCGGCTTGTTTACCAGCCTGGCTATACTTGTAGCCTGCCTGGGATTGTTTGGCCTTGCATCTTTTACCACCCTGCAACGCACAAAGGAAATTGGCATAAGAAAAGTGCTTGGCGCATCAATAGGCAGCATTTTGAATTTGCTGTACCGCGAATTTGCATTGTTGTTATTGATTGCATTTCTAATCACTGTGCCGCTTGCATGGATCGGAACATCTAAATGGCTACAGGGCTATGCGTTTCGCATCAACCTTCAATGGGCTTATTTTGTATTGCCCTTTGTCGCCATCATTGCAATCGCATTTATTACGGTAAGCTTTCAATCTCTAAAAGCCGCAATGGCAAACCCAGTGAAGAGTTTGAGAACGGAATAAATGTGCGAATGTGCAGATGTGTGAATGTGCGAATGGCAGATGCGTGAATGTGCGAATGAGAGAATGTGCGAATGTGTGTGACGTCAATGAATTTGAGTTTGGCAATACACCGGATTGTGTAGGAGGCATTTAATGCCTTTTAGCGATGTAAAAGCATTTATCTAATAATGTTAAACATTCTATTCACTTACATAACTTTTGGCTACTGGCCATTCGCACATTCGCATATTCGCTAATTAGCACATTCACTTGCCCATTTATGTATTTTGCCTCCATAGGCTTATCTTGTGCGCCTATGGAGAATATCGCGTTGATTGTTATGTTGCTTTTCGGCATTACTTTCCTGGGCGTGCTAAGCAACAAATACAGGTTTCCCTTTCCGATCATCCTGGTGCTTTGCGGGGTTATTATCAGCATGGTGCCGGGTTTACCGGTTATATCACTCGAACCGGATATTGTATTCCTTATCTTTTTACCGCCGCTTTTATATGGTGCAGCCTGGAATACTAGCTGGCATGACTTTAAAGCAAACATCCGTCCCATCTCTCTTGCAGCGATTGGTTTGGTGTTATTTACTATGGTACTGGTGGCGGCCGTGGCACATGCCATTATTCCCGGCATGACCTGGCCCCTTGGGCTTTTACTCGGAGCAATCGTGTCTCCGCCAGATGCGGTTGCTGCTACTTCTGTTACAAAAGGCCTTGGGCTTGAGCCCAAGATCAATTCTATCCTGGAAGGTGAGAGCCTTGTGAATGATGCCAGCGGCCTTATTGCTTACAAGTACGCCATTGCCGCTGTAACCCTGGGCAATTTTGTATTTTGGGAAGCCAGCCTGAATTTTCTGATTGTTGTAGCGGGAGGTATCGCTATTGGCCTGGCTATCGGAGCCATCATGTACTTCGTTCATAAAAAATTTATTTGTGATGCAGTAATTGAAGTCACCCTTACCTTCCTAACACCATTCGCAAGTTATTTACTGGCGGAACATTTTCATGTTTCCGGTGTGTTAGCTGTGGTAAGCTCAGGCTTGTTCCTCTCCTATAATTCAGCTGTAATATTCACGCATGAAAGCAGGATAAAATCTTATGCCGTTTGGGACGTAGTTATCTTTATACTTAACGGGCTCATATTTGTATTGATTGGACTTCAGCTGCGCAGCATTATGCAGGGCATTGAAGCTTATACAAAAACTGAGCTGGTCTTGTACAGTGTGGTAATAAGCCTGGTGGTGATTGTCGTTCGGTTTATCTGGGTTGTGCCGGCTGCGTACCTTCCGCGGATATTAAGTAAACGAATCAAAAGGACAGAATCTTTAAACCCGAAAAATCTTGTAATATTCAGCTGGGCAGGAATGCGTGGTGTAGTTTCAATGGCTGCAGCCCTGGCATTGTCGCTGGATTTCCCACAGCGCAATCTTATTATCTATCTAACATTTTGCGTGATCTTATCTACGCTTGTACTGCTTGGTTCTACGTTACCGTGGATCATCAAAAAGCTGAAACTTCCTGTATACACAATAGCGCTGGAAGAATACGAAGTGAGGACACAGGTTGTATCCAACACCATCACACATATTGAAGAAAACCTTGCGCAACTGAATGATGAATTGCTGAACAACATTAAAAGTAAGTATGAGATTAAATATAACAGGTTACAGAAGACAGATTTGCCGGCAAATTATTTTGGCCACGCGGATGATCAGAATCAGCCGGTAAATATTTTTAACCAGTTCTCCCAATTACAAATAGATCTTATAAGCGTGGAGAGGCAAACGCTTGGCCAGCTCCACCGGCAGGGCAAAGCCAGCGAAGAAGTGATTCGCAAAATTGAACGTGAACTAGATTTGGAAGAAACGCGGTTGAAAATGGAAATGTATAGCGGATAGAACCCAATAACCACGGAGACACAGCGCCACTAACGATACACGGCATTTTTTGCCACGAAGGCACGAAGGCACAAAGGCACGAAGGCACAAAGTTAACGCCACCGGAACATTCCGTACCTATCCAAGCTATAGTTGATTACGCAGGTACATCAAATTCAACTTTCATAAAAGAAAAAGAACCAACAATAACTCCTTAGTGCTGCTTATGCCTTTCGAGTCTTTGTGGTTCTTTTTCCGTTATCTGTACCCAAATAAAATCATTCCTTCTTTTTCGCGGCGAGTTGGATTTGTCCGTACGTTGGTATTTGCTGCATGATGGACGCTCGTATCTGTGTTAACAAATAGACTTCTGACTGATAAAATTCAAAAGCTACAACAGCGTTGGTGGCAGCTTTGATCTTGTTGTAATACTCTTCCAGGGTCTTTTCCTGATCAATACGATTGGCAAAGTACTTGGTGGCAAGTGAGTCAGCAATATGCGGCGTCATGTTTCCATATGAATGGGCAGTTTGTTCGTATAGCTTAATTCTGGACTTTGCTGTTGAATTATTCTTTTGCTGGTATTCGTCATAGATCTTCCAGAATGCGATCGAGTCTTTTCCACTAACGGAGACGAGCTTGCCTACAGCTTCTTTCTTTTGTATGCCGAGTAAATTTACAAGCGCTTCGGTTTCTGCATCAGATGTTTGAGCGTAAGCGGAAGCGAAACTATAAAGACCGAAAATGGCGAGTAATAAACGTTTCATATCATTGACTTTTCTGAAAGAAACTCTTTTATTACCTAAGAAAAAAGAAGCCAGGATGTTTTACGGTAAAATCATTGAACGCAGGCAGGAATGCTGTATATTCTGATAAACCCAGGCCATAAGAAAGCCAGCACAGCAAACACTTTCACAAGAAAATCTCCCTGGCAAACAAACTTGTTCAGTTGGCCTGCCGGGAAGATTTATTCGCTTGTTTAATTAAACTGATTCATTACTATTTGATATTGATGCCAATGCCAATTTCATATTGCTTTCCCAGCGACTGGCTGTTGTTGCCATTGCCATAGAAAAAGTTGGCTTCACCAAAATCTTTTAGCTGTACTCCTACCCCGCCGATGATGGATTTATTATTCTGCCACATCAGCGTTGCATGAAATACATCCTCATATTTGAATTGTGCACCAATACTTAGTAACGTTGAAGTGCTGGTAAAAAATTTCGCCGATACCAATGGTTGTATTTCTAACTCATTCTCAAGGCTGATCTTGTATGAAGACATCAGGTGAAATACCTCAACATTTGATGTTGGCGCATCATAACCAGGGAACCATTTCGTAAGATTGGAAAAAGACGCGCTTGCCATGAAATTCTTGTTGTTGTAAACACCACCAACATCACCATCAAAACTAAATTTCTGGCTATTGAAGTTCTTTGCGCGTGGGTCAACAGTACCATCCTGCACTATATAATTATTATCCACCTGTTGTTTATAACCAGTCAGCGAAAAACCGAGTTTAAAATATTCATCTTCATTCTTCAGCTTAACAGTATATGCATAACTAAGTTTTACTGATGAACGTTTTAAAATGCCGGCTTTATCAGCATTAAATTGAATACCTGCTGCGGAGTTACTTCCAAAACGTGTATCTGCGGCTATCTGAACCAGTGAAGGGGCGCCTTCAAAGCCAATCCATCCCTGGTTATACAATGCGTATAGAAATGTATGGTCATGACTTCCCGCGAAAGCCGGATTTGCGAGATACTTATTCTGAAAATACTGGCTAATCGAATTGTTTACATATTGTTGAGCGTTAGCTGAATAATAAAAGACACTTATCAGACACAACATTCCTACAATTTTCTTTTTCATTTTTTGTGGTTTTACAATGGTTATTGGATTACAGTTATCGCTCCTTTCTTTACAACTTTACCTTTTATGGTTAATACATAGAAGTAAGTATCGGTAGTGAGGGGAGTATTGCGGATCAGGCCGTTCCAGTCATTCCTGTAGTTGCGTTTTTCATAGATCAGTTTACCACTTCTGTCAAACACCTGTAACTGATTATCAGGATAGGCATCGATATTGCCGATAACGAAATAATCATTTATACCATCACCGTTTGGAGTGATCATTACTTTCGGCGTTATTTTAAAATCTTCAGTTACAGTAAAGTTCAACGACTTAGTAGTGAAACAACCAGCAGCGTTTGTCACCGTTGCACTGTAGATGGTATTATCAAACAGCCTTGCTTTAGGTGAAAAACTTAACGGAAAATCCAGGCCGGTCGTAGGCGACCATTTAACTGATCCTGTTGTAGGAGCGACTGTCAATTGAGTTTGATCGCCTTTTGAAATGGATAAGCCTTTATCGCTCGTCAATTCAAATTCAGGCAGCGCATTTACAGTAATGCGGAATGATTTCACCAAAGAATCCGTTCCATTATACTCAACGCCACCGTTGTCTTTCACTGTCACAAACACAATCGCAGTTCCCGAAGCACCGCTTTTCAACGTATAACTCAACGAGGCATTGTTACCTTTTACGCTGCTCACTTCAAGACTATTGAATAGAGAAGCATTATCTGCACGCACAAACAATGTTACTGTTTGAGTCTGCTCCTCGCCTGCTGTAATGCCCGATAGCTGAACATTCTGCGCCGTTGTGGTATAACAAATTGCAACATTGCCCGGCTGGGAAAGTGTTGGTGCTTCATTTACATCAAGCAAAGTGATCATAAATGACTTTTCAATTGATGATCCGTTTTGTGTGGTTGCACGTACCCGAATAGTGTAGGACGATTTCTTTTCATAATTCAACACAGCTCCCGTTACCAGTTTATTGTTCAAAATACTGAAGTAATGATTATCCAAATCGCCGTTTCCTGACACCAGTGCGAATGTATAAGAGGCATCAACATCAGGAGAAGCCGCAGTCATAGTTCCTGCCAATGTTCCTACAGCACTATTTTCAGTTAGTGCAGAAAGCGCTAATGAAATTCCTGATGGAGCACCATCGGACACAGTCAACGTTCCCGGAACATAATCAAATACATAGTTAAGCGCAGCGCCGCCACTTACGTTAATAGCATATGTTCCAACAGGAGAACTTTTAACAGCAGTTGTTGAAGCGGTTGGTTTTGAAGTGAGTGAGTTTTCTGAATCCCCACCTACGAAACCATTGTAACTTATAGTCAAATCAGGATTAGTTGTGTTATAATCTTTGACCTGATTATTTGCCTTAACAGTTAACGTAGCAGGATTGATTGTCAATGTTCCGTTTAAATAACTGATATGATAGTTGAAAGATGAATAACCTCCGGGAACAATTGCGTAAGAGCCGGCATTTATTGCACCCTGGGAATTACCTGAGTAAGTAACAGTCCCATTTAACGAAGTTTCGTTTTCTCCGTTAATAAATCCGCTATAAGAAACGCCATTCCCACCATTAAACGGTTGATCAGAATATGTAAAATTCTTGTCCGAAGCGGTAACAGCTAAAGCAGCTGGATTGATCGCACCGATAGCCGCAGAAATTTCATTAGCATTCAACACGTAGTTGGCTGCATCCAAACCGTTGACAGTAAGTCCATTCACGGAAATAACTTTAGCCGTTCCTGCATTTTTATTATCGAAGCTGCCAATAGTCGGATTATTCAATGCAACGTCATCACTATTTAAAATGCCAGTTAAAGTATAGTTGGATGATGTTAATGCAGCTGAAATATTACCATCGTAAGTTTTAGTTACGTTGCCTTGTAATACAGCAGTCACTTGCGCAGCGGTAATTGCACCAATGGCACCATTTGCGCTTGTAGCTGCAAGTATATAGTTTGACGCATCATTTCCACTTAATGCAAGCCCATTCACCGTAACAACTTTTCTAATACCTGCATTTTTATTGTCAAAGTTGCCAGTCGTTGGATTATTCAATGCAACATCATCAGCATTCAGGGCGCCGTTCAGTTGATAGTTTGCCGATGTTAGGGTTGCGCTTGTATTTCCATCATATAGTTTACTAACATTACCCCGCAAAGATGCTGCTATCTGCGCAGCATTAATAGAACCAATCGACGCACTGGTACTTGTTGAAGCAAGTGCATAGTTTACCGCATCGGTTCCGGTTATTGCCAGATTATTAACTGTTACATTCTTACTTGTTCCTGCATTCTTATTATCGAAGTTTCCTGAGTTTGGATTATTCAACACAACATCATCCCCATATAAAACACCGCCTAAAACATAGTTGGTTGGTGTTAACTGAGCGGTTGTATTACCATCGTAAGTTTTAGTTACGTTGCCTTGTAATACAGCAGTCACTTGCGCAGCGGTAATTGCACCAATGGCACCATTTGCGCTTGTAGCTGCAAGTATATAGTTTGACGCATCATTTCCACTTAATGCAAGCCCATTCACCGTAACAACTTTTCTAATACCTGCATTTTTATTGTCAAAGTTGCCAGTCGTTGGATTATTCAATGCAACATCATCAGCATTCAGGGCGCCGTTCAGTTGATAGTTTGCCGATGTTAGGGTTGCGCTTGTATTTCCATCATATAGTTTACTAACATTACCCCGCAAAGATGCTGCTATCTGCGCAGCATTAATAGAACCAATCGACGCACTGGTACTTGTTGAAGCAAGTGCATAGTTTACCGCATCGGTTCCGGTTATTGCCAGATTATTAACTGTAACAATCTTCCCTGTTCCCGCATTTTTGTTATCAAAGCTTCCGGTAGCAGGATTATTTAATGTAATGTCGTCGTTATTTATTAATCCGGATAAGAGGTAATTGGATGATGTTAATGCCGCGTTAGTATTACCATCATATACTTTGTTTACATTTCCCTGTAAAGACGTTGTTAGCTGTGCTACGTTGATTGAGCCGATCGGTGCATTAACGCTCGTTGAGGCTAATGTATAGTTTGATGCATCAACGCCCGTCATAGTAAGGTTATTAACAGTAACACTCTTACCTGCTCCTGCATTTTTATCGTCAAAGCTTCCGGCCGCAGGATCATTTAAACTTACATCGTCATTCGCTACAATACCTGTTAGCAGATAGTTTGCAGATGTAAGTGATGCATTTGTATTACCATCGTATACTTTAGTAACACTACCTTGCAATGATGCCGTTGCCTCAGCTGCATTGATTGAGCCGATAGCCGCATTAGCATTGGTTAATGCAAGGTTATAATTCCCGGCATCTGCACCATTAATGGCCAGCCCGTTTACTGTAACAGTTTTACCTGTACCAACATTTTTGGAATCGAAGTTCCCTGTTGAAGGATTATTTAAACTCACATCATCCCCAGTTATAACACCGCCTAATGCATAATTACCTGCATTAAGAGATGCACTACTATTTCCATCATAAGTTTTAATTATTGAACCTTGTAAAGAAGCCGTTAACTGAGCTGCAGATATATTTCCAATCGCAGCATTTGCCTGGGTTGATGTCAATTGATAATTACCTGCATCATTTCCGGAAATACTTATTCCGGAAACAATTACCATTTTGCCTGTTCCTGCATTTTTATTATCGTACATCGCAGTCGCGGAAGAACTCAATTGAACATCGTCTCCAACAACAACTCCACTTAACAGGTAGTTAGAAGCTGCTACCGGCGCAGTTGAGTTACCATCGTAACTTTTACTCACCGTTCCCTGTAGACTTACCGTCAATGATGCAGCAGAAATGGTCGCCGCGTTTGATATATTGATCGCGGAACTTGAAAGAGTATAATTATCCGCGTCAGCACCAGCCAAGCTTAATCCTGATATGCTGGCAGACTTGCTATTTCCTACATTTTTATCATCATAAAATGCAGAAAAAGAGCTTCCTAAATGAACGTCATCTCCAGCCATTGACCCGAGCAATGAAAAGTGAGATACGCTAATAGTGGCGGTTGCATTGCCATCATAGGTCTTACTCAATGAACCCAGGTACGATGGAATTACTGATCGACTTGTAATGACACCTACAGCACCACTCACATTTGAGGAAGCAAGTTGATAATTACTTGCATCAACACCATCAAGATAAAATCCGCTTACCGAAACAAATTTTCCTGAACCCACATTTTTATCGAAGTATGTAGCGTCAGCTTGTGTTCTATTCACTGTCACAATTTCACCTGCTATTAATCCATTTAACGTGATGTTTGAAGATTGTATGTTGGCTAAGGTATTTCCGTCATACACTTTGCTTATGTTTCCTGTAAGCGAAACCATAACAGATTTTGGAGTGATCTGCCCCAATGTTGTTGCATTTGCTGTGTTGAGAATATAATTGTCTGCATTTGCGCCACTCAATAAAAAATTTGATACAGTGATAGTTTTTATCCAACCAACATTTTTGGTATCATAAGATGCAGTACCGCTTACTGACACTATATCATTACCAACCAGGCCAACCAAACTATAATTAGGCGCTGGCAATAAAAATGTTGCGAGGCCATCATACTCTTTTGTTATTAACGGTGATAAATTCAGGTTTACTGTCAGCCCTTTTTTATTAATAGTAAGCGTTTGCGTAACACTGGCAGCGGCTTGATTCCCCGCATCTCCTGCCTTAGAGGCTGTAATAGTTACAGTTCCCGCTTTAACCATATGAACTTTACCCGCAACGATAGTTGCGATAGCCTCATCGCTACTGCTGTAAGTTATAGGTATGGATGTGCTACCCGTGCTGGTAGCGCCGGGATCAAAATCTGCATCGCCATAAGCAGCCACGCTGACTGCCGCGAAAGTGATTGTTTGCGAACCTATTGGAATGCCACTAGCGGTTGTAAAATCACTTTCATTACCAACTGCATCCAATGCCGTTAATCGATAGTAATAGGTTTGGCCGTTTGTAAGGCCAGAATGTGTGTAACCACTGGTATTACTTGAAAAGTTTAGTACAAAATCACTGGCGTCAGCTGTTGTTCCTCCATACAAGCGATATGAGCGTACATCGGGATCATTATTTGCCGACCAGGCGAGAACTATCGTGTTATTCCCCGGAGTAGCCGTAAAGCCCGTTGGCACTGCAGGAGCTGTTTTATCAAATATGATCGAATAGCCTGAGGTAGTGGTTGTTACTGCTACACCGGCGTTGCCTATCATATCGGTGTAACTAATATTAAACGGTATTGCACCCTCAGCATCAAGCGGCGTCATCGTGTAAGTTACAAACCACGAATTACTACCTATAGGATTCACGGAAGCATTTGTTCCTGCGATCGTCACCAGTGGTGGAGCAATTTGCTTAGATGGGGTAAACGTCAGGGTTATAACGTCTCCAGGTTTTGCCAGGCCCGGGATGGCATTACTTGACGACATTATTACACTCCCAAGCGTCGGCCTTACACCGTCTACCACTATATTTTTGTTTGCGCCCAATGAGCCGCCAGCCCCCGGCGCAGGAAGCGTAAGTGTGGCTGCGTTACCTGAACCATCTTTGATGGTACCTCCATTTAAGGACATGGCCACGGTTGAAGCAGCATCCAAATCAGCAGAAGACTGCCCCTCCGTCACCTGGTAACTAAATGTTAGCGAACTGGTGCCTGAACCACTCGTATAGTTAGCCGTTCCCCCGCTATTTAATGCAAGAGACGGAGTGCCTGTAACGGTTACTGGACTTGAAAAATTTACAGTAACGTCAATGTTACTGTTAATGCCATACGTGCCATTAGCAGTTGAAGAGTAAACGGATGTAACGGTAGGTGCCACTGCGTTAACGAGTACTCCTGAAAAATTGGCGTTGGGAAAGCTCAATACAGGATTTGCACCCGCGGCATCTCTTATTGTACCTGAGATGGGAGAATTTACATCAATGCCATTATTGTCGAGATCCCCCGACTGCACTGTGTAAGTAAATGTCAATGTGTTGGTGCCAGAACCACTTGAATAACTTGCTGTTCTAGTGGTTGAACCAACTGTTAATGGCAAAGTTGGGGAGCCCGATACATTGACGATACCGCTAAAAGTAACAGCTACAGAGATTTGATTCCCTAACAAATAAGTAGTATTACCAGATGAAACGGAAATGCCGGTGATTGTTTGCGCGCTATATAATTGTAAGCCTCCACCCCCCATGTTTACATACCATTCCGATACGTTTACTGACGGTGTAGGGGTGTCATAGCCATTGAACCAATATATGTTATCTCCATAACCATCACAATCTACACTTGAAGGGAACCATGCAACAATAATCCACAGCCCATAATCATTACACCAATACAATCGCCATGTCTGGCCATTTTGCGTGCCAGTGTAAGAAATTCTTCCTCCGGTATTTAAACCGTCATCGATCAACGTTACCGGAGTAGAGAGGCTGTTATCTTTAAACACAATCTGTGCTTGCGCAGAAATCACAGAAAACAACAATAATAAAAGCAGGTAAAATCTGTTTTTCATAAAGGATATAAGATCAGGTGTTTTAATATAATAGTACGCGGATATAGAGATTTAGGGATCCGCAAACTATATTTTTATATAGGTTGATTGATTGAAATACGAATCGACTTGCTTATTGCGATGCATAAAGAACAGAACGTACAAGTGTGCGACGCAACAAAGCCTTATCAGGGTTATATCGCCGGGGTTCCACCAAATCACACAACGCGTAGCTTGCTTGTCTTTTATATGACAAGGCATACTTTTATCATCCTTTTTTAGCAATATAACGGACACGCATGTATATATGCGGATCACTCAGGCTGAATGCATGTAATAATTTGTGTTATGGAAAATGTTGTGAAGCTGTAACGGCAATCATCTATAGATGCCTGGATATTGGATATTGGTTTCATAAATTAGCAGATGTCGGTTGATCGATTTATACGGGCGCAAAAGTATAGATGCAGAAGGACACTGCCAAAAAGAAAAAAATGCAGGTGCTTTATCGTACAACAAACATATAGACGTGAGGGTGCTCAACTATTAAACTTTCGCCGCACTGCAATTATGCTATGCCTGAAGCTTGAAACCTTTTTTATTTTGAAATACGGTTACGCAGAAACTATTATTAATGCGTTCTACAGATCAAGCCTTTTACTGATGTCGTTATCTATTTTCCTGAACAGGTGATAGGGTTTATATGTTCGCCACTCAGGCAAATCGATTAGCTCAATATAATGATTCAGCTTTTTCTTTCTGAAATCGTGCTGGGTTGATTCCGGCATATTTAATATAACGATCCAGCCATTTTCATCTGTGACTTCTTCAAACCATTCCTGGTAGTAATCGCGGTCGCCGCTATGAAAATTTAAAACGTTCTCTCCTATTAAAATAAATTTGGTGATGCCTTCTGCAAATAGATTGTCGATGACATCGCGTTTTAATGTCATGATATCATTTTCAATAGCATCATTCCATTCACCAATCAACTCCAGTATCGCAAAGTTCAATTCATAATCTGCATAGATGATCTTCATGTAAAGGGTTCTACTGCCGAACTCATCCCATTGCGGATGTATATAATAATTGTATACAGCCTGCGAAAATTCAAACTCGCTATATGTCCTTCCATAGAAGGGTGAGCGGGGATCTTCTTCTGATGTATACATGTGGCGCCAGTTAAAAAAAGGTTCTATATCGTGCATAGTTAAACTTCTATTGTAAAGTTAGAATTTTTGAATCATGTAACGACAGGCTCGCTATCGCGAGTTTTTGTTAAACCACACGTAGCACTGAGTTTTTTTCACAGAGTACACGGATGAGATCAAATAACCGCGGAGTTATTCAGTTGTTTTATTTTTTTTAAAAAAAATTGCAATGCGAACCATCGCTTTCAACTCTTTGTCAAAATCACAACAAAACAAATACTGTGAAACTCTGTGAAAAAATTCCGTTAACGCTGTGGTTAAAAAAGCCCTGTGTTTCAGCACGCCTGCAGCTAAAAAAAAGCCCCGGAATAAATCCAGGGCTTGTGTATATATATCAATAGTTCGGTTGACTATTTTATGCCGAAAGCTTTCTTCACCTTAGGAACGTAATCCAGTTTTTCCCAGGTAAATAATTCTACTTTCTTTTTGATCACTTTACCATCTGGTGAAGCGAATTCTTTGTTTACGATTTCAGGTTTGCGGCCCATGTGTCCGTAAGCTGCTGTCTCGCTATAAATAGGATTGCGCAGTTTAAGGCGTTGTTCAATAAAGTAAGGGCGCATATCGAAAATGCCGGAAACGATCTTTGCAATTTCGCCGTCGCTTAATTCAACTTTCGCAGTACCATAAGTGTTTACATAAACACCCATTGGTTGAGCAACACCAATTGCATAAGAAACCTGAACCAGTACTTCATCACAAACACCTGCAGCTACCAGGTTCTTTGCAATGTGACGTGTAGCATAAGCTGCACTACGGTCTACTTTACTGGGGTCTTTACCGCTGAATGCACCACCACCGTGAGCACCTTTACCACCGTAAGTATCTACGATAATTTTACGGCCGGTTAAACCTGTATCACCGTGTGGGCCACCAATCACAAATTTACCTGTAGGATTAATGTGATATTTGATTTTATCGTTGAACAGTTTCGCGTATTTCTTGTATTTTGATTTGATGCGTGGAACAAGAATGTTGATGATATCATCATTGATCTTCTTCTGCATTTTAGCTTCTGTGTCGAAGTCATCATGCTGCGTAGAAACTACAATCGCATCAATACGAACAGGCTTGTTGTTATCATCATATTCTAACGTAACCTGGCTTTTTGCATCAGGACGCAGATATTTAATTTGTTTGTTTTCTCTTCTCAGTACAGCCAGTTCCTGCAGCAATTTATGAGCAAGATCTAATGCCAAAGGCATGTAATCTTCTGTTTCGTTTGTTGCATAACCAAACATCATACCCTGGTCGCCGGCACCTTGCTCTTCTTTCTTCTTCCTGTCTACGCCCTGGTTAATGTCGGCAGATTGTTCGTGAATAGCAGACAATACACCGCAGCTGTGTGCTTCAAACATGTATTCGCTTTTAGTGTAGCCGATTTTACGGATTACACCGCGCGCAATTTCCTGCACATCTAAATAAGCTTTACTTTTTACTTCACCTGCCAGTACTACCTGTCCGGTTGTTACTAATGTTTCACAGGCTACTTTACTATTCGGATCAAATGCTAAAAAATTATCTATCAGAGCATCAGAGATCTGGTCGGCAACTTTATCCGGATGACCTTCAGATACACTTTCAGACGTAAATAAGTATGGCATATTATTTTTTTAAAGAGATGCAAATATATAAGATTGAATCCTTAATATTTGCGCAATAAATTTTGTTAGGATTATTTTGCAAGTTCCTGGTACAGATCAATATATTCAGTTAAATCGCTGTCCCATCCGGCAAAAGGAATTACCTTTTTGCCTTTAACTTTAGAAAATTCTTCCACCAGTTTCTTTTCAACTTTATCAGCGCCAAAAGTTATAACGTCTGCATAAGTTGCGCCGCCTCTGAACATTGCGGTATTGTTAGCTTCTTTAAAAGGTTCAAGATCCTTTTCTTTAATATTGGCATGAATGATTGCCTTTTCGGTAAAGTCGGTTCCCAGTTTTTCCTTGAAGGTATTTTGACCGATGGTGTAGATAACCTTGCTATGTGAGAATACCGGTTCTTTTTTATAAGCCGTTTTCAGGTACATGGGGATTAAACCAGTCATCCAGCCGCTGCAATGAATAATGTCCGGGGGCCATCCAAATTTCTTTACAGTTTCCAGTGCGCCCTTACAGAAAAAAATGGTTCTTAACCCATTATCATCAAACCACTGCTCGTTTTCATCTGTAAAAATGAATTTCCTTTTGAAAAAATCCTCATTGTCCAAAAAATAAACCTGTAAACGTGCGTTGGGTAAGGATGCAACCTTAATTTGCAAAGGGTAATCGTCATTATCAACCGAAACATTGATACCCGATAAACGTACAACTTCGTGTAACCGGTGTCTGCGTTCATTAATTACGCCAAAACGTGGCATAATGCATCTAACTTCTAATCCGCTCTCGTTACTTTTTATTGCCAGCTTGTTCACAATCTCAGCAAATTCCGTAAGCTCCAGGTACGGAGACATTTCCGTCGCAATGAATAAAATTCTTTTCTTTGTTGACATTCTTATGCAGAATTTAGGCTTGTTAAACCACAAATTAATTTGCAAAGGTAAAGAAATGGTTGCAATACTAATCATTCTTGGATTATTAACCCATATTTTTAGGTGAGTATGATACTTTATAAAACTGTACAAGACATTCGTTCTCAGATCAAAACACTTAAGGAAAAAAATCAGAAAATTGGCTTTGTTCCAACAATGGGTGCATTACACGAGGGGCACCTGTCGCTCATCAGGCAGTCAAAGCAACACGCAGATGCTACCGTTTGCAGCATTTTTGTAAACCCGACACAGTTTAATGATATTAAAGATTTTGAAAAGTATCCCATCACAATAGAAAAAGATATAATGTTACTGGAAAGGGAGAAAGTGGACATACTTTTTCTGCCAACTGTAGCAGAAATATACCCTGATGGTACTAAAGAAGTAAAGCACTATGAACTCGGCTACCTGGAAAACATACTTGAGGGTAAATACAGGCCGGGGCATTTTCAGGGTGTGTGCCAGGTAGTACACCGCCTTTTGGAAATTGTACAGCCCGACGCGCTTTTTATGGGACAGAAAGATTACCAGCAATGCATGGTGATTAAAAAACTGCTGGAAATTGAGCATATAAATACCAATTTGATCATCGTTCCTACTAAAAGAGAAGAAGATGGCCTTGCCTTAAGTAGCAGAAACGTTCGTTTAAGCGACGATGCAAAAGAAGAAGCGCTGGCAATATATAAAACACTCAATCATATTAAGAATAATATACAATTGGCCTCTTTTGAAGAGTTAACGCAAAATGGAGAGGCTTATTTATTAAACAATGGCTTTTCTAAGGTTGATTATGTTTCGATTGCAGATGCAAATACACTTGAACCTGTTGAAAAGTATGTTGCGGGCCAAAAACTCGTTGCGTTGATTGCCGCCTTCAAAGATCCGGTAAGGCTGATTGATAATATGACAATTAATTAAGTACGAGGTATGAAGTACGAAGTACCTATGTGAAGCCTGTCTTCTACTTTTCGGTTTCAATCAATACAAGGCGAGAAAAATAGAAGCATGTCCATATCTGAGTACTTCGTATTTTGGACGTGTGATTTTAATTTGTAGTCACACTTATTAATGGTTTTCCATCAACATCTTTGCAATTTTATTGTTCCTTATCGCTTATTCAATAACTTTGCGCCGCTATGCAAATAGAAGTACTAAAATCAAAGATCCATCGCGCCGTATTAACAGAGGCAAATCTTCAATATGTTGGAAGCCTTACATTAGATGAGGACCTGATGGATGCAGGAAATTTTATCGAGAACGAGAAAATAACGGTGGTTAATGTAAACAACGGTGAAAGGCTGGAAACGTACCTTATTAAAGGTAAGCGAGGCAGCGGAACTGTTTGCCTTAACGGGCCGGCTGCACGTAAAGGAGCTGTTGGAGATGTGGTGATTATCATTTCTTATGCAGCTATGGATTTTGAAGAAGCCAAAGCCTTCAAACCATGGATCGTGTTCCCTAAAGATGGCAATAAGTTGTAGGTGATAAGTTATACGTAGTAAGGTTATAAGTTATACTTTACATGAGAAGAGCTTGTGCAGGTGTGATAGTTGCAATCTTGAAAGGACAATGTTGACATGATATTTTCAAAGCTTAAAGCGCACGGCTGATAGCTCACAGCTGCCTTCTCCATGACCTGGAAAAATACCGTAACTGATCTTTTACGAATTGATTATCCCATTGTACAGGCGCCAATGCTGGGTGTATCCACGCCCGCGATGGTAGCTGCTGTATCTAATGCCGGTGGCCTTGGTTCATTGCCGGTTGGCGGATTGAGCGCATCTGCGGTGGCCGATCTCATTCAAAAAACAAAAGCGCTTACCAAAAAACCTTTTGCCGTAAATCTTTTTGCCCATTCCATTCCTGCGGTTAACGAACAGGATTTTTTGGAAATGCAACAATTCCTGAGTCAGTTTGCGGCAAAAAGACAGCTGGATTTTTCTTCACAGCCACTTTCTTCACTACATTTTTCTACATGGGAAGAGCAAGTTGATGTATTAATAAAAGAAAGGATACCTGTTGTAAGCTTTACGTTTGGCATTTTAACCGACGATGCCATCGCCCGGTTAAAAAGTAATGGCAGTGTTCTTATTGGCACAGCAACAAGCCGTCAGGAAGCACAGCTATTGGCGGATAAAGGCATTGATATTATTACTGTGCAGGGAATTGAAGCGGGTGGGCATAGAGGCACTTTTCTACACGATGAGATTCCGATGATTGGCCTGATGTCGTTGATTCCCGAGATTGTTGATACAATAAAAAATCCGGTACTTGCAGCGGGTGGCATTATGGATGGCAAAGCAATAAAAGCGGCTTTTATCCTTGGTGCGCAGGGCGTTCAGGCTGGCAGCGCATTTATTGCATGTAATGAAAGTAGCGCTTCCGCCGCACATAAAGCTTTATTATGTAAAGCTACCGACGCGGATATAATACTTACCAGGGCCATCTCTGGCCGTTGGGCACGCGGCGTGAGAAATGAGATCATGCGCCAGGTTGATCAATCAGCATTAAATATTCCTCCCTACCCCTATCAAATCCCACTCACCATCTTTGCAAGAAATGCCGCGCAAAAAGGGGGCAATGAAGATTTGTTGGTTATCTGGGCCGGCCAATCAGCCTTTAAAGCTCAGGCTAAAGGTGCAGCAGAAATCCTTTTCACGCTGGTCCGTGAGGCTGAGGCTGTTTAAGCAAACCCGGTTAAGTGATTCCTTTTGCATTAAATCTTTATTTGACAATGCAAAGTGTATTGTATTTCAAATCAATAAATAACATTTATATATAGTTGTAATGCTCTCATAAGCCAATAGTATTTGTATTTTGCGGTATGGAGCATCGCGGCTTACATAAAATGTTAGCAAATGCAGTGTTCAGCGAAGTGAGGGCCTGAAGTACAACATTACATTTTAAAAGAACATTTTAAAATATGATGTGTTGTTTGAAGGAACAGGTTTATATGCAGTTAGTGTAAGCGGTACTAAGAATTGCTTTGATTCTTGTATCCTTAAACACTTGCAAGTCCTAAAGTAAACTTCGTATCTCTTGTACCCTCCGTGGTTTTATGTTTCGCTTATAAAAACAATCAACTTCTGCTGTTTAATGAAAAAAATAATTATTGCATTAATAAAGTATGTCATAAGTTTTGGATTAGGTGCTTTTTTAATCTGGTGGTCGTTAAAAGGGCTCACGGCTCAGGACAAAACAGATATTACAATAGCATTATCAAGAGCAAGGTTTTGGTTACTGATACCGGTATTTTTGATACTACTTACCAGCCATGTTTTCCGTTCTATCAGATGGAGGCAAATGGTTAGATCCATGGGGTACAATCCTCCCCTTTTTCATCTCATCTGCGGTTTGTTTGTGGGTTACCTGGGTAATCAGCTGTTGCCAAGAGCGGGAGAAATCTTGCGATGCACAGTTGTTGCACGCCGAAATAAAATACCCGCAGAAAAATTACTCGGCACAATCATTGCCGAGCGCGTGGTAGACCTCATCTGCCTTGCCATACTTAGTGTGATTGTTTTTTTTGCCGAGTATAACGTGATCAAACAGTATGCAAATGAAATTTTTGCAAAAGCAGAAAGCAATGTGGAGAATGGAGGTTCGTCGCGTTGGATAACAATTCTTATCATTGTAGCCATTATCGCTTTATGTGTGTATCTTTTAAGGCGCTTTCGTAAAACAAAATGGGGCGCCGTATTAACAAGGGTTGCCAAAGGCATGTGGGAAGGGTTGGTAAGCATTGGCAAAGTAAAAAACAAGTTTCTTTTTATATTATATACTGTGCTTATCTGGGGGAGCTACGTACTATCAACCTGGATCGGTTGCTTTGCATTGCAGGAAACTGCAGGCTTAAGCATTTCAACCGGCGTGGCGTTGCTGATCTTCGGAACGGTTGGCATCATCATTGCGCCCGGTGGCCTCGGTGCATATCCGATAGCCATTCAGAAAACGCTAACGCTCTATAATATAAATGAGAATATTGGCCTTGCCGTAGGCTGGCTTTTATGGTTGGCCCAGTTTGTTTTTACAATAGTTTTTGGAACTTTAGCATACATCTTTATTACCACTACAAAGAAGAAGAAATGAAGAACACTTCATACATATCTCAGAAAATAGTAACAGCAGAGCGCCTGCAGCATTTAATGGAAGGCTGGCGCCTTAATGGAAAAACCGTAGCTTTTACCAACGGGTGCTTTGATATTCTTCATGAGGGCCATATATTTTCTTTATCACAAGCAGCAAGCGAAGCGGATTATCTTGTGGTTGGGCTGAATTCCGACGAGAGTGTAAAATATTTAAAGAAAGGGCCGGACAGGCCGGTAAATAATCAACAAAGCCGCGCATTGCTGCTGGCAGCATTATTAATGGTAGATGCGGTAGTGATCTTTGATGAAGAAACGCCTCGTGAACTGGTTAAAGCCATCATGCCCGATGTGATGGTTAAGGGTGGCGACTACACTGTTGAACAGATTGCGGGCGCCAAAGAAGTAATAGACAATGGGGGCCGTGTGGTGATTAATCCAATTGTTCAGGGCTTTTCCACTACGGGCCTGATTGAAAAGATCAGGAAACTGGGATAGCAACAGGTCAAGCTTGAGGGTTGAGGCATGATGTTTAAGGTTTGTGGCGTGTGACGCCTCTCGGTGCTTTCTACTGGAAATATTAATAAGCGATTTTTACAATAATAAATAAAGACCGGGACAGATAGTATAAGTTTTAGGCTTTGAGCTTTTAGGCTCTAAGCTTGTTCCTCACAACTCACATATGCATAAGAAGAATCTGATAGCAAGGGATATAAGCTGGCTGAGTTTTAATGCCCGCGTTCTACAGGAAGCAAATGATCCTACCGTTCCGTTAAAATCAAGAATCCGTTTTTTAGGAATACATTCAAATAACCTGGATGAGTTTTTCAGGGTGCGCGTAGCCACACTTAAGCGAATGGTTGAGCTGGCTGGTAAGAAAGCCAACATGCATTTTGAAGATAACCCACAGGCCATACTGGATCAGATCCAGACAATTGTTTTACAACAACAAAATGAGTTTAACCGCATATGGGATGATATACAGGATGAGCTAAAAAAACAAAAGATTTTTCTTGTTACAGAAAAGAAACTGACGAAAGAACAGAAAGATTTTGTGCGCATTTTTTTTGATGAGGAAGTGCGCTCGAATATCATTCCGCTGCTGATAGAAACGCTGCCGGCTTTGCCATACCTGCGGGATAAAAGCCTTTACCTGGGTGTTGTAATGCGAAAAGAAAATTCTGCATACGATCAAAAATATGCATTGATCGAAATCCCCTCAAAAACTGTGGGGCGCTTTGTGCAACTACCTTCGAAAACCGGCGATAAGCAGATTATCCTGCTGGAAGATGTTGTTAGGTATAACCTGCCATATATATTCCGGTATTTTGGTTATGATTACTTTGATGCGCACGTATTTAAAGTAACAAAGGATGCAGAGATCGATATTGATAATGACGTGTCGACCACATTGGTGCAAAAAATTGAGCATGGCCTGAAGAACAGGCGTAAAGGCAAGGCTGTGCGATTTGTGTATGATAAGGAAATGGATGCTGGCCTGTTGGAGTACCTGATCAGGCGTTTGAACCTGTCGCGCAGGGACAACATCATCCCGGGCGGACGGATTCACAACTTCAGGCATTTTATGGATTTTCCGGATGTGTTTGACAAAAAGACAACCCGCATTTCGCCCATAAGGCATCCTGCACTTAAAAACTCTTTGCGTGTAACAGATGTTATCTTAGAGCAGGATGTCATGTTACACTTTCCTTATCATTCATTCGATCCGCTTATCGATCTGTTGCGTGAGGCGGCCATGGACCCTGATGTAACTACTATAAAGATTACCGCTTACCGCCTTGCTCAAAACTCCAAGATCATTAATGCGCTTGTAAATGCGGTGCGTAATGGCAAACAGGTAACTGTTATGCTGGAGTTACGGGCCAGGTTTGATGAAGAGGCCAATCTTGAATGGAAAAATGTGTTGGAGGATGAAGGCGTAAAAGTATTGCTGGGTGTACCCAACATGAAAATACACGCCAAAATATGTGTGATCAAGAAAAGGATCGGCAATAAAATAACGCAATACGGCTTTGTAAGTACGGGTAACCTTAACGAGAGTACGGCTCGTGTGTATGCGGACCATTGCCTGCTTACGAGCAACAGGAACATAATGGCGGATATAAACCGCATATTTAGCTATCTCGAGAATTACAAAACAGGCGATAAATTTTTGAAAGCCTGTAAAACACTGGTCGTTTGCCCAACAAGCATGAGAAAGCAGCTTCTACTGCTTATCAATCGCGAAATAAGAAATGCAAAAGCTAAAAAAGAAGCCAGCATAACCATTAAACTGAATTCAATCGCCGACACAGAGCTTATTTATAAACTCTACGAGGCGGCAGAAGCAGGTGTGGATATACAAATGGTAGTGCGTGGAATTTTTTGCGCGAAAGTGGAAAATAAAAAATACAAAAAACATATTACGGCCATAAGTATTGTTGATGAATACCTTGAACATGCAAGGGTGCTGATCTTTCACAATAGTGGCAAGGAACGTGTATATATATCTTCCGCCGACTGGATGGTGCGCAATTTGGATCACCGCGTTGAAGCGGCTGTGCCGATTGCCGATGCTGCCATAAGAGCGGAGTTGAAAAGCATTATCGACATTCAGCTTAGTGACAACGTAAAGGCGCGTTGGCTGGATAATCATCTATCAAATGAATATGTTTCGTCTGCGGGCAAAAAGAAAATACGTTCGCAGGTAGAAACTTTTCATTTCCTGCAGCAGCAGGCACTCAAAGCGTAGGCAATTTTGATTTGAGATTTGAAATTTGAAATGGTTTTAGTTCAGACAGGCTAATGAATAAAATAGCCGGCAGCTAAATTTGATAATCGCAAAATCAAACGGACGATTTCTGAAGCATCTTCGCATATCGAATTTCAAATATCAAATTTCAAATCCCAAATCCTAACAATGCAATTACTTAAGTTTGTATAAAATAAGTTCATTTGAAACTAGCCGCAATAGATATTGGAAGTAACGCAGCCCGCTTATTAATAGCGGATGTTATTGACGATGGTGTAACCAAACCGGAGTTCGTTAAGATAAACCTGGTAAGGGTTCCGCTAAGGCTTGGGTTTGATGTGTTTGAAAAGGGAGAAATAACCAAACCAAAAATTGGGATGATTATTCAAACCATGAAGGCTTACAAACACTTACTGAACGTATACGGCGTAGAACGTGTGAAAGCCTGCGCCACCAGCGCCATGCGCGATGCAGTGAACAGTGCAGACATTATTCGCAAGATCAGGCTGGAAACAGGTATTGAGATAAGCGTAATAAGCGGCGATGAAGAAGCTACCGTTATTTATGAAAACCATATTGCGGAAAACCTGGATAAAGAACATGCGTACCTGTATATAGATGTGGGCGGGGGCAGTACCGAACTAACCTTTTTTGCTGACGGAAAGCTGCGCTACAAAGAATCTTTTAATATCGGCACCATCAGGCTGCTTAAAAACCTGGTAACTGAAAAGAACTGGGATGATATGCGGGATAAGCTGAAACAAAACGTAAAAAGCAAATTTCCTGTTACAGCTATCGGTTCTGGCGGAAATATCAACAAAATTTTTTCCCTTAGCAAAAAGAAGGAAGGCAAGCCCCTCTCCTTCGATCTGCTGAAAGATTATTACAAGGAATTCTCCAACTTTTCCATAGAAGAAAGAATGCGGATCTATAAGTTACGCGATGACCGCGCTGATGTGATTGTGCCTGCCTTGCAGATCTATGTAAACGTGATGCGCTGGGCGGATATCGATGAAATCTACGTTCCTAAAATAGGCCTCGCGGATGGCCTGGTGCAGCATTTGTACGAAGAGATTAAGAACGGGCATTGAGGAATGTAGTCAATGGTGAATAGTCAATAGTGAAAGGTGCGGCGGCGTTGATTAGGCAAATACAGGTTCAGAATGTCGCTGCCTTACAACCTTATCTTCTTCATATTTTACAATCAAGCAGCCTTCCGGGTTTCTTTCCGCTTATACCTTACGCCTCCTACCTTATGCCTTAAACCTCATGCCTCAAGCTTTAACCCTCATGCCTGACACCTGAGACCTTGCCCCTGCCATAACACAGTTTTCAGCTTTGGGCTTTAAGCTTTACGCTTACAAAAAGTTTTTTCTATCTTTGCATCCCTTTCATTGAATATGTTTTATTCTAACGTAGGCACATGTTCAATCTCTTAGTCAATTTAAACCTACGTTTATCATGTCAGTTAACAAAGAGGTTAAGAAAATCACCACCAACACGCTTCTGAAAATGAAGGCGGCAGGAGAGAAAATTTCCATGCTGACTGCCTACGACTTTTCATTTGCCAAACTTTTTGATGCCGCCGGTGTAGAGGTTTTGCTGGTGGGCGATAGCGCCAGTAATGTAATGGCCGGGCACGAAACCACCTTGCCCATTACGCTGGACCAGATGATCTATCACGCGCAATCAGTCATCCGCGGCGTTAACCGGAGCCTTGTTGTGGTGGACCTTCCCTTCGGATCATACCAGTCAAACCCATCGATCGCCCTGGCTTCAGCCATCAGGATCATGAAGGAAACGGGCGCTCACGCGGTAAAACTTGAAGGTGGAATTGAAATCGTTGACTGCATAAAAAGCATTGTATCCGCAGGTATTCCTGTAATGGGCCATCTGGGCTTAACGCCTCAAAGCATCTATAAATTCGGAACATATAATGTCCGCGCAAAAGAAGCCGCGGAGGCACAAAAACTGCGTACGGACGCTCAATTAATTGAACAGGCCGGATGTTTTGCAATTGTGCTGGAAAAAATACCCGCTACTTTGGCAAAAGAAGTTTCAGAAAACCTATCTGTTCCTACAATTGGAATCGGCGCCGGCGGTGATTGTGACGGCCAGGTGCTGGTAATGCACGATATGCTTGGAATAAATACCGAGTTTAAACCAAGGTTTTTAAGGCAATACCTGAATCTCAGTGAACAGATTACCACTGCAGTGCAACAATATATTACCGATGTTAAGGCCAGGGATTTCCCCAATAGTGAAGAATCTTATTGATACTCATCCGAATGTCGTTTAGTTAAGATTAAGAATGCGATAAACCGTTAGATTCTATTCAGGCTTCATCGGTGATTTTTGTTAAATGCTACCGGTTGCATTAACAGAAATGACGTTTTAGTTCCTGATTCTCTACGAACAGGGTGCTTTTCCGGAGCAAGCAGACAACTAAGCCTTTAACTAAACGACATTGAATTGCTAACCGATAAAATATTGCTCTTAATCTAAAAAAACGAGCCATTAGCTATAAGTTTAGCAGCTTCACTTTAGATTTACTAAAAGTGCGGGTGATTTTATTATGCTATCAACTAAAAAGAAACTTGTTGCAGAAATTGTTATAAACGTAACGGCATGGGCCATTATACTGCTGCTGCCGTTTGTTTTTTTTCAATATAACAGAAGCGAGCCGCCTTTTCAAAGCCAACGGTTTACGGCGCAATACCTTGGCTCAGCAATCTTCTTATTAATCTTTTTTTATACGAATAAAGGAACATTCATTCCTAAAATTCTGGCAAACAAAAGATCAGTGCCATATATCTTAATTATACTCGGCTGTTTCTTTTTGTACCTGACCTTAATGTACAACATTTCAAGGCTTTCGCCGGAGACAAGGGAGTTTTTAAAGAGTGAATTTGCTCAAAAAATGAACTTTCGCGGGCCAAAACTTTTTAGCACGGGCCCCATGACATTGTTCTTACTGGTTTTCATTATCGGCGCCGGTTCAAAAGTGGTAAATGAGTGGTTCCAGGCTGACGAAATTCGCGAGGAAGTGAGCAGGCAGCAATTGCAGACAGAATTATCGTTACTTAAGTCGCAGGTAAATCCGCATTTTCTTTTTAATACGCTCAACAGTATTTATTCCTTATCAGTAAGCAATAGCGACAAAACGCCTGATGCCGTATTAAAGCTTTCAAAGATTATGCGCTACACTTTGGAAGAATCACAGAATGATAAAGTAATGCTTTCTCAGGAAATTGATTTCATCAACAGCTATATTGACCTGCAGAAAGTAAGGCTTACTGAAAAGTCGAAGATAATTTTTAACACGGAAGGCCCTATCGACAGAGTACTGATTGCACCGCTCTTATTTATACCTTTTATAGAAAATGCTTTCAAGTACGGCATTAGCACACACATAAGCTCAGCCATCAGGGTGGATATCTGCGTGAACAATAAAACGATCATCCTTAACTGTTACAATGATATCATTCCGGGAGCTACCAAACAAAGCGGAACCGGAACCGGCATCAGCAACACAAAAAGAAGGCTGGAATTATTGTATCCCAATAAACACACGCTGGAAATTCAAAATACAGCGAATAGCTTTACTGTAAAACTTGCCATTGAGAATTAGCGTACCAATAAAGCAAGATTCAAAAGTCAAAATTTCATATTGGAATTAGGCTTATTAGTTTTAAACCGCTGTTGTTTGTAAACTTATTTGCAAGACAGGATTAATGCTTTTTGAATGTTGACTTTTTACTTGATGTCGCTTAATGAACTGATTAGTAAAATGATTTAGAATACCGCGGCTGAAAGCTGATCGCAAAGAGCTTGCAGCTTATTAAAAATCTGAAGACATGAAATGCGTTGTAATAGATGATGAGCCTCTGGCATTGCAACTGGTACAGAACTATATCGGAAAGACAGACGGGATTGAGCTTGTAGCAAAATTTACAGACACCGTTGAGGCTGGCGACTTCCTGGAAAAAAACCCGGTAGACCTGCTCTTTTTAGATGTCCAGATGCCTGACGAGAACGGCCTGCAATTCTTTAGCAGACTAGAGAACAAACCGATGGTGATCTTTACAACAGCCTACAGCCAATTTGCTGTTGAAGGATTTAATCTTGACGCGATAGATTACCTGCTGAAACCTTTTGATTATGCACGTTTTGAAAAAGCGGTAAACAAAGCGAAAGATTTTGCGCTGTACCGCCAGAATAAGGAGAGCAGTGAAGGATTTTTGTTTGTTAAGTATAATTATCAGTGGACCAAAATATATTACAAAGACATTGAGCTGATTGAAGCGCTTGATGATTATATTAAGATCTACGTTGAACCCAAGCCCATCCTCGTCCACATGAGCATGAAGGCGGTGAGTGAAAAACTTCCGGAGAATAAATTTATCAGGGCCCACCGTTCTTATATTGTTCCCGTTGATAAAATCAAAAGCTGGAACAAGAACACCATTAATATCGGCAATAAAGTAATCCCGATCAGCTATACTTACCAGAAACAAGTAACGGAATTGCTGCAGAAGAAGCTCGATTAGCTTTAAGCAGGCATATGCAACAAAAACTCGTTGTATATGCCTGCGACAACTAAGTAGCCGATCATTTCCGGCTACACATATTTTATCCTGTCAAGATATCTCAACGCATAAAAAATTGTGCTTAAGTGCATCGACTGAAGGATTCTTTTTTCTTCAGCCAGTTGCATTACTTCGTCAAGAGAAGCCAGAAAAACTTCGATCTCCTCATTATGATCCAGTTGTTGCTCCTGGATCAGTTTTCCGCCTGTTGCAACAAACATGTGCATTAGGTTTGCATTTGTAGAAGGATTGGCCGAGATCTTACCGAGATAGTGGACCGTTTCAAATGAATAGCCGGTCTCTTCCAGCATTTCGCGCCTTATGGCGTCTTCAAGGCTTGCATCAGTATCATCTACACAGCCGCCCGGCAGTTCAATACATACTTCATTGGCTGCGTGGCGGTATTGTTTTTCCAGTATCACTTTACCATCTTCGGTCATTGCAAAACACGTGACCCATTCCGGAAATTCGAACACGTAGTAGTCGTTCACAATTTTACCGTCAGGCTTTTCACATACGTCCTTCCTCACAGTAAACCAGGGCTGATGGCTTAAATATTCTGAAGATATTGTTTTCCATTTTAACTGATCATCCATATAGAAAATTAAGAATTTTAGATTTGAAATTTGAGATTGAGCTATGCGAGAGGTTTGATTTTCAGGCTCGCTCATTCGCACATCTACTCATTTGCATATTCACACATTGTCGCTACCACCCTTTCCTCTCACGCAATGCGGTAATATGTTTAACGTGATGTTTGCCGTGCCAGGCATACATGCCAAGCAACTCCCATAAACTGATATTTTTATTATGAGCGGGATGATGTACTGTTCTCTCCCACTGGTCTTCAGTAAGATCCTTTATACAGGCAAACCAACGTTGATGCAGGCAATGAAGCAATGTAGTAGATACATTCACCGGAACGATGGCAGTATCATTCAATTTGGCCCACTCCTGTTCTTCGTAGGGCTTTATATTAGGATTATTTTCCGTTAGCCCCAGCCTGAATCTTATATACGCATTCATGTGGCTGTCTGCAATGTGATGCACCAACTGCTTTACGGTCCAGCCGCCTTCTCTGTAAGGCGTATCCAGCTGGGCTTCATCAAGATTCAAAATGGCATGTTCCACATCATCCGGAAGAAATTTCAATTCCAGTAACCATTTCTCTTTTTGATCGTGCGAAAAAGGCTCCGGCACAAATTTGCCGATGGGATATTTTAAATCGTCTGTCATTGTAGCTATTAGCTATCAGCTATCAGCTTTTAGCTTTCTTGTTCGGTCAGCACTCCCGGTCTCTTTCCTTCTTTCGCTCTTACAATTTCACGGTCTTACCCGCTTCTACTCTTCCCTCAGGTGCTTCCCTGTCAAATGAATAAACACATCTTCCAGGTTGGCCTGTTTTACTTCCTTCGGCCTTTCAAAACCGGTAGCCACAAGTTCGTCAATTAACTGATCGGGAGTTGATAATGCAATGATCTTACCTGAATCAATGATGGCAACCCTGTCGCACAATACTTCCGCTTCGTCCATATAATGCGTAGTGATGATAACAGTAGTGCCTTTGCTCCTGATATCACGGATCAAATCCCAAAGGTTTCTTCTTGCCTGCGGATCAAGCCCGGTTGTAGGTTCATCCAGGAAGATAATTTTGGGCTTATTAATAAGCGTTGTCGCGATGGAGAAACGTTGCTTTTGTCCACCACTCAACTCTTTAAATTTGTTTTTTGCTTTATCTCTGAGGTTCACACTATCCAGCAGTTGCATGGGATCAACATGCTCATTATACAGGCCAGCGAAAAGATTGATGAGTTCAACGAGGTTTAACCCGGGATAGTAGCCGGATGTTTGCAACTGAACGCCAATTATTTTCTTTATTTCGTTGGGTGATTTATCAAGATCCAATCCATCCACTGTTATTTGCCCGCTTGTTTTGTCGCGCAAAGTCTCAATGATTTCAAGTGTGGTGGATTTTCCCGCGCCGTTAGGCCCAAGAAGCCCGAATATCTCCCCTTCTTTAACCTCAAAGCTGATACCTTTTACAGCCTCAAAATTTCCATAACTTTTATAGAGGTCCTTAACGGTAATAATCGTTTTCTGCATAACTGCGGCAAATTACTACTTGCGAAGGAAAATCTGCGTAAAAAATATTTCTCCACGGTTGCCCTGCGCAACGCCCACGCCGGTTAGCGTATAGTTTCCTTCTATGTTTTTCTTGTGCCCGGGCGAGTTCAGCCAGCCGTCAACCACCTGCCGCGCATTTAGTTTTCCATGTGCTACATTTTCTGCCGCTGCGGAAATGCGGCCTATTTGCCTGCTTATATTGGTAACCCTTATCTGCATACCATCGTGGCCAAACGCAACTTTGCCGCCAGCCATGCCGGCACTGTGTTTTGCTGCCTCCGTTGAAGCAGCTTTCACCATTTTCAGAGGGTCTTTTCCTATTGAGGTTCGATATTGATTAATGTAGGTTAAAATATCATCATTCATCGTGGCCATATTCGGCGCACCGTTATCGGATGAAACATTTCCACTTGTAGATGTTACGGTTACGGACGACGGGTTGTTGGATTTACTTTGGTGGCTATGCCTGTTACAGGAAAATAAGAAAACAGAAAAAAAGGCTACGGTAATTACATTAACAAAATATCTCATCATAGATTTCAAAAGTTTACAAATCATAAGTTCAACTTTTATACCAAAAACAGCTGTTAGCTATCGGCTTTCAGCTATTAGCTATTAGCTGCTGTTTAACTTTTATCAGTTACACAATTTTCTTAAGGCGATATTAGAATTTGAGATTTGATATTCGACATTTTAGATTATTGCGCTTTTACAGTTTTGGTGCTTCACTTAAACAAATCAGGCATCGTCAAATCAGACATCGTGCTTTAAGCCTTTTCAATTCAATTTACCTTTCATATCAGAACAAATCAGACATCATCACATCATACATCAGCGATTTATTTAATCTTTTCAAATGGCAACCGATTACAATTATGACACAATTCGTTGATTGCAAAAAATGTTAGTTCAATATTATCTTTCATTGTCAAAAAACAAAGCAAACGTTTGAAATACTCTATATTCACCGCTAATTGATATTTTTACGATCTATATTAAAATAAATCACTCATGAAAATGGTCGACTCATTTGAAAAAATTCCTGTCGAGATTTTTTCCAGCCCCAAAGGAGGTTCCGTTTTTGTAGCAAATGAAATTGCAAAGCTTATCAGGCATAAACAACAGGAAGGCAAACCCTGTGTTTTAGGCCTTGCTACCGGTTCCACTCCGATCAATATGTACGCAGAACTGGTAAGGCTTCACAGGGAAGAAGGTTTAAGTTTCAAGAACGTAATCACTTTCAATCTTGATGAATACTATCCAATTGAGAAAGACGCATTTCAAAGCTATTGGAGCTTTATGCATCGCCATCTGTTCAATCATGTAGATATCGATCCTTCAAATATTCATATTCCAAACGGCGAACTTTCAAGAGAAGAAATCAAGCAGCACTGCATCGATTACGAGCAGATGATTGAAGATGCCGGTGGTATTGATTTGCAGGTGCTTGGTATTGGTAATAACGGCCACATTGGTTTTAACGAACCAGGTTCCAGCATATTTTCAAAAACACGTGTTGTTAATCTTGATAATAGCACGCGTATAGCCAATTCAAGAGAGTTTACCAATATTACTAAAGTTCCCCGCCTGGCGCTTACAATGGGCATAAGCACCATCATGAAAACGAAACGCGTTTTATTGATGGCGTGGGGCAAGGCACAGATAGTTGCAAAATCGGTTGAAGGTAATCTTACAGAGCAAGTACCTGCGAGCATTTTGCAGCAGCATGACAACTGCACTTTTGTGATTGATGAATTTGCAGCGGCAGAATTAACCCGTTTCAAAAGCCCATGGCTTACCGGTGAAACTGAATGGACTCCACAAATAATTAAGCGTGCCGTAGTTAATATGGCGCTTAAATTAAATAAACCAGTGCTTAGCCTTACTAATGTTGATTACAACGAAAGTGGTTTAGGCGACCTGCTTGTTGAAAAAGGCGATACATACGAAATTAACCTTCAGGTGTTTTATATGCTGCGCGATTCTATTACTGGCTGGCCAGGTGGTAAACCTAACGCGGTTATACCTGCGCATCCTGAAAGAAGCGAACCTTATCCAAAACGTTGTTTAATATTTTCTCCTCATCCTGATGATGACATCATTAGCATGGGCGGTACTTTCATGCGCCTTCACGATCAGGGACACGAAGTACATGTAGCATACCAAACCAGCGGTAACATCGCAGTAACGGATGAATTCGTTACACGTTTCCTTGATTTTGCTGTAGGCTTTGAAGGAATGTTTGGCATTGACAATAAGAAAAGTATTGAAATTCTTTCCGGGGCACAGGAATTCCTTTCTTCAAAAAAGAAGAATGAAATGGATACCCAGGAAATACGCAGCATTAAAGGATTGATAAGAAGATGTGAGGCAAAGGCAACTTGTAAATATGTTGGCCTGCCTGAAGGAAGATGGCATTTCCAAAACCTGCCTTTTTATGAAACAGGTACCATTGAGAAAAAGCCAATGGGTGAAGAAGATGTGCAACTGACGATGAAATTATTGAGAGAATTAAAGCCTCATCAAATTTATTGCGCAGGCGACCTGGCCGATCCACATGGCACACATAAGGTTTGTCTTGATATAGTATTCGAAAGCCTGAAACGTATAAAAGCAGCCGGCGACGAATGGATCAAAGATTGTTGGGTATGGTTGTACAAAGGCGCATGGCAGGAATGGGATATTGATGATATTGAAATGGCTATACCAATGAGCCCTGACCAGGTAATGAAAAAACGTTTTGGTATTTTCATTCACCAAAGCCAGAAAGACATGGTTCCTTTCCAGGGTGCAGATGCGCGTGAGTTCTGGCAAAGAGCTGAAGAACGCAACGCCAATACTGCTGGTTTATATGCAGCATTGGGGCTTACTAAATATGCTGCAATGGAAGCATTTAAGAGATGGCATTATTAGCGGTCAGCCTTAAGCTATCAGCTTAAAGCTTGTGGCTCAGTTTTGATTAAATCAATTAAAGGCAACATACTAGAGCCCGGCAATAAAATTTGCCGGGCTTTTTGCTTACGTAAGAGCGGAATAATTCAATAGTAAAAAGTGAAAATTCAAAAACCTCATTGCTAACAGCTCGCGATTATATCAAACATTCCAAAGCCTGGGTTTTTACTTTTTACTTTTGAATTTTGACTTTCCACACACATCGTACAACGTACATCTAACATCGTACATCAAATAACATCGTACATAAAAAAGGCCTCCCGCAATCGGAAGGCCTTTACTCTATTACATTTCGGAATATTATCCTAAGTATGCTTTTAAAGCATTGCTATAGCGCGCTTTTTGAAGGCGTTTAATAGCTCTTTCCTTGATTTGGCGAATACGTTCTTTGGTAAGATCATATTTCTGGCCAATTTGTTCAATTGTAACACCGTTTTCGCCATCCAGTCCAAAGTAAGCATTTACGATTTCAGCTTCACGTGGACTAAGAGATTTTAATACACGGCGTATTTCTTCTCTTAAAGAATCTTTCATCACATCATCATCAGTATCATCACTACCTTCAAGAAGGTCGCCCATTGCTACGTCTTCGGCTTCGTGAACCGGAGCGTCTAATGATGTGTGACGTGTGTTACTTTGGAAAATGTTGTTGATTTCGGTCTCGCTCATTTCCAAAATGTCAGCTAATTCTTCTGTACTTGGCTCTCTCTCATGTTCCTGTTCAAAAGCCATGTAAGCTTTATTAGCCTTGTTGTAGGTGCCAATTTTGTTTTGAGGCAGGCGGACTAATCTACCCTGCTCTGCCAACGCCTGTAAAATGGACTGGCGGATCCACCATACTGCGTATGAGATGAATTTGAAACCCTTGGTTTCGTCAAAGCGTTGTGCCGCTTTAATAAGGCCGAGGTTACCCTCGTTAATTAAATCGCTAAGGGAAAGGCCCTGGTGCTGGTACTGCTTAGCAACAGATACCACGAAACGTAAGTTGGCCTGCACTAATTTGTCTAAAGCTCTCTGATCTCCCATCTTAATTCGCTGGGCCAGTGTGGTTTCCTCTTCAGGAGTGATCATAGGAATCTTGGAGATTTCCTGCAGATACTTTTCTACTGCCTGCGAATCACGGTTGGTGATCTGGGTGGCAATTTTAAGCTGCCTCATAATTGGTATTGCTTGTTTTACTTATTGACAAAAGCTTTATAGGAACGTTTACAGTGTATGTGCAAAATATAACCAAAATACAAAATAAAGTTGCAAAAGTACAACGGTTTATGATAATATACTAATAAATGTGTAAAAAAACAACATTTATGTTAGTAATACCCACCTATTTTTGCCAATTTGTTAAAGAAAGATCAATGAAAACCTGGTTTCAACGTTCCCTTTAATAATAACATGCATTTTTTTCGTTTGTTGATGCCTTTCTGTTAATCCATTCAATTATTTTAATCCTTATACGTATCCATCTACAATTGAGCCAAACTATTTTATCTTCGCTTGCATGATTGATTATAGATCCGATACAATTACCAAGCCAACGGCCGGAATGCTGACAGCTATGCATGAAGCCCCTGTTGGGGACGACGTTTTTGGTGAAGACCCGACAGTTAATGCACTAGAGGAAAAAATTTCTACGCTGTTTGGCATGGAATCCGCGCTCTTTTGCCCGAGTGGGACCATGACCAACCAGATTGCCATAAAATGCCACACACAGCCGGGTGACGAGGTGATCTGCGATAAACTTTCACACATTTATCAATATGAGGGCGGCGGGATAGCCTTTAATGCAGGCTGTTCGGTGCGTTTGATTGAGGGCGACCGTGGAAGGATTACCGCAAAACAGGTAATTGACAACATTAATCCGGATGATGTACATAAACCTGCCACCACGTTGGTTTCCCTCGAAAACACTGCGAACCGCGGAGGTGGAAGCTGTTATGACTTTACTGAGATAACCACTATTCAACAAGCGTGCGCAACAAACAACCTTCATTTTCATTTGGATGGAGCACGTTTATTTAATGCGCTTGTTGCCAAAAACGAAACCCCGGCGCAATTTGGGAAGGCATTTGAGTCTATTTCCGTTTGCCTTAGCAAAGGCCTGGGTGCACCCGTGGGAAGTGTATTACTTGGAACAAAGGATTTCATCCGTAAAGCGAGAAGAATCAGAAAGGTGTTTGGCGGAGGCATGCGCCAGGCCGGTTTTATTGCAGCCGCAGGCATTTACGCATTGGACAATCATGTTGCAAGATTGGCGCAGGACCATGCGCATGCAAAACTGATTGCCGAAGCACTATCACAAAAAGATTTCACCGGCGCCATTTTACCCGTTGAAACTAACATTGTTATTTTTGAAGTAAGGGGCCGATTTACAGCCGCTCAGCTTGCTGCAAAATTGCTGGAAAACAATATTAGAGTGATCGCCATCTCTCCCACTCAAATAAGAATTGTTACGCATCTTGATGTAAACCAAACGATGGTCCAGAAGACAATTGAAGTGATTTCATCTTTGTGATTTTTAATATTGCATTTGTTGTTAGCGGTGATTAATTTGGTGTTACTATTAATCATCTGCTAACTCTAAAAAACATGTCTAGACCCAACCTCTCGCAATTGCTTTGCGCAATTTTAGTTATCTGCCTTTTCAGCAATTGCCGCAAAACCATGGATCAGCAGTACTTTGAAGATCATCCGACCGCTGACTACAAGCAATGTAAAATAAAGACGATGTACACAGTTTGGGCATCAGGTTTACTTCCTCATTGCGACACATGCCCGAATGAAATATTTTTCTCAGCATTGCTCGTTTTTAAATACGATTTATTCGGCAATCCCATTAGCATTGCCCCGGCCGACTCCGTTGTTATTCCAAAAGCATCCCATATCACCGGACGTGCTGCGTTGCCTTACCGCATTTTCAGGTATGATAAGTATAACAGGCTTACCGACTACATAGCTCCCGTTGATCCTGCGTTGTCAGTAGACCGAGGATATGAATTTTGGCACAAATACGGATACGATGCCACGGGCAAAGCAACAACTGATACGATTTATACTTTTGGCAAAACACAAAATAACCGACCGGCGCCGGGAACTCCTTATGGCGTTCGCCAGCTAGTCTACGACTCACAAAACAGATTGTTTCCCGATATTATAAATCAATTTTATCCGCCTTCATATGGGAACGGTTATTACTATGACACAACGGGCAATTTAGTAGGTGTTGATGCATTTTATACACCTTATTTTAATCCTTTAAGAACAAATAAAGTTTGGATGTTCATCAATAAAGATTATAACGTTAATGTCCTGGATCATATGTTTTTTGGAGAATATAATGGCTGTAGGTTACCGAACCAGTACCTGAATTATTCCCCCGAAGCATATGGCGATGTTTCTCCCTATTGGTGGCTACTTCCTGTAGTTCAAATGAAATTCACATATGAATGCAATTGCAACTGTTCCACAGAAAGTACCACAGCCAAAAATTTATAGACAGCTAGTTCGAAACTCGGATTCGCATCGAAAAAATTATTTCGCTTGCGTAGTTAACTCACCCATATTTCTCTGTGGTGGCTCTATGTGCAGTAAATTCCTCACGAAAAAATCGCGTCTTTTCAATTTACCATAGTTGCCACCACTCGTGTGATCCGACCCAGGGATAGGAAGAAAATCGAAGGTTTTGTTTGCCCTGATCAACGCGTCAGCCACACGGTAAGTAGATTCTGGCGGCACGTTGGCGTCGGCCTCTCCTACCATCAATAATAAGTTTCCACAGAGCTTTGAAGCATTCGTTATATTACTTTGCTCTTCATACCAGGAACCGATAGGATAACCCATCCACTGCTCATTCCACCATTGTTTGTCAACACGGTTGTCGTGGCAGCCGCATGAAGCCACACCCGCCTTATACCATTCAGGATGAAACAGTAAACCACCAAGGGCGTTTTGCCCACCCGCAGATGTGCCATATAATCCAACGCGTGAAGTATCAACATACGAATATTTTGCGGCAAGCGCTTTCATCCACAGAATACGATCCGGAAAGCCGGCATCAGCAAGATTTTTCCAACATACATCATGAAAGGATTTACTTCGGTTGGCTGTGCCCATGCCATCAATCTGCACGACAATAAATCCAAGGTCGGCCAGGCTTTGCATTTCAGTATAGTAAGGCATAAAGCTTTTGGGGACAAAAGCGTCTTGCGGGCCGGCATAAATATTTTCAACAACCGGATATTTTTTTGTGCTGTCAAATTCCGCAGGCAGGCAAACAATGCCATAGATATCCGTTACGCCGTCGCGGCCTTTTGCAACAAATGGTCGTGGCAGGTGCTTTACAATCGCAAGGAATTTACTAATGTCTGCGTGCTCAATATCGGTTATTTTTTTTCCTGTAACCGTGTTGCGCAATTCTGTAACTGGAGCTGAATTTATTTCAGAATATGTGTCAAGGAAATAGCTCTTATCCGGTGAATAAACTACCCGGTGATTTGCGCGCGCAGGTGTAAGATCAACCAAATTGTTACCATCAAATCCTATCCTGTAGTAATGTACATAGTAAGGGTCTTCACCTTCATTCACGCCATTGGCAGAAAACCATATTTCACGTTTTTTCTCATCAACACTATCAATATTCTTCACCACATAATTTCCCTTTGTTATTTCATTTTTAACCGAGCCATCTTTTGCATCAACCAAATAGATATGCCTCCAGTTATCCTTTTCGGAAGTCCATAGAATTTCATCGGTAGCAGGCAGGTAATGCGTATAAATCCTGTTTGCGTAAATGAATGTCTTTGTTTGCTCATCCAGTATAGTACGGGTATCACCTGATGCTAAGTCGACATCAATAATGCGAAAACGCTGATGGCCGCGGTCAACTTTTTCATAGTAAAAATGTGTATTGTCTTTTGCCCAATACAACCTCGGCGCGTCAAAAAAATCTATAATGGGCGTATTTACTTTTACCGAAGCTTGTTTTTGTACAGGAAAAATATACATCTCATACGTTGTAAAAGAATCGCCGGGTTGCTTATAAGGATGGGATTTCAACTGGCCGCGCGTGGTTCCTGTTACTGACGACAATACATAATACACTGCAGAATCTTCCACGGGTATTATGTGGTAACCAATAACAAATTTACTATCTGGGCTCCAGGCCAGTGACCCATACGGATGTGCATTTGACCCATCATTTGTATACTGCACAGCTTCGCCTCCGTTATTGGGCTTAATAAAAATATTGTTGTCTTTAATATAAGCGACATATTGTTTATTGGGAGAAAGGCTATCGGTGGAATAATTTTCCCATCGGCTTGGCGGCGGGTTAAACTGATAATTGTTTTTTGCCAGCTTTGGCAATGAATCTATGATTTGCAGAGCCTTCTTTTTGATATCGAAATGGTAATAGGTTTTGCGATAGGCAAAAGTCATTTCAGTTGCGGCAGCATTAAATGATAGGTTTTCCAGGAAAAGCTTGTTAGCCTTTGCATCCTGGTTGTTTTTGTTTAAAGCGGCAGCCAGCGAAACTTCATCAAAGGCTTTCCGCTTGTTTCCATTTTCCGCGTTTACCAACAAATATTCGGTAGCGCTATCCTGCAATATATTACGATACCAGAAGCTTTTATTGCCCTGCAGCCAATGTGCATCTACTGCTGCTTTGTACACTGTATTTTTTGCTATGCTGTCGTTGGCTTCTACAGACCGGTAACTTTTTATCAACTCGTCATGTGAGGGCACGTAAGGCGCCAAATGTGTTGTTTGCGAATACGCCAAAACAGAGCAAACACTGGCGATAGAGAGGCCAATAAATCTTAAGCAGGTTGGTGAAAACATAGAAGCTTTGTTGAATATAATGATAAGGCATGAAAATAAGATTGAATGGAAGAAAACGACTGTCTGATATTAACTGCTTGTTTCCAATAATTAGCCGTTTCGGCCTTATTCAAGCCCTGCACGCCAACCAAAACTTAAATTAAAAAATTTAATATGGCATACTTATTGACAATTTTTCACTTTTTAAATACCTTGTGTACTTCTTTTTTGTGCCGTTGATTTTGTAGCAAAGTTGTGATCTATATCAGGCGGATTTATCCTTATTCCAAATATTATGATCATGAAATACAAATTCCTATTACCCTTTCTCACTGTGTTAGCTATATGGCTATGTACAGGTTGTAAAAAAAATTTCGAACATATTCCAAACACGCCAAAGCCTCCCAACGATTATACGCAATGCCGCATCAGCAAAATTCATGGAAGCTGGATCGCCGGTATAGACAATGAAGCCAGCTGGCACTATTTTACGGCAACGCTTATAATGAGCTATGATGCTTCTGGCAACCCGATAAGTATCGGAACACAGGATACTGTTGACATACAAACGCCTGTTGCAGGAACCGGATGGTACAAAGGATTGTATGATTTACCCTACAGGCTTTTCAGATATGATAATAAAAACAGGCTTACGGATTTGATAGAACCTGTTAACCCCAATTTATCTATGGACCGGGGCTATCGCAGCTGGCATCGTTATGCTTATAACAGCAGTGGTAATATAGTATCAGATACCTTATACGGTGCAGGGCAGGAAATAAATGGTCGCCCGTCTAACCCGGGCTACAGCATTACAGGTTTTGACTACGATGCACAAAACCGGCTTTTACCTCACGCGGATTTTGTTTTCTACCAGGGACAGAACCGGTACGATGCATTAGGCAATTACGTTTTTGTAGACAGTATACCTTACCCGTATGATACAGCAGCCATAAACATGTTACAGACAAATAATGTTTGGATGTTTTTGGGAATGAATTACAGTAAGAATGTCTATCGATTTCCGTTTAATGGAACGCCATATTTTAGTAACACCAACGCATGTAAGTTGCCCACTTACTTTAACATCAACAATTTTCATGATGACGGGAGCGGATACTTCGGTTTTCCC
>JBEHXT010000019.1:0-83778 GCA_048498555.1 Bacteroidota bacterium
AAACGGCGCTACACTGGTAAATGCCAATACTTCATTAAATGTAAAAGCAGTTGCAAATGATAGCAGTTTTGTAACAAGCCTTGTAACAAACAATCAGTTCAAAGATTCAGTAACGAATGTGGTGATCAATAATCCTGTAGTGAATAACAACATCACTAAGGTGATCAAAGACAGTACTACTGAATGGTTCACGAATAACACAACACTGAAAGATAGTATCATCAATACAATCACCAACAGCACTGTTGTTAATAATGATATCACTAAAACGGTTAGAGACAGCTCTTCTGCATGGTATACTAACAATATTGTATTGCAGGATAGCATCATCAATACAGTAAAAGCAAAAGCAGATTCATTAACCGGTGACAAGTTCATTACTGTTACAGGTGGAAACGGCGCTACACTGGTAAATGCCAATACTTCATTAAATGTAAAAGCAGTTGCAAATGATAGCAGTTTTGTAACAAGCCTTGTAACAAACAATCAGTTTAAAGATTCAGTAACAAACGTAGTGATCAACAATCCTGTAGTGAATAACAACATCACTAAGGTGATCAAAGACAGTACTACTGAATGGTTCACGAACAACACAACGCTGAAGGATAGCATCATCAATACCATCACCAACAGCACCGTTGTTAACCAGGATATCACTAAAACTGTTAGAGATAGTTCTTCTGCATGGTATAACAATAACACGATCCTTCAGGATAGCATATTCAATACAGTAAAAGCTAAAGCTGATTCATTAACCGGTGATAAGTTCATCACTGTTACAGGTGGCAACGGTGCCACACTGGTAAATGCCAATACATCACTAAATGTAAAAGCGCTGGCAAACGACAGCAGCTTTGTAAATAATCTTGTAACCAACAACCAGTTTAAAGATTCAGTAACGAATGTGGTGATCAACAATCCTGTAGTGAATAACAATATCACTAAGGTGATTAAAGACAGTACTACTGAATGGTTCACGAATAACACAACGCTGAAAGATAGTATCATCAATACAATCACCAACAGCACTGTTGTTAATAATGATATCACTAAAACGGTTAGAGACAGCTCTTCTGCATGGTATACTAACAATATTGTATTGCAGGATAGCATCATCAATACAGTAAAAGCAAAAGCAGATTCATTAACCGGTGATAAGTTCATCACTGTTACAGGCGGCTATGGCGCTACACTGGTAAATGCCAATACATCACTAAATGTAAAAGCGCTGGCAAACGACAGCAGCTTTGTAAATAATCTTGTAACCAACAATCAGTTTAAAGATTCTGTAACCAATGTGGTGATCAATAATCCTGTAGTGAATAACAACATCACTAAGGTGATCAAAGACAGTACTACTGAATGGTTCACGAATAACACAACACTGAAAGATAGTATCATCAATACAGTCAAAGCAAAAGCTGATACACTGACGGGCGACAAGTTCATCAAAATAACTGGCGGTAATGGAGCTACTTTGGTTAATGCCAACAGCTCATTAGATGTTAAAGCGCTGGCTGGTGACAGTTCCTTCATCACCAACTTAACAGTAAACAACCAGTTTAAGGATTCGGTAGCTAAGTATTCCACTGACACAGCCATGCTGGCAGGCACAGGGATAACCATCAATCGTTCAGCTGCGGGTAACACCATTTCAGCAAACGGCTCTATGAATATTACCATGCAAGCATCCAACTATACAATTAGCTCAACAGATAATGTGATACTGGTAGATGCTAGTGCAGGTAATGTAACTGTATCTGTTCCTGCTGCATTGGCTGTAAAAGGCCGCACATACACCATCAAGCGTGTAGATGCAGTTAATGCAAATACGGTAATCATAGATTTCGCCGGAAACCACATAGATAATGGGACAGATACGCAAATCAGTGTTGGTACCGGTGTAACGTACCAGATCATCAATTTCAGCAGTTCACAGTGGTACACCATTTCAAGATTCTAACCGCAACAATATATGCACAGGTAATTGTGCGCCTAAAAAAAGTTATGAGTATGAAAGCATATTATAAATTAATGCTGGTGGTATTGGCAATGTGCAGCAACAAAATTTTTGCACAGGTGGGGATGACAACCAATAACCCGCACAAGTCAGCGGCGCTTGATCTGAAGGCCACCAAAGACCAGGGTATTTTGATACCGAACGTCAACCTTGTTTCTACAACAGATGTGTCTGCCATTGCTGGCGGAGTACCCGCACAAAGCCTTTTGGTATATAACACCAATTCAGGTATTACAGGAACAGGAGCATCAGGTACAGGGTACTATTATTGGGATACCAATATTTGGAAAAAGCTGTCTACCGCTACTGATATCACTACAGGAACAGCGTCTGTAACCAGTCCTAATGCAACAATCAATGTAAGCGGAACAAACACTGTATTTGGTGCAACAACTGTAGACATTAAACCAGGTAGCAACAATACGGTAATGACCACAAACGGTTCCGGAGGTGTAGTATGGGCGCCCTTTACAGCACTGGGTGATAACTTAGGGAACCATACAGCTACACAGCGCTTGAATATGAGCAACTTTAGTGTGTTCGGAGCGGATACCCTGATCGCGAAAAATGCACAATTAAGCAATCTGCAGCCGGGAGCTGCAACAGATAGTATACTAACTATAAACCCTGTTACAGGTGACGTACGTAAAATAGCGCCATCATCTGTAGCTTCATCAGTTGCATGGGGGCTTACTGGTAATACAGGCACCAATCCTGCTACCAATTATCTTGGAACAATAGATGCAAAGGATATGGTGGTACGCACCAACAACGCAGAAAGAATGCGGCTTACATCTGCTGGGTCGGTTGGCATTGGAACAGCTACTCCAAAAAGTAAGTTAAGTGTTTCTGGTGGAGCGATTTCGCAAGACGACTTTACTGATGGCGATAAATTCTTGCTCTTGGGTAATACCAATGCTGCTAAAATTACGCATAATCTAGGCTGGATCTTTGGCAATTACGCTGGAGCCAACGTAGACGCGGCAGGCAATCCTGTTTCTACCTCTTCAGGCGTGTTTACATGGAATGTTTCGCAAACAGGTGCATGGGCTGAAATAATGAGATTAACCAATACCGGAAGCCTGGGTGTCGGCACTAACGCGCCTACCGCTAAACTGGATATTGCTGGTAATGCAAGAATAAGAGCACTGCCAGTGGGTATTTTAACAGATAGTGTTGTTACAGCTGATATTAATGGCAACCTGCGCAAAATTGCGATGAGTAGCATGGGTGACAATTTGGGTAATCATCGCGCCACCACCACATTGCACATGGCCAACAACAATATTGACAGTATCTACAACGCTTATATTCAGTATGCTCTTGTTATACGGGACCGCAATGCAGGATATACCAAAGATTTCATCCTATATAAAAACAACGGAACATTTGGAATCTATAATAACACCAACAGCCGTAACGAATTATCTATAGATTCAGCTACTGGTAAAACAACACTTACGTCTGCTGCAATTAGCAAAGGCACCGATGGTTCTGTGCCAGGGGCAGGTTCAATCGCTACCTCAGCAGATGTTAGCGGTAACATTATCTGGAAACCGGCTAGCTCGCTTGGATCTGCATCTGTTAGCAGCCCTAATGCTACAATTAATATTAGTGGAACGAATACAGTTTTAGGTGCAACAACGGTTGATATTAAACCCGGTGCCAACAATACCGTTATGACTACAAATGGCTCCGGCGTTGTGACCTGGGTGCCAGGTAATACGATGGATACGGCGATGATCGCGGGTTCCAATATCAACATCGTTCGCAATGCGGGTGGTAATACCATATCTGCAACAGATACAGCAATGGTAGCGGGAGCAGGCATAGGCATCATCCGCAATGCATCAGGCAATACTATATCTGTAACTGGTGGTACTAATTCTGTAACCAGCCCTAATGCTACAGTAAATGTAACAGGCACTAACACTGTCTTAGGAGCAACAACAATAGACATTAAACCCGGTGGCAATAACACGGTAATGACAACAAACGGATCTGGTGTAGTAACGTGGGTGCCGAATAATACATTAGATACGGCCATGATAGCAGGTAGCAATATCAGCATTGTACGCAATGCAGGTGGTAATACAATATCTGCAACAGATACAGCAATGGTAGCAGGAGCAGGTATAGGCATCATCCGCAATGCATCAGGCAATACTATATCTGTAACTGGTGGTACTAACTCAGTAACCAGCCCTAATGCTACAGTGAGCGTAACAGGTACTAACACTGTGCTAGGAGCAACTACTATAGACATTAAACCGGGTGGTAACAATACAGTAATGACTACTGACGGCACCGGTAGTATAATATGGAAAGCCCCGTCAGCTATTGGCGGTACAGCTTCTGTAACCAGCCCCAACGCCACAGTCAATGTAACAGGCACTAACACAGTATTAGGTGCAACAACAATAGACATTAAGCCCGGTGGCAACAACACAATAATGACAACAAACGGATCTGGTGTAGTAACGTGGGTACCAAGCAACACAATAGATACAGCAATGATCGCAGGTAGTAATATCAGCATTGTTCGCAATGCGGGTGGCAATACCATATCTGCAACAGACACGGCAATGATCGCAGGCACAGGCATAGGTATCACACGTTCTGCATCAGGCAATACGATAGCTGTAACAGGCGGTAATAGCTCTGTAACCAGCCCTAATGCAACGATCAATGTTAGTGGAACAAACACCGTATTAGGCGCAACAACCATCGATATCAAGGCGGGTGGCAACAACACTGTGATGACTACTAATGCTTCGGGAAGTGTAACATGGGCCCCTGTTTCTTCGCTGGGCGACAACCTGGGCAACCATACAGCCACACAGCGCCTGAACATGAACAACTTCAGCGTGTATGGTGCGGATACACTGATTGCCAATAAAGCACGTTTAACTGCACTAACAGCAGGGGCGGCAACAGATAGTGTACTTACGGTAAATACTGTAACCGGTGATGTGCGTAGAGTGAGCGCCGCATCTTTTGGTGATAACCTCGGTAATCACCGCGCCACTACTACGCTGCACATGGCTAATAATACTATTGACAGTATCTATGCTGCTAACGTATACTACCAGGCAAATATTTATGATAGAATGGCTGCCAATACTTACTATATGAGCTTGTATAAAAATAACGGCACTTTTGGCGTGTGGAATAGTAAAAGAAGCACGAATGAAATTTCTATTGATGAAACATCAGGTAAAACAACACTTACCTCGTGCAATTACCAAAGGCACAGATGGCTCTGTTCCAGCGGCAGGTTCTATCGCAACCTCTGCTGATGCAAGCGGCAACATTGTTTGGAAATCTGTAGGTTCTCTTGGAAGTGCTTCTGTGACCAGCCCCAACGCCACAGTCAATGTAACAGGCACTAACACAGTATTAGGCGCAACTACAATAGACATTAAGCCCGGTGGCAACAACACCATAATGACAACAAACGGATCTGGTGTAGTAACGTGGGTGCCAACCAATACAATAGATACGGCAATGATCGCAGGTAGCAATATCAGCATTGTTCGCAATGCGGGTGGCAATACAATATCTGCAACAGATACTGCAATGATCGCAGGCACAGGTATAGGTATCACACGTTCTGCATCAGGCAATACGATAGCTGTAACAGGCGGTAATAGCTCTGTAACCAGCCCTAATGCAACGATCAATGTTAGTGGAACAAACACCGTATTAGGCGCAACAACCATCGATATCAAGGCGGGTGGCAACAACACTGTGATGACTACTAATGCTTCGGGAAGTGTAACATGGGCCCCTGTTTCTTCGCTGGGCGACAACCTGGGCAACCATACAGCCACACAGCGCCTGAACATGAACAACTTCAGCGTGTATGGCGCTGATACTTTAATTGCCAATAAAGCACGTTTAACTGCTTTAACAGCTGGTGCCGCAACAGATAGCATCCTTACGGTGAATACCGCAACCGGAGACGTACGTAGAATAAGTATTGCTTCAGTGGGTGATAACTTAGGTAACCACACTGCTACACAGCGATTGAACATGAGCAGCAAAAGCATTTATGGCGCGGATACGTTAATTGCAAGAAATGCACAATTAAGCAACCTGCAATCCGGTTCCGTAGCTGACAGCATTGTCACAGTAAATCCCGCTACGGGCGATATACGTAAAGTATCGGCTTCAGCGATGGTAGGTACAGTAAATATAAAAAGGGTTACCGCCAACTACACGTTAACAACAACAGACAATATTTTAATTGTAAATGCACCTGCCAGTAGCACTATCACTATTACGGTGCCCACTACACCTGCAGGAAGGACATATACCATTAAGCGGGTAGATGATAACGTGGCCACGGTAAACATTGTATTTAGTGGAGGTGCAGTGGTTGATGAAACAGATACGCAAATATCGGTCGGCAACAGGGTGTCTTACCAGATTGCCGAAGAAGACGCCACCCATTGGCACACCATTTCAAGATTCTAATCCGTTTTTAAAAAGAAGCGATCACAAAGCACAAAAAATTTCAGTGATCGCTTCTTAAAATAAGAAAGTACTAATGAAAACTATACAAATAGCACTGGTAATATTATGCCTAAGTGTAGGCAAAACATTTGCCCAGGTAGGCATGACAAACAACGCGCCTGATAAATCAGCCGCACTGGATTTAAAAGCAACCAACAATAAAGGCGTTCTTATACCCAATGTAAGCCTTACCACTACAGCTACCGTTTCCGGAATCGCGGGCGGTGCACCAGCTACAAGCCTTTTGGTGTACAATACAAACACTGGTATTACCGGTACCGGCGCGGCAGGGGCGGGCTATTATTACTGGGATGGAACGGCATCTCTCTGGAAAAAAATGATCACAGCCAATGATGTAACCGGCGATAACCTCGGTAACCATCGTGCGACTACTACATTGCACATGGCTAATAACATTATTGATAGTATCAGCACTGCCAATATATACAACCAGGCAAGCATTCACGACAGGACTGCCGCCAATACCAACGCCGTTAACCTTTACAAGAGCAACGGAACATTTGGTATATCGACTACTACAAATGGCGATGCAATTAATATAACCGAATCAAATAACAACGTGGGTATTGGAACCAACGCACCCTCTAATAAATTGACAGTAAGCGCAAGTGCCGACCCACTGAAGCTTACGGGCCTTACAGCAAGCAGTAACAGCGCCGACAATACGTTATTAATAGGCAGCGATGGCGTGGTTAGAGCAGGTGCGCCAATTCCCAATATAGTACCTTCAGATGTGGGTACTGTTATTGCAGTGAATGGCCAGTTAGTTGTAGCACAGGAGATGACGTTACTCATGACTGCTGATTATGATTTTGCTGCCGGAGCTGCAATTGCAATCGGTAATCTTACTAATAAGGTAGTTGATAATCAAAACAGGTACAATGGTACTGCAACCACAAACACCTTTACGGTGGGCGTAACCGGAAGCTACCAGATTATGATGAATATGTGCTTGTCCATACCATCCGGTGTTAACCAGTTTCCGGCAATTGGCGTTTGGTGCGATACCGACAACGGATGGGTGGCAAAAGTATCTAACCAGTATTATGCGAATGTACTAACAAACCCGGGAAGCAGGTATATCCAAATACTTACTTTAATAACCGCTATTAATATGACAGCTGGAAAAACTTATTCTTTTAGAGCAGGCTCCCCGGCAAGTTATCCCGGAACTGTTGTTGCTTTTAGCCCGGGATCAACAGGTGCCGGAGCCGTAAGTTACGCTTCCCTTAGAAGGCTGAAATAAATAACAAAGTCAGGCACGTAGAACTACAATTGCATGGTGGTAAGGGTTTACAGATGATTTTCCACGAGTTTGAACACACTGGTCTCTGGAATAAATTATTATAAAATGAAAATTTATAAACTATACAAAACCGGAATATTATTGGCTGGCATTTGTTTATATAAAACAGCTTCGGCACAATTATATATTTCCAATGTAGCGTTCGCCACAGAACAAAACAGCCTTGTATTTGTAAATGGCGATGTTACTTATGCAGGAACTGCCCAACAAACGGTAGGCCATCAGGGTTTACTTGAACTGAAAGGCAACTGGAACAATATAGCATCCGCCGACAAAAAAGTATTTACAGATGCGAGCAGCGGTACGGTATTAATGAGTGGCGCATTACAAACCTTTACTGGTGCCAATACCCGTTTCCCCAATCTTACCATTGCCGGAACAAACAAAAAGCAACAATTCACCACTATAGAAATTCGTGATACCCTTGATTTAACGGACCGGGAACTAGATGTAAATGGCAACACTGCTACTGTTTTGTCTAATGATGTAAATGCTGTAAAGTACGATGGAGAAGGTTATGTAAATACGAGCACAGTAAATACGGGCTGGTTGGTGAGGAATATGAATAGCGGAGCTGATTATGTGCTGCCGCTTGGTAATATGAATGGATCGACGTTTAGATACAGGCCGCTTGTGCTAAAAGCGGAACAAGCAGGAAATGTGTATGGGCAATTTCAGCATTACAATCCCGCCAGGGATGGTTACCCCGCTTCAGTTAAAGCCAATAATATCAGCAAGGTGAATGATTACTGGTACCACGGCATTAAAACGGATGCAACCGAAGGAAACAGCGTAAATATTCAATTGCCTTATAGTTCGGTTACAGACGGGCAATTTAGCACAATGGTAAAATGGGACGATGTGAAACATGACTGGGAAAAGCTTGAATCTGCGGGCCCAAGACTTAGCAATCTGTACAATACAGATGACTATATTTTTAACACAATGAGCCCTGTTGCTATTAATAAGAATTCAGTAACACCGGTACACCTGGGCAATGAAGATGAAAATACCTTCTTTATACCGAACGTTATTACACCTAATGGAGATGGCCGTAACGACAGGTTCGTAATCAATCCACCGGATCCATCTTCGGTTATGGAGATCGTTATATTCAACAGGTGGAACAATGTGGTGTATCAGAACAAAAGATATGATAACAGCTGGGAAGGAAAAGGCTTAGACGGAGGTACCTATTTCTATGTTGTGAAGATCACTACGCACGATGCAAAAACCACTGAATACAAAGGCTATGTTATGCTTATGCGATAAGTTTTCAAAAGCGCTTATGTATAAAGAGTAACTAAGGTTGCTGACCTATGATAAAACAATAAAAGGAACGGCCGACGATAGTATTCAACGCACGAGGTAACCCTTCAATTACTTGTTATTAATCATCAGGCAAAATGTTGCAGCAGTGCATTTCCAGTCGCAACCGCATGCAATTAAAGTAAGCTGGCCTGCCATTAAATCCGATAAGTACAAATGATCCAATATATGTTAATCCTATGATTGAAGTTAAGTTCGATTTAACAACCAGCATGAGGTCACTGGATAACCTGGCAGAAAAGCTTAGCCAGGGATTCGGTAAGACAGTAGATAAAAAAAACAACAGCCTGATTTTTCCTGAGGATTTAGCAAAAGGCAGATGTGATTTCTTTACGCTGGCAAACGGCCTTAGCCTGAGCATACTGGACTGCGTATTTTTTGAAGATATCCATTTTATACGTGAACCGGCTGGTGTAAATGATTTTAGTGCGTTGAGCTTTAACTTAACTCCGCATGAAGGCTTCGATAATAATCCGCAAATGCAAAAAGCACAGTCCAATGAAGGTTGGAAACGCAGGATTTTTTATAGCACCAGTGGCCTGGGTGTTGAGCGGAAAATTCCAAAAGGTGCCTCCATCAGGCTGGTGACATTTTACATGACCAGGTGCTGGTTAAAACAGGAATATCAGATCGATCAAATTCTCGCGCATATGAAGTATGCAAAAGAATTCATGCTGGATATGCCCATCCAGTTTCACCTTAATCTGGATTGGGAAATACTGGCAATTACCCGTGAAATATTGTCTTTTACAGTGCCTGGCCATCTATCCGGGTTATATTATTACGGATGTGTAAAAAATGTGTTGGCGCTAATTGCACAACGTTTACTTATACAACCACGGAGTGAACCGGAACATAATTGTGACGATGTATTAAAAGTAATGAGTGTTGTAAGCGAACTGGAAACTTTATTAGAAAAGCCATTGCCAACGCTTGAAGAGTTGTCCGGAGTATGCAATATGAGCCAGTCAAAATTTGCGGCGTTGTTTAAAAAAATCTATCATAAAAACCATATCCGTTTTTTCCAGGAATTAAAAATGCAAAAGGCTTCTCAGCTTTTAGTACAGGGATGGAAGATCTGTGATATTTTGTCAACAATCGGCTTCGTTAGCCAAAGCCACTTTACAAAAGTATTTAAAGAGGTATTTTCTATCTCACCCAAATCGTACAGATTAAAGTTATTGAACTAAAAAAATTGCTGCGCCTCATTATAAACGAAAGCATGCCAAATTCAGAAATGGAAATTTCGTATGATAGAAATAAGTTTTTATAATAGCACCAATAAAAAATGGTTCGCAGATTTTGCAGCATCCTTTAGTACTGCAACGGGTAAAGACATCAGCGTGAACGGCAGTAAGCTTGTAGTCCCTCCATCTCTTGCAAACGGGCGCTATGAGTTTTATGAATTGAACGAAGGCCTTGCGCTTGTTGTGATAGATTGTATATTTTATGAGGAGGTAAGCTTTCGTAAAATGATTGTTGAAGGCAATGATAATTACCTCCTGATGTTTAATGCCGGCGACCATCCGTTACCCATTACCCTTGACAACGGTAGCGTGATTCATTTGGGTGAAACCGTTGCTGATGCTGTTGTTTTCAGCTCTCATAGAACAGGTTCGCTTACTACAGTGCCGGCGAATCAGCATATAAAAGTGATCCAAATAATCTTTCACCGTGACTGGTGCGTAAAACTTTTTTTAGACCGTCAGATGCTGTTAAGATCCGGCGAGCTCAGGCAGATTGCCAATTGCGAACCTATACAGTTTGTTACGCATTTTGATTTAAGAAGCCGGCCCCTGGTAAATGAAATCATGTCGCTTCCGCTATCCCGGCTTAACGTGAGCGATAATCTTGAAGGATATGTGTGCCGCCTTCTTGCATTCTTCTTTAATAATATGGTAGCAAGAGCAACACGAAAGGCCGGGTATGAGTCAACAGAACTTCTTCGTGTAACGCAGCTGAAAGAACAGATTGAAAACAACCTCGACGAAATGCCAACTGTTGCGGAAGCTGCCGCATCATGCCTGATGAGCGAATCAAAATTTGCTGCGCTTTTCAAAGAATTGTTCCAATTGAATTACGGCGAATTTTTCCATTGTGTTAAAATGCAAAAGGCAAAAGCGCTTCTTGAAACCGGCCATTCAGTAACCAGCGCCGGGCATTCAATCGGGTATCATAATATTGGGCATTTTGTAAAAATATTCAAGAAGCATTTTAATGTAACCCCCGGAGTATATTTGCGCCGATACGTCAATCAACACTAATAGCTACCGAATTTTATTTATTTAGCAACACATAATCTTTGATCAGACTAATCTCGTAGGCATGAATAATTATAGAAGCATATATACATTCTGTATTTAAACCATGACGGGTGGCATATAAAATATCGCCCCTTCGAGGTTTGAAGAACTGGTTCAGGTCTTTGCTATAATAAGTTCATCCTCCTGGGATTGCATAACCGCTGATTAGTCTTCTTTATGAACCATAGCTCTAATAACGATCTGGAGGTAACTTAACCTTTTGCAATTTTGGTCGGACAATAATAATTTGATGCCGTTTTCTTAACAGTAAAAGAAACACGAGCAAGACTAAAATCAGGTACTTCGTATTGGTTAGGCCGTACTTGCCAACATTTTGACTGCTATAAGAAAACAGCATTCATACCCCTTATTACAACAATCCTGTACTGTCCTGCTTAATCACAACTCTTCAAAAAATAAGTTGGCTATTCACATAAACACGCCGATAAATATTTATATTAGAAGGGTACTTTCAACAACCAGCCAACATGCTTAGCCATCAAACAACCTTCAAAGCGCTTTCAGGCATTTTAGTTTTTGTTGCATTAGCCACAGGGTGCAGAAATAATGAACATACAACAGGCACAATGCCTGATGAAGACCGTTTTAAACGAGTGGTACTGCAAGAACATCTTTACAACCCGCAAGAGCTGGAGATTACCGAGGACGGCAGCGTCTATTTCATTCAAACGAATGGGTTGTTAATGAACGTGCACCCGGAAACAAATGCCATCAAACAAATCGGTTATATTAAAAATTCAGATAACGGCGAATTCGGACTGATTGGCATGGCGCTTGATCCGCATTTTTCGACCAATCATCATATCTACCTACATTACTTCTTGCCGGACATAAAAGAAAAAATTGCGCAAGTTTCGCGCTTCACACTCGTAAACGATTCTCTGGATCTGGCAACGGAAAAGAAACTCGTTCAGATCCCATATGATAATACCTGTTGCCATACTGCTGGTTCTATGTCATTCGATGCAAACGGCAATCTTTATTTTTCAACGGGTGATAACACCACTGCGTTCGAAACAACTTATTCGCCCCACGATGAACGTGAAGGACATGAAATTGCAAATGATCTACGCGCAGCAGCCAACACCGCGGACCTGCGTGGCAAGATCTGCCGCATCCATCCCGAAGAAGATGGTACTTATACAATTCCTGAAGGAAATTTATTCAGCGATAAAAAAATGGGGCGCCCAGAGATCTACATCATGGGTTGCCGTAACGCGTATAGGATTTATGTAGATAAACCAGGCAACACACTTTATTGGGGCGAGATAGGGCCGGATGCAGGTGTGGACAGCAGCAGGGGCCCAAGAGGTTATGATGAATTCAATATAGCAACGAAAGCAGGCAATTATGGTTGGCCGCTTTTTATAGGAAACAACATTGCCTATCCACATATCGACTTTGCGACAGGCCAATTGTTAGATACTCCAGATCCTGCAAAGCCAACAAACAAGTCTCGATTAAACACAGGCTCGCAGCTATTGCCACCGGCACAACCGGCAACCATATATTATCCTTATGCTAAGTCTGACAAATTTCCATCAATGGGTGAAGGTGGCCGCGCTGCAATTGGTGGCCCGGTGTATCATTATAATGCGCAACTGAAATCATCCATTCAATTCCCGGAATATTTTGATAATGCATGGTTTATTGGCGACTGGATGAGGAACTGGTTGAAAGTAGTCCGCTTGAACGATGATAAGCAATTGAAAAAAATAGAAGACCTGATGCCTTCGGAAAAATTCAATAAGCCGATTGATATGGCATTCAGCCCGTATGATGGTGCACTATACATGCTTGAATTTGGTGTTGCATGGGGACCAAACCCTGAGGCAAGGCTGGTGCGTATTGAATACAATGCAGGCAACCGCGCTCCTGTGGCGCAATTAACAACGGACAGAGAATCAGGCCCACAGCCATTAACCGTCTCTCTTTCGGCAGGTAGTTCCTTTGATCGTGACAAAGACCCTCTCAGTTACAGCTGGAGCATCGATGATAAAAAAACAAGCGACACATCTCGTGACATAAAACATACATTCAGCGATGCAGGCATTCACCATGTGGAGGTGACTGTTACTGATCCGTCAGGCCAGAAAAGCTCGCAACGCAAAGACATACAAATTGGGAACAGTGCCCCCGAAATATCCATCGAACTTGATAATAATACTTTCTTTCACGACACATTGCAATACCAGGTGATGGTACGTGACAATGAAGATGGTTCTTTAAAAAATGGCATTGATGCGGGCAATGTAAAAACCACTTTATCCTATCAGCCAGCAACAGAAGGGTTAACAACCAGCGATGGCAAACTTGTAAACCGCGGAGAAATATTATTGAATGAAAGTGACTGTAAAGCATGCCACTCGCTAAAAGAAAAATCAGTTGGGCCAGACTTTTACTCCGTATCAAAGCGCTACAGTGCGCAGTCCGCGAAAGATAATAAGCTTGTTCCTTCACTCGCAAATAAAATCATCGTCGGCGGGACTGGCGTTTGGGGCAAAGCGCAGATGAGCGCTCACCCGCAGTTAACGATAGAACAAACCACTGAAATTGTAAAATACATACTGTCATTGCAGGCCCAGGCAGCCACAGCAAAACAAATACCGGTTTCAGGAAATATTGCGCTAAACAATAAAGCGACAACAGAAAAAAAAGGCTTCTATGTTATTGAGGCAAGTTATACTGACCGCGGCGGCAAAATAATCGGATCATTATCTGCCAGTACAACGCGCATATTACGTAGCAGTAAAATGTATCCGCAGGACTTCACCAATCTTACCGACATGAAAGTTGAAACGAACGGATTAACTGCCATACATGGCAGCCATGCTGTTTTAAGAAACATAGACCTTTCCGGCATTAACCAGCTTAAACTGCACACAACAGGGTCTGGCGGAAGTTTTGAAGTGCATCTTGATTCATTACGCGGACAACGTATTGCATCCTTTCCACAGGAAACGAATGCCAAAGGCCCATCAGAGCTTTCATGTGCCATTGCCGACATTAAAGGAATGCACGATATCTATCTGTTATATGTAAACAATGCATTACGGTTTCAGCAATCTTTGATACAGTCGATTTCATTTAACAGGTGAAAAATGCTCACTCAACAGATATGCAAACAAGGAAGGAGAGAAGAAATTGATTTAAAGAATTTCTTCTAACAGATAAGCCTATAGGCCAATATTTTTTTGACTTATTCAATCCTAATAAATCGGGATTGAATGAAAACTCATGCCTCGTCTTGGCCACAACAAGCGTAACGAAATAGAGGTTTATTCTTTTTAAATTTATTTTAAAAGCTCCTGGCTGTGAGCGATTCATAAACGTTTTATACAACACACGTAATGAACGTGATCTTACTTATCAGCCGTAATAACAGCGCTGTTTGAGTGCATTCGAAATTTTTTTTTCAAAAACTTTATCTTGCCTTGTAGTCTCTCGTATACTTATGGTTTCAAAAAAATCCTCATCATTTGTGCTTAAAACAAAGTAAAGCCAATGGCAAAAAATGAAGCAGTTACCTTAAAAGATAAAATCCTCTAAAATCCTTTTGCTTAAAGGTTTTCAGAGGATTTTGATTTATTGCTTGCAAAATAAAAGAACTAAATAAAAAACAAAAAACAGGAAAGATTATCGAACTATCAACGGGCTTTAGTGAGCCAAAGGATAGCATTCCTATAATCATTTCTCGGGAGTATAATACATTCTCTTCAATAATTTTAATTAAAATATTTTTTTGTGTTTCCTTTTTTCTCTTTCTTCGCATTGGAGCGAGAATCCAATATTTTATACCTAGCTAACGAAAAATGCCGAGCCCAAAAACAACCAAATGCGTTAAACTGCTATGTATCCTATGGCTATGCCGGATTTCAGTTTATGCTCATACTGACGCAATACCCCTAGCACGAATAGATCACACCTCTTCGGTTAGCGAAAAATCATTAGAACTAGTTGAGAATAAAAACACCAGCCTTACTTACGCTGCGTACAAGCCATCTGCAAAGATGCTTAACTATACACCGCGAAAGGAGAAAGTAATGCCATGCAAACCTGGCTTACAAGGCGGTGCAGCATCTGCATTGATGCCCATGGCCAAAAAGATTGGGCGGCAACTGCAAAATAAACTGTGGATACCCAATGATAAGGCCGTTCAAAACGGCATTCCCTATGTAGAACTACCAGCTTTTAAAAACTTCATGCAACAAAACAGCATGTCGTCGCAACTATTTGGAACACCTGTCAAGAACCTGACCCGAGAAGAACACGAAGGATTACCAACAAGTGCACAAGCGAGACGACCAATCATTCTGCACATGGAACCCGCTTTTGGCCGGCAATTTATCAGTACTTGCGCCGGTGCGTAGTGCTAAGTATTGGCGCAGCCACAGCTAAGGCAGCCGGCAGTTCACATTTGTTATTTCCTTAAAGTACCCGATAAAGTTGACAGGCATGAACAGATATCCAATGAAAAAACTCAAATCCGTATTGAGGAATCTATGTTTGACTTTGTTATTGAGCGTCGGAATCACACAACTTACAGCGCAGTCGGATATTACCATTAACTCCGCCGGAGGAAACACCTTAACAGACGGACTGCGGGTAATTGTAAAAACAAGCGGCACTGCGGGAGGATCTTTTGATGTTTGGCAAAATGGATTTAAGCAGATCTATGGCACTCAATTCATCAGTTTGTATTTCCGTTTTGGAAACAGTTCAGCCACAAGCAATTTTCAATACTGTTCAAGTACGCCGTTAACCGGCCTGGGAACAGATGCTTCGCCGTGGAGCACAACTGTCAGCGGAACAGTTACCTCCACAGTCAGTAGCAAAACCTTCTACGTTACCTATACTGTTAAGTACAGCATGGGAAACGCCATCTTTGTTGATTATGTTATTAGAGCCCCTTCTAATTTAACTACACCGGAAGCCGTGCACATGTATATGTCGGAAGATACTTACAATGGAAATGATGATAATGGAATGGGCTTTAGAACAACCAATGCTACCGGGGATATTATAGGAACTTACCGGCCCGATGCCGCGTGTATGCATGACCAGTCCGGAGGCAAAACTGTACTTGTGTCGCATGCATACAAAGTAAACGGTACTTTTTCCAGCTATTTCTCTGCCAGGGACAATAATAAAGACAATTTACAAGCTGCCTCAACCTTTCTTTTAACCAATCAAATTGACCCAACCTGTATTGATAACGGCGTTGCTATTCATCTTTCATTAGGAACACTGAGTGCCACTCAGGCAGTAGGAAAGGAAGTAATGATCGGCTATGGCGTTGGTAAAAACGATTTCGATAATACGCCGGTGGTCGATCCGGTTCCCATTGCCAGCGGATCAACGCCGGTTAAGGTTCAATTTACTTCGGCCACTTTATCAGGTTTAGAAGGTGATGGCGTAGCAGCAGCGCAGGGGCTAAAAGTATCGGTATCCAATGGTAAGCTCACGTCTCCTCAAGTAGTAAGCTTATCTGTAACCGGCGGAACAGCGGTGCAGAATACCGACTATACTTATCAGAACGCATTTATTATTCCGGCTGGTGATTATACTACAGCCCAGGAAATTACGGTAAACTCAATCACCATAAATGGTAATACTTTGCCGCAGTCAGACAGGACAATCATGCTGAGCCTTGCCAGTAGTTGTAATGACCTTGTTCAGTTGGGTACACAACAAACAACCACCTATACCATAACAGATGATGATATACCAAAAGTAAGCCTGGAAAAGGTTTCAGATATAGCAACCTGCGCTGCCACACAGGTATTCAATGTTAAGTTAACGAGAACGTCCGCAACTCCAACCACCGTAAACCTTGATTTTACAGGCTCTACGGCCACCGCCGGTGATTTTAGTTCATTGCCCGCGTCTGTAGTTATTCCTGCTAATACTCTTTCTTATTCATATTCTTTAACGCCGCTTGCAAATAACATTATTGATAATGATAAAATATTGGCTGTTCAGATAACGGGGGCAACTTCCAATGGCACAAGCTTGCCAATAGCGGGCGCTCCGGCAAATGCTGTGTCTATTAATGTAACAGATTGTGACAATGCACCTGCTAATAAAATTATCAGCATCACACCTGCTGCTGTTAATGTAGATGAGGGAACAAGCACTACAATAATGGTGAAGCTGCCTACAGGGATCAACACGGCTTACGCAATAGATGTGCCCATTGGCATTAGTGGTACTGCTACATCCATTCTTGATTACGATGGGCTTCCTGCAAAGGTTACCATTCCGGCAGGTTCCAATTCGATAACCTTCACTGTCAATGCAAAGGCTGATCAAATTATTGAGGCCGATGAAACAGTTACTATAACCGGCGGAACACTGCCTACTGGCTATGCATACGCCACGGGACAAGATGCATCTGTTGTCACTATTAAAGATAAGACCGGTACTGCCGCCAATATGCAAATAAGCATAACATCAGCAACGGCTAATGTAGATGAAGGGACAAGTGCCACAATTACGGTGAAGCTACCGGCAGGGATCACATCTACCTCCGCAATAGATGTTCCTATTAGTGTGAGCGGAACAGCCACTTCAGGTACTGACTATGACGTACTTCCAACAAGTGTAACTATTCCGGCTGGTTCAAATAGTGTAACCTTCCCGGTTAACGCAAAGACGGATCAGATTATTGAGGGCGATGAAACTATAACCATCACAGGTGGAACGCTACCAACAGGCTATACATACGGTAGTAACCCGTTTGTTGTTACGATCAAAGACAAGACTGGCACTCCGGCAAATATGCAGATTAGTTTTACACCTGCAACGGTGGATGTGGATGAAGGAGCAAGCACCACGTTAACTGTAAAGCTGCCAACAGGGATCACTTCAACATCAGCAATCGATGTACTGCTTAGTGCGAGTGGTACAGCCACCTCTGTTGTTGATTATGATGCACTCCCGGCAAAGGTTACCATTCCGGCAGGTTCAAATTCAATAACCTTCCAGGTTAATGCGAAGACAGATAATGTTATTGAGGGTGACGAAACAGTTATAATTACAGGCGGAACGCTGCCAACAGGCTATACATATGCCAATAATTCGGCTGTTGTTACCATTAAAGATAAGACTGGCACCACTGCCAATATGCAGATTAGCTATATGCCCGCAACCGTTGATGCAGATGAAGGAACAAGCGCAACAATTACAGTGAAGCTGCCAACAGGGATCACGTCTACTTCAGCTATCGACGTGCCTATTACGGTAAGCGGAACTGCCACTTCCGCTGTTGATTATGATGCACTTCCGGCAAAGGTTACTATTCCTGCAGGTTCAAACTCAATAACCTTCGCTGTTAACGCGAAGACGGATAATATTATAGAGAGTGACGAAACCGTGATCATTACTGGCGGAGCAACGCTGCCCACAGGCTATGCATATGCCGCCGGACAAGATGCATCTGTTGTTACGATCAAAGACAAGACTGGCACTCCGGCCAACATGCAGGTAAGCATTACACCTGCAACTGTTAGTGTAGATGAAGGAATCAGTACTACAATTATGGTGAAGCTGCCAACAGGCATCACATCTACTTCTGCGATCGACGTGTCCATTAGCGCGAGCGGAACAGCTACTTCGGGTACCGACTATGATATACTCCCGGCAAAAGTTACCATTCCGGCTGGATCAAATTCGATAACCTTCCTTGTTAATACGAAAGCAGACAATATTATTGAGGGCGATGAAACATTGACCATAACAGGAGGAACCCTGCCAATTGGCTATACATACGGCAATAATTCATCTGTCGTTACCATTAAAGACCTCACAGGCTCTCCGGCTAATATGCAAATAAGCATTTTGCCTGCCACGGCTAATGTAGATGAAGGAACGAGCGTTACAATAACTGTGAAACTGCCAGCAGGCGTTACATCCGCTTCTGCCATTGATGTGCCCATTAGTGCTAGCGGAACAGCTACATCCGGAACTGATTATGATTTACTTCCTACAACCGTAACTATTCCCGCAGGTTCCAATAGTATAACTTTCCCTGTTAATGCAAAGACAGATAATATTATTGAGGGCGATGAAACGGTAACCATTACGGGCGGAACACTAATGCCAACAGGTTATACATATGCCAACAACACTGCCACTGTTACCATCAAAGACATGACAGGTACTCCGGCAAATACACAGATCAGCATTACACCTGCCACTGTGAATGTAGCCGAGGGTGCAAGCACTACAATAAAAGTGAAGCTGCCAACAGGCATCATAGCTGCTTATGCAATAGATGTTCCCATTAGTGTGAGCGGAACAGCAACTTCTATTATAGATTATGATGCGCTTCCATCAATCGTGACTATCCCGGCAGGTTCCAATGCAATAACCTTCCCTGTTAATGCCAAGAATGATAATATTATTGAAGGCGACGAAACGGTGATCATTACAGGCGGATCCACACTGCCAACAGGCTACACATACGCTTCTGGCCAGGATGCATCTATTGTAACCATCAAAGACCAGACAGGGATTCCGGCTAATATGCAGATCAGCATTACACCCGCAGCAATTAATGTAGATGAAGGAACAAGCGCTACAATAACGGTGAAGCTGCCAACGGGTATCACCTCGACTGCACCAATAGACGTGCCTATTGGCGTGAGCGGGACAGCGACAACAGGGACAGATTATGATGTACTTCCCACAATCGCCACAATTCCGGCAGGGGCAAATAGCATAACCTTCACTGTAAATGCGAAGACTGATAATATTATTGAGGGCGATGAAACAGTTGTCATTACAGGCGGCACACTGCCAACAGGCTACTCGTACGCCAGCAATACGGCAACTGTTACCCTTAAAGACAAAACGGGTTCTGCTGCTAATATGCAGATCAGCATAACACCATCTTCCGCTAATGTAGATGAAGGAACAAGCACTACAATAACTGTGAAACTGCCAACAGGTATCACCTCAACTTCCGCGATTGATGTACCCATTAGTATAAGTGGAACAGCTACTGCTATTGCTGATTATGATGCGCTTCCAACAACAGTCACCATTCCTGCTGGTTCAAATGCGATAACCTTCCAGGTCAATGCGAAGACAGATAACATTATTGAAGGTGATGAAACAGTGATTATAACCGGCGGATCTACACTTCCAACAGGCTTTTCATATGCTGCGGGACAAGATGCATCTGTTGTTACCATCAAGGATAAAACAGGCACTCCTGCCAATTTACAGATCACCATTACGCCAGCAACGGTTAATGTAGATGAAGGAGCAAGCGCTACAATAACGGTGAAGCTGCCGGCGGGTATCACTTCTACGTCTGCAATAGATGTGCCCATTGGAGTTAGCGGAACAGCTACTTCAGGCACAGATTATGATTTGCTGCCAACAAGCGTGACTATTCCGGCTGGTTCAAACGCAATAACATTTTCTGTTAATGCACTAACGGATAACATTATTGAGGGCGATGAAACTGTAATCATTACAGGCGGAACGCCGCTACCTGCAGGTTATACATACGCCAATAATACAGCTGTTGTTACCATTAAAGACAAGACAGGCACTGTAGCAAATATGCAAATCAACCTTACACCCGCAACTGTTGATATAGATGAAGGAACAAGCGCTACTATAACCGTGAAGCTGCCCAACGGCATAACCTCCGCTACTACGATTGATGTGCCGATTGGCGTGAGCGGAACAGCTACTTCCGGCAATGATTATGATGTACTTCCAACACTTGTCACTATTCCCGCCGGTTCAAATGCGATAACCTTCGCTGTTAACGCGAAGACAGATAATGTTATTGAAGGGGACGAAACAGTTGTCATTACAGGTGGCACGCTGCCAACAGGCTATTCATACGGTAATAAAGTATCTGTTGCAACCATTAAAGACCTGACAGGTACCGCCACTAACAAGCAGATCAGCATTACTCCGGCAGCAATCGGCGTGAATGAAGGAGCAAGTGCAACGGTTACGATCCGCCTGCCAGCAGGTATCACATCATCTTCTCCAATTACTGTTCCACTGGCAATAAGTGGAACTGCAACTGCAGGTACTGATTATGACCTGACTCCCGCAGGTGCGGCAACGAGCGTTATCATTCCTGCAAATACCAACTCCATCACCTTTACCGTTGATGCAAAAATAGATGCCATTATCGAACCTGATGAAACAGTGATCATCACCGGCGAGCCACTCCCTGCTGGTTTTACCTATGTTTCTGGCAAAGATGTATCTACGGTAACAATAAAAGATGCGAGTGGCAATGTGCAAATTTCCATTGACCCAACAACTACCGATTTAAATGAAGGGGCAAACGCAACTGTAACTATCAGCCTGCCCGGCGGTGTTACTTCAGCTTCCGCAATTACTATTCCACTTACACTTGGTGGAACTGCAATCGCAGGCACTGATTATTACCTGGCTCCGGCAAGTGCTGAAACAAGCGTTACTATTCCTGCAGGTGCCAGCTCCATTACTTTTACCATCAATGCTAAAACAGATAATATTATTGAAGGTGATGAGACCGTAATTATAACAGGAGGCACCCTGCCTGCCGGCTATACGTATGCAACAGGTAAGGATGCTTCTATATGGACCATCAAGGACCTTACAGGTACTGCCGCCAATAAGCAAATCAGCATTACATCAGCATCTGCAAACGTAAATGAAGGTGCAAACGCTACCATTACCGTAAGCCTGCCTACAGGTATTACATCAACTTCTGCTATTACCGTTCCCCTCGCTATCAGTGGAACAGCTATAGCCGGCACTGATTTTGACCTGACGCCGTCAACAGCAGCAATCAGCGTCACCATCCCGGCAGGTTCAACAGCCGCAACCTTTACAGTTGACGCAAAAGCGGATAATATTATTGAAGGTGACGAAACAGTTATCATTACAGGTGGCACACTGCCTGCAGGGTTTACGTATGTATCCGGACAGGATGCCACTACCGTAACCATTAAGGATCAAACAGCCACAAACCCGCTCAACACGCAGATCAGCATAGCTTCCGCACCTGTGAATGTAAGTGAAGGCGCCAGCGCTATTGTAACAGTTAGTTTACCCGCTGGTATTACGTCTACTTCAGCTATCAATATTCCTCTTGCAATGAGCGGGGCTGCAATTATAAATACCGACTATGATTTAAATCCAACAACTGCTGAAACAAGCGTTACCATTCCGGCAGGAGCCAACTCCGTGACCTTTGCAGTTGATACAAAAACGGACAATATTATTGAAGATGATGAAACCGTGATTATTACAGGCGGCACGCTGCCTGCCGGCTATACATATGCTTCAGGAAAAAATGTTTCTACCGTAACAATAAAAGACCAGACAGGTTCAATTGCTAATAAGCAGATTAGTATCAGTCCAACAATCATCTATGTAAATGAAGGCGCAAATACAACCGTAACAGTAGGCTTACCTTCAGGCATCACATCATCTTCTGCAATCACTGTTTTACTTACAACGAGTGGTACGGCAACTGCGGCTACAGACTATGCCATAACGCCTGGAAGCGCGGCAACAAGTGTTACCATTCCTGCAGGTTCTAATTCAATAACGTTTACGGTTGACGCGAAAGCGGACAACATTATTGAAGGCGATGAAACAGTGGCTATCACAGGCGGAACGTTACCTACGGGCTATTCATATGTAAGTGGAAAAAATTCAGCTACTGTTACCATAAAAGACCAGACTGGCACCAATCCGCTTAACACACAGATCAGTATTACATCATCAACCGCAAATGTAAATGAAGGAGCAAGCGCTACCATTAAAGTTAGCCTGCCTTCCGGTATTACATCTACTTCTGCGATCTATGTTCCGCTTACCATGAGTGGGACTGCAATTTTAAATACGGATTATGATCTGACGCCAACAAGTGCATCTGCAGGTGTTACCATTCCCGCAGGATCCAGCTCAGTAACGTTTACGGTTGATGCAACAGCCGATAACATTATTGAAGGGGACGAAACAGTAACGATAATAGGCGGATCGCTACCTGCGGGTTATACTTATGCTACCGGCCAACAGGCATCTACCGTTACTATAAAAGACCAGACTGGTACTGTTACCAATAAGCAAATCAGCATAACGCCAGGAACAATTGATGTGAATGAAGGGGCGAGCACGAGTATAGCCGTCAGCCTGCCAGCAGGTATCACGTCAAGCACGGCGATCACCGTAACCATCAGTGCAGGCGGATCAGCCACTTCAGGTACCGACTATGACTTGCTACCAACAATCGTAACCATTCCTGCAGGTGCTAATTCAGCAACTTTCCCTGTTAATGCAAAAATGGATTATATTATTGAGGGAGATGAAAAAGTGATTATAACAGGCGGAACATTGCCCGCAGGTTATAGTTATACAACAGGCCAAAATACATCTACCGTTACCATTAAGGACCAAACAGGTACTGTGGCGAACAAGCAGATCAGCATTACGCCAGCAACCGTTAATGTAGATGAAGGAACGGGTACTACTATAACACTCCGCCTGCCAACGGGCATCACTTCGAGCGCTGCAATAGCTGTGCCCATTAGTACTAGCGGAACCGCTATTTCCGGTGTTGATTATGACTTGCTCCCTGCGATCGTAACCATTCCGGCGGGTTCTAACTCAGTAACCTTCCCCGTTAATGCAAAAACGGATAATATTATTGAGGACGATGAAACAGTAATTATAACAGGCGGCACATTGCCTGCGGGTTACGCTTATGCATTGGGCCAGGGCACATCTACCGTAACCATCAAAGACCAGACAGGTACGATTACTAATAAACAGATCAGCATAACGCCGGCAACAGCTGATGTAAACGAAGGAGCAAGCACTGCTATTACAATTGGCCTGCCAGCAGGTATAACATCAAGTACTGCAATTATTGTTTCTATTGGAGCTTCGGGAACTGCTACGGCTACAACGGACTATGACCTGCTGCCGACAACAGTTACTATTCCCGCAGGTTCTAATTCAACGACATTAACAGTTAATGCAAAGACTGATAACATTATTGAGGCAGATGAAACAGTAATTATAACAGGCGGTTCATTGCCAGCAGGCTATACTTATGCAACCGGTAAAGATGTATCTACCATAACCATCAAGGACCAGACAGGTACAATTACCAATAAACAAATTGGCATTACACCTGTAACGGTTGATGTTAACGAAGGAACGAGCACTACTATTACAGTAGGCCTGCCAGCGGGCATTACATCAGGTTCTGCAATTACGGTACCCATTGCAGTTAGCGGAATAGCAGTTTCCAATATCGATTATGACCTGCTTCCTGCAGCCATTACCATTCCCGCAAATACCAACTCAATAAGCTTCACAGTAAATGCAAAAACAGATTTTATTATTGAAGGTGATGAAACGGTGATTATTACAGGCGGAACGCTGCCAACTGGTTATACCTATGCGGCTGGCAAGAACTCATCTATCGTAACCATCAAAGACCAGACAGGCACGGTAAGTAACAAGCTAATCAATATAACATCAACAACCGCTAACGTAAATGAAGGTGCAAGCAGTACGATAACCTTTAGCCTTCCAACTGGCATTACGTCAAGTACCGCGATATCAATACCCATGGGTGTAAGTGGAACAGCAACTTCCGCTATTGATTATGCCTTGCTTCCAACAAGCGTTACCATTCCGGCAAATACAAACTCCGTAAGCTTTACTGTAAATGCCCTGACCGACTTTATCATTGAGGATGATGAAACAGTAATCATAACAGGTGGAACGCTGCCAACTGGCTATACATACCTTTCTGGCAACAATTCAGCTACCATAACAATAAAAGATCAGACAGGAACAGATCCGCTTAATAAGCTTATCAGCATAGCACCAACAACGGTTGACGTGAATGAAGGTGCAAGCACCACAATAACAGTAAGCCTGCCGACAGGTATCACCTCAAGTGCTGCCATCCAGGTACCTGTAAGTGTTAGCGGCACAGCAACTTCCGGTACTGATTACGAACTAATACCGGCAATTGCAACTATTCCTGCAGGTGCTAATTCAATTACATTCACGGTAAATGTGAAGAATGATAATATTATTGAGAGCGATGAAACAGTAATTATAACAGGAGGAACGCTTCCTGCTGGCTATGGGTTTGCAGCTGGCAAAAATGTTTCTACCATTACTATCAAAGATAAGACAGGTACGCCTGTTAACAAACAGATCAGTATCACATCAGGATCTGCAAATGTGAATGAAGGTGCAAGCCTTCCTGTTACAGTCAGCCTGCCTGCCGGCATTACATCATCCTCCCCACTCATCATTACCCTGACAATGAGTGGAACTGCGATTGCGGGCACTGACTATGACTTAACACCAGGCACCGCGGCAATAAGTGTTACCATTCCTGCAGGATCTAATGCAGCCACCTTTATGGTTGATGCAAAAACAGACAACATTATTGAAGCAGATGAAACCGTGACAATAACAGGAGGTGCACTACTCACAGGTTATACGTATGTAACCGGTAAAAATACTTCTACTATAACGATAAAAGACCAGACAGGTATTAATCCACTCAACAAACAGATTAGCATTACGCCAGCCGCAGCAACAATTGATGAAGGCGGGGTGGCTACTGTAAAGGTGAGCCTACCTTCGGGCATAACATCTGTTTCACCGATAGTTGTACCACTGGTAATTTCGGGAAGCGCAACTGCAGGCGCCGATTATGACCTGACACCGGCAAGCGCGGTAACCTCAGTTACCATTCCCGCAAATACCAATTTTATCACATTTGCCGTGAGCGCAAAAACAGATAATGTTATCGAAAACGATGAAACTGTTGATATAGCTGGTGGTGTTTTACCTGCCGGATATACTTATGTTTCCGGTGCTACCAGGTCTGTAACTACCATTAAGGACAAAACGCTGATGGGCAATAATAGCATCACCCTGTCTGTTACACGAGGCAACCTCGACAGGGGAGGAACCAGCGGCAATATTACGGCTTCACTGCCTACAGGTATTGTTGCAAGTTATCCGCTTACTATTAGTTTATCGGCTGCCGGAACAGGCTTAACAGCAGGCGTTGATTACTCGCTGTCATCCAATGCCATTACCATACCAGCCAACAGCAATTCTATTTCGAATGTTACCGTGTCAGCCTTATGTGCGCAGGCTTTATCAGCCAATTTTACATTGAATATAAATGGTACTTCAACGGGCTTTACAGTTAGCCAGGCAAACACTGTTGTTAATGGAGCGAATATTGGAAACGCCATTACCTATAGCGGCCCAACAAGTTTCTGTAATAATTTATCCCTGACGCTTACAGCACCTTCAGGCGGCAGTTATGAATGGTATAAGAATGGTGTAACTATCCCCGGTGCAAATCAAGATACTTATACTGCTATTACAACAGGAGCTTATACCGTTAAAGTGGTTAATATAAATGGTTGCTACGGGGTAAGTACATCTGTTAATGTAACAGTTATCAACAGGCCCGCAGCGCCATCTGTATCACCCGGCGGATCATTGGATTTGTGTAGTGGTTCGGAAATTATGCTGGCTGCTACAGGTACAACCGGAACCAGCAGTTACCAATGGTATAAAGACGGTATCGCTATTGCCGGCGCAAATGCATCTACATACCTGGCATCCACAGCCGGAACATATAAGGCTACTACAATAGTGAGTGGATTCAGTTGCCATTCAGATTCCAGCCTCGCTGTGAACCTTGTTGGCAAAGCCGGACCGGCTCCTTCAAGGCCTGCTATAGCAGCCAGCAGCCAGTTGCTTTGTGTTGGTGGAAGCATATTGCTCAGCACCGATCTTACAACGGGCATCAGTTACCAGTGGTACAGGGACGGCGCAACAATAGCCGGAGCCACAGAACATACCTATACTGCGTTGTCCGGCGGAAATTATACTGTTCGTGTACAAGCCGATGGCAGCACCTGCTCTAACATAAGTAATGCAACCGTTGTTACGCCAGGCAGTGGAACTGCGCCTGCACGCCCGGTTATAGAAAGCAATGGAACAACCCTCTGTGGTACAGCCAGCACAATTATGCTGCGTTCATCAACTGCAGGTAATAGTTACCAGTGGTATAAAAATGGTGTTATCATAACCGGCGCAAATGCCCGCAACTTAATGGTTAACGCGGCAGGAAATTATGTTGTACAAGTACTGGAAGCAGGTGGCTGCAGCAGCGTGAGCGATGCAATATCCATTACATCAACAACGGGCGGCGGCATTGCAAAACCAATAATGCTTCAGAGCGGAACGGTTGTATGTAGTAACGGAGAAGTATTACTGACTGCAGACATGGGCGGTGGTGTAACCACAGGAATCAATTATGTGTGGTACCTGGACGGCACAACAATACCAGGAGCCACATCGCAAAGCATTAGTGCTGTACAGGCGGGCACCTATATTATCGAAGCCAAAGATGGCAGCGGCTGCATAAATACCAGCGATCCGCTTGTTCTGACAAGTGGTGCAGGTACCGCTCCGGCGAAACCAGCTATTCGCGCAGGTGGCACTACCATTTGTGTAAATGGAAGTGTAATGCTTACTGCAAGCACCACATCGGGTGTTAACTACCAGTGGTACTTCAATTCATTCCCGATTGCAGGTGCTACCCAACAAACTTATATAGCAACTATGGCCGGAAATTATCGTGTAGCAATCACTGATGCCGGCGGCGGATGCACCAATATTAGCGATGCATTATCCATCAGCCAGGGCAGCGGAACAGCACCGGCGCAGCCAGCCATCGTGCAAAGCGGAAATGTGATATGTACAAATGGAAGTGTCCTGCTGGTATCATCCATTACCGCAACAAATTACCAGTGGTTTAGAAATGGTTTGGCAATAACCGGCGCAACAGATCGCAGTTATGTGGCAACACAGGCGGGTGCTTACAGGGTATCTATTATCGAAAACCCATGCAGCAGTATCAGCAACGAAGTAGTGTTATCATCTTCTGCAAGTACTGCTCCTCAAAATCCTGTTGTTACCAGTTCCTCATCAACGGTATGCATCAACGGAAGTGTAACACTCACCGCAGATGTAACCGGTGTTAGCTATCAATGGTATTATAATGGAATAGCTATTCCGGGCGCAGTTAACCGTATTTTAAATATAGCCAGCTCAGGCAGTTACCGGGTAGCTGTTACTGAAAGTGGCACTTGCACCACCGTAAGCGATGAAACCATCATAAATGACGGTGGCACCCAAGCTCCTAACGCACCGGTTATTTCCGGCGCAATGCATATTGTATGTACCAGTGGCCACAGCGTAAAACTTACGGCGAGCAATATTGCAGGCGCTACAGGTTATCAGTGGTATGTGAATGGCGTATTAATAGCAGGCGCTACAGGCAATGTGTATAATGCGGCATCAACCGGTACCTACCAGGTAACAGCTGGCAATGGTGGTTGCTCAAGCGTACTAAGCACAGGGTATTCGCTAACAGCAGGTACGTCTGTTGCAAGCAATAATGATATCACCGTTAATAGCGTAAGCCCTTGCTATAACAGTAGCACAGTTTTACAGACAGCTGGCACTATCGCTAATCCGGTGTTTAACTGGTATACAGATGCTGCGCTTACCAACCTGTTCTATACAGGCAACAGCTATCTGACTACTGCACTTACTACAGATACAACCTTCTATATTACGGTTAGCAACATCACTTCAGTTTGTGAAAATGCACCAGGTAATGGCAGGTTGCAAACTGTTTCTGTAAAGGCAAAAGCTGAGCTGCAAGTAACAGCTCCCGCGGCTGTGTGCACGCCATCTTCAATAAATCTTACAGCGAGAGCGCTAACAAATGGCAGCAGCACGGGAATGACTTTTGTATATTCTGCAGATAGTTTGGCCTTGGTGAATGACCCCACCAATACGGCGGCATATCTGTCAAATCCAGCCGCAGTGAGCACCAGCGGAAGATATTATCTCCGTGGCAAAATCAATGGCTGCTGGTCTGACGTAAAAGGTGTTGATGCTGTTATAAACGTATCGCCACAAATTGCATTTGCGCAGCCACAAGCTGTGTGTGCACCGGGCACCATCGATCTTACAGCTGCTATCAGCAATTACGATACAAATAATTACCAGTATACATTCATGGATGCCGGTAATACAGTTGTTAATAGTGCTACAGCCATAGCTAATACAGGCACTTACAGTGCAACTGCCGAAAATAAAATCACGGGCTGCGTATCACCGGTGGTTGCTATCGTTGCTACAATACATGCCAAGCCACAGGCAATTACAGCAACACCGCAACCAATATGCGCACCTGCAACCATCGATCTTACACAGCAGGTAACTAATTATAACAACGTTGTATACAATTACACGTTCATTGATGCAACAGGCAACACCATAACTGCACCGGCAGCTGTGGCAGTAAGTAGTAACTACTCTGTGATCGCTACAAATAAAACAACTTTATGTAGTTCAGATCCGGCGGTTATTCCGGTAACCATTTACAAACAGCCAATTGTAGACCTCAACAACAATGGCAACGCCGTTCTCTGTGGTGTAAACGGCACGGTTAACCTTATAAACTCAATTGCCAATTATAATGCAACTGCATATAACTATGCCTTTAAAGATGTGATGAATAGTCCTCTGGCAAATGTATCTGCAATCGCTATCGCAGGCGATTATAAGATAACGGCAACGGATAAAACAACCGGATGCCCGTCTGTTGCAGCCACAATTAACGTTAAACGCTATGCATTGCCAGTGGTGAAGGTGACCGATCCTACAGCTGTATATGATCCTTACACCGTCAACATTACAGCGCCTGAGGTAGTGAATGGCAGTACAGCAGATATTACCTACAGTTATTATGATGACAGCAAGAGCAAAATAACGCAGCAACAAGCTTCGGCTATAAGCGGCCCTGGACAATTCATCTATTACATTGGCGGCACATCTACCGTTGGTTGTAACTCTCTGTTAATGCCTGTTAATGTGGTTATTCATGAACGCCCTGTATTAAAAATAACGGCCATCAATTCTGAAATATGGGAAGGGCAGACAGCTGCATTAACCATCAGTTATCCTGCGGGAGTAACCTTGCCTGACGATTTTTCGTTCAGCCTATCTGCAGGCAACGGCACCACGATACGCCGGGAGGATTATACATTGCCAGCCGCTGTAAGTATACGTGCAGGCCACAACAATGCTCAGTTTATGGTTTCTACAGTGGAAAACCGCATCCTTGACCTGAATCATGTATTAAATGTGCACGGCGAAAGCAACACCTTTAAAGTAACAGATGGTTCTGTACTGATCCATGACTCTACCTCTCTTTATCCTGAAAACAGGATTATAACCATCGGCACTGACACAATCTATGGTAAAGGAAAGGCAGGCATTTACATGCAACTTCCAGCGGGCATAACTACATCTTACGATATAACGGTGAACCTGGCGCAAGCGGTAGGCACAACTATCAGCAGTGCTGATTACGCCATGGATGCCGTAGGTACGATACCGGCAGGTTCGGGCAAAGGAGGATTTAACGTTACTGCAGAGTCCTCTTCAAAAGAAGAGCTTAAACTGGTAATAAAAGGCAATCAGCAAAACTTTACGGTGAACAATGGTTCCGTATTGATCAGGCCGAAGCGCATAAATGTTAACCAACTTGTTTCAGACAACGGCGATGGCATTAATGATTATTTCAGGATAGAAGGCATTGAACATTATACAGGTGTTAAGCCTGGCGGAGATAATGACGTTACCATATTTAACCGTTGGGGTGAGGTTGTATATAGCGTGAAGTTGTATGATAACAGTAGCAGGCGATTTGAAGGCCTTGGCAATAAGGCTGTAAAATCACGTGTGCCGGATGGCGTATACTTCTACGTCATCAACATAACGGTTCCTCCGGAAGACTTGAAACCAGGGGAGGACCCAAGGCAACGATTCAGCGGTTATCTGAGGTTGCAGAAATAACCATGAAGGAGGATGTGTGATGAGTAAAGCTTCATTACGCTAACTATCCACATCCTCTTTAAACAAGGGCACAGTAAAGGATGAGATATTAATTGTACATATGAACGACACACACATGAAACGCAAACAAGTATTTATTTTCCTGGCATGCATCATGGCTAGCCTTATAGGAACATGCCATGTGTATGCACAGCAGGATCCACTTTTTTCGCAATATATGTTCAACGGAACCATCATCAACCCCGCTTATCCTACCATGGATGAAGCAACCAGTATAACTGCTGTATTGCGGAACCAGTGGGTTGGGCTGGAAGGCGCACCCAAAACCGGGTCGCTTACTTTCAGCACGCCATTCCGTTCACCAGGAACAAACATGGGTGGCTTGCTTTATTATGACAAAATTGGTAATATCAACCAGACATCCGCTTCGTTTAATATCGGACAGAAAGTAACCATTGGTGAAGAACTGTTCTTTGGCATGGGTTTGCGTTTGGGCCAGAGTTTTTACAGGGAGGATAATACCATTTTTAATACCAATGATCCTGTTTACCACGACAACAAAAGATACACAAAAACAGATGTAGGATTTGGCTTTATGTTGTTTTCGCCACGCTTCTTTGTGGGGCTGTCTTCACCCACATTTCAAAGCCTGGCAACAGTAAAGAACCAGATGTATACCATACAAAGGCGCTCGAATTATTACCTGCAGGCAGCCTATTTGTATGACGTTACTGAAAACCTGAAACTAAAGCCAAATATATTATTGAAATACGTGAACGGTGTGGCTCCGCAGGTTGACATTAACCTGAACGCTCTGTTTGCAAATACATTGTGGGGCGGCCTTTCCTGGCGCTCATCTCAAACAGTTACAGGCATTTTACAATTGCAGGTTACACCTAACCTGGAAATAGGTTATTCATACGATTATAATTATGGCAAAACAATGGCACAAATTCAATATGGGTCACATGAACTAATGATTAATGTACGGCTTGCGAATGACAAAGGCAACCGTGTAGTAGCACCAAGATACTTTTAGTTTTATATAAAAGGTGAAGAATAAGGAAAAAACAATACCAATGAAAAAGACAAAAAAAATTGTTCTGTTAGCGGTGGTGGCATCCGGCATAATAGCGGCGTGTAATGTACGGATGGCACAGCCTGCATTAGAAACGCTTACAGGCAATACCACAGACAAAGCAAGCCTTTCCGGCGATTATTATTTTAAGATCCAGGAATATGAGAGTGCTATCAAAAAGTATGGAAGTATTGTTACTGATAAAAAGGCAAAGCCGCTTGACATTCACCTCGCCAAATTGCAACTTGCAAGGATTTATTACGAAACGCGCCAGTTTGAAAAAGCCCAGTCGTTGTATACCGAAGTTGTTGAAGGCAATCTGATGGAAGGGCTTATTGCAAAAGATGTAAATAATTACCTCGATATACTATGCCGTTGCGGTTACATTACAAAAGCGCATATGGTGGCTGCAAGGTTCAGCGGTTTAATGACGGACACACGCTTTAAAAACCGCCGCACTTCCATCAACAAGTATGAAAACTTCCTTACTCAGCGGTTTGATACATTGGGCAAATATGGCCTTGAGGACCTCGGCGAACGTGCCGAGATGGTGAAGCTGAATGTATCTGTGAAGGGTTATCAATACGGCGCATCACCCTACAAAGATGGCATCGTGTTTCTTGCTAACTATGTAACAGAAAACAGGGCAAAAACATTGTATGTTAATTCCCGCATGTACTACCAGGATAAAAAAGGCCTTTCTGATTTTAACAGGTCGCTTAGTTATACTCTTCAAAGCGGGCCCGCAGTTTTTTATAACAATGAAAAGTCAGTGATATACACTACCAACAGGTATGGAAACGTAAGCACCGAAAAAACACTCAATACCCTTGTTGTGAACGAGCTTCAGCTGGCAACATCACAGTATAATGCCAGCACTGGTAAATGGTCTTCACCCAGCAGAATATCGCACTGGGCAGGTAAGAACTCATCCCGGTATTCTTTCATGCACCCTTCTTTAACAGCTGACGGAAAACGATTGTATTTTGCCTCCAATATGCCCGGCGGCTATGGTGGCAGTGACATATATTATGCTGACTGGAACAATGAAAAGAAAGAATGGGGCGAGGCGGTGAACCTTGGCGCGCAGATTAACACCAACGGAGATGAATTGTTCCCGCAGGTATTCAGGGGCGATAGTTTATTGTTCTCATCAAACGGGCAGGAAGGCTACGGCTCCCAGGATATTTACCTGGCCCGCCTGAAAGGTGATAGCACATCTGTTACACATTTGCCTTACCCGGTTAACACACAGTTCGATGATGTTAACCCTGTATTCCTTCCTGCACAAAATGTTTTTTACCTGGCTTCTGACAGGCCCGGCAATAACCTGAAAGACAGGATCTACAAGTTAGATATGCTTACACATCCATTGGTAGAACTGGGTTACAAACCACTGGAGAAAAAAAAGGAACAGGTAATTGCTGATGCAAGGATTATAACGGAAGAAACAGCTTCTGATGTAAAAGTCTCCCGCGTGATGCCTGCTTACCTGATGCATTTTGACTTCAACAAATACACACTCAGGAATGAAGACATGCCTTACCTGAAGGATATCATTGCAAATTATTCTAACCAAAAATATGTGATCCAAATTGATGGCTATGCCGATGAAATTGGCAGCTGGAACTACAACATGCTGCTCTCACGCAAAAGAGGTGAAAGTGTAAAACAGTACCTCGCGAAAGGCGGTGTTCCGGAAAGCCATGTTATTGTTAATGCGCATGGCGCAAACAATTTCAAAATAACCTGCGACACATACGTGAACAAGGAAGATTGCATCAAGATACAACGAGAGAACAGGCGATGTGAAATAACCATTTTTGTAAAAGAATAAAACACAAACAACTCAGCACACTGAAATTTTAGATTATAAACAACCAAGTATGAAAAAAGCGTTTTTACTCTCTTTATTGATGCCGTTCCTTTGCGCATGCCTGTATGGACAGGAGATGCCGGCTGTCTTCAATAAAAGCCTGGCAGAAAAAGGAAACCAGTTTAGAAAAGTTATTGTTATTGGTGATGAAGAGAATATAATAGCCGTGGGCGGAGGCAAGGAAGGTATTATAACCAAAAGCAACCGGAATGGTGATGTGCTTTTTAGCAAAGTAGTTAGCAAAGGCGGGATCTCATTTTACAACGACATTACTGCAGACCGTAACGGAAACCTAATAGCCGTTGGCGGAGGCACCATTGGCGTTGGCAATGCACGTATTACAAAACTCACTCCAAAAGGTGAAATTATCTTCGATAAAAGCATTGGCCAGGCAACAGGCGGATTTTTTACCAGGATAATTGTGGACTCTGTAAACAATTATATCGCTATCGGTACAGATGGTGGCAAACCCTCAAGCGCGCGAATCGTAAAATTTACGGCCAAAGGCGATGTGATCTTTGATAAGGCATTTGGTACACACAATGTTTTCTTTGATGCTGCATTAACCGAAGATGGCGACATTGTTGCTGTTGGTGGCGATGTAGGTGATATGGAAGGCCGTGCGCGCATCACCAAAATTTCTCAAAAGGGCGACATTGTGTTTGATGTAGAACTGGCGCGCGCGGGTGCATCTTTCACTAAAGTGGTTTTATTAAGTGATGATAATGTACTGGCTGTTGGCGGGGGTGCATATGGCACCGGTAATCAATGCCGCATAGCCAAATTGAGGGGAGAAGATGGCCAGGTAATTTATGATAAGCCATACAGTACTGCAGACGGCAGGTTTTCTGACGTTTACGTAAATAGCGATGGCCGTGTGGTTGCCTGCGCAGAAGAATACGAGCAGGGCAGGATTGTGCAATTGAGGCCTGATGGTACAGAAATATACAACAAGACTTTTAGCGGTGCATTTCACGCGTTGAAGATGGGCACAGCGGGCGAGGTTGTTGCAGTAGGAGAGCTTGGCAAAACGCAGGGCAAAATGGTTAAGCTGAGAGGCGACGGCGCTGTGATGTATGACAATGTTGTTGATCTGTCCATAGGCAAAATGTTGCTGACAGAAGACGGTGAAGTATACGCCTTATCATCAAAAGGGTACAACCTTTTAAAATATGATCCATATGGCAGGCTGATGTTCAATAAGTCATTCGGCACATACGGCGATGCGGTACTTAACGTGCTTGAACAAACACCTTCAGGAGAAGTTGTTGCCGGTGGCGGTGGATTAGAAGATGGTGGCCGCCTGATTAAAGTAACACATGGCCTTGTAATTAATGATGTAACTGTTTCCGAGCCTGTGAATGGCATTTCATCCGCTACACTTACCGTATCACTTACCGGTTTTTTGCGTAAGAAAGGCATCAGAAGCCCCGTAACCGTTAGCTATGCAACAAGCAATGGTTCAGCTTCGCTTAAAGAAGATTATGTTCAAACAGAAGGTTCATTATTCTTTGTTCCGTCAGATTATTTTGCAGGTTCTTCTATTACGCAAACTATCCAGATTCCTTTGTTGAGCGATAATTTGCTGGAAGGAAAAGAGACCTTTGGTGTGGCGCTTACAAAAGCACAAAACGCCTATATTACTAAAGCTAAAGCAACCGTGTCTATTATAGATCAGCCTGCAATGCTGAAGTTTGTTGGCGGCAAAGATGGCACGGAAAAAGATTTACAACCTGTAAGTTTTTATGCTGGTATTTTCAAACAGGACAATTCGCCCCTGATCAACAAAACTGGCGCACCGCTTGATATTTCTTACAGCTTTGGTAGTGGTTCAGCCATGCCAGGTACTGATTTTGTGGCTTCAACCAAACCATTATTTACTATTGATACCGGCAGAAGCGAAGGCGTGCTGCAGGTTAGAGTGAAAGACGATAACAGCTACGAGTTAAAGAAAAGCGTGATACTTGAATTAACCGGTGCCAAAACAGCCAATGAAAGCATCATAGGCTTTGAAGGTGGCGCAAGTTCTTTAACACGGATGCAATATATTATTGATCAGCCAGCATATGTTGGTATTATGAAACTGGCTGATAGAAACCGCTCCGCTACAACACCATCATCCATGTTTAGAATAGTGCTTACGAAAGAAGATGGAAACGTCCTTACGAATTGCACAGGCGATGATATTAAAGTATTCTTTGGCATAGACGAATCTTCTACAGCTGCATTGGGTAAAGACTTTGTAATACTGGAAGGCGATATGGTTAAAATGCTTGGCGAATGTGATAATGCGGAAACAGTATTGAAAGTAGTTACCGTAAACAGCAGGGGACAGGAGGATGATAAAACTGTGGCAGTAAAAATCTCTTCAGTAACTGGCCCGCAAAACGCAGGTTCGCTGTTGGTTAACCCTGATGACAAGTGGAAAAAAACATCCGCTGTTATTAAAGGAACTAAATAATATTAATTGGTTTATTAAAAGATGTGAAAATCCTTGTGAGAATATATTTCCGCAAGGATTTTTGCATCTGTATTTTTCGCAAACAATAAATTGCTTTGCGAAGATGAAGGTATAATTTCGGGTGACAGCTAACATTGCATTGGTAATATGGCAGCTGATTAACAGCACAAATACTATGATAAATTTTGAATTAGAAGAAGACCTTAGGCCCAACTTAAGCTCTGGCGAAAAACTTATCTGGACAGGAAAACCCAAGACAGGGATTGTATTTAGAATATCGGACATATTTATGATTCCATTCAGTTTCCTTTGGGCGGGATTTGCTTTGTTTTGGGAAGGAGGTACGTTTTCAATGGACACTCCTTTGTTCTTTAAACTTTGGGGCATTCCCTTTATTTTGGTTGGAGCATATATAACTATTGGCCGTTTTTTTATTGACGCGAAGAAAAGGGCGAATACCGTTTACGGAGTAACTCCTGACAGAATAATTATAAAGTCCGGGATTTTTAGCAAAAGCGTAAAATCGTTAAACATAAGAACACTCTCAGATATAACAATCGATCAAAAAAAAGACGATACCGGAACGATCACACTTGGCCCGACAGACTTCAGGAATTCAATCATGCAAGGAATGGAATGGCCGGGAAACAGGCAACCGCCAAGGCTTGAATTTATTGAGGATGCCAAAAGTGTATATGATAAAATAATTGCCCTACAAAGGCAACAGTAGTTTCAGACGTCAAGGATTTCATCTGGCGCGAGTCTTCTCTAAGATCACTCGCCTCTTTCAATTCAAACCCGATGTTATCGGGGGAAATTTAGACGAACACAGCAATCAATATTTGGAATGCTATCTAACTTTTGTACTTTGTTACGGAAGATGAAACGTAACGGCAAAGCTATTTATGGGAACGCTAATTTCCTTACATCGCGAAGCCAAGGCCTTTGTAGGTAATCAATGATAACCTTTCAAATGGCACTATTCTTCTGATCAGTTCCTGGTGATATTTCGACTAACTTCCAAACTCATGAGAAATGTTATAACCTTCCTTTTGGTGTTTTGCCTTAGCATCAGCGCCCGTGCGCAGGTAAAAAAGCAAATCAAAAAAGGAAGACGATATAAGTCCGAAAGCCAGTTCGCGTTAAATAAAAATGATTTCCAGGCGGAGTGGGAGGTAGGGAGAGAGGCTGTCGATTCACAACTAACAACTATCACTTATCCTAACCTGGTACTACATTATGCGCTTAGCGACCGCCTGGAAGTAAATACAGAGATGAGTTTGGTAACGACAGCTGAAAAATACTATTCGCTGCAAAAAAATATCACAGGAATAGAGCCTGTTCTGATCGGCGCCAATTACCAGATCCTGCGGGATACTTACAATACCCCTTCCGTTATCCTTTCCACACAATTAGCGATCCCTTTCCTTGCAACAAAAGATTATGCCATCAATCATCTTGCGCCCATCGTGCAGGCAGACATACAGGAGGCTGTACATGACAAATGGGTATTCGGATTGAGCGGCGGTCTGCTCTGGGATGGATTTTCAACAACACCCAGTTTTATTTATAATGCCAGTACGTCCTATTCCTTTACGAAGAAATGGATGATTACAGCCGAGTGCTTCGGTTTCATCAACAACGATCTGCCACAAAATAATATTGATGCAAGCCTGGCTTATGTAATCAATGATCTGATACAGTTTGGATTCACTGCAGGCGCGGGTATTTCATCTGCTGCTCCAAAAAATTACTTTGCCGTTAATGGCACATGGGGAATGAACACTTCAAGAAAACGACAGGGACATTAAAAGCCGAAATAAAACTAGATTTCTACCTGCCTGATTACCGGTGGGATTTTCCTGATTCAACGGAAATCGAAAAACGAATAATACCAGGGCATACTTTATAGACCTACCAGGCATAATCACCTGAAATATTAAACCCTGCTTAAAGGAACGCGCTAAGCTGAATGGAATTTTAATTTGTACTTCTCAGCGCAATTTTCTACTTTTTATATCACAAATCCTCACCCTAAACCTGTGGCTGAGGTGGCAGCGCTTTCTAAGGGCTTTTTTTCAAAACAATTTTTGTTTACGAAGATGGTGTTTGTATTTTTTTTTACTTGAGGCAATTGAAATGCTTTGTTGAAAATTCGACGATAAGGACAATTGACGCAAGTTTTGAGAGGTGATGAACCTTCGGATATTTATTAGTTGGCTGTTATGAATCTGCAATATTCAAAACTTCTAATATGGACTTAGATTTTAAATTAGATAAAGTAATTGAAATCTTTGACTTAATTAAGCGATTAAGCTGGGGTGCAATTCCACTTTGGTTTGCTCTTACATTACCAGTAATTTACATTACCTATTCTAGATTATTACCTGATAGAAATCCTAACACCGATGAAGCTGCCTCAGGGTTACAAAGGCTTATTAGATGGTTCTCGTTACCGAGAGTTGATAAGTTAGTAATTTATATAAGTCTTTCAATGTTCATAATCGGCACGATTACTCTAATGATTGATCAAAACCAAAAAGAAAAAATTAGAAATAATGGTTTAAGAATGAAGCAATACTTTATTTCTAAAAATAATTATGCTGTTTCAAGAAATAGTTTGACAACAGGCAATTTTAAATTACTAAATCTTAAATCAAGTGATATAGATGACGTTTTGCGTTTATATCCAAACGAATTCTTAGAAGTTGACAACAATACAATCGTTTTAAGAGATTCTGTGCCCCTTTCAAAAATTATGTTTACCTCTGAAAGATTATTGGATAACTATCTTTCTAACCCAGTTGTTGCAAATATTCAAGAAATTGATGGCTTAATAAAACAATCAAGTTTTTTTACAAGAGAGGTTATCTATAATTTGATTGTTGACTCGTCAAAAAAATACACTTATTGTATTTTGAGTTCAGAAAAAGCTGGTATTATAGTAAACAAATTACATTAATTTCACAACAGTCAACAAAAGTATTTATGCAAGCAGAGCTGACATTACGCACTTCAGCTTTAGTACCACTATTCGGCATTAGTCCCATCGTGACAGAACGCTATTGAGCAGTAGTAATAAATTCATCTTTGTATCTTTACTCAGCTTCGGTTATCGGCTGACACAGCGCTGAATTCCCTGCCTGCATAAATACCGAGCCGCTAGCTGCTATGATAAACTCACATTATGTTCCCAAAAAAATAACCCAAACACTAACAAAGAGTGGAAAAGATATTTGACATAGCGACAAACATTTCAACGCCGTTAATGCTCGCAGGATTTTTTGCGGCTGCTTTTTTCTTCATTGCAAGGCAGGTAGTAAAGGCGAATATTTTCCCGCAACTAACGAAACAACTTTCAGGGGATATAATAAAATTAATTATTCATCGCCTGTTCATTTTGGCACTAATAGCAATGATTCTGGGGTTTATTGGCTATATTGTTGGGCAGTTTAATCCTTTGAATAATGTTTCAACTGAAGTAAAAGAGCACTACGCAGAACCGTCAGACGATTTAATAAGATTAAGTTTAAACGAAATTTCAGCAATAAACTTTGCACCTAAACCTGATGTAAAAAATCTGACGCTCAATTTTAAAGTTATTCCAAAATCTAAGGACAAGTTTGTTCCATTAAAGGCCAAGGGCGACTTTATTATTATAGATACTACCGGTCAGGAAAAAACATATGTTTTCGACGTAAATTTTGATGAGGAAGGAATTAAGCCGCAAATAATATCCACCATCGTCTTAGACGGATTTGTACCTAAAAAAGAGTATGAAGCGATATTACAGAGTAGCAATTTCAAAGCACGATGTATTATATATTACGACAGCGATATTATGCCAACAAAAGTCAAATATAAAACGGGCATCATTGCTTTAAATAAGACAAGTATAAAAGAGTTATCCGAGTGATGCATATGTTAATAACACAACCACAGCCGATGACTTATCCCCATTCCCCTTGCCGCAATCAACCTCTTTTTTGACGCAATTATGCCTTTTTTGTTTTGTAGTTAAGCTGTAGGTTTGGCTCTACAAATCAATTATATTATTTATGGCACTAATCAGTCCTCACGTTAACTTCAATGGCAATGCTGAAGAAGCATTTACCTTTTACAAATCTGTATTTGGCGGAGAGTTTACAAAAGTTGTTCGTTTCAAAGACCTTGCAAGCGCTGAATTCCCGGTAGCGGAAAAGGAAGAAAATAAAATCATGAATATTGCCTTATCCATTGGCGAAAATCAAATGCTGATGGGAAATGATGTTCCGGAAATTTTGGGAAGAACAAACGAAAATGAGAACAGAAGTAAAATTGTAATTACTACGCAAAGTAAAGAAGAAGCAGACAAAATATTTAATGGGCTCTCAGTAGGAGGGCAAGTAGAAGGCCCTATTGGTGACAGTCCCTGGGGTACATATTTTGGCTGTTTCAGAGATAAATACGGTATTGAATGGATTATTGAGTTTGACTCAAAAAATACAACAGCTTAATAAAGCCTGAAACCAGGAACGCCTGTTAAGCGTATTCGCTTGAGCGAACAGGCCAGTTGTAATTGACCATTTTGCAATTCCATCAGCATTTGTGCAAAAACAAAGCTGATGGAATTGTAATTCGCTGCTTTTCGCAAGCACCCGAACGTCAGAGTAAGTATAAAACAACAACTAAGCAAATTATGACTAAGTTGTTTTCATTGATTATACTAACGCTTCTCATCAAGGCCACTCCGCTTTTAGCCCAATCAGACCGCATCGGAATCATCGATTTTTATGGGATGCCTTTTAACCAAAATGAATTAAGGAAATGCCTGCCATTTAGCGAAAATGACACGTTACCTTTTTCAAGCGAAACAGCTTATCTGATGGGGTTGCAGAAAATCAAAGACTGCCTCTTAACTCAAAAAAACAGTAAACAGGCGGACATAGCTTTTGTTTGTTGTGATGAACAAAATAAGTTGATTGTATTCGTAGGCGTAGATACAACAGCAGCAAAACCATTCAAAAGCGCCGGGCAGTCCGACATTAAATTGCCATCGGAGATGAAAAGTACCTATGATAGCCTGCTGAATCAAGTAAGGATAGCCGTAGAAAAAGGTGGCGCTTCAGAAAATGATTCGAGTGGGCACTCTCTCATGAATTATTTGCCTGCCAGGCAACTGCAGGAAAAATTCATTATTTACGCCAATCAAAATGTGGCCTTATTAAGAGATGTCCTGAAGAATTCCATTCACGACGAACAAAGACAGGTGGCTTCAGCAATTATCGCTTATTATCACAATAAGGCGGCAATTGTTGATGACTTACTTGATGCAGTCTCCGACCCTTACGAGAGTGTAAGAAATAATGCGATGCGGGCTATTGGAATAATCATCGAATATTCAAACCAAAAGCCTCAATTAAAAATCAACGTTCCGGCTGATCCTTTTATTAACATGATAAATTCCATCTACTGGACAGACAGAAATAAAAGCAGCTTTGTGCTACTAGGGTTGACAGCTAATCGAGACATCAAGGTCCTGAATCAACTTAAGCAAGGGGCCTTACAACCCATTGTTGACATGGCCAATTGGAAAAACGAAGGACATAGTATGATGGGTTACACGTTGCTCGGTAGAATTGCTGGATGGAGCGATCAGGAGATTACCGACGGAACAAAACAAAAAACAGAAAGCATCAAAAAAATGTTGGCGCAAATAAACAATTAGCTTCACATGTGTTCAACAGTCGATTCGTTTGGCCTCACATGCTCACTTTCATAAACCTAGTATTTCGAACTTATGACACACAATAGCATCAACACTAAGCCTGAAGATTTCCTTAGGTGAAACATACATTGCAATAGGCGAATGGCTGCGCTGATTATTCCCTTTTTTTTGTAGGTTTGAGAGTGATTTGTAAAACAATTCGCTATGTCAAACAGAAACTATTCTTCCTTCCTTTTAATTTGCGGGCTTTTGCTCTTCATTAGCCATTCTGGTTTTGCCCAAATATTGTCAAAGGGCGCCAATGCACCCATATTTACTGCCAAAGCCAGCCAGTCGGGCAATGAAACCGAGTTTTCATTAAAAAAAGCCCTCGCTAAAGGACCGGTGGTATTATATTTCTATCCTTCTGCCTACACAGGTGGTTGTGACCTGGAAGCACATACTTTCGCCGAATTAAAGGATACTTTTGCAGCTGCGGGAGCTACTATCATTGGTGTATCTGCGGACGATATTGAACGACTGAAGTCTTTTTCAGCCAGCCCGGAGTTCTGTGCAGGAAAATTTTCAGTGGCTTCTGACCCCGAAGGCCAAATTGCAGCAACTTATGGCCTGAAGTTGAAACCACCTCAACCTGGCGTTAAAGATGTACGCGGCCAACAGGTTACACACGGCTTCATTCCACGAACCACATTCGTTATTGATAAAAAGGGCAAAATTGTAGCGGTCTTTTCATCCGAAACCGACCATATCGCGCCGGATGAGCATGTAAAAAAATCATTAGAAATTGTAAAGACACTGTAACGTTTTGTCCTGTCGAACAAAAAACTTAGGCGAGCTAACAAAGGCAAAACACTAACTGCCTGCGTTAGCTTTGTGTCGTGCCCGAAAGAGGGATAGAACTCGTCAACAAGCTCTCCATTAAACTTTGGCAAAAAAATCTACTATCGGAATGCTATTCCTGCCACGAGCGCAATGCAGTGATCGCTCGCTTAAACTTTATGAAAACTAACTTCAAAACCCGGGATTATCAAGACGGAAAACTGGTACTACTAAGCTCTCCTTATGGCAGGGCAAGAATGTTGAATTATTTTTATGCCTTTAACTTTTTTATTGCTGCAATTGCTTTCTGCTTTTTACTGATCACAAAGGGAGGCCAGAGTGTTATGGCAGCCATTATATCCTTGCTCGCCGCCATTGCCTTTTTTATTGCTTTCTACCGCTTCATCACCAGGGCTATGGAAGTTGAAATTTTTTTTGTGAATAAGCAACGACTTGACATAATACTGGCAAGCTTTTTTAAAACGGACAGGCGTTCATTTCTGCTCGCTGATATTTCGGATTTCAAATTTTTAGAAAAAGACCGTTATGAACCACATCCATTGAAGGGTGAAACATTTGATTACCTGGGTTTTCAAACTGAACAACAAGTTATCGAGGATTTACACAGCGAAGGAAGGGTTTCATTTGTTTATTATGGCCGGCAGGTAAGATTCGGGAAAGAACTATTCTCCTGGGAATTCGATGAGTTAGAGGTTTTGTTGTATGACCTGACTGGTAACGATTTTCGGTATCCGGACAAATATGAAGAAGAAAACTTTCCACAAAACTAAGCCTGCCCCAACATATGTTTGCCTTATGATGGTGACAAATAAAACTCATCAGTTGAAATTCTATTTATCTTAGCAATAAACCAGGGCTGAACGATTGCTATTACCGCTATCACCGTAAGTCTTTAAAACACTTGTGGCAATTTAACTTACTGATGACACCAAAAAATCAAACCCAATTCATATGGCAAGTAAACTAAATTTCTTCTTACTCATCTTTACCCTTACAGCTTTGATAAGTTGCAAAACCAGCCAACCTAAACACACATCAACAACAGCAATTGGCATGTTTAAAGTAACGATTTTGTATCCGAATGGGGAAGATAAAACCTTTGACATGGACTACTATGAAAAGAAACACATGCCAATGGTAGCTGGATTTTTAGGCAAAAATTTAAAATTTTATGAAATTGATAAGGGCGTATCTGGCAGGACATCAAGCGACAAAGCACCTTTTGTGGCTATAGGCTATTTTTATATTGCAGATGTTGCTGAGTACAATAAAGCAATAGCGCAGAATAGGGATGCAGTTATCAATGACATTAAAAATTATACGAACATTCAGCCTGTTATTCAAATTAATGAAGTTAAACAGGTGGTGCACCCTGAGACAAAATAAGGCATTACGTTCGGGCTGATGAATCACGGAATACTAAGTATAAAGCCCCTGAACGTTTCTCTAATATTCTCATCTCTTTATTTGCTGACGCGCACAAATGGCCAGAGACAAAAGACATAAACGTGACTTGCACGCGCTCGATGAGAATGGAATGGTATTATGTAATCCACGTGATAAAGAAGCCGCTCAGCGAGCTCAGACAGAAGGGATTGCAACCCACGAATGGCAATCAGTAACATGTCGTAAATGCATTGCACTAATCTATAAACAAAATAAAATTCCGAAAGAGCAACAGAAAGGCATTTGAACTTGTTTAAGTGATTTGACGAGATGCAGAATAAAATCTGCATAACAATAACATTATGGTCCAGTGTGAAGCAGCTTACAACGGATTAACGATTTTCATACAAAGCCACATCTTAAAAACATAGCAACCGGGCAATTCATAATGACGCAGTCCAAAATATTACATTATCCAGCTAAAGTCTGGTTGACAACGCTGGTTGTTGCATCACTGTTACACTCAGTTTTTATCCAATTTTACCATAACGCCGTCAGCATTGGAGACTTAATACCATCGGCCTTTGCGATGATGCTATTTAGTTTTGCTTTTTCAATACCTTCGTTTTTATTGTACAGTTTACTTATTTATTTGTTAGACAGGAATAGGGTTCGCCTTTTTTCAATAAAGTTAGTGGGGGCTTTATCAGCATCAATTTGTTTATTTTTAACCTATGCTGTCGTGCATAATATTATGGGTGGCGACATTTTTCATCCCAAGACGATATTTTTTCTGTCAGCCTATTTTTTTTGTATCGTTTTTTTTAGTTTCCTGTATGATCTTAACCATCGGCCTGCCGACACACCTTGAACTTGTACTAATGATCAGCAATCAATAGCAACAGAACTCACGCCCTAAAAAAAAGCAACATATATGACAACAAACAAACTACGCTTATTCGTATTCCTGGTAACGGTTCTATTTACTACCAGTAAAGCTTTTGGTCAAATAACGTCAAAAGAAATTGATGAACTTGTTGCGACGGCGATGGAGAAGTTTAAAGTTGCAGGCGTTGCGGTTGCCCTTGTAAAAGATGGCAAAGTTATCCATGAAAAGGGATATGGTGTCAGGTCAATTAAAACAAACCTCCCTGTAGATGAACACACCAATTTTCAAATAGCTTCTAATAGCAAAGCTTTTACAACAGCCGCATTGGCAATATTAGTGGACCAGGGAAAAATTTCCTGGAAGGATAAGGTGAGAACTTACATCCCGGAATTTAAAATGTACAACGACTATGTAACGGAACACTTTTTGATTGAAGATTTACTCTGCCATCGTAGTGGACTGGGATTGGGTGCCGGCGACCTGATGGAGTTCCCTGACGGTACCGATTTTACGATTAAAGATGTGCTTACCAATTTCCAACATTTTAAACCCACATCGGAATTCAGAACAAAATACGATTATGATAATCAACTTTACCTCGTTGCCGGGGAACTGATAAAAAGAATAACCGGAATAGCATGGGAGCAGTTTGTTCAAACAAAAATTCTGCAGCCATTGCAGATGAACAACTCCTTCACCGCGCTTGCCGGCATGAAAGACAAAACGAACCTGGCATCGCCGCATTCATCAGAAACGGGTACCATCAGAGCAATTGAACAATTTCAGGATATGATAAATGGCGCAGCGGGTGGTATTTTATCTAATGTTGATGATCTGTCGAAATGGATGATTATGCAACTGGACCAAGGTAAGTATGGAGAAAATTTAGAAAAACAATTATTTACGCCGGACAGACAAAAAGATATGTGGCAAATACATACGGTACTGGAAACAAATTATTACCCAAAATATAACCGGCATTTTTATGGATACGGATTAGGCTGGTTGTTAGGCGATATAAAAGGAAATCTAAGAGTATCACATACAGGGGGATTACCTGGCATGCTTACTCAGGTGTACATGATTCCTGATCTAAAACTTGGCATTGTGATTTTAACCAATACCGAAAATGGCGGAGCCTCACTTTTTAGTGCCGTGAACAGCTTTATAATTGATAGTTACTTAGGTTTGGATAAGTTTGATTGGATGGAGTACATTGCAGCCCACACTCAGCAGGATAAAAAAACAGCTGATTCCGTAACAACGAGGGTTTGGAAACAGGTTGAGCAATCTAAAAATATAAAGATTAATCAGCAAGACTATATTGGGATTTATGAGGACAAATGGTTTGGCAAAGCGGAAGTTTTTCTAAAAGACAGTCAATTATGGTTTAGATCATATCGCTCGCCAAAGCTAAATGGTAAGATGAGCCTGTATAAAGCAAGTTCTTTTGCCGTTAAATGGGACTATCAGGATATGAACTGTGACGCTTTTGCTATATTCAGCCTTGACGAAGAAGGTAAAGCGCAAGGAATCAAAATGAAAGGCATATCGCCCGATATTGATTTTAGTTTTGACTTTCAGGATTTGGATTTTGTAAGAGTGGCAGAATAAAAGCCTCTTGTTTCTTTCGGCAAAAAAACAGCGGAAAAAAACTTCAATTAAACGAAAATTACTAACTAAAAAATTTACTAGATGAGACATTTAATATTCTTTATGCACGTTTCACTTGATGGCTTTGTAGGTGGGCCTAACGGAGAATTAAATTGGGTAAAGTTGGATGAATCATTGTTTGACTTTGTTGCTACAATGACAGCGGAGGCTGATACTGCACTCTATGGGCGGGTAACTTATGAAATGATGCAAAGCTATTGGCCCAACGCAGGAGAACAACCAAATGCAAGCAAACACGATAAAGAACATTCGAAATGGTATAACAACGTTTCAAAAGTTGTATTATCCAGAACACTTGAAGAAACCGGGCTTCACAACACCAAAGTCATTAGCGGCCAGCTTGCAGACAACATTAATAAAATAAAGCAAGAGGATGGAAAAAACATTTTAATATTTGGAAGCCCTCGCGCTTCTCAATCGTTATTAAACGAGGGGCTGATTGATGAGTTCTGGCTTTTTGTTAATCCAATTATATTAGGACAAGGCATGCCGATGTTTAAAGATGTAACAGGGACAACTAAATTAAAACTTGTAGAGTCTAAGACTTTTGCATGTGGTGTAATTGCGCTGCATTATTCAAAATTGTAACCAATTGGGCGCTAATAAGCCGCTTGGTTTCAGTTCCTGGAGACAGACAATTACTGCCAACATAATACACCGTTTACTTTTTAACTTTAAAAAGACGAGAAACAAATATTGCCTCCATACCGATGACATAGTGCTATGTTGCGGTTTGGAGGCCTTTGGCAAACAACTAAAAAGAATCAGGATGAGAAAACTTATAATGTGGAATGTTATAACCCTCGACGGATACTTTGAAGGAAGCCAGAATTGGGATTTGCCTTTTATGAATGTTGTTTGGGGACCAGAACTTGAAAAATTAAGTATCGAACAATTAAACTCCGCGGATTACCTCGTATTTGGCCGCGTCACTTATGAAGGTATGGCTGCTTATTGGACGCAGGAAAAAGGTGAAGTTGCTGATTTAATGAATAGAATACCAAAGCTTGTTTTTTCAAAGACATTGAAATCTGCTGAATGGAACAACACGACAATAATCACCGGAAATGCTTCCGCCGAAATAAAAAAACGCAAAGAACAAGATGGCAAAGACATGTATGTTTTTGGCAGCGCTAATCTGTCAGAGGCTTTTGTTAATGACGATCTTTTTGATGAATACCGCATTGGCATCGCACCCGTAATTTTAGGCAATGGGCGGCCGTTATTCAGGCAAGGGCTAACCTCCAAAAATTTAACGCTCGTCTCAACACAACAACTTACTACGGGCGGAGCGGTTTTGAAATATTCAAAATAGGATATTGCAAGCTCACATTTAACCGCTCTGTTAACAGTACAAATCCTTCCCGAAAAAATTACTTACGCTATGGAGGTTGAGGAATAAACTGATCAACAATTTCTCCATTACTTTTTTGTGATAAATTTGAGTAGTCGGAACGCTATAGCTGCCATTAGCGCCATGCCCTAAAGACATTAGGCAGGTACAATCACCCAAACGTTTAAGCTGTGATCTATCAGTACATAGCACCAAGTCCCGCCTTGCAGGAGTTTGTCAGGGATTATTTGATTGCTCATTTTATATTCAATAAAGATCAGGAAATTCCTTTCAAACCATACTCTCCCAAGCCTGAACACACAATCACTTTTCTGCCCCAAGGGAACTTAACTATGAGGAATCCGCAAACCGGAGAAACACAGGTTGCTCCTGTGATTTCCATTTGTGGGCAACAGGTATCGAGATATAATTTTTTCCTTGCTTCGGAATACCAGATGTTGAGGGTGCATTTTCACCCGGGCGCACTCTTCCGTTTGCTACGCGTTCCTCTTTTGGAGTTTACTGATCATTGGTTTGATGCCGCGTCTGTAATTGGAAACGAAATAATAGAAGTGAATGACAGGCTGGCCAATTGCACGAACTACGCTAAAATGCTCGCTATTGTAGAGCATTACCTGATTAGCAAAATTAAAAAAGTAAAAGCAGGCATCCACCCACTTGATAAGGTTGCCTCCTGTATCTTTTCAAATCCATCGCGTTTTTCTTTGGACTGGCTGGCAAAGGAATCCTGTTTATGCCAAAGACAGTTTAATCGAAAATTCATTGAAAGAATGGGAGTAGGGCCTAAGCTGTACAGCCGTGTTGTACGCTTTTACAAAGCCTATCAATATCGGGAAGCCCATCCACAGGATGACTGGCTCACCATTGCCTTACTCTTTGGTTACGCTGATTATCAGCATATGGTGAAAGATTTCAAGCAGTTTGCACAGGTTACACCTAACTTGTGGATCAATCAGGACAACCAATCTCCTGAAAGGATTTTGCAACTTGAATAAAAAGGGCGCCCTGCGTTCCTTTTCCCCACAGTTTAGCTTACTGCAAGGGGTGGGCCCACAACCTTCATACCATAGGCTGCAAATAATTTTTCTGCTTCTTTCGGTGTTGGCGGGCTTGTCATACCGCAACTCTTGATAAAAAACTCTTCAAGTGAACCTGCCGGTTGAACAGCCAGAAGAAGCGTCCCGGTTTTTTCTCCTGCATAAGCCCACGCATGTGGAATCATACGGGGTGCCAGGAGTGAATCGCCAGGCTTGAGCCTGAACTTTTCATCGCCGACCTCAAAGGCAAATTCGCCGTCAATGGAGTAAAACCATTCATCCTGTTCATAGTGAAAATGTCTTGGCGGGCCGCCTTTGCTCATATTGGCATGTTCAAAAACAAACAAGGAACCCTGTGTGTCTTTACCTGACACCTTGATCTGAAAGGGGATAACTCCCCAGATCATCAGTTCTTCCATAAACCGATTCTTTCCGTTGGGCACATACACCGCTTTCTCAGCTTTTGTTGCTTTTTTGCCTGCTGAAGTGGACGTTGTTGAGCCATTTAGTTTTCTGCTGGCGCATCCAGGCATTATGCCGGTTGCTGCTACCGCGGCGCCAAAGCCGGCAAGTTTTACAAACTGTTTTCTGTTCATGGCTTTTGATTTGTTGTAGCCGAAACCGGCAACTATAACAAACTTACCTATTCCGAAGAACGAGGTGGTGGTATAAAAAAGACATTTTACAACAATCTGCCATTGGTCAATCCTTATCAAAAGAAGTGGATTCGGGAATAAGATTTGTTTCTGTAGATAATGACGGGTAATACAATAAGCAGGTATTCCGACTTTACACTTTACTGAATTCTGTATACATCACGTACTTCAGCTAAGCGATGAATACTACAAATAAAAAAATATCTATGGAATCAGAGCGTAACAACCTTGGTGACACTGCGCAAATACGGCAACAAATAGACAACTTTGTTAAAGCATTTTGTAACAAAGATGTTGATTTGATGATGTCACTGTTTTCTCCTGAAATGGTGTCGTTTGACATCATACCTCCATTGCAGTATGTAGGCAGTGATGCATATCGAAAAGTTTGGCAAGAAACATTTGCATTATTTCAGGGGCCTATCGACATTGCGATACGCGGGCTTAGCATTACATGTGATCAGCAACTTGCATTCAGCCATAACTTTCTTCGGCTACATGCAACGATGATGAACGGACAGACAATCGATTATTGGGAGCGTTTAACCTGTTGCTTTCAAAAAATTTCCGACAAGTGGTTGATTGTACATGAGCACGTATCATTGCCTGCCGACCTAAAAAGTGGCAAGGCGGTAATGGATCTTAAACCTTAAGGGAGACAGTCATCCGAATGTATTGTTCGTGATTGACTAATCGGGAAAAACTACTGTCAACTTTAGGTTTGCAAAATAAAAACTAGACAAATGAAGCCTTGTCTTTTATTAGTGCTACTAGCTTTTACGCTAGCTTCTTATTCATTTAGCCAGGCTACAAACCAATCAAATAAGCATAACCCATCAGCGGCACAACTCAACAAACTAATAGGAACCTGGAGGCTAATAGAATTTGCAGACTTTGACTCAACAACCTCCACATGGACATATTCCTATGGAATACACCCAAAAGGATATTTTACCTACACGAAAAGCGGCATTGTTAATCTCAATATTTCTTCGGAGAAGCCGGTGAAAATGTCCAGGGATTCTGCCAAAAATTTCCAGGTTAATTTACTGGATTGGCTGGAAAACCGTTCGCTGGGTTACTTCGGCACTTATTCAGTTGATTTCGATAAATCCATTCTGGTGCACCACGTTAAAGGCGGCTCTGTCCCCTGGTATACTGATACCGACCAACCGCGGCCATTTATCTTAAAAAGCGATACATTAGTTATTGGCGACAACAAAACATGGAAACGGGTTTTAGTCAAAGAACAGTAATCCGTTTTCAGTATCAGCCGGATATATTGCAATTATCCCAATAAACCTAAAAAGCCGGTTTTACTGCCTTTGACGCATATGTTGAAAAATTCCCGGCGTCCATCCATTCCCAATTATTACCTGCAGTTTACATTCCCACACTTTACAGTTAAACTATTGATCATACATAAAATTTGTCGTACTTTATATGTACCGAAAAGGATACGTGTAAGAAGCGTTCTTCAGTACCCCCTGCAGTGGCTCCGGTGTTTCATAGTTTACTACAAAAATGTACAGACATGTCTAAAACATTACGTCAACCAAAGCTTGCAAAAGAGCATAAGGCCAAACTTGTAAATAAACACAAAGTCAAACTTCCCGATAAGCAACTACCAGAGCCAGGAACCAATGGCCAGCCAAAGCGCGAATCCTGGGTAGGAAAAATCCCTTTTATAAAACAGGGCACATATAAGGATGGATTGCCTTATCCCGATTTCAACTATTTAGCTTTTAAACTCATCCTTAAACCAAACAGGTTTGTTTCTCGGGATAGCATGTTCCAGTTTGCAAAAGTGATCAAAGCTCCTGCTGCTGAACATGGCGTTGGCTTTAGTATGGCCGGTTACACAGACGTACCCATTCAAATACGTGAAGTGATTTTTATTGATACGGATGACTACAAACTGTACAACAACTCCTTTATACTTCGAAGGCGCATAAGTTATGAAAATGGGTTTCCTGCAGGCGACCCCGAGATTGTATTTAAATTCCGGAACCCTGACTTGCAAACGACTGCCGAAACAGACGTAAGGCCACAAATACAAGGAGATTACGGCGTAAAATTCAAGTGCCAAATATTACCGCTTAAAGACAAGCTGGGAGGCATACGCGTTCTGTATTCTAACAATGTGCAGTTTCCCCGCAAAAATGTTACGCAGAGCGATGTGCTCTCATTTGATGTGATATCACAGGTGTTCCCGGCGCTTGAGAGCCTGAAAACAAAAGAGAATGAAAAAATTAACCTGGTGAACGGAGCTATAGTAGAAGAAGTGCTGCAAGACATTTGCACGCTTGATTTTGGGGCGGGCCATACTGCAAAAGCAAATGTAGGCATTTGGCGCACCCGCGGAGAACACCGCCCGCTAATAGGTGAATTTGCTTACCAGATTAAATTCAACGACAGGCGCACACTGGACCGCGAAGCAATGAAACGTGCTGAAGACTTCTTCCTGGCGCTTCAATATTCGGCAAAGGACTGGATTGCTTTAAACGCTACAAAAACCGGTGTTGTGTACAGGTTGCTCGGAAACCCACCCAAAGCCAACGAATAATATGCCCAGAAAATCATCTCAAAAAGCTGAAGCGCTCATGAAGCGGCTCGGTTTGTCGTTCGACCATATACTTGCTCTTCGCTTCGCAGTAAATGTATCCATTGCCACCTGGATCGTATGGACGACACTGCGGCTTCTGGAAGATACCAATCCTATCTGGGCCATCGCATCAATGGTGGCCGCCTCAGATCCCCAGCCAATGGAGGCACGCAAAATGTTCCGCGCCAGGCTTATCAATGTATTGGTAGGTTGTGCAGTAGGGCTATTTTTTTTGTTGCTCGGCGGGCCTAAACAATGGATGCTTCCGCCAGCCCTCGGCGTTACCGTGCTTGTTTCATCTTTTGTAATTCGTATTAAAACCATGTGGCGACAGGCGCCCATAACGGCTGCAGTTGTTATCGCTGCCAGCATCACACACGGTGCATCAGCGAGGGTAGGGTTGGAGTATGGAATCCATAAAGTAGGCGAAGTAGTTTTTGGCTGCTTTGTTGGACTGATAGTGAGCCTGGTTATGTCGAAAGTATGGCTTATTCAGCCCTCACCTGAATTGAAGGAAGCCGCCCCTCAGAACAAGTAAAATGGATCGATTAAATCTGTCCTATTTAGCGCGGGCATTTTGAAAGATTGCCTTGTGCTCATAAAGGGCCTGTGTAGAAAAATCCGCAGCCACCAATACATCCTAAAAAGATCCTTTTACCCTGCACTTTCTAACATCTGCTGGTTTACAATTCTCCAAAATAACAGTATAGCCAATTAACTATTTGCATCCTGACGATCCTTTTTGTAGTTTTGTCATGCTCTTGTTTAGGCAACATACCCCACATTTATTCTCAGCATTTCCATTCTCTGATATCTTACTTGCTCAAAGGGAGTGAAAAAATTATTTATGAAAACTAAAGTCATCTTATCCGCCATTATTGTATTGAGAAAAGAATAGCGAATCTCCTTACGTGACTGGAGGAAGCTTGCCATTTGATGTCCTTGTATTGTTAAATGATAACTCAAAGGCCATCCAATATGGAAGAGAGTCCATCTCAAAGTTTTTGAATAACTGATGAGGATATGACACAGCTAATAACACGGTTACCTTTCATAATCAAACAATAAATCATGCAACCGCAAAACGATGTCAAAAAAAGTACCGGGATAAAGGTTGTTACTGACTTAAATGAACCATCCATTTCGCCAAAAGTTATCAACCGGATAATCATCGGTATTATTGTTTTGATCATTACGATTCAAATTGGCTTTTTCAAAACTTATCTTCAGCATTTCCCCGGATTTGAAAACTACACTGCAGGCCATGGCGGTAGACAGTATAACAACATTATGCACTTTCATGGCATGATGATGATGGGATGGGTTTGGATGCTATTGCTGCAACCTATACTTATTCTCAAAGGAAAAATACAACTCCACCGTCGCATTGGATCCCTAAGCTATGTGTTGGCACCGCTAGTGCTGATATCATTGTATTTAGTTAACAAGGACCAATACAACAGCATTTCAGTCAATCAAAGCCAATCGGCGGCCATTGCAGGGTTAGCGCTCACTTTACCGGAAGCAGTGGTCTTTGCTGTTTTATATTCTCTGGCCATTTTTTATCGGCATCGCCCCGCGTTGCATATGCGCTTGATGTGTAGTACCGCTTTTTTGTTAATTAATCCGGCTTTAGGCAGAATGTTTAGAACGTACTTCGATTTTAAATCAGGCTTCGCGGTAAGTAGCCTTATCGTGTTGTCGCTTGTTGGAGTAATAGTGATTGTAGATTCATTGCGCACAAAACGCGTTAGCCCATTCATTGTAGCGTTTGTTTTTCTACTGCTGCACAGAATTATCTGGGATCTGAGAGATACTCCCTTTTGGCAGGCGACAGGCAGTGCGATAGCTAAGATATTCTGACTGAAACAATTATTTCGAATAAAAACCTCTGCTGCTGCCACTTTGCTGTGGCTGGCCACTTAATTACACTATCGCAAAAATGAACACTAATGTATCAAAAGCGTGCAGTTCAATTGCGTGAGATATTGCAACTAATTAATACTCATCTGCATAACAAACTGGCATTTCAATAGTGCTTCTATAATTAATTACGACCGGCTTATGTTTAAAAATTATTCAAAACAACATCCAGGAATTTAGTCCGTAACATAAACCTAACAAATACAGGCGTTATTGGATTCACCATCGGCTTTAAGCACCAAACCAATTGATTATTATCTGCGGCAGTCGATCATTTTGTGATAATTATTGCATTTGCAATTATAAGTTTCCTGCCAGTAACACAACAGCCAAAAATTCGGGTAAAGAGATGGAGAAGGAAGTAACCATATGAAAATGAAGAAGCTCTTTATCAGGCTTCAATACATCTTACATCTAAAACCTTCCCTTATGTTTAAAAACTATTTCAAAACCGCATGGCGCATTCTTGTCAACAACAAGATCTACTCCATTCTTAATATTCTTGGCCTTGCAACAGGCATGGCCGTGGCTATGTTGATCAGTTTGTGGATTTGGGATGAAGTAAGCTATAATAGCTACCATGCCAACCATAAGCAGATTGCGCAAATCGTAAGCACATTTACTGATCAGGATAATAAAATGGAAACGGCACTCGATGCATGCGCGCCCATAGGCGATGAATTGCGCAATAAATACGGAAGCGACTTTAAAAATGTTTCCATGGCATCCTACAATACAAGCCATGTTATAGCTGTCGGAAATCAAAAGATTATGGCAAGTGGCATGTGGGTTGAGCCGAATTTTCCCTCTATGTTTTCTTTAAGAATATTAACAGGAAACATAAATGCTTTGAATGATCCATCTTCTGTCTTGATAAGTAGCTCACTGGCTAAAATATTGTTTGGAAATGAAAACGCCATGAATAAAGTAATCAGATTGGAAAATGAAGATAGTTACAACGTAGCTGGCGTATATGATGATTTCCCTAACAACTCAACATTTCATGAGGCCCGGGTATTGCTTTCCTGGAAAAAATTTGTTATCGAAAAATGGCCGCGTTTTAGCCATGCTGCAACAAACTGGAACTTCGCAGCATTTCAGTCGTTTGTACAGGTTGCAGATCATATAGATATGCTGCAGGAATCAGAAAAGATAAAAAATATAGTAATGGCACATAAGAATGCTGCTACTGATGAAAAGGAACAGGCCTCGTTATATCCAATGGACAAATGGCGGCTATACAGCGAATTTAAAAATGGCATACCGACTACCGGACGCATACAATATGTATGGCTCTTTTCACTTATTGGCGTGTTTGTTCTACTACTTGCATGTATCAACTTTATGAACCTTTCCACTGCTCGCAGCGCAAAGAGAGCTAAAGAAGTTGGCATTCGTAAAACGATGGGATCTCTTCGAAGCCAATTAATCAACCAGTTTTTAAGCGAGTCGGTTTTAGTGGCATTTGCTTCTTTCATTTGTTCACTAATGATCATTGTTTTATTACTTCCATTGTTCAATAAGCTTTCCGAAAAAAACATCGGCTTGCCCACATTCAGCCTATTGTTCTGGACTATCGCAATAGCATTTACTATTCTTACCGGCATCATATCGGGCAGCTATCCTGCGCTTTATTTGTCTCAATTTAAGCCTGTAAAAGTTTTAAAGGGAACATTTCACACCGGCAGGTTAGCATCATTGCCAAGAAAAGTATTGGTAGTTGTACAGTTTACTTTTTCCATCGCCTTGATGATAGGAACAATCATTGTTTTCAAACAAATTCAATTTGCGAAAAACAGGGCGGTGAACTATAAAAAAGAAGGATTGTTGGCTATAACTTTCACCAATTCGGGTATAGGCAGGCCATTTGATGCAATAAGGGAAGACCTGCTTGCAACAGGTGCTGTAAGTAATATGGCAACATCTTCAACGCCTGTAACTGAAGTATGGCATACTTTAACCGGTTTCAACTGGCAGGGAAAGGCCCCCAACGCTCTTCCCGTTTTTGGCACGCTATACGTATCACTGGATTATGGACGGACCATTAACTGGAAAATTAAGGAGGGGAGAGACTTTTCCAGGGATTTTTCAACAGATAGTTTAAGTGTTATATTAAATGAAGCCGCCGTAAACCTGATTGGCATGAAGAAGAATATTGTAGGACAAAGCATACAATTCAATGATAAGAATTACATGGTTATCGGCGTAGTAAAAAATATGATAATGGAGTCACCTTATAAAGCAATCAGGCCATCTGTTTTCTTTTGTAGCCATGCGTCTATAAACGTAGTATTAGTGGGCATAAAGCCTGGACATCCCGTGAAAGATGCTTTGAGTAAAATAGAAGCTGTATTCAAAAAATATGATCCTGGTGCACCCTTGAGTTATACCTTCGTGGACGAAGATTATGCAAGAAAATTTGATGATGAAAAACGTGTGGAAGATCTCGCAACCTTCTTCACTATCCTGGCAATTTTCATTTCCTGCCTTGGCCTGTTTGGCCTTGCATCATTTGTTGCTGAGCAACGTACAAAGGAGATAGGCGTCCGCAAAATACTGGGTGCTTCTGTGTATGATGTTTGGAATATGCTTTCAAAAGAATTTACTTTACTGGTATTCATTGCTTCTTTCATTGCCATTCCTTTAGCATGGTATTTTTTAAACAAATGGCTGCAACAATATGATTACAGAACAGGCATATCGTTCTGGGTCTTCATTTTTTCAGGCCTCGGAGCATTGATCATAACATTAATCACGATAAGCTTTCAGGCCATTAAAGCAGCAATAGCCAACCCGGTGAAGAGTTTGAGGACAGAATAACTAGATCTTGCCACTATGCAGCCTATTTACTTCTTCTTGAGCTTTTGATCAGCCACATCCCGCTTTGTCGAAGGCACCAATTCTTCTTCGCTGTAAAACTTACGTGCACGCTTTAAACCGGTTGCGATCGCTACGCCTTCACCAACCCCTTGCAGAAGTAATCCGTTGGCAATCTCCGTTGCTTTATTCCGGATTTTTACCGGCTGGTTCTTGTAGCAGGGAGGGTAATCCCCATTATACCACGGCATATGATTTCGTTTTGGTTATTGAATGCATTACAACCATAAGATTCAATGACGTTTATTATATAATCACAAACAAAAGCCACGCCATTGCGCAAAAATCACCGTCTGGCATAATTCTTTAATGGTTAACAGTATGCTTTCTGATAAAGAAAGCAGCAGTTGTATGGATGATTCGGATAAATAATTGAAAAATGAGCTTATCAAAAGCAACACCATATGGACATCGACAACAACCAGGTAAGCACAGACGAAATAAAGGATATTAAAAGCAAGCACAAAATGTGGATTGGTAGCTATATTCTGATTGCGGTTATATTCGGAATATTTTACTGGCTGCTGCATTTGCGCATCTTTAGCGCTGCGTGGCTGCAACGGCCGGTTTTTCTGAAGTTTACATTGGTAACGGCAATTGTTTTTTTCATTCTTACCATCTCCAAATATATAGAAGCCTTATTTACTAAATATGGGCATACTAAAGCTGTCACGTATAATTTCGTGCGCCTCGTTCGAATTATTGCTGTTCTCGCCATTATTATGGTAATCATTGCCTTTCTATTTGAAAATTGGTATACTGCTGCCGTTTCATTAGGGCTTATATCGCTTGTTCTTGGCTTCGCCTTGCAAACGCCCATTTCATCTTTTATTGGTTGGCTATACATCGTAGTGCGCCTTCCATATAAGGTAGGTGACCGCATTCAGCTGGGAACTTTTAAGGGAGATGTTGTAGAGATTAATTATCTCGATACAACCCTGTGGGAGTTTGGCGGCGATTACTTAACAAATGATGTACCCACAGGCAGGCTAATCCGGTTTCCTAACACCCTTGTGCTGCAAGGCGAGGTGTATAATTATTCCTGGCGGAAATTTCCGTACATCTGGAATGAAATCCCATTTCATGTGGCTTATGAGAGCAACCTTGAATACGTTGAGGCTGTATTAAGAAGAGTGGCAAGGGAAGCGCTGGGAAAAGACATTGAAGAAAAAGTGAACGAATTGAAATTACTGGTGAAACAAACAGCAGTTGATGAGCTCGATATTAAGGAATACCCGTTTGTAACTTTTCGGACAAATCCGAATACCTGGATCGAGGCTTCCGTGAATTATCTTGTAAACCCTAAAAGAGCTTCTGAAGTGCGCAACAAGATTATCAAAAACGCATTAGCCGAGTTGTTGAAAGAACCTCAAAAAGTAATGTTCCCCAATTCGAATGCACGGTAAGAAATTTTACGTCGGCATCACATAAATATGATTGTTCCTTTATATAAAAAAGGTTTGCAACATTCCCTTGCAAACCTGCTCACTTTGTGATTGATAAATTGTTTATACGACCTGCGTCGTTAACCCCTTCGTCCTGACAGGCCGCCAAATATGAATGAAATCACCGCAAAAAATACCAAAATGTGTATCAATGCACCTGCAGTATGATAAACAATAAATCCAAAGATCCAGGCTATAACCAGGATAACGCCGAGTATGAATAAAAATCCTCTCATAACTTTTTTCTTATGCTAAAAAAAGAATCGTGCCAGATTGCGGCTGCAGCATATTTGCATAACCACTTTATGAATGCAGAAGGGTAAATAAGATTGTTGGCCAGCACAGCGCTTTCCCGCCATGCAAAACGTTTGTAATTCAAGTACTACAGGTGCGGATAACACGCTACACTCTGGCAATAAAATGCCCGGTTAATGTATTTGCTCTTTGAGGTATGATTGTCATTATAGCATTTTATACCGGCAGGGAGAACCAAAAAGTAGAGCCCTTTCCCTCTTCACTTTCTACACCAATTAATCCGCCATGCTTAATCACTATTTGCTGCGATATATACAAACCCAGCCCATATCCTTTTTTATCTCCCGATCCGTTAACCCGGAAAAATTTTTTAAATAACTCGGATTGTTTTTCCTCACTAATACCGGCTCCCTCATCGGTAACACGCACCACTACCTGCAGAAGCTCTTTGATCATTGAAATGGTAATAGTAGAATTCTCAGGAGAGTATTTAGATGCATTAGAAACCAGGTTTATCAAAACCTGTTCAATCCTGAATTTGTCCGCATGCACAATCACATCAAATTCACCGTCAAATTTGAACGTGTTTTTTTCTCCTTTGCTATCAAATATCTTAACGCTATCCATTATTGTATTTCCAAGGTGAAAGTACTCTGCATTTAAATCCAGCAAACCGGATGATATTTTGGTTGCATTTAATAACTCATGTGTAATTGTAGCTAACCTGTCTGCCTGCTGGCGTATCTTATTGGAGTAATAATCTATTTCTTCTTTTGTACTGGCAGATGAAATGAGCTCTGCATTCAACTTCAAAGAAGTAAGCGGATTTCTTAATTCATGGCTGATAATGCCAATATATTCTTCTCTTTTGAAATCTTCTTCTTTCTTTTCCGTAATGTCAAGAACGGTACCGATAATCCTCGAAGGCTTACGGTTTTCAGAAAACGCAACAAGTCCATCCGCGCGGATCCATCTGATTTCATTAGACCTGGTAATGATCCTTACTTCATAGAACAACTTGCCGGTAATATAGGCTTTGTTTATGGCTGCATCTCTTATGGGTTTGTCTGCAACCATGATCCTGTCAACAAGATATTCGTGAGGCACAGGAAAAGGGAAACCAAATATCTCATATAACCGCTTTGAACCGATCATTGAAACATTGTGTAAATTCATATCAAAAATTGCAACTTTCCCGGCTTCTGCGGCAAGCCGCGCACGTTCTTCCGCTTCCTGAACGCCTTTTCTTGCAAGGACAAGCCCTGTTACATCAACACTTGTGACCAGTATACTTTCTACTTTGCCCAATTCATTCTTAAACGGTTCAATAGTGAAATTCTGATAACTGGTATCTTCGCCTTCGGGCCAGGATAGTTTTATTTCACGCTCATTAATGGTACTTCTTATTCCTGTAAGAAAAGCTTGTCGTAAGTCTTCTAACAACCCCGTTTGAGATATCCCCGGTAAACTGGAAAAAAGTGTTGTTCCGTTCAAAACATCAGGTGTAGTTCCCCAAAGCCTGATCATATGATCGTTAGCAATATCAATTGCAAGATCAGGGCCGCTTAACAAGCATATTGCCACCGGCGCCTGCGTTACCAGGTTTTTCAGCTTCTCTTCACTCTGTTTGAGTTGTTGCTTTGCTTTGTACGTTTCAGTAACGTCTTCCATTATTCCACTGAACCTGTATACTTCATTTTTCTCATTAAAGAAAGGCTTGCCCCGGGCCAATACTGTTCGAAGCGCTTTTGTAACCGGATGAATAATATCATATTCAATATCGTAAGGGACTTTCGCAGGAAATGTTATAGCTGAGGTAATTGCATTTTTTACCCTGTCGTGATCTTTTTCTGCTATTACTTCAAAAGCAAGGTCTAGGTCCGCCTCAACAGTATCTGGAATGCAGAGCCATTCCCGCAGCCGGTCGTTAAACCGAAATTTATTGGTAACCGGATTGTAATCCCAGGCGCCCAGTGAAGCGGCATCAATTGAAAAGCTGTAAAGTTCACTTGTTTCTTTAAGTTGTTGCCTGTCTATCACTTTTTCTGTAGTTTCTACGCAAGTCACCAGTACACCACCGGGCAAATTGTTATCATCGTTGATTTTGCTGTAGCTGAATGTCCAGTATACATCTTCCATTGTTCCATTGCGAAAGATTGGAATGAGCTGGTCTTCCCGCCACACAGACTCACCGGTTGTTAAAACCTGTTGGATTAACGGCGAAATGGTTGGCCATATTTCTTCCCATGCCTTCTCTGCCGGTTCGCCTAAAATAAAAGGATGTTTTCCTGTTACACCAAGGCTGGGGCGGTAAGCATCGTTGTAAAAACAAGTTAACTCAGCCCCCCACCAGATAAACATAGGAAACTTCGAATGCAAAATAACGGCTATAAGCGCCTGAAGGCTTTTAGGCCAGGTATCCGGCGTTCCAATATTGGTTTTACCCCAATCTTTCTGCCGCATCAATTTGCTCATTTCGCCATTTCCGCTAAGAAATAAACTAGTGTCTTCTGCCAACATAATTCAAATATAGTGGTAGTGTTATTGCTATTGATAAAATACAATAAAAAAGGAATAATTAAAACATTGGTACCGCCATCAATGTATCAAAATGTTTTGCAATAAGGGAAATATTATTTCACAGATTTGATCCGGAACCTCGGAATAATTGCATCCTGCTCCGGAAAATCATTGTTTTGGAAGTGATAGGCAGCAAATTGTTACGCTGCTTTTATTGGATTTCTATTTCGACAGATAAATATTGCAGCTGAACATACTGGCAGAGGTTTGCCATACATATCTGGCATTCACCTAAATTAATTTGTACTTTTTCTTTATCGGATTTTTCTTCTTAAATTTTATGTTCAGCGCCTTTATTATTTTTCAGGAAGAGGATATTGCATAGAAATTTTCAAGCCTGCCCTTATCTCGTATAAATAACAGAGTCATCACAATAACAAATATGGAAAAAACTCAAATCAATCTTGATATATTATTGCCTGAGGTACCCGATGAAAGGGATGCATGTGTTGAACGCATCATCCATTTGTTACAGGATAAAAAGGGCATTGACAAAGTTCATATAATTCCCGCCAACAATGATGGCAAAGCTAAACTATGCTTCCATTACCAACCCGGTATCATCTCAGCCAATGAAATTGAAAACCTCGCAAAAACTGCAGGAGCGGCGCTTACAGAACGCTACGGACATCTGTTGGTTGAAACATCCGGTATACGGCATGCAAGGCACGCCAGGAATATAGAGGAAGGGCTTGAAAGAAGCAACGGCATGTTAAATGTTTCAGTAGCAGGAACCGGCTTTATCCAGGCTGAGTATGACAAAACAATTTTAGATGAGCATGCCGCAATCAATCTTATAAAAAAAGCAGGGCTGTCAATTAAACAGGCACAGGACTTTCATGCACATGCCGCGCATGAAGGGCACGCGGATGAAGAGCACACCCATGAGCATCACGAACATGATGAGGCTGGCCATGGTCATACACATGGCGGATTGTTTGGCGAAAAAACAGAGCTTATTTTCAGTATCATTTCGGGCGTGTTGCTTGGAGCTGGCTTTGGCCTTTCCTATATTACCGGCATAGGCAAAACGCTGCCTTTAATTTTTTATGTGGGCGCATACTTTTTTGGTGGGTTCTATACATTAAAAGAAGCATTGGAAAGTATTGCGAAGGGAAGATTTGAAATTGATTTTTTAATGTTGGTTGCTGCTGTAGGCGCAGCGTTCCTTGGACAATGGGCCGAAGGTGCGTTATTACTGTTTCTATTTAGCCTGGGCCACTCGCTGGAACACTATGCAATGGAAAAGGCAAGAAAATCCATTGCTGCACTTGCAGGCCTCGCACCGAAAACTGCCCTGTTGAAAAAAGGCGAAACAATAACAGAGGTTGGTATTGAAACATTGCAACCAGGGGATGTGATTACTATAAAGCCCAACTCAAAAATACCGGCGGATGGAATAGTAATTAAAGGTAACAGTAGTGTAAACCAGGCACCAATAACAGGCGAAAGTATGCCAGTTGAAAAACTGGCAATAGCAAACAGCGACATTGATCTTTCTAAATCCGATAAACTTGATGCCAGCCACAGGGTATTTGCAGGCTCTATTAATGGTGGCGAAAACCTTGAGGTTAAAGTGAGCAAAATTGCTTCAGATTCTACCATAGCACGGCTGATTAAACTGGTTAATGAAGCACAAACACAGAAATCTCCCACGCAGAATTTTACGGATAAGCTCGAAAAATATTATGTCCCTGCAGTGTTGATCCTTGTTGTATTGTTACTGTTTGCTTTCCTGGTGTTGGATGAAAGTTTTAGCCAGAGTTTCTACAGGGCTATGGCGGTACTGGTAGCCGCGAGCCCATGCGCGCTGGCCATTGCTACACCGAGTGCCGTATTAAGTGGAGTGGCGAGAGCAGCAAGAAGCGGTGTTCTTATCAAGGGAGGCAAACCACTCGAGCAATTGGGTACACTCACTGCCATTGCATTTGATAAAACAGGAACACTTACTGAAGGCAAACCAAAACTGACAGGTGTTTATCCGTTGAACGGTTTTTCAGAAGAAGGGTTATTGGCAATGGTAGTTGCAGTTGAAAAGCTGAGCGACCATCCGCTTGCTTCTGCTATTGTAAAAGGCGGAACTGAGAAATTGCAGAAGGAAGTTCCGGCAGCAGCCAATCTAAAAGCTGTTACCGGCAGAGGGGTTGCAGCAGAATATAAGGGAAGGAAAATACAAATAGGCAACAAACAAATGATGGCAGACAACAACGGTTCATTACCGCAAGAGTTTAGGCAAAAAGTAGAGGAGCTGGAAAAGCAAGGCAATACCACTATGCTCGTGAAGCAGGACGATGCAATAGTTGGCATGATTACTTTAAGAGATGTAGCAAGAGCGGAAGCCCAAACAACAGTGTTAAAACTGAAAGAGGCCGGTATTCGCAAAATGATTATGCTTACCGGCGACAACCAACAGGTGGCAGAAGCAGTTGCAAACGAAACAGGCATTACCGAAGCCTGGGGCAATCTGTTACCTGAGGAAAAAGTTGCAGCGATTGAAAAGTTAAAGGCAACTGAAAAATTGGTGGCAATGGTAGGGGACGGAGTAAATGATGCACCTGCAATGGCAAAAAGCACTGTTGGCATTGCCATGGGTGCAGCAGGTTCTGACGTAGCCCTGGAAACCGCGGATATAGCGCTAATGGCAGACAGGCTGGATAACCTGCCTTTTACAATTAGCCTTAGCAGAAAGGCTCACGCAATTATTAAACAAAACCTCGTAATCAGTTTGGGAATGGTGGCGATATTGATACCGTTGACTATTTTAGGTATAGTGCATATTGGTCCCGCTGTTATTGGCCACGAAGGCTCAACACTACTTGTTGTGTTTAATGCATTGAGATTACTGACATACAAAGGGTAGGCTATTATACTGATGAAATCTGTTGTCTGGATTAAAAATGTAGTGCCTTTAGAGATTACATGGCGATAATTGAATATTGGCTTCCTTTTTGCGTATGAGCATGTGGAATCGAAATATTTCTTTGACAGAGAATCGGAACGCCTGCCTTTTTTAGGCAGGCTTTTTTGTCAAAAAAACATGGTTCAACAATACATTGCTGTTGGCCTATAGTAGATAAGATATCGAAGGCAATTCAGCACCTTTTATTACGGTTTCCATGTAATATAAATCTAACAACATTGTTCTTTATTTATCCGCAATAACAGCATTTTTACTTGCGATAAGAAAGCCGCGTTATCTCTTATTCAAAAATAACAGTACTCATTCTTAGCAGGAGAAAACAGGCCTCTTTGTTGGATAACTAAGCGCATAAATTGCAAAGCTATTCAAACATTTACCGCGCAAATTCGGAACAAAAACTGTAGTAAATCTGAAGTTATTATAGAACCGATTTTATTTTTTTTCAAAGCAATTTATTCGTGTAAATCTTATTATTTTCGCCACGTTTTTTAAGGGTTTAGGGTTGAATGCCTCGTTATTCTTAGCGAGGCTTTTTTATTGCTACTATCGCGTGATAATAAAATGCAGAGGAGTACAACAACTTCAATGTGTTTGCCATCATCCTTGAAACAATTGTAACCACATAACAGTAGACTTTACCTGATCGGATAATTTGCTTTAACAATTTACCCCCTACTACTACCTCAATTCAGCTATTTAAATAAATACACAGAGCCTAAGAGGTGTTGCAGGATTAAAAAAGGTTAGACTGACTTTTAATAATCGATTGATACAAGTCAATCAATTTTTTTTGATTATTTATCACAGGTCTCTTCTATAAACAAGCGAATAAATTATAGTCATCAGTTAATTTATTTATTTACGAATTATAATACATATTATTAATTAATAATTCATTTTATTTATTATTTATTATTTCGACGTTTCATTTAAGCACAATATTTTCATCCGGATTAGAATCCCATTAAATACACTCAACATTCTTTCCGTTAACAAAATTCTATTGTGCAGCATAGTAACTTTGCATCGTCAAAGGGAAAAAAGAATATATAGGTGCACTAAAATATTCTTCGTTTAATTCCCAAAATAAAATCCAATTTTTATAAAGCCAATATTCCATGATTAAAACCGCAGTTGCAGCGCTTATAGCTAGCGCTATGCTTTTAAGTTGCACAAAAAACAATGACGTTGTAGCGCCAGTATCTGAAACAAATGTTCAGGCGCAAAGAATCGACAGCTCGTCTACGGGCAAAAAAATCAATCTTCCACTTAATGGTACATCAGTTTACCTGGTAGATGCAAACACTGTAAAATATCAACCAGGTGATACACTTGTAATCCCTAAGAGCGTTGTACGTGTTACTCTATATAAGGTTAACGGTACTGCTGCCAGGCCCGTTGTTATTACAGCCGCTCCAGGTGTAGTTATAGGAGGTTTCGATCGCGCTTCTGTTGATGTACAGGGCAAGTTTATCAAACTGCTTGATCTTAATATTAACGGTAAGCCTACAGCAATGGGCATCAGAGCGTACTATTGCTCAGATATTGCACTTGAGAATATCCACATCGATGGTGCTGCTATCGGCGTGATGCTTAAGAATGATGCTGTGGCAACAGATCCAAACACATACTACCCTAATGCAGTAATCAGGAACGTTTCATTAAAGAACGTTTCCGTTAAAAACTGTACAAACGAAGGATACTATATTGGTAACACAGCAGACATCCAGAATGGATACAAGAACAGCCCGATCATCGGCCTTACTGTAAAGAACTGCTCGGCTGAAAATACAGGATGGGATGGCTTCCAGGTTACAAGTGCACAAAACTGTTCCATCGACGGTGTAACTGTTACCAATGCCGGAACTGCCAACAAAGAATCTCAGATGAGCGGTATAACTATCCAGGATGCAACAACCGGTACCTTCCAGAACTTTACCGTGAACAAGAGCACAGGCGCTGGCCTTACATTGTTCTCAATGGGTGACTTAGTTGTTAAGAACGTTGCCATTCAGGATGCTTCTTTGACAGCCAAATCTTATGGCATCATCGTCGACAACAGGCCCGACAGAGGCTTTAACCTGCCTGCTAAAAAACTCATCATGGAAAATGTGAGTGTTAAGCAATCAGCGGGCTTTAAAGGAAAAATTCCTTTGTATGTGATCAATAGTACTGCAAACGGCGCCATCTCTGCGGTTCCGGGTTCAGTTACCAACTTCACTTACGATTTAGCAAGCTGGGAAAAGAAAACGGTAGACAATGCAAGAGACGTGTTTTATGGTGGTAACGATGGAAAAGCTCAAACTACAAGCCCGGCTCCGGCAGCTTCAACGCCTACTACAGTAAACACTTTACCAGGTGCTCCGGCTAATTTCACTGCCAGCACTTCAAGCAAAACAGTAACATTATCATGGGCTGCACCTGGTATGCCAGGCGGAACAATTACTGGTTACAAAATTTACCGCGGAACTGCAATCGGCAAGTATAACCTGATAAGAACATCAACAGGCGCAACATTATCTTATGTTGATGGCAACAAGATAAGCGGAACAACTTACTACTATGTTATCAGCGCAGTTAATGCCACAGGTGAAGGTCTCAGATCTTCAGCACTTAAAGCAATCCCTCAATAATAACGTCGCCTTATTTTAGGCCCGAACGTGAGGCTGCATCAAATTTTGATGCAGCCTTTTTTTATTGGTATTTTATTGGGATAATAAAAACGTAACACTTAATAACTTAGTGATTAATCCAGTTGCAACTTTATTCATCGTGCAAAAAAAAGATCAACGATTGGATTGTTCATTAATGGATTAGACTTGCATTTTAACGAAAGAAAAATTATTTTGTCGAAGCAATTAAAACATTAGCACTGGCATATAGAAACAATTGCTGCGGATAAGACAACACTAACGATTGAGTCCAGGTAACTGCCCTTCATTACACGCTTGTAACGTATACTCAACAGAACTGACAACATTTCTCCTTCAATCCGTACAGGTCGTTTTCGATTAGTGATCGAAGATAATTTTTCGTGCGTAACGGTTTAACGTTAACGTATCTAAACCTGTTTTTTTAAACTGAAGGAGTTTAAACACGAACACACTCATACTTGCTTAATTTTTTTATGCAAGGCCACATCAGAAATCATCAAGATATGCTTAACAAAGTAAGCCGCAGATATTTGTTAAAGAATTCAGCTATTGCAGCTACAGGCGCTGCTTTACCATCATTTATTACAGGATGTAGCAAAAACACCAATGCCCCTGAAGGAGGTACAGGTGGTGTAGGCGGCGTTCAACTAACACCCGATCAACTGCAGAAAGCAGCCGCGAATTTAGTACGTATGCGCAGATGGATAACCGAGTTATATCCCATGTGTATTGAATACGAAGATGCCGTATTTCATGCACTGAAGTCAAGCAAACAAAATCCGAACTGGACAAACTTTCTCGTAAACGCCTTTATCGACATAGCTACGGCCCTGGCTGCGGCAACCGCCGTTGCCTCAAGTGCCGCGCTAGCTGTGCCTGCATTCGCTTTTTTATCTTCAATACTGCATGACTGGGGCATTGGAAAAAATGTGCCTGAAGACTTAGACGCGGTATTTGCAGATTTTGAATTTGGACATGTGAAAATGCAGTTTGCACTAGAACAACAATTGAGTCATCTTGTTGACCCAGGCCCGAAGAATGATTACGCTAACCTGACATCGGCATGGAAAGACCCAATTGACTTCCAGGGAAAAACTTATACCATTGGAGATTTAGCGAGCGCGTATTTCCCGGATCTTGGCGACGATTACAATTCATTGCAACACGCAGGGCTTATTTCATTTGAAAAATCTGTTTGGAACCTGGTGATCATGAAATGTTGCACATTAGGTGACGTTAGTGAGTGGTATATATACATCTTCAATGAACCCAATGTTAACTGGCCCTGGACCTCCGTTGTTCAATACGCACAGGAGGTAATGTACCCTATTAATAAAGCGCACTACCTGCGGGGCGGCCAATACGATCAAAATGATACATATATAACTATAAGGTTGCACTCATGGCGTTTGGGTATAGATGGTGCAGACTTTCCCGATGCGGCCGTTAATAGATTGTTTATGGACGATACTCCTGGCCATATTATAAATCCCGACGGCTTATTTGCGGGGGACTATGTATTTACGCAATTCGCCTTAACCGAGCCTTCAGAGATCACTGAATGGGTGATATTGTCAGGCAAACCAAACGGTGACTTCTGCTTTGAATGCACCAACGCGCCTTTCACTGGAGGTGTGTTTCCCGAACTAACGCATTAAGTATAAAACGAACTATGTGCTAGCCTGAAGCCTGCGTAAAGTATTTCCATCAACATGTTCTTATAAGATCAAAGGAGAATATGCAATAATCTATTTTTTAATCTTTAAACAAACCATTTATGAGCGCTACAAGTATGTATTCAAAAGAGATGCACGACAAGCTAAGCCGAAGAAAATTACTACGCAACTCAGCCATTACTGCGGCTGGTTTTGCTTTGCTGCCATCATTTATCACTGGATGCCATAAGCCTCACCATGGTGATGGGCTTGGTGGGACGGATACCGATTGGATAGGAGGGTTCGCTCAGTCAAATCCAGCGTTTGCTTATCCTGAGCCTGATCTTTCATCATTACCATTATTGGAGAATTTGGCAAATATTAATTTACTGCAGCGCCAGCAGGAAGCGCTATGGCCCGAGTTTAGCTGGGAGAGCGCAAAAGGAGACGCCGATCCTAAAAGATGTTTCCAGATGTTTGCACCCGATATCTCAAGAGTTGGCTACACAAACAAGGGCAGGATATATTCTATTATATGTCCCCAGCAAGGTGTTTGTTACACCAACTATGGTTGCATGAATGTTGAAGTTTCAGTAACCGGGCAAAGAGGTTGGGTTGATGAGGATACAAAACTAATGGCAGCAGATATGACCGTTGAGGGTAAGATTTGGTTTAGCCCCAGTGGCTTGCTGAATACTACCGTTCAGGAAATGTGGCATGCTTTTCAAAATACAGGCCTGCCGTTTCCTGCCACTAAAGCCGATTCAATTAAGGTCAGCACACATTTGCCCGGAAGCCCGGATCAACCCATTTTCCCTGTTCGCAGTGGCCAGACCAAGTTATACACAAGCCCCGACTTTGCGATTCATGAAGAAGCCTGGACAGTTGCAAATATTGACGTGGAGATTGGCCCAATCAAAAAAACAAACAATGCACTGGTGGATGACTTTAACCAGCTTGTAATGGATTTTTTCAACCTCGCTTCCGGTAATATGCTGCAGGTAGACAACGTGCTGTCATGGAACGTGTGGCTTAATAAGCCCGGCCCGGTGGATCAGCAAGAGTGGTGGGAGCATGCGGTGAAGTGGCGTGACTCAATTGATCAGGAACATGAGCACGGCCCGGCAACAATTGCAAGATATTTTGACGGTACCCCATTTGATCCGGTAGAGGAGTTGGTAGAAGAAAAGATTGCTGAATTGATTAAGTGGATAGCCGACCATCTTTAGCGTGCATCACAAAATGGAGAAAAATGTTTGCCTTCACAAAACATCATATCAAATCCGTTAACAAAAAACACTTCGCGCTTTTAAATAAAAACAAGCAAATTTTTTAATTAAAACAACACAATAAAAATGAGAAAGTTTACTCTGTACTCCATCGCTTTTATCTCAACAATCCTGATATGCTCTTGCACAAAAAAACATGATTCGCATTCAGATGATCATCAAAAAAAAGTACAGGCGGCTGTAGACAGTGTACGGCTTGCACTGTCCGAAAAGATGGGCGTTGATTATCCTTACATTAATGTGATTATACAAACGCCCAGGGAAAAAATATTCGTCAGCTCCGCCGCGGCCGGCAACCAGCCGATTACTGCTGATACGTATTACAGGTTTGCAAGTACTACTAAAAATTTTACATCAGCGGCCATTCTCAATATGTATGAAGATGGATGGCTTAACTACAAAGAAAAAATTAGCCATACTATTCCCGGAAGCAAAATCCCATATGTACCCAACAGTCCTGAATGGAATTTTCCACATAAGGATGATATTACCATTGAACAACTATTGCAGCATAGTGCAGGCGTGTTTGATGTGGATAATGATACTGTACCCGGATATAACGGTGAAACTTATACGGACTTCGTAATGGCGCAGGATTCAACACATCAGTTCACTACTGATGAAATGGTAAACGTACTTACAAAGAAACATCTTTCTTATTTTAATCCTGGTAAAGGCTATCACTACAGCAATACAGGATATTCCATCCTCGCAAAAATCATTGCAAGAGTTTACAGTTATAAAGCGGGCACAGACAAAACGTATGATGACTATATGCAGGACTATATTGTAGGGGGCAGCAGCCCTGTGCGGATTAAGGAAATACATTTCCCCGTTTTAGCAACAGATAATGCGCTGCCTAATCCTCATGTTACAGGCGCCTATCTGCTCCCTACGGGCATACAGCGGTTTGACAATTATAATATGACCGCCCAGCTTGGCGAGGGTAACGGCTATGGAACCATGAACGCACTCAATACTTATATCCGTTCCCTGATGAAAGGTAATAATGCACTAAAGCCTTCCACGGTACAATTGATGCAAACAGATAAGTCTGGCTATGACCCGAATTATGCGCTTGGATGTACTTTTCGCGTCAACCTTGGATATGGCCACAATGGTGCAAGAATTGGCTACCTGTCACAAATGGCGTATGACCCTATGAATGATATCTCAATTGTATCGATGGTGACCATGTGGGACCTGCGGAATGGAGACACCTCTTTCGTGCTACCCTTTAATGCTATTTACGATGCAGCGTATGCAGCAAGAAAAGCTTTGGGGTACCCAGGAAAACCATAGCATTATAAGAAATCATCATCCTATTTTTTCGCGAATGTGTTCGGAAAAATTACAGGAAGGCATTTTGAATTTCTACAACATTCGCATCAATAAAATTTAAAGCTCGCAAACCAACCATTTGCGGGCTTTTGACTGTTTGTGATATTAAATCTTCGTTAGATTCTAAGATCTAAGCAGCAGCAACACTTACCGTAACACTTAAAATTTTATTATGTGTTTAACATTGATTGTGTTAATGCTGACCGGCTTTCCATTAAAATTAATGAACAAAATAGATTTAAATGAATGTATTGCCCCATGAAGTTTATGTAGGATTCTAGCAAGCGAAATTGTATGATTTAAGCGAACAGCCACACGCGGTTATGATAATTTTATATAACTTACCGCAGAATTACTGTCATTGCTGATTGAAATTACTGCAACGATTGACTGAATTTTCTAAGAGACCATTATGAAACCCCATTTCTACAAGATTACGGCGGACGATGAAAGTTCATTTAGCGCCAGCTTAAGAATCCAGCCAGATTTTGGCTGGGCATTGCATTACCATCCCGAGTTAGAGCTACACTATATTATTAAAGGAAACGGGGTAAGGTTTATAGGCGATAATATCAGCAATTTTGAAGAAACGGAGATGGTATTACTTGGCGAAAACCTGCCACATACCTGGCGCTGTAAGGAAACTCCTGACTTTGACGAGGAAAAGCAAGATAATACTGCCGCGATTGTTATACAATTTTTACCTGGCTTTTTGGGGCATCAGTTTCTTTCCATTCCTGAGGCGGCGTCCATTAAAACACTTTTTGAAAAAGCGAGAAAGGGATTACTGATTAATGGCCATACAAAGTCTATTGTACATCAACTGATGTTGAAAGCAATTGATGAAAGTGGCATGAAACGTTTAGTTACATTATTGGAAATTTTAACTGAATTGACGCAAAGCAAAGACCTTTCATATATCTCATCGGTTACAGATTTTTATAAATCCGATGAAGCGCAACTCGTTCGTTTGCATCAGATTTATGCATATACAATGGCTAATTTTAAAGAACCGATTAATTTAAGCCAAATGGCCAAGGTGGCGAACCTGAGTGTAACTTCTTTTTGCAGGTATTTTAAGATGATGACGAACAAATCTTTTCATGAATTCCTCATGGAAGTCAGAATAAGCCATGCCTGCAGGTTATTGATTGAAGATACGATGTCTATAAAAGGAATATGTTTTGAATGTGGATTTGGAAACGTCTCTAATTTTTACCGTTTTTTCGTTAGGATAAAGAACATGACACCTGCTGAATTCAAGAAGAGCTATCACAAAGAAAAGCTTAGCGCACTATAATCTTACAGCAGCTCGCGAACATTAGTTTGAGTGCAACGCTGTCTGATAATATCCTATAAAACCCCGCTAAGAACAAATAACTATTTTCTTTTAAATTGAAATAAGTTTGGCTCTGTTTAAACTTAAACAATAATAAACTTGCCGTGGGAAATCTTCGATTGACAGACATCGCTATCATTATTGCCTATTTATTAATAATGGTGGGAGTCGGGTTTTATTTTTCAAGAAAGAACAAAACAGCTTCTCAATTTACCAAAGCATCGGGCAAAATTCCGGGCTGGGCGCTTGGCCTTTCTATTTATGCAACTTTTCTGAGTAGCAATACATTTTTAGGTGTACCAGGAAAAGCCTTTGCATCAAACTGGAATGCTTTTATGTTCAGCCTTTCAATGCCATTTGCCGCCTGGTTTGCTTCAAAGTATTTTGTACGATATTATCGTGAACACGGCGCTATCAGTGCTTATACAAACCTCGAACAGCGGTTTGGCTTATGGGCAAGAACCTATGCAGTTGTTTGTTTTCTGCTTACCCAGCTGGCGCGCATGGGCTCTGTGTTCTTTGGTATAGCCATTAGCCTGCAGGCACTCACACATTTTCCAATGTCTACAATAATGATTGTTACTGGAATATGTATCATTATTTACACTGTGTTGGGAGGAATTGAAGCGGTGATATGGACCGAAGTTGTGCAGGGTGTTATAAAGACGATCGGCGCTATCATCATCTTGTATCTTGTGATAAGCAATCTGCCACATGGCGTCAAAGATGTTGTAAGCGTAGGTACTACGGACAATAAATTTTCACTTGGAAGTTATAAGCTCAACTTTACTGAATCCAGTTTTTGGGTTGTGCTGCTTTATGGTTTTTTCATTAACCTGAACAATTTTGGGATGGACCAGAATTACGTGCAACGATATCATGCTGCGTCTTCCGATAAAAGTGCCTCAAAGTCAATATGGCTATGCGTATATATTTATGTGCCAGCTTCGTTGCTCTTCTTTTTTATTGGCACTTCCTTGTACGCGTATTATCAGCTTCACCCACAAATGCTTAGCGAAATTACCAGCAGCGTTGCACTTGAAAGAATAACAAGTGGCGCTGCGCATGGATCTGTGAACCAGGTGGCGCAATCGTTGACGCCGGCTGATTACGGAGATAAAATTATGCCTCATTTTATGGTAAAAGAGGTTCCTACAGGCGTGTTGGGCCTTATTATTTCTTCCATATTATCAGCCGCAATGAGCACAATTAGCTCAAGCATGAATTCAACGGCGACAATATTTGTAGAGGATATATATAAACGTTACTACAACAATAAAATTACTGATGCAAAGAGTATGCGTTTACTTTATATAGCAACAGTCGTCTTTGGTTTGTTAGGCATGTCGACAGGCCTCGCAATGATTGGAGTTAAAAGTGTACTCGATATCTGGTGGGAGTTGTCTGGAATTTTTGCGGGCGGTATGTTAGGCCTGTTTCTGCTGGGAATGATATCAAAATCAACTAAAAATACAGAGGCGATCACCGCCACAATTATAGGGATCTGCGTTATTATCTGGATGACATTTCCATCTTTAATCCCCGATAGACTTGAATTTTTACGAAGCCCTTTTCACAAAAATATGATCATAGTAGTTGGCACACTGTCCATTTTCTTAAGTGGCGTATTAATTACACAATTCAGGCAAAGGTCTTATAAAAAACAAGCTGCATAAATGGCAGCAGCCATTTCTTACTCATGCTTATTTTAATCCTAAACCACAGAAACACATACAATCGTGAAGAATTTTTAGCAACGTTATATTGAAATATCGGGTTGCCAAAAATCCTTCACGATTGACTTTTCACGATTCACTAACTGGCCATGTAGCAGGCACACTTTCCATTTTCTTAAACGGGGTATTCATTTGCACAATTCAGGCAATTTTTTTAAACTCTGCACTGCGTAATCAGCAATAAGCCCAAAGTAAAAATCAAAAGCTGTTAAGGCTGGCACGCCCGTGTTTATTGAGGTCCAAATACGCCACATCTATTGATTTAACATCGATTACAGCAATCTCTAACAATGAATTATTTTAAAAATGATGCTTATGGAAACGAACGATTTCTGAAAAATTAGCCCGCAAATATTCAAATAGAAAGTTGCTAAAATCCTTCAATATTGACTTTTTAGTATTCACGATTAAGTGTTACAAATTCTAATTTTACTTAAAGGATAATATCATACAAAACATGGAAAGATTTTTGGAACGGATGCTTAACAGGACAATCTAAATTTATATTGAACAAAGAGTAGAACAACATGATAACCCAAGACAAAAAATTTGTACCAGTAATGGTAACCCCCTATGATGAAGCGGGAAATATTGATTTTGATGGTTTAACCAACCTGACTGAATATTACATCGCCGCAGGAGCCAGAGGATTGTTCGCTAACTGTTTATCCAGTGAGATGTACCTGCTAACTCCTGCTGAGCGCATTGCCATTACAAAGCATGTAGTTAAAGTTGTAAATGACAGAGTACCTGTAGTAGCTACCGGCAGCTTTGACAGAGATATCCCGCAAATGACTGAATTCATAAAAACGATTTATGATACAGGAATAAAAAGTGTGATTTTGACAACCAGTATGCTCGCAACTGAACAAGAGAGTGATGATATGTTTAAGCAAAGATTTGAGGAAATCCTGAAGAATACGGGTGATATAACTTTCGGATTTTACGAATGCCCGGTGCCTTATAAACGTATCGTTTCTGCGAATCTGCTTAAGTGGCTGCTGGAATCCAACAGAGTAAGTTACTTAAAGGATACTTCATTGGATATTGATTTAGTTCGCGAGAAAAATAAGGTAGGAGCGTCTTATAACTTTGGATTATTTGATGCGTACATGGTGCATGCGGTAGAATCATTGTCCACCGGATCTGCAGGCCTTTCATGCATACAGGGAAATTATGTTCCTGAATTGATTGTATGGTTGTGCAACAATTATAACAATGAGGATGTTCAAGATAAAGTTGAACATGTTCAGGCTTTTTTCCGGAATAATATGGATATCATGCATAAATATTATCCTACAACTGCAAAAGATTTTCTTCGCCAGCGTGGTTTAAATATTAGTTCGTTTTCACGTCTTAAAGCCAACCCGATCACAATGGAAGATCGCGGCAAATTAGATAATCTGTTGGTTGAGTATTACAAGTTGGAAGAGGAGCTTATGCTTTGTGCTGTTGTGTAATAAATTTAATTACGCTAGTATAACAAGTTGAAATAAAAACCGGCCTATTGCCCAAATTATTGTTTTTGTAAATTGCAACGATTCACAGGCAATAATTTACTTTAATTAAGAAGAACACCAGAATGGAAAAACGATTGTTTCCCAATTATACCCCCACAATGAAAGTACGTTTGGCGTTAGTCAAAAAAATTGTTTTATTGCTTTCATCGGTAATGTTAACGGCTATGTCATTTGGACAACAAACCTGGAAGGTAGAATATGGTGGAATTTTATTTTCACAACCTCCGTTTAAAAACTGCCATGCCTCAACTATTGTAGAGGGTCCCGACGGCCAATTCTCTGTAGCTTGTTTCGCCGGTACCGAAGAAGGAAATAAAGATGTAGGAATTTATTACGGCAAGATCGGAACCGATAAAAAGATTGTTCCAACCGAAGTAGCAAACGGCATCATAAACGATACATCCAGGTACCCTTGCTGGAACCCTGTGCTCTTAAATAAGAAAGACGGGCAAATGGTGTTGTTTTATAAGGTAGGGCCTAATCCGCGCGACTGGTGGGGAGTGTATAAAACTTCAAATGACAATGGCAAAACCTGGTCCGGTTCTGTAAACCTACCGAAGGGAATACTTGGGCCCATTAAAAACAAGGCAATATTGTTTGATAATGGTGACATCCTATGTCCTTCGAGTTTTGAACAGGCCAATGGCCGATGGAAAGTATTTATTGAAAAAACGGACAAAAAGTTAAGTAAGTGGACAGTTGTTCCAGTTGACACAAGCGGATCGTTTGACGTAATTCAACCCAGCATTCTTTCTTACGGCGGAAATAAATTACAAATACTCTGCAGAAGCAAACAAGGCAATGTTATTCAATCCTGGTCTTTGAACAATGGAAAAACATGGTCTGAATTGTCCAGAACCTCTCTGTTAAACCCGAACTCAGGCACTGATGCCGTTACATTAAAAGACGGCAGGCAGCTAATTGTTTACAACCCCACAAAATCCGGTAAGGAATGGTTTAATGGCAGGGCAAAACTTCGCGTTGCAATATCTTCTAACGGCACGGATTGGCAGGATATAGTTGAGTTGGAAAATGGCACAAAAGAAGAATATAGCTATCCTGCAGTAATCCAATCCGCTGACGGGCGCATTCACATCACCTACACATACGATAGAAAAAACATTAAGTATGTGATATTGAAGGAAAGCTAATAGTGACAACTTGAGCGCTCCAATGCCTCGCCCACGTTCTTAGGATTTTTTGATTTTGCTTTATGCAAAAACAATATAAAAAAGCTCGTAGACAAATCTGTTTACGAGCTTTTTCTTTTCCCGACAGGTTTCTATAATGTGCACGTCCTTGCAATGCTTCTTTTCAAACCCTTGAAGTAGCTTATCATATTTCTTATGCTAAACGCATGGCTCCGAACGTCTGTCCTGAGCATTGAAATAGCCTTTACGAATAAGCCACCAATGAAATTTATGCCTCCATTGGCTCTGGCAGGAAAGTCAATTCAGGACATTTTTCTGACTTTTCCGAACGACAGCATTTTCTTAAAAAACGCCTAAATGCCTGATTGCGAATTGCATCCATGAAAGGCCTATTCAAAAAGCTCATTTCCATGTGTTACAAATGCAAGCTAAATTCTTGCCGTTGGGATATTTATATGATCTGGCAGACATGATTCACAATACCTGCTACTGGAACTTTGCATTTGAAATGTAGGTTGGCAATTCTCTTTCGTTATTCAACAATTATTTCCATGTATACTTACAAAAACCACGAGCATGTTGCAAACTTTAAGAGCAATCCAAAGTTTACGGGGTCAGTTGCAACCATACCGGTATTGATCATGTCAGTATTATGCCACGTTCAGCGAATTATATTCTGGTATACATTATCAGCATTGGTCACGAACATAGCTGGCTGGACTGAGTTTACAACCAGTTTCTTTATTTGGTCAGCTGTTGGTCAAATTGTTTTAAAAATTCCTACTCTTTGGATTTATTCATCAGTCACAAAAAGGACATTGGTTTAATCATAGTAAGGAATGTGCCTGAATGCAGAGAATAATATGCCTCGAGATAGGGGTATATAGCAGAAGCTCCTTTGCAATATCAGCTATACGATGCTTGTTGTAGGCAGAAGCGCATGGCGTTCAATTGTAGTATATACCACATTTGTATATTCAACTGCTTTTATTTTTCTGCAACCAGCTTCCATCTCTTTTCCAGTAAGCTTTCCAGTTGTCCTATTTCTCCATGGTACATTGTCTTTTTTCTTGTCCCGAAATACAGCGTGTTTTCAAGTGGGTCATTGCCTTCCCATACAAGCTTTATTTTTTTCGAAGCAATTGCTTCCACACAAAGAAAATCAGGCACGATCGAAAACCCTGTACCATCGCTAAGGCAACGGATAATGGAACTAATATTGGGGACTATAAAGTTGGGGCTGAAATCCGGGTGCTCACCAAAATGTTTGAGCCAAAAATTTTTCAGATGATCCATGTCAGCGGCCGTACTATACCAGAGTTGCTGTTTCAATAAATCCGCGGCTTCTTTTACTTTATTCTTGCGTAACAGATTTTCTAATTTCGAAGTATCTGTTTTACTGCCAGCAATCAATACAATTCTTTCTTTAGAAAAGGGCCGGTATACTAAATTCTGCTGATCGCCTTTTTGCGGCGTAATAATCAGGTCAAGTAAACCATTGTCAAGATCATGTTGCATCTGAAGGTACTCGCCGAATTTTATAATAAGGTTAAAGGGCAGGCTCGCAATATGTTCTTCCAGTGTGTACTGAAAAGTTTCAAAGCACATGCCCACACTAATAGTTGCGCGCTCATCCTGTGACCGCTTCTGGAAATGTTGCTCGCCTGTTTCTAGTTTTTTTAATGGGTCAAGTACATAATTATACAGGATCTTCCCTTTTTCTGTAGGCACCATTTTACGCGCAGAACGGTCAAACAACTTATAACCCGTAAAAGCTTCCAGCGAGTTCAGGTGCAGGCTTACCCCCGGTTGCGAAATAAATAATTCCTGGGCTGCTGCAGAGAGCGTACCCGTTTCATATATCGCTTTAAATGTGCGGAGCCATTCCAAATTCCATTTCATTTTCTATCATTTTTCTGATATAAACATGCAATTTAAGTTATTTTATGAATAAATAATTATAATAGACATTTGCACTATCAATAATTAAAATTATAAACATGAACATATTCATTATCAATGGTGGCCAGGTATTCGCACACTCTGGCGGATTGTTTAACAACACAGTCACAAACTGGACCGCTTCATTTTTGAAGCAGGAAGGCTTTGAATTACGGGTTACAAATATCAACGACGATTTCGATGCGATGGCGGAAGTTGAGAATTTTAAATGGGCAAACATTATCATTTATCATACGCCTATTTGGTGGTTCCAGGTGCCGAACCGGTTGAAAAAATATATAGACGATGTATTTACAGCCGGGCACCAAAACGGCATGTATACCAGCGACGGACGCAGCAGGAAGAACCCGGCCATCAACTACGGAACAGGCGGATTAATGCATGGTAAAAAATATATGGTAACTACAACCTGGAACGCCCCAGACACAGCCTTTACACTTCCTGGCGAGTTCTTCGATCAGACCTCGGTAGATGACGGTGTACTCTTCGGTTTTCATAAAATGAACCAGTTTGTAGGAATGGAACGAGTAGATGGCTTCCATTTCCACGACCTGGAAAAAAATGCAACTCCCGAGCGAATAGAAAACTATCAGCGTGAGTATAGGCAACACCTACAAGCCGCATTCATGCCGAGACCAAGTTATCATGAACTAAGTGTCTGCAACTAACAATCATATCCGTGAATTGGGACGCCGGAAAAACAATAATCATCAATAAATATCAGGCTTATCTAACTAAAAAATACAAAATGGAATACAGAAAATTGGGCAGTACAGATTTACAATTGTCCACTATTACTTATGGCGCTTTTGCCATCGGTGGCAATATGTGGGGAGGCAACGAACAAAAAGACTCTATTGAATCAGTAAAAGCATCTATTGATAATGGCGTTACGACCCTAGATACAGCACCCTTCTATGGCTTTGGACTGAGTGAACAAATGATCGGTGAAGCTATTAAAGGTTATGACAGGAGCAAGATTCAACTGCTAACAAAATTCGGATTGGTGTGGGACGGAAGCAACAATGGCAAAGGAGATTTCTTTTTTGATGCGGAAGATGCAGGAAAGAAAATTCCTGTTTATAAATATGCCTCAAAAACCAGTGTGATAAAAGAAGTAGAAGAGAGCCTGAAACGTTTGCAGACAGATTATATCGATTTGTTACAGATCCACTGGCCGGACAGTACCACGCTTATTTCAGAAACGATGGAAGCGCTGGAACTGTTATTGCAACAAGGCAAGATCCGTGCTGCGGGCGTGAGCAATTACAACGTAGCGCAGGTAGGCGAGGCATCCGGCACGTTAAACATCGCCAGCAACCAGGTGGGCTATAGTATGCTGAACCGTGGCATTGAAAGCGATTTAGTACCATATGCACTAGCGAATAATTTAGGCATTATTGTATATAGCCCGATGGAAAGAGGATTGCTGACAGGTAAATATTTTCAGGATAACAAATTGAAAGATGATGACCATCGCAATGGATACTTCGGGCAGTTCGATTTAGAAAAAGTAAAAAACTTTTTGGATGAGATAGCTCCTATAGCAGCAGCTAAGCATGTTACCCTCGCCCAATTAGTATTGCGCTGGACAACCCTGCAACCCGCAATTACAGTTGTGCTGGCTGGCGCGAGAAATGCAGCGCAGGCTATTTCAAATGCCAAAGCGATGGACATTAATTTAACTACAGAAGAACTGCAGCAGATCAATACCGCACTTTCAAAAATTTAAGCATACATAGATTGTATGGAGACGGGAACCATCAAGGTAATCTTACGAAATTATCTTAGGTTAGAGAAAGACAATAAAAACAGCAGCAGCCACAAACAACCAGAATAATTTAACAATGGTTGGATGTTAAGATGATTGCTCTATCATCTTAACAAGGGAGCTTAATTCCTGATGCAACATTCCTAACGCATTTTATACATTATTCTCCAGATCTTATTGCTGGTATCATCAGCTACAAGCATTGACCCATCTGGCAAGATAATGATGCCTACAGGGCGGCCATGCACTTTTTTACTATCCGCTTTTTCTATAAACCCGGTTAAGAAGTCCTCGGGATTACCGGATGGTTCACCGTTTTTAAACGGAACAAATACAACCTTATAACCAGAAAGCGGCTTTCGGTTCCAGGAGCCGTGTTGTGTAACAAATGCGCCATTACGGTACTTTTCCGGGAATGCATTTTTATTGTAAAATGCAAGTCCCAGCGAAGCCGTATGTGCGCCCAGGGGAACATCAGGTACTATTGCACGCTGAACCAAATCAGGAGCTGTTTGATCCACACGCGGATCAGTATGTTGCCCGTAGTAAGAATATGGCCAGCCATAGAAGCTATTTTCCTTAACGCGCGTCAGGTAATCGGGAACAAGATTATCGCCAAGTTCATCACGCTCATTTACAGTAACCCATAGTGCTTCAGTTTCCGGCGCCAGTCCCATGCCCACGGGATTACGAAGGCCGCTCGCATACACATGCATACCGCTGCCATCAGGATTCATTTCTAATATATTTGCTCTTAGCTTTTCATTCTCCAATCCCTTTTCACCATGATCGGTTCCTGAGCCTACAGCAACATAAATTTTTGTATTGTTTTTATTGGCGATAAGGTTTCTTGTCCAGTGCCTGTTTATTTTTCCGTCAGGCAGGTCTGCTATTTTTTCGCCCTGCGAAGTGATGGAAGTTGCATTATTTTCATAAGTATAACGCATCACGGCATCGGTATTGCCAACATAAAAATCATTGCCGATGAGCACCATGCCGAATGGTTGATTGAGGCCGCTTAGAAAGGTAGTTTTTATTTCAGGCTTTCCGTCATGGTCGGCATCACGAAGCAACGTAATGCGGTCGGCACTTTTTTTCATGCTATTGGATTTGTTTGCGCCTACAATAGCTGCTCCTATTTTTACGAAAAAGCTATGATGCGTATTGGCTTCAGCCACCAGTACATCGCCATTTGGCAATACATACATCCACCTGGGATTTTGCAAACCGTCATAATATAAGTCCAAACTAAAACCTTCGGGGGCTTTGGGTTTATCACCATTTTTCCAGCCCTTTACATTGCTAAAGTTCATATGCGATTTGGTAGCATGTGGCGGTGGCAGGCTGTCTTTTAACTGTGCAATGGAAAGGTGTGGTACGATCACCAGAAGTAGTATCAATTGGCGCATATTTATGACGATTGTATAAAAGCCGCAAAAAAAAAATATTGCCCACTTTAATGTTTACAAAACATGTGCCCGATGTATATGGAACGAAATAAGTTAGAAGCTGAAAATCAGTACAGGTAGAACCTCTTGTTGCGATCACTTTTATGATTAAGGCAGAAAGGCCATTGCCATTGCCGGAGATTTGCGGGAAGAGGCGTTTTGTCAACAGCTGGTCAGTAAAGCAATAAAAGAATTGGGAGGGCTTGATATTTTGGTTTGCAATGCCGGCAGGCAACAAACCCGCCAAAGCATTCTTGACATAACCAGCGAAGAATTTGACTGGACAATGAAGACGAATATATATGCCCCTTTTTGGATCATCAAAGCTGCTTTGCCTAGCCTTCAGCCTGGCGCTACCATTATTGCTTCTACATCTGAACAGGCATACGATCCGTCGCCCGATTTATATGATTACGCGCAAACAAAAGCAGCCACAATGAACTACGTAAAATCATTGGCGAAACAATTCGCCTCAAAAGGCATACGGGTGAATGGCGTTGCGCCGGGCCCGATCTGGACGCTGCTGCAGGTGAGTGGTGGCGCCACCCGGCAAAAACTGGTAAACTTTGGCAAACAAAACGCCAATGGGCCGGCCCGGCCAACCAGCAGAACTGGCCTCCATTTATGTGCAACTTGCTGCGAGTGATGCGAGCTATGCAACCGGCCAGGTTTATGGATCAGCTGGTGGTTCGGGGCAACCTTAATTGGTTATTCTGGCATAAAGCTTTTAGAAGGCTGGGCAGTTAAATGCCTTGCTTTTATTTTGCAAAATATTCATCAATCACTCCCTTTAATAATGTTCAATACCTCTTTCCCAAACCATCTCAATAGCGAAAACATCTTCGGAATGTCTTCTAACTTTCCTG
>JBEHXT010000020.1:0-81036 GCA_048498555.1 Bacteroidota bacterium
GGCACTAACAGTGATACATACGTTAATAGCTCATTGAATGATGGCGATTCTGTTATTTGTATTGTAAGCGTTGCAGAGAAATGTGCCGTAGCATCTGTACGAAGCAAAGCTGTTGTAATGTCTGTTGAATATGGCGCTCCGGCACAGCCATCGTCAATAACAGGGCCATCTATGGTAGATGCGGGTGCATCTGGCCTTGTGTTTAGCGTTGGTGCTGTGTCTCGTGCAACATCCTATACCTGGAAGGTTCCTGCAGATGCAAGTGTAACTTCCGGCGGCACCACAAATGAAGCAACAGTTACATGGGGAAATACTGCCGGCAACGTTACATTACAGGCCAGGAATTCGTGTGGTTTAACTTCTGTATCAAAATCTGTAACATTAAATAGCAATCAATCCCGGTTGATTACAGAATCGGCTCCTTCTACCCCTAAAGGCGCGGCCGTACTTAGCGTGTATCCCAACCCTGCGAAAAATAAAGTAGCTGTTTCCTTTACGCAACTAACAGAAAGTGGCGATTATTTTGTTCAGCTGAGCGATGCGTCAGGAAGGTTATTGCTTTTGCAAAAAACTTCCATGCAAAAAGGTGGCATTACTTCAGAGCTTGATGTTAGTAAGTATACGCCAGGTATTTATCACGTCAGTATTATGCTTAAAAACAAAGTTGTTGATAGCAAACAACTGATGATTGGCAAATAGTGTTTGAATAAAGGATGCAAGGCTTGCAAGGCTGTCTGCACAAATAATGTGAAGCTGTTCTTACAAGCCTTGTTTTATTTTGATATGTTGATGCGTAGAATATATTATCTGCTACCTGCCAAATTTGGGGCACTTCACACCAAGCAGATTCGCGTTTCTCCAGTTGAAGAGGTCTTTATAAGAGAGCGTTAGCTCAAAGCCACCTCTTGACTGAGAGGCAACAACAAGCTTGTTAATGTTGATATCGTAACTAACGCCGATAATAAATTTAGATAGCTCCAACTGGACAACAGGAACAATCGCATCATCAAACCTGTACAATAATCCGGCGGTAATATATTTACCTTCTTCATCCGGTACAAATAACTGGTGGCGCAGCAGCATTCCAGCCTGGAAAGAATTGCCTCCTGCATAATTAAATTGTCCCTGGTAAAGGCTGAAAAAGTCTCCGTATAAAATCAGTTCATCAATGTCATTGATCGCACTGGATAACCCCGCATTAAACGCCAGCTTCTTATTTAGCGTAATCTTATTGCCGTTAAAAAATCCGACCGAAGGCTCCAGTACGTGAAACAAACCTGCACCCAGATAGTAATCAATATTATCTCCAATGGAGCTATTGAAGCTGAGGCCTGTTGAAAGGTCATAGTAGTTAACGCTTGTATTGTTGAAAACCTGGTTGGTAAAAGGAGCAACGCTGAACGTGCCATTGCTGCCTGCTACAAACTGATCATTCAATACAAGCTTTGTAGGATCAAAACGTTGTTGCCTTAGCCCACCCATGAAGCCTAGCGATACAAATGAATTTTCTGAAACGCGGATGCTTGCATTAAACGCAGGCAATACCTGGGCTGTGCTGAATTGCGAGGTGCCTGCAACATCGCGCATCAATTGCAAGCCAAGGGTAGGTGTGGTTTCTAATCCGAACAACTCAAAAAAAGGAAGCTTTACTTCTGCACTTACAGCAAATGTTCTGTAAGGTACGGTTACGCTTTGCCATTGGCTTCGATAAGATGCAGTTAGCCTTATATCGCCCGTGAAAATGCCGGCCAGTGCGGGGTTTCGCAAAAGCGGCTGGTTGTAGAATTGTGAAAATCCAACATCTTGTGAGTACGTTGCTGAGGAGAATTGCAACAAGCAAAATACTATCAGAATAAACTTATAATGTTTTCTCATAGTGCTAGTTGTTAAATAAAGTTACGTTGCCTTTGAATTGATAGGGTGTTCCATTTTCGCAGATAACTTCCGCGGTGTACACATAAACGCCCGTGTCTGCAGGTTTGCCATTAAATGTGCCATCCCATCCAAACTGAGGGTCATTTGGCCTGAAATTGCTTCTTTCAAAAACAAGCCTACCCCAGCGGTTAAATACCCGGAATGATTTTACTGATACAATGCCGGTTCCCTTTACCATGAACCGCGTATTTTCAGGTATGTTACCATGCGGAGTAAACGCGTTTGCGATGAACACCTGCGAGTTCTGGCAAAATACATTTACGCACATGGTGTCACTGCCACTGCATCCATACATGTTAGTGGCTTTTACGCTGTAACAAACATTATTTTTTATGGTGGCTGAAGGCAATGAGCAAGCCGCGTCATTGCATTGAATACCCTGCGATGGCGTCCATGCATATTTGGTTATCGGAAGGATATTCGGATCGTTTGCATTTAGGATTGATGTAGTCAATTGCAGAATATAACCCGTGGGAAGTGTTAATGTATCCTGCGGGAATTTTACAATCGGATATCCTCCAACCTGGATCAACGTATCTGAGGTGGCGCTGCAGTTTGTTTGGGTGGAAGTAACGGTAACTGTATAAATGCCACCCTGCGGAATTTTAATGTTATTGATTGCTGCATACGGTGCGTTGACCGGAGTGGTTAATCCTGGCCCTGTCCACACATAATTCAATACATAATTACCCTGTATCGTACTTGTTGCCTGCAATGTTAGGTTGTCTCCTTCGCATAACGGTGTTCTCGTTGAAATGACTGGCTTCGTTGGGCCATTCTTAATATCAACCAGGAAACTTGCTGGCGTTGAAATGCAATTGTTTTGCATGGTATAGACAATGTACAATCCATTGTATGCAGTAGTTGCATTGGGTATTGAAACGGTGGTGTTCCTGCTTGTATCGGGACTGTTGCCAATTGCCGGCCCAACCCAAACATAATCTATGCTGCCACCTTGCCCTCCGGTTGGTGAAGAAGCGGATAGGTTAAGTATGCCGCCTGTACAAAGCGGCGCGTTGTATCCGGCTATTGGCTGTGCTGGCGGGCTTGGATCTTTCAGTATAAATACATCCGGAAGCTTTTGTGATGTACAGCCATATGTTTCTACGTATATATCAGTATAGGTGCCGGCCGCAAGCGGAATGGTGATTTTTCCTGATGCATTCGTGTTGGTGTTCACGGCATATGCAACCTGGAATTTATTGTAGTGAACTGTGGCAGGGATATTGGGCATTGGGTCGCCATTCAGGTCAAGCACATTAAGGCTAATAGAGCCTGAAGGTATTCCGCAGGTTGTGGGGTTTACGTAAGATGAACTAACGATCTGCGCGGTTGGATGAATCACCGCAATATATTTTGCTTTCGGGCTTTCGCATCCGAAACCGTTGACCTGGCTCGCATAGTAAGTATATTGTAATGGTTTTTTAGTATCCACAACAGGCGCAGCGTTTAACGGTACCAGGTTGTTATCATACCATTTAACGGTATTGCCGGGCAAAGGATTTGCGGTTAATGTTATTGCAGGTGTGTGCATGCAAGCTGTAGCTATATCACCTGAAAGAACAGGCGGAACAGGGTCCACATTAAGTACCAGGTCATAAGGGGCTCCACTACATGGTTTCTGCATCGGATTTGTTGGTACCACCTGTATGTGAATCGTTTGCCTGATGGTGGTTGTATTCAGGAATGATAAAGTAATAGTGGCATTTGGATCGGCTGCGTTACCGGAAGTGGTTCCTGAAACACCGGCTGGAAGATTACCTTTTACGGCCCATGCATAAGTAGTGTTGGCTACAGTTGATGCAGGTTTGAATGTTGCCGTGCCGCCGGAGCAAATCGCCTGCTCGCTCACTGCAAAAGAAATTACGGGGCTCTCGTTGATCACAATACTTGTATTGGTTGTAAAGCCCGGACAAGGTGCAGATGGAGCAATGGTATAAGTTACTACATATGTTCCGGGTTTGCTGGCCGATGGATTGATTGCGCCGGTAGCTGCGTTAATAGAAAGCCCCGTTGTTGAGCTGAATACGCCACCCTGGTCGCCTGTACGTGTAACCGGCTGAGGCGTATTGGTGCTTCCGCAGAATGGTGATTCGGGATAGCTTATTGTCGCTATGAGCGCGGGGCTAATATTGATAGTGGCCTGTGTGTTGAAATCTTTACAGCCGCCGGTGCCTGTTATTTTGTAATTGATGGTATAAATGCCAGGGATAGCGCCTGCTGGTGTAATGGTTCCGTTGGCCGCAATGGGTAAACCCGTAAGCGGAGCGATTGCGAATGCGCCATTCATGTCACCTGTTATTACAGCTTGAATCGGAGGATTGGGTGTGGCCGTTGTGTTAGCCACATTGCACAATGATGAAGGTGTATATGTGATAGATGCGTTTGGTGCTTTTGTTATCACCACTTCTGTTGATGTGTCGAATCCTGGACATGGTTTTGATTCATCAATCGTATACGTAACCTTGTACACACCCGGTGTACTGGTAGTCGGTGTAATGCTTCCGGTAGAGCCATCAATAGAAAGGCCCGCTGTTGATTTAAACGTGCCGCCCGTAGTTCCGTTGAACAGCACATTGACGATGCCATCGGAAGAACATATGGGTGGGTAATTGATCGATGCGCGTGGCGTTGGATTTATGGTAACAGTTGTAGAAGCAGTTACTATGCTGCAGGCATTGGCCGCAGGTATAGAATAGGTTATTGTATAGGTGGCTGGTGTTGCGCCTGCAGGTGTTATGGTGCCATCGTCTTCCATTTGTAAGCCGGTGGCCGGAGAAATGGAATAATGTCCTCCACCATCGCCTGTTAATGTTACATGTACAGGCGGATTGTTAAATGTTGGAAGATTTGTATTGCATAGAATGTTTGGTGTATAGGCGATTGCAGCCGTAGGCGCTTTTACTATCGTTACCTGCGTATTTGTTGTAAATGCCGGGCATGGGCCTGTTGTGGGAATCGTATAGGTTATCGTATAGTTTCCCGGTGTACTGGTGGCTGGCGTAATAGTGCCAGTAGTCGCATTGATTGTTAATCCGGCAGATGAAGAAGAATAGGTGCCACCTTGCGTGCCTGTCAACTGAACGGCAATCGGGCCGTTGGACGTACACATAAGCGGATAAGAGATCACTGCGTTTGAAGCTGGATTTATAGTAACACTTGTGGTGGTGCTGAAATCAGCGCATCCTCCGCTGCCTGGTATCTTATAGGTTATTGTATAGGTTGCGGGAGATGCTCCGGCTGGTGTTATAGTCCCATTATTATCTATTGGCAATCCGCTGGCGGGAGAGATGGTATATATGCCTCCAGGTGTTCCCGTTAAGGTTACAGCAACTGGCGGATTGGTAGCAGGCGTATTTACATTGCAAAGCACAGCAGGGTTGTATGTAATTGCCGCTGTAGGAGCCTTGGTAATCGTTATATCTGTTTTGGTAACAAATCCCGGGCATGGGCCTGCTGTTGGAATGGTGTAGGTTACCGTATAGTTCCCTGGTGTACTTGTTGCCGGTATAATAGTGCCTGTGGCTTGATTAATAGTCAATCCGGCTGAAGAAGAAAATGTGCCACCCATTGTGCCGGTTATCAGCACTGCTATCGGGCCATTCGACGTGCACATCTGCGGATAAGAAATGGCGGCGCTTGATGCTGCATTTATGGTAACAGTTGTGTTTGTACTAAAATTGGCGCATCCGCCGGTTCCTGTTACGCTATAAGTTATTGTATAGTTTCCGGCTATAGCTCCGGCAGGTGTTATCGTTCCATTGTTGTCCATTGGTAAACCTGCAGAAGAGATAGAAAAGGTTCCTCCCGGCGTTCCAGTCAATGTTACGTCTACCGGTGGGTTGTTATATGTTGGTGTTTCAGCTGCATTGCACAATACGCCCGGATTGTAAGCAATTGCAGCGTTGGGCGCTTTGGTTATTGTAACATCCGCTGTGGCTGTAAATCCGGGGCAAGGCCCTGAAGCAGCTATTGTATAGGTTACTTTGTATTGGCCGGGCGTACTTGTTGCCGGTGTAATTGTCCCGCTGGCTGCATCAATTGTCAATCCTGCCGTTGATGAAAATACACCTCCCTTTGTGCCCGTTAAAAGAACTGCAACCGGTCCGTAAGATGAACAGATAGCAGGATATGAAATAGTGGCGCCGGGCATCGCACTGATGGTAACAGTTGTGCTTGTAGTAAACGCTGCACACGGGGCGCTGGCGGCTATGTTGTAATAGATGGTATATGTTCCGGGTGTTGCACCTGCTGGTGTGATGGTGCCTGTAGCATCCATTGAAAGGCCCGTAGTTGGGAAGATTGAATAGGCTCCGCCTGGCGTTCCTGTTAAGGTGACTTGTACTGGAACATTGCCTGCCACCGTATTGTTGCACAGATTGCTTGGAGTATAGGCGATATTGGCAGCCGGTTTGGGGTTGACAGTAACCGTTATTGCAGATCGCGGGCTTTCTCCACATATTGTTGACTGCGTTACATAATAAGTGGTAATTCCCGGGGTATTGGTTGCAGGCACCGGGGCTATAGGGCTACCCGTTCCTCCCGTGGCAAGGGTGTACCATAGCAGGTTTGTGCCGGTAGCTGTTAGTGCAGATGCTGCCTGGTCCTGGCAATAAATTACAGGCGATGTAACAGCCGGCGCAGTCGGTAATGGATTTACAATAACTTCTATCGTTGCCCTGGGCCCTTCACAATTGTTTATAGTTTGGCTGACATAATAAAACATATGGCCTAGGGCTGCAGTTGAAGGTACTGGTGCTGATGGTAATGCAATACCTCCTGTTGGGTCTGTATACCATAGCAAACCAGTGCCAGTGGCGGTGAGCGGCCCCGCAGGTTGATTTAGACAAAGATTAACGGGTGTGGTTACGGTTGGTGCTGCCGGCTGCGCATTCACAGTAACGGTGACAGCAGTTCGAGGGCTCTCACACAAGTTGGGCTGTGTTTGAGTTACATAGTAAGTGAATGTGCCCGGTGTATTTGTTGGTGGAGTAGGAGCCGTTGGAACTCCTGTTCCTCCTGTTGGATATAAATACCATAGCAAGTTTGTTCCTGTGGCTGTAAGTGGAACGGATTGCTGGTATTGGCAATAGGTTACGGGTGGCGCAACCGGCGGCGGAGATATAGCAAGAACGGTAACGGTTTTCTGTTTGCTGTCTGCACCGCATCCTGTGTTTGTCGCAGTCAGTGTTACTGTATAGGTACCTGGTCCTGGATAAATATGATCCGGAGGAGTGAAGCCTGTTACCACGGGAGTTCCATCTCCAAGGTCCCATATGTAGGCAGTTGTTTGGAGGCAAGCTGTGCCGCTGTACCCTGCTGTTGTGTTGTTGGTAAACCGGACAGGCATGCCATCGCACGCAGGATTAGGTTGCGCGGTGAAATCAGCAGTCGGCTTTATTCGCACCACTATCTGATTGAGCGTATATGTTGTCGTAAAACAACCGTTGACGGCATTTAATGTCGCCTTGAAGTCAGTGCTGGGACAAGATGATTTCGTATAGACGTGATTAACTATCTCGTTTATGTTGGTCGCATTTAGGGGGTGTGGAAGTACTAGCTCAGGAGTGTTATCTCCGAAGTCCAGGTGATAAGTAGTTCCGGCTGAGTTATTGGACCAGTTGCCAATCTCAAAGTCAACTCCTGCGGGTGCACATAATCCGGTTGTAGGCTTTGTTGTCGTTAAGCTGGCAAGAGGGTTAGCCCCGTTATAAAACTTAATGGGAACCTTTTTTGTGCAACCGTTTGGGGGTGTTATGGTGAAATTGATTGTGAAGTAGCCCTGCGATGCATATGTGTGATTGGTCTGTGCTCCCGAAGGCCAGTTAATTTGTGTAAACGGCGGTGAATTGTCGCCCCAGTCGATTGTGAAATTAGATCCTGCGGCCACCTGTTTGGAACTGTTCTGGACAATTAGCTGATACGAATTATTGCCGTTACAGTTTGTAAAGGGAAGGTCAACTGCGCTTATATCGTCCAAAGACGGTATAGGCGCCATATTGACTGTAAGATCGTTTGTACTGATATCAGTTCCGGCTGGTGTACTAACTGAGATTTTACCAGTTGTGGCATTGTATGGAACAGTGGCTGTAATAGTGTTGTCGTCTTTTACAGTAAAGTTTGTGACGTCTACGTTGTCAATTTTTACGCTATTGGCATCTTTAAAATTGGTGCCGGAAATTGTTACAACGTTACCCTGGCAAATTTCAGTTGGTGTAAAGGAGGCAATAACAGGCTTCTGCGCATTTGCGCGAAAGCTGCTAAGTAGTCCAAAAGTTAATACCAACAGAGAAGCAGTTATATGGTATCTCCATAAGTAAAAGTATGGGCGGTACAGTGATTTCATAAAGGTTAGCGTTGTGGTAAAGATATTAGTTTTGCCCTATGGGCTGAATCTCCGCCGTCGATTTTCTTAGATTTAAAAGATTGTCTATCCTTTGAAATGCCTGGTATTGAAGCGGGAACGCCTGTCTGAAGCCGGTTCGGTTGTCTAAATTTATAAATCAGTAGCCTTGTAAACATTTAACGTCACTGCATTTAAAATATTTTGCCAGCGTTCACAGTTCGCGGATTTTAAAACACGCGGTAAAAAATTATATTTGGTTTATGGTGCATCGATACAGTCAGGTACGGGCAACTTTTGCTTTGGCTAAGGCCAGCCTGATAGCTATGTTGCGTAGCCCCACATCCATGGTTTTTTCGCTGATATTTCCTGTCATCTTTATTGTAGTTTTTGGTTCAATGGTAGATACAACAGTAGTGCCTTTGAAAGTTGCACTTGCGCCCGGCTGTGATACGGATAATGTGATTTACAGAGCAATGGCAAGCATTCAAAACATCAGCATAGACACAACAGTTAAATCCGGCAATGCGAACGAATTTTTACAAAAAGGCAGGCTTACCGCTATCGTTGATATTGTTAAAGATTCCTCCGCCGGTTCACCCATTCCTCATTATAATTTAACAATCAATAAAAGTGCGTCTTCAGCCGGTGCCGGTGATTTATTGCAGACATTACTTAATAATGCCGTTAGTTCAATTGATAAAAGTACTTTTCCTTCCAATCCATCCATTGCTACAATTAAATCAATAGAACAGCAAGGGCGGATTTATCGTAAGATTGATTTTATCCTGCCGGGGCAGCTGGGATTCTCTCTTTTAATGGCTGGTGTTTTTGGTTCGGCATTTTTGTTGTTTAATTTAAGACAGGCGCTTGTGCTTAAACGATTATCTGCAACCCCGATTAGCCGTTCTTCCGTAATTTTTGGAGAGATGCTTGGCAGGCTTTTATTCCAGGTGCTGAGCTTTATCATTATGGTAGGTATCGGTTATTTCGCGTTCAATTACACACTGGTCAACGGTCTGCTTACTTTTTTGGAAATGCTTTTGTTGTCGTTGTTCGGGCTGGTGATATTTATGGGCATTGGTTTTATTATCAGTGGTGTTATACAAAATGAAAGCTCTGTAACGCCAATAGCAAATACAATTACACTGCCGCAGATATTGTTATGTGGACTGTTTTTTCCAATAGAAAATTATCCGCACTGGCTGCAATCTTTCTGTAATATTTTGCCACTCACTTTTTTTGTGGATGGCCTTAGAAAGATTGGTTTTGAAGGAACGCACATCTGGCAGCTTCCCGCACAGTTGACTGGCCTCACAGTTTGGGCGATTGTAATAAGCATTGCATCTGGAAAGGTGTTTAAATGGGAGTGAGAGAAGGAGGTAAGACAGTAAAATATGTAAGATGGTAAGCGACGCGAGGTACCTGTGATATTTCTCGTGAATTGTAAGATGAATATAAAGAATCGCGCAGATTTATTTATAAATGAAGTGAAAGTGCTATGACGAAGGATGTTGCAGATAGGTTATTGCTTTGTGTGAGACTCTCGTGGAGCCGGAGCCGTATACCAACGGTGCATCCTTTGGGTGTTTGACAACTAGCTGTTGATCGTAAGATAAAGCAAATGTGAGAAGAGGCACGTAACGAAATCGGCGATTAACAAATCACACATCAGGCATTTCGTCCGAGGTAGCACGAATACAATAGCCTGAACATGCTCCCTGAATATTTTACAAACCCATGAACTTGAACGCAGGTGTATTTACGAAAGATTTTACGGCATTGCCGGCATAAGTTTCATTGTTTGTCAAATTAAGTTTTTTTACGGGTGCTTTTTCTGAAAAATCAACATCTTTAAAATTTACCCAAAATGTATTAGGCGTTAACGTAGATTCAAAATAATAGATCAGGTTCTTATGATCCGCGACTGTTCGCCATCTTGTGGAGGAAATATTTGGTTGATCAGGCGTAGTTATGCCTAATGGTACTGAGCAATTTCTTATTACACTGAATACACTTGCTGTGGCGAGATGAGGATCGTCTGTAACGGGGATCGCCTTTATGTAGAAGCACGCCCTTACAAATCTGTCTGAAGCCCTGTTTGTTCCGGGTAACATGGTGGTGCCGCCTATTTCTTTCCAATACTCATTAAGTGCGAGTTGTTTGTCAAATATAGGCGAGTTGGTCATTACAGTAAAATCAGCGCCGTGATGTATCACCAGTTTTTTGTTGACAAACTCAAAAATGGCATTGTCGCCTGATGCATCTGAAATGGATAAATGCAATGTGGCTAATCTGTCTGATCCCGGCATGTTGTCTGATACTATAGCAAATGGTTCTTGTTGTAATGCATCTACAGCTTCTGCAACATTGCTGAAATTGTCCAGCACATATTGAACCCAGGCAGCTATCGATAATCCCGGCTTAGTTTGGTCCCAATGCGGATAATCTGATTCAACAAGCCAAAGGATATTGGCGACAAGCCCCTTTTCATTCATGCCGTCAGAACTTGCAAAATCATATGCTGCTGCAACTACGCTACCATATTTCGATTTCCATTTGATAGATTTAGGTCCTACTTCTCCGTTGCGTTCCATTCCCCTTGGAAAGATCCACAGATTGGTTTTAATGTCTTCTTTCCAATCCATAGAACGAGCTGTAAGAATAAGGTTGTCTAAACCTTTATATACGACACGTGTGCAGCTTAGTGCCGAATAGGTTTTGGAAATAAACAGGCAAATGAACGTTAGCAGAATTGATTTGTAGAATGTCTTCATAATAGATTTATTGCATGCCTGTTTGGAACAACACATTTTCGAAGGAATTGTTTGGATTGGTGGGATGTTGCAACATTTCATTCCCGTAAAAAAAACATAGCGACGTTGCATGCAACGTCGCTATGTTTAAATCATCAACATGATGTTCGTGGTTCGATGGAGGCGTTGCACTGCAACGCCTCTCCAGATTATTCAATCATCACCTTGTGTTCAAAAACGCCATCCTTGCTGATTACCTGTATAAAATAAATTCCTGTTCTTGCACCTTGAACATTTACCGGTATTGTTTGTGTTTTGCTCAATCCTTTCAATATGTTATCCATCACTATTCTGCCATTGGCGTCTGTTATGCGAATCCGCGCATCAGCTGTATTAACATTATTCAGCTGTATTGAAAATGCGCCTTTATTCGGATTGGGAAATATGCGAATGCTTTGTCCACTGTTTAGCCAATCGCCTATAGCCAGTGCAGCCGCATTAACAGTGCCTTTCACCGCAAGATTTTTTGTAGATGCGCCCGGCGAACTCAATGTTATGTTTCCATTGTATGTGCCCGCAATATCCGCAGCTTTAAGCCGTATATAAATCACCTTCGAAGCAACTTCTTTTGCTGTAGGTGCAAAGGCAAGGCTTGGGCCATAACCTCCGCCGGATGTTAACGATACTTCATAGCCTGCAGGAGCTGTAACCGTTGCATTGGAGATTAAGTATAAGCCACTAATAGAAAATGCCTGCGCAACTGAAGCTGTTCCGGATGTAGTTATGAACGTTTTCAACACAGGGATAGACATCTTGCGCACGCGGTTATTGTTTGCATCTGCTACATAAATATTTCCTGATGCATCAACGGCAAGCCCTTTCGGTTGATTAAATTTTGATAGTGTCCCTATGCTGTCAATGAAACCAGCAGTCGTTCCTGCAAGTGTAGTTACTACACCCAACGGTGAAATTTTCCTGATGCGGTTATTGCCTGCGTCTGCAACAAATACATTACCGGATACATCCACAGCTACTCCGTTAGGTTGGTTAAATTGAGCTGAAGCACCAGTGCCATCAGCAAAGCCCTTTGTACTTCCTGCTAAAGTGGTAACCACGCCAGCCGGTGAAATTTTCCGGATGGCACTGTTGTCTATATCTGCAATATATACATTTCCACCAGCGTCAACTGCCGCGCCAACAGGCCTTCTGAACTGAGCCACTCCTCCAGTGTCATTAACAAGGCCGGCCGCACTGCTTCCTGCAAAGGTAGACACGGATGCTGCGGTTGTTATTTTGCGAACACGGTTATTCGTTGCGTCAGCCACATAGATATTGCCAGATGTGTCTATGCTCACGCCTTGTAGCGTGTTGAACTTTGCGGCGCTTCCAACACCATTGGCAAATCCTTTGGTGCTGCCTGCAAAGGTTGTTACTACCCCGGCAGAAGTAATCTTTCGTACAACGTTATTTATATTATCAGCAACATAAGTATTGTTTAACGCATCTGTAATTACACCCATTGGCTGATTGAATTGCGCTGCAGTTCCGGTTGCGTTCACCAGTCCCGGTGCACCACTGCCTGCGAATGTTGTTACTATTCCTGCTGTGGTAACTTTACGGATGCGGTTGTTGCCCTGGTCTGCAACCAGTATAGTGCCGGTTGTATTAATGCAAACACCTCTTGGTATGCTGAATTGTGCTGCAGCACCGGTGCCATCTGCAAAGCCTTTTGTGCTGCCAGCAAGTGTAGTAACGGCAATCGGATCAAATCTTAATACCGGTCCAAATGTATATCCTGTAACAGGTAAAAGTTTTGTTGTTGCTCCAATGCAGCTTATGCTGATATTGCCATTATGCACACCAGCGCCGGAAGAGTTTTTTAATCGTATATAAACAGTAATCGACGGCCGTTCGCCAGATATTGGAATAAATGTTAAGCCGGTCCCGAATCCGCTGGTTGGTGAAACAGATACTTCATAACCTGTGGGAGGCGTGAGAGATATATTATGCGCTAAGTTATTTCCACTGACACGGAAAGACTGAGTAGAGGATGCAAGGCCTGTGGACGTAATAAAGGGATTCAATTTGACAACACTTAACTTGCGGATGCGATGTTGATCCACAATATAATAGTTGCCATTATTATCCGCGGTAATGCCATATGGATTATAAAAGTGTGCCGCCGGTCCCACGCCGTCTGCAACAAGGCCATCGGAGCCGTCATAGCCAGCCAGCCTGCTCGCCACCTTTAATGGTGTAATCTTGCGGATAATGTTACTTCCCGCAACATCTACATACACCTCTGTTGTATAAAGGTTATTGAGAGAATCGATTGTTAGGCCTATCGGAAAGCCGAAACTGTCGGGATCTCCGTCAGCTGCGGTTTCCATGCTCGTAAGTGTAATCGATGTAACTGTAGTATCCGGTGTAATCTTTCGCATGGGGGCATAATACTCCAGCACATATAAGTTTCCGCTTTTGTCAGCAATTATATCATGTGGAGAACCGAATCCGGAATGAGTGCCTTTTCCGTCATAAGAGTCGGTTCCTCCATCACCTGCAAACGTGCTAACCACACCTGCAGCAGTGATTTTTCTAATGCGATAGTTGTAGCGGTCCACGGCAAATAAGTTTCCCGCAGCGTTAATTGTAATGCCAATCAATCCATTAAATCTTGCGGCAGTTCCGGTGCCGTTCACGTATCCCGTTGCAACCGCGCCTGCAAGTGTTGACACAATGCCGCCGGGGGTAATTTTGCGGATAAGTGTGCCGCCATCTGTAACATACAAATTACCACTATTGTCAGCAGTTATTCCAGTTGGTGAGGAGAATTTTGCTGATGCAGCGCTACCATCAAGATAGCCGGCAATGCCCGAGCCTGCATATGTTGTAACTACACCGTTAGTAGTCATCTTTCTTATGCGGTTATTGTCCCGGTCGCATATGAAAATTGCTCCCGACACTTTATCAAACACCATGTTGGCGGGATAGTTAAAGCGCGTTGCCAGGCCGCTGCCGTTCGCGAAACCAGCTGCCGAGTCACCGGCGATTGTAGTAACGGAGTTAGCATCAAAATTTATTACAGTTTGTGCATAGCTGCTCAACTGAAAAAGTAAGGTAAATATAAGTGTTGTTAATCCAGAGGTATTGCATAATCTGGCTTTCAAAGCCTTGCCTGTTTGTTGGACAGGTTGAATTGTTATGAATAGGCGTCGTTTCATTTTTGTCTGTTTTAAGCAATTGAAGAATTGATTATAACAGGATTTAATAGGTTGAAAGGTTATAACGGTCCTGCCGGAAATGGCAGGCTTTTAGTCATTGTAAATGCTCAGTAAAGTAGTACAAGCGGATATCCGTAACCCTGTTGACAAGGTTATCCGCGCAGGTGTTATTTGTGTTGAAAGATCTGCATGTTTAAATAAACTGGCGGCATATTGTAGGTATTAGCAGTCTGTGAGGATAAGTGAAATTCGCAAAAGCGTTATGGGAATTTCCTGGTCTTCCTATTGGTAGTTATGATCGATTTTGATTTAGGATGCTGCATGCAAGGCAAATGGATTGGCGCGTAATCTGTCATGCTATTTAGGTATTGATAGAATTGTTTCATCGCGGTCAGGTTTAAATGTTCTCTTGCGTAAGGCGTAAGCAAAACGTTGGGGTGTGTTGAAATTCAGTAGTGATGCGTTGTGAGGGAGTATACAATATTAAAAAGCTTTCATGAAAAAGACCAACGCAAAGCACATTATTTTATGCTTATCGCGTTGGCCTTTTTAATTTTTCTTTAATAAAAATTATTATACAACACGTTACATGCGTTGCATTGAGGAGACGTTGCATTAGGGCGAGACCTTGCAGTGCAACGTCTCTAGCCCAATACATTATTCAATCAATACCTTTTCTTCAAATATGCCGTCTTTACTTGTTATCTGGATAAAATAGATTCCTGTTCCATTGCGTTGCACAGTAACTGGTATTGTTTGCGACTTAACTGATCCTTTCATTGTTTTATCCATCACTATTTTGCCGCTTGCATCTGAAATCTTTATCCTGGCTCCATCTGTATTTAAATTATTGAGTTGTATGGAGAATGAACCCTTGTTAGGATTTGGAAATACAGTTACTTTTTTATCAACATTCGCAAAGGCGAATGGAGCTGCTGAAATAGTTCCTGTAACGGGCAGGCTTATTGTTGCCGCACCCGGTGAGCTAACTGTCACATTTCCATTGTAAAAACCGCTAAGCGCATAACGGCTTAAACGGACGTAAATGGTAAATGTTGTTAACTCTCCGTACAATGTCCCTATGGACATAGTGTTTGAATATTCACCTGCGCTTGAGGTCGCGATTTCAAAGCCTGTAGGTGCCGATACTGTAACATACCCGGAGAGATAGGTGCCGCTTATGCCGAAAACTTGTGGAGCAGAACCCGTGCCGCGAACAGTTGCAAACGGTTTCATCACGGCTTTTGCCAGTTTGCGGATCCTGTTATTGTTTACATCAGCCACATAAAGGTCTCCAAATGCATCAATAGTTATTCCTTTGGGCTGATTGAATCTAGCCAGACTGGCAACGCTGTCCCTGAAGCCAATCCCCCAGCCAACGAGTGTAGAAACGTTGCCTTTCGGAGTTATCTTTCGGATTACACTATTGCCTGCATCAGCAACATACACGTTGCCGGCGGTATCTACGGCTACACTATTAGGCTGATTAAAACGCACAAAAGTTCCAATGCCGTCGCTATAGCCCTTAGCTCCGCCTGCAAAAGTGCTCACAGCAAAATCTGGCGTTATTTTACGAATGCAATTGTTGTCAATATCCGCCACATAAATATTTCCTGCCCTGTCTACCGCAGTGCCAAAAGGCCTTCTAAAGGCGGCAAGGGTACCGGTGTCATTTACAAACCCCGCTGCGTTTCCTGCAATGGTTGTCACAACTCCTGCTGGCGTTATTTTCCTGATGCGATTGTTATTCGCGTCAGCCACATAAATATTGCCATCCTTGTCTATGCCAACACCCTGAAGGCTGTTGAATTTGGCAGTGTTTCCAGCGCCGTTGGCAAAGCCTTTGCTGCTGCCCGCAAATGAGCTTACAACTCCTGCAGAGGTTATTTTGCGAATAAGATTATTGCCGTTATCTGAAACATAAGCATTGTTACTTCCGTCTACTGTAACACCTGTAGGTTGATTGAATTGTACTGTGGCACCAGTTCCATTAACTAGTCCTGGTGTTCCATTTCCTGCAATGGTCGTCACAGCTCCTGCCGGTGTTATTTTGCGAATGCGGTTATTGCCCTGGTCAGCTACCAGTATGTTGCCGCTTGCATCTGCACTTACACCCCTTGGCGCATTAAACATTGCAGCGGCGCCGGCGCCATCAGCAAAGCCACCGCTGCTACCCGCGAGTGTGGTTACAACTATCGGGTCAAACTGTAATGCAGGCCCAAATACGTTTCCACTAACAGGCAAATATTTTGTAGTTGCAGAGGCGGAAGAAAGGCTCACATTGCCACTGTAAATGCCAGCGGGTGCAGTGCCTTGTAAACGTATGTAAACAATGACGGAGGGCCGTTCTTCTGCAATAGCGGGGAGTGATAAACTACTTGCATAGCCGCTGTTTTGTGACAAAGAAACCTCAAAACCTGTGGGTGGAACTATGTTTACATTTCCCGATAAGTTGTTGCCACTGATCCTGAAAAATTGAGATGCTGATGCTATCCCTTGTGCTGTGGTGAAAAGGTTAAGCTTGGGGACAGACATTTTTCTAATCCGGTTACTATCTGCTACATAAAGGTTGCCATTGTCATCCCTGGTGATGCCGTGTAAAAAGGAGAAACGCGCTGCACGGCCAATTCCATCAGCAAAAAGTCCCTCGGATCCGGCAAGCCTGCTCGCCACATGTTGTGGTGTAACCTTTCTTACAAGATAATCAATGCCACTATCAAAAATGGTGAGGTATAGATTTTCCAGGCTGTCGGATGTTATTCCAAGCTGGAAGCCATACAGGTCAGACGATCCGTCCGGAAGGGTTTCCATGCTTGAAAGTGGAATAGTTGTCACAACCGTATCTGTTGTAATCTTCTGCATGTTTGTATAACTGGTAATTACATACAGGTTTTGTGAGAAGGTCATGACAATATCATGTGCGGACCAGATGCCTGAGTTGGTTCCTTTGCCATCATAAGAGTTGGGCGTTCCATCTCCTGCGAAAGTTGACACAGCTCCGGCCGGAGTAATCTTTCGAATCCGGTTATTGCGGCTGTCTACGGCAAAGATGTTATTGAATGTGTCTAATGCAATACCCAACAAGCCATCAAATTTTGCGCTGGTACCAACGCCGTCAGCATAGCCCATTGTGCCGTTCCCGGCGAGCGTGATAACCGTGCCTGTAGTGGAAATTTTTCGGAGGTAACGCTCGGCATCAGTTACGTAAACATTGCCGATCCTGTCTACCGCAATGCCATACGGCCGGTTAAATCTTGCCGAAGCAGCAGCGCCGTCAACATGCCCGCTTGCGCCTGTTCCGGCATAAGTAGTAACCACGCCGTCGGTCGTCATTTTACGGATGCGGTTGTTAAACCAGTCGCATATATAAATGCATCCGGATACTTTATCGAACACCATGTTTGCCGGTAAGTAAAAGCGGGCAGAAGGGCCGGTGCCATTGGCAGAGCCGCTGGCTTCATCACCGGCAATTGTTGAAACTGAAATCGGATCGAAATTAACTGCAGGTTGTGCGAGCAGGTGTGTACAAAATAACGTTAGCAGGGAAACAAAAGATACAGTGATTTTTTTTCTTGAATGATTGCAAATGGTTTTTAAGAGCACATTTTCACGAAAGAAAAAAGAATGGTTTCGCTTTGATAAAACTGTTTTCATCTCAATTGTTTTTAAACATTTGAATTAAATGATATCATCAAAATAATGTCGTTTAGCCAGTAAGAATCAATCTTAAATATGTAATGATAAGCCGTTTAAATACAGGTGTCCGGACTAAGCGGCATTGAACGGTAACATAATAACATTGCCTGTATTTCAGATGTGGCAAATATGCGCGTAGTATATAGCGTGAAATAACAAGCAATATAACCGACGAATGACCGGTTATGTATTACCGATAATTGTTCCGTAGTAATTTTTTCGGATAAAGGCCTGCGGTTCAGTTTTTTTCTCTTCGGTGCTGGAAACCGGTGCGGGCTGAAGTGTTTTTCAGCAAGTAATGACAAGCGGTGTAGACATGTTTCATTTTAAAAAAGGTTTGGTATACAAATAGTTAAGCTGGTTTTGCAGAGAGCATTGGAGATGGGCTCTTTTACTTGCGCCGTAAAAAAAAAGGGTAATTGCCTTCAATATTACTTATTTTTTTTAGCAAGTGCAAGTGTTGTAAGGCAGGTGCGGACTGCCTTTGTGATAAAAATGGGCCGCGGTTGTGTTAAATCACAATTGTGGGGCTATGCAGGTGTATACTTTTACATTGTATTTATACCCGCTGCAATTAGTTCTTAATAATCCACCTGCATAAAAAAGCCATTCATTAAATGTTACTGCGTTGAAAAACCGGTTGATCTTATTCCTGTTTGCATTTATGAAAATTTGATTGCCTGCATTCAACTACAAAACGGCTTGTGTAACAACGTTTTTATCGCCTTCTGCAAACGCATACAAAAACAAGAAGTTTTTGATGTGTAAAAAAATGTTCAATAACTCAATAATGCTAATTGTATGGTATGCATTGGCCACTGCATCCCTCTCAGAATATTAGCAGTATCAATTATTTTTTATTTCACTCATTATTTTAAAAAATAAGCTATGAAAGCGAAGAAAAGCGCAGGGCAGATGTTGGGTGCTTCAATTAAAACATTTGAAGCAGCACCAAAAGGTTTCAATCCTCTAACCGCCTCAAAAACAACATTAATGCGGCACGGAATTGCACCAAAACCAGATGCAAAGAAAGAGCCTGAATTGTACAAGGCCTGGCACCAGGTATATTCAAAGGAACTTACGCATATTGTTCCGGAGTTTACCGAAATAAGAAAAAAACAACACCGGCCAAGTACAGGAAAAGCAAAAACTATTGGTAATACTTCCACTTCTACCAACTGGTCAGGAGCTGTTGTGTTCCCATCAGCAGGCGATACATTTAAATGGATCATCGGTAACTGGATCGTGCCAGATCCAACACAGCCGGCAGGGCAGGCAACAGGTTCATGGTACTACTCTTCTGCATGGATAGGCATTGATGGTTGGGGTTCTAATGATGTGTTGCAGGCAGGCACATCGCAGGATGCATTGGTGCAAAGTTCCACTACGCACAAAAGTATTTATGCGTGGTGGGAATGGTATCCTAACTATGAAATGCAGATCAGTAATTTTCCCGTTAATAGTGGTGATTATATGACATGCCTCATCTGTGCAACAAGTACCACACAGGCATCCATTTACATTACCAATATAACAACAGGTACACATACATCATTCCAGATTAATGCGCCGTCAGGCACAACACTTAAAGGCAATTGTGCTGAGTGGATTGTTGAAGCGCCTACAGTAGGCGGCAACCTTGCCAAATTGGTTAATTATGGTGCTACGTTTATGGATAGTTGTTATGCTTACACACAAAACAACGCGCAGGTAAATGCTGGCACAGGTACAACTATTAACATGGTTGATGGTTCTAATAATGTTATCTCAGAAGGCACTATTGAAGCCGCACAGGTATTAAAAATGCAGTATTATTGATACTATTCGTGCAGAAAATAAAACGCGATTGACCAATAAAGGCCAATCGCGTTTTTTGTTTGGTTGCGAGGCTTTCTATCTGCTAATCATGAGTTGCTTGCTTATTATTTGTTTGTTGTCGGTTATGGTTACATGGTATATGCCTGGTGCATAGGATGCGGTGCTGATTTTTTTGGCTACCGATCCTTTTTGTAATTCCAGTTGATGTGTTTGCAATGTCCTTCCCTGGGCATCGGTGATAAACATGGTGTACTTGCCAGTTGTTGGTGCGGTGAATGAAATTGTTGTCTGGCTGGTTGCTGGATTTGGATAAACAACCAGTGCTGTCTTGCCTGTGTTGACCTCGTCCGCGTTGCCCGCTATTCGTGCTGAGGCATTACTGTTGCTTGCTAATGTAACCAGTTTGGTAACAACTGCCGAGCTTCCACAGGCATTGGTTGCTTTTACAGAAATTTTGCCTGCGCTATTGCCCCAGTTTACAACGATAGCATTTGTGCCATTGCCAGATACAATGGAAGCGTCAGCAGGTATCGGCCAGCGGAATGTACTAGTCGCCTCTGCAGGTACGCTGAAAGTTACCTGCTGCCCGGCCGTAACTACCGATGGGCCAGTGATTGAGGTGATTGCAGCTGGTTTATTGCTGACAACTGTTATAGTTAATGGCTGGCTTCTTAAATATTCCGGCACGCATGGCCCTTCAGGTTCATAAAGAATGCAATAAACCACATCTGCGTTTTGTATATAGGCATCCTTATAAGTGTCGCTGCTATCTCCCACAAGTATGTCATTTTTCATCCAGAGGAATTTCGGGTTTTTGCCCGGTTTAACTACAGATGCTTTAAATATTGCTGTGTCGCCTTCGCAATAAGATGCTTTGTTTGATTTTATATAAATAGTGGGGTGATAAAAGTTCATAATCTTGGTGATATGTACAACATTGCTCTTGGCTATCACCGCTGTCTGGCGCTTGCGAATCAATACGGACCACACGGAGTCGCCTACCTCAAAAATCCTGGGGGAATATGGCTTATTTCTGTCGCCAACGCGCACGCCATTTCTAAACCAGGCATAATAATATTCATCGCTCTGATAAAATGCAGGAATCTCTACGGTGAATGTCATTGATGCGGGGTAGCAGGCTATTGGAATATCCGCGGGTTTTGTTTTAATGTAAGGATCATAGTTGATTTTTATTGGCGGGAATGTATCATTGCCGGCAGATGATTGAATGATAAGATCGCCAGGTGCGTATAATACAACTGCGCTTATTAATGAGTCTGACAGAATAGAGAACGTTTTTACTTGAGTGTCTCCAAACCTTACAACATTAACACCCGTGAAATTTTTTCCGTGAATCCATATGGTATCATTTACATAAATACTGTCCGGTGTAACTGCGGTAATAACAGGGGGTGCAGGTGCAACGCCAGATTGGTTTTTTAAAACCATAGGGTTCGCATTGGCAAGGTACGCTACGGCATCATATAAAATAAGATCGGGCCTGCCATCTCCATCCAGATCTTTAAAATCAAATGATTTGTAAGTGTTGCCTGCATATATCCTCACTTTTTCAGGATAGCTAAAAGTGTCTTTACCGTTAATTACTTCATGATGTTGGGGGTATAAATTTACGTAGAAGCTAACTGCAGTAGGGTTGCCATCAGGGTCTACTACTGTTGTTCCATCCGTATTAATGAAATCTAGTCTTTCTGATCCCGATACAGGGTATAAACCAAGCCTATAGCCAGATGGCGGGGCAAACGGTTGGGCTGCTGCAAAACTGAGCGAACCCGGAGTGCTTTTATTTTGCAAAAATTCATTTCTGTTTAACAAGGTATTATTTATAATTAAGTCTGGCTTGCCGTCATCGTCAAGATCTCCTATGGCTAGTAGAGTACCAGGATCGGTTCTGCCGAAGACTTCATTTAGTTTTAAAGGAGGCGCGAATGATACGTTGCCACCTGTTGATGTGTTGCGCACGGCATACGTGGAACCACTGGTTGCGGCAATAATGTCCTGCCTGCCATCTCCGTCAAGATCTTTTATCCAAAGGTTCCTGATGTAATTATCTGTCTCTGGTATATTCGGCAGTAATGGAACTGAGATGGTAGTTCCGAAAGAAATATCGGCGCCGGTGGATGTGTTTTTAGTAAACAACAATACGCTGTCATTTGCTGCTAGAAGGTCAGGCCTTCCATCATTATCTATGTCGCCGATAGTTGATATGTAAGAGATGCCCGGAACGGATACCACTTTATTTAATTCAAATGCGATTGAGTCGGGTTCACTAATGTTTTTGATGGCATGGAAATTTGATAGAAACTGCGGGAATAACAGTAAATCCAATTTGCCGTCGCTGTTAAGGTCTGCCAATGCAGGTGTGCCATTCACTGTTGTTTTAAAGATTTTAGTGTCGTCATAAGATATAGTGCCCGGTATACTAATATTTTTACGCACGGCAAGGCCCCGGTCCAGTTGCGGTTGCACGCTGATAATGTCAAGTTTCCCGTCGCCATTAAGGTCTGCAAATAAGGATGCATAAAATTGCGCGCCGGGTGTAGTGAGGTCTTTGGCAGTTCCAAAAGATCCACTGGTTACAGGGTCTGCGGCGAAGGTTACCTTAAAATCCCGGCTAGAAGCGCCGGTTAAATTATTGGCCGTTACAGAGATGGGCGCAAGCGTAGCGCCTGCAGGCACCTGCACTGTAACTGCCGAAGTATTTGCTGAAATAACATTGGCCTTCGCTGCGCCAAAATAAACAACATTTTGTGCTGGTGCCGAGCCAAAGTTCTCGCCGGTAATTGTAATGGTGGCACCCACAGGCCCGTTTGTTGGCGTGAATGAGTTAATTGTTGGGCGAGCCTGTGCTAATAAGGCAGGAGCAAGGGCTGTACAAAAGCAAAAAATGATACAACTGAATAAGCGTTTCTGCACACGCTCTTTAACTGAACGCGTATGTTGCAACAAGGTTTCGGTTTGGTTCATTTCAGATTTTATTTAGGTTAGGTTATAAACTTTGCCATGCACTGCTTTTCATAGCGTCATCCTATTGCTGCCATTACCGGCATGTAATCAGGGGAATAAATTGTATGGGCTTAGCTAAACACGTTGTCAAAAAGCCTGTCATCACATGGCGCCCAAGAAGGTGAATTGTTAACCGATGCAATCGTTCATGAAGCCTGCAAAGCACGAATGTAACTATAGCAAGCGGTGGTATATTATCGGTATAACGTTTAATGTTGATCGGAACAAGTAAATGCAAACTGCAACACAAGCGCATGTCTTATGAAGAACGCAGTGATTTTTTTTGCAGCCGATACGTTAAGGTTGTATTTGTGGGCACAAAGCTAAACTGCCTTATTTATATTGTCAAGGTTATATCCCCGTATTTGACCTTAAAAAATTTTGCTCCTCAAAATGATGGGTATCATGTTTTCGAAAATTTAGTTCTTCCAAACATTGTTTCACCAATTGCTCTTTACGGTAAAAATGCCTGCTATGTTGTTGAATTTAAATGGGTGCAGCATAAAAGTTCTACAGCGCGGTGAACTTTTATCATCTCCACATGTTGTATAATATTTAGCAGAAACGTTTTGAGTGTAAGGCAATTTTGTTAAACAATCAGAAGGTTGCCCGCATATGAAGATTGGCTATTAGGGTTATGGTTGCTGGTTAAGTCATCCTTTTTTTCGTTCACTTTCTTGAAGGAAAACAATCAATACATCTTTTAATCAAAAATGTGTATTATGATAGTATTTTGTAATCTGCGCAAATCGCTGATAATGTCAGCCTTGACAATGATGGTCATATGTACTGTCCATGCTCAGAAGAAGCCAAATATCCTTGTGATCATGGGAGATGATATCGGTTGGTTTAATCCCAGTTGTTTCAATCGTGGTATGATGGGCTATAAAACGCCAAACATCGACCGTATTGCCAGTGAGGGTGCATTATTTACCAGCTGGTATGGGCAGCAAAGCTGTACTGCCGGGCGCGCAGCGTTTATAACAGGGCAGTCTCCTATTCGTACGGGGCTTACTAAAGTTGGAATGCCTGGTGCTGATGTTGGATTGAGTGCGAAAGACCCTTCCATTGCTGAATTTTTAAAAGCACTGGGATATTCAACAGGGCAATTTGGTAAGAATCACCTTGGCGATAAAGACGAATTCCTTCCATCCAGGCATGGCTTCGATGAATTCTTTGGCAACCTTTATCACCTTAACGCGGAAGAAGAACCTGAAGATCCCGACTATCCCAAAGATCCTATGTATAAAAAACAATTCGGCCCGCGTGGTGTACTAAAAGCAACAGCCGATGGAAAAGTGGAAGATACAGGCCCGCTTACCAAGAAGAGAATGGAAACTGTTGATGAAGAATTCACCAATGCAGCCATTGATTTTATGGATAGAAAAACAAAAGAAGGCAAACCATTCTTCTGTTATTTTAACTCAACAAGATGCCATGTATTCACTCACCTAAGCCCTCAGTACGAAGGTAAGACTGGCCTCGGCCTTGAAGCTGATGCCATGACAGAACTTGATGATAATGTTGGCAAACTGCTCGCTGAGCTGGAAAAACTAGGAGTTGCAGAAAATACCATTGTTGTATTTACGACAGACAATGGCGCCGAAATGATGAGTTGGCCAGATGGTGGCAGTACGCCTTTCCGTGGTGAAAAAGCAACTAACTGGGAAGGCGGATTTCGCGTTCCTACACTTATAAAATGGCCCGGTGTGATTAAGCCAGGCTCTATTTTAAACGACATATTTGCGCACGAAGATTTCATCCCAACGTTCTGTGCAGCCGCAGGTCAACCTGATGTTGTGCAGAAATGCCTTTCCGGCTATACTGCTGGAGGCAAAACCTTTAAGGTTCATCTTGACGGATACAATATGCTTCCTTTTTTGAAGGGAGATGTAAAAGAGGATCCACGTAAAGAGTTTCTTTACTGGAGTGATGACGGAGATTTGTTTGCACTGCGTTATGGCCGCTGGAAATTGTCGTTTTACGAACAATACAATACAGGTATATCCATCTGGCAGAATGAATATACCAAGCTCAGGCTGCCTTTTATGTATGATTTACTGGCAGATCCTTTTGAGCGCGGGCCTCAATCTTCATGGTATCCTGATTGGCAGGCTAAGCACGCTTACCTGATGTATGGTGCTACTGCATATGTGGCTAAATGGTTATCCTCTTTTAAAGAATTTCCACCCAGGCAAAAACCAGCCAGTTTCAATCTTGATGAAGTTATGAGAAAAATGAGCGAAAAGCCAGGCGCCAATTAAACTAATGCGGTATAACCTATTTACTCTGTCCTGTAACCAGGCAATGGGAACATTTTATCATCTAAAACCTCAGCTACATGCCAAAATTCAAAAACCTGTTATCAAAAACAACCATGATTGCTTTTGCGGCTGTTCTCTCAACCAACAGCCTTGAGGCTCAAAAGAAACCTAATATTCTGGTCATTTTCGGTGATGATATCGGTATACCTCAGGTGAGTGCTTATACGAGAGGTTTGATGGGTTATCAAACACCTAATATCGATCGCGTCGCCAATGAAGGATGTCTTTTTACTGACTCTTATGGCCAACAAAGTTGCACCGCCGGCCGTGCATCGTTTATACTTGGTGAAGAACCATTCCGCACAGGGTTGTTAACGATTGGCATGCCAGGCGATCCGCATGGTATTACAACGTGGATGCCAACCATTGCAGATGTGATGAAAACGCAAGGATATGCCACAGGGCAATTCGGAAAGAATCACCTTGGCGACCGTGATGAACATCTGCCTACAAAACATGGCTTTGATGAGTTCTTTGGTAACCTGTACCACTTGAATGCAGAAGAAGAACCGGAAGGCTATTTCTATCCAAAGGATCCTGAGTTTAAGAAAAAATATGGGCCACGTGGTGTTATTCATTCAACAGCAGATGGCAAGGTGGAAGATACAGGCCCATTGACCAGCAAACGGATGGAAACTGTTGACGAAGAGTTCTTAGGTGCTGCCAAAAAGTTTATCGACAAATCAGCTAAAGCTGATAAGCCATTTTTCGTATGGTTCAATACTACACGCATGCACGTGTTTACGCATCTGAAACCCGAATCTTTGGGTAAAACCGGTAAAGGTATTCATGCAGATGGTATGGTTGAACACGATGCAATGGTTGGTGAACTGCTCAAACAATTGGATGATTTAAAAATTACCGATAATACCATAGTCGTTTATACAACAGACAATGGTGCAGAGATTGCATTATGGCCCGATGGTGCAATGACCATGTTCAGAGGTGAAAAAGGTACTACATGGGAAGGCGGTTTCCGTATTCCGATGATGGTGCGCTGGCCTGGTCATATTAAACCCGCTACGGTTAGCAATGAGCCAATCGCTTTGCTGGACTGGTTCCCTACATTGTGTGCTGCGGCCGGCATTCCGGATATTAAGGAAAAAATGGCTGCCGGGTTTTCTGCAAATGGAAAGAACTTTAAAGTTCATCTCGACGGATATAATTTCCTGCCTTATCTAACGGGCAAAGAACAAAAGGGGCCTCGCGAATCCATCTACTATTTTGATCAGGGCGGCAATCTGAATGCCATACGTTGGAACGATTGGAAGGTAAGCTTCGCGGTTAATTCACCCGGCAACATTGCTACGTCAACAAGAGAAATTCCGGCCTGGGCCAATATCACCAATCTCCGTATGGATCCTTATGAGCGTGGCACCGAAGAAGGAGGCGAATCCCTGAAATTCTTTGCGCAACAAATGTGGTTGCTGGTGCCCATTCAGGGAAGGATCAAAGAGTTCTTCAGCGATTTTGAGAAGTTCCCTTACCAGGCAGGCAGCTCTTTAAACGCAGGAAACATCAACTATGGAACGTTGATGCAGCAGGATGCACTTAAACGGTTGAAGGAACTGGAACATTTATCGGCACCAACCAACTGACGCAAATAATACACGAGTCGTTCATTTAAATTTCTAAAATATAGAGTCATGATGAGATTTAATCTTAAAATCAACTACGGTTTTTTGTTGCTTGTAGCTGGTTTTGTAAGCAACACTTTGTCTGCACAAAACAAACCCAATATTCTTGTCATTTTCGGCGATGATGTTGGCTTGACTAACATCAGCGCATATGGTCAGGGCGTTGTCGGTTATATGACGCCTAATCTAGACAAACTTGCACATTCTGGCCTTATGTTCACTGATTATTACGCAGAGAATAGTTGTACCGCAGGTCGTTCAACTTTCATTACCGGTCAATGTGCAAAACGTACCGGCTTATCAAAAGTTGGCATACCTGGCGCGCCGGTTGGATTGCAGGATAGAGATATTACAATTGCCCAGGCCTTGAAACCACTGGGTTATGCGACAGGGCAATTTGGTAAAAATCACCTTGGTGACAGAGACGAATATTTGCCCACCAAACACGGTTTTGATGAATTCTTTGGCAATCTCTATCACCTGAACGCGGAAGAAGAGCCCGAACATGCCACATGGCCAAAGGACGATCCTGCATTTACGAAAGCCAACTCTCCACGTGGCGTGATTCACTCCACTGCAGATGGCAAAGTAGAAGATACAGGCCCGCTCACGATCAAAAGAATGGAAACTGTAGACGATGAGACAACCAATGCATGTATGGATTTTATTAAAAGGCAGGCGCAGGCAAATAAGCCATTTTTTACATGGATGAATTTTACCCGCATGCATTTTAAAACCCATGTTCGTCCTTCTATGACAAATAGAGCTGGAATGCCGGGTAATTATTATGCTGATGGTATGCTGGAAATGGATGACAATGTTGGCAAACTGATGAAGTTGCTTGACGATCTTAAATTAACGGAGAACACCATTGTTATATTTACAACTGATAATGGCCCTAACCAATTTAGTTGGCCCGATGCAGCTACCACTCCGTTCCGTAGTGAAAAGAACACTAACTGGGAAGGCGCATACCGCGTACCGGCTTTTGTACGCTGGCCAGGGCATATACAGCCAGGTGGTTTAACCAATCAAATGTTTTCCGGCTTAGATTGGTTCCCTACTCTATTGGCTGTAGCTGGTAACGCTAACATCAAAGAAGAGCTGTTAAATGGCAAAGCTGTGGGTGGTAAAACCTTTAAGGTACATTTGGATGGATATAATCAGCTTGATTTTATCACAGGCAAAACAGATAAAAGTGCACGTATTGAGTTTGCATATTTTAATGACGATGCACAGTTGGTTGCATTCAGGTACCAGGATTGGAAGATGGTTGTACGTGAACAACCTAAGTATGGTGGCTTTGAAGTATGGTCTTATCCTTTTACCACATACAGGGTTCCTAAATTATTCAATTTAAGAATGGACCCTTACGAGAGAGCTGATATTGTTTCGGATAACTATTATCAATGGCTCGTGGATAATGATTTTAAAGTATTCCAGTTAAGTACACACGCGGTTGAGTTCCTGCAAACTTTCCTCAAATATCCGCCTTCGCAATTACCGGCTTCGTTCTCTGTTGATGGGGTTGAAGAGGATATCAATAAAGCCACGGAATCAAATATGAAGCATCCAACTATGGGTACACAGGCGGGTGGAAAACAATAATCGGTTTTCTGCATACAATTCCTTCAGAATGGAGCAAAGCTAAGAGTAAACGCACGGAGATCGGGTATGCAGAAATAGGCAATCGGATAAACCAATTCATTTAAGTGTCCAATAAAAAGTAATATCCCGGCTAAGCTGCCGGGATGTTGCTTTTGAGCATGAAAATTATGCTGCAAAAGCAGCGCATTAAACCTGATATCATGAGGAACATTCTTCGTGCATCTATACCAGCAATACTTTTAGCTGCATGTAGCCAACAGCCAGCAACAAACTCAACAACGGGTACGGATTCTTTAATGACCAGCAATGCAAGTGCATCAGGGTATGAGTTTGTTGGTGGCTTTCCTACAGAGGCAACGATTAAAAAAGCTTACGACGATGCAGATCTTAACCGAGCCATCCAGGCATATAGGTTTTTTTATCCTACCGTTTCCGGGGAAGCAATATTACAAGGCAATCTGGCTGTTAATGTTAAACCCAATGTCACTTCTGGTACGCTGGATACAAAACCGCAGCAAATAGGGTTTACACTCAACTCAGACACGCCATATGGGCCATTGTTGCTGGATCTTTCAAGCGGCCCTTTTGTAATTGAAATACCTGCCGGCCCATTGATTGTAGTGGCAATGGATGTTAATCAGCGTTGGGTGGCGGATATGGGAATACCTGGGCCCGATGCCGGTAAGGGTGGTAAACATCTGATCGTTCCTCCCGGTTATAAAGGAAATATTCCTTCAGGTTTTCATATATGGAAATCGTCCTCCAACAATCTTACTGTTGGTATTCGTTCATTGCCGGTAGGAGGTGATGTGAACGCTGCAATGGAAAGAATTAAAACTATCAAATTCTATCCGTTGAATGCACCGGCGAGTGCTTCTTCTGTTCAATTTTTAGATTTGACTGGTAAGCCACAGAATACAACTCCATTGGATTGGGAAACCAATATTAAATATTGGGAAGTGCTGGCAAAAATAATTGACCGCGAGCCGGCTTATGAGGGTTATCGCACTTATTATGGAGAGTTAGCTGTGTTGGGCATTGTGAAAGGCAAGCCTTTTAATCCTGATGCTCGAATGAAAGATATTCTTGAGAGGGCTGCGAAAATAGGTAATGCCCAAATGCGTGTGCAATCATTTGCTGACCGCAGGCCTGATCGCGTTGTATGGAAAGATCGTCAATGGGAATGGGTAGGATTGCGGCCAGAGAATGGCGATTTTGATGCGCCTTCTTATGTTGATCTTGATGCAAGAGAAGTTTGGTTCTACCAGGCCATCGGTGCATCACCTGCCATGTTTAGAAGGCAGGCCGGAGCCGGATCTGTTTATTGGCTGGGAATGCGGGACAAAACGGGTGCTTATGTGGACGGAGCAAAAACATACAAGCTGACTATTCCACAACCTGTGCCTGCAAAACTGTTCTGGTCTGTAACCGTGTATGATGCAGAAACACGCAGCCAGGTGCAGACGGATCAGGGCTACGCAGCATTGCGCTCGATGTTTGAATTGAAGGACCTGGCAAAAGAATCTTCTGTTGATCTGTACTTCGGCCCTAAAGCGCCTGCGGGAAAAGAAAAACAATGGATCAAAACAATTCCGGGAAAAGGCTGGTTCGTGTATATCCGTGTGTACGGGCCAGATCAGCCGGCGTTTGACGGAAGCTGGAAGCCCGGTGATTTTGAAGAAGTGAAATAACAATGATATACAGCGTGGATTCGCATTTGTTGAATAGAAAAAAAACGTTGAAGTGTGCGACGCAACGATGATGAATTATATTACAAACGCCGGGTTCAAAAAATCAATACTTGTGTATTACGTTATATAATTAAGCGTATGAAAAACCTAGTTTATGTGTTGCTTGCTTTGTTACTGGCTTCATGCGGGCAGAACCAACAACAAACTTCCACTGCGACTCAGGCGACAAATGCTGATTCCGCCAATGCAACTTTTAAGCCTGCTAACATCAAAGAACAGATGATTTATCAGCGTGGCATTGAAGCTGCCGTATGGGGAATACCTGCTGTAAATTTTCAGTTGATGTTTGATGCCTTTGCTAAAATAAACGGCAGTTATAACCAGGTGGTGATCTGGCCAAAATTACTGGACTGGAAAAATCAAACGCTTACTCCCAATCCTGATGTTATATACCTGATGCCTTTTTTCAATACCAAAGAAGTTGGGCCTGTGGTGCTGGAAATTCCTCCTGCAGATAGTGGGGTGTTCAATGGCAGCATTATGAACTACTGGCAGGCAGCGATTGAAGATGTTGGCCCCGGCGGAGTAGATAAAGGTAAAGGCGGCAAGTATCTTTTTCTGCCACCCAATTATGAGAAGAATAAAATTCCTCCCGGGTATATTCCTATGCAATCCGATACTTACCAGGGTTATGCATTGTTGCGTTCCGTTTTAAAAAGCGGAAGTGATGTAGATGTTGCTGCAGCCGTTGCTTACGCAAAACGTATAAAACTTTATCCGTTAAGTGAGGTTTCAAAAAATCCCGCAACAAAATTTGTAGATGCCAGCAACGGCGTGTATGACGCCAATATTCAATACGATGCCAGTTTTTACCGTACATTAGATAAGATCTTGCAGGCGGAGCCCTGGTTGGAAAGAGACAGGGCGATGATTGACCCGCTTAAAACAATTGGCCTGGAGCGTGGTAAACCTTTTAATCCTGATGCGCGTACACAAGAAATATTGAGCATTGCAGCAAAGCAGGCGAGAGCATGGCTTGAAGTGCAGTATGCGGGAATGCCGCCGTTCTATAAAGAATCACATAGGTTTTTTCCTGCCAGTGATGATTATAAGTTAAGCGTTGTAAAATCGTACCAGGTTCCGGAGATATATCCGATTGATAACAGAGGCATGTGTTATATGATCGCTTTCTTTAGCGCAAAACATCTTGGAGAGTCTCAATTTTATTTAATGCAGGCACTTGACAAAGATGGCAATCCATTAGATGGTAAATCTTCCTATAAATTGCATGTTCCTGCCAATGCGCCTGTAACACAATATTGGTCAGTAACAGTATATAATCGCGAAACACACACTTTTATACGCAATGCCCGCTGGATGGGCCGTTCGTCTCAAACGCCGGGGTTACAAAAGAACAGTGATGGAACGGTAGATCTTTATTTTGGGCCAACTGCTCCTGCCAGTAGGGAATCCAATTGGATACCTACAGATGCAAATGGAAAGTTCGAATTGCTGGCAAGATTTTATGGGCCGACAAAAGGTTTGTATGATGGCTCGTGGAAGTTGAATGATGTGGAGAAAGTGAAATAGTGAATGGTGAATAGTGACGGGTGAGGGGTTTAACCGGCTGCTTTTGTTTAAGAAAGAACTATTATTTAAATACTCAATTATCTCAAACTTTATGAAAAACAACGTACTCTTTTTTATGATGCTATTGTGTGAATCATTGATTGCATGCCAGACTCATGAAAATGTAAAAACAAGTGAGAATGTAAATGAAGTGGTAGTTGATAAAAGCGATATTCTTATGGATAGTGTGCTGACTGCTGAGCAGCAGGCAAAGCTTACACCTGATGAAGTGATCGCTTTACTAAAAGCAGGAAATGATGAGTTTGTATCGGATAGTTTAACTGTAAGGAATAACACTGCAAGGGTGCGCAGGGCGGCGCTCGGCCAATATCCTAAAGCCGTTATTTTATCCTGCCTTGACTCGCGTGTGCCTGTTGAAGATGTGTTTCACAGAGGCATTGGAGATGTGTTCGTGGGGCGTGTTGCAGGGAATTTTGTAAATGAGGATATGCTTGGTAGTATGGAGTTTGGTTGTAAAGTGGCTGGTGCCAAAGTGATTTTGGTATTGGGCCATGAATATTGCGGCGCAATTAAATCTGCTATTGATGATGTTAAGCTGGGTAACATAACTGCAATGCTTTCCAAAATAAGGCCGGCGGTAACAAGCCTCTCAACTTACAGCGGTGAGAAAACTTCAAAGAATGATGCCTTTGTTCATGAAGTGTGTGTGCAAAATGTAAAACTGACGGTGCAACAAATAACTGCAAAGAGCCCTATTCTTAAAGAGCTTGTAGATCAGCAAAAGCTCAAAGTTGTTGGCGCTGTTTATAATATGAATACAGGTAAAGTAGATTTCCTGCAATAAGTATTACGTATTTTGCGAGATGGTTTCACGCAGCATGCGCCGCGAAGCAGCGGCGCAGCGTATTCTTGCTCTTGCGCCTCTGCATTTTTCTCTGTGTAACTGTATTCTTCTCTCAAAGCAGCTGTCGTTTTCAATTGTTCCTTTCCCAGCCTGAACGATTTCAGTCGGGCAGGATTTTTCAATTATTATGCCCGAACTTTTTGATGGAGCCTTTGTTATGTTTTGATATTCCTAAAAAGGGCGCAATGAAAAAAATAACCAACATATTGTTCGCATTTGGCATGCATGTGCTGCCTGTTGTTAAGAGCATAATCATAACAAGCTCAGTAACCTTTTTTATTTTTTCAACAGGATGCGGCGAAGCAAATAACCGATCAGAAATTTCCGGTGCCAGCCCGAAGGATGCAGCATCATCTGTCGCTGGTTCATATAAACTTGATGGGGGTATTATTGCGAAGGAAGATGTAGATAAAATGTATGCCGAACTTGGTTTTCAGCAAGCTTGTCAAAGTTATATGTGGTCAATTCCGTTAGTATCATTTGCTCAGTGGCAACATACACACGAGACTGTTTTTGGCGCACAAAGCGGTGATATTGTTTTATATACCGGGTACGAAAATCTTGTAAAAATTCTTACAGCAAACGCTACAACTCCTTACCTGGTTTCCTTTATTGATATGGCAAAAGCTGGCCCGTTTATAGTTGAATTGCCGGCAGGAAATGTAGCAGGTGGCCTCGCTGATATGTGGCAACAGGAAATTGCCACGCTGGGCGAAATGGGCGCGGATAAAGGAAAATCAGCTAAGTACTTATTGTTGCCTCCCGAAGGAAAAGATAGCAACGCAACATTGCAGGGCTATACGCCTGTTAAATGTTCAATGAACAATGTTTTTTTAGGGCTGCGTGTACTTGATCCAGATCCTGCTAAAATGCAGGAGATTGTTCACCAGATCAGGATTTACCCATATTCTTCAAGAAATAATCCTGTGCAAAATAAAGTAGTTACACCGGCTCAGGGTAAAGACTATACTTTGGGCCAGCCCGCTGGAATAGAGTACTGGCAGCGTCTGCACGATATAATACAAGAAGAGCCCGTACAGGAACGCAATATGTTTTACATGGCCATGCTCCAAAATCTTGGCATTGAAAAAGGGCAACCCTTCAATCCTACAGATGCACAAAAGAAAGCTTTACTGGATGGTGCCAAGTATGGTGAAGTGATGACGCAGGCGGTCACTTACGCCAAACGTTTTCCAAATATGAAGCATTGGAGTGATCGCGATTGGGAATATGTGATAACTATGAACAATGCCAACCAACGTTCGCAGGATTACGAATATCTGCTACAGCGTACAGCTTATTTTTATGAAGCGGTAACTTTTTCCAAAGCCATGATAAGCCAGACTCCTGGCCAGGGACAGGCTTATCTCGGAACTTATACAGATAAAAGCGGTGGTTGGCTTGATGGTAGCAAGAATTACACTTTGCATGTTCCTGCTAATCCACCCGCTGCACATTTCTGGTCACTCACTGTCTATGATTCGCAAACACGCTGCTTAATTGTAAATGAACAAAAGAATGCAGATCTGTCATCGCGCAAAGATTTGTTCAAAAATTCGGATGGATCGGTTGACCTGTACTTTGGTCCCAAAATACTCGCAGGAAAAGAAAAGAACTGGGTGCAAACTGTTCCTGGAAAACATTGGTTTGCATATTTCCGTTTTTATGGGCCCACAGATAAGTATTTCGATAAGAGCTGGAAAATGGATGACATTGCTGAAGTGAAATAAAATCTTGAACCTGAAATAAACAAAAAGTAATGATGAAAAATAGCAAATGTGCAATAAGGATAATGCTGCTGACGACTACGTTGAATATTAGTATGAAGGTGCATGCACAGGTCTCACCAAAAACCATGCAGTCTATTTCAACACCGGATAAAGTACAAACTGCGCTTGGTACATTATCATTCAGAGATGGTATGCCTGACGCATCCACAACGCAAAAGTTATATGACGAAGCGGATTACCTGCATGGGGTGGATGCATTTGTGAATGGATATGCTCCGGTGTCTCAGTGGGCCATCCGCAAAGGATTTAAAGATGCAGGGATCAATGATAATGATGTGATTGTGTTCTCGGGGCTGATGGATTCAAAATCCCTGTTTCTTACAGCTAATGCGGATACTTATTATTTCTGGACTTATGTTGATCTTAGTAAAGGCCCTATGGTTGTAGAAACACCACCAAATACGTTAGGTGTAATTGATGATATGTGGTGGCGATGGGTAACGGATTTCGGATTGCCAGGGCCAGACCGTGGCATGGGCGGCAAGTTTCTGATCATTCCGCCGGATTATAAAGGGACAGTGCCTGAAGGTGGTTATTTTGTTTGTCATAGCCGCACATTACAGGTGGGGGTTTTAGGTAGGGCATTCCTGGAGAATAATGATCCCAAACCAGCAGATGAAGCCGTTAAAAAGCATTTGAAAATATATTCTTATGCTGCCGGAAGCTGGGGTTCCAGTATTGGTTCTTTTCTTAATGGAAAATCCACACTTGCTGCATTGGCGAAGCCGGGTGAGTTAAAGTTTATAGAGGGGACGGGCAAAGAAATGAACACCATTCCACCTGCTGATTATTCTTTCTTTGAAATGCTGAATGAGGCTGTACAGGCTCAACCGGCTTCAGCTCTTGATCCGGAAATTGCCGGGCATTTTGCTGCATTGGGTATCGTAAAGGACAAGCCATTTACTCCGGATGAACGATGGAAAAAGATCTTATTGAAATCCGCCGCAATGGGTAATGCGATCAGCCGGACCGTCTCATTCAATCCAAGAAAAGAAGAAGGGTTTAATTATTACGGCGCGGGTAATCATTGGGTGAATCCATTATTTATTGGTGGTTATGAATTTCAAACGCCACCACCAATGATCTCCAAAGAAGGAGTGAAACAAGCTCCGGATGATGGTGCAAAAAAGATCAATGCACGAATTGGAATGTTTTATTCAGCAACGGGAATTACACCGGCCATGTGTATGCGGTTGACCAATATCGGTTCGCAGTACCTTGGTGCATTCTTTGATTCGAAAGGTGTTGCATTTGATGGTGCAAAAACTTATAAGATAACCTTGCCGGCGCATATACCTGCTGCTAAGTTCTGGTCGATTACGTTGTACGATAACCAAACGCGCTCTATGTTGCAGACAGCGCAACGCTATCCGCGTGCAGGAAGTCAGAGCTATCCAACCCCCGCAGCAGTAGTCGATGCAGATAGCACTTACACCATTTATTTTTCTCCTAAGAAGCCTGTCAATGTACAGGATGGTAACTGGATTCAAACTGATCCCGGCAAGGGATGGTTTACATTGTTGAGATTGTATAGCCCGCTGCAACCATTTTTTGATAAGTCGTGGATAGCACCGGATATAGAAGAGGTGAAATAATGGAGAGTTGAAAATTGACAATTGACAATGTCTTTTGTTTTTTCGAATCATTACACAGAGAATCTGCACAGCGAAGTCACAGAGCGTCACAGAGATTTTTATACTGCCTCCATTTTCCATTTTCAATTATTAACCCGTTCTAGACTTTCAAAATGGCATTCAATATAAAAAACAAGCAGACCAATCCTGCGATATATTGAAGCAGAAAGTATGCGACCATCCGCAAGTTTCCGAATCTGATTTTTGTAAAATCTATTTTAAATGAGAAAAAGATAAATGATGTATAGAGAAAAACGAGGCTGGCATGGCGTACATAATTCTTGTTTTCAAATGCGTCTTCCATCTTATCGATAATAGAACCTACGGGATAAATAAGTTGAAGGCGTTGCCATGTTAATAAATTAATGAAGAAAAAAAGCAGCAGCAGTATAAAGCTAATCCAGATAACTCTTCCTTTGTTGTAGCCATAGTTCCACCATGTGCGGTTAATAAAGTTCAGCGTTTTTTCTACAACGCTTCCTTTGGATGCCAGTTGATTTCTATAATCAATATCTGCTTGTTGATAGGAGTTTGTCTTTGCCTCCTTGCGAAGCTTTTCCAAAAGCGTCATGTACACATTGTTGATCTCATCTGTTCCATCCTTGTCGTCAAAAAGTAAATGGAGGCCGGCGGGATACTTGAAATTAGCAGCTGTAATATCAGTTCGGATAATTTTTAAATAACAATCCTTGTTGTTGGGAATCGGAGAGAAGCCAATATCTGCGGGCAATTTGCCACAATCTGCCAGTACCAGTGTGTCAAAACGAAGATCTGCCAACGAGGCTGTGGGGCCAAACTTGCATGAAATAAAATAGACATTCTGCACTTTAAAACCTTTCCAATTAAAGCTGCCGTTAATAAAGCATTTATTAAAGTATATGGTTTTTGCGATAGACGAAGGTCTTTTCAATAAGAAAATGGAATCAACAAAATTGCTATTGAGTGTGTCTTCTATAAATGAAATATCAGTGAAGCCAGAGTTCGTTAGTGTAATGTCGTAAAGATTCGAATGCTCTATAAGCACAGAGGATGTGTCCTTTCGTGACCGCATGTTCTCCAGCCAGAGTGAGCCTTTGAGCGTACTGTCCGAAAAATTTGACAGATTGGTTATATAAACGAAATCAGTAGTGTCATTTTTAAAAGATATGTTTCCGACACAGTTGAAAATCTTTAACGTATCCAGGTAACTATTATTGATATTCAGCCCGGCGAAATTCCCGAAGACATTGTTCGTTAATGTAAATGCATATGGCTTGTGTTTAGCGCCTGTATTGTTCAGTGCTTCAATGGTTACTGCTGAACTAAAAAAAGTGTTTCTAAAATACGGTGGGTCCTCATTCGGGCTGTCGTAAAAATTGCAGTGATCAATGAAAATACTATCAGCAACCCATACATTGCCGGTTGCAGAATAAACACTTTCAAAAGTTTTGTAATTAGGTAAAATACTGAAGAGAAAATCCTTTTCGTTAACATAGGGGATCAGCTTGTTTGTTATTTTTCTCAGAACCGGCAACGAATTGCTCGTAGATGGTTCGTTCTTCACCAGTAAGCCATTGCCAAACAAGTTTGGGTAGATGGTATCATTCTGGGCATACATATTATTAAGCAGAAACAAGAGCAGGGCCGTTAGACGGATATGTTTCATGTGCCCCAATGTACTAAACCCATTTGCCAATTGCAATAGGGGAGTGATGGTAACAGAAATAATATATTAAAACTACAGTCGCCGCGTTTCAGCGGATTAAAAAAATAAACCACAGAGGACCCAGAGTTTTTTTCACAGAGTATCACAGGTAATGCAAAACATCTGTGGCTCAGTGGTAACAAAATCCAGTTACTCTGTGAAAAACTCCCTTACCTCTGTGGTTAACCCAATGCCGCAAGGCATTCTAAAATATCCCTTTCGCCTCCGTCATTTTCAATTTTCAATTCTCCATTGTCAATTAAAAACTATTCTGTTCTCAAACTCTTCACCGGATTCGCAAGCGCCGCCTTAATTGCAGAATAACCAACCGTTATCCATGCGATAAACACCGAACAAATGAGTGTTACAAGGAAGACGCCAATGCCCATATCAATACGGAAACTGTATTGCTGCAACCATTCGTGCATAAAGTACCAGGCAATAGGTGCGGCTATTAAAAATGCCAACGCGATAAGTATTGTAAACTCGCGCGATAACAGCAACAATATGTTGGCTATGGAAGCGCCCAATACTTTGCGTATGCCGATCTCCTTTCTTTTTCGCAAAGCCATAAAGCTGATCAAGCCATACAATCCAAGGCAGGAGATAAAAATGGCAATGCTTGCAAAAAGTTTATATAACTGCGTTAGCTGTTTTTCCTGTTTGTAATAATTTGCTATGTCCTGGTCAAAAAAGCTGTATTCAAAAACATAGTTAGGAAAAAGCTTGTTCCATGCGGTAGCCATTCCTGCAAGCACCTGTTGCGTTTTATCGGTTTCGATTTTTATGTTGGCAATTCCATAGCTTCTTTTGGCAGACATCATTACAACCGGATCGATGGGGTCTTTTAATGAATGTATGTGATAGTCTTTTACTACCCCGACAATCGGGCTTAATTTGCCAGCAACGTTGATGTTTCTTCCAATAGCATCCTGTGGGTTTTTGATTCCAAGTGCTTTTACCAGCGTCTCATTCACTACATATTCACCACCCGTATCGGATGCATAATATATGCGGCCTGCAGCCATTTTAAGATGATAGATATTGAAATAGCTTGTGTCAGCTGGTTTCATGTTCACGATCAGGTCCGCGTTTTTTGTATTGTTGGATGCCACGCGAAGATCTGTTGCCCAGCCTCCGTTACCTGATGGTGCAAATGTGCTAAAGCTAGCTTCGCTAACGCCGGGCATCCTTTTTAATTCGTCGCGAAGAATGTCGTATTTAGTGAAGCTTAAACTATCACGCGGAAGACTGGCGGTAACAATCGCGTCTTTGCTAAAGCCCATATCAGCATTGCTGAAATATTTCATTTGAGCAACCACCACTAGTGTGCCGATAATAAGTGCCTGGGCAATCACAAACTGGAAAACAACAAGGCCTCTTCTAAGCGTAATGCCTTTACCTGGCTCGGATGTTAATTTGCCTTTTAAAACAGTTATTGGGTTAAAGCCTGCAAGAATAAGCGCGGGATAAAATCCTGATAAAATAGTAACCGTAATCAATGATAACAGGATGAATACAATTGTTACTGGCGTAAATAAACTACCAACGGAGAGGTTAATCTCAAGCAGGCTGTTTAAGAAAGGAACAGTAACAATTGATACAATGATGGCGCCGATCATTGCGATAACACAGGCCGCGCCTGTCTCACTAAAAAACTGAACAATCAATTGCTTGCGTGTCCCTCCCAATACTTTTCTTACGCCCACTTCTTTAGATCTGATAACGGCATTGGCTGTAGAAAGATTAATAAAGTTTACGCAGGCTATAATCAGTAAAAATATCCCGATAAGTGTGAGTGCAGTCACTAGCTGCTTGCTGAAAGTCCGGCCATTGAAATTACCTAAGCGTGCATCATAGTGCATCTCTTTCAATGGCTGAAGTTCAAATTTGTAACCTGCATTTTCCGGAGGTATATGCCTTTGCATAAATGCAGGCAATAATGCGCTCATCTGCGCCGCAGAGAAATTGTTCTGAAGCTCTATAAAACAATAGTTGTCGTCATCTATGCTTGCCCAGTCTTTCATATCAGGATTGAGGGAGGCATAAGACACCACCATTCCCAGGGGAAAATCTGTGTTAACCGGCGGATTTTCCAATATGCCGGTAACCCGCAGGTTATGCCCGTACACTTTAACTTCCTTGCCAATGGCTGTTTCCCAGTCTCCGAAATATTTTGTTGCAAATTGTTTTGAAAGAAGAATAGTGTTAGGATCGGTTATGCAGTTGTCGGGGTTACCTTTTACAATTTTAAAATTGAAAGTCTTGAAAAATTGTTGCTCAGCAATAAATACGCCGCGGTTTTCCTTGAACTTTTTTAGGGTCTCTCCGTTAGCGCCGGGAACAATTACCTGGACATCGTTCTGCGACATAACAGCGGTAACATTTTTTAATTGCGGATAGTCAGTTCTTAATCCGTTGGTTACAGGGAAAGGCACACCGGTTCTGTAGTCACGGTCTTCGCCTGTTTTACCAGCTCTTACCACCCGGTAAATATTGTTCTTGTTGGTATGAAAGTTATCAAAGCTGCTTTCGTAGGATATAACAAGGAATATCAGCAAAAAAGCGCTGAACCCTACAAGGAGTCCCGTAATGTTTATAATTGTATGTACCTTATTGCGCAACAGGTTTCTTACTGCTGTCTTCAAGTAGTTTTTGAACATGGCGATCTGTTTGACTAGTCAGAATTAATTCGGGTTTTCAACCTCCAGAACGGTGCCAGTTGGCTTATCTTAAGAAGTTAAGTAGTTTACATATTATAATAAGTGCTGTAGTGTTCGATTTTGATACCTTCGCCGTCCGGTTCTGGTAGCTGCGTGTTCACGCAGCGATGGCAGGGAAGCAAAGACGCGGCGGGGCTTTTATAATAGTGAGAGCGATCACATATACAACAATCCTCTGTGTAATATTTACATCCATTGCCAGGAAAACAAAATGCGTTGGCTGTTGTTGTTTGTATATCCTTCTGTATAAATTGTAACTTATATACTTTGTTCCACATTTAAAATCTAAGAACGATGAACAGCCTGGATAAAAAAATCGCAATTGTTACTGGTGCCGGATCTGGCATAGGCCGCGCCATATCGTTGCTCTATGCATCCGAAGGAGCCAAAATAGTGGTGTCTGATATTAGCGAAGCTGGGGGAAATGAAACGGTAAAAGAGATTGAAGCAAAGGGTGGAGAAGCCTTTTTTGTAAAAGCCGACACATCAAAAGCAAGCGACAATGAACAATTGGTGAATGCAGCAGTCAAACATTTTGGGGCATTGCACATAGCGGTGAACAATGCAGGCATCGGTGGCCCTATAAGCTCCGTTGGCGACTATCCGATCGACGGGTGGGATAAAGTGATTGCCATTAATTTGTCTGGTGTCTTTTATGGCTTGCGGTATCAAATACCTGCCATCATCACTGCAGGCGGAGGAAGCATTGTAAACATGGCCTCCATATTAGGTAAGGTTGGTACCAAAGGTTCTGCGGCTTATGTTGCGGCGAAGCATGGCGTTATTGGCCTTACGGAGGCTGCTGCATTGGAGTATGCCGACAAAAACATCAGAATAAACGCCGTTGGCCCGGGATATATCGTAACGCCGCTGTTGAGTGGGATGGATCAGGCCACAACAAATGCATTGATTGGGTTACATCCCATGGGCAGGCTTGGAACCGCAGAAGAGGTTGCCGAGCTGGCTTTATGGCTTAATTCAGATAAGGCTTCATTTGTTACCGGAGCTTACTACAACGTTGATGGCGGTTATCTTGCGAAGTAATGTTTTTTATAGCGGCTTCATCTGCAGCAGGAAAATTCGTAGTATTTGATCACCTTTTTATTTCACCCAGCGTTTTAAAATCCTGCAAAATTTCGTATATTAGAAAGGAAATCCCTATGGTTCAAACTAACCTTGCCATATTGCCCCTTTATCGTAATTGTTTTGCTGCGTTATTGACAAAAAACAGTGCTCCGTTATGTCTTGCTCAACGTTTCATATATAAGTATGTATTTTGGTTTCCTGGCCAGATTTGCAATGTTTTTGTCTATAGCCGAGGTGAGTAGTGCGTAATGCACAAAAAGCATTTATCAACATTAAAAAAGTGGATGGGCAATAAGAGCAGCATAAAGATCTGCTATGAGCAAAAAACATCACAAATGGCTTAAACACCAGGCTCAGTTGCAATTGCAGGAATCGGCCCTGGTTCATAATGCTAATAACAAAAAGGTGCCTGCGCGAGGGTTGAGTAATTCTTTATACTTGTTGCTGGCAATAGTAATTCTGTTGGGGATAGCATTACTTGCCGTGCCGTCGTTGCGGGATTATCTTTTTAAATCATCCAAAGAAAAATTGTTTGAACAGTCTCACCGCATCGGCCTCATTATTCCGAAAGAAGTGCAGGCAAGGCAGACTGTAATACAATTAAGGTTGGGTAAACATAACTCCCAGGATGTTCCTATTTCGCAACTTAGGCAAGGTATGTATGTGAACAGTAAGCTTTCTTCGGCTTGTTCAAATGATCCTTATAAACTATACATGAAATTGGAAGATCAGAAATTATTTCTTTCTGCTGAAATAAAATCACTGGATGGTAAGGTGATTGGAGATCTTCGCGAAAATAAATGGATATCGAAGAATGAGGTGATTGATTATCATGGTGATGGCACTACCTATTTTGAAGTGATGGATGATAAAAAAAGAATACCGTTCAGTATATCCTGCAATGGCAGTGAAATATTGCTGAACGGTATTTTTGTTGACAAGGATTGTTTTGTGATTTTAAATGATGAAGCACTGGTAACACGAGATCTGAATGAAGCTACCACCAGGGCGTCTGCAATAAAACCATTTATGCCTTTTGATGATGATGATGAGAATTGAAGACCTTTAAGAATTACCTTGTTCTTCATTGTTAAACAGGAGCTTATTTACCTGTTCGATCTCATCCTGTATAATCGTATGCCCCATATTGGGATAAATTTTTTCCGTTACATCAGCTCCCATTTCTTTTAAAATGTTGCCCGATGCATAAACCCTTTCAACAGGAACATGAACGTCATGATCACTTGTGCCTATAAAAACAGGTGTATTATCAAAGTTGCCGGTATAATTTTCACGATAGATTTTATCTCCTATAAGCCCGCCGGTAAACGCAGCTATTCCGCCCCATCTTGTCGCGTTGCGTGTTGCAAACTCCAGTGTAAGGCAGGCGCCCTGCGAAAAGCCCATTATGTAAATATTGTTTTTATCGATGCCTGCTGTAACAATATCCTGCACTATTTCTTTCAAAACGTCTATTGCTGAAGTGAGCCATGGCTCATTCTGTTGCACCGGCGCAATAAATGAAAATGGATACCAGGTGTTATTGGTGGCCTGCGGAGCCAGCAAAGCAAAGTCAGTAAGTGGAAAATACTGAGCAAGCGACAGAATATCAGCAGCTCTTGCTCCCCGCCCGTGCAGCAGGATCAATGCTTTTGACGCTTCCGATAATGGCTTGCCAGCAGTGGTTATATTTTTTTGATGCATATCATTATTTATAATTATCCGCAAGAAAAGAAACCGGATCTACAACGTTTTCAATTTCTTTTCTCATTGATTCATATTGTGGAGGAAGTTTTAGTGCTTCGCCTAAATGTGCAGGTTCTTCATCTACAGCAAAGCCAGGGCCTGCTGTAGCAATTTCAAACAAAACACCTCCCGGCTCCCTGAAATATACTGAAGTAAAATATTGCCTGTCTAATACGGGCGTTGGGTTCAGCGTGCGTGCGGAAATTTTTTGCCTGGCCTCCAGTTGTGTTTCGGCATTTGGTGTCGCAAAAGCAATATGATGCACGGTTCCATTACCGCCTAAACCCCTTAGCCTGTCAGGCATGCAAAGAATATCCACATAATTTCCGGGTGTATCATTGGCTGCAAAACGAAAGCGGTTGCCTTCTTCAGATATCAATGTGTGGTCCATTTGTTCCGTCAATAAAGCAGCCGTGCGTTCATAACCCTCTTCCCATATTTCTACATTATAGAATCCTTTGATAGCGTGTTCTTCAGGAATCTGCCCGTAGCTAAATCCAGCCCTGTTATCTTTGTCTGTAAACACAAGCTCTAGCCCAAGCCCGTCATGGTCTTCAAAGTAAATGAATGCTTCGTTCTTAAATCTTTCCTGCGCGGGCTTTTGTTTGATGTCAAATTTAGACAACCTGTCTTGCCAGTACCCGATGCTATTGTATGGAACTGAAAAGCTGGTTGTGTTCAGCATGCCCTTGCCATGCCTGCCGCTTTGAACGTGGCCGTAAGGGAAAAATGTAAGGATGCTTCCCGGTGCGCCTTGTTCATTGCCGTAGTAAAAGTGATAAACTTCGGGTGCATCAAAATTTACAGTCTTTTTTACAAGCCTAAGCCCGAGTATGCCCGCATAAAAGTCAATGTTTTTCTGCGATTTGCCTGCAATGGCTGTTACGTGATGAATGCCTGTAATTAATTGGCTCATATAGTTGATTGATATTTTGAAGATGTCGGTGAGTAGTTCCTTAACCTGTATAGCCGAACGAAGGCAAAATATACATCTTTTCAAAAAAATCAAACAGCCACATTAAGAATTACAACAATTGCTGACTTTATGCGACAGAAAAATCCACAGGCGCTTTATGAAGAATGAGATTGAGCCAATCGCCGTTTTAAAATTCATAGCGGAGGAGGCGTAACATATTGTTGAGTGGAGGAATTTTGCCCATAGCACCATAAAGAAAACGGTAGCCTAACGGTAGCTTCTTTATGAATGGCGATTGAAATACTGATAGGCCGGAAATTCGTGTTGACCGAAGGTCCAGCTGGTCAACTTCTTCAAGGTTGTCCACGGCCCACTTATGAACAGCGCCAGTTGTTGCCATTAATTTTTTTCTGCCCGACCGGATGGCAAATGAGCTCATTACATCAAAGATCAATTGCCCGTGGGGGAAGAATGTTGTGAGGCGGTTAAGTAGTATCCGTACTTCATCTTCTGTTAAATATTCCAACAAGCCTTCTGCAATTATTATTGCAGGCCTATCAGTGGGCAATTGTTTCATCCAGCTAAGGCCTGTTACAGAAGATGCGATCATTGTATAGCCGTTCTTGTTTTCAAAAAAGCGCTGCCTAAGTTGAATGACTTCCGGGTAATCCAAATCAAACCAGCGAATGTTTACCGGTGGGTTTATTCTTGCAATTCTCGTGTCTAATCCGCAACCAAGGTTAAGCACAACAGCGTTGGGGTGCCAGTCGAGGTACTCCTTCAGCCATTCATCATATTGCCTTGCCCTTACAACTATAATATTATTGTTGGCAAAGCCTGGCAGCTTATTAAAATCATAGTTCATCTGTTGAACAATGGCATCCGCGGTTATGTCGTGAAGAATTGAGCGCGTTGAACGGCTGTCAAGTGCTTTGGCGTATAAGGTTATGAATAAAGTTTCCTTCGCCTTTGTCAGAAGGATTTGATTTGTCTGTTGCATGCACGGTCACTTTGAAATCTTGGAATTTATAAGATGACGGTCGTGGGTTACTATTACGCTTCGGTGGGTAAGAATACAATGGCTTGGATACGAGAAAGATAATAATTTTTATTTTGATATCCGGATGAACCTGATTAAAATTATCAATTGTAAAAAGATGTTTAGCGATTAATTGAAGTTCAAATCGGGTGTTTCGTCATTCATGCGCTTGTTTAAATTTATGCTAATAAAAAACTGCACTGCAGAATATTTTCATTTCAGTTCAAAACGCTTCTGCCTTCAATTACAGCAATTACACGTAGTTGATTTTATTTCATTTCAGCTTTATGCCTCAAACCTCATGCCCATATCTTTTCTTTATGCTTCACGCATTTTTTCCTCACTCACCCTTATACCATTCAATCACGAATTCACCAATTGCTTCAGCAAGTTCTTTGTTCGCCCCGTTTTGAAATGCCCATAGGTTGTTATTGCATTCTAACATGCCAGCGGATTTATCTTCTATTATAACATTAAATTGCTTGGGGTAATCTTTGTCGTTATTGCCAATAGGTATTAACGTTCCTGCTACAGTATCAAGGTTTGCCGTTACAACAAAGTCAAAAGGATCATATTTCATGATATACTTTTTTTATAAAGCCACAAAAAAAAAGCCAGAATGAAATATGCAAAAACGGCGGATATATTGAAACATCAAAATGATTTTTTTATCAACTAATACAAACAACAGTTTAGAATATTTGTAACAAGGCATGAGAAGGTGAAAGTTTAAGTTTTATTTTTGGCAGGTTAAAAGGCGCAAGAAGCTTGAATTGTGGTAACTCGCGCCATATTAGTTTTATATAGATACTTTTCTGAATGAAAGAACAGTTAATTGCATTAATCAAAGGATTAAAGGAAAATTCGGTTACGTTTAAAGAAGTGATTGAATTTATTGAAACCTACTATCAACATCAGCCAACCGCTTTCAGAAATGGTGATGCCTATAATGAAGCAACGCAAAACCAGGGAAGCGCTAAGGTTTTTGCATTTGCTCAGTTAAACAATTTGAGCAAAGAAGATACACTTTACTTGTTTGCGGAACACTATCAGTCTGTAATAAGCAATCCCGGTGGTGCTGATCATCAAAATATCAGGCAATTTATGGCTCATGGCTGGGATGGAGTGTCTTTTGAGGGGCAAGCCCTGCAGCCCAAATAACCAGGCTTTCAAATGTTTTTCCGGGCTGCCAGTTAACGATTGGCAGCCTTTTTTGAACACAATCAATCTGCTAAAAAATGCTAAAGCGTTGTGATTGCTTTACGCTTCGTACAACTCTAGCGGCAATCCGTCCGGATCATTAAAAAATGTAAAACGCTTTCCTGTATGTGGGTCTATTCTTATGGGCTCAGTAGAAACATTTTTTGAAGCCAGTTCCTGAACCGCAGTGTCTATGTTATTTACCTGAAATGCGAGATGCCTTAGCCCGCAAGCTTCGGGCCGCGAAGGCCTTGGTGGTGGCGCCGGAAAAGAGAATAATTCTATAATGTAGTTGCTGCCGAGTGCAAGATCCAGCTTATATGACTGTCTTTCTTCACGATAAACTTCACGCACAATATTCATGTTCAATACTTCAGTATAGAATTTTTTTGATCGCTCATAATCAGAGCAGATGATTGCAATGTGGTGAATTCCTGTTAATTCGAGACTCATGTGAAATTATTAGGCAACGAAATTATACATAATAACGGATTTAGCGCAGACGCCCATTGATTACCCATGATGCGGCTAAGCAAGGGCGCACCAATGCATTCATTTCGCTTGTTGATTGTGCCGAATCCATTCTGTGTATTGCTTTTTCATGCAATGCCCGCAAGGGCGATAGCCGGCACTTATGGCCTCCTGTTCATTCAAAAAAAATATCCTGTTTTTTGCTTTCATCCGCTTTCCCGAAGCGCACGAGAGTAGACCATAAATTTTTCCGGGCATGTAACCTGCATATTGGATGTTCTGTTGCCTGATGAGCTTGCTGATTTGCATTCGTTGAATGTGTTCATCAGCGCCTAAATCAATTTGCCTGATCATATAATGGCCCTGAATGTAATGTTAATTCTGCCTTGTGTTATTTTAGGTTCTTTGGGTATGCTGTGCAACCAGTGGTGCTGTGTAGCGCCTTTCATCAGCAGGAAGCTGCCACTGCTGAGCACTACTTTTTGAATGAGTTTTTTTTCTTTTCCATGCTTCAGGCAAAAAGTTCTCTCAGCGCCAAAACTTACCGAACCAATCACCGGATTTATGCCCAGTTCCTTCTCATTGTCTTTATGCCAGCCCATACTGTCGTTGCCGTTACGATAGAAATTAAGTAGCGCGCTTGTAAATGTATGATTGGACACACTTTCAATCCGATGCTTTATGTCGAGCAGTTCTTTTGTCCATGCATACGGATGCATGGTTATGCCCGAATAGCTGTAAGGCTTTTGTTCATCGCCATACCATGCAGTTAACCTTGGTTGCATAATCTCGCGTCCGAAAATAACAATGGGTTCTTGTTTCCATTGAATGTTTGCAGACAATAGTTCATACAGTGCATTGCTTTCTTCTTCACTGAATAATGCCGGAAACAAATATACTTCTCCGTCAAAAGGCAATAAATTTTTCGGTGTTACCATCGTCATCCTTTAAAGTAAAATCAACGCAAATCTAATGTTGTACTGGTCTTAGTTGGTAGCTTCTGATTCTATCGCAGATTTAGCAGCTTCCCATCCAATCATGGCGGTCTTGCGAGTGCTTCCCCAATGGTACTGACCTATTTCGCCTGTTGATCTTATTACCCTGTGGCACGGTATTAAAAAGGCCACGGGATTACCCGCTACGGCTGTACCCACAGCCCTGGAAGCGCCTGTGTAGCCTGCCTGTTCTGCCAAGCCGGAATATGTGGTGAGCGAACCGAGGGGGATTTTTAACAGTGTTTCCCAGATCTTGATCTGGAAAGGAGAGCCTTTCAGATGCAGTTTAATTTGCCCGAGCTTGCTCCAGTCCTGGCCAAAAATAAACAACGCGTTTTGTTGAATGCTATCTACTATTTGTGTGTAATGCGCATTGGGGAATTTTTGCAGAAGGTCGTCAAAAGCAAAAGTTGTTCCATCATCTGCAAAGGCCATGTGGCATATCCCTTTTGGTGTAGATGCAACGATGATATTGCCAAACGGGCTTTCAGCAAAGCTATAATTGATGTGCAGTAATTCGCCGCCATTTTTGTATTCGCCAGGCGTCATGCCTTCCACTTTAATAAACAGGTCGTGCAATCTTCCTGTCCCGGAAAGCCCTGTCTCAAATGCTGCATCAAAAAGTGTAGCGCCGTTGTTTTTCAGCATTTGCTTGGCGTGCTCAATGCTTAAGTATTGCAAAAATTGTTTGGGAGTTACTCCCGCCCAGGCCCTGAACATTCGCTGAAAATGAAAAGGGCTTAAATGAATATGTTCTGCGGCCTGTTCCAGGCTCGGCTGATTTTTGAAATTGCTTCTAAAAAAATCAATGGATGCAGCTATTCTTTTGTAATCTGTTTCCTGTTGCGTTTCCATGTTAAAATGTTTCATCTGTTAAAGAATATTTCCTGCAGGTTTGTAGAGCAAAGTTATTGTTATGTGAGCTGGCTTTAAACCCGTTTCTTGCGCATATTTGTTTGCGTTGAATGTATTTTTTACTAGTACTTTTTGCAAATATTTATGAAAGCGCGTCGTGAAAAATTATGCCTAAGGTATGTCTTTCGCCACTGTGCACAGGGCTCACGCCATGTTTCATGGCTACACGATAATACCCTTTAGTACCCTTGGCAGGACGAAAGTTGGTGGTAAATAACAACATGTCGCCTCTTTTGGGCTTGATTACATTGGCTTTGGATTGAGCTCTTGGTATGGATTCAGTCAGCACAAACTCGCCCCCGGTATAGTCTTCGTCCGGCTCGTTAAGGAATAAGACAAGCTGCATGGGAAAATAAATTTCACCATAGAGGTCCTGATGCAATGTGTTAAAACCATCTCTGCCATATTTAAGAATAAGAACAGTTGGTTTATCCTGGCCGTGTGCATGGCATACCTCCTTAAACGCCTCATGTGTTGCGGGATATGTTTGGCCAATCTGCAAGGCTTTCATCCACACATTAGCTAATGGAGCGATATAAGTGTAAACTGTTTCCCTTATATCGGTAATAAGTTGTGGCAATGGATATTGAAAATATTTGTATTCGCCAAGCCCGAACCTATAGCGCTCCATTGTAATTGTTTTTCTGTATAATGTTTCCTGATTGTATTGAATAATGAGTTTTTCGCATTCAACACTTGTTAATATATTTTCTACAACGGCGTAGCCTTTGTTTGTGAGGGTTTCTTCCACACTTTTCCACTCCTTTGAATGAAGTCGTTCCTTAATGTTCATGACAATTATATTTTACAATAGCAAAGTTATTTGCAGACTGGCGGTATTGAACCCGATTCTTGCGGTGTTTGTGCATTGAAAAATTACCACACAAGTGGCGTGTATTTTGTTCGTGTGATGTTGAGGCCAATGTCCTAAATGCAATGAGTGATAAAAACAAGATATATGGCAACAACAAAAAAAATGAAAAAGAAAGCTGCGAAAAAAACAAAGCGCAAATGGTCCGGAAGAGTTATGCAAACCAGCGATGCACTCGATCTTGAAAAGAGCATTTTTAAATCAGATGACCCCAAAAAAATAGCGTCATCGCTAAAGCGTTCGGCAAATAAAAGCCACCGCAGAAAAGGTACACCTTTTCAATCAGCCATGTCCATGCTTAATTTTTATATAAACAGAGCTGGCCATAATTTATCTGCGTCGCACAAAAAAGTATTGGAAGAAGCAAAAGATGAATTGCGCATTGCGTTTGACAGGCCAGTTAAGGAAAGTAAATGAGTTATATGTTCTAAGTTTTACCTTATACGTATACACTCTCAAAATCGCCGGGCAGCTGAGGTTTTATGGAGATAATTTTAAGCACTTGTAGATTTTTTTAGCTTATTATGCGAAAGGATATTCCTGCCAAACAACAGGGAAAATCCCTATTGCATAATTGCAAAATAATAACCACTTTTATTGTAGCATCTTAATCATACAAAAACATACTTAGCGCTATGCTATAAACGGAAAGTACTGTAGCTGTATGATCCTCTAAACCGGTAACATACTTTGCCTGGCGAAACCGTACATACTAAGCCAGGCCTATTTAAGCCGGTGTTATTCTAAATGTATTAACATGGCGACAAATAAAAAATTAAGCAGGCTGCTAAGAGGTTATTCACTCGATCCTGGCTTTTCTACGAGATTGGATACAATGTCCATAAACGAAATAGTTTACGAAATAAGATGGGAAGAAGTAAGCAAAGGGCCGATAGGAGAGTATTTTGAAGTGATAGACTATGACCCCGCCAGCAACTGCTTTTACGATCCTGTAGATCTCAATTCGATTGAAGTGCTTGCGCAAAACGGCCTGCCGGCAAGCGAAGGAAATCCTGCCTTTCATCAGCAATTTGTTTACACCATTGCGATGCAAACACTGGATCATTTTGAAAAATCGCTTGGCCGAAGGGTTATCTGGTCCCCACGCATTATTGTGTCAAAGAATGAAGGGCAACGGGTGCGCCCTGCTGTTAAGCAGGAATATGTTCCGAAGCTTCGGTTATATCCGCATGCGTTTCGGGAAGCCAATGCTTTTTATGATCCCGACAAAAAAGCAGTGCTATTCGGTTACTTCGAAGCTGCAGCAGATGCAAAGGGCAGTAATCTGCCCGGCGGCGTTATATTTTCATGCCTGTCGCCAGATATTATTTCCCATGAACTAACTCATGCACTGCTTGATAGTATTCATCCCCGCTTTATTGAAAATACAAATGTTGATGCCCCTGCTTTTCATGAGGCATTTGCAGACATAGTTGCATTGCTGCAACGATTTTCAGCGCCAGCTCTGTTAGAATATGCAATCGCTTCTACTAAGGGGAATTTGGGTGAATATAGTTTTCTAGGCGAACTGGCTACGCAGTTTGGTACTGCCTTAGAAAATGGCCGGGGAGCTTTGCGTGGCGCGATCGGAAAAGTAGATGAGAAAACAGGAATATGGCAGAAATATAAACCTGACCCATCATTATATCGTACGGTGTTTGAGCCGCATGAGCGCGGATCGATCCTGGTTGCTGTAGTGTTTGATGCCTTTATCAGGTTGTATAATGTAAAGACTGCAGATCTGCTGCGTATTGCTACCAATGGTTCCGGCATTTTACAGCCGGGTGCCATTCATCCCGATCTGGTAAAAAGGCTGGCAAAAGAAGCATCAGAAATAGCATCGCATCTTTTACATGTTTGTATAAGGGCGCTTGATTATTGCCCACCTGTGGATATTACTTACGGTGATTATTTGCGAGCCCTGATAACAGCAGATGTGGATACCGCACCCAAAGATGAGAATGGCTACCGCATAGCACTGATTGAAGCATTCAGAAGTTGGGGCATTTTCCCTGAGCGTGTAAACACATTGTCTGTTGATAGTTTATGTTGGTCAAGGCAGGATAATCTTACAGCAGCCGAAAGGAAAGCTGTCTCATATATCGCGCGCCAGCTAAAGGAGTGGGTTGCACCAATTGTTGAATTGAGCTATACTGATGGCGTTGACAGAAAAGAGATTTACCTGGCATCACAAAAAGTACAGAAAGACCTGCATGATCTGCTCGTGCAGAAAAAAGTAAATATCATCAATAGCGGCGATTGGTCTTCTTTGATGAAAAAGTTTGGATTAGCGGATGGCCGCGTATCCTTCAAATATGACGATGAAACGATTACTTCGGATGCTATGCCTCCAATTGAAGTACATAAAGTACGCCCTGTTTACCGTGTAGGCAGAGAAGGGTTGGTTGTTGACCAGGTAATTGTTACACTAAGCCAGACTGTACGCATTAATAAAGGAAACTTGAAGGGATCAAAATTCCGTGGCGGCTGCACGTTTATTCTGAATATATCAAAGGGATACGACCTTGAATATGTGATTTATAAAAATGTTGCAAGCCAGCAAAGATTTACCAGGCAAATGAATTACCAGCTGGGCAAGACCGAAGAATTTGTAGCGTTGACAGAATCTATGTACGATGAAGAGTCCGGTTTCAAGAATATCAGTTTTGCAAAACTTCATCTTCATTGATAAATGAATTACCATGGCTAAAGATTTAACCGCGAACGTAAGAATGTACCAGGTAGGCGAACTGGGTGACTGTTTTTTATTGACGTTTACTGAAGGTGCAAATGAAGTGAATGTGCTGATTGATTGTGGTTCATTCCGGAACTCATCAAGGTCGCAAGAACGTTTAAGTACAATCGTGAAAAACATTAAAAGTACGTTGAACGGAAAAAAACTGGATGTTGTTGTTGGTACGCATCAACACAATGATCATGTTTCCGGCTTTGTTCATTGTAAGGAACTTTTTAAAAACAATATAAAGCAGGTATGGTTATCCTGGTTGGATGATCCCAGAAGCGCGCTCGCCCGAAAGGTGAATGATGATCAGAAAAGACTCGTCGGCCAGTTACAGGCAATTCACGCGCAGATCACGCGTTTGAATGTAAAAGGCGACTATTCTCCTGTAAAAGATGTACTGGGCTTTTACGGCCTTGATGCACCCGGCCCTGCAGTGCCTGCGGAAGGGATCGCTAATCTGAAAAAGCTGGGTGATGAAGACGTTGATTATCTATCCCCCGGCGAAATAAAACTCCTGCCCGGTGTAGATGTAAAAGTATACGTGCTTGGGCCTCCGAGAAATATGCAATTGTTGTTCGATAAAGACCCGAATGAGAGTCAGACCTACGATCCAGCTTTGGCTTTTGCTAATAAAGATGCAGCAAAATTACTTTCCGCATTGCGTGCCAAAGGCGGTGGGGCCGACAAAGAGGAGGAACAATTTCCCTTCAGCAAATTTTACAAGAAAACGGAAAGCAGGGCAGATCCGGAAATAGTTAAGACCTATAACAATCATCTCAACAGTTGGCAGAAGATTGATAGCGACTGGCTCGGACAGGCCAACAGGCTTGCACTGTTTCTTGATTCATTTACTAACAACAGCAGCCTTGCATTGGCATTTGAACTGGTTAAAAGCGGCAAGGTGCTACTTTTTGCGGCAGACGCACAAACGGGCAACTGGCTCTCCTGGCAGAATATAATATGGCCTGCAAAAAAAATCACAACAAATGATTTGCTTACCAATACCGTTTTATATAAAGTAGGGCATCATGCAAGCCATAACGGAACACTTAAAAAAGCGCTGGAAACAATGAAGCATGAAGATCTGGTTGCAATGATTTCAGTTGACAAAAGCGATCCTAATATAACCAAAAAGAATGGCTGGAAAATGCCGGCTCAGAACCTGTTTCAACGTTTGAAAGAGAAAACACATTTTCGCGTACTTACCATGGATGACGGCTTTGCAGACGGATGCAATCCTATAAAAGATAAGCCTAAAAGCAAATGGAATGAGCTGCCGTTTAAGCCTAAGATTGATAAAAAGAATTTTTTTATTGAATACAAGATTCAAGGGTGAATTAAATGAAAATTGAAAGTTGACAATTGAAAATGATGGGCGAATGTGTAAATATGTGAATGTGCAAATGCGCTGGTGCTTCCTTATCAATTGTCAACTGTCAATTAGCCCCCAGCCACAGCAGGCTGTTAATAATTAGCTGGTTTTGTATTTCATTGGCAAATGTGAATGATAGTTCTTTATTGGTCTTATGTTCATAGTCAATGTCATTGTGGCCCATGTTCATGTAAACCATCTTGTATTTTTTATTTGTCCATACTACGGGGTAATAGCCGCTGTGCCATATCTCATATTGTTTTGGGCCTGTGCCTAATGGAAAGCTTGTGGAGTCGATAGACAATAAAATCGTAATATTCGGATTCTTTCTCAGATCATTTGACCATCTGTACCATTCATTCGGAGAAGATTTAAAGGTAGCCGGCAGTCCCTTCGTGACAATATTTTCAGGATGCTCAACACGTAGAATAGCAGATGTTGGCCGCCATGTATTACTTACATAAGATCCTGATCCTAGAAATTCATTATGGTACCAGTCCCAGTTTTGGGGAAAGTCAGAAGGCGTGAGTGCAAAGCCTGCAAAATGAAAGCCCATCCATGCGCCACCATTCTCTATATATTTTCTGAATGCATCGCGTTGTGCCGGATCGTCCGGGCGTGTGTCAAGAAACAACACTACTTTATAATTCGCAAGAAAAGCTGCGTTTAGATTCGTCCAGTCATTGGTTGAGTCGTAGATGAAATTATATTTACGCGCCATTTCTGGAAACCATTTATTCGCTTCATGAACAAAGCTGATATGTGCCTGGTCATTTCTCGCCGTATAAAATGCAATGACTTTAAACTTTGTTTGCGCGAAGGATGCGAAAACTGTTAAGCAAAGGAACAGCGCGATAACGCAGCGCACAAAAGATTTGGTTGCATGGTTAATTGATGACATTAATGTGGTTGTTTTACGGACTTAATAGTAGCTAAAACTAATTGTATTCATTGATAATTGAAAATGAGGAGTTGGGAATTGTTGGGCTTTTATTATAAAAAAACTTCGGGAGCAAATTCGTCCCGAAGTTTTAAGGTTGCTGTTTAATAACATATAAAGAAACCGGAGCGGTTTAAACTATCGCTGAATCACCATTTTTTTAGTATCTACAAGTTTGTTGTCGATATAAAGTGAATAGTTGTAAATGCCGGAAGCCAGCAGGTTTGCGTCAACATTTATATTGCCCCTGCCACTACCACTAAGGCTCATTGTTTTCAAAACCTTGCCACTTTGGTCAGTCAATACCATTTGGGCTTTTGAAAATGTTTGTGGTAAAGAGTAGGCAATGGTTGTGCTGCCCCTGGAAGGATTGGGTGAGTTTTGTTCAAGTAATCCGTTGCTAAGAGATACGGCTCCTGAAGAAGGCAGTTTTAATGCCGCTTCAATTTTTGCAAGCCTTGCTTCCAGGTTAGCATTCTCAACTTTTAAACTGTCGTTTTGTATACTGAGTTGTTGTACCGCTTTAACCAATGGTACCACAAAGTCAGAATAACGAAGGGCATAGAAGTCCTTGTCATTTTTAGGAGCATCAACACCACTAAAATCATAATGTAGCCTCTTTGCTGCAGCCTCAACTTCCTGTGCAACAAAACCTGTATAAACTACTTTGCTCTTTTCTGCTGCGGCTTGTTTTTCAGTTTCCATTGCTCTTTGTTGAACGGCAGGGTCTTCATCGCTTTTTGGCCTTGCTGTGTAAGATTGCAGTGTGGAAGTAATGCTAGCTGCATCCAGGTTGTACGTGATCGGACGGAGAGCATTAATGAATTCAAGTCCCGGTACATCTTCCTTTATATTCTTTTTGTAGCGGCCGTCAGAGAAAGAAGAAAAGCCTACTGCGCCGCCAATGCTTGTTACGTTCGCATCGCCCAGCCTAACCTGGTTAGATGCAGTTGTAGGTGCATGATATCCAACTGCAGTACTGTTGGTTGGAGTAGAAGTTGATCCGTAAGTATCCCATCCAAGGAATGTACAGTTGTTGCTGGCATAATATCCCGCATAAGCGCCGAAGCCACTATTGTAAGACCCTGTGTTGGCATAGAGGGAATAAGTGCCCGCAGCTGTGTTACTTGTTCCTGTTGTGTTCGAATACAGAGAGTAAGTGCCAAAGGAGCTGTTGTAAGTTCCCGTAGTATTGCTGTATAAAGCACGGGCTCCGTGTGCTGTGTTATATATACCGGTTGTATTAGCGTATAAAGACTTGCTTCCGGTGGCTGTGTTAAATCCCGAAGTGGATGTATTAAAATATAGTGCAGAATCGCCAATTGCAACAGTGTTTCTTGCACCTGTACTGCTGAATAACGCATGTGTGCCAATAGCAACATTACTAAAACCGCCTGAGTTATAATAGGCTGCATAGTAGCCGCTGGCTACATTGTCATTACCGCTTTTATTTTGTTGTAATGCGTAAACGCCATCAGCCACGTTGTTGCTTCCTGTTGTGTTGTTCAGTAAAGCCCAAACACCTGTGCCGGTATTGCGCGAACCGCTTGTCGTATAATACAATGCCTGGAAGCCCAGCCCTGTGTTGTCATAAGCACTTCCTGTAGAAGCAAATAAAGCCTGATAGCCTACGCCCGTATTGTACCCGCTGGTTGTATTGGAATACAGTGCCTGGTAGCCTACAGCAACGTTGTAATAACCTGTAGTGTTTTTATACAGTGCTTTGCTACCTATGCCGGTATTTTGATATGCGCTGGTGCTGTTGAGTAATGCGGAGTCGCCTACGGCAACAGAGTTGTTTCCTGTAGCGTTCTTGCTAAGTGCCATAATCCCAACCGCAACATTTGAATATCCTGTTGTGTTTACTTTGAGCGCATAATAGCCAACCCCTACGTTTGCAGAACCTTTCGTGTTGGCAAATAATGATAAGAAGCCAACTGCTGTGTTGTTTGAGCCAGTTGTGTTTGTGAAAAGCGTTTTAAAGCCTGTGCCTGTGTTGTTTGACCCGGTTGTGTTTGAATACAGGGCGGAATTTCCCAATGCAGCGTTGTTAGTTCCTGTAGTTATTTTGGCCAGTGCATAAGCGCCGAAGCCGGAGTTATAGCTTCCTGTAAGCGCCGTAGTGCCTGCATTTGCTCCCGTGAAAATGTTACCTGTTCCCGTCGCATGTAATGTAAGCACATTGTTTACATAAATACGGCCACCCAGGTAAAGATACCGCCACGCTTTGGTGGAGGTGCCGAGGTCTTTCGTGTTGGTTGCATTTGGCGTAAGCGTTTGGTTAATGTTAGTAACTACCAGATTCGACAAGGCCGTGTTAGCCTGTCCGAGGCTCTGCGTGCTAATTACACCTGATGTGATTGCAGCAGCCATCAGCATGTAGAATTGTTTTTTCATACAAGTTCTTTTTTTGTGTGAAGCAATAGCAGATAAGGAGATATGTATGCCGCGGAGTTATTAAGCGAACAATATTTTTTGAAATAGTTGTGTAGACTTATAGGCCGCAACCCCTGGCACTTATGCCGGGTTAGGACTATGTTGTACGGAATAGGCTGTCAATTAATATATAATATTGTTTCAGTTAATAAGGCCGTTCCATTGGGGAATAAATACGATAGACTTGAGGATCGGATACAAAATAGAAAGAAAAAACAATAGTTGCAAGAGACATTTTGTCAACATTTTTTGATGATTGAACGTTTACATTATTATCGCGGAGCTTTGCTGGACGGCTTTTTCAGCGAAATAAAAGTGTATATGCTCGTCCTGCAAAACAAAGGTGCAGCTATTCCGATCTGTATTTCACAATTAGCTTTGCTGAATAAATATTTACACTATAATAAAAAGCGTTATGAGAAAGTATTTGTTTGTATTGCTGTTTTGTATAGGCGCACATCTGTGCCTGTTTTCCCAGAATAATATCCTTGTTTTCCAGAGTGATTTTGGTTTAAAAGACGGAGCCGTTTCAGCAATGAAAGGAGTGGCCATGGGCGTTTCTCCTCAATTAAAAATATTTGACCTTACACACGAAATTCCACCTTTCAATATTTGGGAAGCTGCCTACCGCCTGCAGCAGACAGCCCAGTATTGGCCTGTGGGCACTGTGTTTGTGTCAGTGGTTGATCCGGGAGTAGGGTCTGAAAGAAAATCTGTTGTGCTAAAAACAAAGTCAGGCCACTTCTTTGTTACTCCTGATAATGGTACGCTTACCCTTATAGCCCAGCATCTTGGCATTGACAGTGTGCGGGAAATTGACGAAGTAAAAAACAGGCTGAAAAATTCAAACGCGTCTTACACTTTTCACGGACGGGATGTGTATGCTTACACAGGTGCAAAGCTTGCTTCCGGAACAATACGATTTGATGAAGTGGGGGGCTTGTTACCAGCGCAGGTGATCACCATAAATTTTCAACAACCCGCATTTGAGAACGGAACCGTGAAAGGCAATATTCCCATTCTTGATATTCAGTACGGAAACGTGTGGACCAATATTGACCGAGAAACTTTCAATAAGCTGGGTGCGAAATACGGCGACAAGCTAAATGTTCAGATTTACCATGGCCAAAAGCTGGTGTATAAAAGTGTGCTGCCGTATGAGACAACATTTTCTGCCGTACCAAATGGCCAGCCGCTGGTTTATATCAACAGCTTGCTGAATGTGTCATTTGCGTTGAATCAGGGGAATTTCTCGCAGAAGAATAACGTGTTTAGCGGCCCGGAATGGAGTGTGTCGATTTCAAAATAATGAAGATTGAGGGTTATGTTGACTGCGGTTGCTTCTCACGATGTTCAGCATGGCTGCGTTTAGAGCGGTTTCTTTGGCTCATCCATCTCAAAATCTTAAAACCTGGAAAATGAAATCAATACAACTGCTTATTGTCGCATGTACATTCTTCCTCTTGCCTGCCAGTGCGCAGAATGTTGCAACTGGCAAAGTGTTGGATGCTCATACGGGAAAGGCTTTGGCAGGAGCGACTGTACAAACGCAAAGTGGCAACAAATCTGTCATAACGGACAATGAAGGCAATTTTAAAATCAATGCTTCTATAGGCGAGTTGTTGCAGGCAAGCCACCTGGGTTTTACAACGCTCAGTTTCAAAGCGGAATTATATACCGAAGTGCGGCTGTATGAAAATGTGAATGATTTATCTGCCGTTACTGTTGTTGGCAGCCGAAACTTGAAACGTTCCATTGATAATTCGCCGGTGCCGGTAGATGTGATTGAATTAAAATCAGCAACCAAAACATTGCCGCAGGTAGACCTGAATCAAATGCTCAATTACCTGGCGCCTTCTTTTAACTCGGCAAGGCAATCATCTTCAGATGGTACGGAACACATTGATCCTGCTTCATTGCGCGGCTTGGGGCCCGATCAAACGCTTGTGCTGATCAACGGAAAAAGAAGGCATACTACCTCTCTCTTAAATAACCAGGGCACTTTCGGGAATGGATCTGTGGGAACAGATTTGAATGCGATCCCGGTTTCAGCGATTGACCACATTGAAATACTACGCGATGGCGCTGCAGCTCAATACGGTTCGGATGCGATTGCCGGTGTGATTAATATCGTGCTAAAGAAAAATACAAGAGCATTGCAGGCTGGCGTTACTGGCGGCGTTACCTCTCGCGGCGACGGAGGAACAAGCAATGTGAACCTTAACTGGGGCGGATCGCTGGGAAAGAATGGCGGTTTTATAAACCTGACGGGCGATTTTTTATACCGGGGAAAAACAACAAGGACGCAGGAACACAATCTTACCATATTTAATCAGTTTGCTTTGCCGGAAGATGCAGCTAACGGTGGTGCATTTACGTATGACTTCAGCGCCGATCCCGCTGCGTTGCGGGCTTATGACGACAGTGTGCTGCGGGCGAGGAACCTGAAAAGATCGGATTTCAATTTCCAGATTGGTGACGCGAAAATCTTAAATACGGGCATCTTTTATAACATGAGCCTTCCTTTCAAAAATAACAAAGCGGAATTTTATTCTTTTGGTGGATTGAATTATCGCGATGGAATGGGTTTTGGTTTTCGCAGATTGCCCAGTGAAGAATGGAATATGGTATACGCTATTTTTCCCAACGGATACCAGCCAAACACGGAGTCGCATATTTATGATGAATCCGTAGCTGTCGGTTTAAAATGGAAATATGGAAAATGGAACATGGACATTAGTAACAATACCGGTAATAACCGTTTTGATTACATCGTCAGCAATACGGTAAATGCTTCCTTAAAAGAAAAAAGCCCGACTACCTTTAAAGCAGGTGGCCACGCTTTTTTACAGAATACACTTAATCTTGACGCAAGCCGGTATTTTGAAACCGTTGCACAGGGCTTAAATCTTGGCCTCGGAGCTGAATTCAGGTATGAAAAATATACGATTCGTGAGGGCGAAGAAGCTTCCTGGAAAAACTATGGATTGTATACACAGCCGGATGGCACAACAGTAGATACGCTGGGCTTGTCCGGCGGTTCACAATCGTTCGGAGGTTTTACGCCATACAATGCGGGCACACATAGCCGTAACAATATTTCTGTCTATGCCGATGCCGAGCTGGATGTAACAAAATCATTCATGCTGGCGGGAGCCGTACGTTTTGAAAACTATAGCGATTTTGGCAGTACAATTAATGGTAAGCTGGCTGCCCGTTATGCTATTAGTAACGCCTTCGCGTTGCGTGGCGCGATCAGTACCGGTTTTCGAGCACCATCTCTTCAACAGCAGTTTTTTAGTTATGTAAGTACGGATTTAGTGAATAATAAAATAGGGCAGTCAGGGTTCTTTCCAACCAATAGCGATGTTGCAAAATTTATCGGCATACCAAAACTAAAAGAAGAAACTTCCATCAATGCCAGTGCTGGCTTTACGGTAACGCCGGGAAAGAATTTGCGCATAACGGTTGATGGTTATTATATTAAAGTGAATGATCGCATCACACTTACGGGCAACTTCGGGCAGGATGCCTATGGCAATGTAGATTCAGTTATTGCGGATTACCTTGCGCCTTATGGTGCCAGCACTGCAAGGTTTTTTGTGAATTCTGTTGATACAAGAACGTTGGGTGTTGACCTTGTTGCTACTTATAGTTATCGTATCAACAACAATAACAGGCTGGATTTTACCCTTGCCGCTAATTATAACGACAATAAGGTTGAACAGGTAAATACTATTCCTGAAAAGCTGGCTTCGCAGCCAGATGTTTATTTCAGCCCCGCAGAAAGGGCTTTGATAGAAACGATCAATCCACGCACGAAAATCAACTTTACCATTAACTATAAGGTGAACAAGCTGACGATACTGTTGCGCAACGAATATTTCGGCGAGGTTACTAAAAATGGTTTTCCTTTTGGTGAAGTGCAGGTACACAAAGGCAAGACCGTTACCGATCTCGCGTTGAGTTACGACATTACAAAACATTGCACGCTATCAGCCGGAGCAAACAATATTTTTGACATATTCCCGGACAAGCAGGTCTATAGCAATAGCTACTTTGGTGTATTTAAATATGCCCCTGTACAAATGGGCACCACCGGCACGTTTTATTTTGTGAGATTGCTTGTAAGCATTGCAGGAAAAGCAAAATAAAATATAGTTGTTTTATTTACACATCAAACTTTTACAAAGTGTATTTAAAAAAATATGTTTTCTCAATGGTAAATCCTTCCGTTTTTTTTCTCCTGTTGTAAATAACCATTCAATCCCGTTTCCTTAGGTTGTTTATAATCAGGAAGATTATATCAGGGAGCCAGTGTTGAAGGGCGATATCAACTTTATGGATTATTTACTGTACGAACCGGAAGACTTTGCTTCAGACGAATCTTATCTCAGGTATTATTTTAAACTGAATGAGAAGGACGTTGCTTTTTGGGAAAGCTGGATCAGCAATCATCCTGAAAAGCTTGATGTGATTGTTCATGCGGACGAGCTCATCAATTTTCTTTCTTTTCATGTACCTGAAGATGCAGTGGATAAAGAATTGAATAAACTGTTGAGCGATATAAAAGCCGGAACAGGCAAGAAGGCTCCCGAAAAAAATAATCCTACACAAAAGGCCGTTGCAAAAGTAGTTCCATTAAGATATGTTAAGACAGCATCTCTCACGCTGGCTGCAGCAGCACTTGTTTTTTTGTTCGTGCGCGTTGCAATATTCAAGCCTTCTAAAGATGCCAATATTATAGTGCCTGGCATAGCTGCAAATATTACAAAAACAAATAATGGTACGGCTCCCATCCTGCTTCAGCTGGAGGATAGTTCAGTTGTAACGCTAAAACCGGGAAGCTCCGTTACCTATGCCGCACATTTCGCTGCGGACAAACGTGAGGTAATGCTGGAAGGAGAAGCTTTTTTCCAGGTTTCAAAAAATCCTGCCCGGCCATTTTATGTATATTATGATAACCTTGTAACCCACGTACTGGGCACAAGTTTTAATGTGAAAATTGATAAGGCTCAGAAAAAAATTGAAGTGGCTGTGCGCACCGGAAGGGTAGAAGTGTATGAGAAGAGTGCCAGAATAGCGGTTAAACAAAATACCCCGCAAAAAGAAAAAGGCGTGGTGCTTACACCCAATCAAAAAGTTATTTACGCTATCGATACCAAGAGTTTTGAGGCAACGCTTGTTGACAAGCCAATGCCCCTACTGGCACATCGCGACAATGCGGATACCGTTACTACGTTGTACAGCATCAATAAAGAAACTTTTGCATTTAAATCTGATCGGCTTGCCGACATCATAAAAGTTTTTGAAAATGTGTATGGGATTGACATACAGGTTGAAAATGAGCATTTGAATAATTGCCATTTTTCCGGAGATCTTACCCGGATGGACCTGTATGGGAAACTTGACATTATCTGCAAAACATTGGGAGCATCTTACAAAATAACCGGGACAAGCATTCTCATTAAAGGTAAAAACCTGCAGTAATGCGGCATTGCACCTTGTAAGGAAAGCCGGTACAGTTTCCTTTAATGCTAAGGGCTAAGGCCGCTCCGCAATTCTACCCCGTGAAAAAGATTGCTATTATTTCATCACTAAAACAATTGCCATTATGAAAGGATCCGTCGTAAAAAACACTTAACAACCAATGGCCGGCACATAAAAAAACCGGTAATGTTCCAGCATTACCGGCCTAAGGCTATGCGCCTGGCTTTATCCGTGTACACATTTATTAACGAACAAAACCAAGCTAAATTATGGAAAAAAAGCAATTGATTGCTTCAATACTGCTTGTAATGAAAGTAACCATTTTACAAATTGCGCTTGCGGCTGTATGTTGTTTTTCAGTTTATGCCAACAAAGGCGAAGCGCAGGTTTTATTAAATAAGACTGTTACCATATCTGCAAGAGAAAATACCCTTGCCGAAGTGCTGGTAACAATACAAAAACAAACCGGTGTTAAATTCATTTTTAGCGCCGAGGGAATACAGGTTGACCGCAAGGTGAATTTTGTAGTGAAGAATAAAAAGCTGTTGAATATTCTTTCAGAAGACCTGAAAGAGCTCGGCATTGGCTATAGCATTGTGGATGACCAGGTGCTGTTATTTGCCCTGGATAAAGATGATGATAAAACTGCCGAACTGCTAAGTTATTTTAATGCGGCGCGTCAGCGAAAGGTAACCATTACCGGCCATGTGCTGGACGACAGGAACGCGCCACTGCCTAATGTGAGCATACAGGAGAAAGGAACTTCGAACGGTGTTACCTCCAAAGACGATGGCTCTTTTGAAATTGACGTTGAAAATAACAACGCTGTACTCATTTTTAGTTTTGTCGGTTTTTTGTCCAGGGAGGTTGCTGTTACCTCTCGTCATGATATAACAGTAAATCTTCAAACCGAAGCATCCAAACTGGGTGAAGTAATCGTGGTGGGTTATGGTACGCAAAAAAAAGCTACACTAACCGGGTCCGTATCAAGCATCACCGCGAAAGAACTTAAAACGGCAACCAACGCCAATGTGGCCAATATGCTTGCGGGAAAGCTGCCCGGCTTTAGGGTTACACAGCGCAACAGTGAGCCCGGAAGCTACGCTACCGATTTTGACATCCGTGGTTTTGGTAGCCCGTTGATGATCATAGATGGAGTGCCGCGTGACAATTTTACCAGGCTTGACCCCAATGAAATTGAGAGCGTATCTATTCTGAAAGACGCGTCAGCAGCGGTTTACGGCGTTAAAGCTGCGAATGGAGTATTGCTGATCACTACTAAACGTGGTAAAAGCGGCAAGACTGATCTTACCTATTCGGGTACGCTCGGATGGGCGAGCATCGCTAATTCGCCCGATGTAATGAATGCTTATGAGTATGCTACACTCATCAACGAGTCTGATTTCAATACAGGTAAAACAACGCCTACTTATTCGCAGGATGCGCTGCAAAAATTTAAAGATGGAACAACACCCAGCACTGACTGGTACGGGCTGGTAGTTCGCGACAGGGCGCCACAAATGCAGCATAACCTAAGCGCGAGCGGCGGTACCGATAAAATAAGATACTTCATGTCGCTTGGTTATTATGACGAACAAGGTATATGGAAGTCTGGTGACCTCAACTACAAGCGTTATAATTTCCGTTCTAATATCAATGCGCAGATCACCAAAAATCTTGATGCGGAGTTGTTGATCAATGGAATTGCAGATAAGAAGATGGAGCCGGGTGAGCCAACATGGGTTGTGTTCAAATCTATGTGGATGCAAATTCCGACTATTCCTGTTTATGCTAACAATAACCCAGCATACCTGAGTAATGTTGCTGACGGAACACATCCGCTTGCTGTTACCAATGCAGATATTTCTGGTTACAATCAAACAGCTACCAGAACATTCCAGGGAACATTTGCCTTAAATTATAAAATACCTTTTGTTGACGGCCTGAAAGCCAGGGGCTTATTTAGTTATGATAGCAAATACATGTTTACCAAAAACTGGAGGAAACAATTTGCCTTGTATGATTACGATAATGCAACAGACGTTTACAGCCCAACATATTCTCACAGCCCTTCTAATATGTCAGAAGGCTTTGACCAGGTAGATTTTACAACGCTACAAGCTTCGCTGAATTATGATAAACACTTTGGTAAGCACAATGTAAAGGGGTTGGTATTGTTTGAGAAGCTTAACCAGAAGATCAATAATTTCAGTGCTTCACGTGAGTTTTCGCTCGATGCAATTGATCAGTTATACGCCGGTAACGACAATAATACCCAGGCTGGTTCCAGTTCTCAATCACCCGGGTTTAGCGGCAACGGCCCTTTGTTCGACTACGTGCGTGAAGGTATCGTTGGCAGGTTTAACTATGATTATGCAGGCAAATATTTAATCGAGGGAAGTTTTCGGTATGACGGCTCTTCCAAGTTTGCTGAAGGCCATCGCTGGGGCTTTTTCCCTGCCGTGTCCGGTGGCTGGAGAATTTCAGAAGAAGGATTTTTCCGCAGCATTCTGCCTGTTGTCAACAACCTGAAATTGCGTGCTTCTTATGGCAAGCTGGGTGATGATGCGTCTTCTGCTTTTCAATACCTTACAGGATACAACTATCCTGGCGGTTCGTATTATATGTTCGGCAGTTCGTTGATAGCCAACTTAACGCCACGTGGTATGGCGAACCCCAATCTTACATGGTATACATCACAGTTAACGGATATAGGAGTAGATGCCGATTTCTTCCATGGTAAATTACATGCAGAGTTTGACGTGTTTAAAAGAAAAAGGGAAGGCCTTCTTGCTACACGTGTGCTAAGCCTGCCTGGAACTGTAGGTGCAGGGTTGCCACAGGAAAACCTGAACAGCGATATGCAGCACGGCTTTGAGTTGTTGTTAAGCCATAGCAATAAAATAGGAAGTGTGTTGTATAATATATCAGGCAATGTTTCTTTTACCCGGTCTAAAAACCTCTATGTTGAAAGAGCGGCTTCTAACAATAGTTATCGCAACTGGCGCGATAATAACAACGACCGCTGGTCTGATGTCTATTGGGGATATCATGTATTGGGGCAATTCAAGTCAATGGATGAAATAAAGAATTCACCTGTGCAGGATGGCGATGGCAACAGGAAGTTATTACCTGGCGACCTGAAGTATGAGGATGTAAATAAGGATGGTGTTATTGATGACAATGACGTTAAGCCAATTGGCCGCAACAGTACTACTCCCGAAGTGAATTTCGGTTTTACGCTTGGTGCGCAATGGCACGGTTTTGATGTTAACATGCTTTTCCAGGGTGCGTCAAACTTTACAGTTGATTATCTTGGTTCTGACCAGTTAGCCAAACCTTTACCATGGGGCCGCAACGGCCTTGCAATTTTCACTGACAGGTGGCATAAGGCTGATATGTTTGATACCAAAAGTGATGCATGGATTCCAGGTAAATACCCTTCAACAAGGCCTAACGGCTCCGCTCCATGGAATTACCTTACTTCTGATTTCTGGCTGCACGATGCAACTTACCTGCGTTTAAAGAGTGTTGAAATTGGTTATACCATACCTGCAAGATTGTTGAACAAGGCTGGTATAAAAGCATTCCGAGTATATGCAAACGGCTTTAACCTGTTTACATGGAGTGGCCTTAACAGCGTGGTAGATCCGGAGCATACCAAAGACACTTATGGGTATCAATATCCCATCACTAAGAATTATAACGTTGGGTTAAACATCACATTTTAATGCCGCGATGAAATGTTAAACACGTTAAAACCGAAAAGAATGAAGAAAGTAAATTCCTATATAATACTCCTTGTCCTTTCGCTTGTAATATTCAATTCATGCGATAAGGACCTGAACGTGCCGCCGCAAAACATTTTGCAGGATGATGACCTGTACTCTAATGAATCTGCGGTAACGGCTTATTTTGCCACATTGTATAACGACCTGCCTGTAGAAGACTTCAATTTTAGCAAGAATGGTTTTAATACATGGGCTGATGGCGGAGGTTTTCTCCACGATCTGAGCGATGAATCTATCACAAACCAGACAGATAACAAAAGCAGCATAGGCGATGGAACATGGCTGCAATACTGGGCTTATGGCTCTGTTAGAAATGTAAATGATTTCATTGCAAAGCTGCCCAGCTCCAGCTTTACAGACGACAAGAAAAAGCAATGGATGGGGGAAGCCCGATTTATTCGCGCCTACTATTATTTTGGAATGGTTAAACGTTACGGCGGCGTTCCGTTGATTACTACCGTACAAAACTATACCGGTAATAATCTGGAGGAACTGCAGGTGCCGCGTAATACAGAAAAAGAGCTGTATGATTTTGTTGCTGCCGAACTTGATTCCGCGGCAAGCCTGCTTCCAGATGCAGGTGGCCAGGGTGCTGACCAGTTAGGCAAGGTGAATAAGTATACTGCGTTGGCTTTAAAATCAAGGGCCATGATTTATGCGGCATCTATTGCGCAGTACGGAAATGTTCAGTTGAATGGCCTTGTTGGTATTCCTTCTGCCGAAGCAACCAAATACTGGCAGGCTGCTTATGATGCGGCCAAAAAAGTAATTGATGCAGGGCATTATTCTTTGTATAACAAGAACCCTGACAAAGCTCAGAACTTTTCTGCGCTGTTCCTGGATGCCTCCAGTAGTGAGAACATTTTCATTAAACAGTTCAGCTATCCTAAAAAAGCGCACAGCTTTGATAACTGGAACCTTCCTTATTCTGTTCGTGGTACTGCAGGTTATGGAAGCCGTACAAATCCAACACTTGACCTCGTTGAACAATACGAGTATCTCGATGGGTCTGATGGTAAGTTGCAACTGAATGATGCATCCGGAAATCCAAAGCAATATGCTTCGCCTACTGACCTCTTCAAAAATAAAGATCCACGTTTGGGTGCTACGATTATCTACCCGTTTGCGGATTGGAAAGGGGCTACAATAGATATTCAGGCAGGCATTATAGACAATGGCCAGGTGATCACGTCAGGGCGTTTTGATGATCTCTACAACGGCAGGCATATTATAGGTGCAAATGGTATTGGCGGCGGCGGTGGAGAGGTTTCTCAAACCGGCTTCTATATCCGCAAGTACCTTAATCCGAATTATGACCGCTCTAAAGTAGCGCCGTGGACATCCGCTCAGGCTTATATTGATCTGCGCTACGCTGAAGTGTTGCTCAATTTTGCAGAAGCTGCAATCGAGTTGCATAATGTTGCCGATGCTAAATGGGCATTGAATCAATTGCGTGACAGAGCTGGCATTGCATTGCTAAGTGAGAACCAGGTAACACGCGAAAAAGTGCGTCATGAAAGACAGGTAGAGCTGGCGTTTGAAAGCCATCGCTATTGGGATATCAGAAGATGGCGTATTGCTGATAAAATTCTCAACAATACCAAAACATCAGCGCTGCTGCCATTTCTTGTGCTCAATAACAATAGCTACATATTTAAAACTTCACCTGTGGGATTTCCGAAAACGTTCACGACCAATCTATACTATGAACGTATAGACCCGAACGAAATATCCAAGAATCCCAAACTCGTGCAAAACCCGGGTTACTAAGGGATGCGTTTAGCAACGCGCAAAGTGTTGAATGTGTTTTACCATCAAATTGATTAAGAATGAAAAAAATTAAAATACAGTTATCAGTTCTCTGCTTGCTGCTCGCGTTCTGCGCGTGCACCAAACGAGATAACTACAGCGCGCCCACAGCCTCAGTTACGGGGAGCGTAATTGATGCCAGTACCGGAAAGCCTATACAAACCGAGCAGCCAAATGGGATAAAAATGCGGTTGCTGGAAGAGAAATATGGCGCTAATGTAAGTCCGTTAGACTACTGGATCAAGGCAGACGGTACATTCGATATTGCCAATGTTTTCTCAGGACAGTATAAAGTAGTTCCGATAGAAGGCGCTTTTTTTCCAGCAGATACAGCAGTAGTAGATGTTGAAGGTGTAAAAGAAGTGACTTTTACCGTTACCCCTTTTTTAACCCTAACCGCAACGGCAACAATTTCAGGCACGGATGTAATTGTGAATTACAAGTTGTCAAGGCAGAAGGCTGCCGATAAAATTCTTGACTGCAAATCCTTGTTGTCTGCTTATCCTACAGTAAGCTATGCGATCAATGAATTGTCGGTAACGCATGATTTGTCGATCGTTTCAGATGAGCAGGCGTTGGGCGCTTCTTATGCTGACACGCTTCACAATGTTGGGCCAGGTACCTATTATGTTAGAGCTGCTGCCAGAACCAATAATGCAAATAACAAGTATAATTATTCTGAGGTGATTGAAGTGAAGGTGCAGTAATAGTTGTTCTCTCATCCTCATTTTTTCAAAGGGTTTAACCTGCATGGTTTATTTTCAAAGCCGTATAGCAATTGCTGTGCGGCTTTTTTTATTGTAATTAATTTCAGTGGGAATGTAGTCCCGCCAGGGTTCGTGTCTCACGAAAATCGGCTATCATGCGTTAGCAGGAAGTTTGTGAGACACGAACCTTCCTGCTCAATGCTAATAGCTAAAAGCTAAAAGAATAATACCTTAATAAACTTTCTTAAAATATTCAAAGAAGTGTACACCTGGTTGTAAATGGTTCGTGGTGTTGTTTTGGTTATTGCGGCAATCTCATCGTACGACTTGTTTTCAAAGAATTTCATTTCTATTATTTCGAGCTGCCTTGGCGAAAGTTGACTAATGGCTTTTTGTACTTTGTTTTTCGTCTCTTCGTCCGTTTGAGCCTGGATAAGCAGCTGCTCGTAAGAAAGTTGATAGTGCGACTTATCGCTTTCTTCGCTATGGCCGGTGATGGATTGTTGTTGTCTGATCTGCTTGTTAATGCTGTTTTTTAGGCAGGTTTTAAGATAGACAGGAATATGTTGAATGTGAAGTTCGTGCCTTCTGTTCCAAAGCTCGAGGAAGGTTTCGTGAATACAGTCCTTAGTTACGTTAATATCACGGCTCAGTTTTAGCCCATACCTGAAGAGCATTGCATAATTTTCCCTGTACATTTCAGTAAATGCATCGAGGTTGTCATGTTGAATGGATATCCACTGGCTGTTGGTCTCTTTATTCATTGTAAGTTCACATGGTCGCATTCAGCTCTTCCGGCATAAAGCAGTATAGCTTCGCGTTAGTCAGGCATGTGTAGCAAGTTAAAAAGAAACTAGAAAAATTAAGTTGCCAGCGGCTATTTTTTCCAAAAAAAGCTGTGAAATATTTCTGCCTTTATGTAGATTGGTAAAATGGAAAGCGAATCAGCCTTTATGGAAAATTGATCGCTTCTACTCTCATCTAGTTTAAAAGTTTTAGCATGCGTAAAACCATCCATCTAACCTTGGCTTGCATGATCTTAATACTTTCGTTAAGCCACGCTCAAAACACTCCCCGGCCATCCGATAGACAAAACAAGATATTGTGGGATTCGTACGGTGTGCCGCATATATATGCCAGTTCTGTAGCCGGTATGTACTATGGCTTTGGCTGGGCGCAAATGCACAGCCATGCCAATCATTTGTTGCAGCTATATGGCGAGGCTAGAGGCAAGGCAGCTGAATATTGGGGTGAACGATATCTTATGCTCGATAAAAAGATACTTTCTTTTGATGTGCCGTCTATTGCGGATAAGCTATATACGCAGCAGGATGCTGTTTACAAAACCTATCTGGATGCTTTTGCGAAAGGGATTAATGATTATGTTGCTGCACATCCTGAGGATATTGATTCTATTAATAGGCAGGTACTTCCCGTTAAGCCGCAGGATGTGCTGGCTCACGGCGTACGTGTATGTTACCTTGAGTTCTTAGCGCCCTACGATATTGGTGATGTATCTCATATGGTTATGGCTGGCTCTAACGCTTACGCTGTGGCGCCTTCTAAGTCAGCAAATGGCCATGCGTTGCTGTTGGCAAATCCGCACTTACCCTGGGGTGATCTGTTCTTATTTTATGAGGCGCATTTAAAAGCGCCCGGATTTAATGCTTATGGTTCTACACTTGTTGGTTTTCCCATGCTTGCAATTGCTTTTAACGAACATCTTGGCTGGACGCACACGGTTAATACCATCGACGGTTCAGATAGATATGAACTTACATTGAAAGATGACGGCTATTTGCTGGATGGTAAAACGGAAGCATTCAATGAAAAGGGCATCGCTATACGTGTAAAGAAAAATGATAACAGTTATCGTGAAGAGCCGTTTATTATCAGGAGTTCAAAGCATGGTTCCGTGCTGGGTTCAAAGAATGGAAAAGCATACGCTGTCCGCATTGCAGGTATAGATAATCCGGGCATTTTTTACCAATGGCACCGCATGGCGCAGGCGGTCAGCAGGAAAGATTTTGAGGTAGCGTTAAATATGATGCAGCTGCCTATGTTCAATGTAATTTATGCTGATGATAAAGGCAACATTGCATACAATTTTGCAGGCAATGTGCCGGTGAGGGATACCGGTGACTGGCGTTACTGGCACGGCAATATTGATGGAACAAGATCGAAATTAATCTGGCACGCTTATCATACTTATGAGCAAATGCCGAAACTGGTAAATCCAGCGACTGGATTTTTACAGAATGCGAATGATCCACCATGGACCTGCACTTATCCAACAGTGCTGAAGCCTGATAACTATCCTGCTTATATGTCCCCATTGGAGATGGACCTTCGCCCACAACGCGCGGTCAACATCATTAAAGATCAAAAGGCCATCACGCTGCAACAGTTGATCGATGATAAATTCAACACAGGCATGGAAGCTGCTGACAGGTTGGTTCCGTTGCTGGTTGAAGCTGCAAATAAATATGGCGACTCACTTGCGCAGAAAGCAGCTGTTGCGCTGCAGCAATGGGATAGAAAAACAGATAGTAGCAGTTCCGGTGCTTTGCTGTTTATGCGTTGGGCTGAACGAAATGGCAGAGATCCGTTTGCCGAACCGTGGGACTTTAAAAGGCCGGTTGAAACGCCTTCTGGTTTAAAAGATCCAAAAGCAGCGGTGGCGGCCCTGGATTCTGCTGCTAGCGATCTTCAGAGATTTGTGGGGCGCATAGATATCCCTTATGGCCAGGTATTCCGCTTCCGGTCTGAACATTTTGATTACGCAGGGAATGGCGGCCCCGGTACGTTTGGTATTTTTCGCACAATTAATTATGCGCTCGATAAAGATGGCCGGTTTAAAGCTGTTGCGGGCGACAGCTATATTGCTGCGATTGAATTTGGAGAAAAGGTAAAAGCTAGAGTGCTGCTTAATTATAGCAATTCCACTCAGAAAGGAAGCAAGCATGCAGAAGATCAATTGCAGCTCGCATCTCAAAAACAACTACGGGACGCATGGTTTACTGATGAAGAAATAAAGCAACATATAGAAACGGAAGAACTGTTGAAGTTTTGAGAGAAGAAAAAGCGTAGTATAATTCTGTGTCTGCTCCGGCTGTTTCTCTGTGTGATAAAAAAAATTACCCTGAGACACAATGAGCAGGCACAAATTTTTTTGTTGGGGCGAAAATACATACAGTTAAACAAGGGCAACCCATTCATAAAAACTTGTCGATTCTCCTTTCCTCTCTTGCGAATGTTAAATAAAATTCCAATCTTGTCAGCCGCAACCTAAATCAATTAGCTATGGCAAAATCCGTAAGTACGGGCGGCGTAGTTCCCGGCGTTACCCTCTTAAAACGTATTGGCTATTCTAATGTCAATACATTCGACAGCGACAATAGTGCTTTCTTTTACGAAGCGGGTATGATGATCGATGCAGATGGAGCTTATCATGCCTATCATCCTGATAACAAATCCGGATTGGATTATTTAGGTAATGGAGGCGTTCCCGGTAACTGGTGGGCGTTGGTAACAAACGACGGAAAGCCATCAGGTACGCCTGTTGTTCAAAAAAGCACAGACCCGGCTCCGGGGTTTTATATTTCCACAACATCTTTGCAAGACGCATCTAAAGATCCAAAAGATCCGCTCCGCTATGTTGATTCAGAGTCCATCAATTTTATTGTATTGCCTGGAGGCTTGGGCCTGTCACAAAAACTTGGTGACTTCGCTATAGTAATTAATCCGGCTACAGGCGCATATGAATACGCAGTATATGCAGATGGTGGCCCGGCCAATAAAATAGGCGAAGCGTCTATTGCGCTGGCAAAAGCATTGGGCGTACCTTCTAATCCAAAGAATGGCGGTGTGGCCAATGGTATAGTGTATGTGGTTTTCCCAAACAGCAAAGCTGGGTGGCCATTAACACAGGTGGACATTGATCACCATGCGTCGGCTTTGTTTAGCACCTGGGGAGGTATTGAACAAGCCAAAAAAGCATTCCCATTTATGACGTGGGGAGGGTAATTGATTTGAGATTTGAGATTTGAAATTTGAAGTCGCTATATCATTGCTTCTTTGTGTTCTCTTCGCGAAACGACGAAGTTCGATGTCTTCACGTCGTCGGTTCTTTGCGCTTTGCGTGAAATCACAGTTTTTTGTATCTTTAATGCTCACCAAAAAAAAGGAGGTATTCATGAAATCTACAGATAAATCATGGAAGCCTTCGGTTATTATCGCGTAACCGGGCTCGTACCATAGAAATAATCTGCCGGCAGGATTATGCCGGGAAGCCACTGGAAACAGTGGCTTTTTTTATTGACAATATTGAATAAAGACAGCTTTTGAATGAAGTGGAAATTATTTTGATATTATTAATAAGCTCGGTTTTTATAAAACGATAATACGTTCAACTGTCCAATAAGCCGCAATCATTGCGATAATCAATGACAAGGGATAAACAATTTTCTTTCTGTAAAAATATTTCTTTCCAAAGGGCAGGATAATTAACCCGAATACAAGCAGTATTACACTGATTTGCCCAATCTCAACGCCGGCGTTAAATGCAAGTACTGAGGTAAAGAATTGATTGCGTGGTAATCCTACGCCATTGAGTGCGCTGGCAAACCCCAGCCCGTGTATTAATCCGAACATGAAAACGATGAGGATCCGCCAGGCTTTTAATTCACTCAAAACAATATTCTCAATTGCAACAAATACAATTGATAAAGCGATAACCGGTTCCACAACTACCCCCGGCGCCACCAATACATTCTTCATGCTTAATGCAAGCGTAACAGAGTGTGCCACTGTGAAAGCGGTTGCCTGCCAGAGAATCGTTTTGATCTTGTTGCTTAGCAGGCAAAGGCTGATGATAAACAAAATGTGATCAAACCCTTCGGGGATAATATGTGTAACACCCATCTTAAAGTAGTAGCCAATCACTTGATGCGCCGGTGCTTTTTCCATCGCATAGTTAATAACGGTGTGTGCCCATGCGGTATTGACTATCGCGATGGCCATTAAAAAGAGTAGTATGTGTTTTGTTTGCGACATGAGTATTAGGTATCAGGTTTCAGGTATCAGGTGTTAGGTCTGAGGCAGCAGTACGACGAGTATCTTTTAATAGGAATTGTTTCGTTATTCGTTGTGGTGAGCAGACGTTCATATATGGTCAATTGATCTTCGCTAGTTCCAATTTCGAATGTATTAACTGTGCTCTGTGAAGCAACGTTGGATTTTTACTGTTTGTTTTTAAAGCAGTTTTCAAATAAGGCAGTGCTTTATCATATTCGCCTCTATTGTAGTAAACCCAGGCTACAGCTTCATTTACATCTATGTTGTCGGGGCGCCTGTTGAATTCGAGCAATGCGTGTTCCAGTGCCTTGTTATAATCTTGTATGTTCAGGTATGCGTATGCAAGTTCACGGTCAACATAGTGCCCGATATTTTCATCTGTATTTCCGCTTAGTGCTTCTTTGTTCATCTCGTTGACGATGTTGTTTTCCAGTGCTGTTGCTTTATCTGTCTGTCCGTTTAATCTGTATGCTTCGCTTTGTCCTTCCTGTATCGAAAAGTCTGTTACCTGTGCATTTGCTTCGGTGTAATATTGAATCGCTGCTACATAATTTTTATCTATTACAGACAGGCGAGCCAGCCCTGCCAGCGCATAAGCGTATCCCGGCCTTTCACTAAGTGCTAACGTATATTGCATTTTTGCATTAGGCAGGTCACTACTGTTTTCATAAAGATGCCCCAGTTGGATCCTTGCCCATTCGGTTGTTTCGTCGCCAGGAACACCCGCATCCACCGCAAGTTTCATGGCTTCAACAGCGCCTGCATAATCGCCATAAATCTCTCTCAGATAAGAAACACGGGAATAAGATCGAAGGTCCGGCCGTAAATCAATCATCTTTTCAGCATTGCTTACAGCTGAATCATATTGCCCCATCTCAACATTGCCATCAACTATCAATCCGTATACGTATGAACTGTATGGATTTTTAATGAGTATCTTTTTCGCTGTTTGCAATCCATCTGCAAAATGATGCTGTGAAAGGTAGATGACGGATTCTGTTACCAATGCTTCAAAATTGTCTGGCTCCAGCCTGAGCGCATCTTTGGTATATTTTAAAGCAGCCTTATCATAGTATGCATAGTTTCCTGTTATCCTTCCTTCCTGTACATAAAGCTGGGCAAGTGTTGTCATAGATTTTTTATCGGCATTGTCAGCGGCGATGCTTCTTAATAATGATGCTGCTTTTAATCTTGTGTTCTTCCATTCTTCTGTTGTTGCTGCTGCTCCTTTTCTTGGAAGCAATGTATACACTGAATTGTTTTCTTTGCGTATTCCTGTATTGTACTTTACTAAAATAACAGCAATGGTGCCTATGCACAGGAGCGATCCGGCTAAGTATAAATAGAATTTTTTCATGATCAATTTTTTTATGGCTGCAAGTCATTTGAGATTGTAATAGGAAAATAAGCCCGGCAAACGCCGGACTTATATTTCGTACACAAAACACTATTCCTTTAGTATGCGTACACTTTGTTTCATGCTTCCGTTTATTATTGCACTTACATAATAAACGCCCTTTGCCATTCTGCTGCTGTTCCAGTCGATTGAGTATGTACCTGCGTCCTGTTGTTTATTTACCAATACATTGAGTTGTTTTCCTGTAGCATCATATACCGCAATCATCACTTTCGAAGGAACTGCAACATGATATTTAACGGTGTTTATGCTCACGGCTGGATTGGGATAAGCTGTAAGAAATACTTCCGGTGATGTGAGCGCCAGTTTATCCATTGGTTGATTGATGTCAGCGGCAGGAACTGCGTTTTCCTGTCTTTTGCTATTCATGTTTGAAACTTCATCACAAGTGCAGTGGCTTGTTCCTGCCCAGGGAAGTTGTTCATAAGGAAAGTGCCTTTTAAATGTTGTATCGTTTTCATTCACACCAGTGCTGTAGGTAAGTACATTCAAAAGGTCCTGCGTAACAGGGCTTTTGCTGGGCACAAAGTCGTCGTACCATAAGCCAATAGCAGCAAGCACAATACCGCTAACGGCTTGCAGTTCTATGCGGGTAACATCATCTTCAAGCCTTCTGCCGTTAGGAAATCCATCCATGTTAGGGATCCACTGAATGTTTTTGTTTTTGTTGTATGCAGTATCTGTCAGGCCAAGCACTGCTGCCTGTACTAAACCCAGGGAGCTAAATTTCGGGTCATCCCTTTTAGTTGGATTCACAGCCATGTTTAAGCGCAGCATGTCACCGCCATTGGGTAAAAAGTTGCTGACAAAAGGTTTGCCTGCAGCAAGCGGATTGCCTGCTTTTCCGGTTGCCAGTTGATATGGCGGAAGGTTAGGTACGCCGGTATTAAAAATGGGCCACAGGTCAACAGATCTTGGTGACTTCGGTGCAGGTAGTAACAGCTTGCCAAATGCATCTTCGGCAAGGGCGGTACCATTCAATGCGGCTGTTCCTTTTAGTCCGTACAGGCCATCCTGTTGGTTGCCAAACCCGAATGCGCCGAGCGAATTGCGTTGTATGCGAAGCTGTTTCAAAGCAGGTATGGCGCCGCCAAAAAAAGTATCGTCCATATACAAAGCCAGCTCAGGGTTGTAAAAATATTTGCCGAAAATGTTCAGATATTCCAGGTCCTGATAGGGTGTAAGTGAATTCCAGAAATCTTTCCATCCAATGGGAACTACGGCTTCATTGGTTAATGGCATGCCAAGCCTTGAAACCTGTACCCATTTGCCAGAGTGCGTTTCAGTGCCATCGCCATTTAATACGCGCATGCTTCTTCTGCTCGCCGATGCCCATACGCCGATCACATAATCCGGATCAAGAATGTTTTTTGCTTTCCTTAATCCAACATGATTTTTTTGTAAAGTTTCGATGTCAATTTGCAATGCGATTGTTGATACGTTTTTGCATTTCAACGCATCAGAAGAAGGAAGGGTATTACGTGTTGTGCGTGGTGCATCTCCCAGGTCGAAAATGCCTCCAAGGTCAACAAAGAATGGGTCATCAACAGGCCCCGCAAATACCTGCTCGCCAGTAGTTGCAGTAGTGATAGCAGATGCATACAGTGATCCATAATCAGGTGCGCTTAAACCCACAGAAGAGCTTATGGATCTTGGGCCAATGTTATAGGGGGGAACCATTCCGTCTTGCACGATAGTTTGAAAACTAGAGCCACCATTCATGCTTCTCTCAAGGGTATAGGTTGTCTTCAGGTTTTGTTTGCCCAGCCTGATGTTGAAAAATGTTGAAGGGTCTTCATTTGTTTTTTTAAATGTAAAACGATAGACAATATCATCGCCAGGTGTGCTAGCGTTATTGTCTATATGAATTTCATAACGAATGTTCTCACCAAACTGGTAATAGTTGGGGCCGCCGTTTGGTAATTGGCCAGGGTAATAGTTTGCGATGATGGTTATCTTGTCTTGCTTATCAACGCTTCTAAAAACGTAAAGGTCGGTGTTGTCAGCCTGCGGGTCGTTGGCTATTAATGGTGCTTCCCTGTGGCTGGACGACATGAGGAGCGCAGTAATGCCCGCCAGGCAACCTACGGCCAGCAGCCGTTTGCCTGCATTTAAATGTTTTTTCATAAACAAGTTTTTTACGGAATATAGAAAATGAAGTAGCAGTAAATGGTGGGGTAGAATTCTGGTTACATCATTTTAAGTTTTGAAAGATTTACGAGAAACGTGAAAGGGTGGATTTAAAAAAGAAAAAGATTTTAAACGTCACACCAGCGTTCGCCGGATGGTAATATGTTTCTATCTGTTAACTGACAAGTCACTCATTTTTTAATTTGTGCAAGCGTATATCGCCTGTTTGCCTATTTGCTCGTTTATGCATTCGTACATTTAATTAAATTGTACACTATTAAACTTTGACGTATGTGTTCGATGAAAAGAATTCTCCTGTCGGCCTTTAAGCAAGCATTGCTTGTTATCAGTTTTTTGTTCATGTTAAGTTGCCTGAATGCTCAACAATTATTAAAGGTTGCAGTTGCAGGGCTTACACATGATCATGTTCATAACATAATGAATCAGTATAAAAGAAAAGAAGTTGTAATACTCGGGATTGCTGAAGCTGATGCGCAATTGGTTGCGCGTTATAAAAAAAGCTACCAGTTACCGGATTCCCTTTTCTATACAAACCTAGATGAATTACTACGCCATGTAAAGCCTGATGCGGTGCTGGCTTACAACGCTATCTCTGAACATTTGTCCGTTGTTGAAGCATGCGCACCAAAGGGGATCTCCGTTATGGTTGAAAAACCTTTGACAACAACCGTAATAGATGCGGAGCGTGTTGCTGAGCTCGCTAAGAAATATAACATACATGTGCTTACTAATTATGAAACCACGTGGTATAACAGCAATCAGCAGATAAAAGATATGGTTGGGCAACAAGCGATAGGCGATATAAGGAAGATGATTGTACACGATGGCCACGAGGGGCCAAAGGAAATAGGATGTAGTAAAGATTTTCTGCAATGGCTTACTGACCCCATAAAGAATGGTGGTGGTGCCATTCGTGATTTTGGCTGTTACGGCGCCAACCTTATGACTTGGCTGATGAATGGCAAGGCTCCTGTTTCGGTTACGGCAATTACGCACCGTATTAAACCGGATATATATCCGAAAGTTGATGATGATGCAACTATTCTGCTGGAGTATCCGGATGCAACTGGTATTATTGAGGCGTCCTGGAACTGGCCCTATGGTATAAAAGATATGGAGGTATTTGGTGTAACTGGTTATTTGCACGCGCTAAATGGTAACGCGCTTCAGCAGAGAATGAAAGATAAATATGAGGACCTCCCGGTAAAGCAAGCCGCCTATAAGGATAATCTGCCTTATCTCGCTGATGTGCTTAGCGGAAAAATAAAACCGGGCAATGATCTTTCTTCGCTTGACAATAACCTTATTGTAGTACGAATACTAGAAGCGGCGAGCAAGTCGGCAAAGGAAGGAAAGAAAATAGTTTTATAACGCGTGGGCTGCTCGGATATCCGCATGTATGGTTAGGATGTGCCTCTGCCGCTTGTTTCTAGATGCTTGATAACAAAAAACTTAACGTAGAAACGTTGGCCGTATATTAATTTTATATTATCTTTTCAGTAAGCAAATTTCATAAATTTATGTCTAAAGCAACTAGCTCGGTAAAAGCTGCAGTTCCTACAAAAAAAGAAGCCCGCAAATTAATTTCTGAAAAAATAGAAAAAGCGTTACCCGAATTGAAAACGGCTCTCGGTGATAAAAAATTCGAGCATCGGCTGAAGAAGGCTGTTAAAATATTAAGTGAGGATTTTACAGCCGTGCCTACTTCTTTACCTGCAACAAATGGAACTTCACCATCAGCAGAACCTGCAAAGAAAAGTGCTCCTGTAAAGAAAGCTGCCAGTAAAAAATCAGCAAAAAAGGCGAATGCTAAAAGCGCTAAGCCTAAAGCAGTAAAAGGAGAAAGAATAGGTAATAGTTAAATATACAGATGTGCAAATGAGTATATGTGCGGAAATGCCAATGAAAAGGTGATAACAGCAGATAAGCAAGTCGAATTAGACCAAATTCCCATTCTTCATGGAGATGGCTTGCTTGTGCTGGTTTAAGCGTACCGGAGTGAGGCCTTATAGCTTATCTTTGCCGCGGCATTGAAAATTAATGATGACGCATGAAATTTGAGCAGTATAACATTTCCCCGGAAATTAAAAGAAGCCTTTCAGAATTAGGTTTTAAAAGGCCTACAGACATTCAGTTTAAAGCAATTCCTTCTATTTTAAAAGGAGATGACGTGCTTGCGGTGGCACAAACCGGAACCGGTAAAACCGCAGCGTTCGCCATACCTGTGCTTGATATTCTTCAACAACAAAAAAAGCGTTTTAAAGCAGATAAACACGTTAGGTGCCTTGTAATGGTGCCTACACGCGAGCTCGCCATACAGATTTCTGACGTGTTTAAACAGGTTGGAAAACACACAAAAGTGAGCATTCTGGGGTTGTATGGCGGCGTGGAGCAAGAGCCTCAAATCAAAAAGCTTGAAAAGGGCGTGGACGTGCTGATTGCCACGCCAGGCAGGATGTTTGACCTCGTTAACCAAAAACACCTCGACCTCAGTAGCGTAGATATCCTCATCCTTGACGAAGCGGATCATATGCTTGATTTGGGTTTTATAAAAGATATTCGTGATGTGATCAGGTTCCTTCCTAAAAATCACCAGACCTTATTTTTTTCTGCAACTATCGATAAAACAATTAAAGACCTTGCCTATTCGGTTTTGAATACGAGGAACCCCATCAGGATCCAGATCTCACCGCAGGACCCCGTTTCTAAAAATGTAACGCATTCTGTTGCTTTTGTTGAAATGGATGACAAACGTTTTTTTCTTGAACGGCTGATCAAAGAATATCCGGAAAATAAAATATTGGTGTTCGTTCGTACAAAAGTCCGCGCGGAACGTGTGTTTAGCGCTATGCAGCGCGTAGGTATTCAAACCCTTACTATGCACGGTGGAAAGGAGCAGGATGACAGGCTCACCATAATGGATAAATTCAAAGACGGCAATATAAAAGTGTTAATCACAACAGATGTTAACGCAAGGGGTATTGATATTCCCAGCGTAGAATATGTAGTGAATTATGATCTGCCGGATGAACCTGAAAATTACGTTCACCGTGTGGGACGCACAGGCCGGGGCGTTCAGAAGGGCAGGGCGGTATCTTTTTGCAGCACGGAAGAAAAAGCAGTGTTGGATAAAATTCAGAAGTATATCGGGAAAGAAATTACCGAAATGAAAATTGATAAGTCTGACTATCGCGAAACGCTTGCCTTTTCGGATGATACGCCTAATGATAACTGGCGGCTGCTTTTAGAGCAGGAAGAAAAAAATAAATTGAAAAAGCGGAAGAAGAAGTAGGGGGAGAGCTTAAAGCTGGTTGTAAGTTGTACGTTATACGTTGTACGCTTATTCAAGCGAAGGATAGAGGCTGAACAGATTGTGTGTAATAAGTTTTTTAGGTAATGTGGTCAAAAATGGTTGGTGGTGATTCAATGAATAAATGTTATAATGCGAGTGACAGCCTTAAGAGGAAATGAGCTCTGGTGGAGACCA
>JBEHXT010000021.1:0-79725 GCA_048498555.1 Bacteroidota bacterium
TACAGATGCTACGGCACATTTCTCTGCAACGCTTACAATACAAATAACAGAATCGCCATCATTCAATGAGCTATTAACGTATGTATCACTGTTAGTGCCCACATTTCCGTTATTCCACATCCATTTATATTTAGGCGCTGCACCCCCTTCTGTTACAATAGCTTTAAATGTAACCGGCGTACCCTTGCAGATTGTAGTTGGCTTATCAATAGAAATTCGCACTTTGGTGTTGAGCATGGAATCAACCGTAAATACCAAAACATTACTCTTTGCTGTTTGCCGTTCATTAACAACAACGCTCCAAACTGAATCTCCATTTGCAAGGCGCGTAGTAACGTAAGGTTTATTACGTTCACCCACTTCTTTGCCATTCTTGTACCATACGTAGTACAAAGATGGAGCCCTGCTGGTTGTTACAGCTTCTATTGTCACCTTTGCATTTTCGCAAACCTCGGTTGAAGCAGTTGTAATTTTTATCGTTGGCTCATTGGTATATATAAATCCACCAATAGATGCCGCTCCTTTGTTATTTGTTACGGTGATCTGTCCTGATGCACCGGTATCAAGTACGGCGGAAATTGTTGAATCAGAAACTATCGTAAACGATTTAGCCGGCACATCACCAAATGAAACAGCTTTAGTTCCTGCAAAGTATCTGCCTTTAATCAGAATTGTATCATTCTGGCCCCCGGCGTAAGGTGAAAAGGATTTTACCACCGGCCGTTGTGAAGCTTTTGCCATCTGATTCTTAAGAATACCGACACTGAAAAGTTGCTGGTCCGTAAAAGCAATATCAGGCCTGCCATCCCCATTAAAATCTGCGCACACAAAATCATTGACATCCCGATTCATATAGCACTCCACACCATTGTAAAACTGGGTGGAATTATTCAGCGGCTTTTGTTGCATCATTGACAAATAGACGCGACGGTCACCGTATCGGGAGGCCACCAGGTCTGCACGCCCGTCACCATCGATATCGTTTATGAGCGTTTGTGAAGGAGAAAATTCGGTGCGGGGAGACATTCCATAATTAATGAAATCAATATTGCCCGGAGTTGACCGATTTATGCGATATTCGACGCCAGATGTTTCAGCATGCGTAATGGCTATATCCCTTCTCGTATCTCCATTAATTTCGCCAGCAGAAATCCCCCAAATGCTCCCGCTTACGAGGGACTGAACCAGGCGGAATTTGAGCACGCCATTATCGCTAATATTTCTATATGCGTAACAATAATCGAAATTATTCAAAATCAGATCAGGCAGCAAGTCTCCGTCAAGATCAGCTATTCCCATTGACGTATAGCCAAGGATCCCAACACTCACCAGATCATTAAAAGAAATACTGCCGGCTGCAGATGTATTCTTTAGAAATACAATGCCCGGGGCATTCGGGCCTACAGACATAAGATCCGGCTTTCCATCCAGATCCATATCAGCAACTCTTGCTACGCTTCTATTAGGTATAGGAATTTGTATCAGCGGCATAAAGGAGACTGATCCCGGCATGCTTGTGTTTTTCAATATGGTTATAAAACTTTTAGAGATGGCGCCAGACAATGATTCGTTGCTTGATACAATATCAAGTTTTCCATCTCCGTCCAGGTCTGCAATTTCCAACGAGTTTTCGGTCCCCTGCGTACTCGTCTTAAACGAAGCAGCAAATACAAAGGAAATAGAATCTATACTGCTAGTATTTCTTAGTATTGAAACATTTCCCCCATAATTTGTTAATTCAATCAAATCCACTTTTCCATCGCCATCAATATCTCCAACAGAAGTCCTCCATGAACGTTCACCATTCAATGAAAAATACGATGCTGTTGAGAATGAACCCGGAGATATGCCGCCTCCATCAAACATAACAGAAAATACACCGGCAGAATAGCCTGTCAGTCTGTTTACAGTAACGCTCAACGGCTTATGGGTAGCGCCGGCGGGAACTTTTACGGTAAGCATATTTGCAGATGCTGTTAACACCCAGGCGCGAACAGCGCCGAAGTAAACAATGTTACCCAAAGGCGCGGAGGCAAAACCCGAACCAGTTATTGTTACAGTATCACCCACATGGCCTTTCAAAGGAGAGAATGAAGAAACAACAGGCTGTGCCACAACAAGTTTTCCGCAGCACAAAAGCATTAAAAGAAAAATTCTGCCGGATTGAAAGACATTGTTTTTAATGAAGGTCCGTCTACGTTGTGAAGTATTTATCGGGACGGAAAAGTAATCGTTTCTTAAAGAAAAGGTTTTCATTTTATACAGTTTTAGGTTGACAAAGCAGGGTGTAAATCAACTACACACTGTAGTTGACAGTGTTATTTATGTTTATAAGAGTCCATATACCAAATTGATATTGGAAGTAAATATGGCTAAGGTTTCCGTGAATTAAACCAGCTGTCGAATTGAATTTGGCCGGAGATGAATCAGGCTGATTACGTTTAAATAAGGCTGACTAAACCAGATTACTGATTCAGCACTGATAAAATTAAATATTGTCTAATACAATGTCAATGGAAGGTTACCACCGATTATTGAACGGTCGCAGAAAATGATATCACCTCTTTGTAAAAAAGAAAATAAACCTACCGGCTTTGCGCCTAAACATTCAATAGGTTAATGTGCATTCATTTGGCCGTCATCGCTTTTTCCTTCAATTACACTAATCAGTTCAGGATGTTCCTTCTTTTCACGGCTCAAGACTTTATTGGCAATGATCACACTAAGCAGCATACAGGCAGCACCGATAAGAAAATGGATTCCGGGAAAATTAAACGGTGCTTTTTCGCTGGTGAAATACGCAAATGTACTGTTCATGATTAATGGGCCAATGATGGTAGTAAGGCTCATAAGGCTTGTTAATGCCCCCTGCAATTCGCCCTGCTGGTTTGTAGGCACATGGCCTGCGATAACAGATTGTAAAGACGGGCCGCAAATACCGCCCAAACAATAGGGCACAAGAAAGGCGAACATCATCCAGCCCTGTGTAGCAAAAGCAAATAAGATTAACCCAAGCGTATATAGTGACAGGCCTAAATAAATACATTTTTCATTGCCGAGCTTCGGGTTAACCACGCGCGTGAGTCCACCTTGCACCGCACCAACCAGAACGCCCACTACGGCAAGTGAAATACCTACCATTTTCTCGCTCCATTTAAACCTGTAAATGGTAAAGAAGTTCCAGTTGCCTTGTACCGATTGTGCTCCAAGATAAATTAAGAAGAAACATATGGCGAGCCCGCCAATTTCCGGATGCCTTGTAAGAAACTTTAGCGAGCCAAAAGGATTGGCCCTCTTCCATTCAAACTTCCTTCTTTTGTCTTTATCTAAAGATTCGGGCAATAAAAAGTAACCATATAAGCAATTAAGCAAACAAAGAATTGCCGCGGCATAAAACGGAGCACGTATACCCCATGTTGCCAGCAATGCGCCAAGCGCAGGCCCTAAAACGAATCCCAGGCCAAACGCAGCCCCAATCAATCCAAAGTTTTTTGCCCTTGTTTCATTTGTGCTAACATCTGCAATATATGCGGAAGCAGTTGTAAAACTTGCACCCGTAATGCCCGCAATTACACGGCCAATAAACAACCATCCATAAGCCGGAGCCAACGCAAGAATGATATAATCAACACCAAAGCCCAACAAAGAAAGTAACAACACCGGGCGGCGCCCATATTTATCACTGAGGTTACCAATAACCGGCGCGAATAAAAATTGCGTTATCGCGAACACTGACAAAAGCAATGCACCATAAGTACTGGCCTGGTTAACCGGAATCCCTTTTAGTTGTGCGATAAGATCTGCCATAACTGGAATAATCAGACCCCAGCCCATCACATCGATTAATAGTGTAATGAATATAAATCCTATAGCAGCTTTGTTGGATGTTCGCATAACAATTAAATATAAGGGTTTGCAAAGCTGAATGTTTTTTTCGGCAAGAAGAAAATTAATTGGAACGAATAGTTTCTATATGTTGAATGAACACTCACAGTTGCAGCATCATTCATACATCATTGCATGAACGTCCGGATATTAGGTCACACGCAGGAATATTGACTAGTAAACAACGGTTCATTTTCTAAGCCTCCCCTTCCGCCAGGACAACCCAAACTTATCAGGATGCCAGGCCGATCTTGGTGTATTTGTTTCTATAGTCTAAGGGCGATAAGCCGGTTACTTTTTTAAACACTTCCCTGAATGCTTTATCATCTGCATAACCAACATCACTCATGATTTCAAATATGGATTTACGACCTTTTTCCAACTCTTTCTTTGCTGCCTCAACTTTAACCCGCTGCAGGTATTCCACAGGCGTATTACCGGTAGCTTTTACAAAGCGCCTGTCAAAATTCCGCCTGCTAACAGCCAGCTGAGCGGCAAGCTTTTCAAACGAGATCTTTTCATCTATATTTTCTTCAATATAGGTCTGGGCTTTATTAATCACATCATCACCATGGCCCTTTTGAATATGAAAGATGGTGAACTGAGATTGCGTAGTTCTCTCAATATCAATCTGAAAAACTTTTGAACAAAAAACAGCCGCCGCTCTATCAAACACTTTCTCTACCAGGTAAAGCATGAGGTTCAGAAATGAATAGCCTCCACCGTTGGTATAAATGCCATTTTCATCTGTAATAATTTTATCCTCTGCAACCTTCACGTTTGGATACATTTCCCTGAATTTTTCCATTGCGATCCAGTGTGTTGAACAGGTTTTACCATCAAGCAGCCCGGTTGCCGCCAGTAAAAATGCACCAGAACACATGCTGGCAATTTCTGCACCCCGCTTGTATTGATCGCCTATCCAATCAATCAATGCATCGTTCTTTTTAACGGTTTTGGCATAATCACCAAATATCGAAGGGATAATTAGCAAATCTGTTTTTTTTATCCGGCTTAGATCAGAGGGATGCACGGTGAAATAACCTCCGCTTATCTTACTTTCTGAAACAAACCCCGCAATTCTCACATCAATCATGGAGCGGTTTCCAATCTTCTGCCAATAGTCATTGGCCCTTGTCAGTATTTCATATGCACCTGCTATACTGTTCAGGTTCAACTCGCAGTCGGGGACAACTATTGTAACGTGTTTCATAAAAAAAATTTACCTAAATGTATGAAAAAGGGATGGCCAAATCAACCCATCAGAAAGTCTATTTCACACCCGAAACTTTTCTGGTGAACTTTTTAGCTTTGAGTCATCAAACACAAACACTCAAAAAAAACTTTATGGAATAAAACAAAAAACTCCTGGCAAGTTTGTCCAAATCACCCCATATCAAAGTCCATAATACACCCAGAACAAGCCGGATTCAGACAATAACTTTACCAGGCAATTTTTTACCATCAAAATTCAAAAGAAATGGCTACACAAGATTTTACAGCTACCTTTTTGGTAGATCAAACTCCGGAAGAAGCCTTCAACGCCATCAACAACATAAGAGGATGGTGGATTGATGAGATTGAAGGGCATTCAGAAAAACTGAATGATGAATTTGCTGTTCGTTTTGCAGACATTCACTATTCAAAACAAAAATTGGTTGAGCTTATTCCTTCGTCCAAAATAGTGTGGCTTATCACTGAAAGCCAGCTGAATTTTTTACAGGACAAGCAGGAATGGAACGGAACAAAAATAAGTTTCGACATTACCAAAAAAGGTGAGCAAACAGAGGTAACATTTACGCATATTGGATTGGTTCCTAAAATTGAATGCTACAAAGATTGTTCAAACGCATGGCAGGATTATATCACCAACAGTTTATTCAGCTTTATTACTATAGGCAAGGGGCAACCTTTCAAAAAGAAAAAAAGTGAAGCAGCTGTTGCGGCTCATTAACCACATTAACAACTGCCAGGCAACAAACCGGCAATACATAAACAAACAAAACAACTTTTATGGATAATCAAAGCTTTACTACTACCATACTGGTAGATCAAACTCCGCAAGAAGTGTTTAATGCTGTTACCAATGTACGCGGATGGTGGTCCGAAGAAATAGAAGGAGGAACGGCAAACCTAAATGATGAATTCAATTATCATTATGAAGATGTACACCGCTGCCGGATTAAACTAACGGAAGTAGTGCCGGATAAAAAAGTAGTATGGCACATACTGGAAAACTACTTCAATTTTACGGACGACAAAAGTGAGTGGACCGACACGCATGTAATTTTTGACATTACTGAAAAAGATGGCAAAACAGCACTTCGTTTTACACACGATGGACTAGTTCCGCAATATGAATGTTTTGATATATGCCGCGACTCATGGACCAACTATATACAGAACAGCCTTCGCAAATTAATTACCACAGGAAAAGGTGAACCAAACAAAAAAGAAGCAACCAATTTTCAAAAAGAAGTTGAGGCAAGATTAAATAGCGGAAACTAATAACCGAAGTACCGCAAAGAAATATGAGTAACTGAGGCTCGACAGCCGCGGCCATTTTGAAGCCAACCTTTTCGAAGGACTAATCGTTCCGGGTTTAAGTCATATTTCTTTTCATTGCGTGAAGAAGAGTAAAGAAAGCACCATGAACAACACACTCAAAACAGCACTTACAACGGCGCAGGTTGCTGAGCGATTTAACGAACTTGCTCAGCAGGAAAAATGGTTTGAGATACAGGATGAATTTTTCTCTAATGATGTTAAAAGCATTGAACCTGCAACATCTCCCTACTTCAAGAATGCAGAAGGCAAAACAGCCGTCCGCAAAAAAGGCGAAGGCTTTGTACAACAAATAACCGCAGCGCACCAACTTACAACAACGGCTCCGATTGTAACCGGAAATCATTTTGCAGTTGGAAGAACTACAGATATTGATGTTAACGGTTTTGGAAGAATTAAGATAGACCAGATTATGCTCTACGAAGTAAAAGACGGACAGATAATTTCAGAACAGTTTTTTTATTAAGAAGATTTTTTTTGTGAACTATGAAATGAAAAAGGGTTGCAATCCGCAATCCTTTTTTGTTAATGCCCTACGCACACATCTCCTCCATGCGCTAAAACAGCGTTGATTCATCTTTCTATTTAATCAGTCAATGACTTTATCACTCGCCACAATTCCGCTACCTGCTGCATTAATGCGTAACTTTTATATATCCCCAACCTTCACTTTGTTTTGAAATAATTTCATAAATACCATCGGGCACGGTAGTAGCGCCAGGCAGTAGCTGGCTTTTGTCAATATTATGATGCTTCATCGCTATATCGCAAACAACGAATGACACATTTTTATTCTGCGCCAGCTTTGTTACATCATCGGCCACAAGAGACTTGCCTTTTACAACAAGATCCAATCCTTGTCCGTACATCACTACCTCCAGCTTCGCATCGGCGTTGCTTTGGAAGATGGTATTGATCCAACGTATTACAGACTGCTGGCTTACGGAATCTTTTGTTGTAAGGTCAAACACCACATTGTACGGCCGGGACTGGCAAAATGCGCATTGTATGGAGAGCAGGGCGACTATAAGAAAGATTAAATGAGGTTTCATAGGCGAAAACTTTAGAGGGTCGAGAATTTACAAAATCCGCGCCGGATTAGCAATTCCGGTTTCTGAATGGTATATACTATTTGGCGTAGGCTTAACCCGTTAGGCAAACCGCTCAAAAAAACACCGAAACGGCCACTGAAACGCAGATCCAGCAACATTTTCACCTATCAATAAATAGATTTCTTTTTGCGTTTAAGAATCATTATTTTTTATTTGTTTTAGTGTACCCCCGCTAAATATCTCTCACTCAAAAAATTGCACATATGATTAATGAAAGTACCTCTTCAAAAACACCCCGCCGCGCGTTTATTGGCTCTATTGCAACAGGAGCCGCCACGTTAGGTATGGCATCTTTTGTTAACCCTTTTCAATTAAATGCAGCAACAGGGATAGCAGGCAGTCCCGCAGATGCAGACGCCTGGTTCGGTAACATAAAAGGCAAACATCGCATAGTGTTTGATGTAACACAGCCGCACGAAATATTTCCATTTGCCTGGCCAAAAGTTTACCTGGTTACAAACTCCGCTACAGGCACCCCAGAGAACATGTGCTCTGTAGTTGTAGTGCTCCGCCATTCGGCAATAGGTTATGCTATGAAGAATGAGCTCTGGACGAAATACAAATTTGGTGAAATGTTTAAGGTAGACGATCCACAAACAAAGAGCGCGGCGACATCTAACCCGTTTTTGCAAAGGCCTGCGGATAAAATCCCTGGCGTTGGAGAAGTTCAGATCGGCATAGAAGATTTGCAGAAAAGCGGCGTTATGTTCTGCGTTTGCGATATGGCGCTAACCGTATTCAGCGCAGCGGCAGCTATGGGCATGGGTGGTGATGCTGCTGAAATAAAAAAAGAATGGACCGCAGGCGTACTGCCTAATATACAGGTAGTACCATCCGGCGTATGGGCGGTTGGACGTGCGCAGGAACATGGATGCGCCTATTGCTTTGCAGGTTAACAAGAACGCAACAACAAATACTTTTTACTGTACTGCCGTTGCCGATGTGCTTGCTTTTTCTCTTGCACTTTTTATAGGCCCGAACGGCCCGTATTTATGTTGCGTTTGAGAGAACGTATCCGAATAAGGGCCGAAAGGCTGGTCGATTGCTTTTAACTTAAGGTTCGGCCAGTCTTTTGAAAAAGCTTTTTGCGGCCTAGCCTGTGAGTTTACATATGCGGCAACATCCCACGCTTCTTCGTTGGTGAGTACAGGCTTGTTATGATTTGCCATACCGAAGGGCATATTGTTTTTTACATATCCGGCAAACCTGCTTAAACGATATAATCCCGCTCCGGTATTGTAACTATACGCTCCCCATAATGGAGGATAAATATAACTTGCAGAATCTGCCGATTTAAGCCCCTGTCCGTTATCTCCATGGCACCGGGCACATTGTACCTTGTAAACCATCTTTCCGTTAGCCACATTTGCGGGCCTGTTTAAAAATGCAAGCTCTTCTATATGCGCACCAACAGGCACAACACCTTTGAGTACATCCTTTCCTACCCATTTTAAATAAGCCACCATTGCCTTCATCTCCTTGCTTGTTGTATCGATGGTTGTTCCGTTAAGGCTTCGTTGAAAACAATCGTTCACGCGGTATTCAATAGATTCCACTATACCGCTTCTTGGCTTGAATGTGGGATAAACAGAAGCTACCGCAGAAAAAGAGTTACCGTATGGCTTCGTGCCCGCTTCTATATGACAGTTCTGGCAATTCATGCCATTAGACACTTTGGCAACCCTTCCTTTGGGGCCCAAATAGTAGGCCGTGTTTACAATCAGCTCCCTTCCGTATTTTATCAATGCACCGTCTTCAGTCATTGGTACCAGGCTGATATCAGGCGCTTTCCAACCTTTTTCATCTACACCGGGCTTAACAGAATCGGTTACTACAGAATACATTGTTTTCTTTGTTTTCTGTGTGAGGAGCCTGTACTCAACTACACATAAAACCAGGATAGCAATCGGAAGGATAATATACCGGATGCGGGCGGATTTCACGGCGATTAATTGTGTATCTAATTTACTTAATAATTGAGAGATAATACAAATAACGGAGCGATGATACGGTTGCGGAAAAACTGAGGTATTCAGCCTTCAGATAAGCATTCAATCTGCCAGCCTGCATCATCCCGGCAACGAAATAACTTTATATAGTAAAAGCATGCAACACAACGATGGCGGAATTGTGATGCATCAACATAAAAACATATCATAAATCCCACAAAATTATTCTGTTAACAGGCAACCCTTTTTTCAGACACACGTATCCACTTGTATAAATACGAATGTCCGTTGGAAAATATTCAACAAATAATAGCCGGTTGCATCCGTAACAATCCACGCGATCAAAAACAGCTCTACAACAAATATTATGGCTATTGTTTGAAAATCGTTTTCCGGTATGTGTATCGTTATGATAAGGCAGTAGACATAGTGAATGATGGATACGTGAAAGTGTTCAGGCACTTTGATAAGTTTTCCAATAGTGATGCGGAGCATGTGGAACGAATGCTGATGGGATGGATACGCACCATTATGGTGAATACTGCTATTGATCATTTACGCAAACATGAATTTGTTCCGGAAATCGGTGGAAACTTTGATGCTGTATGGGCCGCAGAAACAAGCAGCATGACATCTGACCAGACATGCCTGTATAAAGAACTTGTTGGTGAAATAAGAAAGCTGCCGCCCGGTTACAGGGCCGTGTTTAATATGTTTGTAATTGACGGCTTTACGCACCAGGAAATTGCAACGCGGCTTGGCATTTCAGAAGGCACATCCAAATCCAACCTTTCAAAAGCTCGCGTCCTGCTGCAAAAAATTATAAAAAAAAGTAATGAGGCAGTTGCATTGTGTGGGTAACAACTTCACCTAAACCGGCTCAGAAGATATGGGATTAAGATACTCCGCCACAAGAGCCAGAAAAACAGCACTATTCTCTATCCATCTTTAAATACTATTCCTTCAGCATAGTGCTGCACACCTGCACGCACAAAGCTGTGAACTTTAAGACTACAGGTATGAATGGTCGTGTTGAAACCTACAATGAAATAATAGAACCGGTATTGCACAAAACCGGTGACCAATCGGTGCTACTGGTGCTTGAAAAGCCTTTACTGCCATTACAAAAGCGATATAATGTTTTAGTTAAAAGAGCATTTGATATATCCGTTGCATTACTGGTAATCGTTTTCGTGCTTTCGTGGCTTGTGCCGTTAATCGCTTCTGTTATCAAACTAAATTCCAGGGGGCCGATATTTTTTGTACAGAAAAGAAACAAAAGAAACGGCGAAATTTTCAATTGCATTAAATTCAGGACAATGGTGGTAAATGACGATGCAGATAGCAAAGGTGCGTATGAAGACGACCGGCGGATAACATCGGCAGGTAATTTCTTTCGAAAAACACATTTAGATGAGCTGCCTCAATTTTTTAATGTGCTTGCAGGAGACATGTCGTTTGTTGGGCCACGTCCGTATATGATTGCAGAGAACTGCAAAAACGAAACAAAGATCGCTTCGTACAAATTTCGCCACAACGTAAAGCCAGGCATTACCGGCCTCGCGCAATCGTTGGGACACTATGGCTTTACTGAAGACGCAAACACACTTAAAGCAAGGCTGGACATAGATCTCCATTACATTCATCACTGGTCTTTTAAAATGGATTTGATCATCATCATTCGCACATTCGTTAACCTTTTCCGCTAACACTCCTTTTATTCATCCATGTCGTGAAACACATTATCCAACATATATTCCAGGCACTAACAAAAAAAGAAAAGAAACAATTTTTCATAATTGCTGTTTTTGAAATAGTGCTCAGCTTGTTTGATGTTGGGTTTATGGCTGCATTGGTTTGGCTAACCAGCATCTATTCCGGAACAAAACAATTTCCGGCAAACAATTATTTTGAAGATGGAACACTATCTCCTGTTTTTATACTCTTACTATTGTTTGTAATAAAAAATATTCTTGTCAGCATCTCTGTGAAGAAACAATATCATTTTGTGTATGATGTGGCATTAAGAGTTTCGGCGCATAATCTTGCTCAATATTTCAAATCTGATTACACAGATTATGTTCAGACTGACTCAGCCATATATTCAAGAAAGATAGCGCAGGAACCGATCGAATTTGCCTACTACGTCTTGCGAAGTTTTCAACAAATAACCAGCCAGGCGTTTTTAATGATCATTACCACGGCTGCTATACTCACCTACAATTTCACGATGTTTTTGTTATTATTTGTAGTGCTGGCTCCGCCTGTTATTATATGCGCTGCCCTTATTAAAAAAAGAACAAACCGACTAAAGCTGTCCGTAAAAGAAAATAGCGAAAAATCACTGCAGCATCTGCACGAAGCATTAACTGGTTTTATTGAAGCTAACTTGTACAATGCACAGCCATTTTTTGCAAGCCGCTTTATTCATTTTCAGCAAAAAATGAACACCAGCCTTGCGAAACAGCAAAGCATTCAGTCTATGCCTGCCGGAATAATGGAAGTATTTGCCGTTGCTGGTTTATTTATATTAATTGCCCTTAACAGGTATTTTTCAGGAACGACCCATATACCACTTGTAATGCTTGGGGCATTTCTTGCAGCTGCATACAAAATTATACCAGGCATCGTAAAAATACTCAATGCAGTTGGGCAGATTAAAGCTTATGCATATGCTATCCACCCAATATCATATAACAGTGATGACCCGCACAAACCATCAGAAACAAAAGAACTGGAACATATAAACTGCATTGAGTTTAAAGATGTATGCTTTGGATACAATGCGAATGCCATTCTTCACAACACCAACCTATTTCTTGAGCGTGGCGATATGGCTGCCATTTGTGGCCTTTCCGGAAAAGGCAAAACAACAGCTGTGCATTTATTGCTAGGCTTTCTATCACCAACTTCCGGCGCCATTAAAATCAATAACGAAACCACTTCTGCACGCGAACGGCAACAAGCAGGCAGCCTTATTGCCTATGTAAAACAGCAACCTTTTGTGTTCAGGGATTCTATTTTGAACAACATCACTTTCGGAGAACAACAAGAAGAATTGGCCAGGGTTGAACATATTATTGCAACAACAGGCATGCAACAGATAGTTGAAAATATTGCAAGTGTAAATAACCCAATCATTGCAGATTCAGGCAAAAATTTAAGCGGCGGACAAAGACAGCGTATCACCATCGCCAGGGCTTTGTATAAAAAGGCTGACCTGATCATTCTTGACGAACCATTTAAAGAGCTGGACGCTATTTCTGAAGTTGCACTACTACAATATTTTCACTCATTGGCTGCCCAGGGAAAAATTATTATACTCATCACGCACAACAAAAAGAGCCTGTCTTATTGCAATAAAACAATTAAAATTGGCTGATCAAAAAACACTTATTATCCTTACCCCTGGCTTCCCGATAAATGAAGCAGACTCATCATGCCTGCCTTCGATACAGGTATTTGTAAAAAACCTTCAAAAAGACCACCCCTTACTAAACATCGCCATCATTAGTTTTCAGTATCCTTTCATCGCAAAAAAATACAAGTGGCACAATATCCAGGTAATTGGCCTTGGCGGCTCCAATAAGGGAAAAATAAACAGGCTGTGGGTTTGGATGCAGGTTTGGAGAACATTAAAAACACTGAACAATCAACATCATGTAATAGGCATTCTAAGCTTGTGGCTTGGCGAGTGCGCTTTAATTGGAAAAAAATTCAGCAAACGATTCGGCATAAGGCACTATACGTGGCTGCTCGGCCAGGACGCAAAAAAAAATAACCGGTATAAATATTTGATGAACGCCGTGCCAAATGAATTAATAGCCATATCTGATGCAGTTGCACAAACTTTTTATGAAAGCTACGGCATACAGATCCCATCAGTGATCCCAATAGGAATGGATAGCAGCCTGTTCAGGCCCATGCAAAGCGAGCGAACCATTGACATAATGGCAGCCGGATCACTCATTCCCCTAAAAAGATATGACTTGTTTATTGAGATTGTCGCGGCAATAAAAAATAGTATGAGCTCATTAAACGTTGTCCTTTGCGGAGAAGGCCCCGAAAGAGATCGGTTGTATGAACTTACAGAAAAATATGCGTTGCAGGATAATGTAAACATTGCGGGAGAAGTATCTCACGGATCAGCCTTACTACTTATGCAACAAACGAAGGTATTTTTACACACATCCTCTTATGAGGGGTTTAGCACTGTTTGTTCTGAGGCATTAAGGGCCGGCGCTTATGTAATTAGCTTTTGTAAACCAATGCAGCGGGGCTTTGACCACTGGCTGATTGTTAACTCTCCGGAAGAAATGATTCAACAAGCGATCGCGATTTTGAAGAACACTTCAATAGAATATTCACCCGTTTGCACTTACAGCATTCACGACACTATCCGGGATATACTGCTGCTGTTTGATGCATAGTTCTGAACATATTTTGGCTAACCCGCCTGAAATTTTTTCAAAAGAATAGAACCGCCTGAAATGCGCAGCAATATCGAGCGACATTTTTTGCGTATCATAATTTTCAAGTTGCTGAAGCACGTTTACCAAAGACACCACATCACCCGGTGCAAAAAGAAAACCAAGTTCACAGTGCCTCAGGTATTGTTGCATAGTAGGTATATTCGTTGCTATGGGTATGCATCCACAAGCCATCGCTTCTAACACGGCAAACCCACCGTATTCTAAATGGCTGCCACTCAGAAAAAAATCTGCAGCATTATACCATGCATCCAATGTATCATGATCTACTTTTCCTATTAAATGGACACTTTGCTGAAGTTGGGTATTTTGTGCCAGCATGGATTTTACCTGAGGCAATAAATTATCAGCCTGATAAATCATGTAAAGCCGAGCCTCAGGTTTTAGCACTACGTACAATTCGAATGCCTTTAAAATGGTTAGGGGATCTTTATTTTCATTCAATCTGCCAACCCATAAAAAAACAGGCTGATCTGTATGTATATTCAGTTCGATCCTCACCCGCTGTTTGTCCTTTCGGGCAAATGAGTTAGAGCCTTCCTGTAACTGTTTTATTTTGCCGGCATGGCTTATTGTTTTTTGTTTTAATCTTTCCATCGCATAAGCAGGCGTATTAAATAAGTAGGCCGTTACGCATCTGTCAGCAAGTTTATTAAACAGATTGCGAATGATTGACTTGCTGGCTTGTTCTCCGTGATGTTGGGCGATGATGATTGTCTTTTTTCCCGAAATAGCTTTTACAAGCATTACCTGGAAAGGAAAGATAAGGCCTTGCACTAACACTATATCCGGCTTTATATGCCTGATCAACCTGAGTGCTTTAAAAGGTATAGCAAAAAAACGATTGCTTGTTTTAAAGAAATGAAACGGTATATCATTCTTCATCAAACGTTCATCAGAACGAATGTGTTTTATCACTTCAACATGCATTTGTTGTTGAATACAATCTAGATACCCTAATGCGGAAGCCTGTGAGTTGATTAGTTCGCTCCCTCTTTCAAACTCATTGTTTGAAAAAAATGTAACATCAAGAAGTGTAAGCATTCAACTGTTCTTTAGGTTCTACAATTTTTACAGGAAGTGAGGCCTTAGGGTAGTAAAATCTGATCCGTTCTATTAACTGCCCGATATTTCCACGTACATATTTCACCTGCCCTTCTATAAGCACACAGCTAAACTCTTTTATATCACCCTGCAACAAAAGCATCTGGGCCAATAATGTTTCATCAAACAGTTGAACCGATCCTTTTTTCATTACCAGTAAAATAGATTTAGGCGCAATGGAGAGTGCAGCATCTAGCCCCCTCTTACTTTTTTGGTCTGCCACCACAATGTCTGCGTAATAATTTTGGTGAATTCTCCCAACCTTACTCATTCCCCATATAGCGGCCGGCGACGTTGTTAATGCGCGAAACAACTCCTCATCCGAAAGCGCATTTTCTCGCCGCGCGAGATGGATATGTTGAAGAATATTCCAGTCGCTCGTCAACGTAGAATCGCTTCCAAAAAGAATCGTCGTTTTATCTTTAAAACTTCTAATATCGGCCGTTTGGTTAAACATGAAATAGTTGGAAGCGGGGCACCAAACCAACGCTTCCAATTTTCGTGCCTGCGCGGCATTCATCCCTACGCCATGTATGCCAACAAGTGCCCGTCCGATAATGTTAGCTGAAAGAAGGCGATCAATTTCACGGCTTGACCGGCTGTTCACCCCTTCTCCAACATGTATGGCAACTGGTATGCGTAAGCGCAATGGATTGTTCAATTTCAACTGCCAGAATTTTTCAAAACCAACAGAATGTAATGACTGACAGTTTTGAAAAACATCTATCATAGCTCCATCACAACGCAATGGCATTCCATGATTGACAACAGTTGTGACGCCGCACAATAAATTTTTATACAATCCCCACTGCACGCGAAGTTCATCCGGAACGGCAAGTACTTCGGCTATTTCGATTTTATACACATGATGTATAAACTGCGCCCACTCACGGTAATCCTGGTAACATCTGTTACCCAGCGAAGGAAAAAGATTAAAATCGAGATGATCATGCGAATTAATCAGCCCGGGAATGGCAATAGCGTTATCGAAAAAAAGTCCGGGGTTAGGTAAACTTTGTTCCGGGCCCGCTTTGGCTATTGATGCAATAGTATCACCGGCGATGTATATATCGCAAGCCCCGCTCCTATCTTCTATAAAAACATTACTCAGCCGCATGCGTCTTTTTTAAGTGAATGCCGTAAACAATCGGGGTTCCGAAAAATTTTTCGTACACATGTAAGGCATTTTTCTGTTCGTAATAACGCCTGTATTCAGCGGATATGTTGATTTGCTGGAGGTCCATCAAATGTAAATTATTCATCTTACCTACATCAATAATTAAGTTTATTGGGTAGATGAAATTTTTGATACTTATGATATGACTGTGATACTCAAATGTTCTTTTGCCTCCTTTTTCTAGTGCATCCGGATGATAATCTGTCAGCAATATATCTCCACCCGGTTTTAACATTCTTTGCCATTCTGCAATCGCCACCCGTACGTCCTTCAGATGTGCTATCGTAAGAGTACTGATGATCACATCAAAGAAATCCGCAGGGATATTGCTGTATTTATTACCTGATATTTTTTCCGTGACAGCCTCAGGAAATTTCTCTTTCAAACGTTGAAGCATTTGTGATGAAACATCAAAACCATACAATAATGAAGGGTTTTGTTGTCTCAAAAGATTCCAGTGCCTGCCTGTTCCACAACCAATATCGGCTACTTTCTTACAACTAATGGAAATGTTCTTCAACATTTTGGTAAATAACATTTCATCAAGATCCAGCATAAGGTTTCCCGGCTGTATATCATAAGATGCAGCCCAAAGATCATAGGCATTCTCTGCTTCCTTTTCAATAGGGCCATGTGTAAGAAGCTGCTTAAAATAACGGAGTACGTGCATAGATAAAAATATTGACAAGACGGAGGCTATTGGCAAAGGCGCAGGACAAGGACAGAAAGCAGCTATTCCCGTTTTGAATTTGGTGTGCTTCGTACTCAGCTGCGCCTTTTTTGAACATTTACCCCGAATGCTCATTTAAAATAGTACGGTAAAAGGCTGTGAGAGTTGCCTCCGCCTTATTCATGTTATAGATAAATCATAGTGTCGGCTTCAGGCAACTATTTTAGCAGGATTGCGTATGTACTTAAGGCACCAAATGCAGGATTATGTCCGCGAAAAACAATGTATTGTTATTTAACCCCCGGAGCGCAAATTTTAAATACCGCGTTCCCAATTCCATTTTAAATATTGCCGCAGCCATTGAGGACAGGTACGAGTGGGTTATTGTGGATGGCAACAGGGAGAATGATCCCGCTGAAAAAATCAACAGCTATCTGCGTTCGGGCAGCTACAAGTATATCGGTTTTACGGTAATGCCGGGGCCGCAGTTAAAACAAGCCGTTGCAATTGCGAAAAATATTAAGATCAACCATCCCCAAACGATTATGATATGGGGAGGTTATTTCCCTTCACAACAATATAAAGCGGTTTTGCAATCAGGCTATGTTGACTTTGTTGTAAATGGCCCCGGCGACCATTGTTTTCCACAGCTGATCGATGCCCTGGAAAATAACACGCCATATGAACTGATTAAGAATATTATCTACAAATCGGGCGACAATATTATAAAGACTGCGAAAGAAGACTTGATAGAACAGGATACATTATCGCCGTTACCCTACGATAAGCTTGACAGCATGTACGGCATGGAAAAATACCTGGGCAAAACATACCTCGGCAAACGGACTTTTGCTTACCATTCGAGCATCGGCTGCCCCTTTACTTGCGCGTTCTGTTCAGTTGTTCCCATCTATGAAGCCCGCTGGAAAGCCAAATCTGCTCAGAAAGTATATGAAGATGTGAAATATATTAAAGATAAATGGGGCGCAGATGCAATAGAATTTCACGATAACAATTTCTTTGTTTCGGAAAAACGGGCAGTGGAATTTGCCAAATTAATTAAGCCGGAAAAAATGACCTGGTGGGGAATGGCACGCATTGACACTATGACGAAATTTTCAGATGCATCGCTGCAATTGATCAGGGAGTCTGGCTGCAAAATTATTTTCTTCGGAGCAGAGAGCGGCAATGATGCAGTACTAAAACAAATGGACAAAGGCGGCACACAAACCGGCGAGCAAATAGCAGCATTCGCCGCACGCATGAAAAAATTCGACATCATTCCTGAATACTCTTTTGTATTGGGCACACCAGCTTCAACGCCTGAGCAGGTAGAAGAACAAATAGATTTTGATATCGCGTTTATCAAAAAAATCAAGCACATAAATCCTTCGACAGAAATTGTTATGTATATATACAGCCCGGTGCCGACAGAAGGCTCGGGATTGTTTGCAGAAGCACAGGCAAAAGGCTTTCAATTCCCGCAGACTTTGGAAGATTGGATCAGCCCGAAATGGGCAAATTTCGACTTGAGAAAAAATCCGCTTACACCCTGGCTAACGCCTGCGATGATTGATAAGATCAAAAATTTCGAAACAGTACTAAACGGCTACTACCCCACTGTTACAGACATTCGCTTAAGCGGAATAAGAAAAACCGCCATCAGGTTGCTTGCGGCCATGCGTTACAAAATCAACATGTATCAATATCCTTATGAAATAAAACTGTTGCAACGCGTATGGAAATACAGGCAACCGGAAATACAGGGATTTTAACTATGAAAATTCAATCTTTATATCACACTTATCAACGGTACCGGACACTGCGAACCAATATTATAACAGCGTTACCAATTGTTATATTAATGCCGCACAGTGCCTGCAATTGCCGCTGCGTTATGTGCGATATATGGAAAGGTAATAAAAACCTGAAACAGCTAACGGAGGCCGATGTTGCAGGACTGATACGCTCCCTGAAAAAATTCAGGACAGTGCAGGTAGTGATGTCTGGAGGAGAAGCCATTCTTCATCCAAACTTTTTTACATTATGCGGCATATTGAAAAAACATCACCTCAAAATAACCTTACTAACAAGTGGGCACGCCATTAAGCGGCATGCGGAGATGTTGGTGAAATATGTTGACGACATTATTATATCCCTTGATGGCGATGAAACTATTCATAACAGCATTCGCAATATTGAAAATGCCTTTGAAAAAACCAGGGAAAGTGTTCACCTGATAAAGTCGTTCAAGCAGGGATACCATGTATCCGGCCGCACAGTCATTCATCAGCTCAACTTTAATATATGGCCTAAAATTATTGATGCGGCTAAAGACATGAAATTGGATAGCATCAGCTTTTTGCCAGCCGATGTAACCAGCACTGCATTCAATCATTCTGCGGGATGGGATGATACCATCAAAGATCAGTTACTAATAGATGCAGAACATTTGCCCGCGCTTAAAAAAATCATTGAAGAACTTATACATATGTACGCAAATGATTTTGCAACCGGCTATATTAAGGAGCCTCCGGAAAAAATATGGAAGATATATGAATACTATGCGGCATTTGCCGGATTAAATGAATTTCCTTACAGAAAATGTAATGCGCCATGGGTTTCTGCAGTGATTGAAGCGGATGGCTCTGTTAAACCGTGTTTTTTTCATGATGCTATTGGAAATATCAGAGGAAACACACTTGATCAGATTCTCAATAGTGAAAATGCAATCCGCTTCAGGCAACAATTGAACATTGACGAGAACCCGGTATGCAAGAGATGTGTTTGTTCATTGAACCTTCCCCCAAGGGTAAATCCTGCTGCTTATTAAATAAACCTCCAGGCTATGAAAAAGATTTTATTCACGCATTCATACTTTTTGCATTTTGATAAAAAGCAGGAACATATGGGCAGGCCTTATGCTCCTTTAGGAACTCTATGCGCAGCTGCATTAATGAGGGAGAATGGTTATGACGTTGCTTTATTTGATACGATGTTTGCCCAATCGCCTGATGAAATCCTTTCCAAATTAAAGGAGAGCACACCTGATTTTTTGGTTATATATGATGATGGCTTTAACTACCTCACCAAGATGTGCCTTACCAATATGCGCGACGCTGCTATCCGCATGATTGAGCTGGCTGCTGCTTTTAATTGTACAGTTATTATCTCGAGTTCTGACGCAACAGATCATTTTGAAAAGTATCTGCGTGCCGGGGCGGGCTACGTAATAATGGGTGAAGGAGAGCTGACACTATTGGAATTGATCAACACAATAACTTCTGAAGTAAACGACCTGTATAACGTACCGGGCATCGTATTCCTGGATGGCGAAAACACCATCAAAACAACTAAGCGAAACGTGCTAAAAGAGCTGGACTCTTTGCCGATGGCCGCGTGGGACCTTGCTGACATGAACAGGTACAAACGCACATGGCTGAAGCATGAAGGATACTTTTCCATAAACATCGCAACAACGCGGGGTTGTCCTTTCAAATGTAACTGGTGCGCAAAACCGATCTATGGAAACCGCTACAATTCACGCTCTCCGGGAAATGTGCTTGCTGAATTAAAATACCTGATGGAGACATATGGCTTTGACCATGTATGGTTTTGCGACGATATCTTCGGGTTAAAGCCAGGATGGGTAGAAGAATTTGCCGCTCTTGTCAGCAAGGAGAATCTTCGGTTTAAGTTTAAAATTCAATCACGGGCAGACTTGTTGCTTCAACCTGCTTATGTGCAATCGCTACAACTTGCAGGCTGCGACAATGCATGGATGGGCGCCGAAAGTGGCTCGCAAAAAATTCTGAATGCCATGGATAAGGGTATAACAGTTGAACAGATCTATGCGGCTACACGCTTACTCAAGGCGCATAATATAAAACCGTCTCTGTTTATTCAATTTGGTTACCTCGGCGAAACGAAAGATGATATTAAACTCACTATAAAAATGATCAACGAACTGTTGCCTCACGAAATAGGCATATCAGTTTCTTATCCATTACCGGGCACAGGCTTTTATGAAAAAGTGAAAGAAGCCATGCAGGAGAAGGCCAACTGGACCGATTCAGGTGAACTGGCATTGATGTTCAGGAACACTTACGCACCTTCATTTTACAAACAGCTGCATCGATTTGTGCACAATAATTACAAATGCAGGATTGCAACTGCGCGGCTGCAAGAAATGATTAGCCAACCTCAATCCGCCAGTATGGCGAATATAAAAAAAGCGCTGTCAGTCCTTTACTACCTACCCATCACCGTGATAGATAAAATAAAGCTCTTCACATTGCAAAAAACGCATGCATGAATATATTAGTGCAAAACAACAACGAGCAACTCGCGGCATCCGCATTCAGCAAACAAGCTGAAGTATTTGACGAATTGTATAGTGGTAATACGATTGTGCAATACAAACGAGATAGAGTGAGAGCTGTTGTTGAGCAATATGTGAAACCGGGGCAAAAGATCCTGGAACTGAACTGCGGGACAGGTGAAGACGCCATCTATTTTGCGCAGAGAGGTTACAATGTGCATGCTACAGATATTGCAGAAGGAATGCTGAAGGTACTATCCATAAAAATCCAACAACACAATTTAGCTAACAAGATAACATTTGAGCAATGCTCTTTCACAGGTTTAAATCGACTTGCGGGAAATAACAAATATGATGCAGTGTTCAGCAATTTCGGCGGATTGAATTGCACAGCCGAACTGGAGAAAGTACTCTTGTCATTTGACGGCCTGCTCAACCCCGGTGGTATTGCCTGCCTTGTAATACTGCCAAAATTCTGTTTACTGGAAACATTGCTTATCCTTAAAGGGAAATTTAAAACTGCAACACGCCGTTTTTTTAAAAGTAATGGAACGGAGGCACACATCGAAGGCACACACTTTACCTGCTACTATTACAATCCGGCATTTGTTAAAAGGGCTTTGAAAACGAAATTTACTGTTGTTACCACAGAAGGGTTGTGCACAATAGTACCACCATCCTACATTGAAGGTTTTGCAGAAAAATATCCGGGACTGTTCTCCTTCCTTAAAAACGCTGAAAACAAGTTAAAAAGAAGCTGGCCATGGAACCGTGTTGGTGATTACAATATTATCGTGTTGAAGAAAAATTGAAACTGCTTTTTAAACCATATAAGGCATATAAGGCCATGTAAGTTTTGTATCAATCAACCCTATGGTTTTCTTACAACTTCTAAGTATTTTTTTAGCATTAAAATTTCTGAACCATATAAGTGATGTAAGTGAATATAAGTAATAGTGCTATCAGCAATACAAAATTCTACCTTATACATTTTAAAAACCGACTAACCCTTATATTTTCTTATATGCCTTATATGGTTTAAAAAAATTCGCTTCGATCAATTATGCTTACAATCCCTTTTATGCAGCATTCCTATCAGGCTCTTTCCAGATTAAGGTGATGAACTTTTTTGTACATCTCTGCAAAGTAATGATACTTAAGATAACTGTACCATGCGGTATATGCAGCAATAATTAATCCCTCTTTGCCATCAAGGAATCCCAGCCTTAACAAATAACAACACATAAAATTTACCGGCGCGGAAAACAGCCTCTTGAATATACTGGGCGTACGTTTTAGCGCTATGTATTTATTGGCGCTTAAGAAAGCATAATGTGTAACCTTATGAGCATATTCCTGCATGTCGGATACAGCATAATGCTGAAGCCTGCCTGACATTTTTACTTTAACCAAATTACTTCCATACAAGGTTTCATGCACTGGTACATTTTGCCATTTGTTACAGGTGCGATTGTATAACCTATAGACCATATCTTGGCCCCAATCTCCAAAATGCACTCTCTTTTTTCCGAAATAATTTTCACGACGAAATCCAAAAACGAAATTTGGGCTATCAGGATCAATCCCCTTTATAGTTTCCGCTAGTGCAGGCGTTACGCGTTCATCCGCGTCTATAGCAAGTATCCAGTCGTGTACGGCATGGGTGGCACCAATGTTTCTTGCAACACCATAATTAATCCATGCTACGTGAACAATTCTCGCCCCATATTTCTTTGCAATATGCGTAGTGCCGTCCGTGCTCCCGGTATCAGCTACAACAATATCATTGCTTATTGCCCTGGCATATTCAATACATGCGGCTATATTACGCGCCTCATTTTTGGTAATAATCACTATAGAAATATCTAACATGCCGGGGTATTTTTATTATTTAACGGCAGACAGGGATGCTTGTTCATTTACTTTTAAAATCTCTTTGAGCTTTTTTTCATAGGTTTCGAGCAGTTGTCGTTGAAAGATGGACGGATCTGGTTTTGAGTAATGTTTATGGGCAGCCATGCTCAAAAGGTTCCCATGCTCATTTGTTTTTTTTGCCATCCTTTTTCGTCCCCATCTCTTATCGGTCAACCGCATCAGCCATGTATCCAGGGCATTACCTGCCCTGCCGGTTAATAGCAACTCAACACATCGTTTTATGAGGTTGGAATTTGTTTCATTGTTATGTGCAAGCGACATAAAAAAGTTAGGGAGATATTGGGAAGTCCAGTTGTTTGCTTTAAAAAATGCATCAAAAGAATTTGTGCCTTTGAGCGGAATTAATGTAACAATCTCTGTTGCCGTAAAAATATTTTTCTCAATAATTTCCGGATGGGTTTCATCAATATAATAATTCATACACAGCAAATGCTGCTTTCTGAAAAGAAAACTTAGTTTCTTCAACAAATGAGTAAACGAACGTGCAATCCAAACCCTGTTGGCAGAGGTAATAATGAAGAAATCTATATCCGCATCATCTTCGGCAAAGTATTTTGACAACGACCCCGAGATGGCAATGCCCCGCACAAAGGGAAAATGACTAATAACGGAAGCAATTTTTCCCCCTTTTGAGATCAGTTTAACTGCTTGTTCATAACCTTTCATCCTTCTGGCTACATAACCGGGATCATTGTTCAGGCTATAATAATCCTGCATCTTAAACACAAGCCTGCTCTGAACCATCATCTCCAGGCAAACCGCTACCATTTCTTTGGCACAACGCTGTGGCAGGAATGAATATATTTCTTGCTGCGTAAGCGGATACCTGAAGTTATCAAAGTATGCAAGTGTAGCCAGTATGTCCTTTTCCAGATCGAGCACAAATAATAAATTGACGTGAGGATGCTTTGCAGGATCAAATCTTTATTCTGTTAGTAAGAACGATCAAACGTTTTCAAGGGTTGCCTTTGTTGATCGCCCACTGACGATTTTAAAATTGCCAGTGGCCTCCGGCAACAAGAACAATGAAAGAAAGAAAGCTGTAAAAAAAATGCCTTTATTTAAGTCAAGGATATTTTCAGAAACAGAAGTTACCGCTATCACAACCAGGAAGCTTAAAAACATAATGTCCCGTTTTACCCAGGCGATCCTGAAACTCGTCAGCAAAACCAGCACAAAAAAAGCCAGCCCCAGATAGCCTGATGTAATTGCCGTACTTAAGTATTGGTTGTGCGCATTCAATTCATTGTAGTAAGAAATGTATAATCCGTCTTTAAAATACTGTTGCTTTAATGTGGGAATTTCTGCACCGGCACCGTAACCTAACAAAGGTTGCCTATTGATTGTAGCGACGGCCGACTTCCATCTCGCCATGCGAGGTTCAGGTATCGAAGGAAGCAAACTATTGGATGCTATATCCTGCCTGAAGCCGGTAACATACCTGCTTTTCAGCACGGGCGCAGTTGTAATACCAACAACAATAACAATCGAAGCAGCGACACTTATGGACAAATAAATCAACTTATTTTTAATGGAAGTGATTTTTATAGGCACAACACAATTGGCTCCGATAATAGCCGCCAACAGCACGGACCTTGAGCCAAGCTGAACGAGTGATGCGACCAACAATACAGCTGCTGCCAAAAATAAAACCTTGCGAAACCGGCTTGCTGCATGTAATATGCTCCAGATCACATACAACAAAGAAAAGCATACATACATGGCCATATATGTAGCATGAAGGCCAATCGGCTCGGTAAAATTCTGATTAATAAAAGCGGGAGTAAATAGCGTCTTTAACGCAAGTTTATTGTATACAATGGTATGTAACGCATCATAATAAAGATACGCAACAGTAAGCGTGATGATAAGCGAAAACCACTGAAAAAGCTGATTTCTATATTTATCGAGATCCAGCTTTGTACAGGCAAACAGTAACGGAAAAATCAGCAATGCCAGTTGGCGCCCCACCTTGCTCAGGCCATCTTCTTTCTCAGAGGTGTATAAAACGGTAACAAGCGTTATTAGAAAGAGCGACACAACAAGGAAAATTTTTCGCACGGGAACTAACTGTATGCGCAAGCTTTTCATGTGCAACAAAGTATGGATAGCAAAGCTGATGAGCACCAGCTCAGAATAAAACCTGTCAAATGGCAGGCATACAAGAAACAGTAAAAGGTGGTAATAACTGATCTTATTTGCCGATGTATCCTGGATGATAAACATGTTCTTCAACGGTTGCTGAATTACAACATGAGAGAATGAATTGTTCATATTTTGTTACTATCCTGTTCCAGTTGTAGCGATGCACAATTTTATTAAAATTGCTGGCGATAGCGGCTTCTTTTTTACCAGATGAAATATCTTCCTCAATTATTTTTTTAACATCCTGCCACGTATTAAAATAGTGCGCATCCCTTTCAAGAATATGCCTGTTAAAAGCATTGTCGTGCGCCACTATATATACTTTACTGGCCATTGCTTCAAGCAGCGAAGGATTGGTTCCTCCAACACTGTGCCCGTGAAAATAAAGGCTTGAGAAAGTCCTTAAAGAATGTAGCTTTTGCTGATCAAAAACCGGCCCGGCAAACAGGATCCTTTTATCGTTCCTGAATTTATTCACCAGGTATTTGCCATGTTTATTAGATATATCTCCAACAACTACAAAATGCTGTGCGCTACTGCTTTTGGTAAAGCCGGACAGAATTGCTTCGATATTATTTTCCGGCTCCATACGCGCAATCAACAGCATATAATTGTACCTGATAAGCCTGTATTCATTGCAAACACTGTCATCTGCAAATGGAATAATCTCGGCCGCATAAGGTATATAAGCAGGCGAAATAGCATACTTGTCTCTCAAATATTTTTGAATGGCTAAAGAATCTGCGATATAGCCATCACTGAATTTAACTGCCAGCTTTTCCGCAAACTGCAAAAATTGTTGTACAGGTTTTGAATATTTTGTGCGCTTCCATTCAAGTCCGTCCATATTGGAAATAACAACCGCATTGCGCGGATAAAATCGCCCCCACACCGAACTGCTTGTATAACCCATCATGAGAATAACATCAAAAGAACGTTTTCCTGCATCACGAATACAGTTAAAATCGTAAATAAATTGTCCGGCCATACTCATCAAATGCTCAGGGTTATAACAATGCACAATGTTAACGCCGTTCCAGGAAGTTAACTGATACGGATGCCTGTGGCCATTGTATACAGTCACTTCATGCCCGCGTTGCACAAGGCCCTGCGCCAGGTAGGCGGAAATCTGTTCAAACCCTCCGTAATTATTAGGGATTCCACGCGTACCCAAAATGCCGATGCGTAGTTTCATATACTTGTATTACATCTTTATACGCACGTTTGGTATGTTCAGTTGCTTCGCTCCAGGTATAACAACTGACTATTTTATGTTGAAGGCGTTCATCATAGGGCCGCAACCTTGCCCGTTCAATAGCATCGTAAATACTTTCAGGCGAGTGAGGATCACAGTAATCGGCCATGTCTTCAAAATATTCGTGCGCATCACCTTTTTTTGTGATCACCACTTTGCACCCCATGGCTGCGGCTTCCAGCGAGCTTAAACCGGTAGTCTCGAAAAAACTTGGAAGGATATGAATGCCTGCCCGCTCATAATAAGCTACCAAATCCTGCTGCGGTAAATGATCTATAAACTGAACATTATGTGCGGCGATTTTTTTGCATTGCGCATAATAGGCAGATTGATTGGGTGCGGAAGCCCCGATCAGCAATATTTTATAGCGAGTGTTATTCAGTGCTTTTATTAAATTCAGTTGATTTTTTATGCCTTCAATTCTTGCAACGCATATAACTAAATAGGGATCACGCAACATATTGTTGCGGGCTGAAAACAAACAGGGGTCAATCCCATTGTTGATTACCCGGCACCTTGGCAATGTTCCATAAACCTGTTTTAGCCTTTTATATTCAGATATCGAATTGGGCAGTATCAGCGCGGCTTTAGCAAAAATATCCTTTATACTTCTGCGTTGCCCTTTCCATAAATAGGCGTGGCTTGAAAGCTTATCCTTGCCCTTTACCCAGCGAAAAATGTTTTTAAAATATTCGCACCCGTCCGGCGACAAATATTTAAACAGCATCCCAGGTAATCCGCCGCGGTAGTTTTTGTCATATGCCGAATAGTCAATATGAATGGTTGACACAACAAATCTTTTACCAGACTTTCTTATATGAGACAATATGTCCGCCGGGCGTGTAATATTGAAAAAGTGTAGCAGGTCATAGGCTTCATAGTCTATTTTTTCATCCGCTAATTTGATATCGGCTTTAACTCCGGCCCTGTTAAGAAATGCGGCAGTCTGCATTATCTGCACGGTATCGCCACCCCGCACAGCATACAGTGTTGCCCGCCCGATTAGTACTACTTTTATTTGCATATTTTCTTCGTCAAACTGCATGCTGGTTAATTTTGCGATGAACCCATTTTAATAATGCGGAAGGAAAAAAACTTATCGCGAACAACGCATAATTATCCAATCTCAATGGAGAAGCCTTGATCGCTTTCTTAATATATGTTCGTGCGTTTTTGGGCTGATGATTATTGATAAGATATTTCTTGCCACACAGGGCATAGTAAGCTCCTCTTTTAATTTTTTGATTATCCTGCCTGTGAATGATACTCCACAATGCGTAACCTTCGGCTTCGGTAATACTGCCCTTTTTTAAAATATTATACTTCAACGACCTGAAGTATTTGCCTCGCCATCGTTCGTCTATTGTTACTGATGCCGGATTAAATCTGACTTTTATTAACGGTTCTTCAAAATTGAAAAACCTGCCTTTCTTACTTAATTGCACCCATAGTAAATGATCTTCCATATTATGCGCCGATTCGTTATATCCATCGCATTCCATAACTGCTTCTTTTCTATACATCACACTTGAATGAATAAATGGACAACTTGTTAATAACGAGGCTTTCAATTGCTCATCTTCGTGTGAGAAGCATGTATAATGGCACAAAAAGTCGCCCATCTCGGATATATATACTGCATCACCACCGGCAACAACATAGTCCTGATTAGCATCAAGAAATTTCTTTTGTTTTTCAAGCCTGTAAGAATAGCAGATATCATCAGCATCAAATCGCGCAATGTACTTTCCTCTTGCATGGCTCAATCCAACATTCAGAGCATGAGCTACACCCTTATTTTTTTGCTGGATGATTGTTATTCGGCTATCGCTAAAAGAACGAATAACCTCTTCGGTATTATCGGTCGAGCCATCATCTATAATCAACAATTCAAAATCCTTCAACGTCTGGCATAGTACGGACTCGATTGCCTCGGCAATATAACAACCGGCATTGTAAGCGGGCATCAATACTGTAACACCTGGTCTTTCCATAATATAGCTTTAGTCCGTTGCATAGCATCATCTTCTTTTATATCCAGAAACATCATCAATTCAAATAACACCACTACTGAGAGTTGTTCAAACCAATAATCAACAAAAAATATTGCACACAAAAACATTAACAGGGGAAACCCAAAACTGCCTTTTTTAAACCTGCGTACCCAGAAGAGCACGTACCCAAATAAGAACGCTGCAATGCCCGCAAGCCCATACTCTCCCATTAATTGATTATAAACAGCGTTGGGGGTATTTACAACCGAATGCAGTTCTGCGTCTTTACTGAAGAAATGGAGAAATGTTGCGAGATGATTAATCTTAAAATCATTATTGATATACGAAAATTTTGAAGGGTAGCCGCCGCTGATATTCAAAGCAGTGCTCCGGAATGCCAGCTTGGATGAAAACTTTCCCATTCCGTTACCGATGAAAATTTTGGCAGGATGTTGCTTAAAATAATTTGCTGTTTGAATAAATGAAATCAACTTACCGGGATACTTTTCAGAAAATGCTGGCACGTTATCATTTGCCGGCTCAGAATGTTCAATATAATTAATCAGCAATCTTTGTTCAACTAACGTATCACGCTTTCGTTGAAACGGCTGCGAATGAATGCTCGGCTGAGGAATTTCAGGGCGCCCGGAAAAAAATGTTGTTTTTGAATTTGTTGTTGCTGTTATTCCCTCTCTTCGTTCGGCGTTTGCTTCCAGTTTAGCCAACAACAGGCTGATACTGTCAAGATAATGCTTCGCAAATGCTTTTTTCTCGGCTTCAGGATCGGCTGGCATCACTGCTTGTGCAGCAGCATTTGAAGCGGCTATATTCTGCACCTTACTATTAGCAAAGAGCCTTGTCAGGATGCCGGTGGCATAAGTATCATTCTGCGGTGAAACCTTTACCATAAAAACAACGAGCAACATACAACAAATCATCACCAGGCTTTTCTGCAGGCGGTCGCTCCTGAATAAAAAAATATACGCCATTACAGCAATCAACACCAAATTAGTGAGATTACTACCGGTAAGCAGCAGTGTAGCCATACAAACCAACACCATAAAAGCCTGCTTCCTGCACAAAAAATAAAGCACACCAGCCGCACAGATCACCGCATTGGTTGTTGATGTATCGAACGTAATTCCCCTAATCAAATCACCTGTCCCAATAAAATATTTTTGATACATACCCTGGTAACGGTATGGGTTTAATGCACCGGCATCCAGGATAATGATTCCAAGGCGAACAAAAGAAGCAATGCAATTGATCACAAAGAAAATGTGTATCGTGTTATGTGTTATCACGCCGGGATTTTGTGCCGTTGCTATGCGAACCTGGTTAATTGCAAAAAGGCAAAGAAGCCAAAATCCAATTCCGGTTGCAAACACAAGATCATAATGCAGGTCTGTAAAATCTTTAAAAAGAAAAAAATTCGCACAGGCAATTGCAATCACAAAAAAATAGAATGCGGGAACCGTCTTATCTTTTTTTATTCCGAGAGAAAAGCCGGGCCTGAAAATACATGCCAGGATAACGGCGATCAACTTGATAATAAGTTTTACATTCAGAAAAAGCAACAGGAATAACAATAATTTCCAGTCTATGGAATTAACAAATTTCACCCAGGCCGCCCTGATCGCTTTGTTCATACAACTATCTGAATGTTTTTCGCTAATAAGTACGAGAATTGAGCAGAATGGTTGCTTTGCGGCAGCTTAAAAATCAGGCGTTAACAATTGCATTCCCGAAGAGACATCTTTCTTAATAAACCTGTTTGTCGCAAAAACAAGCAGTAGAAAAAGGCCTACACCCCAAAGTATTTTGTAGAAAATAGTATCACCGGCAAAGTTGGCCGTATAAATACAGAGCATTGCGCATAAGGGATAACCTATCAGGGGCTGCACGGCTTTCGACAAGTCAAAAGCACCATCCTGTTTTAAATATAAAATGGTTTGACTAAGCAATGCAACCAAACAGGCGATGGCGGCTCCTTCATTGCCAAACAACGGAATCAACAAACAGTCTGCTGCTATATTTACACAACAGGTAAACAGGATTACCCTGAAAATATTTTTAAGCCGGCCTTTGGCAAAAGCAATCGTCCAAAGAATATTATTCAGATATAAAAATGGCGTACAAAAGCTAAGGATAAAAATGGTGTAACTATTCACGGCGCCGTATTTATTGCCAGTAATAGCATCTGTTACCGGGCTCCACAGAATATTCAATATAACAATAACGAAGGAACACAAAATCATTTCGAGCTTCACAATGGCATAAATGCCGCTTAAATCATTCCGCTGCTGAAAGAATTTTACAAAACGGGGCACAAGCAAAGGTGCGATGGCCAACAGGGGCATTGTGGATATTTCATAAGCCTTATACGCAAAACTATATTCCGCAAGTTTGGATGCCGATAATGCGAGGCCGATAAAAATCCAGTCGAACCGCGACATGACCGCAGAACACACAACCACGCCAATCTGTGGAAGTGCTTCCTTTAGCAGCGACACGTACCCTTTACGCGTAATGTATGGCTGTTCGGAATGTTTACCTAAACGTTGATACAGGTAAACCGATACAAGAAATTCTAAAAAATCGCCGGCGACAAAAACGCCAATAATCAGCCTATCTGAAAGCAAATGAAACGAACTAAAAACAATTAGAGCAACACTTTTAATAACATTGGAAACAATGGACATTCGCGCGAGCAACGTAAATTTTTCAAACCCGGCAGCAGCCTGTTTGAAGGGAAGGGAAACATATATCATCAACTTTCCTGCACCAAGCAAAAATAAGGTAGCCAGCAAATTTTTACCTGGCAATATGATGCACAAAACAAGGATTGAACAACAGAACAATAAACCCGTGCTAATGGTGTGAAAAGTAAATAGGGATATTATTTTGTTAGCGTCATCACCTGCTGCAATTTTCTTAACGGTTACCTGATCTAATCCGAACGACAACAAAGAGAAACCAGTTAATAAGAAGGCAAGGCACCAGTTAAGTTCGCCGAAACCGGCTTTATCCATATTCCGCGAAAGAATATAAAAAATAACGATCGCCGAAAGCAGGTTGATGATTTGTTGTGAAATATTCCCCGAAATATTCCTGGATAGTTTTCGCCACATACCAGATAATACGGGAAAAGCGGGATTACGGTTGTTTAGGTAGTTACGATCGATTTTTTTGCCGACTTCCGGGCATAAAAAAACCTGTTTCGCGGATTCTTGTTGTCGATGACTGAGAAAGGTTGGTCGACCGTTATCCTCAGTTCGACTTTTTATCTATTTTAAGCAAAACAGGGTTCGTCTATAGTTCTATTTAAGATTAGTTACGTCTATGGGTAGCTACTTCTCTCACTTTGTGTTCAATGAGCCATTGCTTAAATTCTGAAACATTATTGGTTGAAAACTTAACAATAGAGCCTCCACGCAACGAAATAATAAAAGTGTCCAGGCAAAATAAAAATGCAGACAGGTTTGATGCGGGTTGGTCAAATCCAGGAAAGGATTGATTGCTCACTTGAATTTGCATATGGATGAATTTTTTAGTTTGCTATTACTAATAAGGCGTTCATCCACAGGTGTTGTGCTAATAAGGCTACCCACTACTGCAAGAGAACATGGGTACCTTATCGTAATAAATCTTCTCGTTATTCTGACTTAGACCGGCAAAATACAAATTATTTTAAAACAAAATTATTGTCCGTTTTGAAAATTTTTCTTTTAATTCTTCTTTCTTCTTGAAGGTGGGTTCTTTTCAATGTCAGAAAGTGTAGGGAGCGCATCATCTGGCTTCTTCTTTATGAATATCGTTGTAGTTAATTTAAGCGACGGCTTTGATTTTAAATATGCGGAAATTACCACTGAATCTAATTTGTAAGCGGAATCAATAATGATGCTATTACCATCCCACTTACCATAAGTTGACGTGAACTGCACCTCATCGCTTCCCAACGGAAGAAATTTGCCGTTAGGCAGCTTGCCATCTACATTAATATAATTATACACGCCTTTCTTAAGGCTGTCGGTATAAAGATGAAAATAAATATTGTCGTACTTCTGTCCAAACAATACGCTAACGGTTAACAACGCGCCCACAACTAACATTGCCTTTTTCATATTTGTCGCCATTTATTTTAACTCCTGCACTACAACATTTCATTTTTTAAATAATGCCGAGATGCATAAGTCAAAAATGATCATTAAATTAATAACCTAATAGTAATATTATGCTAATATTTATTTAGCTCAGGAAAGTTCATCTTCATATTTCGGAAACAACAGATCAACATTATTGTAGCTTAAAGCCCAAAAGCGGAGATTATGAATGCATTTCAATCTGTTCGCCTCTCAGCCAAAGCGTTTGGCGATAATTTTTTATGGGGAGTGGCAACGGCCGCGCAGCAAAACGAAGGCGCTCACAGCGCCGGGGGCAGGGGCGTGAGCATCTGGGACGTATTTTCCCGCCGGAACGGGAAAATTAAGGGAGGTACAAACCCGCTGATAAGTTGCGATTTTTATCATCGTTATAAAGAGGATCTGCTTTTAGCAAAAGCACTCGGCTTTAATTCTTTCAGGTTTTCTATTTCCTGGCCAAGAATACTACCTGAAGGCATTGGCCGGGTAAATAAAGAGGGCGTGGCGTTTTATAATAAACTGATTGATGAATGTTTAGAGCTAGGGTTAACGCCACTGGTAACATTATACCATTGGGACCTGCCGCAACCACTGGAAAAGGAAGGCGGATGGACAAGCTACAGAATGCAACGCTGGATTGCGCGCTTTGCAACAGTATGTGCTGAAGAGTTTGGAGACAGGGTTAAAAACTGGATTGTTCTTAACGAGCCTGCCAGCTTTACATCGCTTGGTTATATGCTGGGAAAACATGCGCCGGGCAAAACCGGGCTTACCAATTATTTCTCTGCCATACACCAGGCCGTGTTGGCGCAAGCTGACGGAGGTGAGATCCTTCGTTCACTTGTTCAAAAATCTTACATCGGCACAACATTTTCCTGCTCAGAAGTGCTGCCATTTTCTAACAGGGAAGAAGACCTACTGGCTGCCAAAAGAGTTGATGTAATACTCAACAGGCTATTTATAGAACCTGCATTGGGAAGGGGATACCCACAAGATGATTTTAAGCTGATTGAACGGCTGCAAATCCACAACAAAGCATGGAAATATACCGACCGTATGCATTTTAAATTTGACTTTATCGGCCTGCAAAATTATTTTCCTGTTGTTGTGCGCCATAACTCCATCATACCACATATTCATGCATCAGAAGTAAAGGCAATAACTAGAAAAGTTCCACACACAGGGCTTGGCTGGGAAGTGAATGCAGAAAGCTTTTACCGCATTATTAAACGGTTCTGGCTATATGGAACTGTTAAAGAAATATTGATTACAGAAAACGGCGCTGCATATAAAGATGAAGTAAAGAATGCGGTTGTGGATGACGAACAGCGTGTTGATTATTTCAAGCAGCATTTGCAGTCAGTGTTGCGGGCGAAACATGAAGGTGTAAACATAAAAGGGTACTACGCATGGACGTTGACTGATAACTTTGAATGGGCCGAAGGTTATAAAGCCAGGTTCGGCTTAATTCACATTGATTTTAAAACACAGTTAAGGACCATAAAAAACTCCGGCTATTGGTTTCGCGATTTTCTAAAGCAGGCCTGATGGATGACGGCCGCTCGTTTTTCTTCATCATAAATACAGTTACTGATTACCTACTTAATTCTCTTGTATAAATACCTATGTATTAATAACTTTATGGTACAATTGAAAACAATACGGGCCGATGAACAATGCGGCACTGTGCAGAGTGAAGCCTGCTGAAAATAGTCCTGCAAATTGTTGACGATAGAGAAAACAACCATTCCTGCTTATAGGTGTTGATATCCTTGCTGAGATTTTTTTGAGCTAATCAGTTAATTCGTAAATCAAATGATCAAGAAAAAAATCTTACTGGCCGGTTGCTTAGCTTTATGTTCTTTAATGGGCAGGGCTCAGTTTGTTTCACTGGGTATAAGAGGTGGCATAAGTGCCCCAAGTTTAACTACCGGCACAGCATATAAAAACCCGATAAACACCGGCTACAAATCCAGCCTGGGGCCAGATGCAGGAATTTTTGCCGAGTTCAAACTTACTGATGTGTTTTCCATACAACCTGCTGTAGCATATTCCGCACAGGGTGGCCAGAAAAAGGGGTACCAGGCTTTCGGGGTTACACCGGAATGGGCCGCAATGTTTCCCCCCGGCCAGGCACCGCAATATTTGTATGCGAACTTTAAAAGCGAGGCTAAAATCAATTACCTAATGGTTCCTATACTTGCAAAATTTACATGGCCATTTAATCATTCAAAATCCCCGTTTGCTTTTTTTCTAAGTGCAGGGCCTTTTGTAAGCTTCCTGCTATCTGCAAAACAGGTTACCAGTGGAAATAGCCAGATCTATCTCGATCAAAGCCATACGCAGCCACTTCCTGTTGCCGCTCAATCATTCGATAACACACAGGATATCAAAGGTGAGCTTCACTCCTTTAATGGAGGTATAGATGGGCACGCAGGCCTATCTTATAAAATATCACATCAGAACCTGGTGTTTATTGAAGTGGGTGGCAACTATGGATTCTTTAATATTCAGAAAGGAGCTCAAAACGGCAAGAATAATGTTGGCGCCGCAACAGTTTTGATTGGATACGCTTATACTTTCTTCAAATAACAAATAGCCGCTGCATAATTGCAACGGCTATTTGTTTATAAAAAACGAGTTAACAATAACTTCCACTTACCATTTTCATACTGCCTTGAGTTATTTAGTAAGCGATCGCTTTGCCCGCATCTACTTCGCCATATCCATAAGCCGCATCCCGGCCCTTAGGCCCAAGATCCATCGAACTACGACGAAGGATATCTGCAACCAAATGTGGTGATGCAAGCTGTTTGTATTTGCCATAAATTAATGCAGCTACAGCGCTAACATGCGGAGCTGCCTGGCTTGTACCAGCAACCCATCCAACCGCGAAGTCACCATTTTGTTCAAAACCCAAACCAAATACAAAGTCGTATACATAAGCAGGTGCGGTAACAAACCCTACAGTTACATTGCTAACATCCGGATTTGCAGGCTCAGAACCACCTGCTGCTGCAAAAGAAATAAAGTCTTTTCCTTTATTGCTAAATGATGACGGCACATAAAGAAAAGTGTTATGATTCTTCGCCCAGCCAATCGGGCCGGTTGAAGATACCGCCAACACTCCTATACAAGCTGCGGGATATGTAATGAAATCTTTTTCCTGATCAAAGTTCACGCCATCATTACCTGCAGAGGCAATAACAGTTGAACCAAGGCTGTTTGCATATACGGTTGCCCTGTTAAGTGCTATCACCAGGTCGCGAACATCTTTATCATACTGAACAATAAAATCATCAGAAGGGTCATCCGGGGTCCCATTATCATCTAAATAAGTTTTGCGTGGCAACTCAGTACCCAGGCTCATGTTTATCACATTAGCACCATGCGTAGCTGCGAAATAAATACCGTTAATCACTGCAGAGAAGGGACCGCTTCCGCCGTCTCCGAGCACTTTAACCAACATCAGTTTAGCCTTTGGCGCTACTCCAACTATTCCAAGATTGTTGTCTATGCCGGCTATTATTCCTGCAACATTTGTTCCGTGGCTAAAACCCGCGGCGCCCTTGTACTCTACAGTTTCACCGTCAATATAATTTTGCTTGAGAATAATGTTGGCTGCAAGGTCAGGATTACGCGTTTGAAAGCCGCCGTCTAGTACAGCAACCTTCGCGCCTGCGCCTTCATAACCTTTGTTCCATGCGTTCTGAACTTTAGTGGCTTGAAGGTCCCACTGTAAAAAACTCCAGGGGTTACGGTTTAGCTTATCGCTATATGCTGACGCTGGTGTTGCCGATACCGAATACCCAGAGCTTTTAGTAACAGTCGGCAAATGCCAGTTAGCAACGATATCCACAACTACTGATTGTACATCAGCGACTGCTCTTGCTTTTTGAGGAAAGGAAGGATCAGGTGTTTGTACATGAATAAGGCTGAGCTCTTTGATAGATTCTTTTAAAACAAATTTTTTACATCCAAGGCTGGTAAGGCTTGCAGCAATGTTTTCCAGTTTTGCCCCTTCTTTGGCTATTACAATAAAGCCGCGGTCTTGTTTAAGGCCGGATGATGTTGTGCTTGGCACACGCCAGTCAACTTTATCCATATCTTTCTTACATGATGAGATAACAATTCCAATCAAGAGGACATAATACAGTAGTTGATTTTTTTTCATACAAACCAGTTTAATAAATGATTAATAGTTGCAATAATCATTGGGAGGGATAAAAAAGGCAGCAGTTTTTTCCGTTCTGTTAGCTTTGATGCGCCTAAGGAATGCAATAAGTAGTATGGTGACTTATCTCTTCAAATGTACAAAAAATAAAATGAGATTTACAAAAACACAACCCCATTTAATGCAAGTATTTTTTGTTGATTTTGATACTGTTCCGCAGAAAAAATTGATTACATTTATAAATACATGCTGCCCGGTTTCAGCATAAAACAACCAGCCTGCCATGAAGAATTTTCTGCAACAATACGCGGAAGAAATGTCCGCCGAATTACATCGCATTCTTGAATACTGGATGAAATACACCATAGACAAAACCGATGGCGGTTTCTATGGTAGCGTGAACAACAGCAACGAGCCGAAACCCGGCGCGGAAAAAGGGATTGTATTGAATGGGCGCATACTCTGGACGTTCTCAACGGCCTACACACGAGAGCACAAGCAGGAATACCTTGAAATAGCGCAGCGTGCCTACGACTATATAATGAAGTATTTCAAGGACAATGAACATGGAGGTGTTTATTGGAGCGTGGATGCTAAGGGCAACATGCTGGACAACCGCAAACAGATTTACGGCATCGCATTTTGCTTGTATGGCATGAGTGCTTATTATGCTGCATCAAAAAACGAAGCTGCGCTGAGTTTTGCCAAAGATCTTTTCTCCCTTATTGAAAAGTATAGCTACGATAACAACAAGAAAGGTTACCTGGAAGCTTTTACGCGCGAATGGAAAGAGATTGACAATGCAAGCTCTATCGCAAAAAACGCAAAGCAAAAAAAAACCATGAATACACACCTGCATCTTGTTGAAGCATATGCAAGTTTGTACAAAGTTTGGCCAGATAATTTATTAAAAGAAAAAATAGCGGGTTTATTGGAAGTGTTTGACCTTTATTTTATTGATCACAACAAATATTGCAACAGGCTATTTTTTGATGAGAACTGGAAAGAACAGCCGGATGTAGTTTCTTACGGGCATGATATAGAATCCGCATGGTTGCTACTTCAATGTGCGCAAGTCATTAATGACACCCACTGGATAGATGTGTATAAGGACTATGCAGTGAAGATAGCTGACGCCGTACACATAGGCATTGGCGGAGATGGCAGCATTTGGTATGAATACAATCCGGCTACTGGAAAAACGAATAAACAACGCGACTGGTGGCCACAGGCCGAAGGAATGATTGGCTATATAAATGCCTATCAGTTATCCTGCGATGAAAAATACCTGAATCAATCATTAAGAACATGGGCCTTTGTAAAAGAAAGAATACTCGACCTGAAAAATGGCGAATGGTTCTGGGGCATAAAAGAAGACAATACACTTGTAAATGCCGATAAGGCTGGCTTTTGGAAATGCCCTTACCACAACTCACGTGCCTGCATGGAAGTGATGGACCGAAGTAATTTCTGCAGATAGCAATTGTAAGACATCAGTTCAAGCTCGTTCGTTGATAGCCGTTTTTTTGCTCATCGCGAATGCTGATGATTAAGCTGCCTTTGGAATCACTTAGGTATTATTTAATACCATATTCTTCAATCTTTCTATACAAGGTTGTCAAGCCGATATTCATCAACTTTGCGGCTTCGGTTTTATTACCACCAGTATGATTTAGTACGCGCTGAATGTGCAGTTTTTCAACCGCAGCAAGATCAAAGGCGGAAAGCACTTTGAGTTCTTGCACCGTCTGAAAATCGATGGGAAGGTCATTAACAATTAACTCCGGGCCATCAGTAAGAATACATGCCCGTTCTATAATATTTTTTAATTCGCGGATATTGCCCTTCCAGTTGTGATTCTTTAATAATTGTAATGCTTCTTTGTCGATACCCTTTATACTCTTGCCCAGTTTATCGCTGAACATTTTCACATAAAATGCTGCAAAGAGCGGCACATCCTCCCTTCGTTCATTAAGTGATGGAAGAATAATGGTAAAAACATTCAAGCGGTAAAAAAGATCTTCCCTGAAATGCCCGTTACCAACCTCTTCTTCCAGGTTGCGATTGGTTGCAGCTATAATGCGAACGTTGGCCTTTTGCGTTTTGGTATCCCCAACTTTTATGTATTCATTGTTTTCAAGCACTCGCAACAATTTCGACTGTAGTTCCAATGCCATCTCGCCAATCTCGTCAAGAAAAAGCGTTCCATTATCAGCTTCTTCAATCAATCCCTTTTTATCCTTCACCGCACCAGTAAAAGCGCCGGCTTTGTGCCCGAAGATTTCGCTCTCCAACAGGTCTTTGGTGAAGGCACTGCAATTAATAGCAACAAAATTTTCTTTTGCCCGCTTGCTGTTATAATGAATAGCCTGGGCAAACACTTCTTTGCCGCTGCCAGTTTCGCCCATAAGGAGAACTGTCGCATCCGTAGTGCTCACTTTCTGTGCCATGGCAATTGCCTGTTTTATGGAAGATGAATTCCCAAGAATGGTGTCAAAACTATATTTTCGGCCCACCTGTTTTTCTAGTTGCTGAATGCGTTTCTGGAGTTGCGCCTTTTCCGTTGCGCGGGCCAGCAGCGGAATTATTTTTTCGTTATCGTCGCCTTTGGTAATATAGTCAAATGCGCCATTTTTAATAGCCTGTACACCATCAGCAATATTACCATACGCGGTGAGCAAAATAGTTTCTATCAGCGGGTGTTGCGGCTTTATCTGCTGCACAAAATCTACCCCGTTACCATCCGGCAATTTTACATCGCACAGAATAACGTCAATTTGCTCGCGCTCCAATAGTTTTGCTGCCTGCTTAAGCGTGGATGCTTCCAGAACGTTATATCCTTCCAGTGTAATGATGCGTTTTAGCAGTCCTCTTAACTTATCCTCGTCGTCAATAATTAAAACACTCGCGTTGGGCATGAAATCTTTTTTTGTGCAATGTGCAGGGAAATAGCGCTAAAGGTAACAAACATTCAATTGATGTTGCAATACAGTGTTCCACGCAAGCTGTTTGATAAAAAAATCCATTCAATAAATGGCACGTTAAATAATTGGAAACAGTAAACAAGTGCTTGACATTTTTGTTTCCAAATTGTACTTTTTACGTTCAACAATTAAAACCAAATTTTATGCAAGAAACTAACACAACATTCCCCGAAGATAAATCCAACGAAAAAGCTGCCGACAATTTTAATGAAATGAAAGATAAAATCAAAGACGCGGCCGGCGATGTAAAGGATAAAGCAGAAAATGCCGCCGATAAAGCTGAAGGTACTTTTGATGAATGGAAAAACAAGGCAGTTGAAATGGCTGGCGACGTTAAAGAAAAAGCAACGGAAATAGCCGGCGACATTAAGGAGAAAGCTGAAGAGGTTTGGGATGATGTTAAATCAGGCCACATTAAAGAAGAAATAGAAGAAAAGCTGGACGATATTAAGGAAGGCGCTAAAAAACTATGGAGCAAAATAACAGGGAGCGATGAAGGCGAGGATAACAAAGGACAAGCATAACGCAGGAATTAGATTACACAACTATCACATACGACTACAAAAGGCCTCACTTTGCCGTGAGGCTTTTTATTTGGCCATTCATGCTCGTGCCTGCACATTTTTCAGCTATCAAACAACCATTCCACCGAAAAATCACAGCATTTAGCCAACTATCCTTTTTGCGAATTTGGCTACCTTTAACGCCAGTTCTATTTTCCGGATAAATATTTAAAAACACCACATTAGGTTTACCCCTAACTGCAAAACACCGTCAATGAAAAACTCAGGGACGAATGACGATATAAAAGGTTCAAGGCCTGAAACGAAACGAACGAAACAGGTTATTGATCCAGTTCAGCAAGAGCTTAATCATTATAAAAAAGAAAAAGATATCCTGCTGGCTTTAAGCAATGATCTCACCAAAGTCCGCGACAAGAATGACCTGATCACTTTGTTTAAAAAAGGAATTAAAGGCTTGTTTTATATTTCGCATACTATTGTTACATTAATTGATTATAAAGACGAAACATACAGCCCCTTTCTGCTAGACAACGATGGCTCACCTATTCGCTCGCATGACAGATATAGAGAAATGGTAGCGGCTCGTTTTTCATTGAACGAACCATTTATCCAGGCTGTATTGGAAGCCCGCGACCCCATTTCATTCTTTTTGGAAGACATTATGGACAAGCCGAAGAGTCCGCCCTTTTTAAGGGTGAACTATGAAAAAGGCGTAAGGGAAATTATGATGGCCTGCCTTATGAAAGAAGGCCGTCCGATGGGCTTTCTGCATATTTATACAGATAAAACAGACGGCTTTAGCGCAGAGTTTAGAAGTGTTATAAAGGGTATTATTCCGCAAATTTCAAGCGCTGTTTCCAACATCATCAAAAACGAGGAGCTGCAGAATAAGGAAAAAGAAAAGTCTTTTCTGCTTGACTTTAGCAGTGACATCGCCGCAGTAAGAACCAAACAGGAACTTGCAAGTGCAGTACATGCTGCATTAAACAAACTGAATCCGCAAGGTGGCTTTGTTATTCGGAGGGTAAATGAAGAAGACAACACGATAAGCCCGTATATCTATGACCTTAATAAAACACAGGATCAACAAATAGTAACAGCATTTGAAAAATCACGGTTCCCTATTAACGACGGCCTCCAAAATCGCATACTGAACAGTTCCATCCCTTTGCTCGTTAACGTACAAAGAGAAATTGACCGGGGTGTAGGTTCCAGTTATCTGCAATTCTGGAAACAGATGGGATTTGAAAACTTTGTCGGCATCCGGTTGCGCAATGGCGAAACAAACCTGGGGCTTTTATTGCTGGATATTAAAGAAATTAACATCCCTATACTACAAGGCATCTGTGCACAAATATCCACCGCAATGGCCAACATTATGGCTAATGAACAGGTAACAAAAACACAGGACGAGCAAGCTTTCCTTCTTGACTTTAGTAATGACATAACACGCGCAAGAACCAAGCAGGATTTGCAGGATGCCATCTTCAGGGTGTTGGATAAAACCATGCATACGCAACTTGCAATGATACGTGTTGTAGAAGATGATGGCGTTCACCTCTCTACTTTTATGTATGACCGCACTTTGTTCGATAACGCAAAATCGGATTTTGATAAAATGGCCGGTGCCCGGATTACCATTACAGAAACTTATACAGCCCAGGTACTGGCAAACGAGGAAGGTATTATGTTTAGTGTAGAAGAGGAATTAAAGGGCGGTAATGATTATGCGAAATTGTGGAAGACAACCGGATTGAAAAACATGTATGGCCTTCCGTTAAAAGTTGGAGACAAGCCAATAGGGACAATTTGGCTATTGGCTAACAGGCTAAGCCAGTTACTTGTAAAAGGCATTTGTTCGCAAATATCCATTGCCATTGCCAATATACAGGCTAATGAAAAACTATTGGCTTACAAAAAGAAACTGGAAGTAGAAAACGACTATTTGAAAGAACAGATAAAAACCATTTATAATTTTTCAGAAATAATTGGAAGCGGCGATCAAATGCAAAAAGTGTATCGGTTGATGTCGCTCGTTGCAGACGCTAACACAACCGTGCTTATAACCGGCGAAACCGGCACTGGCAAAGAATTGATTGCAAGGGCCATTCACAATGCCTCGCCAAGAAAAGAAAAGCTGATGGTAAAGGTTAATTGTGCGGCGTTACCATCCAACCTTATAGAAAGTGAATTGTTTGGCCATGAGCGCGGCGCATTCACCGGTGCGATAGACCGGCGCATTGGCAAATTTGAATTGGCCAATAACAGTACGCTTTTCCTGGATGAAATTGGCGAACTGCCGCTTGATGCACAAGCCAAGTTATTGCGCGTAATACAGGAGCGCGAACTGGAACGCGTAGGAGGCAAACAAATTATAAAGATTGATGTACGTTTAATTGCAGCCACTAACAGAAATTTAGAGGATGAAGTAAAGGCAGGCCGTTTTCGTGCGGATCTTTATTTCAGGCTGAATGTATTTCCTATTCATCTTCCTCCACTACGTAACCGCTCAGAAGATATAGAACCGCTTACACATTTTTTCATACAGAAATACAGCAGGAATACAGGCCGCAGAATCAAAAAAGTTTCGCCACGCGTAATACAACAATTGCGTAGTTATACCTGGCCAGGTAATGTAAGAGAGCTGGAACATTTGATTGAGCGAAGTATATTATTAACGACGGACGGCCTTTTGGATGAAGTGTATATACCGCAGCATGCAGATGCGGAAAAACAGGATCAGGCTAACCTTTTAAACCGCTCATTGGAAGAAGTTGAGCGTGCTTATATTATCGAGACGTTGAAACGCTGCTCAGGTAAGATTTCAGGCACTGGAAGCGCGGCGGAAGTTTTAAAAGTACCCGGCAATACATTGCATTCAAAGATGAAAAAACTGGACATTAAAAAGAGTGATTATTTTGGGTGAGGGGGTTTATCATCACCTCCATTTCTTCCCTTTATTTAGTGAAACATATCGTGCTTTCACGAAATACAGTGAAAAAGTGAACACCACAATCTCCAAAACTAATTGATTATCAACAATTTGAAAAGTTGGCATTCCGTTGGCCTTATTAGGACAATCTCAATCACAATAAAAAAATCAAATTATGAAGATCGTAGTTATCGGAGGTTCAGGCCTCATAGGAAGTAAAGTGGTTGCCCAACTTCGCCAACAAGGAAACCAGGTTATCGCCGCCTCTCCTTCTACAGGTATCAATACCATTACAGGCGAAGGTTTAGCTGAAGCAATGAAGGATACAGATGTTGTTATTGATCTCGCCAATTCACCATCTTTTGAAGACAATGCGGTGATGGAATTTTTTCAGACAGCAGGCCGCAATTTACTGGGTGCCGAGATAAGTGCCGGCGTAAAACATCATGTTGCGCTTTCCATAGTTGGCACGGATATTATGCAGAACATTGGTTATATGCGCGCCAAAAAAGCACAGGAAGACCTCATCAAACAATCCGGTGTGCCTTATACAATCATCCGCAGCACACAGTTTCTTGAGTTTATGAAAGGCATCGCCGACCAGGCAACCGATGGAAACGAAGTACATCTTTCAGATGTAAAGTTTCAACCAATTGCATCTGATGACGTAGCTTCTTTTGTAGCGCAATTTGCAGTGGGCACACCACAAAATGGCATCGTGGAAATCGCAGGCCCAGAACGTTATGACATGTATGAAATCATTGGCCGCTATTTGCAGGAAGCAAATGATCCACGCAAAGTTGTACCCAATGGCAGGCCGCAATATTTTGGTGGAGAGGTTACACATACTGCACTCGTTCCCGCAGGTGAAGCGCATTTAGGCGCAATTAACTTTGAAAAATGGTTTAGCACGCAGTTACAAAAAGCTTAAACCCTTTCGGCCTGCAGCTTAATTTAAGTAGCAAGCTCCAATTCCCCTTTACTTTTTGATTGGACAAATTACTGCAGATCCCGCATCGCCGGGATTGGACAGGCATTACTTTGACAAAAATTATTTACCCATTGACGTGTTTAGCTAAGGCGAATTCTATGCTGCATTTCTGCGATAAGAAACACTTCCTGGAGTTGCCTTCGCTAACCGCATCAATTCAAAAAAAAACATTATGCATCCTATATCATCACATCATCCAGCAACTGATATGCATGCAGCATCAGATGCACACGCACTTGTATCCAACCAGGAACACGAGTATAACACAAATGAAGGCAGCGAGTTTATTGATGATGCCATTCGCATGCAGGAGCAGCCATTAATGCGCAATGAAGAAAACGTAGCAGCTACCAATTACGAAAACTTTTCGTGATGGCTGTTAAGCATTGACCAACAAAAATTCTCCTACCGGCTAAATAAGACGTTATGAAAAATTACATATCACTTAATGATGCATTGTCAGACCTTAGACAAAGAGGCTACGAAACAGATTTTGCAGCAGAAACAGAAACCGACTGCCTGTACTGCGGAGAATTTGATATGAGGCTAGACCCCGAAGAGTTTAAAGTAGAAGAAGTATACAGATTCGATTGCAGTTCCGGCAGTGAACAAGATGCTATTCTCTACGCTATTTCGGATCCTGCGTCAGGCATAAGAGGTACATTGGTAGACTCTTCTTCAACATCCTGCAAAATTCATATTGAAATATTTGCCAAACTAAAAGCGAGATTTCTTTTGTAATAAACAGCATAAAAATTGCTGATTAAGCACAAGATTGCAGCGCCATTCAAAACATTGCCTCATCGCGTTTACAAAACGGCTTTCCCTTCACCTTCACTTTGCGCTTCTAAATTATAAAAGCAACATTCATCTACAACAATCAATTAGCACAGTAAACATTTTCAAAACCATAAAAATCAACACAAAATGAACGAATTTTTAATTGCGATCCACAGAGACCTTACAAGCAAACATCCCAGCCCTTCTCCAGACCAAATGAAAGAAGCATTGAAACCTTACCATGACTGGATTGCAGGCATCGCCGCACAAGATAAATTAGTTGCAGCCCCGAAAAGATGGGATCTGGGCGGAAGAGTAATAAGTACCGCAAAAAAAATTCATGAAGGGCCGTATGCTGAAGGAACTATCTCAATTGGTGGCTTGTTCGTTATCAAAGCAAAAGATTATGATGAAGCAGTAGCTATCGCAAAAGAATGCCCGATTATTAAATATGGCGCCATTGTTGAAGTTCGGATGGCCGTGCCTGCAGCATAAATTATTACATCACCTGAGTTCTTTTGGTACAACCGGAGGCATTCAGGTGAGTAACCTGCCACATGAACCTTTTGCAATAATATATAGAAAGACCGTCATGATACTATGAACTATTAAGCGTGATTTTTAACTTTATACTATACCAATAATTATTAGCTTAAAAGGCTTAAGCACTTCTCCGGCATAATTGATTAGAGCATTCAAAAACGACGATAAAAAATACAACCATGTACATAGGAAAATCATACAAACTTTCGGAATTTCTTGTCTGGACACGCAGAAGCATTTTCTGGCTATTATTAATTGGCACCGTTCCAACGATATTGTATAAAGTATTTCATCTCACATGGCTATCTGTACCCTGGCCGGTTGTAGCATTTCTGGGCACAGCAACGGCATTTATTGTGGGCTTTAAAAACCAGCAAACATACAGCCGCACATGGGAAGCCAGGCAGGTGTGGGGCGCCGCAATGAGCGCCAGCCGTGCGTGGGCAATGATGTGCAGGGACTTTATTGATGACAGGGACCGATGCAGGGAAATTATTTATCACCATCTTGCATGGCTAACGGCGTTACGGTATCAGCTGAGGGTAGAAAAGAATTGGGAGAACACAGACAAATCGTATAACAAGGAGTATAAAAAATATTATTCCATCCCGGAAAAAGAAACGCCCTTAGAAGTGGAATTGTCAAAATACATATCATCAGAGGAAGCACAAAATATACGCTCTAAAAAGAATGTAGCCACGCAGCTATTAAGCAAGCAAAGCGCCGCTTTGAAGAAAATGAATGACGAAGGATTGCTGGAGCATTTCCGCTTTTTGGAAATGCACAGTATGTTGCGTGAATTTTCCGGGCACCAGGGACGAAGTGAAAGAATCAAGAACTTTCCTTATCCGAGGCAATACGCAACGATTAACACCTTCTTTGTAAGGTTGTTTTGCATCTTGCTTCCTTTCGCCATGCTGAAAGAATTCGATTCGCTCAACAACGATATTTCAGGAGGACTAAAAGGCGCTATGGTATGGCTAACCATCCCATTTAGCGTGCTGATCTCATGGGTGTACACTTCGCTTGACCAGGTGGGCGAAAGCACCGAAAACCCATTTGAAGGAAGCGCGAATGATATACCCATTTCACAAATGAGCAGGGCAGCTGAGATTGACATACGAGAGATGCTTGGAGAAGTTGATTTACCTGAAGCGATAAAGGCAAGCAATAACATTGTGATGTGAGTTAAAAAGGCCAGGATACACAACCTGGCTTTGTTCCTGAAAAAATTCAAAACTGTTTAGCGTTACTTATACCTCCGTCCGGCAATTATCATGGCTGATAACAGAAGCTAATTCCTCATCAAAACCACGCAAATGCTTTAACTTAAACGTACCGGAAACCACGCCAAATTTTCAACATGAAAAAATTCATGCACATTATTGTTACATGCTTATTTATCTGCTGCTGCATTTACAGCTTTTCGCAATCCGCCGTCACACTCCCTACCCTATTAAACGACATGACAAATTTTGACGCGGTAACAAGGTTTCCTTCGCCGTCATACACGCTAAAACAGGCCAGCAGTTATGATAGAAGGTCGATTGCCGCGGATATGCCAGGTTGGTTTGCCAATGATGATCATGATCAATTTATTCGCGAAGAGAAGAAAGACGGGCATTCAGAATTTGTAATGATGGATGCCGATGGCCCCGGCGCAATTGTACGCTTTTGGCTGACTACGGTTGTAAAGCCGGGTATGTTGCGCTTTTATTTTGACAACGAAGCAAAAGCATCCATTGAGATACCCGGATTTGATCTTTTAAGAGGCTTTAAACTTGGCACCGCATTATTAAATCCGCATAGCAGTTACGAGCCAAACGGAAAAGGCGGCAATACATTATACCTGCCACTACTTTATCAAAAGCATTGTAAAGTAACATGGGAATTTACAGACTCATCTACAATAAAAACAGCCCACTACTACCAGATCAATTACAGAACTTATGCCCCTGGCACTAAGGTGGAGACATTCGCTGTACCTCAACTGAGAAAATACAAAGCAGCCATTGATCGGGCTGAAGAACGGCTCTGGAACCCTGCTGTATCAAAGGGAAAAGAAATATCGATAGTCCAGTCGCTACCCGCCGGGAAAACAGCTACGATTGTATTGCCGCAAGGACCGAATGCCGTGCGAGCAATCGCGATAAAAATGCAGGCCGCCAATAAAGAGAACGAAGAGAAAATGTGGCGCCTAGTCTTTTTAAAAATCGAATTCGACAATCATCAAACGGTTTTATGCCCTCTTGGAGATTTTATAGGAAGTGGTTATGGCGGCAAGGAAATAAAAAGCTGGTACCGGACTTTAACCAACGAAGGTGATTTAATAAGCCGTTGGGCAATGCCTTACCGGCAGTCGGCAAAAATCACCATTTTCAACACAGCACCTTTTGATGTTTCTTTAAAGGCATCGGCGACTGTAGGTGGATACAAGTGGGACAATAACAGTATGTATTTTCATACCACCTATAAATATGAAGAAAATGTTCAGGACAGAAAATGGAATTATGATGTAAATAAAGTAGCCAGCAAAGATTCTGCAGGGCCAATCGATTGGAATTTTGTCACGATAAAAGGCAAGGGCATTTACCTGGGCAATACATTATCAGTAAACAATCATATGAATTCCTGGTACGGCGAGGGAGATGCAAAAGCGTATGTAAATAACGAAACATTCCCTTCTGAATTTGGCACAGGACTCGAAGATTATTACAATACTTCATGGGCGCCCGTTGTTTTGTATCAAACGCCATTTGCCAACGCCCCGAGGGCCGACAACCCGTCATCATTTGGATACAATACTTTTACGAGAACAAGATCGTTGGATGGAATTCCTTTTACTACGGCATTTTCGTTTGACATGGAAATGCTGAGCTGGGATGGAGGCACTATTGATGCTGCGGCCACAACTTACTGGTATGGGTTTGAGGGTGCAAAAAATGAACAACGCCACCAAACGAATCACCAATAAATTACCGTTGCAATAAAATGACCACCTATATTTGTAACAATCCGCGACCATGATTAACGCCACCGTAAAGAAAAAATTCAGAACAAATATTCTTATTAACCAGCTTGGGCATTTTATTTCCGGCGCAATTCTGTTAGTTGCATTTTCTTTACCAGGGATGAGATGGATTCAGCATAAAATTGCCCTTCACGAAGAACTCAAAGCCTATGGCATCGCAAAAGCTTTGCTCCTAAATCCCATTTACCCGCTCTTTTGCTTTTTTCTGTGCCTACATGAAAAAGAGCACGTTTTTGAAATTAGCACCTTAAGAGGCGTTCGTCTTTTAGAAAAATCATCGGCCGTTACAATCATTAATGACTGCGATTACACTGCTAATTATTTCTTTCAAAGGGGGCTTTATCCCGCATGGGGCAAAGGAAAACTGGATATGTTTCTTTAAATCGAGCTGGCCCAATAAACCATACATACTCCCAATGAAAATAATTTGTAGAATGCCAGAGATAAGGATTAACGACATTCATATGCAATCCGGGAAAATTGCAGGACTATCTGTGATCCCTGCTATTTTTATGGGCTTAGTCCTGTACAAAAAAGCCCTTAATCAGTGGGCATTTGACATAATTGACATCATATTTTTGCTTACTTGTTGCTACGCGATATTACTGGCCTTCATAGTGGTGTTTAAAGCGAGAAAACGTGTAATCCTGGCGCTTGTAAAGGAAGATGACATTTATACCTTTGAACGCCTCAGCAAGAAACTCTTAGTACTAAAACGGAATGAATTTGATGTGAAGCCAAAATGGGATTTTTACTCGTCTTATTTCATTAGAAAAGAAGCCAATTTTACTTCGGGCAAGCAATGCTATATCATCTTTTTCCATGGCAAGAAGATAGGCTATCTTTTACCGGAACTACTTGAAGAAAAAGAAACGGCTTACGCGCTGGCAAACGAGATGCTGGGTGATTCCGAAAATTAAAAAATAACCGCCCGTGCCTTAACGTTGTTGAATCAGAAATTAAGCTTAACGATCATTTTCCGGAATGTCGGCAAGCGCACTCTTTTTACAGGATTTACTCTTGTTTATTTCTATATAATAAACATATCGGCCCGGCTAGATAGCCAGGCCGCTGTTTTGATGTATAATGCTGGTTTCCTTTAAACGAGTGATATTTTATACAAATTTTATATTACACTCGTAAGATATATTTGAATTCTGAAGGAAATTAGAAGTGCATAAGCAGAATCTCACAATTCCAACATCGACATTTAAAGGCAAAGAACAGACGCTCTACTAAACGACGTTCCGTTAGCGGGCCATTTTATAACTCGCTTTAATTACGGCCTCATTTACCGCTTTAACCCTTTCCAGCTGCATTTTTTCAAAGGCCCTGTCATAAGTCAGCAATCCATTCACTTCATGCTCCACATCTGTTGTTTGGGTATAGATAGCAACGCTAAGGCCTTTGTACTTCATCAACTGTTCTACCTGGTCCAATAAAAACACATAGCGGTCTGTCAACCGTTCCTTAGTTGGTTCATAGGCATAAGCATTATTCTCAACAGGCCACATATGATCGCGGACAAATAATCCTACTCCACCAAATTCACCCAACGATGCAGCACGATTTTCATCCGGCACCGAGGCTTTATAGGGGCCCACATAAATATGCGTATCTACATAATCACCGTTTTTAGGGTCACCATAAGCTTTTTGATACGATGGGTTATTATTAAAACCAGAGTTGCCATTCACCAGCCTTGAAGGATCGTATGCTTTCACCCAATCAGTGATTTCCTTTACATCAAACGCGCCCCAATTCTCATTAAAAGGCACCCAGGTGATGATCGACGGAGAGTTGTAATGTTCGTCAATCAATAATTTTAGCTCTTTTCTAAATTCAGTCCTTGTGGTAGCTGTATCTTCATCCTGATACCATATAGCTGGCATGTCCTGCCAAACAAATAAACCCAGTTTATCGGCCCAATAATAAAAACGCTGTGGCTCAGTTTTCATATGTTTCCGGATCAGATTAAATCCGGCCTTCTTGGTAAATTCAATATCAAACTTGAGTGCTTCTTCCGTAGGTGCGGTTAGTATGCCATCGGGCCAGTAACCCTGATCAAGCAAACCAAGCTGCATCATAAACTTGCCATTGATTAACGGCCTGGTAACACCATTTACTTTTCCCAATTGAATATCGCGCATGCCAAAATAGCTCTTTACTTTATCTACATTACCACCCGCATCTGTTACGCTGATTGTAAGATCATATAAGAAAGGATGATCGGGCGACCACAGTTTTGGTGATTGAATCGGCAGATAAAATGCGGTACCGTTCGTTGACTCAGCACGCGATACCACATTGCTTCCATCAAGAGCTACTGCGGCCACTTTCCCATCTCCATTAGCATTCACCTGCACTTTAAGCCGATTATTGGCAAGATCAGGCAACAGGCGGATGTTTTCGATATATGTTTTGTTTACCGGCTCCAGCCAAACTGTTTGCCATATTCCTGAGCAAAATGTATAATCACCTCTTGGGCCGCTTTTGCCAGATGGAACGCGGCCATCATTTGCATCGTGCACCGCCACAACCAATGTATTCTTACCGCTTACCAGGTAAGGGGTTATATCAAAACTGAAGGCATCGTAACTGCCGGCGTGAGAACCTGCTTTATGCCCGTTCACAAAAAGTGTTGCCTGGTACGCTACCGCTTCAAAGTGAATAATTACCTGTTTGTTTTTCCATGTGGAAGGGATCTCAACACGACGCCTATACCACATGTTCATCTCCTGTGCTCGTTGTATACCGGACAATACAGATTCCGGGCAGTAAGGAACAAGAATCTTTTCAACTTTATTGTCGAACGTTATTGGCTCTTTTGGATCGATAGCGTTGTCAACATTTTGCCCGCCTTTATAATCCCACTTACCATTCAGGCACATCCAGCCTTCCCGCTGCAGTTGCGGCCTAGGATATTCAGAAAAAGGAGTGGAAGCCACCATGGCAGTTTTTGTCCATTGCGTTGGCAGCACTGCTGTCTGCGCGAATATGCCAGTACAACGAAGAATCGCAAAGACGAGGAACAATGCAGAACAAAGATTTTTTTTATGCATGATTGATGATTGTTAGCGTGGTATATTTCTTCAGTTCAATTGGCTGCTATTACATTGAACAAATTTCAGGCTACCAAAATATGTTAATATCCGCAGTTAATGCAAAATCATTTTAGCAACGAGCTTGCACGGTGGCTGCAAAGGATTTTCATCCATCGGCTTTTTTGGGCGCCCGCGATGTTACAAGGAAGATCGTGAGCGCGTGTGTAATTAAAATAGTTCGTTTCTGTTTCCTTTTTGAAAGAATGCTATTTATCAATATGTTTGTCGGCAATTATTTAGCAGGCAACCAACAACTGACTTTCAAATGTTTAAAAAATTTAAGAAGTGGTACAATCACTTGCCCCCTTTGAAACAATTAGCCATTATATTTATTTCTAATTGGCTAAGCTATTTATTTAGCTCCTTACTCGGCGATAAAGTCTTTTTTGATGAGCCGCATACATGGAACTATCACATTTTTCATGCAACGTGGATGGCTTCAACAATGACGGTATTCTTTAGTTGGACAAAAGTAAAATCGCTGTTCAAAAGAGAAAACAACACAACAGAACATGTGCCTTACTGATAACAATAGTAACTATTGTACTGCGAAAATTTGTTTTAATCCGTGAGCGGTTGACAAACCAAGCTCATTATCTAAAATTCCAATAAACTTTAATAATAAACCGGCCCTACGTTTTTTTACACCGCAAACATAAAGGCCCTAAACTTAAAGTGCTACTTAAGCACTAAAAAATACAATGAAAACATTTCTCTTGTTAATCATCGCTTTGACAATTTCAGTTATCTCGAAGTCACAAATTAAAGCCCTTACCGAAACTGGTAAAGAAGTTTTATTACTGGAAAATGGAACATGGAAATATTCCACAGCTGATTCTACTGATGATAACAATACTCCCGACTCGATTGCAATTAACAATAAGCAATTCCATAAGTCGCCCAATGCAACGTTCCTGGTAAAAAGTAATGTTTTTAATATCGGGGTTTATATAGATCCAGGCAAATGGGCTTTTTCTACTCATAAGGACAACGAAAAAAATCCTGAATATCGCTTTAGCTTTAAAAATGATGATGGATATGCTATGATCATAACGGAAAAGACGCCCATTTCCTTAGATAACATGATGGAGATTGCATTGCAAAATGCAAGAAAGGCAGCTGTTGATGCAAGGATAGTACATGCAGAGTATAGAAATGTAAATGAAAAAAGAATCCTTTGCCTGCAAATTAACGGGACAATCAGGGGGATTAAATTTACATATTTTGGTTATTATTATTCAAATGATAATGGCACTACTCAATTAATTTGTTATTCGGCATCTCAGCAACAATCTGAAAAACTTAAAAACGAGTACGAGACCTTTTTAAATGGATTGGTTGAAATTCGGTAAGCTTATAAACCGAATGTTTTTAAAGCAACTAAAAAGGAATCTAAAAGTCAACATATACAAATATGTATCTAACAGCCAGGAAGATGTGGTAATCCTGGTACTTCTTCCTCTATCCCGATTCAACTGGGAAGGAAGAAGCAAATATTAGTGATCTGTCCGAACACTAAGCCTGGCTGAGCCTTAGGCATCATGATGGGAACTCAAACAATTCAATCAGGTTCTTTGATGGGTCTTCCAGCAGAATTTGTTTGCCTCCAACACCTTGCACAATTTCATTACGAAATGTTGCGCCACTCTTTTTAAGCTCTTCTACCACTAATTCAAGATTATTCACCTGTATCTGAAACCGGTTCCATCCACCCGGAGCAGGCAGCACTCCATCAGGCATAGCCTTCCCGGCGCCGCCCAATCCCGGGCTGTTAATATACAGCCAGAACGTTCCTAGTTTTAAGGCAGCAAAGGCAGACTTCACATGTTTATCTACTTCGAAGCCAAGTATGTTTTTGTAAAAGTCAACTGAAGCATCTACATCATTTACGATATACCGCACGGCCGGCATTTGTTCTTTAGCAAAATAATGATTCATAACTTTTGTAATTGTACAGTTAGTACTATCAAATATGATACTACAATTACCTACCGCCATTGCTCATTCGAAAAATATCTGCATATTTTAAGACCTGTATTGCAGAATTACAATTGTCCGAAAAGACAAGAGGCTGACTCATATTTCTGAGTCAGCCTCTTTTTCATCTATTCCTTTATTGCGCAGTTCATCGTTTTAATAATTTTCACTGAAATGCCATTGGCAACACGTCCTGCAATAATCTCTATTTTACTTTCCTGTCTTTATCGGGAAAGGAGGCCTTACCGGCTCAACCGGAGGGTTTTCTTTTAACTGTTTCAAAGCCAGCTCTATCGCTTTTTCCAGCTGAGGGTCTTTACCGGCGATTACATCAGCCGGGGTTTGTTCAACTTCAACATCTGGCGATACGCCTACATTTTCAACAATAAACCCGTCTGGTGTCCAGATGCCGAGGTTGGGTGCCGTAACCTGTCCTCCATCCAACAGTTCAGGATAACCCAATATACCTACCAGTCCGCCCCATGTGCGCTTGCCCACAAGTGTACCCACCTGGTATTTGCGGAACATCCAAGGCAGGAAGTCGCCACCCGAACCCGCTGTTTCATCAATCAGCATTACTTTAGGACCTTGTATGGATGCTGTAGGTGTTTTTAGTTCTTTTCCATACCGCATGTGCCAATATGCCTGCAAAGGATTTGTAAGCAACCGGATATAATAGTCAGCCAGGCTGCCGCCACCATTAAACCTTTCATCAACAATGATGGCTTTCTTGTTGGCTTGCGGATAGAAATAGCGCTTAAAATATTCATGCCCTGCTCCGGCTGTATTGGGCACATACACATAGGCCACCTGGCCATTGGTTGCGTCATTCACTTTGCGAAGATTGGACTCAACCCAATCCCTGTTCCGCAAAGCTTGTTCACCCTCAATCGGCACTACTTTAACTACTCTGCTATGTGCCGTGTCGGGGTTACTTCCAACAGTCAGTTCTACAATTTTACCGGCTGTGTTTTCAAGAAGACGGTCTATATCTTCAGTTGCTGTCAGTTCCTTGCCATTTATTGCAAGAATATAATCGCCTTCATTCACATTTACGCCTGGTTCTGTTAGCGGAGATTTTAGCGTAGGGTTCCAGTTTAATCCACCATATATTTTTTTAATCCGGTAGCGATTATTACTGATTGTATAATCAGCGCCTAAAAGTCCGCCCTTAACTGTTTTGCTCGTATAAAACCTATCACCGCCATTCGTAATGTAACTATGCCCTACGGCAAGTTCACTCATCATCCATCTCAACAGTCTGTTTAAATCACTTCTGCACGAAAGCTCCGGCAAAAACGCAGCATACTTTTCCTTAACAGCATTCCAGTTTACGCCATGCATACCGGGGTCATAGAAATAGTCCCTGTTGATGCGCCATGTTTCATCAAAAATATTTTTCCATTCTGCCATTGCATCTATACCGACGGATACATCTCCAATATTCAGCATGCCTTTTCCCGGCGCAGGCGCAGCTCCTAGATCGCTTATAAACCATGTATTGTTCTTGGCATACAGCATTTTTTTATTGTCTGCAGAAATAGCATATCCGTCCATTTCCGTCACTTCTTTATCCTTTCTATCTTTAAGATTAAATACATGCATCATGCCGGTGCCATTATCATCAAACGGCACGGATATGTAATAGAGTTCACCTTCTTTCCCGGTTCCGAGTTGCGCATAGTTGTCTGCTTTGATGGGAAGGTCAATGATCCTGTCATAGATCTTATCAAAATCAATCTCAACATTATTTCCTTTTTTAGCAGAGGGTGAAGGTTTAGGCTTTGAAGTGTCAGCCGCACCTCGCTCTTCATCACTTTCTTTTGCAAGAGGAGAAATAGTTTGCTTTTGCAGTGTAACCAGGTAAACTGCATATGTAGCACGCATATCAATGTTCGATTGATCAAACCAGTTAATCACTGGCCCGGCATCTGTTGAGGCCAGGAAATAAAGGTATTTCCCACTCTTATCAAATTTAGGTTCCATCGCATCGCTGAGGCCATCGGTTAAAGGGAAAGACTTGTCCTGATCAAGTGAATAGAAGAAAATCCTTTTGAATTGGGTTGAGACTACTTTGGTGTATACAATCCATTTTGAGTCGGATGACCAATCGCTGAATAAATTGCGGAAAGGCCCGGGCACATACAATTCGTCGGCATCTATTTTGGTTATTTTGCCGCTTGCTATATCTATTACATATAAGTTTCTTCCATTGTCGGAGTAACTTATTTTTTTACTGTCAGGCGACCAGGTTAATGCGGAATAAAATCCTGCACCCTTTAAAGGAATTGTTTTAGGCTGCCCCTGGCCATCTTGACGTTCCAGCACCAACTGGTATTCGCCGGATGCATCAGATGTATAAGCGATTGTTTTTCCATCGGGCGACCAGGTAGGATATTTTTCATGCACACCCGTTGTTTGAGTAATGTTACGCGCGTCGCCTTTTTCTGCCGGCACCGTTATGATATCGCCACGAAAATCAAATACAGCACGAATGCCGGTGGGAGAAATATCGGCAGAACGGATATAGGTTGCACCTTTCACATATCGTGGACGCAATTCCAACAGATCTGCAGCTATGCCAATGGGCAAATCTGCCGAAGCTGAATTCGAAAAGGTGTAGCGGTGCAGGTACCCTGCCTGCTCAAATACTACTGCAGATTCATTAGCCGCAGCACTTAAAATAGGGAAGTCTGCAAATTGCGTTAACCGGCTTACCTGTTTAGATTGCGTATTGTATGCATAAAGGTTAAACTCGCCATCTCTGTCACTTCTGAAATAAATGGTATTGCCTTTCCACATGGGGTTTACATCATTACATCCACCGCTTGGCTGAGGTATTTTAACCGCGCTATGATCATCAAAACGATAGATCAATATGGTTGAAATCGACCCACCTCTATAATGCTTCCATTGAAGAAAAGCATCGGCAAGGGGAGTATAAGCCATTTGCTTACCATCGGGCGAATAAGTTGCCCAGAATGCATTCGGTATTTCAAGTTGGGAGGCAATGCCTCCCTTAACAGGAACGGTATAGAGTTGTGAATAACGGTTGTTAAACGAATGCCGTTGGGAAATAAATAACACAGATTGGCCATCAGGCGTGAACCCTCTTACGATGTCAACAGATGGATGCCATGTAAGGCGCTTAGGAACGCCTCCATCTACAGGTATTGTGTACACATCCGTATTGCCATCATATTGAGCGCTGAAAGCAATTGTTTTTCCATCAGGCGAAAAAACAGGATTTGATTCTACTCCCTGGTCAACCGTAAGCCTTCTGGGATTAGAGCCGTCCAGATTTGCCACCCAAAGATCTTCGGCGTAAATGAACGCAATATGGGTGTCACTTACTGCCGGCATGGTGAGCATTTTTGTGCGATTGGTATCTCTCGCCTGCATGGAAAAAGGCAGTGCTAAAAGACAACAACAAATCATGCAAAAAAAGACCGTTGTTTTTGTTAGCGATGTAGTCATATTTTTTCTATTGATAGTCCGGAATAATTTTAAAAATTTTGAACCATATAAGGCATATATGAAAATATAAGGGCTTATAATTTTACACAGTCTACTTTAAGCGCAACAGTTTTTCATGATTTACTTAAATGCCCTTATATGCCTTATATGGTTAAAAAAAATCTCTTCTGTGTTTTAAAAAGTCACTCATTTGCCATCTGAACATTCTTTTGAACCAAATAAAAAATTTTGAACCATAAAAGGCATATAAGAAAATATAAGGGCTTATAATTTTAGGCAGTGTGCTTTAAGCGCAACAGTTTTTCATGATCTACTTAAATGCCCTTATATGCCTTATATGGTTTAAAAAATCTCTTCTATGTTTAAAAAATCCTGGCTTGTATTGTCGCTTTCACAAGGTAATTTTTACTGAAAACGATTCAACATATTTAGTGAGCGGAGTTATAGTTTATACGTAAGCCCTTCCGGCAACATTATTTCAAGTGCCGCCCGGGCAACTAAATACCTGGTGTTTTGAATTATGTTGTAATAAACCTAATAACATTTTTTGATTGCAACAACAATGACCGGCAAAAATCTGATGTGTAAAAATCCCATTAAGGGAGCTGGATTGTCCATTTTTCAAGTGGTTTCAAACCTTAAAAATGACAATAATTGAACGGAACAACATATTTGGTGTGCGCTTTGTACTGAAGTGAGGGAGGTTATCGTATATGAAAAAACTGATCATTTTTGACCTGGATGGCACATTGGCTGAAAGCAAAGCCGCCATTGACCACGAAATGTCAACGCTTATTGGCAACCTACTGAAAGTTTCAAAAATGGCTATTATATCAGGCGGCGATTGGCCACAATTTGAAAAACAGGTACTCTCCCATTTGTCCTCCAAACGGAACATGCAAAACCTCTCCATACTCCCCACATGTGGAACAAAATATTACCAGTACAAATCAGGGTGGAAAAAAATATACTCAGAAGACCTTACGATTGATGAGCGAAAGAAAATTACTGATAACATAGAAAAAGCCATTAAAGGATTAAAACTGGGCATAACGAAAACATGGGGTGAACAAATTGAGGACAGAGGCAGCCAGATCACCTTTTCAGCGCTGGGCCAGCATGCGCCCGGAAACGTGAAAAAGAAATGGGACCCTGACCTGGCAAAGCGAAAGAAAATAAAAAGCAAGCTGGACAGGCCACTTCGCGGTTTCTCGGTTGAAATAGGCGGATCCACATCCTTAGATATTACAAAACGAGGTATTGACAAGGCCTATGGCATTCACAAGCTGGAGAAAATATTGAGCATTCACAGATCTGAGATCATCTATATTGGCGATGCGTTGTTTGCAGGCGGAAATGATCATCCTGCCATCTCAACGGGCGTCGCCTGCATCCCGGTAAAAGGCCCCGAAGAAACAAAGAAAGTGATTGAAACAATTATTGCCTACCTTGAAAAAACGACAAAAAGAAAAAAATGAGCACGTTAAAACTACATCGGCTGGGAACTATTATGGAACCAGACAAAGGAAATCCAATGGAAGAAGGAGGTGTTCTTAATCCGGCTGCAGTTCGCGGACAGGATGGAGCGTTGTATCTATTTCCGCGCATGGTTGGCAAAGGCAATTATTCCCGCATTGGTATTTCACGTGTAATTTTTAATAATAAAGGCAATCCAGCGAAGGTCGAACGCTTAGGTATAGCATTGGAACCGAAAGAAGATTATGAAAAAAATGCAGGTGGTGGCGGATGCGAAGATCCCAGGGTAACCTATGTAGAACCACTGCAACGTTATATGATGACGTACACTGCTTTTTCAAAAGACGGACCGCGCATTGCGCTCGCACAATCTAAAGACCTATTGACCTGGCAGCGTTTGGGCCTGGCAACCTTTGCGCCTTATGAGAACATCGATTTTAATGGCATTAACAACAAAGATGCGTGTATGTTCCCCGTGGCTGTAGAAAGCCCGCATCACCATATGGCAATGGCGATGTTGCACAGGCCGTTGTTTCCGGGCACAAGGCCGGAAGAAACAATGCGCAAACCTATAGACAGAGAAATTGCCGAGCATCATGAATGTATCTGGATTTCATACTGCCACATTAATAAAGAAACAGACAACCCGCATCATTTGTCGAGGTTTGTATCAAGCCAACCACTGGCCCTGCCCGAGGCTCCATGGGAAATGCTAAAGATAGGCGCGGGCACACCGCCGGTTTTAACGAAGCACGGATGGCTTATTTTCTACCACGGCGTAAGCAATTTACAGCCCTCAAACAGAATCCATCAACAGTTAAGTTATTCTGCCGGCATGATGATACTTGATAAAGAAAATCCCGAAAAAATACTTTTCAGATCGAAGCAGCCGGTTTTGTCCCCCGACCTACCGGATGAGGAAGTTGGCGTTATTGCAAATGTTGTTTTCCCTACAGGAATTGACCGACGTGATGATATTGGCGCGCCTAATAGATTTGATGTATATTATGGAATGGCGGATGATAAAATAGGCGTGGCGAAACTGGAGTTGCCGGAGGTGTTGGAGGGGGTATTTTGAGTTGAAAAAGACGTTGATTAATGAGTTTCTTATATTTCAGACGATATTATTTTTCTCATTTTGTATTGCAGCTTCAGAATTTGAAATGACGTACAGTAGTGAAGCCGCACAACCTTTTTGACATGCTATTTTGCCGTCTATAGATTTAACAAAATGGCATGGATCTTTAGGCAAGCGTACTTTATTTACTTCATTTAATTTCTTTTGCCAGTACTTGATTCATAGCATTTACAATTAACCCATCAAGCGCTTTTAATTCCTCAGCTTCAAACGGAAGACCTAACAGACAATGTATCTGTCCCGGAAAGCATTTATACCAAACCCTGACACCAGCTTTTTTCAATCGTTCCGCATAAGCTAAGTCTTCGTCGTGCAGCGGATCAAATTCAGCGGCAATCATAACGACAGGAGGCAGTCCAGCCAAGTCTTTCGATTGAATCGGTGCTACTTCCGGATTGCTCAACTCTTCATCAGGCGCATAGACAGATATGTAGTACAAACAAAATTTTTTCGATAAAAAATATCCGGATGCATTTTGTTGGTACGAAGGGTAGTTTGCATAATTCTTCGGATTATCTGTTGCGGGGCAGTTCAACACCTGCAATTTTATTTTGTGTGCGATACCCTCCTTTTTAGCCTTCTGACATACGACAGCAGCAAGATTTCCGCCGGCGCTGGCACCTAACAATACAATTTGATTAGTATCGCCGCCATACTCATGACCGTGGTCCGTAATCCATTTAAAGGCATTGTACGCATCGTTGACAGCTGCAGGATATTTATTTTCAGGAGCTATTCTGTAATCCACGGCAAACACTATTGCATGATAATTTTTTGCCTGTCTCCAAAAATCATATTTCATGGAAAGAAGAACAGGCGTTACAAAACCACCAGGGTGAAAACTGATGATGATGGGAAGGCTAATTGCATGTGTCGGGTTGTAAATCAAAATCGGAATGCTATCGGCAGTAACTTTCAGAGACGTTTCGTCAGATAAAGGGAAATCGGGAGTTTCAAATTTCAAATCTCTTAGCTTTTCCACAGACGTAGTGTATGTCGAAAGAAAATCGGCCAGACCAGCTTTTAGCACGTTGGCAACCCTGGGATCCAAGTTTCCCGTCTCACATTTTTGTGAATAAAGACTAGCATTATTGCAAAGCAAAATAATCGCGGAGATGAATAAATGTTTCATGGTGCCTCAATTTGGTTTCATAAAATTGAGACACCCTTCTTTGAGTTTAGTGGTAGAAAAACGACATCTTTTAAAATGGAACAATCCCCAACCCCTAACAGCCTTTCAGGAGCTTTGCTATCTTCTAAAAAATACAGATTTGGCGCTACTCCCGCAAAATCATGAAAGTCCTTTGCAAAGTGTTGGTAGTCTTGATACCCACAAAACAACGCAATACCAAGCCAGTCCAATTCGGGATGCTGGTATTTAATACGATATGCTTTATAAGCACGGGCGATGCGAGAAAATAGCTTGGGATTGACACCTATGCGCTCTTTAAATATTCGTTCAAACTGCCGCGTACATAAAAAACTATCTTTTGCCAGACGTAGCAATTTAAAATTTTCTGGCTGGTCAATTATAAGATTGGTAATGGCATCAAGCGGATGCATTTCTTTTTTGATGCCGCCTAGTAAGAACAAAAGAAATTTTTCAACAATCATTACCATTTCCAGCGGATCATTGGTACTGCTAAGACGTTCATTAACAAGTCGTATTTCCTTTGGAAAAACAGCCTCGGCATCGACAAACGTGTTAGTCAGTTCGTTATAAGGAAAACCGGTAAGGCGAAATAAGACACCGGGCTGAAACGTCACCAGAAAGACAACATAGTCAGTGCTTCCCATATACCGATTAGTGCGTTCCGTAAACTGCCCCATAATAAAAGAACGTGTTCGCTTAATGATTTTATCACAGCCCGCATGTGTCACCAGTTCAGCGCCGCGAGGACAAAAGATGAGTGTTTGTTCAGGCCTTGGTGCATATGGTTTAAAGGGCAGGTTATTGGCATCCGAAAATACAAAATGCCATAGTTGATACCCTTTAACATGTTCCCGCAAAAGGGGACTTGGTATAAACGACTGACCAACCATACAATTAATTCGTCATTATTCGTTTAATATAAAATTATAAAAAAGACTTTAGACTTTTCTGCAAAATCCCTCCGAATCCCAAGCTGTTCGACACGTTAGTGCAGTGCCTGTCAAACTATGGGTTAAGCGGATTTTCAATCCTTCATTTAAAAAAATATTGCGATTTTCTTACCGCCTGTACTTCAAATGGCCATCGGCCAGTATTAGCCCATCAGCACTTCCCTATGCATACTTATTAACAACCAAATACCCATGCCATGAAATTTCGGTATCTACACCAAGTTCAACCAAAAAAAACTGAGCAGTTTCCGATCTGCTCAGTCTAAATTATGCCAAATTCTGTATGCACTCATTTCCCTACTGCGGCCTCTTCATCACATTAAACATCCAGCGAATGCCGAACCGGTCTTTGCAGGTACCCCAGTAGCCCCAGAATTCATCATGCGGTGCTACACTGTCAGTCGAACCTTCCGATAGCGCACTGTATAATTTATCTGCTTCTTCTTTAGTATCTGGATTCAAACTAATCGTAAAATTATTGCCTTCAACAAGCTTATGGCCCATACTTTCTAATACGTCGGTAGCCATTATTTCCAGTCCACCTAAAATGGGTAAAGCCACATGCATTACTTTGTTTTGTTCCTCTTCTGATAATGGAGGCACACCCTCTCTTGGAGGAGCATCTTTCATACGCATAAGCGGATTGGAGAATTCAGTTCCGAAAACTTTCTTGTAGTGGTTAAATGCTTCTTCAGCATTGCCGGCAAAGTTTAAATAAATAGATACTTGTCCCATTGTTGTTGTTTTTATAATCAAATCAAAGATGTAAAGTATTAAAAAAAGAATTTAAAAGCAACCATATTCAGAACTCCGTACAGGCCCTTTATCGACACAATAATCCGAACCAGGCCGCTATCAGGCGCAAGAGATAATGCGAAGAAGTTTGGCGCTATGCAGGCTGTACAGGTAATAAACAACAAAGCCGCTCTGACCATCGAGCGGCTTTGTTATTTTACTTTTAACCCATAAAGTCCTGCACAGCGGGAAGTGGTTGTTTAGATTAAAATCCTCTTCTATCTGTAAGCCGATATGCGCTGAGCTAACATATCGCGCAGCAAAAAATCATTGTCATCTGAATATTTTATCGTACCATTCAGAAAGATCTTCTCTTATTACATTATAGTATTGATATATCACAAGCACTAACTGAAAATCTGCCCTTTTACCTTTATACTCATTCACGGTAAAATAGCCATAAAATCCTCCTTCTGCATCAACAATAACAGGCGGGTCCATCGCGTATCTATTGAACGGCGAAGTTGCGCTGAACTCGCTCCCATAATTGCCAAAGCTATTCCAAATAGAGGTTGCGCTGAAACGCGATCCGTATGTACCATAACTATTCCAAATAGAACTTGCATCATACCTACTGCAATTGAGGCAACCCAAATAAACGTCGTGGCCCTTACCTCCATAGAGGTGCAATGCTTTCTGCCCGAAAGACGTTAAGCAACACAAAATGAAAAAAGCAGTAAAAAGTTTCTTCATGACTGAAATAATATTTATAAGATTTTATAGTAAACACAATTCATCATTCAACGCTATATGCACTCTTATAACGAATTATTGATAGCCATCAAAGCCTAATCTCTCGAATAATTTTATATACACAAAACTCCACAACTGCCTTTAACAAGCAGCGTCCGATGTATCGTAAAAATGTTCGCATGGCAAAAATTCGCATGGCATTTATTCAACTTGCATTGTGCTAACATGTCGTCAAAAGTTCATGCTCTCTCGCTTTCTTGATAAGCTAAGCAGCTCATCTGCGATCTGTTCAGTTTCTCTGCGTGTAAATATGGGTGGGAAATATTTTATGTAGCCCAAAAGTTGATTTAACGTTAATACTTTCACGTGTTGAAATTCCCCAACAGGTTTTTGATTGATTAATACCACGATATTCTTAACGGTAATCTTTCTTTTGCCCCAATGATGTTGATTAAGAGTAAAGCCTGGCGTTCTGCTGTTCAAAACCGTAAAAAGAGCAAAGCCGGTTCTCTGAACTTGCGACACAGGCGAACGCATATTTGGGTTATTCAAAGATTGCTCACTCCAGTTCTTAGTCTCAATCAGGAATACACCCGACGGGCCTATTAACAAGTGGTCCACCTGAATTGATTGAACATGTTCATTTTCACTTAGGTTATAGATTGGTGGGTTAAAAGACAAACGAAAATCATTGATCAACACATATTGCTCAGGCAGGCATTGTAGCTCTTTAACTACTTTTTGTTCACCAATCGCTCCGTAAATAGAATCATTGATTTCGTCAATTACGTTTTTCTTTCTTTCCAACATGCTCAGATCGACAGCACAGTTATCGATTACAGCATCCTTAAATTTCGTTGTGATATAGTTGTACCTGTTTTCATTCATTTGGCATGTTCCCAACAATCGCTGAACTGATTGAAAAACCCTGAGCGGCAACACCAGTTCATAACGCTGTATTTTCTTTTTCAAAAAGACGATCCGGAAATAGTTCGTGACTTTTTGTAAGGCATTCTTATTTGTCAATGATAGCAGCAATTGCAACCGCAGTTTTAAATAGTTAATTTCTTGCAGCAGCTCGTTTTCAACGGTCTCTTTTGTTGCCTTAATTGAATCCCTTAGTTGAAGATTGTCTGAGATGAGATCACACTTCTCTTTTTCTATTGCCGCTTCCGATCTGGAAATAATGCATTGCCGTAAAGCTGCATAGCTTTGCTTAAATGCAATTACTTCATTTAAAGATTTGAATTCAGTAATGTTGTTTCGGTCCAGGTGCGACTTCACCGTCGTTAAGCAGCCAACTGAATTGTAAACTTTGCACATTGATATATCTGATTTGGAACTGTCTGGAAGTCTCAGTGAGATTCACATTTTTTTTGCAAGCTCGCTTGGAAATATTTATTGAATAAATAAGGAAAGGCCAGTGGTAATGATTACTGATTAACCGACATTTTGAATCTCGCGATTTACCAACTAGTTTCTTTATTTATGATAAATTTTCCTGGTTATTTGCCAGCTTAATTTTTGAGACGCAAAGTTGCTGTGCTAAGCATTGAGAATTGCGACCGACAGATCAAAAAAATATCCCAATAACAAGGATTTAGGCATTATTTATTTCGGGTAAAACCATCATCAAAGACACGGGGAGTCCAACGATGAAAAAGCATCGCAAAGATTCTATCTCTGTAAAAAGATACCTTGCTCGGGCTGGTATAGGATTTACACTGAAGATGTTAAAATCTATCTTGAAAGGAAATTCCAAGAAAAGCAGCCAAAATTCAAGTTGCTACATTTTGTTAATTACAGCTCCCAGCCTACCGAAAAATTAATTACATAGTCTACGTCCTTCCCGGCCACTGCAGGCTGGTTATCATAGTTAAGGGTACCTCCAAGCCGTATATAAAAGCTTAGAGGCAAATCGTATTTAGTGTCCAAGGAAAAGTCTGTACGCCATCTGCCCGATTGTGTAAGGCTGGGGTATGCATACAAGTTGGTCAACAAACTAAAATCCTTCAGGTCAAACAAATTCACTTCGCCGCCGAAATATGCTTCAAGGCTGTTTCGAGAAGGCGTTCCATTTGTAAAGGACTCGTTATTAAATGAAAGGCCCGCACCTGCACCAACATACGCTTTGTTGGTATGCACAAAATACTTTCCCGCGCCAAGCTTGCCTGTAATACGCTGCTTGATGGCTTGTTCTGTATTAGATAAAAAATTCGGGCTTGCATTTAAGTACCAATCGTCCGGCAAAAAATACCTGAAGGTTGGTGCCCATTCTGTTCTTCTTGTCTCTGCAACACTATCCTGTTTAGAACGCAGATCGCTGTAAAAAAAAGCAAATTGCCACTTGTCGGCAAGGTATCCAAGGTTTGTGCGACTAGAGTATTGCCGCAGGTTGTTAGCCTTGGTTAAATTAAGCCCAATATCAATACTTGCTGAAGCCCTGCTCCAAAAGCTGGATTTAATTCCCTTCAGGTATACAATACTGGACAATGCTACATCCACTTGCTCCTGCCCATCAGCGATAATTACTTTTGTTGAATCTTCGCTTTTTGTATTAATGCTTCCATTTACGCGCTGGCCATTGCTTAGCGAAATTAGAAACCGCGTTTTAGAATAAATTTTTTTAATCCCGGACCATTCAATAGTAAAGTCATTTTTCGAATATTTCGTTTCGATTGTTAACACGCCTTTATCCATTGATTTTATTTCGCCCACAATTACATCTTTATTTTTGAGGATGAGCGAATCGTGTTGAGCAGCGGCCCTTACAGATGCAAGGCAGAAAATTGCCATCAACAGCCATTTTCCAGGATAACGAAACGGCATAGTTATAGAAGCGTTATTCATGGGCTTGCATGTTAAGGTTTACTCCTTAATCCTCCTATTAAGTCAAGGTTCTTTTTCAAATCTACAAGGCTACTTTCCATCGGAATTAAGTATGATCTGGCTCTCTTACTTTTTCATTTTAACACTAAAGGAATGATTTTGTTTACAATTTCATTACTTCTTTTAGGAAGGATATACGATAAAAGAACGCGATACACAATTTTTTTGGATTGTTGAAACCGCACGCAGATTATTAAAACTCATGCTTCGGCATTTTATCGTAGGGCACGTCGGATTATAGATTAAACGATTTTCCCCTTCTAGATTTATATAATTATTTTTCCTGCTATCGCGCGTAACACCCAGCCGCATAGAAACCTGGAACTGACAAATGCCAGCCACTCCACATTGCGTGAAGTATATTTGCAATACAAGCAGACACATATGCCATGGAACCCCGACGTATACAATAAGTTTAAAGAAAAAAGAGCTGAGCCTTTTTATGATCTCATTAGTCATATCCATGCTAAACCGAGCATGCACATACTCGATCTCGGCTGCGGAACAGGGGAATTAACCAGGGTTGTCGCTGATAAATTTCCCGAAGCGCAGGTACTTGGCATTGATTCATCTGCGGAAATGTTGTCAAAAGCACCGGAGCACCCAAACCTATCATTCGCACAAAGGCCAATTGAAAAACAAATACAACTTGCTGACCAGTGGGATTTGATCATAGCAAACGCTTCATTGCAATGGGTAGAAGATCATGAAGGCCTTTTTCCAAAAATCATTGAAAGACTGAAACCGGGTGGCCAGTTAGCCGTGCAGATGCCCTCTCAAAAAGAAAATCTGCTGAATCAAATTCTTTATCAACTGGTGCAGGAAAGCCCCTATTATGAGGCACTAAACAGAAATGTCCGTCAATCACCCATGCTTTCATTGGATCAATACACTTCGTTAATCATCCAAAACGGGGCAAAAGAATTTGTGCTTTATCAGAAAGTGTATCCCATTATTGCAGAGACAATCGATACGTTGTTTGAATTTATTTCCGGCTCTGCACTGGTTCCATACATGGAAAAACTAGGTGAACCTATGCGAACCGATCTTGCAAATGAATTTAAGAGAAGAATTGCCTTGCATTTCACTTCGTCTCCAATGGTATATGCTTTCAAACGAATTATCCTTGTCGCCGGCTTTTAAATTTAACTGATAGCCGATAAAAAAATGCAGCAACCAGGTAAGAAGCAATTAGTCAACCACAATTGATTGGGTGGGTTCTGGCGTACATGTTGAACCATTATGCAACAGCGCAACTTTAGCTTTTACAGTGTAATTGCCTGCTTTCAGGTATGTGTGCGAAGAAGTGGTAGAAGTAGCCGTTTGTGAAGTACCATCTCCAAAATCCCAAACCACAGAAGAAACGGACAAATCGCCAATATAATGCGCTTCAAAATTAACAAGCTTGCTATTAGTTGCATCAGTATTGGCTCTCACGCTTACTAATAAACTTTCTGCAAAACAATCAACAGCACTCTCGGTTACCTTTTTACAACCGCTTATAAAAGTTGAGCCTGCCACACATAATGCAAATAAAAATAATGGTTGTAATTTCATAAATACCAGCTTGAGTTATTGGCCGTCAAAAATAAGGTATTGCCGGATGCAGCCATTCTTTGATCAGTTTTTGGATTAACCTTCTTTCCTGCAAATTGAATATTTATCGCAAAAAAAGAAATCGTGCAATGCGTTGAATCGCGAATATCCCAGTCGCTAATGTTCCCTTTGCGGCTATTTAAAAATGAACCCGTATTTTCGCCGCTGATTAAAATCCTAACATGAAAAACATCATTACCCTTACCAGCGCATACATGATGGCCCTATGCCTTTTATTGAACGCCTGTACTAAACCGGGCATTACTTCGCCTGATACAGCCAAAGAATTGATAGACCTTGTTTTAAAGAATGTTGACGGCAGTTCTTTTGCTGACAGCAGTGTTTCTATCTCCTTCGCCGGTAATAATTTAGATATCACTCTCCCTTACTATGCGAACCTGAATGAACTGATTCCCGTCGTGAAAATAAAGGGTGTGTCTGTAAGCCCGGCAAGCGGCAGCACTGTCAGCTTTAAAAATCCTGTAACATTCACTATTACCGCGGAGGACAGCAGTACGGCGGCGTACACGGTCACCGTTCATCTGAGCACACCGCCCATTGTATATGCGGGAGGAAGCGACAATTTGTTTGATGCCCTGAACGCTTATAACGGACAAGTAATCTGGCAGTATGGAAGTTCGGCTTCATTCGTGTACTCCCGTCCATGTTACGCCAATGGCGCAGTATATGTAGGCGGAAGCGATAATAATCTTTATGCGTTTGACGCACTCACTGGCCATCCAAAATGGAAGAAAACAATAAGCACATCGGGAATTGAAGGTGGCGTTGCATATGCTGACGGCTTAGTATATGTGGGCACCGACGATGACGTTTTCTATGCTTTTGATGCAACCAATGGCGACTTAAAGTGGAGTTTTCAGACTGGAGGCAATATCAGTTCTACGCCCGTTGTTGCGAACGGAATTGTTTATGTGGGAAGTGACGATGAAAACTTATACGCGCTGAATGCTACAACCGGGAATTTAATATGGCGGAACGATGCTACCGGCATGAGTGGACGCTCCGGGCCGGTGCTTGCAGACGGCGTACTTTATGTTGGGAGCCGGAATGGCTATTTGCGCGCTGTTGATGCAAATACAGGACAACAAAAATGGCAATTCTACGCTAACGGAATTTCGCTGGAGCACTCTTGCCCGGCAGTGGCCGACAATATGGTTTACGTTGGTGGCTCTACAAACATTCCGAATTTCAATGAAAAGGGCAGCCTTTACGCGGTTAACGCTCAGACCGGGGAACTGGTTTGGGAAAAATTAAAGAGCAGCGATGTTTATTCAAACCCCTGCGTTGCCAATGGAATAGTATACGTGGCAGCCGCCGATCTTATGCTTCATGCGCTGGATGCTAAAACAGGCTCGACCGTTTGGGAACGCCGTTTGATCTCTAATTCCGCTAGCCCTGCTGTTTATAATGGCACAGTGTATATTGGAGATGGCGGTAACGGCTATTTCTATGCGCTTGATGCCGCGGATGGCCATGAGAAATGGAAATTTCACAGGCCCTTTGCCTTAGATATGTCTGCACCGCTGATTGTGCCGCCACCCAATAAATAGTTGGATGGCTCTACGAAATTATTGGAAATATTATATGTGGCCGATCAGGTGTGTAACCCAACGAAACAGGCTTGTATCTATTAAATAGTGGTTATTTTCTTCAAACGTATACAATACGCTTCATTGTTACCTATTTTTCAGGGGCAGGGTGAATGAAAAAACCGAACCATCTCCCAGCGTGCTCTCTACCGAAAGCACGCCTCCGTGACGTTCGATAATTTGGGCTGAAACATACAGTCCAAGCCCCATTCCCGGCAGGTTTCCAATGTTGTTTGAAGCCACGCGGAAAAATCTTTCAAAAATTCTTGGTACATCATTCTCGGGAATTCCATAGCCATGATCCTGAACACTTACTTTAATTGCCGTTTGTTCAACTTCCGTTACAATGGTTATTGTTGTTTCCTGAGGTGAGTACTTGATTGCGTTGGATAATAAATTGGTTATCACCTGCCCTATTCTTTCATGATCTGCAGTAACAATCGGAACCCGCTGTAGCTTCAATTCGAATGTATGTTTTGATGTTTTGCTGATTTCATCTGCTCTTTCCCGAATGAGTTCATTGATATCCAACTCGCCAAATGTTAATTGCAATTGCCCTTCCGCAATCCGGGTTGTATCGAGCAGCATTTTAATGAGGGAACTAAGCCGATCTATCTGTGCATTCAATTTAGAAAGAAGGTCTATATCACTTTTATCACCTAAATCTTCCAGTTTCTCCTGCACTATTTCAGCATAAGTCTTCATACTTGTAATAGGTGTATTCAACTCATGACTGGCTATGCCGATGAATTCATCCCGCAATTTGAGAAGCCTTTTTAATTCTTGTTCACTTTCACGCAATGCTTCTTCTGCACGTGCGCGCTCTACTGCTGCCCAGGTACGTTCAACGGCATCTTCGAATAGTGCAATTTCGGAAGGCATCCATAAATGAGGCTGCACTGATACTGCACCTGCCGCCCAAATCATTGTTTCGCTGCCCATACGAATTGGCGCGGCCATAAAACCTACTGCTCCCAATCCTGCGAATGACAAACGTTCAAATTCAGTGAGGCGGCCATCTGTACGCACATCGGCGTAAACAATGGTCCGCTCAAAAATTTCCTTGATGGCTGATGGAAAATCAGACCCGCGGTAAGATCCCTTCAATGGGGGCATATCTTCACGCCGGGCCTCATGTGTAATCATGATGTTATCATCACCGGGAGTCAGCGTTGCAAGATACACCCGATCTACCTTCAATTCCTCTGCAATCATTTTAACAGCCTGGTTTCCCACAGCGTCCACTCCTGTCTCAGCCCTCAAAGTGTCGCTAAATTTCAGCAAGAACTCCTGACGCTGTTCATGGCGCTTCCGATCGGTGATATCATTAAAGACAACTCCTACATACTTGCTGCCAATACTTCCGATCAATATAAAATAGACGTTGTACCAGCGGCCCACATCCTGCACATAATTTTCTAACCGCACAGGTTCGCCGGTAGCAGCCACTTTTGAATAAATTTCAAGCCAGTATTGTTCATAATGCGGAAGTAATTCCTGCACGGTTTTTCCCACTACATTTCCCAGGCCGGTATGTTTATCAAAAGCTGAATTTTGTAGCCGAAAAACGAGGTTGCTTAATTTCCCCGCTGTATCATAAAAAAGCTCCATCATACAAAACCCTTCATCAAGGCCCTCAAATATGCTGCGGTAATTCTTTTCACTTTCCAACAAAGCATCTTCCGCTTTAGCTCGTTCTATAGCCGCCCAGGTTCGCTCCGCAGTTTCCTGCATTAGCGAAATTTCAAATGAGGTCCATTCCTTTGGTTCATTGTTATGCATTCCAAAAACGGCCACCCAGCAACCGTCTTTGATCAGTCCCACGCTGGCGTTAGCAATCACATCAATAGAAGTGAAATTTTTTCTTTCGTCTTCTGTAAAACGTGGATCAGTGCGAACGTCTGTGAAAATTAGTTTTTCGTTTCGCTTAAATGCGGCTATGATATTCAGGCCAAACTGTTCTGCATTCAGTGTTGCGATGATAGGCGGCACTCCGTTAACATAATTCTGGTTAATAATAACCTGCTTTTCACCTATCACATCTCCGTATAGAACCCTTGTAACGCCGGTATATTCTCCCAAAATTTTACAAGCGGTTTCCTGAATTATTATCGGTTCAGACAAGGAACGTAACGCATCGCTGAGTTTAAGTAAGTATGACTGGCGCTCTTCATTCTCTCGAAGTAATGCCTCGTTTTTTTTGCGTTCAGTGATATTATTGAAAACTACAGCTATCTGGCGGTTCGTTTCGCCGCCAATGCGTGAGGCATATATGGAGTACCAACGGGCGCTGTCCCTTTCATATGCTTCAATTCGTTGTGGTTGGCCAGTAGTTACTACGTTACCATAAAATTCGAACCAATAATTCCTGTTTGCAGTCGGAGTTACTTCGCTGCCCAGTTTACCATCAACGTTTTCTAATCCTGTTTGCTGCCCGTATACCTTGTTGACCTGAACGTAACGCCAATCTACCCAATTGCCTTTCTCGTCCTTTATCATTTCAAGGATGCAAAAACCTTCATCGATCGAATTAAAAAGAGATTCGTATTTATCGGCCGTCTTTTGTGCTATTTCCTCCTTCAGGCGAACATGTTCCAGTTCCTCTTTCTTTTCCGCAGTAATATCCTGCCAGGTATGGAGCACCCTGTCACCAGGCATCGGCTCGTTTGAAAATCGAAACCAACCCGTTACTACACCGGATTCTGGTTGTAAGGTATATTCAACCACTTCGCCGGTTTCAATTGCTTTTTTGAAGAGGCCCATTTGCTTAATACCATCCACCCCATGTTCGGAAAGTAACCTGCCTGTAAAATCCTGGCCGAATGTTTCAATTGTTTTACGATTGATGAACTCATAGATAAAATCAATGATTTCGCCATTTTCGTTGCGCACAGCCTTATATACTGCCAGTCCTAAGTTCGACGCGTCGATGATGCTTTGTAATAATTCCTGATATTGATCGCTTGCTTTCACAGGCCTTCATTTAGATACAGAAAATTACAACAAGCATAGTTAATCTTGATATTATGTTGAGGGAAGATTTTTAGGTGTATAAAAGGTAATGAGCAGGTCTGAAAATTAGCTGTAAAAAATAGTCTGGTTTGATTTAGCGTGAAACCTTTGTATATTTATTAATAGCCTTACTTGTGACACCCATTGCTGGGATAGAAATTTCAAGAGACACCGTTTTAAAAAATAAGAAGACCAAGAGCTTGTACCTAGCCAACAGCAAATTTACCATTATACCGGCTAATGAATAAATTATCAGATTTTATTAGCCAGCAAGTTCATCTTCAACAACAATTGTTGCCTGGCGGAAAGATTTACTGAACGATTGCGAAGCCTGAACTTATATTGAAACATATACAATAAACTCATGCCCTAAAAATTGAAAATATGGCAACTGAAGTAAATTCTTATTCATTACTAGTAGCCGCCTATAAAAAAACAGTTTACGCACTCATTGTTTCGATTTATGTTCTTAGTATTTCTTCTTGTAGTAATAAACCCAATGTTGATATAAATAAAATAGAAGTCAATTTTATCGATACTTCCATAGTTAGCTTTTTGGATGCGATTCAAGACGACTCATTAAGCATAGTTCTCAACAATCAGGTGGCATCAACCGATACCTCAGTTTCACGTATGACGCTTACAAAAAAAAATATTACGTTCAATTTGAGCGAATATCACTTATTGAGAGACTTACCAAAACTACCAACAACTTTTGTTGCAAGCGAGAAAAAAATCATAAAAATGAAGCGAATTATTCCTTTTAGCGACAGTGAAAAAAAATATTTTGACTTGATTAGCAAATTAGCGTCAAATGCTAATTTCCTTTCAAATAAGGCGAATTTTATTTATCCCTCAGAGGGTCATAATAAACCTTCTCAAAAAGGGATTGCCTATTCCTGGGGTAGCAAAGATTTTAAAATAAGGCAAAACCCTCCTGGTAATGGGGATTCCTGCATTTATCAAATACACGGACTAGATTGCTCTGGTTTTTTATATCAAATTTTTAAAATAGCGGGAATAATAATTCCTAAAGGACGCGCAACAGATCAACGAAAAGTACAAGTTCTAAAAAAAGCACTTTTGCCTTATTTTGGCGATTCATCAACCTATAAAGTACATGACATGCAAGGCCTACCACTAACTCATATTACGAGCGGGGACATTTTATACTTTAGCAATGAATCGAATGAAGTAACCCATATAGGCATCTGCTTATTGGATGAAAACAACAACCTCAATTTTTTTGAAGCAAGCGGATTGCCGAATAACTGTGCAGACAATTTATCACAACAGAAAGGAGTAAGGAGACTTTTGCTTGAGAAAAAAATGAGCATTGACCGGCGTAATTATGGAGTTGTTCGAATTTCATTAAACTAAACTGTTCACTTCAACCTACACCTCCTCAAATTGATCAATATTAAATGTAATTCTTTGTTATTGCGTCGAGTAGCGTTTGTAGAATGATTGATCAACATCACTTTGGATGATATAAACATAGAACGTAGGACTGGGCTTGAGATTTAAATTTGAAGACACAAAAAAGCCCCACATTTCTGTGAGGCTTTTTGCGGACCGGACGGGAATGTTCAATCCTTTATATCTTATTGAATTACAATTAATTTTGATTTTCCTCGATTTTTTCCTCGATTAACTCGCAAAGAACGAAGCTAAATCATACCAACTTTACAACAGTTGACTTAACACTGCAAAACTAAGTTTTTTCAAAAGAAATGCATCGAGTTTCTTTGCCGCTCTGCTATATAGTCGCCGTACTTCTATTAATCGACCAAGCTCCGTTTTTCAACAATAAATTTTCAGCATTTAGATTGAAAGGATTTCCATCTTTGGATAAACCCGCAATACCGGATTACCCAGCTCAAAACTGCAACACATAGCGTCAAAAAACTTCTGTACAAATGGGCAACATATAGGAATAATGAAAAGGAGACTGGAGAATGTAAGACTACAATCGGTTACCGTACAAGAATATCGCTGTTTCCACAAAGGCAGAATAATTTGAGATATGGATGGAGGTTAAATAACTTTAAAGAGTTTATCTTCTTGCGCCAAAGACAAAATTTCGTATTGGCTAACATCTATGTCTTTAGGTAGCTTATCTCGTAACACAGGTAGAATGTATTGGCAGTTCACTTCATTGACAATCTCGGTGAGCAGATTTGTAATTTGGTTGGAATGCACGTTTTCTATCTGGTCTTGAAGGATAAAATGCAAACATGGGATTCCCATAGCATCAGCGAACTCGACATAAGCAAGATCAAAAGATGCCATTTGACTTTTTTTACCTCCTGTGCCGGGATTGCCCTCAATGTTTGCAATGCTTAATTTGTAAACTCCATCACTATTGTCTGCACTCAATAGTGAGTGTAGACCGTCCAAACGACTTGAAATATCTGAAAAGTACTGATTGAATTCGGTTATTCTATTCTGAATTAATTCATCTTTTGAATAAATGTTTTTATTGATTTTGTCGAGCTCTTCGTTAATGTTATTAAGGTTATCATTTGAAGATTCCCACAGTCTCTTTTGCTCTTCGAAATTTCCCTTTTTTTCGTAAAATGTATTTAGTTCGTCCATTATCACTTGCAAGTCCTCAATAGCTCCGGTCTTTTTTAATTTTCTAGATAATGTTTTCTCCGAAGCTAATAATCCCGCCAGTCGCCTTTTACTTTCATTAATCTCCTTTTCAATTTGGGGTAACTCTTCAGTAATGAAAACGATTTTTTGTTGAATCATCTCATTATGAAATGCTATTGTTTCTTCAAAAGTTTTCTGAAGTTGGGGCAAGAAAGATTTGGCCTTCTCGTACATCTTGCGAATCTGTTTTGTATCAGCATTCGCGATGTCCTTTTCTAAATCGGCTTTACTTTCAATGATTAAATCTTTTCTAAGGTCCAGCCGTCCTATAGAATTGGACAATTTATTTATTTCTTGTTTAATGTCATTAAGCGTCGCGAGGTCTTCTTCATATTTTTCATTAAGGTTAAAGGAGTCTTTCTTTTTTACACGCTCTTCTATTTCTCTATTGACAATGATTAAAGACTGATTGATTTGAGACAGTGTACTTTCCTTTTTTAAGCGCGCTTGCAATTTTAATTCGAGATTTTTATCACGAACTAATTTATCCTTTTTTGTATCAACATCTATCCCAAACCAAAAGAGGAAGAGCGCCTCATATTCCGCATCTGTCGTATAAGGATTTAATACTTTTAAGGTATTGACTAATTTATTTTTTTCGTCTCTAATATTCTTGGAAACTAGTTGACGCAGCTTAGGTTTTTCATCGCTCGATTTGAAAATTAATTCCTTCAGCTTTGCACCGAATTCCTCGTTTTTATATTTTTCACCGTTTATTTCCTGTATCTTTTTTGTGTATGAAAGGAAGTTTCGGCGAACGACTATTGTTTCTGCATTAGCATCTTCAATATCCTCTGACAGAATGAGAGTAATAATGATATCATTCCCTTTTAGAAATTGCTCGATCTTTTTATTTGTAGTCTTAAATTCTGGATCATTGTAAATATTCTTACCATCTCCATCTAAGCAGAAATCGATTAATCTTAAAACAGTTGTTTTACCAACACTATTTCCCGAATCCGTTTTGTTTTCGGGTTTGGTTTCGTCCACAATGAGATTGATTCCCTTGTGAAAAATAATCTCCCTTATGGGCATCTCGCCATTGTGTATATGAAGGCTTTTTAAAAACATTTTTGTAAATCTCCTTTACTGTTTTTTTTTATTGCGCCCAGTAAAAACAACCAATCTAGCGTCAAAGTATATAAATTCACAGATATCTTTTCCCGTAGAGTTAATTGTTGGAAAACATCAAAAAAATCTTGCTCTACGCTCTTCGATTTATTCATTATCTCTAGCACTTTGGCTCCCAAATAATAAACATCTCTTTCTGGGTTAATATCTTTACTCACAATCATACAGGTTCCTCCAAAATTTTGCAACGCATAAAAGCATCAACAATAATTAAATTTATTGCAAGTACGATGTCATCATCGAATGAATTTGATTCCTCTATTTTCGTGTAGATTTCATCGTAAATGTCATCTATAATATTGTCAGAGTTTAACCTGATAATGTCCAAAGGATTTTCTGCGTCAAGAACATATTTCCCTTTTACACGAACATAGATATAGCGAATATTATTGAGCAGTTTTTCCTTTTTAAATGACCCTTGCTTCTCAATCTCATCATACAGCGAATTTATTTTGCCATAATAGCTTTTATATTCATTGATGATCGAAACATTTCGTTTTATTGAGTTGTAACTAATCTTGTCTTTAGGGTTGAAGGAATTTAAGCTGGGCGTTTCTTCTATTTCATCCCAGTTAATGTTTGCGATGGAGTTGATAGCATCTTTTAATAGAGATGGTTTGCTTCGCAATTTTTCACCCAACAACTTGCTTTCATGATTCTTTTTCCATTCTTTCAGCAATGGCACAGAGTACAGACTCTCGTTAGCCTTGTTGTCAATGATTGTATGATCTTCATCACAAAGGAGAATTAAGTTGTCGAAATGCCTTCTTTCATCATCCGTCATCGCCGGATTAAAGCGGGGGCCATCAGCACTTGCAGCTTCTATGTGACATATTTTTGCAACGATCGATTCATTGTCTTTTGCGAGCAACCTTCTTCCGCAGTTTGGTTCCGCGCATTCGTTACCCGAAAGCATAAATAATTTCTTTAACGTTGTAGGTTTATATTGCCTGGCTTCGGCCATCCTAAAAATTTTAAAGGCTGCAAATATAAGTGTAATTATAAGGAATTGCTTTAATGCAACAAAGTAAGATTAATAAAATTCATTCACCTGTTTACTTTTCCACTTTTTCCTGACGTTAAATTTTGTCAACGCTTTAAGCAATTAGCTTATGGACAAAATCGGTAATTGCAGGAATATGCTCAACGAATCCTTTTGTTGCAACAGCGGTAACGACACCGCCCAGCCATTTCATTGCTTTACTGACTAATGAGGGCTTGTCTTTATGATTATCCTCAATAATCGTTTTCAGTTGCTCAATCGCCTCATCTGTCACCCCATAGGATTTCAGCTTATCTACGTCGTCCTGCTTCAAAGTAATATTAATATGCTGCTCCACATTTACGCCTGCTGCGGTGTTGGTAGTAGCGTTATCGCCATAGATATTGGTGGTAATGATGTTTTGAACTTTTTCTTCGTTTTCTTTTGACATGGTAAATTCGTTTTCGAGATTAGGGAATTGATTGTCTAATTCCAGCAATGTATCAAGAAGTTTTTGCGTAGTTAATTCCAAAATATTCACATACTGTACTTTGCCAACTTCTCGATGTCCGCTACGTAAAATTCCTCTTTGCTGATTAATGCTTTGTTGGTATGGCCGCCCTAACATTTCCACAATCTCAGGAGTCAAAGGTATTTTCCCCAAAGGCGTAGTAACAGTTTCCAAATTATGCTCAATTACTGTAACAGGTTCTATCACTCGGTGATATAAAAAAAGGTCAAGAAGAGCTTTATCGGTTTCATCTTCAAAAGAAACTGGAAATGTCTGCTTTTGTCCAAACGGAAATTCAGCTGTTAGGTAGGTTACACACCTGACCTTTCTATAATCAGGTAATAATTCGTCTTTAAAATCGTAGCCTTGCAATTCTTTTGCTATCCATTGTTTAAATGATTCGTTTTTGACACGATTCGCAATCAATTTTGCCCGCGTCAAAGCCTTTGAAAGGGGGATAGTATCATGTGCGATGTCTGTGATAAGTTGTTTAATCATTGTCTGTTTCCTTTAAGGGTAGTTTCAAAAATATCGTAATTCAATGTGGAAATCAAAAAAGTGATTTTGGGAATCATTTCTAATGAGCATCCCTCAACACACTATCCTTCCCCTTTTTCCCATTTACACCTTGCCGCCAATGCAGGTCATTCCAGGCTTTAATTATAGCATCCCGCTGCTGTTCGCATTGCTCCAACGACCGCCTGTTATCACTCGAATGCACAGCAAATCTATATCCTGCAAAAATGATCGATACCATCAGGATTATAATCGTCATAAACTTATAAAACTGTTTCTCACTTTCCCGCGAAAAGAACTGCACTCGCCATACACGCGGCGGCTTTTGCGTTTCTGATTTTTGCTTCAATTCAGACAGGGAATTTTTCACCGCTGACAGTTCGTTTTTAATCACATCTTTTAGCACCATTTCCATTGCAGTGGCCCCCTCGCTAGGGGTGTTCTTTTTGCTCAGCAATTGCTCCATTTTCTCGCTTAAATTTTCAGTCTTTGTCGTTAAAGTATTTAACAACGCTGCATTGACTGTTTGCTGCTCCAGCAGGTCATTCATTAGCAACTCTAGTTGCCCACTATCCATCCCTTTATTTTTTTCCTGTCCCATAGTTGAGTTGTTTTAAAAAATTAGTTTGCCTGATCTTACAAACGTGGTCCTTTACGTTTTTTCTTTTGGGGCTCACGCAGTAAAGCGGGATCAATCGAATCCTGCCCAGATTCCGGACGTAACAGAGTTTCTAAAATCGAGTCTACTGCATGTGCATTACCAGGCTTGGGATATGTTTGGGAACCACTCGGAAAATTCGGCGTTGATTCTTGTTCTATTGACAGTGCTTGCGCTTGTTGCTTGTAAGCCAATACCTGTTCTATTTTTCGCAACGGATAACCTACCTCACTACCTTTTGCCTGCACCTTCTTATCGTCCACAAAGCGAATCCCGCGCCCTTTGATAACAGTGTAGCCCATTGACTGCATCCGCTGTTCAAAATCTTTGTAATTGCGTGCAAGTCGTAAGGTTTGTTGGATGTCTTTTTGCAGTTGAATTTTCCGCTTGTCGTTACGTGGTCGTTTGCGCTCTTCTGCCGACTGAAATTTCCTGGGGCTTTGCACTTGTTGTAAGTTGTATTCTTTTTCCAGTCTGCGGCAGAGTGCAGCCATCTTTTTATAACTATTGCTGTCGCTTGTTACCTTACCATCCAGGCCAACGCGATTGGCTACAATATGAATGTGCTGCTGCGCGGTATCTTTATGCAGGATGGTAACAAACTGGTTTTGTTCCAGCCCGAACTCCTTTGCACAGGCTCTGCCGATCTCCGCAAATTGTTCTTTAGTTAGTTTATCATCAGGCGCTACACGAAGT
>JBEHXT010000022.1:0-78079 GCA_048498555.1 Bacteroidota bacterium
GTTGGTCTCCACCAGAGCTCATTTCCTCTTAAGGCTGTCACTCGCATTATAACATTTATTCATTGAATCACCACCAACCATTTTTGACCACATTACCTTTTTTTTGCCTCAAAGAAATTAAGGCCCAAAGGGAGCGCAAAAAAGTGAATAGTGAATGGTGAATAGTGAAAGACGCGATCAGTACTTGTTTCACTTACTTTGCACTATTTAAAACTACGCTGAGAAGCAAGGCATCTTTTTTGCCACAAAGACAGAAAGGCGCAAGGAAGGACAAAGAATTAGTTCACTTGACTAAACTTCTACACAACAAACGTATAACGTATAACGTATAACTTACAACGTAGAACTAGGGAGTTATCGGCCACCAGGTATTTCCGTAGACATCGTTGAAACCTGCTGCACGACCATATTCTTTTTTATCGGGAGGCATAAGGCTATGGCAGCCTTCCCGTAATGCAAGCGCATATACTTTATCTACATCATCAACGTAAACAAACATTCCTGCAGCTTTGGGCGGATAAGCTTCTGTAGCGTCAGCAAGCATAATAACGGAGCCATTGATCATAACTTCAGCATGCATAACCTTATGGTCGTCGCGCAACTCCAGCATTTTCTCCGTGCCACCAAAAACCTTTTTAAGAAACGCTATAAAACCTCTCGCATCATTTACAATAAGGTAAGGCATTACTGCTTGATATCCTTCTGGTATATTCATGGCTTTTATTTGAGGTGTGAGGCATAAGGTATAAGGCGTAAGGTGTCAGGCGTAAGGTATCAGGCAAAGGCTCAGATACTTTCAAACCTCGACTGCCAATTAACGTTTTGTGAGCCGCACCTTTCACTATTCACCATTCACTCCTTTGCACAATTACACCTTCAACTTCATTGTCAATTTTCAATGTCAATCATCAATTAAGCAAGCTGTACGCCTTCTCCCCGCACATTCACACATTCACTACTCCTTCATCATATCAACAATCGCATCGAATATTTCCTCGGCGTTGGGTTTGCTAAAGTAATCGCCATCGCTTCCGTAGGACGGCCTGTGTGCTTTTGCTGTTATCGTCCGCGGAGCAACATCCAGCCATTTGTAACCGCCCTGTTCTTCCATCACTTTATTAAACATGTAAGCAGCAGCACCTCCAGGCACATCTTCATCCACAAAAACTATCCTGTTCGTTTTCTTTAAAGAATCCAGGATTGAATGATGAATATCAAACGGCAACAGCGTCTGCACATCTATAATTTCACAATTAATACCCTGTTTTTCCAGTCTTTCAGCCGCATCCTGTATGATGCGTAAAATAGAACCGTACGATACTATTGTTATATCGTCACCCTCTTGCAATACTTCAGGTATTCCAAGGGGAACAGTAAATTCAATTAAGTTCTGAGGAAGCTTTTCTTTAAGCCTGTAACCGTTCAGGCATTCGATTACTAAAGCAGGGTCATTGCTTCGCAACAAAGTATTGTACATACCTGCTGCCTGCACCATGTTGCGTGGCACGCACAAATACATGCCCCTGAGTGAGTTTACCAACATACCCATTGGCGAACCGCTATGCCAGATGCCTTCCAGCCTGTGGCCGCGCGTACGAACGATTAACGGACAACTTTGCTGGCCAACTGTTCTGAAATGAAGCGACGCCACATCATCTGTCAAGGGTTGCAATCCATACACCATATAATCCAGGTACTGGATTTCAGCAATGGGTCGTAGTCCACGCAGCGCGAGCCCTATCCCCTGCCCCATTATCGTAAGTTCGCGAATCCCGGTATCGAAGATCCTTTTATCACTGTGCTTTTGCTGTAACCCCGCGAAACCCTGGTTTACATCGCCAATTGTTCCCACATCTTCGCCAAATGCAACTACTAAAGGATTTGCAGTGAACAACTGGTCGAAGTAACGATTGAGTACTTCGTAGCCATTGATTGATTGAGCATTTGCACCATACACGGCCTTCACCTCGGGCACCCGCAATGCACTTTTCGGGCCGTCGTCGTACAGGTATGTATTATACAACTGAGCATTTTCTTTTAACAACGATGCTTTATGATCGATAAGCTCCTGGGCTGCAGAACTGTGCTTTACAGCAGTAATTGCAAGCGACAAAGCCCGCAGGATATCTCTTCTGAAAGGCTCCCTGCTAGCCGCAAGCTCGTGCGCAATTTTCTGAAGATCGTTGTGAGATTCAACATCATTTACCGGAGTGCTTTTTATAAGCGACACCGCCTTGCCGGCCATATCTTTCAACGGAGTGATATAATTGTTCCATGCAGCATTGCGGCATTCGCGTACATATTTTTTCGCGTTGGCTTCAATTTCTGTCAATTCGGAATTAACGGCAATCTCATTGTCGATGATCCATTCGCGCATCTTTTTAATGCAATCCCATTCCCTTTCCCATTCAAGCCGTTCAGGAGATTTATACCGCTCATGGCTCCCGGAAGTGGAATGCCCCTGCGGTTGTGTTAATTCGTCAACGTGAAATATGGCAGGTATATGTGTATCCCTTATTTTCTGGATGGCCTGTTCAAACACTTCACACATGCCTGCATAATCCCAGCCCTTCACCTTATATATATCTATACCGTTTGTGTCCGGCTTCTTTTGAAATCCCTGTAAAGCAGCAGAAATTGATCCCTTTGTAGTTTGCAATTGTTTTGGAACCGAGATTCCATAACCATCATCCCAAACAAAGATTGCTACCGGAACCTGCAACACGCCCGCAGCGTTTATGGATTCCCAGAAATGGCCTTCACTCGTTGACGCATCACCGATGGTGCAAAAACAAACTTCGTTACCATTGGTGCTGAATTGCGTAAAAGGCTTTAGAACGGAAGAATTTCTAAACAACTTTGACGCGAAAGCTAATCCCACAGCGCGCGGCATTTGGGACGCTGTGGGGGCCATATCTGAAGCTGTATTTTTTTGATGGGCAGTTTCTATAAAGTTGCCCTGTTCGTCAACGTTCCTCGTCACAAAATGCCCGGTCATCTGGCGGCCGGCACTTAGTGGCTCGTTTTTAATATCCGGATCTGAATATAACTGTGCGAAAAAATCCTGGATCTGAGCAAGCCCGGATGAAAATACAAAGGTTTGGTCGCGATAATAGCCCGATCTGAAGTCGCCGGGTTTAAAAAACTTGGACATCGCCACCTGTGCAACCTCCTTACCATCGCCAAAAATGCCAAACTTGGCCTTTCCGGTAAGAACTTCTCTTCTTCCCAAAAGGCTCACTTCACGGCTCTCAATGGCCCTCTTATAATCTCTCAGCACTTCCTCGCGAAAACCTTCATAAGAAAGCATGTCAGTGTTTGCATCGCTATGAACAGCAAGATTTTCCATGCGCCAAATGTATTGATTATTTGTATAACCTAAAATGCCCTTCGGCAAGCCTATTTTCTTTTATTATGAACACAAAATTCATTAATATTATTCTAAATTTAAACCCTACCGGACTTTTAAAGTCTCAGACGGGCTTTTAGTCTGTTAGTTCATTACTTTTGTACCATAAAAACCACGGAATGAAAAAGATAACCTTTTTGTTAGGTGCATTACTTGTTGCTGGCTTAGTTAACGCACAAACACCAACAGGCCAGGGATCTGCCACAAATCAAAGCGCTGACGCTGCAAAAGTTGTAGAGTTTAGCGAGCTTGATCATGATTTCGGCAAAATCCCCCAGGGAAAACCTGTAGAATACGACATTACTTTAAAGAATATTAGCACCAGCCCTGTTAAAATAGAAAACGTTCAGGTTGGTTGCGGATGTACTACTCCTAAATGGAAACCCGGGCCTTACGCAGCAGGTGAAACATTTAAAGTAACACTTGGATTTAACGCAGCCGCTTCAGGAGCTTTTACCAAAACAGCTACTATTTTCTTTAACAATGGCCTTAGCAAAGTGGTAAAATTCCATGGAGAAACTTTTACAGAAAGCGCTCCTTCTACATCAAAAAACTAATCAGGTAAATACTCGCAATATGAAAAAATTACTGGTATTATTTGCCATACTGATGGGTACTTATGCGTTTGCTCAGCAGTCTTCTGACGTAAAATTTTCTGAAACCAAGCATTCCTTTGGAAAAATTACCCAGGGAAAACCGGTTACAACCAATTTTACTTTTACCAATGAAGGTAGCAAGCCGTTAATGATTGAAACAGCTACTGCCGAGTGCGGATGTACGTCGCCTGAATACTCTAAAGCTGCAGTATTAAAAGGCAAAGCCTCTACCATTAAGGTTACATATAATGCTGCCGCAGGCGGCCCTTTTACCAAAAAGGTAACCGTAAAATTCGCCAAAATAGCCGAGCCGGTTATTCTTGAAATTGAAGGTGAAGTTGTAGAAGGCGGAGGTTAATAACATAGTACTTATTTTACATTTTTATAGCCATAGCGCCTGGTGCGTTGTGGCTTTTTTATATCTACACTTTAAGACAAAGCAGATTAATGCAAAAGGCAGAATCATTTACTTCTTTTAAGCCTTTGACAAACCGTTATTTCTGCCCAATAGCAGCTTTACATTCTCAATTTTTAATTCTCAATTTTCAATTCCAAACGAATCTTGTAGGTTTGCCCCATGACACATTTAACCATAAGCCGACGAGGTAATGAAATGCCCGCTTCTCCCATCAGGAAACTGGTGCCATTTGCAGAAGCTGCTAAGAAAAAGGGCGTTAAGGTATACCATTTAAATATCGGCCAGCCCGATATTGAAACCCCCAAAATGGTATTGGATGCGGTTAGGCATTCTGATTTCAAAATACTGGAATACAGCCATAGCGCCGGCAACGAGAGCTATCGCAAAAAACTGGTATCCTACTATAAAAAAGTAGGCATTGATGTAACCCACGAAGACATTATTATTACTACAGGCGGATCGGAGGCCATCCTTTTCGGAATAATGGCGTGTTGTGATGAAGGTGATGAGATTATTATTCCTGAGCCGTTTTACGCTAACTACAACGGGTTTGCCGTTGAGGCAGGCGTCAAGGTTGTACCGATCACATCTTATATAGAAAGCGGGTTTGCGCTTCCTCCAATAGAAGAATTTGAAAAAGCTATAACGCCGCGCACCAGGGCCATCATTATATGCAACCCCAATAACCCAACTGGTTATTTATATAGTAAAGAAGAACTGGAGACACTAAAGGAAATCGTAAACAGACACAACCTTTACCTTTTTTCAGATGAGGCATACAGGGAGTTTTGTTATGAGGGCGAACATTTTAGCGCCATGAGCCTGAAGGGTGTTGAAGACAATGTTGTGTTGATGGATACCATCAGCAAAAGGTATAGTGCCTGCGGTGGCAGGATAGGCGCACTCGTTACAAAAAACAAAAGCCTGTATAATACCGTGATGAAGTTTGCCCAGGCAAGGTTGAGCCCACCATCATTCGCACAGATAGCAGGTGAGGCCGCAGTGGACCTGCCCGATAATTATTTTGATGAGACGAAAGCTGAATACAAAAAACGGCGAGACCTGCTGGTTAGACGCTTAAATGAAATGCCGGGCGTGCACTGCCCTAATCCGGGTGGCGCATTCTATGCGATAGCAAAATTGCCTATCGACGATGCCGACAAGTTTTGCCAGTGGTTATTGGAAGAATTTCACTACAATAATCAGACAGTGATGCTTGCACCAGCTACCGGCTTCTATGGCAATCCGGAACTTGGCCGCTCAGAAGTGAGATTGGCATACGTATTAAATTTAAATGATATAAATAGTTCTATGGACTGTTTAGCCGCAGCATTGAAAGAATATGCCGATAAAATTTAAATTTTATTTTTACTAATGTATTGTTTTTCGAAATTAATGCCCTTACTTTGTGTCATAATCACAGACAAAACATACATAAATATAAATATAATATAAATTATACTAAGAGTTTTCATATGGCAAGCAATCGAAGATGGCCTGTTGTTTTTACAACGGGCTTTTTTTATAATTTTTAGTTTTTTATTTGGCAGAATGGTTTGCCACTGTTATTTTTGCCGCCCATTTGGCGAGGTAGCTCAGATGGTTAGAGCGCAGGATTCATAACCCTGAGGTCACGGGTTCAACTCCCGTCTTCGCTACAAAAAAAGCTGTTCTGAAAAGAACGGCTTTTTTTATGGATAAGAGAAGGCCTTTTTCATTGTTCTTCGATTTATTTAAACGTGACCGAGCCAATATGGCAATCAGTTACCCGAAATAAATTATTAGCTGGATGGCCGTGGCCAGGCAAATGCAAAAGCTGCCCTTAACATATTTTTCGAGCCAACTTCTTTGCAGGCAGAAATAACGATAGTTGCTTTCATGTCGCTAATTACCCTCACCAGGCATAAAAACACAACCATTCTTTCTCACGTTTCCCCCAAAAAAAATCGGCACTAAAATGGATTTTAACATTTGGCGCTCTTCTATCTCTCAAAATTCTTCATCTAGGTCAATAAAAAAATTGCCGCAAAATCTCCCGTGCATAAAACCACGAAACTTAAAATGTAATATTTAATTGATATTATCTAAAATATATTCAACTTAATTGTTAATTAAACTTAAACACGTTCAGCTAAAAAGGTGAATTTACATATATACATAATTAACATTTTTAATTAGCAACATCTATTATAGCTAATATGTATTAGCACTAGTATTTTTAACAAGATTATCCACGGATTAAATGTGCTTTACATCACTTTCATTAACAAAAATTGTCCCTGATTGTCTAGTAATTTTGCGGCGTCAAAAGAAAAAGAATACATAGGTGCACTAAAAATATTCTTTATTCTCTTGTTCTAATATCCAATTTTTATAAAGCCAATTTCTATGACAAAAACCGCAGTAGCGGCGCTAATAGCTTGCGCCGTGCTATCAAGTTGCGCAAAAAACAATGATGTTGTTGCGCCCATTTCAAATGCGAATACTCAATCGCAAAGAACCGACAGCTTATCTACAGGCAAAAAAATTAACCTTCCACTTAATGGCACATCTGTTTATCTGTTAGATGCCAACACCGTAAAATATCAACCGGGCGATACACTCGTAGTTCCTAAGAGCGTTGCACGTGTTACTTTATACAAGGTGAACGGTACAGCTGACAAGCCAGTTGTTATTACAGCAGCACCAGGCGTAGTTATCGGAGGTTTCGATCGTGGTTCTGTTGACGTTCAGGGTAAGTTTATTAAACTGCTTAATCTTAACATCAACGGTAAATCCACATCAATAGGTATCAGAGCATACTATTGCTCAGATATTGCCCTTGAAAATATTCACATCGATGGAGCTTCAATTGGCGTAATGCTTAAGAATGATGCTGTAGCTACAGACCCAACCACATACTATCCTAACGCGATCATCAGAAACGTATCCCTGACAAACGTTTCCGTTAAAAACTGTACAAACGAAGGTTATTATATCGGTAACACAGCTGATATCCAGAACGGATATAAGAACAGCCCGATTATTGGCCTTACTGTAAAGAACTGCTCTGCAGAAAATACAGGATGGGATGGCTTCCAGGTTACAAGTGCTCAAAACTGTTTTATTGACGGAGTAACCGTTATCAACGCGGGCACTGCCAACAAAGACTCTCAAATGAGCGGCATCACTATCCAGGATGCAACCACTGGTACATTCCAGAACTTTACCGTAAACAAGAGCACAGGCGCTGGCCTTACATTGTTCTCAATGGGCAACTTAGTTGTTAAGAACGTTGCCATTCAAGACGCAACAACAACAGCTAAATCTTATGGTATTATCGTTGATAACAGGCCCGACAGAGGCTTTAACCTGCCTGCTAAAAAACTCATCATGGAAAATGTGAGCATTAAGCAATCAGCTGGCTTTAAAGGTAAAATTCCTTTATATGTAATCAACAGCACTGCAAACGGCGCTATCTCTGCGGTTCCGGGTACAGTTACCAACTTTACATATGACCTGGCTAGTTGGGAAAAGAAAACCGTAGACAATGCGAAAGATGTTTTTTATGGCGGCAACGACGGAGCGCCTATCGCTTCTACCGGTGCAGATCAAACAGTACCTGTTACCAATGCATTGCCTGGCACTCCGGCTAGTTTTACTGCGGGCACTTCAAGCAAAACAGTAACGCTGTCATGGGCTGCACCTGCTAATACAGGCGGCACAATTACAAGTTATAAAATCTATCGCGGAACAACGGCGGGCAAGTATAACCTGATCAGGACCACAACAGGCACAACACTATCTTATGTTGATGGCAACAAGGTTACCGGAACAACTTATTATTATGTTATCAGCGCTGTGAATGCAAAAGGCGAAGGAGCTTTATCTGCACCAGTAGCAGTGGTATCGAAATAATAAAAAACAACCTCAGATCCTGAATAGTTTGATGAATAAACAAGAGGCCGCATTGAAATATCATGCGGCCTTTTTGTTTTAAAAAATGTAAGAAGGTTTCATACTTATTGCACCAGCTCCGATTTCTTAATGCCTTGCCGAACCGGCTTGCAAGCAGCGCGCCATATAGGCCATGCAGCAAACAAAATGCAAATGCCAACAACAAGCGCTACAGCACCCTTATCCGCAATTACACCAAGTAACGCAACCCCTGCACCAACCACGGCAACGGCACCTGCAATAATTTTAATACCAAAAACATTTTGCTCCTGCGCATCTGCATCGTTATGATGAGTTACCCCGCGGGATTTCTCTGCTACCGACACAAAACTATGCGCTGCGACGCTTCCTTTAAATGCATAGTATAATTCCCAACATAGCAATACAAATAACGGAATACCGACGCCCAATGCTGTTTCCCAAACACGGTTCAGTTTATGGCCAATAAGCTCTGCCCCGAACAACTTTAAAGCCAGGCTAATGATTAAGCCACACAATGAAGCACTGACAACAGAAGTTGCAGTTTGCCGCTTTGAATAAAGTGTCCAGATAATCGGGGCAAACAATGCACCTCCTGCAATGGACGCTGTACTCAGCACCATTTCTACGATCCCTCCTATCATCGGCACTAACATCGCAATACCTATGGTAATAGCACCGAATAACACAGTAAACACACGCGCCATCTTTATCAATGTTTTTTCGCTTGCATTTGGGCTAATCAGTTTTTTAAATACATCATGCGCAAATACAATAGCCATCATATTGATCGTGGTATTGGCTTTACTTGCGCTGGCTGAAATCATACCGGACAATACTAACCCTATTAATCCCGCAGGCAATACGCGTTGACACAACATCATGTATGCTCCTTCCGGCTGAAGCCCTGTAAGCGATGGATTAATCACACGATACAACATCGGTGGCAACATCCAGATAAATGGGCTGATAAGATAAAGTATCGAAAATAAGTAAGCAACCTTGCGCGAGTTCTTCTCATTTGACACACTCGTGTAACGTTGCACATATGCCCAATTGCCACCAATATACACAGTTTGATAGGCAAGGAATGCGAGAAAGAATCCAAAAGAATATTCTTCATTAAAGAATTTAAAAAAGCCATCAGGTGCGTGCTGAACAAAATTGGAAGCACCACCCGCTTCTTGAAATGCAATAGGAATAATAATAAGCACAGCAGCCGTTAATATTACAAACTGCACAACATCCGTAACAAGAACAGCCCATAATCCACCGGCTGAAGTATACAAAATAATAATGCCGCCAATTATAAGTATGCAGGTATTTAATGACAAAGGCGTAGCAACGCTTACCATTTTACCGACAGGATATAATACGGAGGCCGTTGTAAACAGGCCGTGCAGCATAATAAGAAAAGTATAGAACTGCTGCGTTTTAGTACCCAGGCGTTTACCGATGTAATCTGCCGCCGTTACTGCTCCTGTACGTTTCCACCTGGCGGCAATAAACATGGCAACAATAAGCCCGCCAATAACCATTGTCAATTGTATTCCGTTAGCAACAAATCCACTTTTGTAAGCGATAGATCCCCACACAACAAATGTTCCCGCAGAAAAATAGCTGATGAACAACGATATGCTATTGATCATCCAGGGGGTAGAACCGCCTGCTTCGAAAAAAGCAGATGAGTTTTTGCTGCCCATTCTTGTAAACATCATGCCGATACCTAATATCAACAATGCGAACACCGCCATCACGATAAAATCAAGTTGCCCCATATAGCTAGTTTAGTTTTACTTGAAGATAATTATTCCGTGTTTCCGAATTGCAATTAGCGCAACTCCGTTTTTATTCGATTACATATACCTTTAATCCGTAGCCTTTTATTTCAGCCTTAAAAGACTCCCTTAACGGCGTGCTTTTTTTATCAGACAAATCGGTTATTGTTTTTTTCTGTAACTGACTAACTGCTCCGGCTTGCTGAAGATTGATTGTGAGACCTGCCGTAGCCTGTTCATTGATATCATTCAGCAAAATGACAAACAATTTTTTCTTGTCCACACTTTGCGCAAGTATGTATTCAACATTTGCATTATCGCAAGTAATCAATCCTTCGCGAATAATCAGATTAGCAGCTTCACCATATATCTTACCCGGTGCAAAACCATAGGATTCATGCGGCCCAACCTTTGGCGTAACAAACCCTCGGGGAAAAACCACTTCATTATTGGAACGCATTTGTGTTTCTGCCATAAGATAATCCGTAATCCATCCAATTTGCCACCAGGCATGATGTGGGTATGGCCCGGCACCTTTGTTCATCGTATTCCAATAATATGAAGCCACACTTGTTTTGCTGTCAACAAACGCATCTCTTCCTATCGCAGCTGCACGAGCTTCCTCTATAAACATTTTATCACCGGTGAGCTGAAACATGCGAACAAACATACCCGCGTGGCTGCATAACATAATCGGCCCGGCATGATTGGCTGATCCTAAAATACCACCATGTTCAAAGCTTAATCCAGATTGCGAAATCTGCCAGTCCTCCCGCTCAACTCCATTCACCTGTTTTATTTTTGTACTTGCTACAGGCTGCGTATAAATTGACGTGAGGTACATTCTTGCAGTCTGAACAGCTGCGTCCTCGTATCTTTTATCTTTAGTGAGATCATACAGGTCAAGCAATGCCTGTGCAGATTGCCCTGTCGCAAAATCAGGCGCATAACGCGCATCGCCGCAAACCCCAATAAAATGGCCTGTTTCAACGGCGTTTTTAATGAACCAATCAGCGCCTTTCTTTGCCGCAGACAAATACTTTTCATCCTTGAGAATACGATAAGCAACAATCAGCCCATAGAATGTCGGACGAAGATCTTTCAGATCTGTAAACAGGGGCTGTTGTGTATGCTTATCATAAGCTACTTCCCAATCGCCTTCAGGCTTCTGCCATTTAAGCAACAGATCAGCGCCGAGCGCAAGCCGTTCTTTCAACGCTGAATTACCAGGTTCAAACAAGAGAATATTACCGATATCCAGCATGATATAATATGTGAGGCTAACAGGCTCTACAAATTCGCCCCATTCTTCGGTAAATGTTTTTCTTTTGGACAGATAATACTGGCCGATAGCAGCACCGCGAAAGAAACCATTATCCGTTTGTTGCTGCGCCAGTTTAAAGTTCAATGCATAAGGCAACACACTATCTTTAAGAAACTGGTCCCCACTTAAATAAGCCAACATCCACATAGCGCCATAGTCAGAGTTTTTCATTGCATCACGATTGGATCCAACTACGCCGCCAAAATACGCCTGCCCTCCTATCTTCAAACCCTTATAATCCTCAACGCTCCACAGCGAAGTTTTTCTATCAACCAGGTAGTCGTGCATCTTTTCTATCCTGTTTACAAGCGCCTGTTTATTTTTTCTAAGAGCAAGTGTTTTATTGAAATCGTACACATCATTTACCGCATGAGCCAACAGCTTGTTCCATTCACCATTCAAAAAACTGTAGCGGAAACCATATTCAATTTTGCTGCCTTCTTTCTTTAAAGAAGACGGCTCGCCTAAAACAGGATAATACATAGTTGGTGAAAATTGTGAGCGCCTGTTTTTATGAGAGATGCCAAGGAACCAATCTTCGTGGGTAAACTTATCATATGCCCAGGGGTCGCGGCCAAGGCCGGGATTGGGTATAACAGCAAGCGAAACATGTTCGTTAGTTGTAATGATCGGGCAAAAAGAACTCGCACAGCGTTCACGATATACTACAGGCAACGGCGGTATACCTTGCCCATATCCATAACTCAATATCATATTTTTTTGCACCTGATTTCCCTGGAAGTAACCGGGCACAGTTGCCCATGCAATATCTTGTTCATTTATGGTCACAATTGACGGGCTTGCCAACGAATAATAACCGTCCTTTTTACAAACCATTTCCTGTTTCAATAATACATCACCATTATATTCATCGTCTAACTTCCACTCTGTTTTAATGGTAGCTAAATCTGTTTCCTGCGTAAACAATACCGTGTTGCCTTGTTTAGACGCATTTGATGGATAGAAATGCAATGCTTCACCAGCGGTATTAAGCGACACCGGTGATGTTGCCTGCTTCCAGCTATTGATCTGGTATTTGTATGATGTATCCGGCCAGGCCTTGCCGGTTATTGTCTTAAAAATTGTATCAGCCTGTTGATCTGGTTTTTGGGCCGTATACAACAAACTGTATTCGCCCGAAGGACTTCCAACCGACTGCCAGCGGCCATTGCTATTGTAGTCAACATTTTTAATTACCCATCCTTCAGTTTTTTTGATCCATGAAATACGAATATGCTTATTCGCTAACTCAATCACTTCATCCTTAGCCAACGCGACACCCACAGCACCAACGAACGCGATAAACAACAAGATCTTCTTCATACGCAAGATTTAGAAAGCTCAGGTTCAAAACCTGTAGCTCTATTGTAAACAATCAAACATTTTAAATATCCTGAATAATTCCCTACCTTATCCCCCATGCCTTACACCTGATATCTTTCCCGAAACATTATTCATAACATCGCACCTCAAACACTGCCGCAGGGGAGTTTTCAGACGGATGTTCAACACGGATAGACAGACGGCTTGTGGTTACCGCCTCTTCAAAAACTATTTCATTTCTTGTCTGGTAGTTGCCTTTCTTTTCAAACAACAAGTTCTCTTTATCATCATAGATAGCATAGTTGCGAACACAGAAAGGCATCACATTTTCCGGATGAGACATCAATACTGATTCCATCGGATGATCAAAATCTGAATCGAAACTTAGCTGGATTTTTTTTAAGTGTTGAGGATTCTGCCATGTTATCGTTAATGCGGGTGATTGATCTGCAAAGTCAGCCACCCAGGCGTTTGGCAGGCTCGAAGGCCGCGCAATACCGTTGCGGATATTCACTGCTTTGAAAACCTGCAACGGATGATCAAATTTGATGGCAAGATTTTGTCCTGCGGGCCTGCGTTGCGGGCACCAGAATTCAAAGCTATCCATTCCGGTTTCAACCGGCGCTTCTTGCTTGCCATAGTTGGAAACCGCAGCATTAACCGTGTTAAACACACTCAACATACCAGTGACTCTTTTTTCAGAACGAGAGATGCGAACACCGGGAGATTTATGTAAGATCACAAAAACATATTGAGGCTTTTCCACTTCTAAATCCGTTTTCAGTTCAAGACAATTTTTGCCTGCCTGTAAAGGAAATTCTAATGTGGCTATGCTTGTATCGGGCGTGAAACTGTTTAAATGTGATGACGTTCTGATTTCGGCTTGTAATGTTGACGGGGCATCAGCATATGCATGAAAATAAATTGCAGGAATTTTGCCTTTTTCAACAGGAATCATTTGTGCTACCGACAAATCCAACGGCACTTCTTTCACGTCTTCTTCCAGCTCTTCAAGTTGCAACTCGCTGCTGGCGCTAATTTCAGCCTGATGAACAAGATCCTTTTCGTCAATTACATCAACACCGGGAATATATTGCCCAATGCCGGCAAGTGACCGCTGCAATTCAATCAACTTATCTTCCGGCAACAAGTCAGCGGGTTTACATGCATACTTGTTACACAATACAGCCGCCATTGCAGAAGCCTGCGCAACATACGCACTTGTAGCCATAACACGTGATGACCCGAAAGCCACATGTGACACGCTGATGATGCGCCCTGCAAGAAACAGGTTTTTGATATTCTTTGAGTATAGGCTGCGATACGGAATCTGATAGATGCCCTTACCGTGCCATTGGTTACAGCCTGGCGCGCTGGAATAGATGCCGTCAGAAGGATGCAGGTCAATGCTCCATCCACCAAAAGCAACCGCATCGAAGTGAGTCCGCTGCTCTACAATATCCTGTTGGCGCATAATATAATCACCTATAAAACGGCGGCTCTCGCGTTTGCCGGGAATCATACCAACCCATTCCAGTGTAAGGGTTTCTGCTTCCGGAAATTTTCCTGAGTTTTTGATATAGTTCCAAACACCATAAACAATTTTCCACAATTCCCATTTAATCTTTTCTGTGTCATGCACCGTATCTAGCCTGCCTCCATATTCTATCCACCAAAGCTTACAACCAAACTCCTGCGAATTAAAACTCCTAAAGCGGGGAATCTTTGTTATATCATCCAGCGCAAATGAAGGTGGCACAAACTTAACAGGCACACCTGTATCTTTCGAATAGAAATACAATGAATGGCCGAGTAATTCTCCATACTCGTGCGTTGGAGCAAACTGCTCACCAAACTCATCTTTACTCTCCGCACCCATTCTGAATGCTGCACCGGATAAGAATCCCACAACTCCATCGCCTGAGGCATCACAAAAAAGCGGTGCATGCAATTCAAAGGAAGTCTGGCTCTGGCTACAATATGCTTTTACAAACTCAATGGTATCATTATCTTTCTTCGCCACATCGTACACAGATGTATTCAACAGCAACTCAATATTCGGCTCACTCACCACCTTATCCAATAATATCATGTCCATTATTATCGGGTTGCCTTCAGGATTGCGATATGTATTCTCAACCAGGATTTCATCGATCACACCGCCTTCCCTGGCCCAACGATTGTTATTGCCCATATGAGATGTTGCCCCCAGCACCCAAAGCCGTACTTCGCTGCTTGAATTGCCTCCCAGCACACTCCTATCCTGCACCAATACTACTTTCAAACCCTGCCTGGCCGCAGTTATAGCACAGCACACGCCCGACAATCCGCCTCCCGTTATAACCAAATCCGCATGTATTTTAATGAGGGGAAATGAACGGCTATCCCTGCCTTCTGATTGTATCATTCTTGTTGTTTTGACTTATTATAAAACCAATTCGTTTGCAGATATTATTTTTTGTCTTCCGTAATACCTTTCCAATCATCTGTCCTGAATGGAGATAGCGGGAATCCTTCTTTATTGTAAATATTGGCACCATTGCCCTCCACGGGGCTTCCGGCCCAGGCATACCTTACTGCAACAGGATTTGCTATTGACTTATGCCACACAAGTATTTCATTATTGCGGATGAGCGCTTGTGCCCATATAAAGCGATGATCATTAGCTGCAATGGCAAAACCTTTTGCAACAGCTCCTCTTACCACCAACCCATTCCGAATATTGTTCACCTTTATATAGATCGTATCTTTTTGAATGCGGTAAGATTGATACAAAGGAGACGTTTGCATTGTAGTATCGCCATATACAAGTTGCTCGGAAGCTGCTGCGAGGCGTTTACCAGCAGTTTGTTTATCGGTAGGGTGAACATCATAAGGATTGCCAACGTCAACGGTAACAGCCATACCTGTGTTAGGCGTTGAAAGTGTTTTTGTTTGTGCCTCTCTCAATTCAGCCCAATCGCTCTCTACAGGATTCTCAGTCAGCTTGCCATATCCTGCCAACTGCACAAACAGAAAAGGAAGGTTGCCCTGGTTAAACTGTTGCCGCCAGTTGTTGATCATCAACGGCAACAATTCTCTGTATTGAAATGCGCGGCCGGCATTTGCTTCACCCTGGTACCAGGTAAACCCTTTTAACCCCAGTCCTTTAAATGGCGCTATCATGGCATTATATAATGCAGCCGGCTGCCAGGATAAAGAAGGCGTTGCTATCTGATTTGGATATTGATCAACGCTCAATCCAACAGCATATTTCCATTCACCGGCAAGAGGAATTGTTATTGACTGATCAGAAGCAACAAGCGGTTCTATCCGCAAGTCGGCTGCATTCCTGCTTTGAAAGCCAATGATCTTGTCGAAATTTTCCAGGCGGATAACAATTGTATTTTCTCCTTCATGAATCAATTCTTTTGGAACCATATAGGTGCGCCTTCCGGGCGCCCATGAAGTTGAGCCTGCAACAGTACCATTGATCCATGTAACATCACGCTCATTCAATGTTTCCATATTCAATACAAGGTCCATTCCAGTAAGCGCTGCCGGCACATAAAAATTTTTCCTCAACCAAATACTTCCCTTATAGTTTGCCAAGGTATCTGTGAACAGTGATGGCATGATGGCCTTGCCCCAATTCAACGAGTTAAATGCGGGGCTGTACCATTTTTCAACATACCCTTTGTCCAACGACTGCAACGCAGCCTGGTATTGCCGCATGCTATCAGCATAGAGCGACTGTAGCGCCTGCACACTTTTACCTTCAGCATTTTGTTTTAATACAAGTGCTGTTCTTTCTTTAAAATCCTGACGGGATGCAATTGAATCAAATGCTGTCCATGCCTCTATCGGTGTTCCCCCCCAGGAAGAATGAATGATACCGATGGGCACTTTATACTTCTCATATAACTGCTTTGCAAAAAAGAAAGCCACAGCTGAACATTCATACGTAGTAACCGGTGTAGAAACTTTCCAGGCAGCAGAATCAATATCGTCTTTTGGAAAGGAACTTACATTTTTGGGCACAGTAATAAATCGAATTGCCGGATAGTTAGCGTGCTGTAATTCATATGGCGCATTGAATGTCTTCAACATCGTCCACTCCATGTTGCTTTGCCCGGAACATAACCACACCTCACCTATCATTATATTGTGGAAGGCAAATGATGAATCTGCTTTGATCAAGAGATCATAAGGGCCACCGGCCTCCATTGCAGGAAACACCGCCTGCCATTTACCAGCTTTGTCAGCTTTTGTTGTAGCATTCTTTCCAGCAAACGAAATTTGAAAAGTATAATTTGCCGGAGCCATTCCCCATATCTTAATGGGCTGCTTCCGCTGCATCACCATATTATCACCAAAGAAGTGAGGCAACTGCACTTTTTGTGCAACCAAACTATTTGGTGCGGCCAATACAAGTGAACAGACTAGCAAGCCAACACTAAACCGTATTGTTTTGAATGAAGCCATTTTTGTAAGACTTTATTTCATTATTTTTTTCAGAATCACAAACCCGCCGGGTTTCACCAATTCAACTTCGGCTTCACCAGATGGCAAGTCAACTACAATCTGATGGCTCTCGCCCGGATGTAGTGTATTCAAACGAATATCTTTGTTATTATACCTGATGGTGTAGCCTTTCATTGTATAACTGGGGAAATCCTTTCGTGCTGTTACGCTGATAGTAGCTTTACCACCCTGCTTGTTTAGTAATTCAATTGTAGCAGGAGCAAACTCTTCCTGCCAGGCGATATACATATCACGTTTTTCTCTTTCAGGAGATACAAGCCCCCATGCTCTGTAACCATTAGGCCCTGTGCCAGGAAAGCGGCTGAAATAATCGTTGAATGTCCATACTGATGCACCCACCAAAAAATCGCATTGCCTGAAATCTTCCATTGCTTTCTTCAAATGCTGCACCCTTTCCAATTCTGTTTTGCCTTCATCTGCGCGAATCCCGAATTCACTTACATACACCGGTTTATTTGGGTATAAATCATGTATATGCTGCAGGTGTTTGAGATGATCGGTATAGATATTCGCGCTTACAAAATCAACATACTGCGATGCTTCATCTTCAGGCTTCTTTACAAAATCCCTGAATACGATCATACTTGCAAACGTTATTAATCGCGAGTTATCGAGTGATTTTACAAAACTGCTCATATCGCGAACCCACGCTTTACCTTCTCCCTTCTGTGATTGAAATTCATTACCTACGCTATAAGCTACAACACTCGGGTGATTCCAGTCACGCTCAACCATTTCACGCATTTGTGACTGAAACTTGCGGCGCATCATTGTATCGTTCATTTGCTTTGGCGTCATTTGCCAATTGCCCGCTTCTTCAATAATGAGCAAACCATTCTTATCGGCCCAATCCAACATGTACTCAGACACAGGATAATGGTTGATCCTGGAAAGCTCCATTGCTCCACCTTTTATCAAAGCGAGATCCTGATCCAATACCTGTTGCGGATCCATCGATCCAAAACCCGGATAATCGAGCGGCCTGTTGCAGCCACCCATTTTAATTGGCTCACCGTTTAGCAAGAGTTTTGTACCTGATACTTCCAACTTGCGGATACCAAAACGAGTAGACAACGTATCATCGCCGGCAATAATATTGGCCACATATAGATTAGGCTCATCCTGGTTCCATAATTTCACTTCACTGGCAGGCATTGTTGCAGCAAACTCTACTTTGCTGTTTCCTGTAGCATCAACATTTACAGCAACCGGTTTGAACTTAATATTGCTTTGTTTATCATTGTTCCATACAAAAGCATTCACCGTAGCCTTCTGTGCAGAAGCTGACACATTTTTAATTAATGCTGTAATATGAACTGAGGCGTCACCTTGCTTCAAATCAGGCTCTGCAACGATTTTAACATTGCTTACATATACATCTGGCCTTGTTACCAAATGCACCGTACGCGTTAAGCCGCCATAGTTGATCCACGGATATAATTGCCCGGCGTTCTCAGAAGATGAAGGCACCAAAGTTTTTGCGCCTGGTATTGTGGTTGTATCCCATGCATTACTAACCTGCACTGCCAATACATTTTCCGCCTTTAAATATTTTGTAATATCAAACTCAAAGGGTGTATATCCGCCTTCATGTTCACCGAGCAGGTTGCCATTCAACCATATTTTTGACTTATAGAACACTGCATCGAATTTCACAAACACATGGCCGTTATTTGCCTGCACAGCATCAAATCTTTTAAAGTACCATGCCGTTCCTGTGTAAAACATATACCGTGGGTCTACCGAAAAACAGTGAGGCACTTTTACTTTATCAAACTTATCCGAGGGAAAAATATTCTCAAACCATTTTTGTTGTTCCCCTGTTTTCATGGGATCCACAGCAAACGTCCACTGGCCATTTAACTCGCTACTTTTCCTGCCTTCAGCAAGCAGCACTGCAGGCAAACAACATAATAGTAAAATCAATCTTATTTTCATCTTTAATACTTGTTCGTTATAAACACTTTATTGGCAATCGTCTTTCCTATATTGTTCAGAGCTGGTTGATTATAATGTATTTCATCTTTCATCCATTGTTTCTCTTGAAAGATATTTGTATCACTATATACGATTAAAACGTTTCTAATAGTAGCTGCAATTTCTTCCTGTGCCTTACGTACTTCATCAAAACCTTTATTTGGATGATTGATATAATACCCCGTTTGTATAATATAAAACGCAACACTTTCCCCGAGCGCATTCCTGAATCTTTTGATCACAGTTTCAAGCGCAGTCTTATACTCTGCAGTAGTCAGTTGCCCCGCATTAATTGCATTGGCATCTCTTTCGCCCTGGCTCCAGATAATGCCCGCAACAGGCATTTTTGTTTTACTCACTGCAGCCTTAGCTTTAATCACTGCGCTATCAAGTAGCGGAAGGCGGCCCTGAGCATCCCATGTACCATAATTGTTCATTTCGGCTTTAACATGACAGGAACTACCACCGCGCGCCGCCTGAACAATTATTATTTGCTTGCCAGAGAGCTGATGATATGCTTCGGCAAACGCCGGCCATGCACTGCCTGTGTGTGCTTTTTCAAAGTGCAGTTCAGTAACGCCCACCGGATCCTTTAATGCATGTAGCGTATTGCCTGTAAAAGAATATTCAAAAGCACTGCCCGCATTGCATTGTACCGACTGCAAGCTATCGCCCTGCCCCACTGCATTACTTTGCCCAGCCACGAGAAACAATACGCCGGATTGCCCCAGTACGCAATTACACATTAACACACAAATAAGATACACAACTACTTTCATCAGTCAGTTATTTCCAGTCAGGATTTTGTTCAAGTTTGGGATTGGCATTTATTTCATCCAGCGGAATGGGAAAATACCGGTTGCGAGCCTGTGGGCTTCTTGTAGGGAACACATTATTCACTGCCGAAGATGCCACTTTGATAAAGGTGTTTGTCCTGGTAAGATCATACCACCTGTCGCCTTCACCAAAAAACTCCCAGCTCCGCTCCTGCAATACGGCATCAATAAATTGTTCTTTGCTAAGCCCGGAAGTAAGATCGGGTAAGCCTGCCCTGTCCCTCACCGTTTTTATATAACCATATGCAATAGAAGTAGCACCGTTTTGCCTTGCTTCTGCTTCTGCAGCTATCAAATACACATCTGCCAGGCGCAAGATGGGAATGTTTACTGCATTGCTTGGCGCAACAGGATCCATATATTTCTTTAATAGCACTCCTTGTGTTGTAATAGGCGTTATATCTTTTTGCGCAACCGTCTGCCCTTGTTTGTTGATATAGTTAGTATCAAGCAACTGCCTTCTTTTATCCAAAGGATCAAATGAATTAAAGAATGACTGGTACACAAATGCAGAGCCAAAAGATGTAGCTGAATATTGCGGCCCATCACTGTTACGAGGCCCGTAAAGGCTGATGATCTGTGTGCCAAAACCAGGAGAAGTGCTTTCACATTCAAATGCCCACATGTTTTCAATTCTTGCAACATCTTCTTTTGAAACATCATATACATCCTTCACGTTAGGCATTAAAGCATATTTATTAGCGTTTAAAACATCTTTGGCTTTCTCAAGAGCCAGCGTCCAGTTCTCCGCATACAAAGCTGCTTTTGCGTACAATGCTTGTGCCACCTGTTTAGATGGACGGCCTTTTTGAATGGCCGGCGCATAATCTGGCAATTTTGTTATGGCCTGATCTAAATCTGCAAAAATCTGTTTGAACACATCTGCCTGGGGGCTTTTGCCAATAATTGCAGAATCGATGCTGATGCTTGGGGTGGTTTTGATTACCACATCACGAAAGTTCTTTGTAAGTGTCCACAGGTAAAATGCACGCAGGTAAGAAGCTTCACCCAGTATTACATCACGCCTTGCTGCATCCATATTGGTTGATGGAACTTTATACAACACCCAGTTGGCCTTTTCTATGCCTGAATAACAAGATTCCCATATCTGCTGCGCTGACTCATTTTGTCTGCTAAAACTTTTTTGAGTGGTATAGTTCTGGTCATAGCTAAACAGCGTGTAAGTATCCCTGCCAACTACAGGCCTCGGATAAATTTGATCTGCGCTGAAATCTGGCACACATGTGGCGGCAGTAAAATACAAAGTGGTTAATGGCCCGTAGGCGGCTGTGAGCGCGGCTTCCGCGTCGGACGATGTTTTGTAAAAGCTCTCTGTAAAAATAGATGAGTAAGGCTTTTCAGTCAGCTTATTGCAAGACGTTGTTATCATTAACGCACAAACACCGCTTAATATATATTGTATGTTTTTTATTACTTTCATATTGCTTCGTTTAAAGAACAACCGAATACTTTTTCTTTTAGTGTGATTGATTAAAATCCAACCTGGAGGCCAACGAGGAATGATCTTGCCATTGGGTATACAAGGTTATCAATACCGATGAGCGTATTCGAGCCTCCGAAGGAATTAACTTCAGGATCATACCCAGAATACTTCGTAACAGTGAACAGGTTGTTTCCGCTTACATAGACTCTTGCGCTGGAAATACCTTTGATGGCAGGAAACCTATAACCGAGCGTAAGATTCTTCATGCGGATATAAGAACCATCTTCAACAAAACGATCTGAAACCGGTATTCTTCCACCCTGGAAACCTGATGCATATTCATTGTTCGGATTTGTTGGCGACCACCTGTTCACCATGTCTTCAACAACATTTCTTCCGCCCAATGCATTTTCAAATGTGTAACGGCTCAGGTTAAAGATTTTGTTGCCCTGCACGCCTGAAAGGAAAAAGCTTAAATCAAAATTCTTGTAACTGAAGTTAGATGAGAATCCAAAAATATAAGATGGATTGGCATTGCCTGTAATACGCTGATCGTCACCGGTGATCTGCTTGTCATTGTTCAGGTCTGCAACTTTAACACCACCAGTGCGGCTACCGCTTCCTGGTAGCACCGTTTCTCCGGTTTGGTAAATACCATTAAACACATAGGTTTTAAAAACGCCCAGCGGCTGGCCAACTCTTAAAACACTGTAAGGGTTCAACACAAATTCGTTCACACCACCTTCCAGGCTCAACAATTCATTTCTGTTAAAGGAAACATTGGCATTAACGTTCCATTTAAATTTACCGGTAAAAATTCTTGCATCTGCAGCTATCTCCACACCTTTATTTCTAATGCTTGCAAAGTTGCCCGTTACAGAACTATAGCCGGAGGATAAAGGAAGGTTTTTAACAAAGAGCAGGTCCCTTGTTTCTTTGTTGTAATAATCAACCACAAAATTCAGCCTGTTATTAAGCAACCCGATATCTAAGCCAATGTTCGCCTGCAATGATTTTTCCCAGCGAAGGTCCTTGTTCGGAATGCCGGTAGGGCTAATACCTACAGTATAAATATGGTTGAATTGATAATTGCTTCCTGAACCTTCTAATGCAAGTGATTGATATGGTGCGATGGCGCCGGCGTTACCTGTAGAACCGTAGCTTCCGCGAAGCTTAAGATCACTGAACACCCTGTTGTTCTTCATGAACGGCTCTTCAATAATTCTCCAGGCGGCAGCAACTGCAGGAAAAAATCCCCACTTATGATTTTCACCAAATTTAGAAGCACCATCATAACGCGCGGTAACATCAACAAAATATTTGTTTGCATAACCATAGTTAATACGCCCCATGTATGAGTTTAAAACATCTTTACTACGATTACTGCTTACTGTGCGGTTTATGGCAAGCTGCACGGCTTCATTCAAAGTGGCATCATTCGGAAAGCCGCCTGCACTTATGCTGTTGGCATTATACATGTTTGCCTGGGTAGCATATACACCGGTAACTTTTAACGAGTGCTCACCGAAGTTGTGGTTATAGGTAAGAACACTTTCATGCAACCATGCAGTTGAATTTACATTTCCTTTTTGAGCGGATCCGGAATTAACACTCACCTCTGCTTTACCCAGTATGTACAATGGAGAATAGTAATCATTGAGTGTACCGGAGATATCGGCATTGAAAGATCCGCGGTAACTTAAGCCTTCGATTATTTTCGCTTCAACGTACACGTTCGCCAGCGTACGTTTTATAGTATTCCTGTTGAGTACCTCAGCAAGCCCTAGCGGATTGGCTACTTCACGGTACCGGCCGTTGAACTGATCAGCAAAAGGAAAAATACTTCCATCATCTTTATAAGGCACTAACGTTGGCGGAGCGCCTAATGTAGCGCCAACAATACCTTGCGTAACCAGCGGGCCGTCTATTGAGTTGATACCTGTTGGTATGTTATTGTTGGTTGTATAACTTGTAAGAATGCTTGTCCCTACTTTAAAATGTTTGCTGATTGTATGATCGAGTGTTGCTCTTAATGAGTAACGGTTGAAATTCGATTTAATGATGATACCATCCTGGTTGAAATAATTGCCAGACAGCGAAAACACCGTCTTATCAGAACCACCACTCACTGCGGCCTGGTAGTTTTGCATATTTGCTTGGCGATAGGTATAATCCTGCCAGTCTGTGCCTGCACCAAGTGATGAAGGATTATCATATACCGCAGTGTTGTACACATCATTCTCCAGCTGCCCAAACTGTGAAGCATTCATCATGTCCAGCTTCTTTGTAATATTTTGAACACCCTGATAGGTCTCCAACTGCACTCTTGTTGCGCCACTCTTGCCTCTTTTGGTGCTGATAAGTACTACGCCATTGGCACCTCTTGCGCCGTAAATGGCAGTTGCAGAAGCATCTTTCAATACTTCTACCGATTCTATATCATTTGGGTTGATTGTAGACAGCGGGCTTACATCAGTAACGCTACCGCCGTTCGAGATTTGAATTCCATCAACAATGTACAGTGGCTCTGATGAACCATTGATAGAGTTTGTACCGCGGACACGCACACTGATATTACCGCCAGGTGCAGCATTGTTCTGCGTTATCTGCACGCCAGCAACTCTTGCAGCTAAACCCTGGGCAACATTTGTAACGGGCGTTTGCGTAATATCAGCAGCCTTCACCGAGGCTATTGAACCTGTTGATGCAGCCTTTCGTTGTGTTCCATAACCAACTACAACTACATCACTCAATTGCTTTACATCAGGCTTGAGCGCAATACTAAAGGTTGTTTGACTGCCCGTTTCAACATTAGCATCCTCATATCCCTGGAAGGAAATAACGATCGATGTGCCGGGTTTTACCTCTTTCAACGTAAATTCACCAGCATTATTTGTTACGGTGCTTTTTGATGAACCTTTAATGGTTACCGAAGCACCGGCAAGTGGCTTATTGTTTTCATCCAAAACCTTACCCGTAACAGGTGGCAGGTTTTGCGCATGTATAACAGTTGAAACCATTAGCAACACGAGGCAAAGCGTTGCAGTAAAACCATAAACGGTTTTTAGTGTGAGAGACAATTTCTTCATATGCAAGTTATCTTTAGTTAGTTTCAGAAAGCATGACCATAAAACTGATTGCAATGATAGAGAAGTTTAAAAAACGAAAACAATGTACTGATGACGAAATCTATCGGGAACGATATCGCAAACGATACCGATAGGTGAAGAGGATGTACGATGGTAGATGTACGGTGTACGATGTACGATGTGGGATGTGTAGATAGCGTAAATGCTTTAATGTACGAAATACGAAGTACGAAGTACGTTGGGTGCGACTCGCGACTGAAAACATGTAATGATAGATGTGCGTGTTAGATGTTGCATGTTTGCTGCATGATGTGAGGGCGTTCAGAAAAATGATGCAAAGAGCTATATCTTCAATAAATTGCTTATTATGAAAGGCTGATGCGTTTCATACCCGATGAAAAAATATAAATGAATTAAGCAGATGATCCGTTGTGTTAAATGTAACCAGGTACACGCAATAACGAGAGCTGGTATTTTAAGAGGCAGGCAACGCTATTATTGTAAAGATTGCAAAACGTATTTTACGCTTCCTGAAGTGGATAAAAAAGCTTTTCCTGAAACAGGCAAAAAGCACATGGCAACTATTGTTGATATCGCGAAAGCATTGAACATTTCCAAATCAACAGTATCGAGGGCCTTGCGGGAACATAGTGATATCAACCCGCAGACACGTGAAGCTGTACTAAAAAAGGCAAGGCAACTGGATTACCAGCCCAATCAGCTTGCACAAAGCCTGGTAAAAAGCAAAAGCAACACAATAGGTATTATTGTGCCGGAATTCCTGACTTATTTTTTTCCAACAATAATAATGGGCGCGCAGGAAGTTGCAGCAAAGGCAGGCTATAACGTGATCATTTGTCAATCGCAGGAAACATTCAAAACAGAAGTTGCCAATGCACAGGTATTATTGTCTAACCGCGTAGAGGGCGTGTTGATCTCCATGACAAAAGACACCAAGAACTTTGAACATTTTAAAACATTTGAACGCCATGGCATTCCCGTTGTGTTCTTCAACAGAGTGTGCGAAGAAATGAATACGCCGCGTGTGCTTGTTGACGACTACAACGGTGCTTTTATGGCGGTGGAGCATTTGATCAAAAACGGCTATAAAAATATCGCCCATATTGGTGGGCCTTCAATTTTACGCATCAGCCATAACAGGCTCAATGGTTACAAGGATGCACTAAAAAAACATAAGCTGAAAATAAAAGACGAACTAATAACGCATTGTGACCTTTCTAAAGACGCGGCACGCGCCTGCGCCGAAAAATTGCTAAGTCTAAAAAACAGGCCTGATGCAGTTTTTTGCGTAAACGATCCTGCCGCTATCCAGTTAATGCTTGTCGCAAAAAACATGGGTATTAAAATACCGGAGAAGCTTGGCGTTGTTGGGTTCAGTAATGATCCAATCTCTGCAGTAATAGATCCTGCTTTAACAACGATTGAACAGCCGGTGGCTGATATAGGAAGAACAGCGATGCGGCTCCTACTCGAAAATATTCAAAAGGGCATTGAAGGTTTTAAGCCCGTTACAAAATCTCTTAAAACGAATTTAATTGAGAGACAGTCATCGGTAAGAAAAAAGTAATTGAACAGCAGGAGAAAACACAGAGCTGCATAGAGAAATACTATCGCCACTACGTGCTTCCTCTTTCATTTTCAATTTTCAATTACTTAAATCCCAAACTTTTAAAGACTTAATTGTTACATTTCCGTCTTTTGCGAAAGCGGAAAATTGCGTGGCATTTTTATCTGGAAATATCAGTGTGGTAATTACCTTTTCACCATCATTGGCAAACACTTCCAATGAAGATTTATCCAATAAAACACTCAATTTCAGTACGCCATTAACGGGCTTTACTGTTGTAGTGTGCACCGGTTCTGTAACAGAACCATTCACACTGTGACTGACACTCATTTCATTCGCCTTGGCATTATAATTAACGATTGTCTCATCCACAACCTTTCCATCGCTTCCTTTTTGCTGTGCAAGTTTAAATCCAAAATCAGTTGCAGTTCCAGCAACGAATTCAGCTTCTATCCAGTTAGCATTTGCATTAAAAGATTTTTCAGTATTGAGTATTATGTCTTTACTATCGATCTTAACGTTGTTCTTTTCCATTTTTTTGGCTGCTGGCAATTTTTCAACAACCGCTTTCACTATTGATGATGGTGGTTGAAACAAACGCACGCCATCCGGAGTTGTTTTTAACATTAAGTCGCGCGCAATTGACATCTGGCCGCGCCATGGATATGTTTCTGTTTTTGAGGGAACGAGCCAACCAATCATGATCCTTTGATTATCCGGAAGATTATTCCATGGAATTGCTGCATAGTAAGTGCTTCCATAATCTACAAACATTTTAGTATCGGCACTATTGCTGTTTGTGAACGCTTTCCCGTCAAAGTCGCCAATGAAATATTGCATTCCAGTTTGCGCATCCTGGTTACCCGAAGACACCATCAGCAACCATTTTGTCTGAGCTGTGCTACCATCAACAGGCAGCGGCGTTAGCGAAGGGCACTCCCATATTTTTCGCGTATCTCCCTGCTCTCCAAATTCACTTAATAGATCCCAGTCTTTTAAATTAGACGAACCATAAAACCTCACTTTGTGGTCGTGCGGCATAGCAACGGTCATCAACCATTTTTTTTCTTTGTCCAGCCATATCACGTTGGGATCACGAAAATCTCTTTTCTGCAGATCAATTACAGGATTTTTTTCATAGTTGGTGTACGTCATTCCTCCATCATTGCTGTATGCAATAAACTGGGATTCTTTTTTAAGATTAGGTTGGTCGGCTGTATAGATTGCTACAATACAACTGCCGTTGGTGCAAAAACCGCTGGTATTATTTTTATCCCACACAGCGCAACCAGAAAAAATCCAGGTTGTATCCTTATCTATTTTTTCAGGAATAGCAATAGGATGATGGGTCCAGTGAACAAGGTCTTTACTCGTTGCATGTCCCCAACTCATGTGCCCCCATTTATTTTCAAAAGGGTTTTGCTGATTGTACAAATGATACACACCATTAAGATATATCAGGCCGTTGGGATCATTCGTCCAGTTCTTTTCTGGCGTAAAATGGTACACCGGCCTCCATTGCGGTGTTTCCTGTTGTCCGTCCTGCGCAAAAAGCGGCATTGCAAATAGGCAAGATAGCATGCCTGATAGTAGCTTATTCATACAATAGTATAATTGGTTAAAAAATCATCGTTTCAAGGGCCGGAGAAAAATCAGCGCATCGTTATTTCTCGCAATAACAAGCACTTTTTCATTTTTATAGCTGATCCATTTCGCATCGCGGATTTCTCCACTAATCGAAGGAAGATTAGCATTGATTTTATATTGCTGCTTTTTACCATCGAAAGAAAAAACTGCAGGCAACATAGCATCATAGCGCCCTTCATATGGTAGCACGCCATAAAAATTACCTGCTGCAAACCACGAACCTGCATCAACAGGTGAGAATGCAAAAAGCGGTGCCAGTTGTAATGCATCAGGCAGCTCCATCTTTTTAAAATTACCCTTGCCATCATTCAGAAAGCAGGCAGAACCAAGTGTTTCAGCCGTTATCTCCTTTGCATCATCCATCATATCACCGAGCATGAACTGCGCTGATTTGCCGGCAACTTCACCGTATAGTAAATGCTTTTTTTTGAGCGCAGGCATATCAAGCTCCAATTGGTCTTTGGCAAGGAAGGGATATTCCTGCCCTCCAATATTATATGTCATCACCTGGTCTAAAGAACCATTCTGGTCAAAGTCTTTTATATACAATTTCAATGGGCCGGTTTTGCCAGCGTACAGCTTTGAATTATGTCCCCAGTTGCCTGCAAGTATATCTGTAAAGCCATCGTTATTTACATCGGCTGCAAATACGGACTGCCATAGCCCGGATGATTGCGCAATGTCTGCCGCTTTAAAAACACCTTTATTGTTGATAAAAATTTTAAGCGGCATCCACTCCCCTGCAACTATTAAATCCGGCCAGCCGTCATTGTTAACATCGGCAAACACCGCTGAAGTAACGATGCCAAGATCTTTCAAAGCGGCGACGGATTCTTCTGCTTTTTTAAAAGCGCCTGGTGTATTGTTATCATTGATGAACAGGTACGACGACTGGGCATATCCATATTTTCTTGCGCCTGCAAGCCCTCCAACGAAAACATCCATTTTTCCATCTTTGTTTATATCTGCTACGGCAACACAGGATTTATTGGTGAGTATAGAAGGCAGGGCATTCATTACTTCTTTAAATCCTCCACGTGTATCATTTGTGTAAAGATGATCCGCCAGGTTAACGTTGCCATCTTCATATTCGTTGCCTCCGGAGACTACATACAAATCAGGATAGCCATCATTATTTGCATCAAAAAAAACGGCGTCTACACCTTCGCTTGCCTTGTTTTTACTAAAGAGAGCCGTATCAGCTTTAACAAATTGCCCATCCTTCATCTGGACCATCAGGCAACCGGGCTGTCCCTTTGCGCCACATACAAAAAAATCATCCAGTCCATCCTTGTTTACATCAGCCACCGCAAGCTTAGGCCCTCTGGTAGATTGCATATGCGGGATCAGATACTGTGTATTAAAATCCGTAAAATCATCTTCTTTATGTTTCCAATCCACATTTACCTGTTTACTAATATCCTCAAATAATTGCGCGGGTTGCGAGAAGAAATTATGATAATTAAAGCCGTTAATGGCATCAGCCTGCTTTACAGTCAATTGCTGATTGGCAGGAACGTTTTTAAGCAGTTGATATTTTTGATTTGGCCATACAATTACAACGCTATCAATCCGCGCTCCACTGTCAAGGCCAAAATGCAACTTAAGCTCGGATGACGACATAAAACCACGCGTGGCCATCAGTTGCTGGTATTGCATTTTTCCATTTGCAAAAACATAGGCTTTTGCCCCAATGCTGCTCGTATTCATATCAGCACCTTTAAACGCAATGGATAAATATCTTTTTGGCGCCGTATTATTCTTAAGAATAACAGCCGGTGCGTTTATACAGTTGATAATAAGGTCCTCCCTTCCATCATTGTCAAGGTCTGCATATGAAGCTCCGTTGAAATAGCCACTCATACCGGAAGTACCCCAGCTTTCGCTCACATCGCTAAAGTGATCGTTTCCATCACCCTTATATAAATACGGATGAGAAGCGCCATCCGGCATCTTTTGAATGAGCTCCGCGTATTTTTCATTACTATTGATATCACGTGGATTTGTGTTTGACATAAACATAATAAAATCCAGGTCCAGCGGGCGTTTCACAATACCGCTTGAAATAAAGAGATCCTTATTCCCATCATTATCAAAATCTGCAAACAAAGAACTCCAGCTCCAGTCCGTCGCAGAAACACCGCTTATCAAACCAACATCACTAAAGCTCACGCCATCGCCATTGTTTCTTTGCAAACAGTTTTTAGAGTATTGATTTTGATAGCCGTTCCGGATGATCTTCTGATTATATATATCCAGGTGTTCACCGTTACCATAAGTTTTTAAAATTTTTTCATCAGAGGGCAACATGTCCGCAGTAAAAATATCTATCTGTCCATCGTTGTTATAGTCAGCAGCATCATTCCCCATGCTATACCGGCTATAATGGCGAAAATGTTTGGCACCACTTTCAGAAAAAGTCCCATCGCCGTTGTTGATGTAGTAATAATCATTTTCATGAAAGTCATTACCAACATAAATATCATCCCATCCATCATTATTAAAATCGGCAACAGCAATACCCAGCCCGTAGCCAAGATTACTCTGATAAATTCCAGCCTGCGAAGAAACATCTATAAATTTTCTCTTACCATTTACAACATCGTTTCGATAAAGCCTGTCGCCTGCGACGGTATCAACTTTGCGCCGATTGCTTGTATCTACAATGTTTTGATTGGGATGCTCCGATTGATTGAGCAGGTAACAATCCAAATCGCCATCGTGATCAAAATCAAAGAACACAGCCTGCGTTGAAGTGCCTGAAAAATCCAGCCCAAAATCAGTTGCAGCTTCTGTAAAACCACCTTTCCCATTATTGATAAACAATTCATTTCGTCCCTGAAAGCCATGTATTTTAGCAACTGCGCATACATAAATATCAAGGAAGCCATCGCCATTTACATCAGCCATTGTAACACCGCTGCACCAATCTGCATGGCCTGCCACTCCTGCCTTTGCGGTAATATCTTCAAACACAAAGTTTCCTTTGTTTAAATAAAGCTTGTTGTTTCCCTTGCTGTTTGCTGTAAAATAAATATCGGGCAACCCATCATTATTTATATCGCCAACAGCAACTCCGCCACCGTTATAGTAATAGATGTAATTAAGTATTCCGAAAAAACTTTTATCAACAAGGTTGTTGGCAAATGCTATATTGGTTTTAGAAGATGACAAATTGATAAATGGTTTATCGGCATTGTGGCAGGAAGCAACCAGCAGACAAATAAGCAGGTGACAAATATTTAGTTTGCGGACAGGCATATGTAACATTTTAGATAGTCATTGATGAATAAATACGCCTCTAAAAATTTACTAAAAAAATTTGATGCCTGCAGAATCATTTTTTGAACGATATAGTTTTTTTTGAACCATATAAGTTAGAAATCGGCGCGACCAATGTTTCGTGGGTTAACAACAAAATCACAGCTTAATTGCCAAAGGCTTGACCGAAGCGAAGTTCTTTGAACCATATAAGAGATGTTAGACCATATAAGAAGTTACGCCTTAGGCTAATGATGACTCACGCAGTATATACCTGCTCAACCAGTTTGCACCCTTCACCATTGACCATTCACCTTTCACCAGTTGTATAGAAGGCATATAAGATCATTTAAGCGTTAGAAAATGCCTCATATGCCTTATATAGCTCAATCGTTTTTAGTAACCCTTATTTTGTTTATATAAACCGTTTGTAAATGTTATCTGCTCCTGTGGTATTGGAAAATACTCATGCGTATTTTTCGTAAATTTTGCACTGCTTAAAAATGAGTGCCGTGTTTTTTCGACAGCAAAGAATGCATTGAGTGTTTCTGCGGCAATGCCCCAGCGGACCAGATCAAAGAACCGTGGGCTTTCCATAGCAAATTCCATTCTGCGTTCCCATTGTAATGCCTTAAAAGCCGTTGCCTTATCCCATGCCGGAATATTTACGCCTGGCTTATAGACGTCAATTTTATAATTGGAAGGAAAAGTCCCGTCACTCTTTTTAACCAGGTTTGTACTTTGGGATGCTCTTTTTCTTACCAAATTTATCTCAGTCAAAGCAGTATTGAGATTGCCACCGGCGGATTGAATCTGAGCTTCTGCGTTCATCAGCAACACATCAGCAAATCGTATCACATCCAGATTTACCGATGTGCCGTAGAAAGGCCCGAGCTTTTTAAAACAAGGGCATGTGGCCAGCTGCAATTCTTTCATTGTACCGAATCCGCCATATACACCCGCCAGCCTTTCCCAACTATGATCATAAGGAATGGCGGCGTTGTATTTGAATGGATGGCCCTGTATGCCTATTGTGTGATCAATCCTCGGGTCTACAGTAACGCCATTCGTTGTAAGATCAGCATCTGTCAGCGCTTTATCATTAAAGTGATCAAACATCGGCACACCATTACCGTCTGTCCTGAATGCATTCACCAGGTTCTGCGATGGAACGTGAAATGCACAGCAACCATACTGAGGCGCACCGGCGAAATAATTAAGGCTTGTAGCCATACTTAACCGTCCTCCAATAGCCGTTCCATCGTTAATGGAATACTGTATCGCAAATACAGACTCTGGGCTGTTATCATGTCCGTCTAAAAAGTTAAAAGCGAAATCGCTGTTCAAAGAATATACGCCCGAATTAATTACATCGTTGGTTAATGTAATTACCTGCTGCATTTTCGCCTGGTCTATTCCTATAACATTGTAGGCATCATCCTGCGTATAAGCCTGATACAACCGTACTTTAGCCAGGTATGCTTTAGCCGATAACTGATTTGCCCTTCCAGGTTCGCCGGCCTGTTTCGGAGGCAGATCGTTAATCGCAGCCTGGAAGTCATCTGCAATTTTCTCCCAAAGCGAATCGTTTGACATATTATTAGACACTTTCAATATCTGATCATTTGAAAATGTTTCATCGAACCATGGAATATTGCGAAACATTACTTTTAACAGGAAGAACATGTGCCCTCGTAAAAAACGCATTTCACCAATGCGCACTGTTCTTTTTGGAAAATCGGCATCGGTAAGACTATTTAACGCTCTCAATGCAATGTTCGCTCTACCGATGGCTGCGTATGCCCTAATCCAGGTTCCGGGAAAACCAAAATCACCGGCACCATTATTAGAGGCGTTCACCAGATAAAATTGTTCGTATTTATCCATTTGCTGTTGGTCACTGATATCGCCACCACCTTTATAAGCATCGTCAGAACGAATACTTCCGTATTCCCACATACTTGTAATAGGCGCATCCCACCAGTCATTGGCTATTCCGGCATATGCTGCCGTTGCCAATCCATCCGCAGCAGTGGGCGTGGTTAGATCTGTTGCAGACAAAGCTCCCTGAGGTTTGTAATCCAGGAATTTCTTACAACTCATCGAAAAGAGCAACATCGCAACCAGAAAAATTTTTATGCTATTATATTTCATAACTAATTTTTTTGAATTAAAAGTTTGCGTTCAATCCAAATGTAAATGAGGTTGGCACCGGCCATGTATCAAAGGTTGTGGCCCTTTCAGGATCTTTTGATGTAAAGTCTTTAGACTTGATGGCAAACAGGTTCTGGCCTGCTATGTAGATCCGCAGGGACTCCATCTTTATACTATTGGCGATTCCTCTGGAGAAATTATATCCTAGCGTAACATTGCGAAGTTTGAAATAAGACGAGTTCACATAATAGAAATCGGAAGTCCTGTCTTCTCCATTGTGGTTTAAAACACTTAATGCAGGTATGCTCGATCCTGTGTTTTGCGGATTCCACGCGCTTAATGTACCCGGCCCAAAATTATTTCTCACGTTAGCAAACGAATTGAAAAACTTGGTGGGGTCAAAGCTGGTTTTTCCTTCTACACCAGATCCGAATATGGACAGGTCAAAACTCTTATAACTCATATCTACCCGCAGTCCAAACTCAACTTTAGGCAAAGTTGTGCCTAACCAGGTTTGATCGTTGGCATCTATCTTTCCGTCAGGCCCTGTTAAGTTGCCATTTGCATCAATACCTGCCAGGTCCACGTATCTTAAACGCCCAGCTCCTTTCAACGCGCCATCTAACACACCAGGTTGAGTAGGTGCATCCTGTGCTTCCTTTGAAGTTTGGAAGAGTCCCGCTGTTTTGTAACCAAAAATAGAGAAACGTGAATATCCTACTATAGAGTGATTCGCATCACCAGGATATGCAGGGCGCACATTGTCCGGAATACTTGTAACCTTATCGGCCCAATGGCTTGCATTACCTGTTATGGTAAAACTAAAACCACCGGATGTTTTATGATTGTAGCTAAGCACCGCTTCCCATCCTTTGTTGCTCACGTTAGCACCGTTTACGTACTGTTGCTGGCCTTCGCCAAGTGCAGCAGCTACAGGCGGCTGAATCAATATATCACTGGTCTTTCTGCTGAAATAGTCAAATGAACCGGTAATTGTTTCGTTGAGGAACCCAAAGTCTACACCCACATTTGTTTCAGTTGTTGACTCCCATTTCAGGTTGGGGTTTCCCCGTTGCACCTGTACAAATCCTGAAGGAAGAGACCCGGTATTTACGCCAAATAAATCATAAGCACTACCAATATTCAACCATTGAGGATAGGTTGGGCTGGCTGTACCATAATTGGGCTGTAGTATTGTAAATGATGAAAGATTACCAATTTCCTGGTTACCCACAGTGCCTACACCCGCACGCAACTTAAGGTTAGATACAAGTTTTTTTGCATCGAAGAAACCTTCGTTATTAATTCTCCATCCCAATGTAAATGCAGGGAACACACCATAAGGATTATTGGTACCAAAACGAGAAGATCCATCACGCCTGATAGTGAATGAAGCAAGGTATTTATCTGCATATCCATAGAACACTTTTCCAAATTGAGAAAGCAACCGGTAACCTGTTGCAGAACCATTATTGGTTTGCGCACCCACACCCGCGCTTAACTGTAAATAACTTTGTTCCTGCAATGCAAAGGTGGTTGTATTTGCTCCATAGGTTGTATAGTCATCTTTTATAGCTTCTGTTCCCACCAACAAATTCAACCTGCTTTTTCCAAATTCAAGATTATAGTTAAGTGTGTTGGTCCAGGTGAAACTAAATTCTTTTGTTTCCTGTATACCATAACTGTTAAAAGACCTCACCGGGCCTTCATCACCTATCAGCGCGGCGTTTTTAGCTAATATATCTGAGTACTCAAAGCCAAAGCTGGTATGAAAAACAAGATGTTTGATAATCTCAAGGTCGAGGTAAACATTACCCAATGTTATCAATTGGTTCCTGTCATTGAACCTGTTCAGGTATTGCATATCAACAGGATTATTTCTATCGGAATAACCAGCGCCTCTGGGCCCACCGTAAGTACCATCTGTTTTATACAAAGGGATTGTTGGTGCCAATGTGAGCGCAAGCCCGGGAGTAGCAGCACCGCCAACATCCGTTGTTGAATTCACCTGCGATGTTCTTGACACCTGAAAGTTCTCTCCAATTTTCAAGCGGTCATTAAATGCAGACGTATGGCTATTGATCCTTGCGTTATAGCGTCGGTATTTAGTAAACTCTATCAATCCATCATTATTGTAAAATCCAACATTCATCAGGAATCCACTTCGTGCATTGCCGGAAGATATTGCCAGGTCTGTAGATACTACATTCGCTGGTTTGAACAGCGCATCCTGCCAGTTTGTACTTGCTACAGGCATAAGGCTGTCCGTTGCGGAATACGGCCCCACAAAGGGATCATAGTTAGGTTGATTATTATTGGTAGCCCCCACAAATGGGGCAATCAAAACTTTGTTTAGTACCGGATTGTTATAATCGCCATTCCAATCATAACGATAGATCTGGCTCACCAGGTTATTAGGATTTGTGCTATCATTAACCGCTGCGCGCCACAAAGTAGCACCTCTGTCGTATGAATTCAGCACTTTTTCCTGCCATGGTTTTTCAGATTGCCTTGTATAGCTGGTGTTCAATGTAATGTGCATCTTATCACCGGCTCCATTGGCTTTTGTTGTTACGATGATTACGCCGTTAGATGCTCTTGACCCATAAATAGAAGAAGCTGAAGCGTCTTTTAATACCTGAATGGATGAAATAGAATTGGTATTTAAATTGGCAAAATCCTCATAACGTGTTGTGGGCACACCATCTATTATATATAACGGATTGGTATTGCCAAGTGTGTTTACACCGCGCACAAGAATAGTAGGCGGATTACCATTGCCACCTGTGGGCGATCCATCTGTTTGAACGTACAGGCCCGGCACTTGTCCCTGCAGCGCAAGCATAGGGCTTGTTGTAGGAGAGTTTTTTACCGTATTGAGGTTTACTACGGAAACAGCACCTGTTAAATCTACTTTTCTTTCGGCTTTATAACCTGTAACGACTACCTGCACAAGATCGCTGTTTATATCTTCAAGCTGCACAGATAAGGGAGTAGTACCAGATACTTTTACGGTTTGCACTTTCATGCCCACAAAAGAAAATGTGAGTTCTTCCCCATCATTGGCCAATATAGCAAACCTGCCGCTGCTATCAGTAAAAGCATGCGCCACTTTTGATTGAATGGCTACGCCCGACAGCGGTGTACTGGCCGTTTTACTGGTAACTACACCTGTTACCTTTCTTTGCTGTGCAAAGCTTGCTGCAACAAGGAATGTTATAAAAATTGTCAGGAATATTCTCATAATTTTTGGTTTAATCGTTAACGTTTTAATTCTGCAGAATATGAATCCGGTCAAGGATGCTTAGCGTGTAATCGGGACAAGAACCCTTGCTGGTTGCAACATAAGCCCCTAACCTGTTTGCAAAATCTAGTGCTTCTACGGGTGGAGCCCTGTCAATAAGCTTTGATATTATTGCAGCAAGAAACGCATCACCACTACCGGAGGCATCAACAACTTTAACTGTATAGCCTGGATGGCTATAAAATGTTTCATCCAAATGGAGTAATGCACCATCGCCTCCTTTTGTGACGATGATGCTATTTATATTAAATCTGTCCTTCAATGCTCTAACCCTTTCCAGATCACTTTTATAGTCTTTGTACCAGTTTGAAACAAGATGCAACTCGGCTATATTCATTTTAAGTACATCCGTTTTTTTCAACAGCTCTTCTATCAGTTTCTGATCCAGAAAAGATGACCGGATATTAATGTCAAGCACTTTCGTTTTGGCTATTTCCATACACTGAAAGAGAATATTTTTTGATTGCGCATTTCTTGCAATAAGGCTCCCGAATACGAAATAGGATGCATTTCCAATCAGGGTTTCAAAGTCTGCTTCCCATTGAATGTAATCCCAGGCTGCAGGTTTTACAATATCATACACCACCTCGTTATTGCTCTTTAACCGTGCGTAAACAACACCAGTTTGCGTATGATAGTCTACCTGAAAAAAATCTGTTGAAATACCATAGCCAGATAACAAATTGATCAGCTCTTTACCTTTATCATCAAAGCCTATCCGTGTAATAAGCGCCGGGCTTTTACCAAGTTTATTCAAGTGATACGCAACGTTCATTGGCGCTCCGCAAGGCACAGCGCTTTGAGGCAGAACATCCCAAAGAATTTCTCCAAAGCATATTACCTCGTAAGTGTTGTTGTACATAAACGAATTTTTATTCAACCTATAATTCGAATACGCAACACGGGATATTGAGATTTTCAGTTGCCGATAAAAATCGCCCAACCCTTTAGTGCAAAACCAGCGTCCGCTCTATCTGCTCCAGCGATTTGCCTTTTGTCTCCGGCATAATCTTCCATACAAAAAGCAACTGCAGCACCATCATAACACTGAAGAAAAGGAAGGTATTGCCACCTCCCAATTTCTCCGCAAGTACCGGAAATGAGAAGGCTATTACCGCCGCCATAAACCAGTGTGTAAAGCTGCCCAGCGTTTGTCCCTTTGCCCTTACATTGTTTGGAAATATTTCAGATATAAATACCCATATTACTGCGCCCTGCGAAAAAGCAAAAAAGGCAATGTAAACCATCAGGTAAACGATGATGCCGAACCCGCTAAAGTCCTGGCGATAAAATGTAAGAGCCACTCCGCCAAGCGTTGCAATCAATCCAAGCGACCCAATCAGCATAAGGGTGCGCCGTCCTATCTTATCAATAAAGTTGATGGCGATAAGCGTGAAGGTGAAGTTTACAATGCCGATACCGGCAGTGGATAGCAAAGATGACTGCCTGCCCAAACCGGTCATTTCAAAAATCCTCGGCGCATAATATATAATCGCATTGATGCCTGATACCTGGTTAAATACAGCAAAGCATACCGCGAGAAAAATAGGGAACCGGTATTTTTTTGACAGCAGGGAATCTGAAGCTGAAGTTGCATGTTCTGCCCTGTTGTTTTCAACGATGGCCTGCAACTCACTTTCGTAATCATTGGGATTAATAATCTTGAGAACGGCTCTTGCAGCATCCAGTTTGTTCTTTTTTAAAATAAGCCATCGTGGTGTTTCGGGAACAAAACGCAGCAGGACTAAAAAGAGAAAAGAGGGTACGGCCTGAATCCCCAGCATTAAGCGCCAAGAGGATTCGCCACCAGCTAACTGCCCAATCAAATAATTTGAAAAATATGAGATGAGAATACCAAAGACAACATTAAACTGAAACATCATAACCAATCGGCCCCTGTACGCCGGTGGTGATATTTCTGAAATGTATACCGGCGCAGTAACGGAGGATGCGCCAACGCCTAACCCACCCACAAAGCGTGAAATAAGAAATGCATACCAGTTGGTTGAAACCGCTGAACCTATTGACGCAATGAGATAGGTAATCGCTATGAAGACAAGCGTCTTTTTTCTTCCAAGCCTGTCAGACGGGATGCTGCCCGTTAAAGCACCAATGATTGTCCCGATTAATGCAATCGATACAGTAAAGCCATGTTCGAAGGCTGACAGATGCCAGTATTGCTGAATAGACTCTTCCGCGCCGGAAATTACCGCAGTATCAAATCCGAAAAGAAAGCCACCCAACGCAACAACAATACTCCACAAAAGAACTTTTTTCTTATTCATAAGCAAGAGCGTTAGTGCTTACAAAGTAGCCTGCTTAGAAAAAAAGTCTTTTTGTTATTGTATCAAATCTTTTAAAAATTGTAAACACGAAAAATAAAAAACTAGTGCCTTGAAAATCAAAAAATTAAAGAGATCATTGTTCGGATTTCAAACGCAGGGTTTTCAAAATTGTAACGGAAAGTTTAAGTTTTTTTACAAATTAACCCCTCCCACATTATTCTTTATGCCATGTCTTCCCTTTCAGCTAAGGGCATTCAACACAATACAATCTATTTCAGGAAAACAATTTTTCGATAGCCTTCGCTATGCCATCATTGTTATTCGTGTCTGTAATAAACGTAGCCACTTTTTTTACCTCTGCCGGTGCATTACCCATTACCACGCTTGTCCCTGCATATTGTAGCATGTCTATGTCATTAAAATTATCACCGATTGCAATTATTTCCTGAGGGCTGATTTTGTAAGCATGAAGTAGTTTTTCAATACCTTGTTTTTTTGACGCATTGACATTTGTTATTTCCAGGTAAGTTGGTTTAGACTTATGAATATTGAGATGAATGAAACCAATTTGCTTTAAATATTTTTCGGCGCGGTCTATTTCATCCGGCTCGCCCATGCATAAAATTTTATTCGCGCAAAAGCCGTCTTCAAGAAGCGCTGAAAAATCAATCCTGTTAATTACGGAATGCGTTATGGCGCTCTCCTGTTCAATCCACCGGTCAACTTTGTCCGTAAACCAATCGTGGTGCCTGTACATACTGATGTTGATATCGAAATCATTTAAAAGCCGTACAATCTCTTTTATATCTGACTCCTCAATCTGTTGATCGAGCAGTATTGCTGCATCCTGCACAATCAAAGCACCATTAAAACAGACAATCGGGTTGTTATTAATGCCGAGGTCATCATACAAAAATAAAGAGGCCGCTGGCGAACGGGCTGTTACAATCACAACCAACACACCTTTGCTATGAGCCCAGGTTATCGCTTCTTTGGTAAGTTGCGATATATCCAGCTTATCCGTCAAAAGCGTTCCATCAACATCTATAAATATTGCGCGAAATTTCATATCAAAAAATTATGATCATTATTCATTAAAAAGAAAAACGCAGTAGCGCATTTCTCTTTTCGGAAAACAAAATAAAAAGCTTAAATTACTAATGCGAAAATCTTTTGTAAAGCATAGCCCGGAAATTCCTGTGATTGAAATAAAGATGTAGCAGATTCTTTTTACCAACGCTTGTCATACTCCACATAAAGAGGCTTGCTTGCCAAGTCCTGAAATTTACATAAAAAACAAGATGATTTTAACCAAGTTTTAATCTAAACGACGACTGCCTGATGAAAGCACTCAAGCCTGTTCTCAATTCAATCTTGCTTTACAAAAATATCCTATTCTTAACCGTTGGGATTGTTGCCCTATTGGCATGCAATCACAAGACGGAGCAAAAGAAATACATTGTCGGTTTTTCGCAATGCACCATGGCCAATAAATGGAGGCAAACTATGCTGGAAGGAATGCAGAGAGAACTTTCCTTTCACCCGGAGATCAACTTTGTATTTAAAGATGCGAATGGAAGCACAGAAAAACAAATTGAACAAATACAGGAATTGATTGATCAGCATATTGATTTACTAATCGTTTCTCCGAACAAAGCTGAGCCCATTACGCCCATTGTAGAAAAAGCGTTTGAGAAGGGAATACGCGTGATTATTGTTGACAGACGAACATCATCAGGTAAATACACTGCTTACGTAGGCGCCAGGAATTACGATGTAGGATTAAGTGCCGCCACTTTTGCCAACTCTGTTTTAAAAGGAAAAGGAAATGTGTTGGAAGTATCAGACATTCCCGGATCTTCAGCTGATATTGACAGGCATAACGGCTTTGTAGACTTTATCACTAAGCACCCCGGAATAAAATACAAATCAAGGATATATCTTGCCGGCGATGAAACCCCTTCGGGTGAAAACTTGATACAATTTCTGCAAGCTGATCCCGACATTCAACTAATATTTTGCCAGAACGACCGGCTGGCACTTTCTACATACAGGGTTTGCGCCTCAAAGGGGCTCGATAAAAAAATATCTATTATTGGCGTGGATGGCCTTCCCGGCACTAATGGCGGAATTGACCTTGTTGAGAAAGGCGCATTAAAAGCTACTATACTTTATCCCTCTGGTGGAGAAGAAGCAATTTTGACTGCGGTAAATATTCTTGAAAGCAAGCCTTTTCAGAAAGAAAACCCGTTGGCAAGTACCGTGATTGATTCTTCCAATGTGCGCATCGTAAAAATGCAGAATGAAAAAATACTGGCGCAGCAAACTGATATAGACAGAAGGCAGAAAAAGATTTTAGAAGAAGAGGTCATCACGCAAAATCAATCAAATATTATTTATGCTATTTCTGTATCGCTTGCACTGGCGCTCATCTTTGGTTCTATCCTCGCCTATTATCTTCTTGAAAATAAAAAAATAAACAAACGGCTCGCGATACAGAACGAGGAGATCATCAACCAGCGTAACCAGCTGATAGAATTGAGCAAGAAGGCCAACGAAGCGAATGATGCCAAGATAAAATTCTTCACCAAAATATCGCATGAGTTACGGACGCCGCTTACATTAATACTCGGCCCACTGGAAGAACTGCTGCAAAATGAAACGGTGTACCGAAATGTGGGGCGCAGCCTTTTGTTGATGCATAAGAACACTATCATGTTATTGCGCCTGATTAATCAACTGATGGATTTTAGAAAGATTGAAATTGATAAGCTAAAGTTGCGGTTCTCTGAAAATGATATTGTTTTATTTCTCAACCAGATTATTGAAGCATATAAAGAGCTTGCAAAAAAAAGGAACATTGACTTACGTTTTATTACCAATCTCCCCTGCCTTAATGTTTGGTTTGATGAAACGATGCTTGACAAAGTATTGTACAACCTGCTTTCAAACGCATTTAAATTCACTAATGACAATGGTTATATTTATGTTTCGCTCTCCAGGGATGATCAGGGAAAGAATATACGCATCATTGTTGAAGACAACGGTGTGGGCATGAACGAAACTTCTACGCAGCACGCGTTTGAACTATTTTACCAGGGCGAATATGAAAACTACAGAGGCTCCGGCCTTGGCCTGGCCTTATCTAAAGAATTAATATTGCTACACAAAGGCACGATAGAAGTACAGAGTGAAAAATGGAAAGGGACGAAATTTATTATTGCACTTCCGCTGGGCGATACGCATCTTGAAAAAAGTGAAATCATCAACAAAGAGATTTCCAACATTATGTTGCATGAAGACGAGAAGATTTACACGTCTGAATTGTTGCCGCATTTAACGCAGGAAGAATTTGCCGACACGTCAACACCAAACGAAAATTCTATCCTGATTATTGAAGATTATAAAGATTTAAAAAACTACCTGAGAGACCGCCTGAGTAAATATTATGAAATACTGGAAGCAGACGATGGCAATAAAGCTTTACAACAGGCATTTGATGCTGTGCCTGACTTAATCATCTGCGATGTGATGCTTCCGGGGCGCGATGGCTTCGAACTGACCAACGTGCTTAAATCAGACATCCGCACATCGCACATACCCGTTATACTTCTTACTGCAAAAACATCGGTGGAAGCGCAGATAGAAGGCATGCGCCATCTTGCAGACTCTTATATTACAAAGCCTTTTAATCAAAAATTCCTGGAAGAAAATATCCGGAGCTTATTAAAAAACCGTTCAATTTTGAAAGAACATTATTCCGGTGAAATTCCGTCTGAGCTAAAAATTCAAACGCTTAATAAAATAGATAAAAAATTCATAGCAGAATTCAACGGGTTGATTGAAAGCAATATTGCCAACGAAAATTTTAGCGTGGAAGAGATTTGCAAGCAAATGGGACTCTCACGCATGCAATTGTATAGAAAGGTGAAAGCATTGCTTAGTGTAAATGCCAATGAATACATACTTAACAAACGAATGCAAAAAGCCAGGTACCTGCTACAACAAGAAGAGTTCACTATATCTGAAATAGCGTACAGAGTTGGATTTTCATCACTCGCATATTTTTCAACTGTATTTAAATCAAGGTTCAATGTAACACCAAGTGAGTTCAGGGAAAGAAGCAATGTGGCGAAGTGAATGTAGTGAATGGTGAATGGTCAATAGTGAAAGGTGCAGCAGCTGACCTATTTGGCATCGTACACAGTGCTGTGGAAGTCAGATTGCGTATCATGTGGATTTCTAAAATTGTAAGCGCTGTTCATCCTCTTTATATAATCTGTACATACAACTGCGGAATCAATAACACAACATTAATTTACTCAAAAACAGATGACAAATAGTGTCATTGCCGCAGACTTATTTTTTCTTACCGTCGCTCATATTTACGTCCGCTTTAGTGCTTTTCTGCTTTTCAAAAATTGTATATTTAATACCCAATGCATTCGTTTGCACGATGGCCAAACCGCTTGGCTTATTTTATCAAACCACGAACTGATTGTGTATGCCAGCTAAACACTTTCGCCGCCTGATTACATTATGTTACCTGTTGCATGCATTTACACTTTGCGCGTTTTCGGCTGCGCCGCTTTCTTACCTTGGAATTGAGCACGGCCTCTCTAATAATTCTGTTACATGCATGTTCCAGGACCACAACGGCTTTATGTGGTTTGGAACGTACGATGGCTTGAACCGATATGATGGATACAATTTTAAGATCTTCCGGAATAAATTAAACAGCATTAATTCATTACCGAACAACAGGATAGCGTCTATAACTGAAGACACTTCAAAAAGAATCTGGATTGGCACCAGAAGCGGCGCCGCAAGATATGATGAAGTTACATCCACCTTTACTTCGATCAACTTCATTCCTGATGGACAAAAAGAACCCCGGAAAATTACGACAACAGTCAACCAAATTTTGACCGGGGCAACAGGAAACACATGGATAGCAACAGACGAAGGCTTGCTGTTGTATGAACAAACCAGAAATGCAGCGATACCAATTCACCTATCCGGAAAAACAGGCCATTCAAATTACCAGGTAATGTCTGTTGAATATGACAATGCACAACGGTTATGGGTTTATGTGAGAGATAAAGGATTGTATATATACAATGTAAACTCGAAAGAACTCGACCTTGTTACAGCCCAAATTAGAAATGGCATTTACCTTAAATCTGATCAGAAAGGTAATCTATGGATGGGAACGGACGATGGCCTTTTTATCTACAACACCGCATCAAACAGTTATTCGAAATTATTTGCATGCGGCAACAGGATTGTTTATTTGAACAGATACGAAAACATATTGTACATTTCATCTGATGGCCATGGCATATTTAAACTGGATTGCAACACACAAAAGATTGACCCGTTATTCGATCCTGCCTCAGGACAAAAACTGACCAGCATTTGTACCTATGGTGTTCTGAAAGACAATGATGGAAGGTTGTGGATCGGCACGTTGCGTGGGGGCATCAATCTTATCGATCCTGAAAAAACGAAGTTCCGCACTATTACACACGACGCACTCAACACCAACAGCCTTATAGACAATTTTGTTACCTCCTCATGTGAAGACGTGAATGGCAACCTGTGGATTGGCACCGATGGCAACGGGCTTAGTTATTGGGACCGAAAGAAAAATACTTTTACTACTTATCAGCACCGCGATCAAAATACGGCATCACGCAGCAGCAATTTTATTACCGATATACTCATTGATTACAAGAATGAAATGTGGACCGCCACATGGGGCGGCGGCGTGCAACGCTTCGATACAAAAACACATTCTTTTAAGCAATTCCGTTGTATCAATACGGCGCTTGGCAAGGAAGACAAAAATCATTTCCTTTTGTTCCAGGATAAAGCGAAACGGCTCTGGACAGGTACCTGCCTTGAAGGTGGATTGTATTTGTACGATCGGGAGCAGCAACAATTCAAACTGTATGATGATGCATTAAAAAATATTCTCGCCATGTACGAGGATAAGAAAGGCAATCTGTGGGCCGGTGATTTTTGCTCATTAATCCTGATTGATCAGATCAACAAACAACACAAGCGTTATAAGATCGGTTATGCTGTACGCTCCATCCTTCAGGATAAGCGAGGCTACTTCTGGATTGGCACAGAAGGCGGCGGTTTATTGTATTTTGATCCCGCTCACGACAAGTTCGTCAGATTTTCCGAAACAGAAGGCTTATCGAACAATTCCATTTTAAGGATGTTGGTTGATGAAAAAAATAATCTCTGGATCAGTACATTTAATGGCATATCAGTCTTCAATACTATCACCAAAAAATTCCGTGATTTTTCGCAGGCTGACGGTCTTCAAAGCAATCAGTTCAATTATAATGCGGGCATTAAGTTACGTTCGGGTGAATTTGTGTTTGGTGGAATTAAGGGCTTAAATATTTTTTACCCTGACAGCGTTATGAGCAGGCAAACATCGCTCACGGTGTTGTTAACCGGCCTTAAAGTAAACAATGTAGCAATACAGGATGACGACTCCTATATTAAGCAACGTACCAAAGACAGGATAGAACATATTAAATTACCTTATAACAAGGCAGTGTTTTCCATCGATTTTGTTGCACTGAACTATTCTGCTTCAGACAAAATAAAATACGCCTACTATCTTGAAGGATGGGACAAGGGCTGGAACTATGTAGGCAAAATAAGAACAGCAAACTACACAAGGCTTAACGAAGGCTCTTATATTTTTCATGTGAAAGCCATTGACGCAGCAGGCACATGGAGCGAATGGAACGAAAATCTTATAATAGAAATTTTGCCGCCATGGTACCGCACATGGTGGGCATACCTGTTTTATATAAGTATAGCATGCACGCTTATCTACCTCTATGTACGCTATAAATCCCAACAGGACAGGCAGGCATATGAAATTGCCCTTGCCAGAATTGAAACAGAAAAACAAAAAGAAGTTAATGAGAAAAAGCTGTCATTCTTTACCAATATTTCACATGAATTCAGGGCGCCCTTAACATTGATCATCGATCCAGTAAAAGAGATTCTTTCGCATCCTGAAAAGAATGGATCGGCTGATGGGCTGCATATTGTTTATCGCAATGCACGACGCTTATTAAGCCTGGTTGATCAATTGTTACTTTTTAGAAAAGCAGATACTGAAGAAAACCAACAGAAACCCTCCTGCGTAAATTTTTGCGAATTCTGCCATGAGGTGTTTACCTGTTTTGCGCACCAGGCAAAAGCAAGAAATATCGATTATGAATTTTCTGCTTTCAGTCCGTCGCCAAAGCTGATGATCGATCATGAGAAAATGGAGATCATTCTATTTAATCTTTTGTCCAATGCATTGAAGTTTACGCCGCCGGGAGGAAAAGTTACCCTGGCAATACATTACATCAACCACAATATAGAAGTTGTGGTCTCAGATACAGGATGCGGGATAGACAAAAGCATAGGAAACAGGTTATTCGATAGGTTTTACCAGGCTAAACACAACCACGGCGTAAGCAACAAGGGGTTTGGTATTGGCCTTTATCTTGTTAACCAGTTTGTGCAGGCACACAAAGGTTCACTTACCTATAAAAGTGCTGTGGGGAAAGGAACTGTTTTTACTTTCTCATTTCCAGCAGTTATAGCAGTTGACAACCTGGAACATAGCACATCATATAACAACGAAATAAAGCCTTTGCTGATTGATGAACTTATCGCAGATCTTGAAGCGGATGTAAAAGCCAGTACTGTACAACAAGAATTGCCAAACAAATTATCAGATAAACAGCAGCAGGTTTTCAATGAAATTGTTACGGACAAAAAATCAATTTTATTGGTAGATGACAACGCGGGTATTCGCGAATACCTCACCCAAATCTTTAACGAGCGTTTTATAGTGTATGAATCGCACAGCGGCGAAGATGGGCTCGAAAAAGCCGAAGCGTTTGTACCGGATATCATTATTAGTGATATTGTAATGTCCGGAATGAATGGCGTGGAGTTTTGCAGCAAACTAAAAGCAGATCCTGATCTGTGCCATATTCCCGTAATATTACTGACAGCCTCAACAGCTACGGACTCAAAATTGAAAGGAATTGAATGTGGCGCGGAAGATTATATTACCAAGCCTTTTGAAAAAGAACTATTGTTGGCTCGTGTAGATAATATTCTAAAAAACCGAAGCACCATTCAGCAATACTTTCTTGACACCGTTACACTCAGGAAAAACAAAACGAAGGTCTCCGCATCTTACCGTGATTTTCTTGACAGGTGCATTGGCGTGATTGAAAAAGAAATTGACAACGAAGAGTTCACCATTAAAACTTTCGCACGTGAAATGGGCATGAGCCATTCCAGCCTTTATAAAAAAGTCAAGTCAGTATCAGGGTTATCACTAAATGCATTTATCCGCTTTCTCCGGCTAAGAAAAGCAGCTTTGTTATTATTAAGTACCAACGCCAACATCAACGAAGCCGCTTTCCAGGTGGGCATTAATGACGCCAAATACTTCCGCGAACAATTTAATAAGCTGTTTGGCATGAATCCATCGGTTTATGTAAAAAAGTATAAGGACACGTTTAACAGGGAATGTAATATAGTAGCCGCCGAATAACGAAGCCTTCTCTGTGCAACTCGGCGCACACTCCTGCTTTTCTCTGTGGAACTTAAAATACAATTACACAGAGGTGGACGGAGAAAACACTGAGTTCCACAGAGAATCAGTCGTTACTGGCTTATGTCAATTATCCGTTCCTTTTAAAACCAAAATATTACTAATCGGCTATCTTCCAATCTGAGCTCATAGCCTTCCAAAACTTTTCTACTTTTGAATTTGGCTTGTTACCACTCGTCACTTTACGATTTTACCCCCCATTTTTCGCGATTTACCCCCGCGCATTTCGTTTGTAATAGGATTAATTTGGGTATTGCGGCTGCTCCATACTAAAAAGCACACAAAAAGCCTTACGCAGGATCAATTGTTAGAGAGCAGCACCACATCTTTCACATTAACCAAATTAATTGCCATGCGAAATTTATTTTGCCTCTTAATCCTGTTAACATGTTTGCAGGGGCAACTTATTGCCCAGAAAACCGTCAGCGGAAAAGTCGTCTCAGGAGACTCAACGCTTGAAGGCGTTACTGTGCAGGTAAAGGGAACCAACCAGGCCACCCAGACAAATAAGGAGGGCAGCTTTCAAATCAGCGTTCCAGCAAGCGCTGTTCTTCTGTTCAGCTACGTCGGGTTTGCCACCCAGGAAATAACGGTTGGTAACCAGACAAACATCCAGGTAAGGCTGCAATCAAACAGCCAAAATTTACAGGATGTAGTTGTGGTGGGTTACGGAACGCAGCGAAAAGCCAACGTTACGGGATCTATCGCCACTATATCAGCAGATGCTTATAAGGACCAACCTGTTACCAACGTCAGTTCTGCACTCCAGGGGCGCGCATCGGGTATTGCCGTCAATAGTGCATCCGGCGCACCGGGCGGAGTTGTAAAGATCAGGATTCGTGGAGCAAACTCTATCAACTCCAGCAATGACCCGTTGTTTGTTGTGGACGGCGTTGCGCTCGGCAGCGTTAGTTTCCAGGATATTAATGTTAACGACATTGAGTCCATGGAAGTGCTGAAAGACGCATCTGCAACTGCCATCTACGGTTCCCGCGGTGCAAACGGAGTCATTATGATCACCACCAAAAGTGGCAAGGCGGGCAAAATGACTGTAGATCTGAATACGTTTCTCAGCGCTAACAAAATTAAAAAGTATGATCTTCTTGGGCCTACTGGCTACGCGCAACAAGCCAACCATATTTCCGGCGCAGACGTGATCACCAACCCGGGGCCGGGAACTGATTGGCAGGATCAGGTTTTCCAAACTGGTATTACGCAGAACTATCAGCTGTCTGTTGCAGGCGGAACTGATAAATCGCGTTACTATTTATCTGGCTACTATGTTAATCAAAGTGGCCTGATCGTAAATACAAGCCAGCAGAAAATAGCGCTTCGTTCCAATATCGACAGTAAATTGAGCAATCGCGTAAGCATTGGGCTAAACCTGTTTCTCACCAACATTCAGTCATTGAACAACGGCGACCTTGGCAGCAAGGCAAACCCGGTTGTGTCATCTCTTGCATGGGCTCCAACAGAGCCGGTGTATGATGATCCGGCAACAGGGGCTTATAACAGGTATGCCATCTCTCCCATCGGGCCAAATCCATACATGATTGCGAAAGAATCAAACTATAACGGCAAATCAAATACTGCTGTAGTGAACGCCAAACTCAAATGGGACATTACAGACTGGTTAAACTTTAGCACCAACTTTGGCGTAGATGCAAACTTTTACAGGAGTGCTTACCTGAACAATGAATGGATCAATCAAACCAATATTTCATCAGGGCAGGGCGCGAGTGATAACTACACTTTGCAAAACAGTAACATCCTTACTTTCCACAAGATTTTTAATGACATCCATAATGTATCTGTAACCGGTGTATATGAACAAACATCCAACAAATACAGCGGTTTTAATGCCGATGGTGGTGGCTTAACCTCTACTGCTTATGGCTACTATGCGCTTCAATTAAATGCGCAACAGGGCATTCGTTCAGATTACACCAATTGGGGATTACAATCATTTTTAGGAAGAGTTACTTATACTTTGAAAGACAGGTACCTGTTATCAGCAACGTACAGAGCTGATGGTTCGTCCAAATTTCAATCTACCAAAAACAAATGGGGTTATTTCCCTTCTGTTTCTGCGGGATGGAAATTATCGGAAGAAGATTTTATTAAGAACCTCAACACTTTCTCTAACCTGAAACTTCGCGGAAGCTGGGGTATTACAGGTAACCAGGCCATTGCGCCATACAGCACACTGGGGCTGCTTACCGGCCAACAATATTCTTATGGAACAGGTACATCTTACCAGGGATTTACGTTGGGAAATCCGCCGAATCCTAATTTAAAATGGGAAACAACCAAACAATGGGACATCGGTATTGATGCGGGCCTTCTTGCCGGCAGAGTGAACATAACCGCGGATTATTTTTCCAAAACGACGGAGGATTTGTTGCTACAAAAAACAATTCCTGACTATGATGGCGGTGGATCACAATGGGTAAATCTTGGACAGGTAACAAACAAAGGATTTGAATTCTCTGTAAATGCGATGCCGATACGTTCATCCAATTTTAACTGGAGCACAACGTTAAATCTTACTTCTTACAAGAGCAAAGTAGTAAGCCTTGGCGGACAGGATATCATCTACGTTGGATATCCCGGCGCGGGCCTGATTAACACATCTATTCAAGTGGTAAAGACCGGCTCACCGCTGGGCGAATTTTATTTGATTCCATGGGAAGGCGTGTATAAAGAAGATGATCCAACACTTGGGTTCAAGGCCGGCGATAATAAGTACCGTGATGTGGATGGCAATAAATCTATCGGGTATGAAGACAGGGTAACATCCGGCAATGCAATGCCTAATTTTCAATTTGGGTTTAACAACGATCTTTCTTACAAAGATTTCTCTATGAATATTTTCATTCAGGGATCACAGGGCAACAAAATATTCAATGGAACGTATGCTGCAATTGCAGCGCCATCAAGCGATATCAAATATCCAACGCTTGCTGAAAGTGCTAACTACTGGACAAAATCAAACACAAACTCAGAATGGGCCGACCCTGCAAGCAAAACAGGAAGAAGCTATATAGAATCTACACATTACCTGCAAAGCGGAAGTTACGTGCGCCTGAAGAACATAAGCCTTTCTTACAACTTAAACAGAAGATGGGTAAAATTTGCTGACATCCGTTTAACCGTGAGTGCACAAAATGCGATTACGCTTACCAAGTACAAAGGATTCGATCCCGAGGCCGACACAATGGGCAACAGCGATATTGCTGCCGGTATAGACCTTGGCGCATATCCTAACCCACGCACATTCACTATCGGTTTAAATGCAAGATTCTAATCAATTTAAAAGAAATTATATGAAAAATTATTTCGTCATATTCACACTTTGTGCACTGGCAACTTCGTGCAGCAAAGACCTGCTGAAAGAAGAACCTAAGGTACCTACCGGAACTGAATTCTATACAAACGCGAATGACCTGTCGCTCGCCGCTACCGGCCTCTATGCATTGAATAACGTGGCGTTTAACCAGGTGGCTGGTTTTGCAACATGCTATGGAAGCGATGATGTGGGCGTTGCGCGAATAGGCAATAAATTATCCTTCTCCGACTTCGATACTTTTCAACCAAACTCATCCAACGACAGGATGACAAACTGGTGGACAAGCTTCTATGCTACCATTAAATCATGCAATTCGATGATCCTGAATTATGAGAAAGCTTCAGCAACTGAAGATGAAAAAAACAGGGCCGCCGGACAAGCATATTTTTTAAGAGCATTGAGCTATTTCTTCCTGACGCGCACATGGGGAAGCATTCCATTAACAACAGATAACAATGTAGATTACACAAGAAAAAAAGCAGAGCCTTCTGAAATCTACACCTTGATTGTTGCCGATCTGCAAAAAGCTGAAACCATGTTGCCTGATAGTTGGAGCGGCATGGGCGTTCAGTTTCAAAGCGGCGTGAATGTGGCTCCTACCAAAGGTTCTGCAAAAGCATTACTGGCAAACGTGTATTTAAACATGGCTGGCTGGCCTTTAAAACAAGCAGATAAGTATGCACTCGCTGCTGCAAAGGCAAAAGAGGTTATAGACAAGAAGGCTTCATACAATGTTGACCTCTATCCTGATTTTGCAAGCCTCTGGAAAAAAGAGTTTCAATACAATAACGAGGCTGTATTTGCATGCTACTACAACAACAATGTACCCAACACGCCATGGAACCAATGGAACATGATGGGCCCAAACTCTTCTCAACCTGGCGATGAAGCTGGATGGGACGATTGGTTTGGTGAAATCAGTTTCTACAATAGCTTCCCCGGCGGGGCACGTAAGAATGCCACTTATCAATCTGTATACATGATTGCCGGAACGCCGAAAGACTGGACCGCGACCACACTAAAACATCCTTATTTTCAAAAGTATCGTGACGATGCAAGCTACAATCCAGTAACACATGTGGGCAACTGGGCGGGCAATCACACTGTATATATTATTCGCTATGCTGAAGTGTTGCTAACGTATGCTGAGGCTCAGGCAATGGCATCAGGGGCTGATGCTACAGCTTACGGCGCTATTAATCTTGTAAGACACAGAGCAGGTTTGGGTGATCTTAAACCGGGTTTATCACAGAGTGTATTCCGCGATTCTGTTGTTGCCGAAAGAGGTTGGGAATTTGCGGGGCTTGAACCTGCTGCCCGTTGGTTTGATTTGCAACGTACCGAAACTGTTGCGAAGGCAAACGCAAAACGTAGTCCGTTAGAAGAGCCACTGAAAGGAAAACCAGACGACAACACCCATGCCTTTTATTTAGCACCAATACCGATTAACGATCAACAATTAAATCCCAATTTGAGGTAAGAGTTATTTGAACTATATAAGGCATTATTTTGAACCATATAAGGCATATAAGGACATGTAACGAGCTGTTTCAAAAGTTGTCCTCATTAATACCTTATATGGTTCTTTTTTTTTGATTCTTTCAAAGCCTTTCACCATTCTCTAAGAAGTTGCTTTAATCCTTCTTTTCTTATATTCCCTTATATGCCTTCTATACAACTGGTGAAAGGTGAATGGTCAATGGTGAAGGGTGCAAACTGGTCGAGCAGGTACATACTGCATGAGCCATCATTAGCCCAAGGCGTAACTTCTTATATGCTCTTACATCTCTTATATGGTTCAAAGAACTTCGCTTCGGTCAGGCCTTTGGCAATCAAGCTGTGATTTAGTTGTTAACACACTAAACATTGGCCGCGCCGATTTCTAACATATATGGTTCAAAAAAACTCGCTTAAAAAAATCGCTTAATGTCTCGTATCAGGCCTTTCTTCATAAAAAGCGACATCGCCATTTTTATTCACATTAAGGATCACATTTGCCTTTCCGTTTGTAAGTGATACAAAATAATTGATTTGAGTATCGGATACTGAATAGATGTTTGATTCTGTTTCAGGATCATTATCGATAAACAATATTGTTTCTGCAACTTTATAATCTTTGTATTTAGCATTAATATGTTGTTGTGCTTTTTCCGGCAAATCAGAAAATGACGCAGCTTTTGTTGTCGCAACTAAATCACCATCATCAGAGAAATATGCATTTTCGGTAACGTTATTCTGTGTGAAAGTGGCTCTCATATATTGCTCGTCCAGGCCCCATGTTGGATTTAAAGCATCGGGAAAATTTGCATCAAAGGATGATTCAATTACAGAAGGGATAAATAATTTGTGGCTTTTACCAGAAGCTTTTGCGCTTGCTGAAAACAATACAACAGCGAATGTTGCGATGATGATCTTTTTCATAATTGTTGTGTTTTGTTTACATAAAATAGAGATGCAATTATGAAAACGACGTTTAACGGATAAGTGTTAAAGGTTTGCGGCTTTAATTTTTCTTAACAGAAGAAAAATCGTTTGTTTATTTTTTAGAGCACGATCCTCATACAGGTGTTAATACTTTTGTATAACAAAACACTAAAGAACAAATACAAATTCTGGCGGCGCGATGTTTCCTCATTTACTATCTAATTTTTCTCACTTATTTGATTTTAGGCTTGTTTGATATTGCTGAACAAAAGCAGCTACATCTGTCATGGACGCTATCCAGATCTCTCTTTCGTGTTGCTTGAGAAAATGCAAAAGCTGGCTGTGCGCTTCTAAAGACACATTGAGTGAGTGCCCGCCTCCTACTCCATGAAATAAAAATACCAGCAAACTGCCTGACTCCATTGCCTTTTTAACCAGGGCAATAAGTTCATCCGCTGACTGGCCGTTAATTCCATAACAACCTATGTTGTAAAGATCAACATTTTGTATTTGTGGCATTTCAGGTTGTGTGCCCCGAGCGCCTGTAAATTCCTTTCGCAGAGGATCCAGGTAAGCTGAATCACCAATCTTTACATCCCCGCAGGGATAAGCAAAACTTCTTTTATCTTTTCCATCAAACGCTTTCAACAACGTGTTCATCATGTGGATCTCCTGGTCAATACGCAGAATGGCATAACGACTAAGATCACTCTCAGGTTTCACAAAACCACGGCCCGGCAAATTTCCAAGGCATGGATGGTAATAAGTGTGATTGCCTAGCTCATGGCCATTTTCGCCAATCTTTTTCCAGGCATCCATACGTGTGTCGAGTGTCCCTGTATAGTTGGATAAATAGAAGGTTCCTTTCAACCCCAACGAATCAAGCGCTGGGGCTACATTATCAATATCCTCATTCAATGCATCATCGTAAGTCAATACAACAGCACACTTTTTTGTGTTCCATACATTTCCTTTTTGTGCATAGCCAAATAAGCTTGCACAAGTAAATACAATAAGCGTTATAATTTTGGTTGTCATGAATCTCTAAATATGTTTTACTAAATATTATTTATATTCATCGATAGTCTGAAGAGAACCATCATCATTGTATTTCAAATTGCAGGCCGGTACATTTCCACAATAAAGGAGAAGCATTAAACCTATATATTAGCAAGCAATTCATTTTTGGTTTTTTTTAAAAGATAAGCATTAGATACGCGGTATGTTGACTTTCGATTACTAATGTAAACAAGAATTTGAACATTGCAACCCATCGCAATACCTTTTTCCAGACTCCGCCCTTTGCCCTCGCTCTAAACTCATCCAGCCGAATGAAGCCTCAGTAATTTATCCTATTATCAAAAAAAAGACAGCTTTTATTAGCAAAAAAGTTTAATAAACTGGTAAAAAGCTTGACAACAAAGACTAATAGCGATATAGCTTTACTCTTTAAAACACTGTTGCCTACAGGAATTATTTGATGAGTCCTAATCAAAATAAAATGCGAAAATTATTTGTTCTAGTTTTTTCTCTGATATCAATGACCAGGCTTTATGCACAAGATAGCATAGTGCTGAAAAAATTAAGTCCCGTCCCTCAGAAAGTAAACGGGAGTACAGAAGTAAAAACGAGCCTGAATGGTACCTGGTATTTTAATCCTGCTCCTGAAAAAAATGCAGAGAACTCCACGGCAATTAATAAAAGCTGGGCAAAAATAGAGGTGCCGGGCGAATGGGTGATGCAGGGATTTACTGTTGTTAAAAATGCCTGGGCCGGTTATGCGCGTTCTTTTGATGTTCCCTCTGCGTGGAAAGATATGCGTGTTAAGTTACGTTGCGACGCAGTGTACAGCGAAAGCGAGATTTATATTAATGGTAAGAAGGCAGGATACCACCTCGGTGGATTTACTCCTTTTGAGTTTGACATAACAGATTTTATAAAACCAGGTGCACCTTCCAGTATTTATGTCAAGGTAAGGAATGAAAGTATTGCTGATTCACTCGCCAGCGGCTCGCAGTATGCCGTTCACGCACTTGGCGGAATTACGCGTAAAATATCCCTGGTTGCAGTACCGGAGGTGAACATATCTTCTTTTCACGCAGTAACTACATTTGATAAGGAATACAAAAACGCGGTATTAAAAGCCGAAATACAATTATCGAATGATGGAAAAAACGCATCAAAGAAAACAAAGGTATCTTATGAATTATTGTCAGCCGGCAGTCAAACGATCTTCTCAAAAACAATCGATGAGAATGACATCATCAACGCAGGCACATCTCTAAACAGGTCCCTTGAATTTCCTGTAGATAATCCGCGCAAATGGGATCCGGAGCACCCCAATCTATATACATTCAGAGCGACAGTGCACTGCGATGGCAAAACAGAAACGGTAGAACGAAAAATAGGATTCAGGCAAATCGAGATAAAAGGAAATGTGATACTTGTGAATAATATGCCAGTAAAATTACGTGGCGCATGCAGACATGAAGTATCTCCATTGCGCGGCCGGTCGCTGACTAGTGAGCAATGGGTGAATGATGTGCTAATCTTCCGCGAAGAAAATGTAAACTACATCCGTACATCACATTATCCTCCGCCGGAAGAGCTTGTTACAGCATGTGACTCGCTAGGCATGTTCCTTGAAGTAGAGGCGCCTTTTTGCTGGGCTGATCAAACTAAAGTACCCGATGCTTTATACCAGTCTGCCATAATCGACCAGACACTTGACATGGTTAATTTCTTTCGTTCCAATCCATCTGTTTTGGACTGGTCGTTGGCCAACGAATCCCAGGGGGCATATAAAACATACTTCCGCAAATCAGGTGAACTTGTAAAAAAACTGGACCCGACCAGGCCAAGAAATTATAACCAATATGGCGACGAAGGAGATAACGGCGAACTGGAATTGTATAACCTGCATTACCCGGGACCAGGCGGGCCTTCAAAATATCAGCATAGCTCCCGCCCCGTTATATTCGGAGAATACGCACACCTTAATGCCTACAACCGCCTTGAGCTGGTTACAGATCCCGGCATCCGTGATGCATGGGGCATTGGTTTCAAAAACATGTGGGAGAAGATGTATAATACCAAAGCCATAGCAGGTGGTGCGATATGGGCTGCCATTGATGATACTTTTATTCTACCTGATGGAAAAGTGGTAGGCTATGGAACCTGGGGGCCTGTTGATGGTTGGAGGAGAAGGAAACCTGAATTCTGGCATGTAAAAAAAACTTACTCTCCTGTAAAAATTCAACTGGTGGGCAACTACAAAAATGATAGCGTGCAACTGCTTCTCGAAAACAGATTACTGTTCTCTGATCTAAGCGAATGCCGCATGCAATGGAGAGCTGGAAAATATTCGGGAAGCATTCAATCCTCCGCTTTGCCCGGTACGAAAACAACTGCCTCAATAAAGATCAACGGCACGCTAACAGCGGCCGATACTATGTACATAGATGTGTATGATCCGAGAAATGTATTGATTGACCAATATGCATTTGCTGTAGTTCCTGCAGTTAATGAAACAGATGTAAAACAAAAAAGTTCCGGAACAATAAAATACACTAACACACCGGGCGAAGTTGTTGCCAACGCCGGCGATGTAAAGATTATGTTGAACAAGCAAAACGGCAACATCGAGTTATCTAAGAACAGCAGCACCACGCCGTTCATGCAGCTCTCAAAACTACTGTTGCTTCCATTGAATGGTGAGGGGCGCGGTACACAAATGACCGGCAAAGCACAGGTATTCGATCCATTTACCAATACGTGCGCCAACAGGATCATTAAAAAGATTGATTATAATAGCACGCAGGATAAGTTTCTCATTACGGTGCATGAAGACTACGATGAGGCTTCGGGATATGTGCGTTATGAATTCACTCCGGGTAAAGATGTGCAGGTAACTTATCGTTATACAATCAATAAAGATATCAATCCAAGACAATGGGGAATTGTTGTTGCTCTTTCTGATGACTTCAATACATTGTCATGGAAAAGAACCGGCTTATGGAACTATTACCCCGAAGACCATATCGGCAGGTCAGCAGGAACAGCAACAGCACAAAGCCCCACGCTGTTGTCCGGACCGGCAGGCCCTGTAAAAATACCATCTACACCATGGAAAGATGACAGGAATGAACTTGGATCAAATGATTTCCGTTCAACAAAAATGAATATTACAGCAGCAGCCGTGCAAGGCGCTAATAATGACATTAAAGTAACATCAAACGGATCGCAGCATATCAGAGCCTGGAAAGAAAGCAAAAGCACCAATCTGTTAATTGCAGGTTATAGCAACTTAGGCAGTGAAGGTTTTTTCCGTGGGCATGCAGAGAAATTTGACAGGCCGTTGAAACAGGGTGATGTTATTGAAGATAGCATTCATTTTTCTATTCAATAACTTGTCTCACTATTATAAGTACGATTTACGAAGTACTTGACCTTAACCAGGTTTATTTCTTGTCACATCTTACGGAATTAATATAGACGTCACTATATTAAAATATCAATAAAGGCTATACTTTTTGTATAGCCTTTATTGTGTTACTGCCTTTTATTTGACGGCTACCTGTATTGGCTGAGACAGGTTTCCTTCACCAGCATCGTTGATTGCGCGAACGGCATAATAATATGCGGTTCCCGTTGACCTCTTGTTGTCAACGTAGCTAAAGCTATCATTAGCCGAAAGGTGAATTAAGTTGAGTGAAGTGGGCCTAGTCCCTCTGAATATTTTATATCCTTTAATGGGAAGATTTCCATCAATATCAGGGCCCGTCCATTTAATAGACACTTCTCCAACACCGGCTACTACTTCAATTTGCGATGGCTCACCCAGTATGGAAGTTAAACTATCTGTCATAGGTTTGGGAACCTGCCTGCCCATCGTATTCTGTGTTACGGCGTAGCTGAAGTTATTTGTTGTTCCCGGAACCGTGGTGCCAGAACTATCTGCAGTACTTTGATAATACTCATAGCCAGGCTTGGCCTCATGCCTTCCGATTGAGGCGATAAGCGCATAGTTAAAAGAAGTATCCGGCTGCGTTGCACTTGTGTCCCCGTGATCAACAGGCCCTGCAACACCGTCACATACATACGAATTAGAGCCGGCTTATGTTATATAAGAATACAATTACACAGAGATGCGCGGAGTAGACACAGAGAACACGTTCCAATACTCACACCTAAACAGACTGCTTAATTTCTTTTGATCACTTGCAATCTCTCATTATTCTTTGCGAGTACGTACAAGGTTTTGCCGGCTTTCGTTTTTACGCTGATCATATCTCTTATATCTCCGGAAGTTATCCAGCCGGTTTTATTCAACGGAAGCGAAGTAAATTTTCCGGCACCGGTGCCTGCCTGTACTAGACCATATGAAGCATCTTCTCTTCCTAATTGAACACGGAAAGGATAAAAGTTACCGGACAATATCAGATCATTTTTACCATCATCATTTATGTCTTCTATAGACGCACCGAATACGGGCGACATCTGCGCTTCCATGGAAAGCTCTTTCAACCCAAATTTTTCATTACCCATATTTTCAAGAACGCAATTTTTGAGCTGCTGAACTTTCAACTCTTTCATGCCTTTCATTTGTTCAGGCGTAAAAACTTCATTAATCGTTGCGTTTGCATAGGATGCATACCTAAGGAATTTTTTCTTAAGCTGTGGCATTACTTCACTTAACTCATCGCGCGATGGATAGGGATAACATCTCCCCTGGATAAAATAGTTTAACACCGGCATACTTACACCATTCCTGCCAAAGTCATTAACACAAAGGCTCATGGGCTCTTTTACGGATGCTTTTAATTGAGTGTTAGGCGCAAGATTTCCTAGTATAAAATCCGTGTCACCATCATTATCTATATCGCCAGGCATAATCCTCGTCCACAAACCTGCACTTTGTTCAAGCTTGTATTCTTTTGTCTTATTTATAAGCCGCCCTTTATTGTTCATATAAACTGTAACCGGCATCCAATCCCCTACTACAATCAGGTCAGGCCAACCGTCTCTATTCAGATCTGTCCAGCATGCATCTGTAACCATTCCAGCAAACTGCAAACCCGGCGCATCATGCGAAATTGCATCTACTAATGCTAAATGATCCTTTGATGAATTATTCTTTAGCAAAAAACTTTGTGGAGAAATACCATATTTACCCGGAACAACGCGCCCACCAATAAACACATCAGGTTTTCCATCTTTATCATAATCGGCTACTGCCACACACGACTTTGATCCGGAAAATAAAGGCAATACCCCTGTTGCTTTGGCAAAGGCACCGTTACCGTTATTGATATATAAACGGTCCTGCATCTGTGCAACAGATGAATGGGTTTCATTACCACCGCTAACTACGTAAAGGTCCTGGTCGCCATCACCATCAAGATCAAAAAATACCGATTGAATATCTTCGCTTAAACTATCATCTTTCCATGGCTGCGAAGTTGACTCAACAAATTTTTCGCCTGCAATTTGCAGAAATAATTTTGCAGACTGGCCCATAGGAGCTCCAACAAAAACATCTTCCAACCCATCTCCATTTACATCTGCCTTGGCGAGTCGCGGCCCATCCTTTGAAAGCTGATAGGGCAACAGATACTCATGTTTAAAATCGACGTATTGATTTTCATGCTGAATGAAATTAATTCCAGATTTTTCTGTTATATCAGAAAACAATAAGCCAGTAGCATCAGCAGTTTTATCATCTTCCAAAATGCGGGGATACAATTTAATTAGTTGATTACAGGCAACATCCTTATAAGATGAAATTTTACCTGAAGGCCAGTGTACGACAATCTGCTTAACTACAGTATCTGCGCTCAGGCCAACGTGAATTATAGGATCAACACTTGACTGAAAACCTCTTGCCGGTTGCATTTCGAAAAATTGTTTTTTACCCGAAGACATTTCGATCGTCACTTTAGCTCCAAGGGCCCATCTGTTTAATCCTGTGTCCTGCAATTGAATACCTAAATAATGAGTTGTTTTATCCAGGTTTGCATTGTTTCTAAAAACGGCAGAGTTATCACCCAGATTGTTTACAATAAGATCAAGATCGCCATCATTATCAAGATCCGCATAAGCTGCTCCATTAGAAACACTGGGCATATTTAGTCCCCATTGCTGTGTTACATTTTCAAAACTCAGATCACCTTTATTTCTGAAAATATAGTTGGGGATTTTAGTTTGCGGCATTTCTTTTACCAGATCGCTCAACAAAACTTGTGTACCGTATTTTTCACGATATTCCTGAACGGTATAAGTGAGGAAATCCATATTGGTATAGTCGCGCAAATAACCATTGGTAATAAACAGATCCTTATTACCATCATTATCGTAATCAGCAAAAAGTGGAGACCAGCTCCAGTCTGTATTTGAAACACCAGAAAGCTGGCCTATTTCTGAAAAAAGCGGCGCACCGTCGCCAGACACTCCCCTATTCAGCTGAAGCGTATTGCGCATGTTCTGGTGAAAATATCCGCTATCCACAAGCAGGTTATACTTATCATATTCATCAGCGCCACGCAATAGTTTTTGCCGTTTATTGTCTTCGGGCAGCATATCCAGCACCATAACATCCATTAGTCCGTCATTGTTATAGTCAGCCACATCACATCCCATTCCGAATTTGGAAATATGCCTGATCGCAGTTTTTGTAATATCCCTAAATGTACCATCGTGATTATTGAGATAGAGAAAATCCTGTTCTTCAAAATCATTCGTTGTGTAGATGTCGGGCCATCCGTCATTATTAATATCGCTAATTGCCACACCAAGGCCAAAGTTGTTTCCACCACCTTTAATTCCTGCACTTTCACTCACATCCACAAAATGTCCATTGTCATTTCTGTACAGCCTGTTACTAAAATATGGATGATGTTTAGTGCGCAGTTTACTTGTATTTGTAAATGGCGCGTAAAACATTGTTGCATGATTCAACAGGAACATATCCAGATCGCCATCTCTGTCATAATCAAAGAAAGCGGCCTGCGTAGAGTTAGTGCCGGGTGCATCCAAACCATATGCTGTTGCTTCATCACTAAAAGAAGGTATTCCATCATGAGCGCCATTGTTAATAAACAATTGATTTGCTCTTGATGCTACATCTCCCTTTCCTGAATAACACACATAAATATCCAGCAAGCCGTCACCGTTTACATCTGCCATTGTTACACCGGTTTTCCATCCATCCCTTCCGTCAACGCCTGCTTTTTCAGTTATATCCTCAAAATGCATATTGCCTTTGTTCAGGTATAATTTATTCTTTACCTGGTTGCCGGTGAAATAAATATCCGCTAACCCATCGTTATTAATATCGCCAATAGCAACCCCGCCTCCGTTATACATGTACTCAAAATTGAGCACGTTCAACTCATCTGTTTCTGTAATAGTATTCTTGAAGTCAATTCCCGAAGCAACTGTTACATCCGTAAATAAAGCCGGAGTTTCCTGCCTGCATGATATTGACATACCATAAGCGCAAACAATTAAAAAACACATTATACTGCGTGTGCGAAGAAAATCCATTGTTATCAAAAAATTTCGACAGTTTAATTAATAGCAAACACTTTCTATACAAGTACGAATTACGAAGTACGAAGTACGTTAAGTGCAGCAGCCTACTTTGTATGGTTCACACTGCTATGCAAATAGGAACTACGAAGTACGTTGGGTGTAGCACCATGCTTATATTGCTAACAGCACAATCATCAACTTTCGATTTGTCAGCATGTTTCACCTAACGTACTTCGTATTTCGTACTTTACACGACGATGCGATATCACATCTAACATCGAACATCTAACACCGTACATCTAACATCTTACACCGCCTCACCATCCGGGATTCTGATTTCCCTGCAATTTGGGGTTTTGGTCCAAAGCGTTAGATGGTATTGGAAAAAGATAATCGCGTTGGTCATTAAACACTCTTTTACCATTGTAAGCCTCAACCTTTTCATACTTCCAATTACCTGCAGAACCTGTTATTTTCATACCATGTAACGTAGTATTAAGCACTTGCGCACCAATTTTCCACCTAATGATATCGAAATAACGTTTTCCTTCGAAAGCAAGCTCTATCCTGCGTTCATGCCTGATGCGCTTTCTCATATCATCCTTCGTAAGCCCTGTTGGCAGATCTGCCAGGCCACCTCTTTTTCTCAACTCATTTATTTTTCCATAGACTTCAGTGGCCGGCCCTGCAAGCTCGTTCTGCGCTTCTGCAAAATTCAGATACACTTCTGCAAGCCTGAACAGTACAGCGTTTGTACCGTTAATTGGTTTACCATAGTAGTTTGTTTCAGATGGAGTAAGTGTTGGATCAAGATACTTGTGAAAATAATATCCGGTCTGTGTTCCCTGGTGAGAAAAATTGATATCGAAGTTATTACTGTAAACGTTGATAGCAGGATCATAGTAGGTCCACACTTTACCACCCCTCCAATCAGAACCATTGTACAGGATTGATGCATAGAAGCGATTGTCGCGGCCGGTATAAGGTTCCGCAGCATGAGATGGATCGGTCGCAGGTTTTCCATCAGTAAATTCGTAATCATCAATTAACTCCTGTGTAGGTTGAATGTGTCCCCAACCTGCCGCAATATTTGATGCAGGATCTACACGCGGGCTTAAAAACACTTCAGCGGAATGCCCTTTTGTTTTTCCATCGAAGGGTATATCAAGTATTACCTCTGAATTATCTTCTCCTGCGGGAATAAACATTGTATTGTAGTCGCCCAACGCATACTTGCCCAAAGAAAAGATCTCATTACAAGAAGAAATACAATCCTGCCATTTTGATGCATACAGTTCCACTTCACTTTTCAATGCGAGCGCGGCGCCTTTTGTTATGCGACCATCATCTTTTCCATCACTCCAGGTTACAGGCAATGCCCCGGCGGCATCCGATAGGTCTTTCTGAATAAACTGCACGCATTGATCATAGCTGCTCCGTGGATAGTTTAACGTGTCACCAGATGATTTATCCAGCGGCACTTCTATAATTGGCACACCACCAAAAAAGTTTACAAGCCAGCTATACCAGTATGCTCTGAAGAATCTGGCTTGTGCCACCATCAGATCTTTCTGTTCCTGTGTAGCATCCGGAATTTCCGGCGTGTTTTTCAAAACGATATTACATTTTCGAATCTGGGCATAACAACTGCTCCACCAGCTATTCACAGGAGAGCTTGTACTGTTAAAGTTCCGTGGCGCAATTGACGCCAATGATGTAACCCAGTTAAATGTTGGAAACTGGTTATCGCTCCAGTTATCAAACGGATCATAACCAAACAACAGGAAGTCTGAAGGAAGTCCCGCATAAATATCATTTACAAAAAGATTGGCATTGGTATATGAACCCCATATTGTTTTATCAGACGGGCTTGCCGGTGTTGTCTCAAGGAAATCTTTTTTACAAGCGCCCAAAGATGAACAGAGTATTACTGCAACAAGTAACCGCTTAGATCTATTCTTTAAAAATTGCATATTGTACGTCTTGAGAAATTTAAAAATTAATGTTTACGCCTACAGCAAATGTTTTCGTTTGAGGATAGTAATCTGTAGTTGAAGGCGTTTCCGGATCGATGTATTTGGTTTTCGTAAATGTGAGCAGGTTTTGTCCTGCTACATAAACCCTTGCGCCTTTAATACCTGTGGCTGCCGGAAGTTTACCAAAGTCGTAGGAAAGTGTCAATGTTTTCAAGCGTACATAATTACCGTTCCTAATCCAGAATGAGGAGGTATAGTTATTATAGGCATAACCACCGGGATTGGATAGTATTCGTGGAAATTCAGCATTCCTGTTATCTGGTGTCCAGTAATTTTTCTGGAACTCAAATGCTACACCATTAGATTGGTTAAACGGCGTTGCAGCCCAACCTGCCAGGTAATAGTTGGTATTACCTGCACCTTGCCACAACATATCCAACTGCAGTTTTTTGTAGTTAACAGAAAAATTGAAGCCATAAATAATCTGGGGATATAAAGGTTTACCAATCGGCATATTGTCATTGGCATCAAGCTTGCCATCATTATTTACATCCTGATATTTAACGTCACCCGGTTTTACGTAGCCAAGAGCCGCGGCGTAAGGAGTTTCCGCAATTTCTTTATCTGACTGGAACAATCCCAATGCATCATAACCAAACTGCGTTCCGTATGCTTTACCTGTGCGGCTTCTGTTCGGATTGTTTTTAATGGTCTCAGCCTCCTGAACGTCAACCAATTTATTTACAGCATAGGTAAAATTGAAAGCGCCACTGATGAAAAGATCTCTATTGATATTATACTTGCTTGATACCAGGAAGTCAATTCCCTTATTCTCCATAGAGCTGTTATTCTCCTGCGCAAGCCCAATCCCGTATTCTACAGGAACTATTGTAGTAGCGGTGTTCAGCATATCTTTTCTCTTCTCATAGAATACATCTGCTTCTATATTCAACAACCCTCTCCACAAACCAAGCTCCATTCCTATATCAGATTTAACAGCTTTCTCCCATGTAATATGCGGATTCGGCTCTACCGATTCACTTACAGAGGGAACCGCTGTTCCTCCAAACAAATAGGCTGTGCTGCCATTATAACCATATTGTCTGAGGTATTGATAAGGGCTACCTGCAAGGTTACCGGACTTACCCCACGATGCACGCACCTTAAGGTTATCAACGGTTGCACTGTTACGGAGAAAAGCCTCATCACTTATGCGCCATGCGGCTGAGAAACTTGGAAAAAATGCATAACGGCTATCCGGCGCAAAGTAGTAGTGCCCGTCATAACGCCCTGCCGCTTCGATAAAATATTTACCACCGTAGTTATAGCCGACACGATATGCATAACCAACCTGTGTAGCTTTGGAAGAAGTACCGCCGTTGGTAATGTCTGACGGATCAGCGCTTCCGGTGTTCAGTTCGGGGATATCCAATGCATAATTTACTCTCTGTCCGAACAGGCTGCTACCATTGGTGATCCTCGGTTCAAAAACAGCAAGCGCATCAACATTGTGTTTACCCCACACTTTATTATAGGTGGCAATCAACTGGGTTGTGATCTGTCTGCCGAAGCTATAGCCATTATACAATATCGGGCTTGGCACGTTTCCTTTGCCGCTGATAAAACTACCATCAGGCTGGATCTGGTAAAACGTATATGGAGTGCGCCATTGCTTGGTAGTAGAATCCGACTTATCAAATGAAAAATTCGCTTTGAAGGTCAGGCCTTTCAAAAAAGGAATTTTCTGCTCCAGCTTAAGTGTTACAAACTGGCTGTAAAAATTTTCATCATTGTAACCGCTGTTATATAGATCCAGATAAGGATTTCTTTCAAAGTAGCCAGCAGGTTTTCCGTTGGAATAATAAATAGGATTCGTTGGATTTAAACGCCAAAAGCCAAAAATGATAAATCCCGCACTGCCAGATCCCGGATACTGTGCGTCACGAAATGCAGCATTAATATCGAAGCCAAGTTTTGTATAATCACTTAACCTCACATCAACATTTGTGCGAAGTGTGTAGCGTTTGTAATTTGTAACATTTCCCCATATTGCGTTCTGATCTGTATAGCCAAGCGAACCGAAGAATGAAATATTTTTTGAACCTCCTGAAACACTAAGGTTGTGTTGTTGCAAATGGCCTGTTTTAAACAATTGTTTTGTTACATTTTCATTGGCATAATGATCAGGATCTGAACCATCCTGTAGTTTCTTGAGCGCATCATCTGTGTAAGGCGCAGCAACACCATCATTGGCAGCGCCTGCATTCTTCATTAAAGCCCAGTCGTAGCCAGTTAACTCTTTGGGCATATTGGTCACCTTATCCCATGCCATCCTTCCATCATAAGACAAACCAATCTTTCCATTTTTATCAGATCCACGTTTGGTAGTTATCAGCAATACACCATTTGCTCCGCGTAAACCGTACGGTGCTACAGACGCTGCGTCTTTCAATACAGAAAAGCTCTCTATATCGTGAGGATCAACATAACTTAAAGGACGTTCTATACCATCAACAATCACCAGTGCATTGGCATTGCCAATGGTGCTCACGCCGCGAATTTTTATATCTGCATTATTATAGCCCGGCTCACCGCTTGTTTGTTTGAAGATAACACCTGGAACTCGCCCGCCAATGGCATTTGAAACATCTGCAGTAGGCACTTTAGCGAGCTCCTTCGCGTTAATAGATGATACGGCAGAAGTTAAAGACGCCTTCTTTTGCGTTCCGTACGCCACAACCACAATATCATCAAGGCCTGCGCTTTTTGTCTTTAAGGAGATACTCAATGCACCTGATGAACTGGCCTGCACTTCTTCTGTATTATACCCAACGTGTGTAATAACAAGTGTTGCCGAAGAGGATGATGATGTAAGTTTAAAGGTACCATCCGCATTAGTTGATGTGCCCGTTTTTGTTCCTTTAATTACAACAGACACACCACTTATCGGCTGATTGGTGCTATCCGTTATTTTTCCGGTGAAGTGTACAGATTGCGCAAACCCACTAATAGCAAGCATAAAAGTAGTTAGCACAATCAAAATTAGTCTGATCTTGATCATGAAGCAATTATTTTAGTTGATCAAATTTATCCGTCAGCTAAGCCCGCGTCTCCATGCTTTTTGCCAATTGTATAAAGTTTTTTTGCAAAAAATTACAGCCAGTTTTGCAAAAACGTTATTGCAAAACTTACTGCTAATTGTTACTCATTTTTATATGTAATACCCAATAAATTGATTCAAGAGAAAGCTGCACAGTTGTCTAAACAGTGAGCACACCAGCCTTGCGCGACTTACAGCCTTACTTCGTCTTTCATCTTAGTCCTATATGCAGACGGCGTAAGCCCTGTTATCTCTTTGAAGAAATTATTGAAATTGGTGGGATTGTTATAGCCGGATTTAAAGCAGGCATCAGCAATCGTATTATTTTCATCCTGCAACAATTTACAGGCATGACCGATGCGCAGCTCGTTAATAAAGCGTGTAAGCGGCTTCTGTGTTTTGGATTTGAAATACCGGCAGAAAGCAGAATATGACATATTAGCTACCTGTGCAATTTCTTCGAGTGAAAGATCTCGCTGGAAATTGTTCATAATAAACTGGTAAACTTCATTAAAGCGGGAAGTATCTTTTGCGGTGTAAGAATTAACATAACTGGAGCTCGCAAGAAACTCATATTCTTTAGTGCGGGAAAGAAGATCAACCACCTCCAGGAAAGAAGCGATCTTTTTAAGGCCCTGCATTTCGTGTATTTCAGGCAATGCGTCGCTGATTATCTCCTGTGCCTTACCATTTATCTGCATGCCACGCAACGCTCTAGATAAAAGTGATGCGATATTTTTTTTAACGCCGGAATCCTCTGCCAACTGCAACAGTAAGGCGGGCGAAAAATAAACAACGGTAGATACAACCCGGTAATCCCTTCGCACTGAAAAGAGTGGATCATTCTGCCAGATATGCGGCAAATTTGGCCCTAATAACACAAGATCGCCGTCGTTGAAATTAGCAACATGATCTCCCACTACACGTTTACCGTAACTTTTTTCAATGAGAACCAATTCGCAGTTGTCATGAAAGTGAAAAGGTGTGTCAAGATATTGTTGCTCAACCTTTTTTGTTTTAATGCCGGTATTGCTGTTTATGCCTGCATCGATCAATCGTGCTTTCATAAGTACAATTATAAAATTATTTTGCTTTTGAAAACAATAAAAACTTCTATTTATGTCAAAAAACTTTACAAAATGAGTAAAAAAATTGTAATTGAACTTTTGCTGCATAGGTAGGTTTGCCACGATGAAGCAGTTGGAACAAATACCCGCCAACAGCTGCCTCGTTTAATAAAACGGCGGCCATAATCCTTTAAACCGATCAAAATGAAATTGCATTGGAATTCAGACAACGAACTTTTTAAGCTTATTAAAACCGAATTATATACGGCAGTAGTTGGCGACATAATGGATAAACTGGGCCTTTTGAACCAGTTTTTACCACCGGCCATACGACCACTTCGCAACAATATGATGGTGGCCGGAAGAGCAATGCCTGTTCTCGAAGCCGATGTGTTTGACGGCAACTGCGGCAGCAATCCCATTCTACAAAAGTCGTTTGGGCTAATGCTGGAAGCACTGGATGACTTACATGAAAACGAAGTGTATATATGCACAGGCGGGTCACCTACCTACGCGTTATGGGGAGAACTTATGAGCACAAGAGCTATGAAGCTGGGTGCTGCGGGTGCAGTTGTAAATGGTTATGCAAGAGATACAAATGGCATTCTACAACTTGGTTTCCCGACATTCTGCTATGGGAGTTATGCGCAGGATCAGGCGCCACGAGGTAAAGTAATTGACTTCAGAACGCGTATTGAAATAGGAAAAGTAATTGTTAACCCTGGAGATATTATTATCGGCGATATAGATGGCGTGTGCATTGTACCATGTGAACGGGAAGAGGAAATACTCACGCTGGCTTGGGAAAAAGCGAACGGCGAAAAAATGGTACAGAAAAAAATTCAGGAAGGAATGTCTGCTAAAAATGCATTTGAAACATATGGCATATTATAGCAGACATTGAATGTTTTGTAGAAACATTTGTTGACATGCCGAGTGATCAGTCCTTTATCGATGCCGTCGCAACGTCGCTTTTTTTTTGTATTATATCCACGAAAATGAAATATCTATTCTTAGTTTCCGGCTTACTATTAACAACAATAACCGGCGCCCAAACCCTTACTAAAACACAGCAATTTGCAGCCGTCAATATTACTCAATTGTCGCCAAGGCCGGTGGCTGTAGCAAACACTGCAACTCCGCTTGTCTCTTTGAACGGCGAATGGCAATTTTCCACTGATGCACCTTTTAGTAAAAAAAACAAGATTGACGTGCCGGGCGAATGGGTGATGCAGGGCTACAATGTGCAGGAAGGAGAAACTGCTGTGTATGAAAGAGAAATTGAAATCCCGTCAGACTGGTCGGGCAAGGTAATTAAGTTACGTTTTGATGCAGTTAGTTCCTGGGCGCGCGTTGTAGTAAATGGTATTACCGTTACCGAGCATGAGGGAGGCTTCGTTCCTTTTGAAGCTGATATAACAAATGCAGCAAAAGCAGGAAAGAATACACTTACTGTTTATGTACAGGCAAATACAATAAGTGACCGGCTTGGATGTGTTTCACAATATGCCGTTCATACCGTTGGCGGTATTTTACGAAAGGTAACAATGTTCGCATTGCCGCAACAGCATATAACCAGGTTAGAACTCAACACCACGCTAACTGATAACTTTACGAACGGTGTACTACATATCAACTACCAGCTTTCCGCTTTACAGCAAAAAGCTACGGTAAAATATTCACTGACAGATAAGAATGGCAAAATAGTTTACTCAAAAGAATACGCTTTAAATGATGCGTCTGGAACACATTCGCTTAATGTCGGCAAGGTCAACACATGGAACGCAGAATCACCCAATCTATATACACTGCTCGCTGAGCTACGTTACAACCAAAAAACAACTGAAACAATTCAGCAGTCAGTTGGCTTCAGGGAAATATCTGTGGCCAATAGCCGCGTCTACATAAATGGCAGGCCCGTTAAGCTACGTGGCGTAAACCGTCATGAGACGCATCCGCTTAGAGGCAGAAGCCTTACACCAACGTTGTGCAGACAGGATGCGGAGCTATTTAAAGCCGCTAACTGCAACTATATCCGAACATCCCACTATCCACCATCCGAAGAATTTCTGCAAGCAGCCGATGAACTGGGATTGATGGTTGAAAGTGAATCAGCGATATGCTGGATCAATCATGGTGCCTCTCCCATCTGGAAAAAATGGAATTACCTCGATGAGCAATACCTGCCATATTTCGTAAGAGCCAACCTGGAGAATATTCAGGCAGGCCGCAATCATCCGTCGGTAATCATCTGGTCAATGGCCAACGAATCTAACTGGAGCCCGCTATGGGAAAAAGTGAAAACAGTTGATAAAGCATACGACTCTACCAGGCCAATTTCGTTTCATGATCAGTGCTGGGGAGGTTTCAACAACAAAGGCAGTAATACAGATATCGCCAATTATCATTATCCCGGCACAAATGGCGGTCACGCGTCAGATACGATGAAAAGACCGGTATTGTTTGGAGAGTATGCGCATCTCTCCTGCTATAACCGGCTTGAGCTTGAAACTGACCCGGGTATCAGAAGCGCATATGGTGCACCGTTAGTAACGATGTATGATAGCATGTATGCGCACCCCAACAATTTGGGCGGGGCAATATGGAGCGGCATTGATGATGAATTTCATTTACCGGATGGCAGGCTGGTTGGCTACGGGCCATGGGGACCAATTGACGGATGGAGAAGGCCGAAGCCTGAATACTACGGTATGAAGAGAGCTTATGCCCCGGTTGTTATTGAAAGGCCTGACTCACCAGTTATTAAGAATGGCTCATTGGCCTTAATTATACAAAACCGCTTTGATTTTACAGACCTTAGGGGTCTACAGGTAGAATGCAAGCTTGATGGCAAGCCGTATACCCTGAATATTAGTTTACAACCACATGGAAGAAAAGAGATATTGATACCGGCACCCATACGTGAAGCTTATATTGCGTTTAAAGATGCATGGGGAAATGCAGTCAATGATGAAATCATTACCATCAAGACTACCGAAGATGAAATTACTCCGACCAATCATCAGCCAAACATTGTTGAAATGGAACAAGCATATCGAATTCAGACAGATTCAATTGTTTATCTTATCAACAAAACTACGGGCATTCTAACAGCCCAAAAGGCGGGAAGGGATGTTTTACTCCAGGGTCCGGTTATGTGTATTGTTCCGGCGAACGATGATGACGGAGGCAAACCAAATGTTGCCGGCGAAACATTTCAGAATAATATACACCCATTAAAATCATATCCCCTTTACACATTGTTCTCAATTGTTGCAGCACCGGAAAAAAGCAACGGGCAGATCGTATTGAAACAGCAGGCTACCTATACCAATGGCACAGGCAATCTTACCTACAGGTTCAGCACTGACGGCAAAGTAACCATTGAGTATGACGTAATTTACAATGGCAGCGATATCAATACAAGGCAATATGGCATGTTGTTTAAATTACCTGCAGGATTTGACGAACTTAGCTGGCAACGCAAAGGAAGCTTTACCACATATTCCGATAAGGATATTAGCAGAAATAAGGGAACTGCAAAACTAAACGCACATTGGATGCCTTCTGTCCGCGACGTCGGCAAACAGCCTGCCCCTGATTGGAAAGATGATGCAAATGAAATGGGATCGAATGACTTTAGAGCGACAAGAAGATTTATTTACCGGGCTCAACTAAATGATGCAAATGGAAATACGCTAAAAATATTTTCAAATGCAAAGCAATCGGAAAGGGCATGGCTGCAGGATAATCAAATACATTTGCTGATAGCCGATTACAGCAATGCCGGTTCCGAGCCTTTTTACAGCTCGCCGTTTACTGATGGAAAGCTTAAAATAAACAAAGGGAAGCACCTTACAGGCAAGTTGACCTTTCAGATAAAATAAACGCAAATCAATACACGCATATGAAAATAACAGATGTTAAAGTGTGGCTGGTTGAAGGTGTGAAATATAACTGGACATTATTAAAGATATATACAGATACAGGACACACCGGCGTTGGTGAAGCAACCAACTGGCCGGGCAGCCCGATCGTATACCACGCCGCAAAACATGTAGGCGAACGAATCATTGGCATGGACCCGATGCGCAACGATTTTATCTGGACCAAATTGTACCGCGACCTTAATTGGATCGGCCCTTACGGAGCCAGCCTTTGTGCTATAAGCGGCATAGATATGGCATTGCTTGATTTGAAAGCAAAAGTGCTTGGCGTGCCTTGTTATGAACTGCTTGGCGGGGCTTACAGAAAAGAGATACTATTGTATGCCAATTACTGGTTCACCGGAGGCGGCCACACGCCAGAGGCTTATGCATCACAAGCGTTAAAAGTAAAGGAAGCCGGATTTACCGGACTGAAATTCGATCCGTTTGCACACGTAAATTATTTTTATGGTGACGACCTGTCTTCCAACCTGACACTCTCTGCAAGTCAACAGGACCTTGCATTTAATGTGAGTAAAGCGGTAAGAGATGCAGTTGGGCCTGAATTTGATATTATGATTGAAACGCATGCGATGCTCAATTTCAGGGTTGCGGCAAAAATGGCGCAGCGGCTTGCAGAACTGGATATCACCTGGTATGAAGAACCTGTTGGCCCGGAAAGCGCTGAAACGTTGAAAGCAATGCGTGAAAGATTGCCCGGCAATGTGGCCATTTGCGTTGGAGAAAGACACTATACACGGTATGGCATAAGGCCTGTATTGGAAAAACAACTATGCGATATAATAATGCCGGATATTACACGCTGCGGTGGCCCATCAGAAATGAAGCGAATGGCAACAATGATGGAAGCCTACAATGTATTGCTGGCACCTCATAATCCTAACGGTCCACTATCTACATTATCATCAGCGCACGTTTGCGCATCAGTGCCTAATTTCTTCAGGCAGGAGTTCATGTTTAATGATGTTAGCTGGCGCGATACGGTGATCACACATCCGATTAAAGACATGATCAAAGATGGCCATTTACATTTGAGTGACAGGCCAGGCCTGGGTGTTGATCTTGTAGAAGAAGAAATGGAAAAACATCCGGGTATTTTACAACCACGGGAAGGGTTTTATGTATAAGGAAATCCTGGTTGCCGTCTAATTATTCTTTATAAAATACGCATTATGTTACCCATTGATCTTTCAGGAAAAACTGCTTTAATAACAGGTGTATCGTCCGGCATTGGTGCTGGAATTGCTGCGATGATAGCCAAAGCAGGCGCCAGCATCTGCGGTTGTGACTTACACGAAAGCAGTGAAGATTTTAAAAGAACAATGGAACAAGCGAACATCCAATGGATGTATCAGCAATGCGATGTAACTGATGATGCAGCGTTGCAGCACTTAGTCAACAAAACCGTTGAACGCTTTGGCAAAATAGACATACTCATTTCCAATGCGGGCAAAAACTTTTTTAACGGTGCAGCCCATTGCGATGATGCATCCTGGGAGCAAAATATGCAACTCAATCTGCGCGCTCACTGGCAGATTGCCAAACATTGTAAGGAACATTTGCAGGCAACAAGGGGTGTTATCATCATTATCACTTCTAACCATGCATATGCAACAATTCCCGGATGCTTCCCTTACAACATCGCAAAGGCAGCACTAAATGGCCTTGTACAAAGCCTTGCAATTGAATGGGGGCCGGAAATAAGAACGGTTGGCATTGCGCCAGGATTTATAGATACGCCCGGCAACCAGCAATGGTTCAATTCATTTGAAGACCCCGGTTCGGAAAGGCAACGAACAATACAGCTACATCCATCTCAACGAATAGGAACAACAGAAGAAATCGGCGCGTGGTGCGCTTTCTTATCAAGCGGCTATGCGGCATTTGCAAATGGCACAACTTATTTGGTAGACGGCGGAAGAAGCGCATTGATGCAAGACAAGGCTTTATAAGTACGAGTTACGAAGTACGAAGTACCTAGTTTTGAGCAGGTTTTGTTTAGTGGAACTTTACATTTCAAGTACGAAATACAAAGTACCTAATTTTAAACAGTTTTTTGTTTAGTTGCACATCGTTTAACACAAATTACGAAGTAAGATAGTTCTGAAACAGTTTGCATCTCCGAATAAACGTACTTCGTACTTCGGAATTCGTACTTATGCAGGCTTTGAGCGTTATTGTTCAGACAGCTCCTTCAGCTTATCCAGCGCCTTTGGCCAGGCATTTTTGAAATAATCCTCAAACTCTTTGGGAATCTCGGCGCCACTCATTGAAACGTGTAATTGAGTTTTTCCATCCTGGTTTACAAGCGTGTAGTTTTCCATTGCACCGGCCCATTGTTTGGCTTCTTCACTGTCAAAGCTTTCAACACCCTTCATTTTAATTCCCAGGTGTTTGATAGACATGAATTCGTTGGGCCTGTTCTCGGCAACGACTGATACCATTCCCTCTCCTTTTTCGTCCACAAAAAGGATTTTGCTCCCTTCCTTCCAATCTGTTTCAGCCCTGGAACCTTCAGCAAATGCGGATGCCCATTTGCGATAAGTTGCATCATCCCAGAGTGTGTTCCATACTTTCTCCCTGGGTGCATTGATGGTGATTGTAAAATCCATAGCAGAGTTTTTTAGTCTAACAAAGTTGGCATCATTTCTAAAAATGGAGCGGTATGAAGGCGTCTAATTCCGGGCGAAATGCGACAAAAAAGTTTGCGTTACAAATTCCTTTTCTGCTTCCTTTTTTTAATTGCTCTAAACGCTATAACAATGATCAGCGTAAATATGACAAGATAAAAAATATACCTTGGCAAATCAGGATGGGTGCCAACATCCAGTAAATTAATATTTGCAGACAACTGCATATTCAAGGTTTTTTATTACGGACTAAAACAAACTTCGTTCCGAAATAATCCGGTGCTGCGTGCTTACTACACCTATTCATTCCGCTCAATATACTTTAGCATGGCAAATGCCTGGGCAAAACCAAATTGCTGATAAAATGGCTCCAGTGTTTCCCTGGCAAACAATCCTACCAACGAGTGATTGGCTGCATTTCTATCTATCCAGTTATTCACCTTTTTCATTAGCGCGGTACCAATGCGTTTACCTTGCCAGTCAGGATGCACCATTACATCTTTCAGGTAATAGAAACTACGCTGGTCACCCAATAGCAAGGCAGAACCAACAACAGATCCATCGTCTGTATTCTCTGCAACTACCGCCAATACTACGGGTAACGGAGTTCCATTTACATTAGCCGGCCTTGATGCAGATGCCCATCCAACTGACGATGACAATGCAAGCAGTTCACCATCGGAAGCCATTCTTTCAACAATTTTAATATTACCGGGAAGCATTTGGCTACTCGTTTCTTTTTCTTCATAAGGCCCTGCAAAGTGAATCAAATAACCGTTGATATCCTCAACAATATATCTTGAAAATCCATACGAGGCAGCCTTAAGCGGTTCTACAATGTTGGCGTTATTTTTCTGATGAATTGCATATAACAAGCCAATGCGTTGCACGCGTATCCACACAATATTTCCTTTTGAAGATTCTGCTCTTGCGTGGTCCTTGTGGAACTGTACAAATACTTTTTGCCAGGAAACACCTCCATGATCAGGCGGGTCTCCCCAGGTCCATTTATTGGGAAAGCCCAATATTTTCTGCCAGTATTGGATGGATTCTTCTACATCTCTCACAGCCATCACCGGCTCCGCGTGAGAAAGAACCGGCCCTCCGTTAACGTTTCCCGTTCCCATAGTTTGCTTTTTAGCCTAAGTAATGATGTTGGGTATATACTTGCTGAGAAGATTTTTAGGTGATGTCGCAACTTACCCGCTAAATGGTCGCATCAGCACAGCATTGCTCATTTTTTCTGAAAGTAAGTTTGTTTCATCAATTTAAAAACAACTCATATGGCAACACAAATTTATGTAAACATCCCGGTGAAAGACCTGGACAGGTCTATTCAATTCTTTACGGCCCTGGGCTACAAGTTTAATAAGCAGTTCACAGATAAAGATGCCACATGCATGATCATTGGTGAAAATATATTTGCGATGCTGCTGACCGAACCGTTTTTTAAAAGTTTTACAAAAAAAGAAATCTGCGATTCGTCAAAAAGCATAGAGGCAATAATGGCCATATCGGTTGATAGCAAGAACAAGGTTGATGAAATAGTTGACAATGCGATTAAAGCCGGAGGAACTGCTCCAAAAGACACACAAAACGATGGCTGGATGTATAGCCGTTCGTTTGAGGACCTTGACGGCCATTTGTGGGAGATTTTATATATGGACGAAAACGCTATTCCACCGCAGGCATAATCCACGATTTTATCTCTACCAACAAACTAGACTGTTTATTTTTGTTGTATGTTTGCGCCCCATAACAAGTAACGATTTTACAGAAGCCATTCGTAATGAAAGGCTTTTTTTATTTGAACAATGTCTGGTATGTTGAAGAAGTCATTAGAGTTGCTACAGCAGGAAGCTGCAGAAACGGGAAAGCAGGCGTTAAAAAGAAGCCTGGGAGCCACTAACCTGGTCGCTATTGGTATTGGCGTTATTATTGGCGCAGGGTTATTCTCGCTTACAGGTATTGCTGCTGCAAATAACGCTGGCCCCGCAGTAACATTATCATTTGTTGTAGCAGCCGTAGGATGTGCTTTCAGCGCCTTGTGTTATGCGGAATTTGCTTCTATGGTTCCGGTTGCGGGAAGCGCTTATACATATGCATATGCAACGCTGGGCGAACTGTTTGCATGGATCATTGGCTGGGACCTGGTGCTGGAATATTCCGTTGGCGCAGCCACTGTTGGCATCAGCTGGTCGCAATACCTGGTTAAGTTCCTTGCCAAATTCAACATTCACCTTCCGGCTCAGTTTGTTCAATCTCCTTTTGAAAGCATTACACTGCAAAACGGAGAAATAGTCCACGGCATCATTAATCTGCCAGCTGTATTAATTATTGCGCTTATTACCGCCATCATCATACGAGGAACAAAAGGGTCTGCGCTCTTTAACATTATTGTGGTTACCCTTAAAGTTGGCGTTGTGTTGGTGTTTATTGCCCTCGGCTGGAATTACATTAATCCTGCCAACTACCATCCTTATATACCCGCAAATACAGGCAAGTTTGGTGAGTTTGGATGGAGCGGCGTACTTCGCGGGGCGGGCGTTGTATTCTTTGTATTCATTGGTTTTGATATCGTGGCTACAATGGCCCAGGAAACAAAAAATCCCAAACGCAATATGCCAATCGGCATCATCGGATCATTGCTTATTTGTACCGTATTGTTCGTGCTGTTTGGTTATGTAATGACGGGCATGGCAAACTATACCGAATTTAAAAACAACGCCGCGCCTGTTGCTGTGGCCATTCAAAAAACACCTTATGCGTGGCTGAGCCAGGCCGTAATTATGGCCATACTGATCGGTTACACATCAGTAATACTCGTTGATCTTTTAGGGCAATCGCGCGTGTTTTATTCAATGAGCCGCGACGGTTTATTGCCAAAAGCGTTTTCTCAGCTGCATCCCAAATTTCAAACACCGTCCAAATCAAACATTGTGTTGTGCATTTTTATCAGCCTTTTTGCGGGGCTTGTACCAATAAGCGTTGTGGGCGAAATGACAAGCATCGGAACCCTACTGGCTTTTATAATGGTTTGCGCTGGTGTGCTGATACTTCGCAAACAACAGCCCAATGTTCACCGCCCGTTCAAAACACCTTTTGTTCCGGCAATACCAATACTTGGCATTGTTACATGCCTTGTAATGATGGTTTCGTTGCCGGCTGATACATGGATCAGGCTCATCGTTTGGCTGGCTATCGGCTTTGCTATTTATTTTGGGTATGGAAAGAAGAATAGCAAATTGAGAAAAGCGATCGAAGGAAAGCAGTGAGGCGTAACGCATGGGGCAAAGTCTAAACCAAAAGGACAACTAAAATCAGCTGGATGGCAATGCATTGTTTGAAATAACCGCAATAAAAAAGGCTATGCAACACAATGCTGCATAGCCCTGTTAAGCTATCCAAAAATCCTGTCCTTATTGGTAATGTGGTCAAAAATGGTTGGTGGTGATTCAATGAATAAATGTTATAATGCGAGTGACAGCCTTAAGAGGAAATGAGCTCTGGTGGAGACCAACTC
>JBEHXT010000023.1:0-77411 GCA_048498555.1 Bacteroidota bacterium
CGGACCAAAAGGTGATAAAGGTGATCCTGGCACAGTAGGCGTACAAGGTATGGCTGGCACCTCCGGCACACCTGGCATTCCCGGTACAGCAGGCGGCCCGGGCGAAGGGACAACAATCGTTACCAACGACAGTGGTACCTGGGTATACAATCCCACAACAAATACATGGACGAATATTAACGGCCCTAAAGGTGATAAAGGCGATCCCGGTACAGTAGGTGTACAAGGTATGGCTGGTACTTCCGGTACTCCTGGCATTCCCGGTACAGCAGGCGGCCCGGGCGAAGGAACAACAATCGTTACCAACGACAGTGGCACCTGGGTATACAATCCAACAACAAATACATGGACCAATATTAACGGCCCTAAAGGTGATAAAGGCGATCCCGGTACAGTAGGTGTGCAAGGTATGCCTGGTAACTCCGGCGCCCCTGGAATCCCTGGTACAGCAGGTGGCCCCGGTGAAGGGACAACAATCGTTACCAACGACAGTGGCACCTGGGTATACAATCCCACAACAAATACCTGGACCAATATCAACGGACCAAAAGGTGATAAAGGTGATCCCGGTACAGTAGGCGTACAAGGTATGCCTGGCACCTCCGGCACTCCTGGTATCCCAGGCACAGCAGGTGGCCCCGGTGAAGGGACAACAATCGTTACCAACGACAGTGGTACCTGGGTATACAATCCCACAACAAATACCTGGACCAATATCAACGGACCAAAAGGTGATAAAGGTGATCCCGGTACAGTAGGCGTACAAGGTATGCCTGGCACCTCCGGCACTCCTGGTATCCCAGGCACAGCAGGCGGCCCGGGTGAAGGAACAACAATCGTTACCAACGACAGTGGCACCTGGGTATACAATCCAACAACAAATACATGGACGAATATCAACGGTCCTAAAGGTGATCAGGGAGATGTAGGCCCAGTTGGTCCCCAGGGCGCTCCCGGCGCAACAGGAGCAGACGGAGCTCCGGGTGCTAAAGGAAATCCCGGCGCACAAGGCATTCAAGGTATTCAGGGCATCCAAGGTCCGACAGGTCCGCAGGGTCCAATAGGCCTTGCTGGAGCAACAGGTCCGACGGGTCCACAAGGCGCAGATGGTGCTCCTGGAGCAACAGGTCCAGCAGGTCCCCAGGGTCTAATAGGTCTTACTGGTGCAACAGGTCCGACAGGCCCACAAGGCGCAGATGGTGCTACTGGTGCACCAGGTCCGACAGGTCCACAAGGTCTAATAGGTCTTACTGGAGCAACAGGCCCAGCGGGTCCACAAGGTGCTCAGGGACCGAAAGGTGATACAGGCGCAGACGGTGCTACTGGTGCACCAGGTCCGACAGGTCCACAAGGTCTAATAGGTCTTACTGGAGCAACAGGCCCAGCGGGTCCACAAGGTGCTCAGGGACCGAAAGGTGATACAGGCGCAGATGGTGCTAATGGTGCAACAGGTCCGACAGGTCCGCAAGGTCTAATAGGTCTTACCGGAGCAACAGGCCCAGCGGGTCCACAAGGTGCTCAGGGACCGAAAGGTGATACAGGTGCAGATGGTGCTCCTGGAGCAACAGGCCCGGCAGGTCCACAGGGTCTAATAGGTCTTACTGGAGCAACAGGTCCGGCCGGTGCTGACGGTACAACAATTACTAAAGGCGATCTAACTTCTAATACAAGCATTATCACCGTTACAAATGGCTCTCAAAGATTGGTAGGCGCAAACGCTCAGATAAATATGACGGCGGGTACTATTGGCCAGGTGCTTACTACTATGGGGCCCGGCTATATAACGTGGTGTACGGCTCCTGCGCCGGCTGGTGCGGCGGTAACATCTAGCAATGGTACTATCACGGTTACTAATGGAGCGAATGCAACACTTGTTCCAATGCAGTTGGATATAACTCCTGGTGCAACTAATCAACAGATATTAAGAACGGTTGGTGGACAGGCGACATGGACCGCCGATACGGCCACAATTGCAGGAAATGGTATCACTATAACACGAGGGCCGGGCGCAACAAATACCATCTCCGCGTATGCAAATAATATGCGTGTTAAAAGGGTTACAAGCAACTATGCCATTGACAATGCTAATGATGATGTAATAATCGTCAATGCGGCAAGTGGGAATATTACAGTTACCATCCCTTCCGGTGTGGCTAGTGGCAGAGTATTTACCATTAAGCGGGTTGACACCTCAGACAATACGGTAACGATTGGTTTCTCTGGTGGTACTGTCGATGAAACCGACTCGCAAATAATCGCAGGCAATAGGCTTACTTATCAGCTTATCACTGAAGGTGGTGATAAATGGCAAACTATTTCAAGATTCTAGGGTTTCGTTGACTATTAGGTGAAAGGTGAGGAGGAGGTTTCCAATTCATCTTTTGCCTGAAATAGAAAAAGCACAGTGAGCATAAGCAGGAATTAAAGGTGATGCGAACGTTTTTACGTGTGTGCCTCTTAAAAGTTCTAAACTGTTTACAAATGAAAAACGGATTAAAAGGAATATTGTTATTGCTTTTTTGGGGTAGCAAAATAGCCTATGCACAGGTCGGGATGAACGGAAATAGCCCCGACAAAAGTTCCATTCTGGATATGAGTAGCCTTTCTAATAAAGGCTTACTAATTCCACGGATTAATTTATTAAATCTTACTGATAATCTCACAATTCAAAATCCAGCATCAAGCTTACTGGTATATAATACAAATACTGCATTAACCGGAGGTGTTGGCTATTACTATTGGGATGGTTCTTCGTGGAAAAGAATTGTAACACTGGCTGACCTGCCTTCTGCTGCAAATACCTGGAAGACTACCGGTAATGCTGGTACCACGCCTGGAACGAACTTTTTGGGCACCACCGACAATACTGGCCTGGTAGTTAAAACAAATAACTCAGAACAAATGCGCGTCACTTCCGGCGGTAACATGGGAATAGGAACATCAACTCCTGCGAGTTTGCTCCATGTGGCAGGTGATCTTTCAGTCTCAAAAGAGTTGAAAGCAGGTGGCAATGCCACAACTGCCGGCAATCCTGGAACTACAGGGCAGGTGCTTACTTCAAACGGAAGTAGTTCCGCCCCCATTTGGGCAAATATGTCTGCTGTAAAAGGGCTTTCCAGCGTTCAGTTTTTTGTGTTAAGCACAAGCACATCACATTCTACAACCGGCTCAACAACATTTAATAATGTGCCAGGCCTTAGTTATTCCTATACAGCGCCTGCAGATGGCGTACTGATTGTTCAGTTAACATTGTATTCGGCAAGCGGTGGTGGTTCTGGTACAACGGATCCTGCATTTACAAACACACAAATGGTATTCAATGTAAACGGCGTAGCGACGGCTTATGGTATGTCTACTCCGGTAGGAAGAGTAAGTGTGGGAGCCAATCCTGATTGTACAACAATCCTCTGCAAATTCAATGTGGTCCAGGGACAGGTTTATGCACTGAATGTTCAGGCAAGGGATCTACTTAATTCCGGTGTATCCGGTGGTTCTTATGTAGGAACTTTTTTGTGGAACGGATATACACAACAATCTACAATGATGGGAACCCTTATTACCAATTAAAGTAAATGATGATGAAAACGTTTTGTTTAAAGGTGGGGTACTTGCTTTTAGTAAGTAGTGCTATGCTGTCTGTTACCCAAGCTTTTGGCCAGATAGGCATGATGACAAATTCTCCCGACAAGTCAGCAGCGCTCAATTTAAGTGCCAGCAACAAAGGCCTGTTATTACCACAAGTGGCATTGCCGAGCCTTACTGACAAAACCAAAATATCTGGCGCTAATCCTGCTGTAAGTTTATGGGTGTATAATACCAATTCAGGCCTGGCAGGAGGTGTGGGGTATTACTATTGGGATGGCAGTCAGTGGCAAAAAATGGCCACAACTGCAGATGTTCCTGTTGCGGCTGCTTCCTGGAATATTATCGGCAATACCGGAACAACTCCGGGAACCAATTTTCTAGGTACGACTGATGCAAAGGACCTGGTAGTGAAGACCAATGGAAGTGAAAAAATACGTATATCCGCAGGCGGTAATATCGGTATTGGAACCGCGACGCCTGCAAGTGTACTGCATATTGCGGGTGATCTGACATTGAACAGTGATCTGAAGGCTGGAGGTAATTCCGGAAATGCAGGCCAGGTGTTGATTTCAAATGGTGTCGGCGCAGCACCATCATGGCAGGATCTGCAAACTGCAAAAGGTGTGTCAAGTATACAATTCAATGTGTCAAGCAGTGGCAAATCTACCGCGGGAAGCCTAAGCTTTAATGACGTGCCAGGATTAAATTACTCGTATATAGCTCCGGCAAACGGAACATTGATTATAGAACTGGTGCTGTACACCGCACTGGATGGTAATGGGCCGGGGGGCGCTGGGCAGGCAGGGCTCACTTTGTTATCAAACACGCAAATGCAATTGTTGGTAAATAATTCGATAGTAGCACGTGGTGTAAGTACACCCCTGGGTATATCTACAAATTTTAACAATGGGGAATGTACCAACATACTTTACCAAATGGCTGTTACAAAGGGAACAACATATAATCTGAATGTTCAGGCCCAAGACATATGGGACAATAACTTAACAGTAGGTGCTTATGTTGGAACGGTTACCAACGGAACATATTCATCTCCGTCAACAATGATAGCTACATTAATTTCCAATTAAGTATTAAAAATTTGAGAAGGTGAAAACGTATTTAAGCACATTAAAGCTAACATTGATTGTTTGCCTGGCGGCCATACAAAGCAATGTTTTTGCACAGGCCGGGATGAACTCAAATGCACCGGATAAATCAGCCGTGCTTGACATAGGCGCAGGCAACAAGGGGTTGTTAATACCTAATGTGGCTTTGCAAAGCCTTACGGATAAAACAAGTATCTCGGGCGCTAATCCTGCTACGAGTTTGTTGGTGTATAATACAAATGCAAGCCTGACGGGTGGGCAAGGTTATTATTATTGGGATGGGACAACCTGGAAAAAAATTGCAACAATAAGTGATCTTCCAACCACAACAGCGTGGAGTATCACGGGTAATGTGTCTACTATTCCCGGAACTAACTTTATCGGCACCACCGATGCAAAAGATATGGTTATTAAAACTGCAGGAACAGAAAGAATGCGTGCATCATCTGGGGGAAGTATTGGAATTGCTACCATAACGCCAACAAGCAAGCTACAGGTAACAGGCGATGTTACATTGAACGGAGCATTAAGAGTGGGAGGTGATGCTGCGACTGCCGGAAATGCTGGTACAGCGGGACAATTACTCACGTCAAAGGGAAGCGGTGTGGCCCCTGTATGGACGGATATTGCAGCTGTAAAGGGCGCGACAAGCGTTCAGTTTTACCTGGAAAGTACCGGGCAGGCCACAGTCGGAACTGCTGCATATACCGATATCCCCGGCCTCTCAAATATTTCCTACACAGCACCGGGCAATGGAACGCTGATTGTAAAAATGGTTATATATACAGAGATCGGAAGTGCTACTGGAAGTGTTAACCCCGTAATGGCCAATACAAGTTTAATATTTAATGTAGATGGTGCTATAAAGGCACAAGCTACGGCCACGCCTGTTGCTAAAACTACAGAGCTTTTAAATGCTGAAAGCACTGTAATGATAGCCCAGTTTGGTGTAGTTAAAGGGCAAACATACAACCTGGGTGTTCAAGCAAAAGACATAGTAAGAATAAATGGAGCGTCCGGGACTTTGGCTGGCACATATGCTAAAAGCGGTTATAGTACAACTTCTGTGATGATGGGTACTCTAATTGCGAATTAGTGATTAATAATAACTAGTAGTTTTTGATAGCGTTGTATGGTTGATGTGAATATTAATAAGATACAAGTAGGAAAAAATACTTTTAAAGCAATGGCATCATTGTTAGCCATACCGCAACGTTTAAATAAGCAATGAAGAATAAAATGAACAAATCCCGATATGCGAAAGCAGGAATAGCAGCTTTGTGCTTACTGTTGTGCCTTGCTGCAAATGCGCAGCTGTACATAACAAACACAGTTTTCTCAACAGGCCAGAATGCACTGGTATTTGTAGATGGCCATGTTACCTATGCAGGCGATTCGCTGCAACAAATCATTCATAATGGAACAATGGAAGTAAGGGGTAACTGGTATAATACTGCAACACGTGATACCACTGTGTTTGCTGATTTATCAAATGGTATAGTATTATTGAATGGTGCTTTGCAAACTTTTAATGGAGGCAGAACGCGATTCCCCAATCTTACTTTAGCGGGATCGGATAAAAAGCAGCAGTTTTCAAACATCGCAGTTAATCAGCTATTAGACCTTACAGACCGCGAACTGGATGTAAACGGAAACATAGCATCTATTCTATCTAATAATATAGCCGCTATCAAATATGATCAGGGGGGATATATAAATACCAGTGTAAGAAATACGGGCTGGCTTGTAAGAAATATGAACAATGGAACAGATTATGTGTTTCCGTTGGGCAATGTTGCAGGCGCTGTATTTCGTTTCAGGCCCCTTATTGTTAAGGCGCAGCAAAACGGAAGTGTGTATGGCCAATTCCAGGATTATAACCCTGCCAGTAATGGTTATCCCGCTTCAATAAAAGCAGATAACATTAGCAACGTGAACGATGACTGGTATCATGCACTTACAACCGATGCAACCGCGGGAAATACAGTAAATGTTCAACTGCCATATAATAATGTAACAGATGGCCAGTTCACCACCATGGTAAAATGGGATATAGTAAAGCGTGAGTGGCAAAAGCTTGGGTCAGCCGGGCCGATCCTGACGAGTGTGTATAACACAAATGACTATATGTTCAATACATTGGCTCCTTTCGCGATCAGCAATGTATCGATTACGCCAGTGCACCTGGGTAATGAAAAAAATATTCCATTTTTTATTCCGAATGTCATTACACCTAATGGAGACAATCGCAATGACCGGTTAGTAATTGATCTGAAAGATCCGGCATCAGTTATGGATATTGTTATATTCAACAGGTGGAACAATGTAGTGTATCAGAACAAAAAATACAACAATACGTGGGACGGAAAAGGTTTGAATAGTGGTACTTATTTTTATGTATTAAGGGTAACTACGCAGGATGGTAAAACGTCCGAATACAGAGGATATATTATGCTGTTGCGATAGCAGGGAGCATCGTAGATAAAAAATACAAGCCTTATAGTTTTTAGTTTCAAGTAAAATCTCGTACATATTTTCATTTAGAATATGCAGCGATAGTTCAATATTTTTATTCAGAGAAGTGTCTGATTATCGTAACTAATCATATCAGCACTTTAGCTGAACTATAAAAGAATATGCACTTTAAATCGCCAGCGGCTGTATTATAATGCTGTCCGCTGGCTTTGTATCTGCGCTGGTGTTTCAGATAATTTCCTTTCATGAATTTAGTCGCGGCCAGTTTACGGCGGCAATGAGATGATCATATGTTCACTGTTTTACTCTCGTCTTTAATCAGTTTCTGTCATTTCATTTTCCTTTACAAAATCTGAGATGGTTGTTTAATACTAGGTTGCTTTTTGGAGAATCAAATGTTAGTGTGCCGTGTTAAATTTCTTGCAACTCGCTGTTGAGTTAGTTGTGCTGATCGCCCTGCAGAGCATATGCCCCGGATAAAATAAATTTATACTTAAGTTTATTAAAAAAAACTAAAAGAGCTTGTAGAACTGAATCTGAAACATTATTTTTCTTAATCCTTCACTCTAAACTTTTTTTATGCAACTCTATAAAAACATTAAAGACAATGCGTCTTTTTATCATCTCGCCATTGTAGTTTCTAATGAATCCTGTGATACTTTCCGAAGAACCAGGAAACGCTGTATTAGCATATGAGGTTCTCCAGGGCATTGCGATAAAACTAGTCAACCAATATTTCAAAACTAAAAACTTATGAAAACAACTATCCTGGTTTTTGGGTTTCAAATTCTGGCGTTGTCAGCTTTCGCCCAATATCATTATCCTTTAACAAAAACAGTTGACAGCAGCGATACGTATTTTGGTGTAACCTATCATGATCCATACCGTTGGCTTGAATATATACAAACGCCGGAGGTGCAAACATGGTTCAGGCAACAAGCCTCTTATACAGATTCAGTTTTAAATAGCTTGAATGGCCGCGATGAGCTTATTGCAGAATGGAAAGCAATGGATAAGCTTCGTCCTGCGCTGATTAATGGATTTAGTTATGAAAGCGGAAGATTGTTCTACCGCAAAACAATGCCCGGCGAAAATGTTGGAAAGGTTTATTACCGCGAAGGCGTGAACGGGGAGGAAAAGTTATTGTTTGATCCAGAAAGTCATATTCCCGGTAAAACGCTTTCTGTACAAAGCATCTCGCCGAGCTATGATGGAAAAAAATTAGCTATTGCCTATGCCGAAAAAGGCTCGGAGGTTACGATCATAAAAGTGCTGGATGTTGATACGAAGGAATTCTTTAAAGATACAATTCCTGCCAACGCAGGCTTTGCAAGCTGGTCTTTCGATAACAAATCATTCATGTATGTATGGATAAAGTCTGCTGATAATAAAGACCCGACGTCAAGATTAAACTCCAAAACAAAACTACACACTTTAAATACAGACATTAGTACTGATATAGACTTCTTCAGTAATGGTAGCTATCCTGCACTGAATATAGACTCTGCAGCGTATCCTTTTGCCTTCTTGTCTGAAGATGCAACGAAGTATGTTTTTGCGCAGGAAGGCAGTGTGCAAAATGAATTTAAATTATACTATGCGCCTATTGAACAATTTAATGCGCCTAAAATAAACTGGGAGGTTTTGTGTACGCCCGCCGACAAGCTGGTTCGTAGTTTTGTTTTGAAAGATGATAAAGTGTATGCAATCACTCACAACAACGCGAAGAATTATAAAGTGATTGCTACTAAGCTTAACCATCTGGATTGGAACAATGCAACCACGATCGCTGCTGAAGAGGTTGATAAAACAATTGAAAGCCTTTCTTATTGCAAAAACTATATGTTTATTACTTATAGCGATGGCATCAATAATTATTTGTCGAAATACAATTTTACAACAAAGAAAATCAGTGCAGTAAAGCTTCCATTTTCAGGTGTGGTTAGCGTAACATGTTTTGATACAAAATCTGATAATGTGCTTATTGGTATTACTTCCTGGAACAAGCCATATACTGAATTTGATTATAATGCCGAAACAGATGTTTTTACACCGGGCAGTTTTAATAAGCCGGTTGTTTATCCAAAACAATATCAGGATCTCGTAGTGGAGGAAGTGCAGGTAAAAGGCCACGATGGGGTAATGATTCCGCTTTCCATCGTTCATAAAAAAGGGATAAAAATGGACGGCTCCAACGTTTGTTTGATGGATGGTTACGGTGCATATGGATTCAGTGCGACGCCATATTTCAGTATAATTAATAATTCACTCCCGGTACGAGGAGCCGTGTATGCCATACCTCATGTGCGTGGCGGAAGCGAGAAAGGTGAAGAATGGTATAAAGCCGGCTATAAAACCACTAAGCCAAATACGTGGAAAGATTTTATAAGCTGCGCGGAGTACCTTATCGACAAAGGGTATACCTCTTCTCAAAAACTTGGAGGGTTGGGAACAAGTGCTGGTGGTATTTTAATAAGCAGGAGTATTACTGTGCGCCCCGACCTTTTTACCGCTGCTATTTGTGATGTGGGTTGCGCCAACGCCATGCGCCTTGAATTTAGCGCAAACGGCCCGGTAAATATTCCGGAGTTTGGCACTGTAAAAGATAGCATTGAGTGTCAAGCTTTGTACGAGATGGATGGATTGCAGCACGTTGTGAACGGGACCAAGTATCCAGCCGTTATTTGTGTTGGAGGTTGGAACGATCCTCGCATAGTACCATGGCAGCCTGGTAAATTCGCGGCAGCTGTTCAAAAAGCTTCAACATCCGGCAAACCGGTGCTCTTACAAATCAATTACGATAACGGCCATTTTACGGAAGATAAGAATGTAAAGTTTGCCAACTTTGCCAACCAGTACGCGTTTGTATTATGGCAGTGTGGCCATCCGGATTTTCAGCCAAAAAAATAGTGAGGTTAATTTGTTTCAATAATGTGGTTTATTCCAAATCATTCTGTGTGTTCCTTTAGCTGGCGACAGTTACGATTGCGGGATTGTTCTTTTGGAATTGAAAGATTATTTTCTGAACGATAAGTAATAAGAAGGCTGTCTCGTTCATAGAGACAGCCTCTTAAATTAATGGTTGTCTTTATAATTCTAATAACCTGGATTCTGTTTCAATTGCGTTGATGTATTCAATACATTCTGGCCAATTGGAAAGATCGCTGTATGGTCATCAGCATCTGCCTTTTTATCCCACCATGTTCCGGTGTTATACACGCCCCATCGAATCAGGTCGGTTCTTCTTCTTCCTTCAACAAGAAACTCTCGTCCCCATTCATCCAGCATTTCCTGGTCATTCAACTGGCTGCCATCTGCTTTATACAAACTGGGAGAACCAGCAGGATAGTTCCTGGTGCGCACCAAATTTAACAATGCTGCGGCACCGGCTTTATCTCCCTGCCTGTATTTACATTCAGCCAATGAATAGTAAATCTCCGCGAATCTTATTTCAGCATATGCTGAAGATATTTTATTCGGATCATTACTTGGATAATAGGGATACTTAATCGGGAACACGCCAGAGTTATGATCACCGTGGTTCATATCAGATTCTTTGTCTGCAATAACGGTACCTGGCTTTGCATCGAGGAACATACCCACCTGGTCGCGTATAAACAACGGATAAGGGCCTTTGTTTCCTCTCACTGTATCAGCTTTGCCATCGCTGTTAATATAAGGCAGGTAGCCAAACAAAAACATGCCTTCACGTTTGCTGTTGCCCAGGTTTTTATATTTCTTTAAACGGAAATCATCTTCATATTTCTGAAACTTTACAAATGGCTTACCAAGTGCAAAGCTGTATTCAACGCTGTCAACATCCCTACCTGGCTGTAAAGCATACTTGGGATTGGCCTGACCAAAATCGGTAAATCCGTAATAACCGGGTGCCTGATAAGGCATCATCCAGAAATACATGCCGCCATCGTATTGCCAGTGTGTTAACCCAAAGCTTCCGGGAAAACCGAAAACTGTTTCCGCAGATTGTGCATTGGTATAATCAAACGGAGCGTCCCATCTGTTCTCAAGCCCGTAAGAGCCATATTTGCCATCAATCATGTCCTGGCATACAGCCGCACATTCAGCAAACTTATCAGTACCTGTGTATACCTTTGCATTTAGATATAAACGTACTAATAAAGCAGCAGCACCGCCTTTTGTCCACCGGCCAATCGCATGTTCGCCAAGGCTTTCTCGTGTGGGTAGTTTAGGAATAGCATCTTTTAATTCCTGTTCAAGAAAGTCAAATGTTTCTTGCGGCGTAGATTGCGGGCTACCTGCGGTTTCACCTTTTACTTTTGTTACAATAACAATGTTCCTGTAAAAATCAAATGCGCGTAAAGTCAGCCATGCCCTCAAAGTTTTGAGTTCAGCAATCATATCATCCAGGTCAGCCTGGCTCATCTCAAATTTAGAAGGGTCACTTATTCCTTCAAGATCCTCCAATGAATTTGTTGCCAGGTTAATGCCCTGATATAAAGCATTCCAGGCATCATTTGTATAACCGTCGTTCGGCGTCCATGTGTGATAGTGCACACGTTGATACTGAGCGCCGTCATACCAGTCACCCTGTCTGTTCAATGTCATTAATTCGTCTGTGCTATTCTCCTGCAACATAAATGTGCTACCACCTTGTATGCTCCAGTATGAGTGCTCAAACGCACGTAGAAAATCGCGCGTGACATCATCTTTCGTCTGAAGGAAATTTTCCGAGGTTATCCTGTCGTATAACTTCTCATCTAATTTGGTACAACTACTACCTGCCAATAACATAGCGCCGGCGGCTAGATAACCGATATATTTATTCTTGATCATTGTAATAATATTAAGCTTTAGAAATTAAGTTGAAGTCCGAAAAGCAATTGCACTGTAGATGGATAGTAAGAAAGCGAATTGTTTACACCCGGATATAAGCCATTCACCTGTACGAGATCAGGGTCTCCACCTTTAAATTTCTGGAAAGAATGTATGTTTCTACCCGTTGCATACAAACGCAATGAACGGATGTATTTGTTCTTAAATGGCTGCGTGTATCCTAATGAAACGTTGTCAATCTTCACAAAGTTTCCAGGTTCAAGAAAATAGTCGGAAAGAGCCGAGTTAGTGGAAGGGCTCGTAAGCTTGGAATATTTACCATCTGAATATGCCATTGTGAGAACGTTGGCGCCTTTCTGCGTTGCGGGGGTGCCTAAATAGAATGCATAGGTGTTAAATAACTGGTAACCAAACGTACCTCTTAAAAACACACCAAGGTCCCAGTTTTTGTACTTGAAGTAGTTGCCAAGGCTTGCCGTAAATTTTGGAAGGCCGTTTCCTACAAATCTTCTGTCGTCATTATTCGCTTTGTCGGCAGTGATCACCTTATTGTCTTTGTCATATACCAACAATGCTCCGGTATTGTCTACACCTGCAGACTTAAGCATGTAGAAGCTTCCTATACGACGGTTCTCTTCAAGGCGTTGAATATTACCTGGTGAACCTGGTGCAGGCATGCTTACAACGTCAAGGTAACTTTGTCCTTTAAACAGGTCGTTGGAGAAGGAAACAAACTTGTTGTTGTTGGTAGCACTCGCAAATGAAATATTGTAGGAGAAATTTTTATTCCGGACAACGCTTGCATTCAATTGAATTTCAAGGCCGGAATTCTTCATAGTACCCACATTTGCGTAAGTTTGGTTTTGTACGTTCGGCGGATTGGGAACGTTGTAGTATCCTAACAGATCTTTATTTGTACGTATGTAATAGTTGATGCTACCGGAAATTACATTTTTCAATAAATCGAAATCAACGCCGATATTAAAGTTGATGGCTTTCTCCCAACGAAGATCATAGTTGGTGTTTTGGCTCGGTCCCCAAACCTGGTAGGTGGTACCGTTGTAAACATAATAGCCGTAACCACTATAGGTATCTAAAGAAAGATAGTTGCCAAAATCCTGGTTGCCTGTTACTCCATAGTCAGCCCTCAGTTTTAAATCATTAATCCATGTGCTGTTTTTAAGGAAGCTTTCTTCTGATAACCTCCAGGCCACTGATGCTGCAGGAAAGTATCCCCACTTGTTATTCTGGCCGAATTTAGAGGAGCCTTCACGCCTTAAGCTCGCAGATAGGTAATACTTCTTGTTAAAATCGTAGTTCAGCCTTCCAAAGAACGCGATCAGGGTTGAGCTGCTTTTGTAAGAATTTACACCGTTCTGGCCCTCTTCAAGATTCCATAAACCGGAACCGAGATTATTGTATGTTAATGCATCAGAAGGAAAATCCTGGTTGGAAGCGGAGAAACCTGAAGACATAAACGCCTGGTAGGAGTAGCCTGCCAGCAATTTAAGCGAATGCTTGTTGATGTCAAGGCCATAGTTGCCCATCCATTCAAAACTTTTCTGATCGTTCTCAGCTAAGTACTGCGCGGCAGAATCTCTTCCTGTGCCGTTATTCTCTTTTCGAATATTCGTGTTGGTAGATGGCGTGAAATGATAAGTACGGTACGAAGAACCAACCTGTCCAATAGTTACCGTTGTGCTTAAATTTTTGAGGATGTTGAGCTTAAACATCCCATTTATATCCAACAGTTTTCCATCTTGCTGGTCTGTAACTGTTTTGGCTTCTTCGATTGGATTGTTCGCAAAAAATCCCGTGTTGATATATGCATATCTTCCTGCGCTGTCATAAGGAGAAATAGTTGGGTTAAGCGTAAGTGCATAATTGAACCCTCCGTAATAAGCGTTGTTTACTTTTGTGTAACGCGGCGCCACATTTATACTGGCAGAGTACAAATTATTAGCTGATGTATGGTTGATACTTAAGCGTGCTCCATACTCTTCTTTGTTACCGCGAAGATCAATTCCATCCGCCTTTCTGTAGTCGCCGGAAACCAGGTAATTCGTTTTAGCAGTTCCGCCAGAAAATTGAATGGTATGTTTTTGTGAGAATGCAGGATCGCGGCTCACATCTTTCAGCCAGTTTGTATTTCCTCCTTCATCGTTCCCTCTCTTTTGCGCCAGGAATTCATCTCTTGATAGAACAGATAATTTGTTGGTTATATAATCCAATCCTACATAGCCATCATACATAAAATGGGGTTCGGATGTGCCTTTTTTTGTCGTAATGACAATTACACCATTGCTGCCGCGAGTTCCGTAAATAGCGGATGCAGCACCTCCTTTTAATACGTCTATGGATTCAATATCATTTTGGTTGATGTTATTAATATTGCCACCGGGAACGCCGTTGATGACATACAATGGCCCAAGGCCCGCATCCCTTGAAGAAACGCCACGCAACTGGATGTTGGGCGTTGAGTTAGGATCTGCAGTAGATGTGTTTGTAACTGAAAGGCCAGCCACCTTACCCTGAATAGACATCAGTGCTCCGTTACCGCCTACATTAAGTAATTCCCTGGAGGAAAGATGCGTTACCGCACTGCTTACTTCGCGTTTGTTCAGTGTGCCATAACCAATGTTTACAACGGTTACAACAACATCTTCCAGTGTACTTACGCCCTCTTCAAGTACAACGTCGATCATCGAACTGTTATTTACTGGTACGGATTTGCTGGCAAAACCGATATGGCTGAAAACAAGTGTATCCTGTTCGGATGCTTCAATACTAAATGCACCGCCTTTGCGTGTTTCTGTGGCTAAACGGCCGCCTTTTACCTGGACAGAAACACCATCAAGCGGAGCTTTTGCAGCATTCGTTACTTTACCCGTAATGATTTTTTGACGTTGCTGCGAAAACAGGTTGTTTGTTAGAAAGAGCAAGAAAAACAAACAGCCAAAAAGTTTTTTTTCCATCGTTAGAAAAAATTTAAGTTAAAAAGAAATTAATTTTTTAAAATTATAATTAAATTTTAATAGATAATTAATCAATTTTATAGTTGATGGAGTAACAATAAATTGCAAATGGTTTTGTCGAAGATTCGGAATATGGCGATGGGAAATTTGAGGCCAATATTTATGGTATTGACGGGGTTAAAAAGGGAGTTGGCAGAGAAATGACGTTTGATTGCAATAAGCGTATGACATTACTGGCTATGGATAAAAAAATAATTTTTTGTCCGGTTCAATTGTGGGACTTCGAATTATATTCTTGTTGAAGCGCACGCGAAGAGTAACTGCGAAAGCGAACTTACGCGTAGTAAATTTTCATGGCCACGACGTTGTATCATTCCTTTAAAAAAATACATACTGGTAACTAATTGCAACAATATTATAGTCCAGGCCGCTGGCGGTAAAGGCGCCGGTATGTGCCTGCAATTTTATTGAATGGTATTTGGCAAATGGAACGGCCCATATAGCGCCTACGCGCCAGTTATCTTTCAGGTCGCCGGCAGCCACTTTATTAACAGTAGTTTGGCCGCCGTTAAACCAGTTGCCGTTAATGCCTATCCACATCTGGTTTTTAAAATAGTAGCAAACGTGGCCCTGAACACTAAAGACAGGTTTTTGCTCCTGCACTTTATCAACAAGATATTTGTTGTTGTTGGTATATAGCCAAACGCCTACATATCCTTCCGCATAAAATCGTTTGAAACGCCTGGATATACCGGCCTCAGGCTTAAAAGCCCACCTATGCGTTCCAAGATTGATTCTTTTATCACTATAATAAAGCCCAACGGGAACAGATGTAACAAGGCTAACGCCCACAATCGTTTTTTGCTGATACCTGCGAAAATCTTTCTTGTCCATAGCAGGGGAACCCAACAGGTTTATACCAAACCTTACGCGCATGTCGCCAAAGCCGCTGCGGGCGCCGGTTGTATCACGGCCATTTATTTTTAACTTTCCCGCCATGTCTGTATAAGGCAGCGTTACCTGTATTCTTGATAATTTATTGGCTATTCCAAATGTGCGTACATAACCAACTCCCAGGTTGTGGCTTGTTATTTTAAAATCAGCAATAGGCAACGCGGGGTCTGTTACTACATTGCCACTGGCATACCCATACACAAATGCAAGCGCGTTCATGCTTTTGGGCAGGTTGGCATATATCCTGGGTTCAAGATCCTGTGCTTTGCCGGGGATAGAATAAAGACAAACCACGCTCATTAAAAAGAGTTTCGCTGCGGAAATAATAGCGCGAAGAAAAAATCTCTTGCCACAGAGTATGGATGCCGTTCCGTTATATGCTTTTTGGGGGTATTGAAGATCCACTATATAAGCAGTTTAAATGTTTATAGTATGCTTCTATAACATCTTATCGTTACTCAATGTTTTTCAAACCCTTGAAAAAGTATCGATTGTCTCACAGCCCTGTTAAAAATATACATGTTTCAGGATGGTTGATTATTATTAAAGGTAACGTGAATGAAAAAGTGGAGCCCTTGCCTTCGGTGCTTTGTGCAGAAATAGTACTTGACGCCGGGTACCTGCCAACCATCTTGGGAACAACTTCAGAAAGGTAATTATCACTGACGATGCATGTTTCATTTTCGGGCGAGATATATTGTACGCGGCTAAACTGCAGGTATTCTCCTACGAAGTTCATTGCTGTTTTCTGAATTTCAATTGGGTCTGTTAGTGGCCGGACGGTATCAGAAAGCCTTAAAAATATTCCAGCTGCTGTTCTTCTCTTTTGCGATCGGTAATATCCTGGGAAAAGCCAATCGCTGAAACCGGTTCGCCATTGGCATTAGCTAGAAATAAGCGTCATTTATGAAACTTCTGATAGCAATATTATTCTTAACTACTTTGAAAAGGAGTAAAAGCACAAAGTTTAACCAGCAATTTTTTGAAAAAATTAGTGCCGTTGGCATGTAAATTTTGTAATTTACTTACATGGCCCTTGTTGTGTACACAGTTCAAATGAAGATCTCCCGCGCGTTATACGTCGCCCGGATATGGCCCGATCCGGAAGGGTCTGTCTATCGGTGGCCAGGCCGGTGGAACGTGATTTTAAATGACTGCAGGTGTTTTTCAGTTGAATATGCCAATGGTAACTGGGCGGCTATAAGCGATATAGATCCCAAATTAATCACCGGCCTCGGCAAACGGATTAGTTACATTTTAGCCTCATATGGTTATAAGGTCCACAGTAAAAGATGTTTTTATAAGTCTGGCGCCTGATACATTATGTGACGATTTAATTGAGATCTGGCTTATTTAGTGTTGTTTCGACTGTTTCAATCATCTCCGCGGGAACTTGTTTTTCCAATTGTTCTCTGATTAAATGGAAAATTTCATCTGCCTGTATCGGATCAAAATCTTCGTGTTGCCTTTTACGCACACCCAATGCAGTCAGTTCTATATGCATGTCTGGAGAAATACCATGATTGTTAAGGCATGCCTTGCTACAAGCTAAAGGGCAGCCATCAATAACAATAATCTTTCTTCCGGATAAAGCTGTGCGAACAAGTTTTTTTACATTGCCACCTACACCGGCGATGCACGACATTTCAGCCATTCCTTCTCTATCCATTTTTACTGCCAGCCAATTGGCCATTTGTGCGGCGCTTGAACAGCCTGAGCAGGAATATATCAGCGGAGTTTCACAAGATATTGTATACATATATAAAGATTTAGTGAGCCTAGGCTATTTCTTCTTCTATCATTTGCGGATCGGCAACGTAAATATTTTTTTCTTTCAATTTTCTGCTTCCTGATGTAATAAACCAGGTTAACGGTATTACTCCGCCAACAGTGAACAAAGCACCACCAATTATCCGCAACCAGGTAAATGTTTGAAATGTTGCACCCTCAATGAATGCACTGCTGCGTGCAAACCACAAACCCTGGTCCGTTACAGTTTTAAATTGATAAATGCCCGCAGGTAGTAAATCCAGGAACACCATAAGTAGTAAGCCGGCGTTAATTGACCAGAATGCTGTTTTGATAAGTTTTGGCCGCCATGAAGCTGCTTTGAATAAGAGCTGGCAGCAAAAAAGAACGGCTGCCAGTGCAAGATTTCCATACACGCCCATCAGTGCGGCGTGCCCATGATTAACGGTTAAATAAGTGCCGTGTTCATAGTAATTGGCAATAGGAAGATTGATGATGAATCCCAATACGCCCGCGCCAAAAAAATTCCAGAAGTTAACTGCTACCAGGAATAAAAACACTTCCGAAAAACCAAACCGTTTACTCAAATCGCCATTCACTTTGTTATTTGCTTCAAGCATCCTGGGAAGTTTGCTAAAGCGCCATGCTTCAAGTGTAAGCAATATCAATGGTACTACCTGCAGCGTTGAAAATACGGAACCAAGCGCCATAGTAAAAACGGGTTTGGCGTTCCAGTAAAAATTGTGCGAGATACCGAGCAAACCAGAACCAAGAAATAACAGCGTTGCTAAATAAATAACCCGTGTTGCTGACTGCTTACTCACTAAACCCATTACAACCATAAAGTATCCGATTAATACCGTTGTAAATACTTCGAAGAATGCTTCTGCCCACATGTGCACCACCATCCAGCGCCAGAAATCTGCAATCACAAAATTGGTTTTTGGAGTAGCGATGAAGCCGGAGATTAATAACAAGATAATGCTAAACGTTGCATATACCAGCCAGTTCGGCAATGCCCAGGGTTGTTTCAGTTTCATTACTGGTTTAACACCGCGATAGATGGTGATAGCCCAAATAATAAATACAATTCCTAATACTCCCTGCCATACTTTCCCCGGCTCCACATATTCCCATCCCTGGTGCCCAAACCAATACCAGTTTTTGCCGATGATGCCTTTGGGTCCCAGTAATATGCCTGCCATTGACCCGGCCACCATTACAACACACAACCAAAAAATAGTGTTGATCAGCTTTACTTGTGACGGAGGTTGTTTGGGAGAGACGAGCGACATCATAAAAAATGAACCACCAATCCAGCAGGCAGAGATCCACAAGATGGACAGCTGAACATGCCAGCTTCTTGTTACAGTAATGGGTAATGGTTCAGAAATATTCCATCCAAAGAAGTTTACGAAGCCCACAAAATCATGAACAGTTAATATGCCTGCCAGCACCTGCAAAGCAAAAAGAAGGATAGCGATATAGAAAAACTTGTAAGTGGCTCTTTGTACCGCGTCTGGTTGGAATTTTTGGATGTCCATTCGAGACATAAATGGCTGGGCTTTATTTGTATAAATATGATCATCCAGCTTATCAAGTTTACCATGATAATAAAGCACCAGGCCGAGGCCAAATATTAGGCCCAGCGAGCCAATAATCGTCCAGAGTATTATGGGTGAGCTTGGTGTGTTGCCTGCAGCAGGGTCATATGGCCAGTTATGCGTAAAGCTATAATGTTCGCCCGGCCTTTCAACGCCGCATACCCATGCTCCCCAGAAAAAGAATGCGGTTAGTGACTTTATTTCATCCTTGCCGGTGATATAACCGGATGGCTTGAATGCGCCGCCAAAAGCAGGGTTAGTAAATTTTTGAGTATAGTACTTTATTGACTCGTTTGCTGCATAAGCCTGCGCATCGGAAAGCAACACGCTATTGTTTGCTTTATTGTAGCCATTTTGTTTTATTTCAGCTTTTACCTGTTCATCCACGCCTTTTTTTATTAATGGATCATTCATGCTTGTTGCCAGCTTTAACTGATAGTAATCATTCATATAGTTTGATACAAGATGCAATGCTTCGGCAGTAAAATCGGGCCCGCGATTGGCTCCATCACCGAACATGCTTCCGTATTCCATCAAAGCGTATTTCTGAAATAGAGCCTGGCCTTTCAGCACTTCATCCTTTGAAAAGACGGTTTCTTTTTTTGAAGTAACATACGAAGCGATAGGAGGTGCTTCGGTATAAGTATGCACGCCTATCATCGTCACGCCCGTAATGCTTACAGCAAATATGATTAAAAGAGGAGCCCACCAATTTTTGGGGTTAAGCAGGTAGTCGATAAAATTCTTTTTTGACATAGGCAGCGGTTGTCCGGTAAATGTAAATAATAAAAGATGAATTTGTCTTTTATTATTGAAGATTTTTTTGTGGGACATGCTTAAAAGCTTCCTCATGCGGGCTACTATGCAAGTGTGGCGCATGTTGCCAATAAATAAAACAGATTTTTCATTCAGCGAAGGAGATTGCTAATTTGCTGAAATACATCTTCAAAACAGGGGAGTGGATATTTTTTAAAATATAGTTGTGCTATAAAAAAGCAGCATTTTATTTTTAAATATTTCAAAGAAAAAAAACAGCGGATAGGCACGGCATTACAGACATTCGTCCTTACCAGGAAAATATTTTCTGAAGCCTTGTGTAGTGGCGGAATGGCTTTTCTTGTACGATCATTTTATTGTTTGTAAGGCAGCGTAAATGAAAATGTAGAACCCTTGCCTTCAACGCTATGAGCAGAAACTGTTCCATGATGTTTGTGGATAATCTCTGTCGTTATATAAAGGCCCAGCCCCATGCCTGGAAAAGTATCCATGTTGTTAGCGGTAACGCGGAAGAACTTTTCGAATATTCTTCCGATATCCTGTTCCGGAATACCATATCCCTCATCGTTAATAGTTACAACAACGCCGTCCGGGCCAGGTATGCTGGTAATTGAAATAGTGGTTTCTTTCGGGGAATATTTGATGGCGTTGGACAATAAGTTCGTGATCACCTGCCCAATGCGTTCGCGATCCGCGGTAACTTGTGGCATATCCTCCAATTGTAGCTCGAACCGGTGATTGCTTGTTGTTTTTATTTCGCTGATTCTTTCAACCAACAGCTCATTAATATCCAATTGTTCCAGGTTTAGCTTTAATTGCCCCTCCGATATTTTGGTTGTATCCAGCAGGCTATTGATCAGCGCCGTAAGGCGGTTTACCTGTGTATTGAGTTTTGAAAGCAAATCACGATTGTCAGTATCACCAATTTCCTCCAGCCTTTTCTGTACAATTTGGCCATATATCTTCATGCTGGTGATCGGTGTTTTTAGCTCATGGCTGGCAATGCTTATAAACTCGTCGCGCATTTTCAAAAGCTGTTTTAACTGGCTTTCGCTTTCACGCAACGCCTTCTCAGCTTTGGCCCTTTCCACGGCTGCCCAGGTGCGTTGGGCAACATCTTCCAGCAACTGAATTTCTGTATCTGTCCATCTACGCGGCGTTTTGGACTGAACACCCAGAATAGCAACGAGCCAACCATTTTTAACGAGCGGTACCGCAAGCCATGCACGGACACCGATGGCGCGGTATGCTTCACTATGCGCCTCGTTTTCCGTCTCGGTAACCATCAGTGTTCGTCCGCTGCGATAGTCGTTTGCCAAATCGGGTGAAAAGTCTGAAAGGTGCATCTGGTTGGGAATGGGTAATGCATCCTTTTCGTAACGCGCAGTAAGATCAAATGTGTCCTGGTCTGCCTGAACTTCGAAATAAGTTGCCCGCATCACCTCAAAATATTCAGCAAGCAGCTTCATGGCAGCTTTTTGTATCTCATGCGTTTCCACCAGCGGCCGCAATACGTCGCTGAGACTCAACAGAAACGATTGGCGCTCTTCATTTTCACGTAGAGCTTCAGCAAGTTTCCATTGCTCGGTAACGTCCGTATTAATGGCTACAGCAGCAACTATTTTTTCGTCTACAATTACAGGCGAGGCTGCACTTCTCACAATTCGTTCTTCACCACTTTTAATATGCCTTACCTGCACATTTTGCACTACATGTTCGCCACGCAATGCGCGTGCAAATGCCTGTTGGCCGGCTGTTATCACTTCTTGCGATATTGCATCCCTTGTTTCTATTTCTTTGGCAAGTATGCCAATGTTTTTATTAAGCTCTTCATATGTGCTGTAACCCAGCTGATCTAACGCTGCTTGATTGGCCAGCGTAATTCCGAAAGCATCGCCTATGTATACGGCATCGTTCATGCTCTTTAATGTAGCCTGGAGATGGGCCGCTTCTTTCCGGTATTTTTCTTCACTTTTTTGCAAAGCTACTTCTGCCCTGGCTTTTTCAACCGCTGCCCGGGTGCGTTCAGCTGTTTCTTCCGCAATTTGAACTTCAGCCTTTGTCCATGTTCGCGCAACAGAGCTTTGCACATTCATGCCTGCTACGTATTTTCCATCTTTAAGAAACGGAACAGTTATGTATGACTGTATGCCCAGTGCAAGGTGCGCTTCGAGTTCTTCGGAAAGAATAGGTTCAATTTTATTTATGTCATTTACCACAAGCGTTTTTCCGTGATACAGATTCTCAAAAAGATCCTCAGCGGGCCTTTTCCGCGCATATCTCCCGGCAAGGCTGGTAATGTTATCCAGATAGAAATCCTTGTTGATCACATGTATATCATTGCCATCGAGCGCTTCTACTTCATAATAAAATGAACGGCTTGCCTTCAGGTATTTTCCCAATATTTCAGCAGCTGTTTCTTGTATGTTTACCGGATCGCTTACAGAACGTAATGCGTCACTTAATTTTAATAAATATTCCTTTATCTGCTCCTGGCCCTTGCGTTCGGTAACATCAGCAAAAAGCACGGCCACCTGGTTGCCTGGAGCCTTTCCAAGCCTTGATGCAAATGTATTGTACCAACGGCCGGTGGGTTCGTGCCAGCTTTCGAAATGAACCGCTTCTCCCGTTTTTGCAACTTGGTCATAGACTTCTAGCCAATAATTTTCTGTGCCGGGCATAACATCGCTCGCCAGTTTGCCTACTGTATCTTTTAATCCTGTTTGCTTTTCATAAGCGGGGTTAACTTCCACCCAGCGAAGGTCAACTGCCTTGCCGTTGTCATACACCAATTCGTAAATGCAGAAGCCTTCATCAATAGAATTGAAAATGGAATAGTATTTATCGGTAGCTTTTTGTGCCACTTCATCTTTAAGGCGGAGAATTTCTGCTTCGGCTTTTTTTTGTTGTGTGATATCACGGCTCGTCATTACCAGCCCGTCGCCCGATTTTACAAGTGCCTGGTAAAACCAGCCGTTGAACTGTTCGTAATCATAAAACTGTTCATGTTCTACGGGGATGCCTGTTTCAACCGTCTGTATCATCTTCTCAAAGATGCCTGTATCAATAACTCCCGGATTTTTTGACAGCAGTGTTTGGCCAATTACGTCTCCATTTTGCCGAACGCCCTGCTTGTTGTTCATAATCCACCTGAAGTCAACTATTTTATTGTCTTTGTCCCTTACCGGTGTAAATACCTGTATTATATCCAGCGTACTGTCTATCGTAGCCTGTAACAATTCTTTGCTTTCGTATAATTCCGTGGTTCTTTCTTTTACATCTTTTTCCAGCCTTAAACGATTATCTTCTTCCTTTTGGCGTAGTGCGTCATCTGTCGAAATACGTTCATTTGTTTTGTGATCGTCTTCCATATTCCATTTCCTTTGTACTGTAAGTTAATACAATAAAAAGGCAAATGTAGGGATTAGCGAAAACCAGTTAAAACTCACACGGCCGTATGGATAAAGCTGCATGCAGTTGCTTTTAGTGATCTGAATAAGAAAGGATTATTGCGAATTGAAATGAACAAGGCTTAAACAACGCATAAGTGCCGACGCCTACCTGAAATTAGGGTGAATGCGTTACATGAAGCATACGAAAAAAACATGCCACAAAACCGTCAATATATAGCAAATTGATGAATAGGCGGCACTCGGTTCCACGGTTCTTTATTGAAGCCTACGACGAGAAAATATGAACGGCGCTATGCTTCTAAAAATATTTTCAAGAAGTATAATGCATTTAATATTTCAGGATTCAAACAATGATTTTTTCAAAAGATCTCTAGTCTTATCAAGGCGGAAATTTAAATATGCTGCCGCCATCTCAATTTTTGGCGCCGGATTTCATCAGAGATAGCCGTTAATATTTTATCCAATTTATTATTAGGAGCCCATTCAAAACTATCCTTTGCCGGAAAATAACATATAGACGCGCCATTGGCAAAGTTGCCGTTTGCCGGTGCCGGATCTTCTATTTTAAAATTATATTGTTGGAAATCTTTGGTCGGACTTGCACTTACGTTAAATGATAATTGTTCCTTGTCCGTTTGTATTTTAATCGAAAAAAAAGCTCTCATGTGATAGATAATGCTGCAATATTACAAACTTAGAAGCATACAAAATTTCATGCCATAGATAAAAAAGTAAGGGAAATATTTTGTAGAATGGAAACAGCCGCTTTAGAAGGCAAAGATTGAAGCCGGCGTTGAAAAAAATTATGTGTAAAATGAAGATATCGGCAACCGTTTCAAAGCATTTTCCGGGTAAGTATGAATAACCTTAGAATATGCATTATAGTCAAAATGGATTTTGTATCTTGAAAAGAAAAAATGCAAACACATCAGCTCGGGAGCCAGAATTATCAGACTGTTGAGTTTGAATTCGACGGGGATCCGGTTTATTGTATCATCATGAAAGAATTGTATTGTGAAGAGGAAGAAGAAAATGGTTTCGGTGGTGGCTGCGAAATTGACCAGTTGGCCCACTCAGGCAATTACCACATTATCCTGATCACCACTTCCGGAACATTCCAGGATACTATTTTTAAAGATGTAAATGGCCAGTGGGATAGTATCTATGAAGAGCCTGACGACGATTTTGATGATGATGAAGATGAAGATGAAGATCTGGACGAAGATGAGGCGCCTGAAAATTATTTATACCTGGTTAACATCATCGGGAAAAAAATCGAAGCGTCTCAAATTATATTTTGATTTTTCTATCTACTCTTCACTCGTTGCGGCAAAACCGCGACAGTTGGTTTTGGTTATAACAGATTTAGCTTATTGCAGCTTTCTTCTTTGTGAAATAGCATGCGAAACACTTTTCGATAAAGAATAAGGGTTTAGCATGCTTTTTTTTGTGATAAAAATTTCTGATTCAAAAATGTGCTTCCGGTATTTAGCTTTTTCAATAGGATCTTTCCATAATTAAAGCGCAATTGATAACCTGGATGATAAAATATTCGCCAACTTTTGCTCCGGTGTTTTAGTTCGTTTATACTTGCAAACGCAAAGCAAGTGGCTGGCATATAATTGCAAAGAAATTCTTTGCGAAGATGCCATTGGTTAAAATATTATTTTTTTAGGTTTTGCACAGCAAGAAAAAAATATGAAAAAACTACTCATAAGTTTACTGGCAATATCATCCTACAGCTCTTTCGCACAAAAGGCGATGAATGAAATGTGGGATAAAACAGCTTCGTCCAGCAAACAAAATTCCAGGGTGCAATGGTTTCGTGACGCCAAATTTGGTTTGTTTCTGCATTGGGGATTGTATGCTGACCTGGCTGGCACGTGGGATGGCAAACGTTACTATGGCAGTGGTGAGTGGATTATGGCGCAGGGAAAAATACCTGCGGCTGACTATGCTAAAGTTGCGGGCCGGTTCAATCCTGTAAATTTTAATGCAGACGAATGGGTTGGTATCGCAAAAGATGCCGGCATCAAATATATGGTGATCACTGCCAAGCACCATGAAGGGTTTGCGATGTTTGATTCTAAAGTGAGCGACTTCAATATAGTGAAGGCAACTCCTTACAAGAAGGATCCGATGAAAGCTTTGGCTGAAGCCACACGTAAGCAGGGCATGCCATTCGGATTTTACTATTCACAGTTCCTCGATTGGCACGAACCCAATGGAGGAGGCAATAGTTGGGATTTTGATGAATCAAAAAAAGATTACCTGAAATATTATCATGAGAAGTCGATTCCTCAGCTCAAAGAATTAATGACCAACTATGGAAAGCTGGGTGTGGTTTGGTTCGATATGCCTGGTGGCCTCACAAAAGACCAGACACAAAAGCTGGTGGATTCTTTACATAAGCTGCAGCCGGAATGTTTGTTCAGCAGCCGCGTAGGGCAGGGGCTTGGGGATTATCGTGACTTTGGTGATTCTGAAGTGCCTCCCGTACCTATTGATGATGTATGGGAATCGATATACACCCATAATGATTCATGGGGTTACATTCAGCATGACATGAATTTTAAATCATCCAAAGAGATTATTCAGCTGCTGGCAAACGTTGCGTCCAAGGGAGGCAACCTTATGTTGAATGTTGGCCCTGATGGCACCGGAAACCTGCCTTACTATTCTGTTAAGTTTCTGAAGCAAACCGGAGTCTGGCTGAAACAAAATGGCGAAAGTATTTATGGTACTACGTTTGGTTTTGTACCGGCCCAGCCATGGGGCGTTACAACAGGTAAACAAGATAAATTGTATCTGCATGTATTGAATGTTCCACACGATAATATGTTGCTGGTTCCTTCATTTGGGCCAAAGGTTAGCAGGGTATACTCTTTAATAAACAAGAAAGTATTATCATACAAACAAGACGAAAAGGGACTGCATGTTGCGTTAGCAGGCCTGGACGCAAAAAGCCCGGACAATGTATTTGTGGTAGAATATTTAGGTGGCCGGCAACCATATGCTGCTGCTGCACCTGTTACGGTTTCCCCGCAGTTTGATTACTGTAATGTAGATGCGGTATTTGGAAAAACGGCCGGCAATGCGAAAACAAAAAGTGTAACATTCAGCCATTATTTCGGTGATTGGAAACACGCAACCTGCATTACAGATATGCAGCAACCACAAGACAGCGTTTCATTCAATCTGCGCATTGTTGAAAAAGGCGATTACAAAATATTACTCGAATATGCATGCCCTCAATCAAGCGCCAAACAGGAAGGGGTTGTGAATGTAAACGGCAACGATTATTATTTCAGAACGCTACGTACATCTGAATATGATGCAAGTGCGCCGTTGATGTTTATTAAACACCCTGTTGCAACTATCACAATTGATAAACCCGGTACTTATACGATCAAGATTCATCCCACGCAGCAGGGAACTGAGTTATTTAAATTAAAAACTGTGATTTTTGAACCAATGTAGCAATATGGAACTCTCGGGGATACTTGATTCCATAACTGTCATTTTTTAATGAGATGATATTATTATTGTGTCTGTAGTGAAAAACAAGCCACAATCAATAATCTGCAAGATGAGTTGGACAGTTTGAAAAAGTAAATAGAAGAAATAAAAGTAGGATTAAAGAAATAACCGGTGTATCAACAATGACCGGTTGCTAATTACAATAATATTTTTGCATCATTTAAAAGCTCACACGCCAGTCGGCTTGTGGGCTTTTTGTTTTAAAGGCACTACAGGCTGTTTAGAAGATTTTGGAAGTCGCTTAATTAAGAAAAAAACAGGCTCGTGACAATAAGCTTAGGGTTCATTCAGAGGCGTCTGTTTTTGACGTATAATCCTGGCTGAGCTGAAACTATTAAACCTTTCTTTGAAATCAGCGTTATCAATTATCTGTTTCCAAGCAGAGTGGCTAAAAAATTGTTGATATATACAAAATCTCATTGTATGAAGCAACGGCAAAACATCCCTGAATTATTACACGATCTGAGCGTGATCCATGAATCGCGCATAACAAACTACTCCCATTTGCTGCAGCAATCCGGCGATCTTGATGTCGACCTGAAAAAAATCGTGGTGAATATGATGGAAGAAAGCCGCTTGTTTCAGTATGAACTCGAGATGCGGAAAAGTCGACTGGATGGTGTTACAATTGGCAAGCCCGGTGCTGTTTACCAGCATTGGAAAAATGAACAGCGCCAGTTTGATACAACACCCCGCCAGCCGTTTCTTGTGTCTTGCGAAACGGAACAGTCCACCCTGAAGAATACCTATGAATTTGCCTTGCAAAACGACCTGCTGGATGAGCTTACGCGGCGCTTATTGGATGATCAGCTGCAAACGCTTGATGCGGACCTGGATCATATGCAGAAATACCTGGATGCCTTGTAATTTCTCCACGCTCAATTAACCATCGCTATTGGCCACCCTTTGTTTCGGGCTCAACCCTAAACGATACTTAACAGATAACGCCGTAAGAAGTTGTGTTGCCATCTTTTACCCAAACAGAAGTCGATGTTGCGTACTGTCTTGGATGTTTCGGCTACAGCGTTTTTAATGGCGTCGTCAAATCCCGTATTGGATGATGAGATTACTTCCATTACTTTAACAATGCTCATAAAATAATCGTTATGTGCCCGGCACAATCACCATGCGAATAACGGAATGTATACAGCCATGCCTGTCCAGTTAGTAAACGGATGGTATGAACTATTCTCATGCACAAATTGGGGAGTAAATAAACAGGTGAGCAATGCGCGGGGAGTTTTTAGTCCAGGAACACCCTGGCCGGAATGCAATTTTTAAACGCTATCAGCTATGTAGACTCAAGTCTTTTTTACTGGAATGCCATTTGCTCACTATGAATAGGCCGGTACAGCCACCAAACATTTCCATTGTTCATTCATCTAAACAGTAATCTATGTTAGAGCATCCTGTATATGAGGAAGGGCCTTTAACCAAGGAAATTGAAGATAAAACAGCAGGTATTCCCTCCGCTGCATTTCTGATTGCTGCATTGGCAGCAATGGGCATTTCATTCACACTTAAGTGCCTTAAAAAGCGTCATACAGCGCTTTTTGTAGGCCAATGGGCCGCTCCGTTCCTGTTGTTGGGTATTTACAACAAACTGGTTAAAACGCATGGCCACGACCTGCAAGACAAACTGTAAACCACCGTTTTATAATCCGAAAATGAATAGTATGAAAAACAATCCTGCAAACACACCAAAGGGGAGCAACCCTAAAAAAAGCGATCTCAATACAGACAACTCCGTTGTTAATGGTAACGCGGATGAAGAGCTGGATACCGACAATGTGCGGGATGCAGCAGAAGATGATGATTCGCCGGTTTTGGATGAACAAGACCTGGAAGACAACGAACTTTCCGAGGATGAGGCTGACGATATTGAATGGGAGGAGTCAGATGATCAAAAAGATCCTGACCAGTCTAAGCATGGTGATAAAGAAAAAATCATTTAGCCACGCCGGTGCGAAAGACAAATTTTTGTTTATTGTTGAAGGTTGTTAGAGCGAGCAAAAGATGCTTTCTGATGAAAGCATTTTTTGTTTCTTTTAGCCTCAAATAGTTTGGTATACACATTGCCGGTATAACATCATGGCAAAGCAACCCATTACATCAGAAACGCTTGCACAGGCGCGTCAAATGGAAGAGGAGACAGCGTTAAACGAGGTTGCAGGCCATTATCAGCGTTTGTACGAACAACGGCCGGCAGATAGGCGCATAATCGCCAGGCTGTTGGTTGTGCTGCGCCGCATGAAAGCATATAAGAAAGAGCTGCAACTAATCAATAACGTAATTAAGAACTACAGGGATGGACAGATGGCAAAGCAAAAGGCCTGGACAAAAGCACATCGCGGCCTTGCACGCGCTAGCCTGTCGCTCGCAAAATCCCTGCAGCTGATCGATACTAAAGGAATTCCGGTAAACCAGGACCGTTTTATTCTCTCGCTACTTAAACGCAAGTCCGTTGTTCAGCAAAGGTTAATGCCAAAGAAAAAGTAGCATCTCAATATGTTTGATAACGGCTGAATGAATTTTTTCATTTCGTTCAACATTTGTTTCCGTATGTCATCAGAAATCATCATTAAAGAAATTGAAGAAATAGCGCGGGAAGCTCACGGCAGTCAACGACGGAAGTTTGTAGACGAACCATATACGGCACATTTACATAGGGTGAGGGATTTGCTGAAAGCATATGATAGTTCATTAGTAGTGCAGGCTTCAGCATTATTGCATGATGTACTGGAAGATACTTCTGTAACGAGAGAAGAGCTGGCGCTTCAGTTGATCAGGTTTGTAAATGCTGATGATGTGCAACAAATATTGCAGCTGGTAGATGAACTAACGGACAGATATGTGAAAGCTGATTATCCTCAATGGAACCGCCGCAAAAGAAAAGAAATGGAAGCGCAGCGATTGGCTGAAGCAAGTGGCACAGCACAGACGATTAAATATGCGGACATTCTTGATAACAGCACTGATATTGTTAATGCAGAGAGCGACTTTGCCAAACAATATCTTTATGAATCGCGCCTTCTGCTCCACAAAATGGAAAATGGCAATGCTGCTTTGCGTGAAAGGGCAATGACAACAGTACAGCAATTGTTGGATCGGTATGATAATGACTAAAAATATGTTGTTGCTTTGAATGATGATTTGCATATGATGTCGTTTAGTTTTGCATACACCATCAACTTTGGAAGATGTCTCCTGTCGTCGATGACGATCATAGCTTATCAGAAAAAGTAATCACAACAACATTGTAAGCAAGTACATAATCACGCGCAAGCCTCCAGCCGCATTGTAACCTCGACAGCAGGAGATGTCTCCCTGATATAAACCTGATCATAATACTTTATAAGATGATGCTTCATCGCAAGTCAGTCCTTATGCGCAATGATCTCAATGACGCATTTTTACTTCCGCTAAAAGCGTGCAACGTTTATGAGGAAAAAACTTGCGCAAATCACACTATTTACTCTTATGTTCTGTAGGCTCTTTCGGCTGCTCTTTTGACTGTTGCGGCTGGTGTTCAATAGACTCAGTGGTAAGATGCTCATGTGTAGCGAGCGCCTCGTGGACAAACTTAATGCGTTTCGCAGCTTCTTTGCTTTTGTTAAAATAAAGTGCCGCTAACCGCGGGTTATTTGCTTCGGCAAAATGGTCTCCAATATGATCAAGCAGAAAAATGCTTTCTTTAATGCTTCTAACCACATTCCATAAGCTTTGTTCAATGCTATCCCCGATTGAATATAAAAGGCTGTCTGCTGAAAAAGCGTGGCCGGTATGGCACCGGTAGCGTACACGATCATTTTCCACTATTGCAGAAAGCACACCGCTGCATTCAGGACAGGTAAGATTTGTGAGTTGACCTAGCGGATTAGGTTCAGTATAAGTTCCTTCATCCTCTATTGCAATTTGTACTTCGTGTTGAATATTGGGTACTACCATTTGATCACTATGGTTATTTATCACCGGCTCCTGTGTTAATTTATATATTAAATCAGGCATTTCAGACACCGGCACACAATAGTCCACTTCAACCTGCTTTAAGGCATTTTCGGGCATCGACTTTACTTCCGCATCCCTGGGGTCCTGCACAATAGCTGTTCCTCCCTGTTGCTTAATGGCCCAAAGGCCGGCGGTGCCATCATCCAATGCACCGGATAATACAATGCCGATTACGCGGGGCCCGTAAGCATATGCGGCAGACCGGAAAAGGGGATCTACAGCCGGCCTGAACCTGTTTTCCTTTGGCCCTTTTGTAACCCTGACCCTGCCATGCTCGATGATAAGGTGCCGGTCTGTTGGAGCCACATAAATACGCCCCATTATTATAGATTCCCTGTCTGTAGCGTTAGCCGTGTACAATGTTGTTGCCTTGCCGATGGACTTTGGCAGAAATCCTTTGATTTCGGGCGACATATGCCAGACGATAAAAATAGCTGCATCAATACCCTCATCCAAACCCGAGACCAATTTGATTAGCGCGTCATAACCTCCTGCCGATGCTCCAATAACTATAATGTTTTTTTTTGCCATATCCGTAATGTTTTACCCATCTCAGAAGTAGCTGAATCGGGATGTGTTTTAAGCCGGGATGGTATGTTGCACATTAAAATGAGTAACCCGTTCCTGGGAGAGTGGGATAGTTCAAACCAATTGCAAATGCTGCCGTTGGCAGATAATATAACTACCTCAAAAACTCAGCCAATAGAACGCTGAATTATTTATTGATCTGCTTATCTGCGGAAAATCAAGCAAAAAGGTTTCAGGTAAGTACATGGTAGTGATGCAACTGGCAACTGTTGCGCCCACTTGACAGCCGAGATATTGAAGAAAACGATTGTGTTAAAATTAAGCGGTGTATTTAGCGATCAGCTCACGCAGCTTTTGAATTTTGAATGGCTTTTCAAGATAATCATCTGCACCGGCTTTTCTGGCAAGCCTTTCAATGTACGGATCTGCTGAAAACATAATTATCGGTATATGCCTTGTTGTCACATGAAGCTTTAAATGGCGGCATATATCCAGCCCATCCATGCCGGAGAGTTGTTTGTCGAGAATAAATAAATCAGGCAGTTCCAGGCCGTCGTTCATCAGGCTTTCACCGTTGCCATACAGTGATACCCTGAATCCCGAAAGTTCAAGGCACAGTTGCAGTGCATGTTGAATTCCGGGATTATCTTCCGCAACAGCAATATGTTTCATAGCGAGATAAAAGCTTTAATAAGGTATTGTGAAATAAAAAGTTGAGCCGTCCCCAACTTTACTTTCCACACGAATTGTACCATTATGCCTGCTAATAATGCCAGCCGAGATATACAGGCCAAGGCCCATACCGGGAAATGTGTTGATTTGTGGATTATTTACCCTGAAAAACCTTTCAAATACCCTATTTAGTAATTCAGGCGCAATACCAATACCGTGATCTCGTATGCTCACTGTTACGCCATTTTCGTCACCTTTTGTTGTGAGGATGATCTTGGTACCTTCCGGTGAAAATTTGATGGCATTTGTAAGAAGGTTACCAATCACCTGGTTGATTCTCTCATGATCTATTTCAACAGGCTTTATTTTGCCCGGATTAAATTCGATGTTGTGTTTGGTAGACATCGGTTTGAGATCATCAAGCGCATCTGTTAACACATTATTCAGGTCAAGCTTTTCTTTGGATAGCGGCAGCTCGCCTTCTGCTATTTTGGTGGTATCAACCAGCGCTTTGATTAACTCGGTAAGCCGGTCTACCTGTTCATCCAGCTTGTGCATCAGGCTGGCTTTTTCCTGGTCATTGGCCACTTCAAACAATTCCTGCAAAATCTCCGTATATGTTTTAATACTTGTAACAGGCGTTTTTAATTCGTGGCTGGCAATGCCAATAAAATCATCCTTTTGCTGTTGCAATGCTTTTTGCTCTGTAATGTTTTGCGCAATGCCTACGGCCCGGATTGGTTTGTTTCCAGCGCCCTTTATTACCGCGCCGGAAATCCTGTACCATTCAAACTTTACTTCACTGGCTTTAAGCCTGATCTCAAAATCAAATTTGCCATTGGTCCCGATCGCTAATTCAATATGACGGAGTAAAATTGATTGATCATCCGGATGAATGAAACTAATATTTTCATCAAAATTCTCCTTTGGACGCAAACCTGTTATGCGGGATGTATTTTCGGAATATTTAATGTTTTTGGTATTGAAATCATATTCCCAGGAGAACATTTTTGCAACATCAGTTGCGAGGCGCACGCGTTCTTCACTTTCTATTAGTTCCGTTTCTACTTTTGCGCCTTCAATGGCGAGCCATGTTCTGTTCGCTACCTCTTCAATGGTTTTGATGTCTTCCTCGGTCCAGTCTCTTGCATTTTTTTGATGAACAAAAAGAATGGAGACCAGCTTGCCATTTTTATTCAGTGGTTTAATAACGCCGGCAGAAAGATGTGGCGCTTTGAATCCGGTTGTAAGGTCTTTATTTGCAGCCAAATGCTTGTCCTGGCCGTCCCTGCTAATAACGATCGCACGGCCCTCGCTGAATTTGTTGCCGAGTGTGCCAAATGCTGCAAGCCTGTATCTTCCGGCTATGCTTGGAAGTCCGTCATCACCCACCCAATCATTTTTAATAGTGAGTTCTTCACTGTTTTCGCTTACTTCTGCGTAAGCAACATTATCAGCAAAAAGGTGTTCGCCCAATAGCATAACAGATTTAGACATCACTTCATCAGCGTCGTTTACATCGCGCAGCACGTCATTCAGCTTGAGTAAGAATGAATGGCGGACAGCACTATCATGCAACACTTTTTCTGCCTGCTTCCGCTCCGTAATATCATTAAACAATACACCAACGCGGTGTTCGGATGGTTCTCCAATGCGGAATGCGTTCACATCATAGTAGCGCCCCTGTTCTCGTGAATGATTTTCAAACCGCTGGGGCTCGCCTGTTATCGCAACTTTGCCAAATATTTCAAACCAATAATTTTCGTGCAATGGAGCAATCTCACGCATTCTTTTTCCCACTGCATTGCTGATGCCGGTCTGTCTTTCAAACGCCGGGTTTACAACAATAAAACGGTAATCAACAGGTTGTTGCTCTTCGTTAAAAATTACCTCCACTGTGCTAAATGCTTCATCTATGGAATTAAAAAGTGTCCTGTATTTTCTTTCTGACTGGCGTAGCGCTTCCTCTGCCTGTTTGCGGGTATGTATGTCTATGAATGTTATTACCACACCGTTGATCTGGTCTTCTGTTGTGCGATAGGGTAGCACGCGCATAATGTAATCCCTGCCATCGGTAGTGGTAACTTCTCTTTCAATGGTATTCAGTTTATCCAGCACAGTGTCTGCATCATCCAGCAGGTAGTTGTATTCCAGCTTATGCGTAATGTCAGAAAGCGGCCTGCCAAAGTCAGCAGGAATAAGGTTGAAGATCTCGCGTATAGCTGGTGTAAACAACGCGATACGTAAGCTTCTGTCAAGAAAAATTGTTCCGATATTGGCAGAGTTAATCAGGTTTTGAAGGTTGTTGCTGGTAAAGCTTGTTTCTTCAATTTTTACTTTCAGCTCCTGGTTAACTGTCCTTAATTCTTCATTCATGGACTGCAACTCTTCCTTGCTTGTTTCCAGTTCTTCCGCAGCGGAGCGCAACTCTTCATTCATTGCCTGCAGCTCTTCATTGGAAGCTTTCAACTCTTCGGCCTGGAACTCATGCTGCTCATTGGAGCTGCGAAGCTGTGATTTCAAACGCATCAGTTCTTCTTCCAAATGCTGTGATACCGCCAGTTCTGACGATATTACAATTTCCTTGTCATCAGCTTCTTCTTCTGTTTTTTCAAATATTACAAGTATGAAGCCCTGGGCAATATCTTTTTCACGCAATACGGGCCTAACGTGCAGGTTAACCGTTTCTATGCGGTTCTCAATTCTTACGCGAAGGCCTTTAGCGTCAACTGCTGTTCTTTGTTGTACAGCCTGGTAAAGCGCTGAGCGTAGTTCCAGCCGCAGCTCCTGCCTTACTAATTTCAGGAGATTTTGAGAAAGCTCTCCACCTCCCAGCTGCAGATAGGGTGACATTCTATCTGACAGGTGAACAATATCATATTCTTCGTTAATGATTACAGATGGTGGCGCGTATTGTTCCAGCAATCTGAGGTGCAGGTCCCCATAGGTAATGCGTTCAAGTGTACGGTGATTTTTTTCCTTAACGCTTTCAAGCGCGTGGGACTGTTCTATGCGCAGTGCCGGTACTGAATCTGGCACGGGATAGGCCCTCATGCTTACCTGCCTGCTTTTGAATATGTGGTGCTCCCTGCTGTAAATAGAGTAGAGGTTATTCATGCCATCTGCCGACTCAGAGGTTCCCAGGAACAGGTATCCTTCAGGATTCAGCGCAAAGTGGAAAGTTTCCATCACCCGCTCCTGGGCAGAACGGTTCAGGTAAATAAGCACATTGCGGCAGGTTACAAGATCCAGGTGTGAGAATGGAGGGTCTTTAATAAAGTTATGGTTGGCAAAAAGCACCATTTCCCTAATCTCCCTTCTTACACGATAGCCTTCGCCTTCCTTGTTAAAGAAACGGCGCAACCTTTCTGTTGATACGTCCGCAGCATCGTTAATGGTATAAAACCCTTCACGTGCATGCGCAATAGCATCTTCATCTATATCTGTTGCAAAAATCTGAATTTTGGGCGCGTCAATAACATTCAGCGTTTGTTCGGCGCACATAATCGCCATTGTATAAGCTTCTTCGCCAGTGGCACATCCTGCAACCCAAATGCGTACCTGTTCTTCGGCACCTTTTTGTTGAATAATGGGTGGAAGTACTTCGGTTTGAATGGCCTCAAACGCTTTCTTATCGCGGAAAAAGTTGGTCACGGAAATGAGCAAATCTTTTAATAAAGCGGTTGTCTCTTCCGGATGCTGCTGAATGTATGTGGCGTATGATTGCAGGTCCGGCAGGTTTCTTACCGTTATACGGCGCTCAATCCTCCTGATAAGCGTGGGCCTTTTGTAGTTGCTGAAATCATGCCCCGTTTTTACTCTTAACTGCGTAAAAATTTCTTTTAGGGCGTTTTGCTGGTCCTCGGGCCGCTTGCCTGCATCAATGGATATATGAACCGTGCCTATATTTTTTTTATAGGCGATAATCTTCTCGGGGATTTCTGCTACCGGCAAAATAGCATCAACCATATCGGTAGATATGGCGTTGCGCGGCATTTCATTAAATTCCGCTTCCCTGGGGTTTTGAACAAAAGCTGCCCCGCCTTTTTCTTTGATATGCTTTAACCCCATGGAGCCATTTGCACCTGTGCCTGATAAAATAACACACACGGCATTGGCATTGTGCGATTCTGCCAGGGTCCTGAAAAATATATCAATAGGAGCCCTGCGGTCGGCAACCTGCATGTTCTGGCTAACAGTAATATAGCCATCTTTCATGGAGAGGTGCTGATTGGGCGGAACAACATAAACCCTATCCGGCTGAACAACCGTTTTTTCGGTTACCTGCGATACGGGGATTTTAGCTGTTTGTTGCAACACTTCAGCCAGTTTGCTGTCATGATCAGGCGATAAATGCAATATAACAACGTAGGCAATGCCAGAATCTGCGGGAACGCTTGCAAAAAAAGTTTTTAACGCAAGAATGCCGCCTGCAGAAGCGCCGATGCCTGCTATCAGAAAACCATTTTTGTCCGGTTGGTTATTTCCCGGTTCGCTTCCTTCGTTAGAATGATTAGACAATTTCATAATGTTCAAAGCTCATTTAGTTACGAGCATTATCTGCCAATTTTTTCACGTCATGTAATGCTACTCCGCAAGCCCGTCGTTCAATATCATTACTCCTGCAAATATAGGCTGATTGGCAACCATTCAGGCTTTTAAAAAGGTGGTTTTAAAGGTTGTATTTCAATCTGTCAAAATAACTGCGTTCGTTTCCTGATTTAAAAGGTAAACCACCTGTTTTGCTCATTATCCATATCAAGCGCACGGGGTAACTGATCATTGACCGTTTTGGAATAAACGGGCTGCACCGACGGGTTGGACGGATATTTCTTTCCATCAAATTTCAGCAACCGTTTTTTGTTGCCGCTGGGCACTACCAAATCGTACCAGCCATTGCTTTTTTCGCTGTCCACAAACAAGGGGTAACCAACAACCGTAAACCGGTTAATTAAAAGGCCATTGGCATCCAGCAACAATACCGTACATCCGCCGGAGCCGCAGAAGTAAGGGCCTGTTGTTCCGACAAATATCTCATTGGAGCCATCGCCATTCAGGTCCTGTTCAGAAAAGACAAATTTTCTGCTCGCTGTGTCAATCAGGTTTTTGGCCAGGTCATCTTTGTATAGTTCGATAAGTGCTGATTTTACCAGCGCAGCGGTTTTGTTTATTCGTGAAGATGTGCCGGTTAAAGAGTCGGTAGATTTTCCTTGTAATGTATCGTCGTTAGTGCTATTTTCTGCAGCATTTGAGCTGCCTTTTTTTTGAGTGCCATTACAGGCTGCAAACCCAAATAATATCAGCGTTATAAAAGCTATATTTTTCATGGTAGCGTTTACGATAGCAAGGTTGGTGATAAAGTGATACAATCGTAAGTTACGGTTTAGGGACGGACTAACAAGCCCAAAAATTCAGTTTTGCTGCAAAAAAAAGCTGTACAACAAAGTGTGCTGTACAGCCCTTGAACGCTTATCCTTTTAACTTATCTCATCTCTTTCGAAATGAATTTTGGTTGTAAGGAATCACCGTTTTTCTAATTAATAATATCAAAATATCATGCCAGAGCAATTTCCATCCTTAGCGCGAAGAAACACAACCGTAATTGAGCATATTATTCCCTCATCACTGAGGAAAACTTACACAGTAACTTCCCCTTGAAAATGAACAAAAAAGAAAGGCAATGAGTGTCTTTAAGTTATGTGGCTGAATTTACTATAGCGCTTTTACATAAACAAAAGTTCCGCCTTTGGCATTTTAGTTGAAAGATGGTAAATATTAATTCTGCCATCCATTTAAAAGTGTTGTATGAGTGATGTGAGAAGTTTTTCATTTGAATTTCAGGGCAAAGAATATTTTGCCATTCTGCGCAGGCGCGAAACTGCGCACGGAGCAGAGATGCATGTCCGCATCATGAACCATAGGCTGGATACACTATTGGGCAAGGAGTGTAATAATTCTTTTTCTGAAAGCGAAAAGACGACGGGTACAGATGGGCCGGGAAAAAAAGACAAACAGCTGAGCCCTGTAATTTATCAGCATATCCGCCGCCTGAACAGCTCCTGACTATTTAATTGAGGATGCTGCTGGTTATAAACCCTGTTAATACTGTTACAACATAGCTGATGCCGGATAATATTTACTGTGTTGAGGTGCATTTGTGCATATAGTTGATGCCCGTTTTGATTCCCTGAATAAGCAGCATTTTTGCCCGATGTTTTTTATCAGGAAATAAAACAGAAATGCGCAAACATTTTACCTTTGTGTTTGTCTGAATTTGGTGATGGTCAGCATGAATGATCTGTGCGGTTGCTTATTCCACAACTTACCCCAATATCCATCAATTTTATATTTTGAACTAATGCCATAGAGGTTAAAGCATGTTATATTTACTGTGTTTTAAACTGGAAAAGATATGCTAAATAAAATGGAAAAAGTCAGCTCGAACATTGCTGAAATGATGAATGATGCCAGCATAGACAGGCTGATGGCTATTGATACGGAATGGAGAATAATAGCATGGAATAAAACATCTGAACTGGTTTCCGGCATATCTGGCAATGATGTTCTTGGTAAGCACTTGCTGAACGTTTTTCCGCAATTAGAACATGATGAGGAAATGATGAATGGATTTCTGCTTGCCATGAAGGGAATGAAATCGTTTATAACTGCCGCCGAAGGAAAATTTAACCGCTCATATTACGAAAATCATTTTATTCCGCTGGATGATGAAGAAGGTGTAAGAATTGGTGTAATGAACATTATGCACGATGTGGCGCACAGAGTAAAAGCAGAAAAGCAATTGCATAAGCTGAATGAAATGCTGAAAAAACAATATCAGCAGCTGGAAAAAACAACAGCAGAGCTTGCAACATTTACTTCAATAACCGGTAGTGATTTAAAGGAGCCGGTAAAAAAATTATATACATCACTTGAGCTGTTGGCCCGCAGCGAAGGGCCTAATCTAACAAGTCATGGCAAAGCCGGCTTGCGCCGTATGCAGGCTTCCATTAGCAGGATGAATCTTTTGCTGGATGATATACTCGCCTTCTCTGCGGCAAATACAATAGGTAACGAGTTGGAGCGGTTTGACCTGAAAGATGTATTGCAACGCGTACTGGATTCGCTGCGGCAGAAAATAGCATCCAGCCGAGCTGTTATAGAAATGCGCGACCTGCCCGTTATGTATGGTTCCCGGCAAATGTTGCAATACCTGATGTACAACATGGTAGACAATGCGCTGAAATTCCAGCCGGAAGGGAATATTCCCGAGATAACTATTTCCGCAGCCATTGTTAAACGGCATGCGGATCAAGAAATCGATGCCTCGGCTCAAAAGGAGTATTTGTGCATAACAGTGAAAGATAATGGTATTGGGCTGGCCCAGGAGGATGCCGACAAAATCTTCATCATGTTTGAAAAATTACATCCACGCAAACAATATCCCGGCTCGGGCATCGGCCTTACCATCAGCCGCAAGATTGTTGAGGCGCACGGCGGTTTTATTGAAGTGGAAAGTGAGCCGGGAAAGGGCGCTACCTTTCATTGCTGCCTGAGTGTAATTAATGATGTTGCCGAATAGCAGATCGCTTTGCAAATTATACTTACTACACTTTCATTGAAATTATTTTGCCGGGATTTCAAATCCGAAAATTGATCCTACTGCCGGAATACTGCTTACCCATAAGCGCCCATTATGGCGCTGTATGATTTCTTTACTAATGTACAGCCCAATACCAAGCCCGGGTTTGCTGGCTTCATCTTCAATCCTGAAGAAGCGGGAGAAAACCTGCTGCTGTAAATCCGGTGCTATGCCAATGCCAAAATCCTGTACGGATAAAGAAGCTGTTGCATCGTTCCCTGATACCAATACCCTGATGCTGGTGGCGCCTGGTGAATACTTAACCGCATTTCCGAGCAGGTTAATAATCACCTGTTCTATGCGTTGTTTGTCGCCGTATATCATCAGCTGTTCCTGCCTGCATTCCAGCTGTATTAAGTGAGATTTCACTGAGTATTGAAATTGCGTGCGTACTTCTTTAGCGAGTTGCACAAGATCAAAACGCGTAAATGATAGGGGTAGTTTGCCTGCTTTAACTTTAGAAACATCAAGCAAATCAGAAATTAAATCTGAAAGCTTCTTCACCTGTGCCAGCGCAATTTTCATGAACTTTTTATTTTCATCGTCATCATCAAGCGATTCTTCAATCAATTGCAGAAAGCCGCTGAGGCTTGTAATGGGCGTTTTCAGCTCATGGCTGGCGAGGCTGATAAATTCATCTTTTTTATCACTAAGCCTTGTTACTTCTTCATATAACTTCGCATTGTCCAGCGCAATCGCCGCATGCAATGCAACGGCAGCAACAAGTTCTTCATGTTCCTTAGTAAACCTGCCGGGCTGAGGGTGGCCATAAAACAGCCCGCCAATTACCTTTCCTGTTTTTGATGTTACGGGAACGGCCAGGTAACTTACAACATTTAAATGCCCATCCTGCACGCTTTTGAATAACATGCTTTTGCTATAACGTTCATCCTTGCTGATGTTGTCAGACCTCACAATTTTGCTATCATTAAAAGTGTTGCAGAAAACGGTGTTGTTGCCTGGCAGCCCAAAATTTTCGAATGCTTCTTTTTGCGCGCCGCTTAGTTTGCATAAAGTATAAGCCTCGTTCTTATCATTTAGCATGTTATAAAAGAAGGCGCCAAAAGCTGCGCCGGTAAGGCGCGTAGTAGCGTCTGTTACATTCTGCAGTATTACGTCAATATCCAGCGTTTGAGAAATGAGCTTTCCCACGCTGTTCATTATTTCAAGGTTTTCTGCATGGTGCTGAAGTGTTTTTTCAACTTCTTTTTGCCTGCTGATGTTCCTCGCTATTTTTGAAGCGCCTATAATGTTTCCTTTTTTATCTATGATGGGTGAAATAGTAAGGGAAACGGGTATGAGAGAGCCGGTTTTTGTCATGCGGTAGGTTTCAAAATGCTCGATACGCTCGTTGTTTCTTATCTTGTTCAGGATCATCAGTTCATCCATGCGGTAATCTTCCGGAATAATGGTGGTGATAGATTTGCCTATCATTTCCCGTTCTTCATAACCGAACATTTTTTTTGCGCCAAAATTCCAGCTGGTGATAATGCCGTTAAGTGATTTGCTTACAATCGCATCGTCTGATGATTCTACAATCGCAGCAAGCATTGCCTGTTTTGTTTCACCTTTCTTTTGTTCGGTAATGTCAAGCAGCGTGTTGAATATACACAACAGTTTGCCGTTGTTGTCAAACACGGGCATAGTATGCTCAAGCACATTAAGCCTGGTGCCATCGGGCTGTTCAATGATTACTTCCGCCTCCTCGTGATAAATGTTTTGTTGAACGGCAACAGCCATCGGCCATTTTTCTAGTGATAGCGGTTCGCCGTTTGGTTGAAATAATTTTGGTGCGCCGGACCACATGTCTTCGCCAATTTCAGGTTTGCGTCCCCAGAGCTTTTCGGCAGCCTTGTTAAAGTAGATAATTTGCCCGGAAAGGTTGCAGGCATAAATCGCAATTGGCAGGTTGCCTATAAAACTTTGTATTGAAATGTTCTTAGGTAAAAAAAGATTGTCCGTATAATGTTCTGAAATATTTGAATTTGCTCGTTCCATATTGTTTGAAAAAGGTATTGAGTTAAAAAAAAGATCACCAATGTTTGCAAAGCCAGTTAACTATACGGACGGGGTGTTGAATTGCTAAAGGGTGTTACGTTGAATGCTTCGTGAGCATAAATTCATTAAAAACGCTATTGAGCTTTTGCATGATCTGGTCCAGCATTTCCGGATAGAACTCTTTAAATTCTTTTGGAGCGTTCCACTTGTTGTTTTCATACAAAAGAAACAGCTCATTATCTATTCCATCGGGCAGATGATCAAATTTCACGAGGATGATATGGGTCATCTGTCTGAAATTATAGATAACATTGGCGTGTATCTTTTTGTCCAGATAGGAGAGTTCTATATACATGCAAGGCAATTTATTAAGCAGCCTGTGTACATGTTTTAATGAAAGCTTTCCCCTTGTTTGGGAATGCTTATGTAAAACGTTGCGCCCTTTCCATATTCACTTTCAACCCATATTTTTCCATTCATCTTTTTCAGGATCTCTGCCGCTGTAAAAAGCCCCACACCCAGGTTCAGGTAGTTTGGGTCCTGTTTGTGCGTACTTTTTACGCGATAGAATTTTGTAAATATTTTCTTTTGATGTTCAGGTGCTATGCCAATGCCAAAGTCCGTTACGCCGATGATAATGGCTGAAGTTGTTTCTACGCTTGTAATAATTATTTTGTCGGCTTCAGGTGAGTATTTAACCGCGTTGGATAAAACGTTCAACAAAACCCTGTACAAGCTGCATTTATTGGCCTGTATGGTGGCCATGCACTGGCCATGCTGAATAATCCGTTGCCTGATAGTTGGCTGCAAGAACCCTGTAATTTCGGCCAAAAGCATGTCTACCTGTATGGGCTCGCTATCGTTACCCAATGCCGTATCATCTAATTTTTTTTCAGATGAGACCAACAGGCTGTTAATTAACGATGTAAGGTTTTTTACCTGTTGTTTAATTGTCTTTAATGAGCTTTGGAGAAATTCATCCTGCAGGTCCTTTTGCTGCAATAGTAGCAGGTCCACATAACCCTGGATGGCGGTTACCGGCGTTTTAAGTTCATGGCTGGCTACACATAAAATGTCTTTTTTTCTTTGCAGCATATCCTGGCAGTCCTTCGCAATTTTTCTTTGCTCTGCCAGTTCAAGCGTTAGTAGCCGGATGGTATCTTTATAACAATCCACGGGGGATTTTTGCAGTTTAGTTTCTTTAACAATCGAGGCATCTTCGTGAACGGTTAGTGGAACATTTTTCATTTTTTGTATTTTTTTGAGGGCAGAAATTTCATCCGCGCAAACAGGATCAAAAGAACTGTCGAAAGCATTTTGGGGTACGCAGCTGGAATATTTTAATGGGGTAGCAGATTTCCACGCGCTATTCGCCGAATTTCCGGTTGTGTCGGATTTTGCCGCGGCTTTTGGGCCGTGAGGTTTTATATTATGTTCAGATATAAGTAAACGTTTTTTCATAAGATGATTTAAATGTTAAAACAAAAAAGCCGGTCCAATGAAGGAGCGGCTTTCGTTTTAATATTTAAATGTCTGACTTTATCCTTGGTGCTTTTCCTTCAATGGATTTATTCCCACAGTCGTTAAAAGCGACCCATTTTTGAGTTGTTACCTTTAATAAGTTTGCTGTTGAAAATTGTTTGTTGCGAGTGTATATGGGCAACGCTGGGAATGTAATCGTGATGTATTATCAAAGCTGATAAGCGAGCGCTACAGCCTGTGATAACAAATCTATTCAGTTATTTTATATTAAACAAGAAAATGTAAAAAAAATGTGGTTTAAACGGGTATTTTTTTAGCATCCGTTGGCTTTTAATGTATGTTGTAACTTGCTAAGCCCTGATCGGAAAGAAACATGCTGAAAGTTGCAAAGTGCTGCTGTAAAACAGCTTCATCCTGATAAAAAAATTCACCTACTTTTTTTTTATCAAATGCGTTTCTCTATTTTTGGCATCACGCTTAACGCAGAATCTAATACATACACTCCTTCCGATTAATCAACAAAACGCGTTGTTTTGCTGGGTTCGTTTTTCCCTACATATATAAATAAGTTAACCGACCAGATACATTAATTGTAATGAGTGATGTATTGTGGCAAACCCTGTGTGTACAATGGACTATGAATGTTGATTTTTTTTCTTTTATTGATTCAGAAGGCTTGCAATCTGTGTTTGGGAATCGGGCTTTCAGGGGATTGCTTAATACACTACCCGTTGGAATAGTTTTTCTAAAGCCGTTAACAGGCGTTGATAAACGTGTTACAGGCTTTGAAACGTTGTTCCAAAATGATGCAGCATTTCGTCTGCTTTCACCGAATGATGGAAACTCCGTTCCCATTTCTTTTTCTGGCCACAGCTTCGGCCCACTTTTCAGCGCTGCGGCAGAAGTTGCGGAGGTACAGGGCAATCATATGCCTTTGGATACAATCATGAAAAGTAGTAGTGGCGTATTACTTAAGCTGTCCATCACCAAAGTTGGAGAAGGAATATTCATTACAGTGCAATCAATTGATTCTTCTTTTCGAAAAGAGGATCCTGCAAATGAGCTGCATAAAAAGGAAATTGAATTGCAGCATAGCAAGAACCTTTTACAAACGGTGTTTGATTCTTCCCCTCATTGTATTACTGTGCATAAAGCCGTATACGATGAGCAGCATGAGATCAACGACTTTGAGATTATTATGATGAACGATGCGGCGCTGGCCGTTTCATTGAATAAACAACCGATAGGAAGGTTATACAGTGAAGTTTTTCCGAATTCTGAAAGCACTGGCGTGCTGGAAATGCTTAGGCAGGTGATGATAACAGGAAAAGCAGTTAACGCCGAGAAATATTACAGTGATGGCGACATTGACGAATGGTTCAGTATTAATGCAGTAAAGTTAAACGACCTGGTTGTTACCACAACTGAAGTGATTACGGAACGAAAGAAAGCGCAGGAAGAATTGCAGGAAAGTAAACGGTTGATTGAAGAAATATCTAAAATAACGCCGGATTTTATTTCCATCTCTGATATTGTTTCACAGCGGCTAATCTATTCCAACCACACTGTAAAAAATGTGATTGGCCTTGAGATGGATGAGCTATATGGCATGCCCCTGGAGCACTTGCTTATAAGGATCGTATACAAGGATGACCTGCAGGCTTTTATTGATTTTCGCGACAATAACCAGATGCAGGACCACGAAGTAAAGCATCTTGATTTTCGCCTTGTGATGGGCGATAGCAGTTTGCGATGGTTTAATACCAGGACGAAGGTTTTTAAAAGAGATAGCAATGGCAATCCTACGCAGATGATTTCTTTTACGCAAGACATTCATGAGAAAAGACAGGCAGAAGAAAAGATAAGGATTCAGCTGGAGATTGACAGACAGGCCGAAAGAATCGCCAGCATTGGGAACTGGCAGTGGGACCTTACTTCCAATCAATTGATCTGGGCGGAAAATACCTTCAAGTTGTTGGGCTATGAGCCTTTCTCCTTCGAACCCACAATAGAAAAATTCCTGGCTGCGCTGCATCCCGAAGACCGGGGCCGTATTATGTTGCAGATTGTGGCACGGCCCACAAATGATGAAGGTTTTAAATCCAATTACGAATACCGTGTACTCACTGCTGAAGGTGAAATAAGGTATATACACGCAGTAGGGCAGTTGATCAATCAAAACAATACGGAAAAGCTTGTAGGCACCCTGATGGATGTAACAGATGCGCGAAAAGCTGAGGATAAAATTTACGAACTGAATAAAAGCCTGACGGTTAAAAACCGCAAGCTGGAATCGCTTCACGCGGAGTTGAACACATTTAATTCACTTATAGCCAGCCAGTACAAAGAAACGCTGCAGACATTATATACCAACCTGGAATTTATTGTTACAAAGGATGCGAGAAATTTAAGCGATGCGGGCAAAGCCAATGTACGCAGGGCGCAGAGCGCGATACAAAAACTCAAATTGCTCACAGATGATATTGTGATGTTCTCCGGCATACATGCCACTGGTAATGTAGCAGCTGCCGTAGATTTGAATGACATTATCTCAACAGGTTTGGCTGGTATGCAGGACAGATTGGGTGAGATAAACGCAGAGATAAAATCTGACGTGCTTCCTGTCATCACAGGTTTTTCGCAACTGCTTGCCATCCTGTTCGCGCAATTGTTTGATAACGCGATTAAGTTCCGTTATCCGGGGCATACACTTCATCTGCAGGTTACAGTTGAACGCAGGCCCGGCGCTTCTTTACATGTGCCATTGGCTTTGCAGGATACATGGTACCAGGTGGTTTCTGTAGAAGATAACGGTATTGGCTTTCCTGAAGAAGAAGCAGAAAGAATATTTGAACCGTTTTACCGCATCCATGATAAATCCAAATATAAAGGATCGGGTATTGGGTTAGCGATCTGCCGAAAAATTATGGAGCAACACGGAGGATTTATTTCGGCCGAAAGTAAGCTGGATGCCGGCACTGTTTTCTCTTGTTTTTTCCCTGAAACATTTTGATGCTTTTACACAGGCCTGAACATATGATAAAACATCCAAAGCCGATGAGCTTTTGGATGTTTGTTTATAGTGACATGATTTTTTTGGGCAAATCCGGTGCGTTATAATTATCTGCTGTAGCTTATGAAGAGTATAAAAATGCCGCCTGACCGGAGATGTGTTGAGTAATATTAAACAGGAGCTCTTTAAAAATATTGCACATTAATCAACACGCTATAGCGCAATCAAGCGGCACAGGGAAGAGAGTGTTACTACCAATCGCTGTCACAATAAAAGCCTCAAATTCTCTGCCATAAAAAAATGGAAAAGAATTCAGCGTGAATTAAAACCGCTCCACATATTAGTTGTAGATAGATTACACAATTTGATGCTAAAGACTGCACATGGCGCCGTACAAAATTGTGGCACAATTTGGGTGCAAACTAAGGTTGATACTAAAAATATTATTTGCTGTTCCTGCTTTCTTCATATGAATGGACCGGTCTTGCCGGTTCATTCTGTTTTAGGCAGATGCAACGCTCGTATTGTTTTCAATTAAACTTTCGTCCGGCAATTGTTGCGCATGCATAAAAATTTCAACTGCCTCGGGCAAAGGGGCATAGCAGGTATAACAGGTTATGTTAACAAGTTGAATCAACTATTCCAAATTTGCATAATTTAAAAATTATCAATGCTCTCTTCTTGTTTTGCATAGATAATTTCCGCGGCTTCAATAAGGTCTGCTATAACATAATCCGGCTTTCTGAATGAGTTCATCTCCCAAACTGTTTCATTGCCATTGTTATAAAAAATGGTTTTGCACCCGGCGCGTTTACCGGCTTCCATATCGTCTAAAATATCGCCGATCATCCACGATTGCGACAGGTCCAGATCGTGTTCCCGCGCAGCCATAAGCAGCATGCCCGGAGCGGGTTTCCTGCAATTGCAGGGCACTGAAAGCTCAGGTATTGATCCGTCTGGATGATGCGGGCAGTAATAATATGCATCAAGATAAACGCCCTCTTCTGCAAGTAGTTCAATAATTCTGGAACTTACGTTCATCAGGTCGTATTTATCAAAATAGCCGCGTGCTATGCCATCCTGGTTACTTACCAGTATCAACATGTAGCCATTGCTTCTTAAAATAGCAAGTGCTTCCACTACGTTATCATTTAAAAAGATCAGTTCCGGATTTACATTGTATGGAACATCTTTGATCAAAGTGCCGTCTTTGTCAATAAATATTGCTTTATTCATCGCTAAGTTTTATTTCTTTGTGAGGTTGTCTATCATTGATTGTTAAATTGAATTCTTCAGTAACCCGATAGGTTGTTTAATGGTTTTAAACAAATCAGTTTCTTCATCTTTTTCAGCAATTGGTAAGCATTATAGTTCCCTGAGAAAGACAATGCAGACAGCTGTCGTGAATGCTACACGTAAAGATGTTTAAACGATTGCTACTCTTCAGGCGGTGTTTGCTAACAGGTAAGATTACACTTGTTTAAAATGGTGCCAGTCTTTCTTTGAACCTGAATGTGTAAAGATGAGCATTGTTAATTGTAGGAGGTGTTCTACATAATGGCAAGGATGTCTCGTTTTTTTCACAATGTTGTTGTTTTTACAAGAAGTGCTCTGTGAAAGGATTGTGCAGGTGCGTCTTTTGATGCCTTTGTTTTATGCGTCTAAATGTGGTATTACTACATTTTTTCATGCTCGACCAGTATGTATTATAAAAAATAGAAAAGTACTCACGGCGACAGGGGGAAGAAAGGTTTACATGTATCGGAGAACGGCAGGCCGCCCATCCCTTCGGCATTTATGAATTCCCGTCTAACATAAATGATTATTGTTTGAATGATGCAGGCATTCAATTAGCAGAGGGTTCTCTCAGCTGTGAAATATTTAAGAAGCATTATTTTTTTAAGAGCTGCGTTGCCTGTTTTTGATTTAAAACGGCAACGGGTTCAAATTTTTTTCCTTCAAGGTTGTTATAGTTGATAAAGAATTCCTGCAACTCATCGATAAATTGCGTGGGCAAATCTTCAACAGAGCCAATGTTTTTATACACCAGTGTAGCTTCTGGTACAGCAATAAAGCGATCATTTTCTATCATCTTTTTTCCATCCTGCTGATTTGCGCGGATGGCGCCAATCACCCTGCATCGCATAATGCATCCGGGAAAGCTTTTAAATTCAGAAAACACAATTACATCAATCGGGTCGCCATCATCAGCTTTGGTATGCGGTATAAATCCAAAGTCATAAGGAAAAACCATTCCTGCAGGCAATACTTTACTCAGGCAGTATCCTTTAAACTTAGGGTCAAAATCATATTTCTGAGCAGAGTCCTTAGGTGTTTCTATAACTACAGTGATCGGCTTCATGGGCGTTGTTTAAAAGCACTTATTAAAAAACAATGCCAGATTATTGTTCAATTTTAGTCTTATCAGTTAAATCGTTTCGGATACCAAAGATGAACGTCTGCCGCAGGCGCAAAATGCATGCAATCAATATCCAGGTTAGTTAAATGCAATGCCTTAAAACGCCAGTACACATCCACGCTGTTTATATCCATCTTGTGTAAATGCAGGGGCTTGTGTTGTATGGAATACGCAAATGTATTTCCGTTCAGGTATTGGAATGCTACATGCCTTTCCGTGAGCCATATATCTTTTTCGGTTTTCACAAGCGGCCTTCCTGTTTTATATTTTGTATTGATATAATTCAGATCGCCCAAATGATAAAATGTGTCTTCTGTTCCTTGTTTTTGAATGCGGCTGAAGCTGCCTGTTTTAGATGGCAGCCTTAAAAACCTGTTCATGAGCACGGCAAGCAGAGAGCTTGCTTTCATATCCAGGAAACAAATTCCCGGTACGCCTTTGCATGTTATGTATGTACGAAGATTAATCTCATAAAAATCGGGAGGTATGCGCAGCGAAGACATCTTTCTCAGGTGATTATTTTTAACAGCAAACAATACCAGTGATAACCATGCTGAGTTGTCAAAAAAATCAGGTTCAGCATCGGGGGGTATATACTTTTCTAAACCGTCGGCGTCAGCCTTCCAATGGAAAAATATAACGTTTTGCCAGCGCTGGTGAAACAGCCACGGCGTTGTTGGCTTTATCGTTAGTTGGCCTGCATCTCTTGCTGGAAGTGTAATATTGAGCATTTACCGCTGCACGTTTAATTGTATCAATGCAAACAGTATGCTTTTTCTAACGGTTAGAGCCAACGAAATTTTTTATTTTATGACTAAAGCAATCAATCCAGGCCTTGTAACAACAACTGGAACAAAGAAAAGTGCTGGATGTCTTTAATAGTCAAACTTCTATATGTGTAAGTACCTGCATTATTCTTTATTTTTATTCAACAATCATTTCATGTGTTATTATAAGAAGCTTTTTTGAGCCGCTGAAACGCAATGCTGGCAGGCTTTTTGTGATAGGAACGCTTATTCTCAATCCGCGCTTGTTTTAACTGCACTGTAGACGGCTCTCAACAATTTTCCATTTACGTTCTTCAAGATGCTTAGACCATTTACTGGCATTCTTTTTAGGAGCTATTCAAGAGTGCTCTTCAAAAAAATCCGATTGCTGGTTTTTAAAGCTTACTATTGATGGCAAGAAATTATGCTGGCCGCAGCATAGCAATGCCCGCGGCATAAGACTAATACACCGTCAATTCATCTTGTCAAAGAAACCGGGATATGCTGATGAGGATTTTTACGAAGATTTGATTGATAAAACATTTTTAGAAGAAGAAGATACGGATATGCTGTTAACGGATATAGCTGAAAGTTACATTAACCTGGAAGCAGAAAAGGCAGGGCTTTCATGGGAACGCGAAAAAGAAAATTCTATGTAAAACCTGATAGACAGTTCCAATGCAGCTGGTAAAAGAAAGGAACACGATAAGTGTTCCTTTTTTATATGCTAAGTATTTTATTCGTCGCCATCTTTTTTTGCTTTGCTCCAAAGCCCATATTCACGTAGTTTGTTATAGAGCGTTTTCCTGTCAATGTTCAGCAACAGTGCCGCTTTGGATTTATTGTAGTTAACAAAGCCGAGTGTATCAAGTATTATTTCTTTTTGTGTTTTAGCAACAAAGCTTTTTAAATCGCGCGCAGAGCCATCGGGACCGGCCGTATTTTTCAGAGGCACCAGTTTTATTATTTCTGCTTCACGCTCAGTAAGGCCCGGAGGCTCTGCTGACAACTCAGCAGGCAACAGTTCTTTATGCACAACGGTGTCATTCGATAACAGGGCACACCTTCGTATTACATTTTTTAACTCCCTTAAATTACCTGGCCACGGATAGGAGATAAAGATTTTTTTTATCTCTTCATCAAACCCGTGAATGTGCTTGTGCAATTCGTCATTTACCTCATTCAAAAAATATTGTGCAAGCGGCAGAATGTCTTCCTTCCTTTCACGCAGTGGCGGCAGGTTTATTTTGAATTCATTTAGCCGGTGGTAAAGGTCTTCCCTGAATTTGCCAGTTTGGTATGCCAGCTGCAGATTTTCGTTGGATGCAACAATAATGCGCACATCTACGTCCTGCTGCACACCGGAGCCAATCCTGCGGCATTTTCTCTCTTGTATAACACGCAATAAAGAAGCCTGGACATCAGGCGGCAGATTGCCAATTTCGTCGAGGAATAAGGTGCCTTTGTGTGCCATTTCAAAATGGCCCTCTTTATCATTTACAGCGCCTGTAAATGAGCCCTTAATGTGTCCGAATAGCTCGCTTCCCGCCAGCTCGCCTGATAAAGTGCCACAGTCAAGTGGAATAAAGGGATGGTCTTTCCGGCTGCTTTTCCTATGAATCTCGCGTGCAATCATCTCTTTACCCGTACCGCTTTCGCCATAAATGATCACTGTGTAATCTGTTGGTGCAATAAGATTTATTTCGTCATATACATCCTTCATAGCTGGTGACATGCACGACCAAAAGCCGGTATTATCACCATATGAAACATGTTCTTGGTTTAATATTTCGTAGTTGAAATTTGAAAAGGTTCTTTGCGGCTCCCTTAAAACGCTGAGAATCTCATCAAATTGGAATGGCTTCAATATAAAATCATAAGCGCCTTTTTTAATCGCACTTACTGCGACGTTCACCTGCGCGTATGCGGTTATGATAATGATTCGTGCATCGGTTTGCATAGGCTTTATCATCTCCATTACATCAAGGCCTGATTTGCCTCCAAGCCGGTAGTCGCAGAAGATAAAATCAAACTGGTCTTTCTTACATCTTTCAATTCCTGCTTTCGCGGAATAAACAACCGCAATCGTATAATCATGCTGGGAAAGAAATGCAGTCAGTATGTTGCCTACGTTCACGTCATCGTCAATGACCAATACTCTGTTCGTTTGATTTTCACCCATATCTTTTTCGTTTGAAAAGACTAACAGCTTATGCGCAGCTGTTGTTGGAATAGTAGAGGCACCTTTTGTCCCTCAAAACTGTGCCAGTAGTCTTAGTTATAGCAGTAACCCATCTTTGTAAACATTTATTATCCCCGAAAACAAATTGGATCGGTCTTTCAAATTTGCTGTATTGCAACAAATTGATATGAAAATAAAAACATCTTATAAAAATATTATTTGTGTATGCGGGATCATGAAATTGTTTCGTGCGAAAATATCCGTGGTACAAAGTGTGGATTTTGTTGCTGTATTGTTGGAATATTTCGGATAAGGTGATGCATAATCCATGCGTCAGCGTGTTTCGCACGTACAATAAACACTCTCCACCACAGTGCCACACTCTAGTTCCATTCGTTAACATAAGCTGATCGAAGAATAAAATCGCGGCTCACGCTATAGAATGCTATTTCAATCTTACCCTTTAAAAATAAATGGAAAATGAGTCAAATATATTTTGAGTTACAATTCATCCAAAGCTGCTAATTAATGCAAACCCATTATAACAAAAGCCTGCTTTTGAATGACAGTAACTGTGAAAAGTTATGGTGTATACTTTGCCACCAATCCGCGTAGTTGCTTTATAGAATATGGTTTTTCCATAAAATCTTCCGCGCCTGCAGACCTGGAAGTTTGATCAATGGACGGGCTGGCAGACATAATAATGACGGGAATGTTTTTTGTAGACTCCTGGCGTTTTAAATGTTTACATATTTCCAGGCCATCAACACCAGGTAGCTGTTTGTCTATGATGAAAATATCAGGCATTTCAAATTGGCCGGACAATATATAATTGCCATCACGATAAATAGTAACATCGTATTCCGACCGTTTAAATATCAGGCTTGCGGCATCCTGTATCGCAGGATCATCCTCAATAATTATGATCTTTTTCATTATTAAAACGAATTTGCATGAATAGTAAAACTAAATCCGATCTTTCAACATCCTTATTTTCTCGTTACATCCGTTCAATTGCCAGCGTAATGCTTCGTTTAAATGATAAGGCCGCCAAATTAATGCCATTAAGATACTTCATGTGTGTGATTAACACAATATAAATATGTAGATGTTAGAATGTTTCAACACGGTTTGCATAATGTATAAGCAATGCAAAATCTCCAAAAGCAGCTGCCGTAAAATTGGACAGGGTATTGCGATAAACACCTTGCGGCAATTCATGTTTCGGTAAACAATAAATTTTTCCGGTTGTTAGATTGATACGTGGTTACTGGTGAGAAACCGTTAACAGCTATCTGAGCCGACCTTGCAAAAAAAATTATAACTCAATTGTATGAATGGGAAACTTACATGTGTTTACTGCATGCCCCTTCACAGCCTCTTTCTTCTGAGTTTTTTTTTATTGATTGTATCAACAACTCGCGGGCAGGAAAAAGAACCTTTTAAACCAATACACAGCATCGGTTTTAATATTGGGCATGAGCATTCTTTCAGCGGCGTTGACGAAAACGGTAAACGGCAAGTGGCTGTATTGGCTTGCTGGGGAATTGATTATAGTTTTCAGTTCTCCCGAAAGTTTGCTGTTGGGCTACTTACCGATTTTATTACAGAATCGTTTAAGGTAGAAAAGAACCTCGAAAACGGGCATAAGGAAGTTGTAGAACGATCTTACCCTATTGCACCGGCTGCTATGTGTTTTTATAAGCCCGGTAAGCATTGGTCTTTTGGCCTGGGCTTAGGAGGAGAATTTGCCAAAGAAGAAAATTATTTATTAAGCCGCACGGGTATAGAATACAGCGTGGAGATAAGAAATGGCTGGGACGTTTTTGGTACGGTGCAGTACGACTTTCGCTGGAACGCCTATGATACATGGGCAATAGGTATGGGCATCATTAAATCTTTCGGAAAAAGGGAACATCACGAAAAATAACCCGCTCTCATTCTGCAATATATTTTTTTAATATCTTGTATGAACAATTCAAATTGCTCGCCCAAAATTGCCAGCCATGAAATCTATTTCTCGTTATCCGTTATTAGTATGCAGCCTTCTGATTATTCTCTCTTCAGGTGTATCCGCGCAAGCGCCGCCAGCAAACACGAATAACCCAAACAAAGCTGCAGGCAAAAGATATTTGTATGTGGCAACTCCCGGCATTCGCGACTATCTTGGCTTTGGTGGCCACGGCATACTTGTGTTTGATATGGATAACAATCACCGCTTTGTAAAAAGGATCAGTACACAAGGGTTTCATCCGGATGGAAAACCCTCTAATGTAAAAGGCATAGCAGTAAGCATTCCACTTAACAGCATTTATGTAAGTACACTGGAATCACTTCAGCGCATTGATTTAAATACAGAAAAAATTGTGTGGGAGAAAAAGTTTGATGGCGGTTGCGATCGTATGTCCATTTCACCGGATGGGTTAACAATGTATCTGCCTTCGCTTGAAAATCATTTCTGGAACGTGGTTGATTGCAAAACGGGTGACATTATTAAAAAGATTGAAGTATATAAAAGAGCGCACAATACTATTTATGGCCCATCAGGTACATTGGTTTACCTGGATGATATAGGCAGCCCCTGGTTATATATTGCAGACGCGAAAAAGCATGAACTGGTAAGCAAAGTAGGCCCTTTTGAAAACAACGTGCGCCCATTTACAATTAATAGTAAAGAAACGATGGTGTATGTAACTGTTGATAGCCTGCTTGGTTTTGAAGTAGGTGATTTAAAAAGCGGAAAAAAACTTTCGCATATAGTTGTAGAAGGATGGGAGAGAGGGCCGGTAAGGCGTCATGGTAATCCCAGTCACGGTATTGGCCTGACTCCCGACGAAAAAGAGTTATGGGTTTGTGACGGCCATAACATGCGGCTGCATGTGTTTAATGCAACGGCTCCTTACCAACAGCTAACAACAATAGCCTTACAGGACATGCCCGGATGGGTTACATTCAGTATGGATGGAAAATACGCTTATCCTTCAAGCGGTGAAGTGATTGATGTAAAATCCCGCAAAATTCTCACAACGCTTACCGACGAATTTAACAACAGCGTGGCCAGCGAAAAGATGGTAGAGATTCAGTTTGATGGTAACAAAGCTGTAAGGGCTGGTGACCAGTTTGGGGTTGGAAGGGCGAGGTGATTTGATTCAGACGGGTGAAAAACAGTTAGATAGCAGCACTCAATTTAAGGACGATTATGGTATCTTGCAGCACTTATTATGCGGTTTTTGATCTTCCTATTAAACTCATGAAATTATTGCCATATGCCCCGTAAATTTCTACCCGTTAGTGCTTTAGGCTGTTTGTTTTTTTGTTGTTTTTTACAATGCTCTGTGGTAGCTACCGCACAACAGCAGACGGATTGCAGTATTGCTAAGAAGGTTCTGGCCGATGCCCGGTTGGATACCATAAAAAACAGAGCGTTGCGATTGTTGTCTGGTTTTACCGCTGGCACATCGTATGGTGAAATATGGATCCGCGACCTGAATACTTTTATTAGCGGCTCCCTGCAGGTGCATGACAAAGATAAAGTGAGAGACATTCTTTTAATGTTCTTTAAGATCCAGGGCAACGATGGCAATATTCCCGATGGCATAATAGATACTGCAAAAGCTAGCGTTGGATATAAATATAGTTATTCACCACTTTTGCCAGGTTGGGCCGCGCATAAAAATACAGTAGAAACAGATCAGGAATCATCGCTTATACAAGCTGTAAAAAAATACGTTGATGCCACAGGAGACCGATCAATACTGGCGGAAAACATTGGGGGCGAAAGCGTAGCCATGCGTATAGAAAAAGCCCTGTTGTATGTGATGAATGACCGTTGGTCCGATAAATATAAACTTGTTATCGGCGCTACTACTGTTGATTGGGGTGATGTTCAGCCTGAAAAGGGTTGGGGAGTGGCCATTAACGACAAAACTAAATGGGCGATTGATGTGTACGATAATGCTATGTATGTAAAAGCCATTCTGGACTGGCTTGCCATGAAACCCTCTGGCTATGCAGCGAAAAAAGACTGGAATGTTGTTGCTGCAGATATAAGATCCCAGGTAAGAAAATTCTTATGGGATGCTAAGGCTCAAAAATATATCCCACATGTTTATATAAACGGCTCCCCATTTTCGCCTGATTTTAATGAAGCATCAATTATTTATACCGGTGGGTCTATTTGTGCAATGATTGCAGGCTTTAATACACCGGAGGAAATACAAGCAATCAATAAACAGATTGTGGGCGCAGCAAAGAAAGAAAAATTTGCCACGATTGGGTTGACTGTTTATCCGCCTTATCCAGAGAAAGAATTTCCTAACATGAAGCCTTTTACGTATCAGAATGGGGGCGACTGGACCTGGTTTGGTGCGCGGCTTATTTCTGTACTTATTAACAATGGCCAGGCTAATGACGCCTATAATGAATTGTTGCCGATGATAGATCGTGCAATTGCTGCGAATGGTTTTTACGAATGGTATGATGTACTTTCAGGAAAGCCGAAAGGTTCCGGGGATTTCCGTGGTGAAGCAGGTGTATTGTTCGATGCTATAACAGCCTTACAGCGTTGGGCAGTAAATAAATGTGGCCAGCAATAATATCGCCGCGTAATGCAATCGTCATAATATTCACCGCATTTTAATTCGGATAAGAACTGCACTGAAATAAACTATAAAACTATCCTGCCGATGAAAGGCCGTCCGGTTGCTGTTGTTATTGTAGCTATCCTGTTTATCCTCACAGGCACAATTGGTTTTGTATATCATACAAAAGACCTGTTTAATTCGAATAATGTTTTGCCGGAAACAGTCTGGGTACTCGTTTTGCGCATTCTTGCCGTGCTGTGTGGAATTCTTCTGCTTTGCAGGAAAAATTGGGCACGCTGGCTTGCTGTTGCGTGGATGCTATTTCATGTAGTAATTGGAGCATTGAATTCAACAGCCCAAATGATAACCCACATCTTTTTTTTAGTGGCGATTGTTGTGCTGTTGTTTTTGCCCGTGTCGTCAAAATACTTCCACGGCAGTAATAAACCTGGCAGGAAATAATTGTTGTTTCATGCCAGCGCTCCCGGCAGATCAAGCTTTCAATCTGCGCAGTAATTGCAAATTATTATATTCCCAGGGCGAATTCTGTTAGTGTTTAATCAATGATTTGAAATAATCCCGTAAAAAGATATCCCATCCCCAAAGCCTTTGCTGGCTTGGGCTATGTGAACAAAATATTAGTTCGCCTGTTATTTTATTGCCTGGCTTTGTAAAAACAAGTGGCCGTCTTTTATAAGTAACCGTATCTCCTTCTCCTCGTGCAATGATTGTGATACAAGTACCTCATCAACCTAAAACTGTACACAAATGGAAAACAATTCTACTCGTGCATTGATTACACGTATGTTCCCTTCATTTAACAACTCTGCCTCGACGAAACAAAACTGCATGATAATAATATCGCGAAGCATTTTGCTAATGGCAATGTTACTTTGTTATGCTATTGTCAACGGCCAGTTTTTTGTGCTCATTAAAGTAACGCCAATGCGTGGTCCAATAGGATCGGAGGTCCGCATCTATGCATCAACGTTCGATACTTCGCTTCAAAAAAACCTGGTATATTTTGGGGCAGCAAAAGCGAAAGTCCTTGGTTTTTCTACTTTCAAAGGATATATAACAGTTCAAGTGCCGCCGGGGGCAACATATGCGCCGATCACTGTTATTCAAAACAGGTATGCTGTTAGTACTTCACAGAAATTTGAAGTTAGTTTTCCTGATTCAGCTAATCTTAGCGAAGGTTCCCTTGCCATTCCTGAAACTTTTCACACAACAGGAAAAATACATTGTGAAAAAATGGTGCTGGCTGATTTTGACCTCGACGGAAAAGTAGATGTAGCAACGCTCGGGTATACACCACAAACATCCAGGTCTCAGGCTGACATTTCCATATTTAAAAATGTGAGTACTGTCAATAATATACAACTGAATTTTTTCCAGTTATATCACATAGACCATCAGTTTAACCTTGTCTTGAAAACTGCAGATATAGATGGTGACGGAAAGTTGGATATTATCGCTTCCGGCGCCATGGTGAATGATCGGCCTTCGTTTCTCGTTTTTCGAAACAGAACCAGCCGGGGCAATATCGCTTTCGAGTCGCCAAAAGCGTTTTCGCTTCCGGGAAACGGCAAAATAAATATTGGTGACATTAATGTGGATGGAAAGCCCGATGTGGTTTATTTGAATGCAGACAGCGTTTATTTATTAAAGAACAAGTCGCAAAACGCCATCCTTCTTTTTGACAAGCCTGCCAACCTCAATGTAAAGGGTGGCACAGCCATAGAAATCGGTGATTATAATAATGACAAAAAGGTAGATTTTGCTGTTTACAATGCCAGGGACATCACCACAAATTTTTATCAAAACCTTTCGCATGAATCGATCGTTTCGATGGGTTGGAGTACAAGGCTAAGTGAGGGTTCACCGAATGGCATAGAACCTTATTTTGTATCAGGCGATTATACGGGGGATGGGTGGATGGACCTGGCTTTTTTATATAAAAGCTCGAAAGCTGTAATAGTAATCCGCAATAAACGGTACGGTGACATTGGCATGGAAAGGCCCCTGGGGTACCCGATTAATGGTGGGGATGTTCCATCCGGTGCCCTCGCACTTAGCGATTTGACGGGTGACGGTAAGCCTGAATTGATTGTTGGCAACCGTAATGGCTCTGTCGCCGCGTTTCAGAACGCGATGAAAGGTGATGTCTTTCTTTTTAGGGATCCGTTGTATTTTGATGCGCCGGAGAGCATCTCTGATATGGCAGTCGTCGATGTTAATGGTGACGGCAAGCTGGATATCGTAACGGCTAACGAACCCGGCAATTTTATTTCTGTTATAAAGAATCAGGTTGGCAGGTCGAAAGCAGCTCCGCGTATTACATCGTTCAGCCCAACTGCAGCTATTGTTCGTGATACTGTTATTGTAACGGGAAGAAACTTTACCGGAGCCAGGAATGTTCGTTTTGGAGGAAAGAATGCACTCAGCTATTCTATTTTGTCAGACTCTGTTATTGCAGCAGTAGTTGATTCAGGAGCAAGCGGAGCGGTAACCATTGTGACTAATTACGGAACTGCTTCAAAACAAGGGTTCACTTATCTTACTTCGCCAGTGATTCAAATTTCAACTGATAGCCTTTCCGTTTGCAGCGCAACGCCTGTAAAGATTGCAGCGCAGGTTTACGGCCGTTATCCATCTTACTCGTATCTGTGGTACAAGAATGGCCAGCGTGTGGGAGGAATAACCCAACCATATAGTACAACCCGACTGGAACAGGGTGATTCAGTCTGGGCGGTGCTTACAAACGACCGGCGCACTTATGAAAGTAATGTGCTTGTGTTTGATGTAACTGCTTCAATGAAACCGATTATCACGATTACTGCCAGCAAAAAAGATGCAGCTTGTAAAGATTCAGCCATAACGTTCAAAGCATCCGTTAGAAACGGAGATAGCAGCCAGGGTTATCAATGGATGAAGAATGACAAGGCTGTAGGAACAAACAGTTCAGAATATACAGATCGAAATCTATCCACTGGCGATTCTGTGTATTGCATTTTAAAGATTGCGCACAAATGCACGATTAGCCCTGTTACAAGTAATAAGCTTGGTTTTACCGTATACAATTCAAAACCTTCTACACCTATTGCCATCATTGGCCCTGATGCAGTCAATGCAGGCGAAACCAATATTGTGTTTTCTGCAAATCCGCCCGCCGGCGCTGCAAGTTATCTATGGCGAATACCTTCAGATGCCGTATGGGTTTCCGGTAAAACAAATGACTCCATTTGGATTAACTGGGGAAATAATGCAGGAAAGATTTCTGTAAAAGCAGTAAATGCATGTGGCTTCTCTGCTGCGGTTACTAAAAACATTTCCTTGATCGAATCTTCTGAAAAAATAGCCGCGCGGTCGATGAAGGATATAAAGATGACAGAAGGAACAAATGATTTTGCTGTATATCCCAATCCGGCGACGAGCTCGCTGACTATTTCGGGTAAAGGCTCATCATCTAAAAATATTGTAGTGAAACTGATTGATGCAAATGGTAAAATAATCAAGAGCAGTATGATGAATACAAAATTGAATTGGTCCGTGAGTGGGCTTGTGCCCGGAGTGTACTATGTGGTTATTTTGGATGGAGGAAAGATGATTAGAAATAAGAAGGTCGTTATAGAACGGTAAAATTTTTTTGTGATAAAAGAGAAGGCCTGGATGAAACCGGGCCTTCATGTTTATAAATAAACAGTGCATGTTTTTTATCAGTGCAGGCAACTGTATGCTGGGGATGTATATTCTCAACAATACCATGATGTTAAAGATGGCAATAATCGGGGATGATTATAAATGGTACCAACCTCAGGTCTGTCAGCAACTCCTTGAATATGTTTTTGTTTAACTCCGTCATCAAAAAGCGTATAACACTTGGAAAATTTTATTTGTTTTACTGAGAAAATTTGTGGAAATTTAAGGTGTTATCTTTTCGGTCCCTTACTGCCGTATCCCTGATAGTGAAAATGATCGAGGTATCGAACATGCGATAACTCCACAATTTTTTTCCAGAATTAATATTTACAACAGAAGTATCAAGACAAGCCATATTTCGCTTATTGCTGTAGCCTTAGATAAAGCACGGTATCTACGTAATAGACTGTACATCTTCAGAAGCAAAAAATTATATCACAGCAATTTGTCCCAATTAGATGGCACTTTAACATCGGCCAAATATGATAGCACTATCTGTGTGGCTGGTATCCGCTGAGATACTTGCCATTATGGTGGTTAATTGGCAGAACAGAATGATTGATTATATGTTCGATATTCTCAGACTGGAAATAGTAGCTGCAAGAAATACTACAAACGTGGAAATGATCCAATAGCCATTAACACAAGGAGGCAAATACGTCTTTGTAGACTTATTTAACGATAACGGTAAAAATTCTTCAGCTACGCCTGGATCGTTGGCATCCCTAATACTATATCACAAAACATGGCTTTCTGTTATCACAATAACGGTTTTACTATTGTGATGGTATTGTATTAATCAGCATACTCCTAATAAAAGATGACAGTGATTTTATACATCCTGGCTGCAATTGTGTTGGTTGTCTTCGTGGTTCCTTTCTTATTTGAACTGTTTGGAGGCGACAGGCTATTCGTAGGTAGTGATGGTAATAAGCTGTTTAAAAAAATTAAAGCTTGCCTGAAGGGAAAAGCCGCTCACTACAAATTTAAAAATGACATTGAAAAACTCCAGGATACAAACGCACAAATTTTATGGTTGAAAGTAATTGATGAAATTAATAGCACAGATATATTAGGCGACAAGATGGACGATAACTATTACCTGGACAGCCTAACGGAAGAAGATCTGCAATATCCAAACAGGTTTGATCCCCATAACTTCAATCATTACCCATTTGCACTGGAAATAATTTCAGGATACAAAAAGGTTTTGATGAAAAATGAATATGCATTTTATAAGCCTGATAATATTTTGCCTTATCCTAAACGGTTGATTTATAAATCTATCTTATTCATAATTGATTTTCTGGATCATGAAAATTCAATGTACGAGGCAGTACAAAAGAATAAACAAAAGGAACATTTAGCATTTATAAAGTCAGCGTTATATTTAATTTTTATACATGATCCGAAAGGATACCTGCCTAAGAAAGGCATGAAAAATTTTAGAGTGGGCAACGAATTATTGGAAAAAAGTGCTGACAACCTTGAAGAGAAAGAGTTGCTGGATTGGAAATGAAAGAGTTTTTGAAACGCCTCAAAATAAGTGTATCAACCAGGTTTATAGGCGTTGTGATTCATGATCACATTATTACAAGAATAACTTAAGGCCTTTCGCGTAAACGCACCTGTACCGGTTCGCATTACCCGTTGAACAGAAAATGCTTAACATTAACTTCAACATGCGCTTTTAATCTTACTATTTTGATTTGCCTGCTCACACTGCCAATTAAGCTAAGCTAATTTTAATTTGGACTATTCAGATATATTATCCACTTTTAAACTTGTTATCACTTCGATCCGTTCCTTCTAAACCCAATGGTGATGCTCGAACGTGTTAACCTGCCTATATCTACATACACCGCTAACCTCATTTGAATTGATGAAAATTTGTATTTCGCAAATCCCACAATTTGATCCTTATAGTTACATCGATTGTTATAAGATGTTAATCCAGGTAAGCAGAAATGAAACCTAACCTTCAAAGATCGTCGATTGCTGGAATACTAATGCAATTCAGTTGGCTATACCAATATCCCCTTGGCTTATACACTTTAAAAGTCTTTTCAAAATGAGCATTAATCTTATTCAACTTAATGGTAGGTCAAAGTTTATTGACTATGATCAGTTCGAAAGGCAACTTAAAGGATCATTGGAAAGAACTTGCAGCGACGCTACATTAGCTATGTTCAATAACTTTCCCGTGTTGACATCGCCGGAAATAAAGACTGATCTTATCATCAGTTTTTGTATAAAAAAAATGTACAAAAACTTTTATAGACAAGTTAGAAGCGGAAGTTCGATATATCTGCAAAACATGCTGTTGTCTGTATCATGTTTAGATGCTTATGAGAACAGTCAAATTGAAATAACCTCGGATGATGATCTAGTCATTGATGGTATTATATATGATTATGTTAGCGATATGCAGTCATTGAAGTTTGGATTAAAAGATTATTTAGTTAACAGGTGTTCATTCGAAAAAAATGACTTAAACGTTACTCCTGTTATTTTTATTAAAAATTCATCTATTCTTTATTTTAAGGACGGAATGCTGGTAGCTCCGGAATTGAATTGGGATAACTTACTAAAATGCATTTTTCAAAATGCAACTCAAAATATTATTGGTTGCAAAAAGTGGAATCTGGACTATGGTTACAATGATTACACAGAGGCTATACGAACAATCAATGAAAGAGCATCAGAAGATTCTAAGTCAGGCTTCTTAACAAAGAGAAAAATAGATCGAATCGCCAGGCGGGTATCGACAGTTAATAAACAAAGAAAAAAAAGCGTCGTAGAACAAAATTTGCTTTTTGATATTGAAACACTATCAGACTTAGAAGAGAATGAACTAGAGGAAGCGCCCATGTCAACCCTGTCCGATTACCTCATACTTTTAGAGGGAAAAGCGGGAACTGGTAAAACAACAGAATTAATCAGTTTAACGATAAAGAACTTGCGTAATAGGCGAAACGCAAGATTCATGACATATAATCATTTACTCGTTTATGATATCTCAAACATTATAAAGTCATTTACAAATTCCTCATTAGTAGTTAACGGCCAACAGACAGGCATAGCTTCGGTGGTGACATTACACGCTTTCTTTTTTAGATTATCGAGAAGTTTAGGAATACTTCTTATTATGACAGCTCCAAGAATTGAAGGCTTAAAAAAGACTTTAAACGAGCGTGTTCAAGCAGTTTTAGCCGAACTACGATTTCTTACTTCAACAAACGGCGACAAGCTACGCTATGGTAGCATGGTTCATGTTTTGAAAGAATTAGTGACAAATTCAAAGAAATTAGATCAGCCACAAAAGGAGGTTGGTGTAGATTTTTTAAACTTCCTTCACTACGAAAATTTAAGTGTTACCAATGATTTGGATATTTCCTCAATAAAGTATACTGACAGCAAAAGATCCTTTTTAGAGTCAACATGTATAAATAATGTTTTTATAAATGATTATTACGGTGTTTTAAAAAACATAATCCGGGCAATTGCTAATCCTTCCCAATTTTATAAAGACTTCAATATTGAAAGTAAGTTTGATTTGTTATACACCACAATGGACTACGGAAAAAAATATTTAGGTAATGCAGATCTTCAAAATGGAATCATTCCTGAAGATATATATGTTTCAAGAGTAAAGCATGTGATAAACGGCCACAGGCTTGGTAATGCAATAGTTTTGATTGATGAGGGGCAAGATTGCCACAGGGATGAAAAGGAAATATTATTTTCGATTTTCGGGTCAAAAAACATGGCCGTATCAAGCGGAGGAAAAGAACAACTGATACGACATGTAGAACTATGTAATTGGACAACTTCAAATGGTAAGCCTATCCCTTATAAAAAATATTCAACCGGCAGAAAATCTTATCGAATAAAGAAGAATTTGCTCACGCTGTGTAATTTTGTTGCCTCTAAATTTAATATCGCTTTTGACCTGGAAGCTTTAGATTCAGAAGATGTAGGTGAATTAATTATAGATAACAGATCTAAATTGTCTGGAGAACATTTTAAAAAGATATTTGAACAGCTATTATTAAAGGGTGACGTTAATGGATGTATGCCGTATGAAAGTCTATTAATTCTATTAAACCCGAAAAGGAATAGAAACAATAATTCGAGTAGTGATGATTTCGAAACGATAGCCGTAATTAATGAATATGATAACATAGAAGAGCAACGCGTCGCCGTGGAAAAAGAGTGGGAATTTATTCATGATTTAGGAACTGTTTCAGAATATTGGGATGGCACCAATGATGAGATACGAAAGCACTCAATCCCGGGTTATAATCAGGTAAGGGTAATTTATTATAACTCTTGTCGCGGGCTGGAATCCTGGGCAGTTACTTGTTTTGATATTGACGATTTTTTCAATAAGAAAAAGGCAGAGAAAGATGCGGAAATCTATTTAATGGATACTGTGTTTACGTTAGAAGAAAGGAAAAGTATGTATGCGGCAACCTGGACACTTATGGCTATGACAAGGGCTATTGATACGCTCTATCTAAAAATTTCAAATAAAGAATCAGAATTTGGAAGGGTATTAATGGAGTATTTGAGTTTGCATCCCAACGATTGCAAAATCATCGTTTAGGCAAGGTGTAGCATTGATATAGAAAACGTCAGGTAAGAAAGGCCATTGAAAGCAGCAAACAATCTTAGTTGTATTAAAACAATGAGTCTTCGGTAAGCGGTAGGTACTCAAAAACGCGCCTCAAACTCACACCTTCAAATGTTCACTCTTCCTTTGTCTTCGCGCCAGTCGTTCAATTGACAAACCTTGTACCACTATTGAAAATAGCACAACACAATAGGTAGTAAATAAGAAAAGATCTTTGTGCAAGCCTGGTGATAACGATAACGCCAACGCTATAGAAATCCCTCCACGCAGGCCGCCCCATGTGAGGAACCACACAATATATAAATTCATTTTTTCACGCAACCTGATAACAAAAGAAGGCAGCCATAAAGAAATAAAACGTGCGAACAACACTACCCCGATGGATACAATACCAGCAATCCAGTAATATTGAAAATGCTTGATAAAAAGAATTTCAAACCCAATCAGCGCAAACAAAATCACGTTAAGGATTTCTTCGATCAGCTCCCAGAATTTATCAAGGTAATCGCGGGAAATGGGCGACATGGCATATTTCTTTCCATAGTTGCCAATAAAAATTCCGGCAGCAACCATTGTTAATGGTGCAGATACATTTATGCGCTTTGCCAGCAAATAACCACCCATTACCACGGCAAGAGAAATCATCACTTCAATATTGTGATCATCAATGCCCCTCACAGTCCTCAAGGCAACAAAACCCAACAGCACGCCAAGGACTAAACCACCCACTGCTTCTTTAAAAAATATATAACTGATCTCTTTGATCGTTATACTTGTACCCGGATCATGTACCGAGCGTAATATGGTAAAGAATAATAACAACGCAACGCCATCGTTGAACAACGACTCACCTGCAATTTTCGTCTCAAGCGATTTGCTCATTTTAGCATCTTTCAAAATACTCAACACTGATACGGGATCGGTGGGAGAGATGAGCGCTCCAAATAACAGGCATTGCAAAAATGGAACATTCATGTGAAGTGCCTGTAGCAAAATGTACATAAGAAAACCAACGACAAAAGTTGAGATCACTACGCTGAGCGTTGAAAACAAAATGACTGAAAGCTGATGTTGGTGAAGGTCTGTTATTCGTATTCGTATGGTGCCGGCAAAAAGCAAAAAATTAAGTAAGATACTAATGAGCAGCTCACTGAAATTAATTGTCTGCAACAGTTTAAAGCTATCTCTGAATATTGTAGGAAATATGTTGCTTGTTAACAGCAACAGAAGGGACAGAATTGCAGCAATAATCATTACGCCAATGGCGTTCGGCAATTTTAGAAAACGCTGATTAATGAAAGCCATAAAGGCAGCCAAAACAATCACTATGGAAAAGGTGTTGTAAAGATCCATAGAAGTTTTTTATAGTACTGCCTGGAGGCATGTTGAGTGTTTTATCAATAAAAACCAACCTGATAACTACGGTTTACGAAGTACTTAAGCGGGTCAGTCAAATTACTATTAGCAACTAACGGAAGTTGAACAGATGAACGAAATATAATACACATCTATCTGCCGCCGTAATAGCAACGGACAGCTATATAAATGGATGAGATAACAAAAGTGATCATTAATATTCCAACGAATATAGATGGTAAATACCTGGTGGAAAATCTCTCCTTCTTTGTTGCGGCATCGTTTTTTACTAACAGCGTTTTCATAATCTCTTTTTTTAACTGTAGTTAGAAAAAATATGCCATCGTGGTAAGAAAACAATAAAAAACTGTAAATCAATTATTTATCTGAGGTATCTCAACTGACTGAATCATAACGATATGTGTATAATATTCATCACATAGTAAAAAAGCGCGTCCGGAAGATTATTTAAGATCAACATTTATTATCTTGCTACAGGTTCAAATCTTTTTCATCATCGTTTTAAACATTGCATTATGGGATTTCAGGAAATATTATTAATTGCAGTTGTGATACTGGTATTGTTTGGCGCTCGCAAAATACCTGAATTCATGAAGGGTGTAGGTAAAGGTATTCGCGGCTTCAATGAAGAAGTTGATACCGAAAAAAAGTCTGAAAAAAGCGCTGAAAAAAAATAACGATCATTGTCTGGCACAACTTATTTAAAGGTTGCGGTTTAAGTACCGCAACCTTTTCTATTTGTCACAAGAACCTTAGCTAAAAGCCTAATGCTAACGAGCGTTGCTACGCCGGCACCTTATGTTCTTTTTCTCTTTCCCAAACACGGTGCTGAGCAATTGCTTTAATAAAAACGTCGGGAGTTGCGTTGATTACAAGTCCGTCCGATAAAAGATCTGCCGCATCATCAAGCATTCTTCCTGCAGCTGATGCTTTCAACAGTTCTGCACCGTCATCATCTGCAGCTATTGCCTTGCAATGCCTGTAAGCTTCGCTTATAAAGTGAATAGCATCAGCTTCCTGAAGCAGAGCGGCAGAAGCGCCACCAGGAACATACACTGCATCAAACATTACCGATGAGGACGTAAGAAAGCTTTGATCAATCTTCAGGTCTTTGCCGCCCGCAGTTTTCAGGTGGCCTTGTGTTGGTGCAATGATCTTTGTTGTTGCTCCTTCAGCCTCTAATGCTTTCTTCATTTTTTGGACGGTTTTTTCGTCAACACCATCTGCAGCAAGAATTGCAATCTGTCGCGTTTTAATAGTGTTTTTGATGGTGTTGGCCATGCTCAGCGCATCCGATTTTTCAACAGATGACTTAACCATTTTAGGTTCGTATTTCTTTGGATCCGCATCTGCCGGAACACTGTGATTAATGGGCTGCACTGGCTTATCCGGCACACTAAGCCCTAAGCCTTCTGCAACTTTAGCAGCAAGCGTTTTATCGATCAAAGAAAGTAAACCTAACATCCGCTCTCTGATTTCTTCGCGGACCACTTTGCCTAATTCAAAACGAAAAGCATCTACAATGTGATTTTTTTCAGGAGCCGACTGGCTGTGGAAGAATAACGCCGCCTGGCTGAAATGATCAAAAAAACTAGTGCTGCGTTCCCTTATTTTCTTGGCGTCAATACGTTCACCGTAAGATGCAAATCCACTTTCCGCCATTTTTGACTGGAAGGGGCAACCGCCGCCGGTAGAATTGGGATGATAGCTTGCAACGCCTTTGTTGATCGCCTGCCGCATGTGGCCATCACGCTGGTTGTTATGAATTGGAACAACAGGGCGGTTGATGGGTATTTCATGAAAATTGGGGCTTCCCAATCGGGATAACTGGGTGTCAAGATAAGAGAACAGGCGGCCTTGCAATAACGGGTCATTGGTAAAATCAATACCGGAAACAATATGACCCGGATGAAATGCTACCTGTTCAGTTTCTGCAAAAAAATTATCGGGGTTCCTGTTAAGCGTCATCTTTCCAATTCGTTGTACGGGGACCAGTTCTTCAGGAATAATTTTGGTGGGGTCCAGCAAGTCAAATTCAAACTTATGTTCATCTTTTTCCGGCACTATCTGAACGCCCAGTTCCCATTCGGGAAAGGCTCCGTTTTCGATAGCCTCATATAAATCCCGCCGATGAAAGTCAGGATCTTTGCCGCTGATTTTTAATGCTTCGTCCCAGGCTACAGAATGTACACCCAGCAATGGTTTCCAGTGAAACTTTACAAAAGTGCCTTCGCCTTTGTCGTTAACAAAACGAAATGTGTGAACGCCAAATCCTTCCATCATTCTTAAGCTGCGTGGTATGGCCCTGTCAGACATTAACCACATAATTACATGCATGGATTCAGGCATCAATGAAATAAAATCCCAGAAGGTATCGTGTGCAGATGCGGCTTGTGGGATTTCATTGTGCGGCTCTGGTTTTACCGCATGTATCAGGTCGGGAAACTTGATAGCATCCTGAATAAAAAACACGGGCATGTTATTCCCTACCAAATCAAAATTGCCTTCTTCTGTATAGAATTTTACGGCAAATCCGCGTACGTCTCTCGCCAGGTCGGTAGAACCTCTGAAACCGGCAACTGTTGAGAAGCGCACAAACACTGGCGTTTTCACAGAAGGGTCCTGTAGAAATGCTGCGCTGGTATATTTTGCCATCGATTCATAAATCTGGAAATAACCGTGTGCTGCAGAGCCGCGGGCATGCACCACGCGCTCGGGAATACGCTCATGGTCAAAATGCGTGATTTTCTCCCGCAGTATAAAGTCTTCCAGCAGCGTTGGGCCGCGGTCTCCGGCTTTTAAAGAATTCTGGTCATCATTGATTTTTACGCCCTGATTGGTGGTAAGTGGCTGTCCTGCGCCCACTTCGATATCGGGCTGCAGGTCTTTGTCTTTTTCACTGCCTCCTTTGGCATTTGATTTACCTGGCATAGTGGTATGTTTAGGTGAACGATAATGGTGAGATGGTATTCGTTCATCAAGAAATATACCTTTAGCAAATTGCCGTTGAAGAACCAGGAGGGAGTGATACAGAGGAAAAAATAACCGCAGGGCAGTTGTTGACTTTTATACACAAAGGTTATAAAGCAAAAAAAGGATAGAATGTTTTTTCCTATCCTTTTTACAAATATTGTAGGTTGGTTAATCTACTTTCTCGGAGTGAAAAGCTGATTTAATGATATTGCAAAAATCTGATTCAACCATTTTAACGGCTTGCAGAATCATATTTTTAAAGGCAACATCATTGCTTATACCATGCCCGATCAGAACTGGTTTGGCAACACCTAAGATTGGTGTGCCTCCATAGTTCTCGTAATGGAAACGGTGCAGGTATTCGTCGCCATCAAGCTTTCTGTCCACCGCAATGTCATAAATGGTTTCAGCCATTTTAAGAATAACATTCCCGGTGAATCCGTCACATACAACGACGTCTGCTTTATCCTGGATCAGGTCGCGGCCTTCAACATTACCAATAAAATTGATGGAAGCGTTTTCTTTCAGCAGGGGATAAGTGGTTTGTGCCAGCTGGTTTCCTTTGCCTTCTTCTTCACCAATGTTCAGCAAGCCAACTGAAGGCTTTTCAATTCCTAAAACTTTTTGCGCATACAGATTTCCTAATACTGCAAATTGATTTAAATGTTCTGGTTTACAGTCAACATTCAAACCAACATCCAGCAAAAGGCCTGTTGTGCCGTTTAATTTGGGAATAACTGTAGCAATGGTAGGACGTTGAACACCTTCAATAGCCTTAATGGTATACATTGTGCCAACGAGCATTGCACCAGTGTTTCCGGCGCTTGCAAAGGCATCAATTTTTCCGGTGGATAACAGGTGAAAACCAATAGCAATAGATGATTGCTGCTTTTCCTTTAACGCTTTGGTAGGATGCTCGTGGTAACCGATTACCTCGGGGGCGTTAATTACTTTAATGCGCGATTGATCTATATTGTGCTCTTCAAGCAGGGGGGACAATGCCTCCTGCTGCCCGATACAAAATAAAGTAACCGGGCCAGTATATTCGTCTAGAAATTGTTTGAGGCCTTTGATAGCCTCTAAGGGAGCGTAATCGCCGCCCATCATGTCTAAGCCTATATTCATGCCCGGCAATCTACAAAAATATGTTGGAAACTAAAAGGTTAAGCTTTCAAAGGTGCTTTTTCAGCCACTAATTTACCCTTGTAATATAATTTACCTTCACTAACATGTGCACGATGGCGAACATGTGTTTCTCCTGTTGTTGTGTCCTTGCTTAATGTAACAGTCTCAGCTTTATAATGCGTTCTTCTTTTTGCGCTGCGTTGCTGCGAGTGTCTGCGTTTGGGATTTGGCATAACTAACGATTTATTAAATAGTTATTCTAAATTTTTAAATTGATCTAAACCTTTCCATAATGGGTTCTTTTCCTCTTTTACATCGTTTTCCATCTGCCTGAGCTTTTCCAAAACTTCTTTGTTACATTTTGGTCCGCCCATCTCATCTTCTCCACACATCTTTTGCATCGGGATGCTCAGATTAATGAATTCGTAGATCCAGTTGGCAACGTGTAAATGGCTTTCACCGCGGCTGATATAATAAACATCAGGATCTTCTTCCTGGTCGTTCATTTCTTCAGGATTGTCAACCATCTTCACTACAATTTTGAATTCATCCCATAATTGAAGTGGAAGAGGGTTTCCGCAACGGTCGCAGGATACATCCATTGAACCTCCAATATCAAACTTCAACAATATAAAACCAGTGTGTTTATCCAGTTGAAGCTTTACATTGGCGTCGCAATTGCTAAAATCCTGATCGCCATAAGGTATAAAGAACTTGTCCCTAATTTCATAATCAAACTCATGAATCCCCGGCTTCAGGCCCACGAATGCTATTTCAAATTCCCTCCGGTTACTCATTAGGTTCTTTTTTTAGGGGTGGCAAAGGTATGCGAAAAATACTAAATAGCAAAGGAAAATTGGATTTATCGGCAATCTTTGCTTAATTGTGAATAGATTTTACGGAACCAATAACTTTTGCACAAAGATGGAGATAAAAGCAGGATATAAATGGATTAAGACCGGAATATTGATTTTTATTGTTGTACTAATCAGGATTTTTTCTGTTTTTGGATTTAGTGTTGAACGATATTATTCTACCGGATTTTATCCATGGTTTGCGCCAAAGTTACGTGTGATTCAGTCACATATACCTTTTAGCATAGGTGATATTCTTTACGCCTTGGTTGCTATCTGGTTAATTAAAAGCCTTATCTGGATTATTATCACCCTTATCAGATTTAAAAAGAAAAAGGCTGCTTTCGCAGATGGTCTTCGCATCGGGCTTAACCGAATTTTGTGGCTATACATCGTTTTTAATATTTTTTGGGGATTGAATTACGACAGGCTGGGAATTGCATATCAACTAAAAATAGATCCGTCGGAATATGATGTTCCTGAATTGCAACACTTAACCGGAGACCTCCTGGTTAAAGTGAATTCGCTCAGGTTGCAAATTGATTCACAAAAACTTGTTTATCCTTCTAACCAGGAGATTTTTCGCGAAACTGCAGAAGCGTACGATTCAATACAAGGCAGCTTTCCTTTTTTGCGGTATGATCACCCATCTATCAAATCTTCGTTGTATGGTAAGCTTGGTAACTATTTAGGATTTCTCGGCTATTATAATCCTTTTACTGCTGAAGCCCAGGTAAATATTACACCACCGCGCTTTGTGCTGCCTTATGTCACCTGCCACGAAGTGGCGCACCAGCTTGGGTATGGCAGTGAGAGCGAGGCGAATTTTGTGGGCTACCTGGTAGCGGCACGGAGTAAAGACATCCGGTTTAATTATTCTGTATACTTTGATCTCTTCAGCTATGCAAATAATGAGTTATTTATGCGTGATAGTGCGGCGGCGAGAGCAAATTATAAACAGTTAGATACGCTGGTAAAACTGGATATTAAAGAATACCGCAGCTTTTTCAAACGATACAGAAATCCCATAGAACCTTTTATCAAAGTATTTTACAGCAACTACCTGAAGGCGAATAACCAGCCCAAGGGAATTGATAGTTATAATGAAGTGGTTGGATGGCTGATTGCGTACAGGAAGAAGTATGGCGTAATTTAAGTTGTACGTTATAAGTTATACGTTTTACGTTTAAGCCGGATTGATAACGACAAGGGGTTTACGGCTTTAGCTAATAGCTGAAAGCTGATAGCCAACAGCTATTTTATGATTACACTTCCGAGTATTTGGGTGAGTTCTACTTCAATTTTTTTCAGGTGCTTATGGATTTCGATCAGGCGCATCTGGTCTTCAAAATTGGTGGCATGTTCCATATCATGCTGATTCTGCTCGAACATTTTTTTAATCTTGCTGAGCTTTAGATAATTCACGCTTGAAACAGCATCCTGTACGCGCGTGTCTTTAATAACGGAAATAATACTTTCCATTTTTTCATCCCATCGCTTACTTAGCTCATGCCTGAAAAGGGTCAGGTTCACAATCAGGTCGCGGATTTGTGCATCTTCATTGTATAACAAAGTTTTCGCGGAAGGTTCAAGTCCTTGTTCGTATTGAGCTTTGTATAAGTCAAACACTTTTTCTAACAACGGGGTTTCGATATGAAATTCCTCCAGTTCATCGAAGATGTATTGCGCAATTGTCCTGCCTTCATCAAATTCATCCAGCCCAAATTCTATCAAAACGCGCAGTACACTTTTTTCGTTGATCTCGTCGCGTTGTAACAGCTCCGCTCCATCAAAAAATTCTTCCGGTGGCGGCGGTTCCTGCAGAAAAGGATCATGGGCAGGGGCCGCATTTTTCTTTTCCTCTTTTGCTAGTTGATCTCTTTTGTATTTGTTGACAAGATTGGTTAACCCGAGTTCATCAATCTTCAGAATGGATGAACATTGCCGGATATATTCCTGCTGCTTGGTAAAATCTTCAGCGCGGTTAATCTTACTAAGTGTTTCCGCAACATGATTAACAACATCGTTCTTTTTACTGAGGTCGTTACCAGCTTCTCTCAACATAACCTCAAGCTGAAAAAGAATAAAATCCTTCTTGTTGCCTTTAATGAATTCACGAAACTCATCTGCGCCAACTTTATTTACGTAGCTGTCAGGGTCTTCCTTGTCCGGAATAAGCACCAGCTTCACATTGAGGCTTTCTTCCAGCGCCATGTCCAACCCACGCAACGCTGCCTTTACGCCTGCGGCGTCGCCATCATAAATAATGGTCAGGTTGTTGGTATATTTCTTAATCAGTTTTAACTGATCTATAGTCAGTGAAGTACCACCGCTTGCCACAACATTTTCAATACCGGCCTGGTGTAGGGAAATAACATCTGTATAACCTTCTACAAGCAGGCACTCGTCGTTCTTATCAATGGCATGACGAGCAAAATAAGACCCATAAAGAATTTTACTCTTTACATAAATCTCATTTTCAGGTGTGTTAATGTATTTAGGCGCCTTATCCGCCTTGCCAATTACACGGGCGCCAAAACCAATTATTTTGCCGCTGTTGTTATGGATGGGGAAGATGATGCGCCCGCGGTAATTGTCAACCGGTTCTTCGTAGCGGTTAACTACAAGCCCTGATTTTACAAGTACATCAATATTAAACTGCTGTTTCAGCGCCTCTTTTACCAGTGCGGTTTTTTCCTGCGGATTATAACCCAGCTGAAACTTTTTTATAATATCATCGCGAAAGCCTCTTTCTTCCAGGTAGCTTAACGCAACGCTTTGTCCCTCGTCAGAATTGAACAGTTTATCAGCAAAAAACTTTTGCGCAAAATGGTTGATGATATATAAGCTGTCAGCGGCTTGTTGATGCTGTCGTACTTCGTCGCTAACCTCGGTTTCTTCTATTTCTACATTATAGCGTGCGGCAAGCCATTTCAGGGCTTCTACATAGCTATATTTTTCCAGCTCCATCAGGAAGCTGATTGTATTGCCGCTTTTTCCGCATCCAAAACATTTGTAAATCTCCTTTGCTGGTGAAACAGTAAAAGATGGCGATTTTTCACCATGAAAGGGACAAAGCCCGAGATAATTGGCCCCACGCTTCTTCAATTTCACAAACTCACCAACAACATCAATGATATCGATGCGACTTGTGATCTGTTGTATGGTTTGTTGTGTAATCATAATTAAGCGACAGGTTAAGAGTGCAAATGTAAAGAAAGTTGAAAGTTTTACGTGGTACGTTATACGTTTTTGAAGCGAAGATTTGGGAGTTGTACGTTATAAGTTGTACGTTTTACGTTTTTCGACACGATTGATCATTGCCGTCGTCTTGACCACTTTAAATAAAAAAGTTGTACGTCCTACGTCTTTAAACGTATAACGTACAACTTATAACGTATAACTTACAACGTGCTTATCGCATTTGCTTGAACAAATTGATCAAGCCGTTAGTTGAAGAATCGTGAGAAGTAACCACGTCGTCATTTTCCAGCTCTGGCAATATTTTACCGGCCAGTTGCTTACCAAGCTCAACACCCCATTGGTCGAAAGTGAAAATGTTCCAGATAACACCCTGAACAAAGATCTTGTGTTCATACAATGCTATCAGGCTGCCGAGGCTTTCTGGCGTTATCTCTTTAACTAAAATAGAGTTTGTTGGTTTGTTGCCTTTAAACACTTTGAATGGCAATAACTTTTTGATTTCTTCTTCTGTCTTTCCAGCTTTAACAAGTTCCTCTTTCACTTCAGCTTCTGTTTTACCATTCATTAAAGCTTCTGTTTGCGCGAAGAAATTACTCAGCAATTTTACATGATGATCGCCTATGGGATTGTGGCTAATTGCCGGCGCGATAAAATCACATGGAATTAAAACTGTTCCCTGGTGGATCAACTGGTAAAAAGCATGCTGGCCATTGGTGCCGGGTTCTCCCCAAATCACAGGTCCTGTAGAATAGTTTACTTCGTTACCATTTCTATCAACATATTTGCCATTGCTTTCCATATTGCCCTGCTGGAAATAAGCCGGAAAGCGGTGCATGTATTGGTCGTAAGGTAAAATGGCTTCTGTTTGTGTACCGAAGAAATTGGTGTACCACAAACCTACGAGTGCCATTATCACCGGGATGTTTTTATCAAAGGCTGTTGTTTTAAAATGTTCGTCAACAGTATACGCGCCTTTTAATAAAGATTCAAAATTATCATAGCCGATTGTAAGGGCAATTGAAAGGCCGATCGCACTCCACAAAGAATAACGCCCGCCAACCCAATCCCAGAAAGCAAACATATTTGCCGGGTCAATGCCAAATTTCTTTACTTCCTTTTCATTTGTACTTAATGCCGCAAAATGTTTGGCTACCTGAGCTTCGTCCTTTGCTGCATCAAGAAACCAGTTTCTCGCAGTATGTGCATTGGTCATGGTTTCCTGTGTAGTGAACGTTTTAGAAGCAATCAGGAAGAGCGTTTCCTCCGGCGTTACTTTTTTCAACGTTTCCGCTATGTGCGTGCCATCAACATTGCTCACAAAATAAGTTTGAATTCCTTCCATCCAATAAGGCTTAAGTGCTTCTGTGACCATCACCGGCCCAAGATCGCTGCCGCCAATGCCTATGTTAACAATGTACTTAATCTTTTTGCCTGTATAACCTTTCCATTCGCCTGAATGTACAGAGGCGCAAAAGTGTTTCATTTGTTCAAGCACTTTTTTCACCTCAGGCATCACATCCTTGCCTTCACTCATTACAGGCTGGCCTGAAAAATTTCTTAGTGCTGTATGTAAAACGGAGCGTTGTTCGGTTTCATTGATGATCTCTCCTGAAAACATGGCGTTAATGCCATCTTTTACTTTGCATTCTTCCGCAAGCTGCTGCAATAACTGAATGGTTTTGGGTGTGATAATGTTTTTGGAATAGTCAAACACAATATCATTCAGCGTAAGCGAAAAGTTTTTGAAACGATCGGCGTCATTCGCAAACAAATCTTTTACTTTAGTTCTTTGCATGTCTTCCTGGTGATGTTTTTTAAGAAGCAACCAGGCTTGAGTAGTCGTGGGATTGATTTTCGGAAACATAATCGTCGTTTAAATTCTTAAATGCGGAAAAGCGCTTGCGAATGTAAAAAAGAATCCTCAATAAAAAGACGACGAAAATGGTAGACTTACAAATGATGTTATTTTCTTAAACTTCTGTAACTGATGGGGGTGCGGTTATATAAGAAAACAGGCTGAACGGAACCGCTCAGCCTGTTGTGCGCTATTATGGAATGACTTTGGCAGAAGTTGAATCGCAATTGCAACTGCATTCATATTCTATATTTTTTATTTCTATCCATGATAAGTCAAAAAACTTGGTAAGAATTGTATTGGTATAAGATACGGGATAATAACCTGGTTGATAATTATTATAGTATGTGGGTAGTTTACAGCCGTTCGGTTTTAAAAACTCCGGAGAATCCGGCGTACTGGGATTTGTACTAATTGAAATGGCATTTTTGCTGTAGTTCATGCCCAGGAACATCCAGATATTGTTTGTTCGTAACGGGTTTACCAAAGTTGTGTCATAAGGATAGGTGCCCCAGTCGCCAATGTCAAGATTACCTAATGAATCATAAGAGTTACCTCCGTTGTAAAGCGTAAAGAAACCTGATTGAGGTAACACCCTGCCCTGCGCATCATATACAACATTAGTTACAGCGAAATTTGTTGAGGAAGGCCTTCCATTTACTTCGGTGCCGGCTTCATAAAGTGTATCGGCAATGATCTGACCGGAGCCATTGTAGCCGTAGCGATGCCAGCGCCTATAGCCACTGTCGAGTGAAAGGCTGGGGTTTTTGGGCTCAATTAAATCGGTAAGCCTGTTTTGGCCGTCGTACCTGAAAAGCTTGTATGGAAAAAATCTGGCCAGTTGCGTAATATCCTCATCGGATGGCAAATCATTTGCCGGCACAATGCTATCCTGCACGCCAATACTAACCGGGTTTCCGGCTGTATTGTAGGTAAATACCAGCGTTCCTTTATACAACAGAAAATATTCTGCATGTAAAATACCGGCATCCCATATGCCTGTAATTTTCTTTACGCGGCATTGGCTATAGTCATTTTTAGGTTCAGGCTGTGGCTGTGGTATTTGCTCGAATATTTTTTTACAGGCAGATTGTGAGCCAAGCAATAGCAAAAACAACAGCAAATGTTGAAGTTTGATTTTCATTTTTAATAAATTGAAGTTGAATATGAAACGTGCGTTTCTATTAATTATTTAAGTGTTGCACCGTTTCGCCCGCAATCACAACTGCAATTGTATTCAATATTCATTTCCAGCCAGCTTAACTGAAAAAATACGGCCCATATAGTTGTGCTATACGCGTCGGGAAAACCGAAGTATCCGCTCCCGTCATCATGAAAATTGTTGATGTTAAAGTAAGTGGGCAACTTACATGCGTTGGTGTTACTAAAATATGGCGTTCC
>JBEHXT010000024.1:0-74871 GCA_048498555.1 Bacteroidota bacterium
CATTTAGTTTTGCGTCCCATTGGTTAAGCGCTTTATAAGCACAGTCAACCATACCGGCAGTGGTTTGATTTTCTTTTTTATCAAGGCAAGATTGTAGCTCACGGTCTATTTTGTCTTCCCTTGGCTTTACCTGCGCAAACGCGTCGTGTGTTAATAGCAATCCCAATGCACAAACAAAATAAATGCTCCATTTCATATGGTATATTTTTCCGGCCTAAAATATTTTATCGCGCACTGGAATATCGCGCTTTTTAAAACTGCAGAAAATGAAATTTTGGGCAGTGTTAAAAGGCGTTATGTGGTCTTCGGTAATACACTTAATTTTTTCAAATCCTTCTTTAAACATTTCGCTCAAGCCTGATTCATCATATTGCGCAATATCAAGCCCGCTGCACTTTTTCGGCCCTTCAGTTGAAAATGTTCCAACTACCAGGTAACCAGCTATGGCTTTGTTTGCGATGGCTACATATTTCGAGATTTGTTGTTCAGAAGTAAGAAAATGAAATGCGGCCCTGTCGTGCCAAACATCAAAAATTGTTTCCGGCTGAAATTCTGTTATATCGCTAACTACCCAGTTAATTTTTTCAGCTTTGGGGCCGAGGCGAGCCTGTGCCTTTTCAAGCGCTTTTGCTGAAATGTCCAGTACTGTAATATTTTCGTAACCTTCGTCCAGTAGATGATCTGCAAGGTTGCTATCGCCTCCACCAATGTCTATGATCTTAGCAGTTTTTGGAAGGCCAAGCGAGCGAATAAATTCCATCGAAGTTTTCGGGTATTTCTGTGTCCAGCTAACTTCTTCGGGGCTTTTTGATTCATACACGGTCTCCCAATGTTTCTTGTTTTCGGTGGCGCTCATAGTTGCAAATATTGAAAAGGCTGTTTAAAACCTACAGCCATAATGGCGTTTAGAATAATAAAAAGTGCATTCTTCTTTTGCGACCATAAAACTAGCCAAAAAAATATACATGGAGATTTTGTCGCCAGAAAGTTGTTGTAGAATATCAATCATTATTATCCGGATAAATTTTAACAAGTCGGCGCACCGTCCTAAAGAATAACGGCCATAGATGGGCATTGGTCAATAAATCCCGCAAGGCTGAAATTACTATAGAAAGATATGTCATTCTATTTAAGCTTCACAGAGGCGATATTTATTATGCCACCCCTGCGGGGTTTGAAGTCCTGGTTTCGGCTTTGCTATAATAATTTCATCCCTTCGGGATTGTGTCACGCGCTAATCATCTTTATAAAATTTAGGTTTAAATAACATTACGATTTGGAGGCAACTTGTCTTTTCACAATTTTAGCCGGACGACAATAAATAACAGTGATGCGAAAAAATAAGACGAAGGACCGCCTCGTGGTCACTTACGAACAAATTGCAGAAGTGTGCGACGCAAGTAAAGTTTAATAGTAGCAATGCTGCCCGGCTCAAAAAAATATACCTCAGCTAACCGCGAATAGCCATTGCGCGCGGTGCCGGCTAAACAAGTCTTACAACTGCATTTCAGGCGTTTTTTGCGGAACCTTATCTTGTTGGGCACGCAACACTTTATTTCGCAATAAAAGAAATGGCTTTTCAATAATCTTGTTTAGCAGAAGCGCAGCCAATAATGAGGTGATTACGCAAATGAACATCATAAAATTGCTGTCCTGTTCTATATTAAGCTTTGCAAATTGTTCCTGCGTAATATGTATAACAATTTTATGCGACAGATAGAGGACATAAGAGAGCCTTGCGATAAGAGCGGTAGTTTTTGATTGCAAGCGATATAAAATTCCTGACGGACTGACTGCGCCAGCAACCATCAATCCATATCCAAGGCTAACCAATGGAAAACCAACAACTGAAGCAGCAAACGATGCTTGTTCTTTGCACAAAAAGTAGGCGGCGATAAGTATAGGAAGGCTTAACAGCAATGTAAGATTTCCATTCCGCTGAACTGCCTGCCGTAGTCGCGGCATAAATTGCATAATGGCCGCAATGGAAACACCGGTTAACAAACCATCCAGCCTTGACCATGTTGGGTAATAAATCCATTTATACCATTGAATGATCGACCCATTATCAGCATAAGGCGCAACCTGGTGGTTGAAAAGTTGTGCCCTGATAAAAATCCCGGCAACAAAAAGTGACAGCAGAACCAGCACACCTTTTTTTATCATTTTAAAATATGCCAGCAGAAGCAGGATTAATGGCATGAATAGATAAAACTGCTCTTCAATGCAGAGCGACCAGGCATGCGAAAATGTTCCCTGCGTACGCAGGTCCAGCCCGAGGTTTTGTGTGAACGTGAGATACTTCCACAGCGGTGCGGGCGATTCACGCTCCCTTAACAAAGGGAACAGAAAATAAAGCGCGACAATTACCAGGTATGGCGGTATTATTCTGAAGAACCTTTTGATGAAAAACTCTTTTAGGGATATTTTTTTTGCTGTAGCAATCTTTGCAAAAAGCTGGGATGAGATTAAAAAGCCACTGAGCACAAAGAACAAGTCTACGCCCGTCCAGCCAAACTGCGCAATATCATGCACCCAATCCGGATGGGCAAAAATTCCTCCGTAATGATAAAAAAAGACATAACAAATGGCGAACGCCCTTAAATGGTCCAGCCCAACTAATTTATGCGTAGCAGATTGTTTTTCAACTCCTTTTAACTGAATCATACAAAGCCTGGTTGTAATGCGAAGGCCGGCAAATATCGGGGTTAAATAAGATGCAACAGCAGTTTACAGAAAAATAAATAATTGCTTCTTTATGAGCAGCTAAAGCCTTTGTTCTGGTGGCAATAAAATGAAATTAAAGACATTGACTGACGATACTTTCAGAGTGTTTTTATGAACGGGATAGAAAACCGGAACGATTAGCGGAAATTAACTTTGCGGCGTAAAATGAAGGGCTGAAAATATGAGCAGGTATCATTTTCGTTCCAGCGTTTTCTAAACTTAAGATATTAAAATATGCTTTCCCTCTTAAAAGTCCGTCCGGAAAATATCTCTTCGTCACGCATTATATCAGGCGCATTTACACCGTTTCTTATCATGCCTGTTTCGAATTGCTCAACAAATAAGCTTATACTTCAATATGACGAAAAAGTACACTGTGTTAACCTAAAAATATTCACCAGGTGGGGCTCCCTGATCTATGAATCAGATAATTATGATAACAATTGGGATGGAGCCAATGTTACCGCCGGTACTTACTATTACGAAATAACAGCGTCTTCCCGCAGCTGGCCGAGCAATAAATCACACCGGGGATGGATTGTTGTGGTGAAGTAAAAACTGGCCTGTTTATATTAGCGCCGCTTAGACAAATACATTACCAATAACACGGTATTCCATCTTACTCTGACCGTAAGCTTTTTACCGGGTTGGCCCTGGCTGCTTTAATGGCCTGAAAACTAACTGTTGCCAATGCAATAATTAAAGCAACCACACCCGCCAATACAAACAACCACCACTGAATGGTTATGCGGTAAGCAAATTCCTGTAACCATTTATTCATGGCCAGCCACGCAACCGGCGTTGCTATTACGATGGCGATACAGACAAGTTTTACAAAGTCTTTAGAGAGCAGGCCAATGATGCCTGTTATGTTGGCCCCCAGAACCTTCCTGATACCAATTTCCTTGATCCGCTGTTCTGCAGCATATGTCACCAGCCCAAGAAGGCCCAGGCACGCAATAAGTATGGCCAGCACCGAAAATGTGATAGAAAGTGAACCCGTGCGTTGGTCTGACAAGTATTGCTTATTGAATTCTTCGTCCATAAACGTATAACTGAACGGGTGTGACGGCGCCATAGCCTTCCATTTGGTTTTAATTTGCGACACGAGGCCTGGAATATCTGCTGTATTAATCCGCAGTGCCATGCTCCCCATATTTTTATGAAACAGCAAAACCAATGGCGTTACCTGCTGCCTGAGCGAATTAAAATTGAAGTTTTTTACTACCCCTATAATATTGAATGAGGAGATCTTCTTCTCTGCGGCGTTTTCAACAGCATACAGTTTTTTATCAAGCGGATCTTTTCCTGCAAAATACTTTGCGGCAGCTTCGTTGATGATTATCGCGTTAGAATCAAAACCAGCCTCTTTTGAAAAATTTCTGCCCGACAAAATTTGCATTTGCATGGCGGGTATATAATTTTCATCTACTTCCCATTCCTGCGAGAGTATGGCATTTTTTACATCAAAATTCATATCAGGAAAAAGCCCTGTGCTGTTGCGCCAACCATTTGTTGGCAGGTAGCCCGTAAATGTCGCTGCCTTTACTGCCGGCAACTGTAACAACTCATTTTTAAAAGCTTCCGACTGCGTGCCCAACGCAGAAGTATTTTGGATGATCAGCACCTGGCTCTTATTAAATCCTACGTCTTTTTTATGAATATAACTGAGCTGGCTATAGATGACCGCGGTACCAACCATTAATGTAATTGAAATAGCAAATTGAAAAACCACCAGCGAATTACGCAAAAATGATCCTTTAAAGCCTTTTGCCAGCTTGCCTTTTAGCACATCTATAGGCTGAAAAGAAGAAAGAAAAAAAGCCGGGTAGCTGCCGGCAAGCAAACTAACTATAATCATTAAGGCAATTATTGCAGCCAGCATATCAGGATTGAAAAGCACCAGCCCGCCAATGTTCTTTTGCGCCAGCTGGTTAAATAACGGAAGCAACAGGAATGTAAGGGCGATGGCAACAACAAAGGAAATAAAGCTTATAACAAACGATTCGGTGAGGAACTGCGTAATTAAGTTTTTTCTTACGGACCCAAGTACTTTTCTTACACCTACTTCTTTCGCCCTGTTGGAAGAACGTGCTGTTGACAAATTCATAAAATTTACACACGCTATCAGCAGAATAAAAATAGCGATTGCCGAAAAGATATAGACATACTGCATATTGCCATTCACAGCAAGTTCATCGGGTTTATTGCTATGCAAATGAATGTTCAACAGCGGCATAAGGCTACAGGTAACATAGCCGCCACCTTTTCTAAAATCATCCAGCGAAAGGTTTGCAACACTTTTTAATTCGGGGCCAACAGCTGTTTCGAGTGATTTGTTGAACTGTTTTTCCAGGCCGGCTATATCCGTTCCTTCTTTAAGCAGTATGTACGTGTGAAAATTTTCACTGAGCCAGTCTACTTCCCGGCTTTCGTCCAATTCAGCAAGTGGAAGAAAAAAGTCATAGTTAAAATGCGATTGTGCCGGCATGTCTTTTATAATTGCAGACACCTTATACAGCTTGTTATTGATGTCGAGCGTTTTACCTAATGACGATACATTGCCGAAATATTTTTTCGCTGCCGTTTCTGTTAATACTATAGTATGTGGCTCCGCTAAAGCTGTATGAGGGTTCCCCTGCACGAGTGGCAATGTAAATACGTCAAAAACAGTTGAATCTGTATATATCACTTTATCTTCAACTATCTTCTCCTCCCCTTTTGTGATAGTCACTGGCCCGCGATTGCGAAACCTCGTGTAATGTTCTATTTGTGGATATTCCTGCGCAAAGGATGGCCCCATGGCAGCCGGGGCTTCTCCGATGTCAAACTCGTTGTCGCCAAATTTAATCTGGTTATCGATCCTGTAAATGCGCCCGGCGTTACTATTAAATTTATCATAACTCAGTTCGTCCGTTACATACAGGATAATAATAAGACAGGTTGCAAGGCCCGCGGCCAGCCCAATTATATTTATGGCTGTAAACCCCTTATTCTTTTGCAGGCTGCGGAAAGCAGTTTTAAAATAGTTTTTGAACATGTTTTGCACGTTGTAAGTTATACGTTATGAGTTATACGTTGTACGTTTTAAGTTGTACGTTTTAACACAACAACTTTTAGGCAAAGCCTGACTTTCGTTTCGCAATAAACGTACAACGTATCACTTCTAACTCCCTGTATTATTCGGTCCTTAAACTCTTCACCGGATTAGCTGTGGCTGCCCTTATTGCCTGGAAGCTTACGGTGAGCAGCGCTATCAGTAAAACAAAAATTCCCGCAGAGGCAAACATCCACCAGCTTAGCGTAATTCTGTATGGGTAGTTTTCCAGCCACTTGCTTGCGGCCATCCAGGCCATTGGAACAGCAGCCAGCAAAGCAATTGCGACCAACAACAGGAAGTCTCTTGATAAAATACTCACCACGCCGCTAACAGATGCGCCAAGCACTTTTCTGATACCAATTTCTTTTGTTCTTTTTTCTGCAGAAAGAACGGACAGCCCAAACAATCCTATACTCGAAATAAAGATGGTAAGGATGGCACCAAAAAGCATGATCTGTTTCCACTTCTCCTCAGACTGATAACGGTTTTTGTTTTCCTGATCTTTGAAATCATAGCTATAAGGGTTAATGGGGAAAAGCTTTTTATAAGTTTTCTCAATATCTTTTAACGCAGCTGTAGAACTACCCGGATGAATTTTGATATAGGCTCCGCCATATGGATTCGTTGGCTTCATGGTAAACAGTTGCTCTTTTATTTTCTGATTCAGCGATTCAAAGTGATAGTTTTTCACCACGCCAATTACCGTAAATGTTTCATCCTGGTTTTCCATATTTACAAATCGAACCTGTTGCCCCAGTGGCTGCTTCCATCCTGCTTTCTTAACGAATTCTTCGTTTACGATAATGGACTGCATTGAATCAGAAGGCAGATCGGGAGAAAAGTTCCGGCCTTGTAGGATGGGCACTTTCAACATCGGTATATAGGGTACACTTACAGTTTCAAATGCAAACGATATTTTTTCTTCGCCATTAATCTTCGCGCTCGAACCCCAAAAGCCACCATTTTTAAATGCTACTTCCTCAATTGCGGGGCTTTTCATCAATTCGTTCCTGAATAAAGCCGCTTCATTTCGTGTGAAGTTTCCTTTGCCCACTGTAATCATATTTGTATCATCATACCCAAGCTTGGTTGTTGTGAGGTAATTGAATTGAGAATAGATAATAAGCGTGGCAATGATGAGAAATGAAGCAAGCGTAAACTGCACAACCACCAGGCTTTTCTGCAGGTAATTTTTTCCTGCAAGATTAAAACGGCTATATAAAGTGTTAACCGGATTATAATTAGATAATACCAGGGCAGGATAAAAACCAGCTAGTAAACCTGTAAGCAAAAATAGGCCGATATATCCCAGTACAAGTTTTATATCAAACAAATAAGAAAGGCTGAGCGCCTTATTAGACAGGCTATTAAACACCGGCAATATTATTTGTACAAGCGCTACTGCAAACACAAACGCCAGGAAACAAAGCGCAAATGATTCGCCTAAAAACTGAAAAATGAGCTGCTTTCTTTCGCCACCAACAACCTTGCGGATCCCAATTTCTTTTGCGCGCTTTAACGAACGGGCCACGGTAAGGTTAACAAAATTGATGCATGCGATTAAGAGTATGAAAACAGCGATACCGCCGAGTATATAAGAAAACATTGGATTACTGGAACCTGACAATCCGTTATCAGCAGGCATCTCTTTGCTTAAATGCATATCCAGAAAAGGTTGCAGCGAGTATTCTATCCTGCCATGAAAATCAAATTTTTCTGCGATCATTTTTATCATGTCAGCAGCATCCGATTGAAAAAATTTAGTCATTTTTTGCCCTACAACTTTTGTGTCTGCGTTAGGATTGATCACAACAAAAGTGTTCATAAAAAAGCTGAACCAGTTTTGATTATTCTGCGCATCTTCTTTTGACACATTAATCGGCAGCAGCAGATCAAATTTTATGGAAGAGTTCTGCGGAGCCTTTTTTGCAACGCCCGTTACAAGGTATGGCTCGAACTTATCATCGCCTTTAAGCATAATTGTCTTGCCAAGCGCATCAGTAGTACCAAATTGTTTTTTGGCTATCTCGTCCGTTATTACGACGGAATTAGGTTGCAGAAGTGCGGTTTGCGGGTTTCCCTTCAATAAAGGAAAAGTAAATACTGAAAAGAAATTGGAATCACTGTAATGCACATCCTGCGGCTTGATTTCATCGCCCGATTTCATGTCCAGCTGGCCACTCCTGATTCGCACAAATGATGCTATTTCCGGCACAGCCGACTTAAACCTCGGCCCTTGCAAATAGCCCGAGTAACCGCTCTTGCCGGACTCCTTTCCATCCGCATCAAAATTTCTGTTCACTACGCGATAGATGTTGCCCACATTTTTATGAAAGCGATCGTAGCTAACTTCATCTTTTACATACAGAATGATCAGCATGGCGCATGCCAGGCCAATACTTAATCCTGATACATTGATGATGGTGTAGATTTTGTTGCGTGTAAGATTCCTAATCGCAGTCTTGAGATAGTTTCTAAACATTAGTTTCTTTTTTGGTTGATAACTTGTAACAAAAATGCGGCTTAAGTTGGTGAGCAGTTTACCTCCAATAAAATACCAGAACAATTACACCATGTAAATCAATATTGTTACAGATAATTATTTTTATCAATTGTTCATTTCCGATACACTTGTTGTCCGGTTTTGATTTTTTATGATTACAACAAAGTCAAGCATTCCAGGTCCATCGCAGGGCCATATTCTGTTCGGCTTGCCAAGTTGATACCCAACTATTATTATAGCTACCTTCCTATTTTCATAACAACAGCATTTAATCATAAACCCTAAATTTGAGAGATCGTTGGACAGAGATGTAATTGTTATTAGAGCATGCATCTTTCATCCATCCCTTTCTTGCAGTTACATCAGCACTACATTATACAAATACTTAAACATTTCTTTATGGAGTACAGACAACTGGGCGCATCTGGTTTACAGGTTCCTGTTCTAAGTTTTGGCACAGCGACATTTGGCGGAGGAAATGATTTTTTTAAAGCCTGGGGAAGCACACAGGCTGAAGAGGCTGCAAGGCTCGTTGACCTTTGCCTGGATGCGGGCGTTAACCTGTTCGATACTGCCGACGTTTATTCAGAAGGACTGGCTGAAGAGATCCTGGGTAAGGCAATCAGTGGCAAAAGAGACAAAGTAATTATTTCAACAAAAGCCACTTTCCCTTTTGGTGAAGGGCCAAACAGCGCGGGCGCTTCTCGATTTCGTTTGATGAAGCAGATTGAATCAAGCCTTAAGCGGCTGAATACAGATTACATTGACATCTACCACATGCACGGCTTTGACGCTGTTACGCCAGTGGAAGAAACCTTGCGAACACTGGACGATCTTATTCAAAGCGGGAAAATAAGATATATAGCAGCTTCTAATTTCTCAGGCTGGCATTTGATGAAATCACTTGCAATTTCTGATAAGCATGGATGGAACAGATATGTAGGGCACCAGGTATATTACTCACTTGCCAATCGCGAATATGAATGGGAATTAATGCCGTTAGGCATTGACCAAAAAGTGGGCGCGATTATATGGTCCCCACTGGCTGCGGGAAGGTTAGGTGGTAAATATCGAAGGAATAAACCAATACCGCAGGAAAGCCGCATAGCACAAGGCGGAAGCCCGGTTCCTCAACTTGCCGTGAACGAAGAAGTATTTTACAATACAATAGATGCCATGGATGAAATAGCGAAGGAAACAGGCAAAACACTGGCACAGATAGCACTTAACTGGCTGTTGCAAAGGCCCACTGTTTCAAGCATTATTATTGGCGCCCGCAATGAAGAACAACTTCAACAAAACCTGGGAGCTGTTGGATGGAGCCTGACTGCGGATCAGCTTAAAAAACTGGATGCAGCGAGTGAAATATCAACCATCTATCCTTACTGGCATCAAAATGAAAGGCCTTCGTTGGTTCCTGCACCAAAATTTTATTAGCAGGTTTAGTTCTGTTAAATAAATGAGGAATAGCATTCAGAGGTGTGGCGATAAATTTATAGTTGTTGTCATACCTCTTTTTTACTGTTATTATTTCCCATAAAGGCGAAAGTTTTAGCCAGCAATGGCAGCACGGTTGTTAATCCGCCAAAAATTCCAATTATCCGCGCATAAATATCGTCCTGAGATATACTGAGAAAAGCCAATATTGCGATTGTCGCAATCAACAAGGGCGTACGTAGCTTTTCCCAGCTATTTTTTTCTTTATATATCTGTTTTATTTTTTCATTCTCGGCACTGCTCAAAGAAGTCAAAATGTAATTTCTAAAACTGCGTGAAAAAATGTGCAGGCCACCATCTTCTATTACAATAACACCCTTATTAATGAGCTTGGTTGTATTATAAATATCAGTTGTATTAACCAGCCCGTCTTCTGCAAGATCAATTAAGATAAACTTTTCCCTTTCCGACAAACTGGACCATATTGTGTTGTAAAGATTGGAAGCTTCAACCTGTATCTTGAACAACAATGAATCGCAGGTTACCAACCGCTCGGCATGTTGTTCATTAACAGTCGCAATATCATATATCCTTAAAAGCTCAACGCGTAATTTGTTCAGGAAAACAGAACGTTTTGTTTCAGTGTTAATAAGGTCTCTCAACGCTCCTTTAAAATCGGGTATCGGCAATGATGGGTATATATTGCTTTTAAAATAGGGCGCTTCTATTACCGGCACATGACCCAACAATTCAATTAGTATAGCTTGTTCCTCGCTGGAAAGGGCCAGTTTATTCGGATCACTTAAAGGCCCTGCATCTGAAATAATCGCCAGTGGGTGTTTGGCAGATGTCATTATTATACATTTTCCTTTTCTTTTCATTTCCTGCAGCGCCTGTAATTTCTTCAAACGCCCATCACTCTTGAACAAAATGTTTTCCATATTCTTTATAATAATGCATTTCTTTTCGTTGATATTCATTGCGTCTTCATAAAGCTTTGACTTGCTGTCCAGATTTTCAATATCAATATACAAAGGGTCCACGCCATTCAGGAAAAGCTCCTTCTGATCGTCAAAGTTTGGCCCAAGCAACAGAAGCATGGGGTAATCCTTTATTTTTTGGTCCAGCTTTACATCTTCATTATAGACAGATTCAAATAGCGCCACTTTCCTGGAGAACAGCCGCCTGATTACCGCCCGCAATAACAGGTACGAAAGAATGAGGATAACGAAAAGCATTGTCCAGATAAGAAAAATACCCGAACGAAATGGCGGCAGGTTATTGTAGAACTCCGAATTACCAGAAAGCAAACATATGTACCTATTGTTGTTTTCCGCAGTTATGGGATCAAGGGCAACAGTTGACCTAACGCAAATAGGATTGCGTTGGGTGTTTTTGACAAGGTGATGGAAGATATTATCAAATTGAAAAGAACTGTCAAACGCGGTGGATCTGTAAAGGGCGCTTGAGGCGAAATTATCCTGTAATATTTTGCCTAATTGCTTGTAAAGATATACAGCAGTTTTCTGTTCCGCACTAAACGTTGCCGCTTGCGTGCATACGTTTTTTGAAACTCCGGCAACAGCAATATTATCGTAATAAACAGCATGTGCATATGCCACACTGTTTCCACGTTTAGCATCTCCCAGCTCCATCATGTTTTGTTTTGACAGCATCCCCCGCATCTTTTTTACAAAATCAATTTGCGCGAACCGTGTAGCGAGCACCTTTTCATAATTGTGCGAACTCACAATACAAAACACAACAGGAATGCCACTGGTAATGATAACGCGTACATACACCATTAATGAATACCAACTTAGATAATCAGCCCATTTAAGCTTAGAAAAAAACCGGACAACAGTATCTTTGGATTTTAGCAAGATTAAAAACACTCCTACGATTAAAACCTCGTACAACAACAACCATAAAAATGAAAAGGACATGGCAGCGGCGCCAATAATGTTAATCAATACCACATAAACTAAACTTGCACATCTCGCACGCTTCTTTAGTTTCCAATACCAGATATTTACGTGTTGATATTTTATTAAAAAGAAATTATTCAGCAGGAGGCTGAGCATTGGCGGATTTATAAGAATCACAAATAGAAAAACCAAAATACCCGGAACGAACAAATAATACGCGATCGACAAAACAAAAACAAACACATAAGCCGTAACTCCTAAAAAATATTCATTGATTGATGACTCCCGCGGCCATAGCCAGCTCGTAGCAATTGATTCGCTTTTTACATAAGATCTTTTAGATGAAAAAAACACAACAATAAATACATCCAGCAAAGAGCATAGTAGAAATATAATTGTCATGGTAATGGTGAAAATAAACACGTCAGTTTCTATAATCTGCGGATATTCTTTATTGCGCATAACCACAACATAATAATCATAGTTCTGCATCGGCCGAACGAAAACATCTATGGGCCGCTCGTAGTACTCCGTCTGGAAATTTGTTTCAAAACCTCCGCGGATAGCCCTTCGCAATTTAAAAGATCCATCGTCGGAAAACTCCTCTAACAGGTTTTCATTTAAGTTCCTCTTTTCTTTTGAATGATACCTTACTTCACCGTTGCCGTCAATTACCGCAAAATCATATCCGATGGGTAAAATGGGTTTGTTTACACATCGTAAATCAAAAGCCATTACAACTGTAAGGTTGTTTTTAGCTGAGCGTTTTGAAAGGACTGTTTTGAAGGTTGCTGATGTGCGGGATACCAACTGGCCAAAGTATGGTAATGCATTGGCGGTATCCTGCTTAAAGGTTCTTTTTACATACTTAAAATACTCCCTGTCCTTATAATTTCCATGAATATCGTTAAACTCCTGGGATGTCCAATTGGCCATTTCATCACCATTTGCGTTTAACCAGAAAGCCTGATTAAATCTTATACGAGCGGTTAAAGAATCCAACGTTTTACCAATTGAATCGTCTTTCGTTAGCGCCCTTTCCCTGCCCGAACCGTCTGCATATTTTTGAATGATATTTTTGCCAGGGCTACCAACATTATTCAAATCAAAAAAAGTACCGCCAGGCAATAAGCCATCAACCCTCTCTAAAATACGGCTCGCGCTGTCTATCTCTTTCGCGATATTGCCCGCAATGTTTTTAGCGATATGCTGATTACCTGCGCAATCATCAATGGCTATTAAATAAGCGGACTTTATAAACAGGTATGCAATAATGGAGACGAATAACTTTGCCACAATCATGGACCATACTGAATCAGATAAATGTAATTTATCGTAACGGCCCAATGCCAATACTTTTAACCATGGAATAAACAACAGTATGAGCAGGCACACCGCGATAAAGAAAATGGTTGTTGTTGGTTCTATTTTTCTTTTTTCACTGGAAAATTTTCTAAACGAGTGTAAGCCGGCAACAACGATCTTTTTGTTACCAAGGTAAATTGGCTGCAGAAAAACATAGTAACTCTCGCCGGCAATCTTTTGCTCAATAATAGAAGCACTGCTAACGCCTTTCTTTCCTAAGAATAATGAATCTTCCGACTTATAGGAAAGGCCTGAATGAAAGTCCTCATAAATATATTTGCCATTATAAAAAACAACATAATGCTCAAAGATGTCTTCCGGCAACAATGGCCTGATAAAATCATCAAAATTTATATTGATTGAAATGCTATATATCTCATTTGATCCACATTGATTTAAAGTGAGCACTAACTCGTCAATAGATGAATCAGCCATCATTAAAAATTTACGGTCTTTCAGCGAATTAATATAATCAAGATTATTTTCCGGGGTTGCAGTATTCTTCTGATGCGTTAATGTTGAACGGACACCATTCTTTGCGTTTAAAGGCAGAATAGTATCACTTATTGTAAACCCTGGTGCTTCATGGCTTTTTAAAAACCGGTCAATTTCCACTTCATTTTTTCTTGATTGCTGGTTATAGACCCGCATTAAACTGCTTAACAGGGAATCATAACTTTGAATTTGCTCGCGGATATTCTGATCGATTTTTTGAAGCCACCGGAAATGTTGCTTGTTTAGTTTGCTTTCATTTTCTGGTATATAAGCAACATAATAGTAGCATGTTAATGCCGCAAGGCTGCCCACTATGAGTAATATTGGAAATAATTGTTTTGAAAATTTGAATGGCAGGGTCATAACTGAGATAGTTTTTAGGTAATCCGCATATCGATATTTGATCGATTTCTATGAACTTTAGTAATTACATCCAAACGCCTGAAAATGCATTTGCGCCCGAACGGCCGAAAGCAGCCCGAGGCACTACAACATTGGCCATTTTGTTACCGTAAGCCTTATCACTGAGCCTGGCTAATCAACTTACCTGCATCATCCTAAACGCAATTCCTTTATTATATCCTTAAATCCATCAGTTTGTTACAGCTATAAACCTGCTTTTTAGCCTTAACGCTACTTCTCAGAAATATGATGCAGCCAATTGCATAAGGCATCAGTAAAAAAGCTCATTGCCACGCGAAACCAATTTGCGCGGCAATGAGCTTTAGAATTGCATATTTCTATATCATAATCAACCATTCCCCAATCCCATAAATCCAAATCCAGCCAAAATCCAATTAAAATTCCCTGTCCCAAAAGAACGGAGGCTGGATCCCTAATGAACGCAGGTAAACATATGCCTGGGCCCGATGGTGTATTTCGTTATCAATAAAATACAGGATAGATGTATACGCCGGGCCTTCATACTGGTCAAACGCTTTAATGACTTCCTGAAATCGTTGTGGCGGTATTAAGGGCCAAAGCGAGTTAATCTGGCCGGTTATTTCATCCCAACGGTCAAGCACATCTTTTTTTGTTTTTGCAAAAGAATTGAGGGAATGGTCTGTATCCTCCGGCAAGCGCGTCCATTCATTGGTTACGATACCATGAATACCAGGCCCTGCAATATCAATCAGCTCTATAACCATTTCATAAAATGGACGCATGCCACCGATTGAATAATTGAAAAACTCATTTTCAGGAAAAGCTTCTATTGCGCGGCGTGTTAAACTGCGATGCCCCTGCCAGTGGCGAAGAAGCTCTTCAGATGTAAGTACTACTGTTGTGGTTGGTGCAGTGGTGCTAGCTAAGTTGCTCATAAGAAAGTATTTAATTGTTTAGAATATTTCTTTCTATACAAAGAGAATACGCACGAGTGACAACCGTATGTCAGCATGTTTTTCGGTGCGTTATTTTTCTTTAAAAACCTTTAAACAACCCGGCCTTTTGGAAATACATTAAATTAAGATTGGTGACTAGCCCTTTTCATTATTTATTTGTATTTTTTATTAAACAAAACTCATTATGAAAAGAGTGCTCAAAACCATCGGAGTTATCTTTCTGCTTATAATTGCCATCGTGCTTATTGGCGGATTATTTACGGCGAAAAAATACCACTTTGAAAAAAGCATCAGCATCAACGCGCCACAAACGGTTGTGTGGCCCTATATCAGCAATTTACAGGCTACTACGAAATGGATGCCCTGGATGAAAATGGATCCCAATATTAAATCAGGGATTGAAGGCACAGACGGAACGCCGGGCGCCAGGTATTGGTGGAAAGGAAACGATAAGGTTGGGGAAGGCAATATGATCATTAATTCAGTGACGCCACCACAACAAGCAGTAATAGATCTTCATTTTATTAAGCCATTCGACAGCAAAGCTATTACTGTGCTTGCTTCACAGAATGAAGGAAACGGTACAAAAGTCACCTGGTCAATGGATGGCACAAACCCCTATCCCTTGAACTTTATAAGCAAAGTAATCTTCAACATGGATGCAATGCTTGACAAGGATTTTGGAACCGGACTGAATAATTTAAAAGCAATGTGCGAAAAGCAATAGTATATCAAGATGTGCTTAAGCATGGGCCATGACTAATGGCACAAATGAAATGGACGGTTGTTGTTAATAGGTTTTACAATTCTTGGCCGGAAAAGACTTATAATCTGAAAAACTCATACAGAGAATTGATATGTAGTGATTGGTAAGGTGAATTTTTCTTTGCGCTTCTCTGCACCATTTATGCTTTGGCACTTCAAAAAATGAACTTAAAAAAGAAGGGCAGTAATGAAATTAATTCACTACTGCCCTTTGCTTATGTTTATATTGTTCTCAGGACAAACCTGATTAGTTGGCTTTCACAAATTTTCCTGTGAATTTTTCGTTGCCGACAAAGATCTCTACAAAATACACGCCAGACGTAAATGCGCCTACGTTAATATTCTCTTGCCAATTCGCGAACTGCTTGGTAGCCGCATTCTTTAACAGCATGGTTCTGCCACTCATGTCAGTCACACGAATGGATACCCTTCCGGAAGAACTGTTATTCAGCATCAGCTGCAGGTTATCTTTTGTTGGCACTGGTGCTAACTTCAATGTAGCCTGTTGTTTAGCTGATTCTGCAACACTACCGGGTGTAGCAAAAGATGACAATGTTACTGTTGCAGGTGATATAGAAGATGTAGTGGTATCTGCTGATGCCACACGTGCAGCTGAAGAAGCAACGGTGAAGATAATTCTTGCAGACGTCGTCTTGTTTGCGTCATCTCCTATCTTAACCTGGTATGTGTAAGTGCCACCGGCGGTTAATTTAGATAATGTTATCGATGGTTTTGTTGAATCGGTGTAAACTGCACCTTTAGGTCCTGAAATATAGCGCCAGTCGTACTTGGTAATTTTCCTTCCGGGCGCAGAGTAAGATGCAGATGCATCCAGTAAAACAGACGCTGCTGAAACTGTTACCGGAGCTTTAAATACCACAACCGGCCCTGTAGCTTCATCATTTGATACGGCAATATTAGCTGTAGTTGAAGCTTTCGCACCACTGCTGTTAGTAACAGCGAGCTCTACAGAATAAGTACCTGGTGCAAGATTAGACAAGGTTGCTTTAGATGAGCTGCTGTTGGCCAGTGTGTATCCCGCAGGTGCTGAATTAACAGTCCACGAGTAATTGGTAATAGTAGCGCCGCTGGTGGTTGTGGAACCAGTTCCGTCAAGCGTTACTGAAGCAGTTGGTAAAGTAACCGATGCAGGCGCGGCGATTTTAGCGGATACCGTTGTTGCTGCTACTGTAGCAACAAATTTAACTGTGCCTGATACGCTGGTTTTGCCATCGGAGACTTTTAGCGCATAAGTATACGTACCAGTTTTAAGATTGCTTACAGTAATAACCGGTTTTGTAGAATCGGTATATGTAGCCCCTTTCGGCCCAGAAATATAACGCCAGTCGTACTTATTGATCGTTCTTCCTGCTGCGGTATATGATCCCGATGCATCAAGTGTGATAGAAGAAGTTGTTACACTTGCAGGCGCATTGAACACGATTACCGGGCCGGTTACAGCCGCATTGGTTACTGTAAAGGCAGCAGTGTCAGCAGCCGTTGCTCCTTTATCATCTTTAATCGCCAGTTTAAATTTATACGTTCCTGCACTAAGCTTAGTGATGCGTGTAGTTGCTGAACCTGGAGATACGATTGTGTAACCTGCAGGGCCGGACAAACAAGACCATGTGTAAGTTGTTACTTTGCCGCTTGCATCAGTAGACTTGGTAGCATCCAGTGTAACGGAATCTTTAGGCAGTGTAATGTTGGCTGCCCCGCTGATTACAGCAACCGGGCCGGCGGGCGCAGCATTCACAACAAGCGATGCGCTTGCCGTAGAAGAAACACCACTATTATTGGTAACTGTCAATTGCAAACTGTAAGTGCCAGCTGCAACATTTGATAATGTCGCTTTTGAACTTGTGCTGCTGCCAAGCGTATAACCTGCTGGCCCCGATACAACTTTCCACAAGTAAGATGATATTGTAGCGCCGCTACTTGTTGTAGAGCCTGTTCCATCAAGCGTTACAGATGTAACAGGTAATGTAACAGATGCTGGTAGGGTTATTTTTGGATATACCTCTGTAGCAACAGGCGTTGTAGTTGACGTTCCTCTTGAATACTGTAGCATCCATTCGTATACATTCAATCCCCGCGGACGGAAGTTGGGATCAAAGGTTTGCGTCCATGAGTCGTGCCCGCTTGCATCAAAAATATCCAGCAATGGCTGGGTAGCCATTTTAGGCGTATACCTTGCAAGGCTGTCATGCCAGCTGATGGAGTATGAAGGTGGAACCGTAGGGTCAATCTTATTGGTACACAACCAAACGGGCACATTAGCTCCTGCTAGCGTTCTAACAGTATAGCTGTTTGGGCGGGATGCTTCGGCTGCGGTAACTGTTGCCGCAATGGTTTTTGAAACGTTTCCATCGTTTGATGAATAATACATGGCGTTGCCGCCGCCCATGCTAAGCCCTGAAAGATAGATACGCGTTGTATCAATCCGGTATTTGCTTTTCATGTATGCTATAAGGGCCTTGTAATCTGCCATATTCCATTGGCTATTTCTCATCTGCGGGCTAATCACAATAAATGAAAATGTTTTTCCATTTGAAGTAAAAGTCTTTGGGAAAGTGCCATTGTTGATCAGTTTGGGAGGGCCGTTTTTTAATACAAGCTGTAAGGCGCTTGTTGACCCATCGCCCTGTTCGCCTACCCCATGAAAGAAGAGCAAGATTGGATATTTTTTTCCGGAAGTTGCATAATCAGCCGGAAGATACTCCCAATAGCCGCCAATATTGTTTGAGATAGCAACTGTTTTGGGGGTGTTTGTTTGAGCTTCAGCCTTGTTTAATTTGGCCAGGCTGAATAAAAAGATAGCCGTCGCGAACAACGTTCGCATTGAAATTGTAAAATTTCGGTGCATGTGACTAGGTGTTTTAGAATAATTGGAATTTGTTGGTTACAAAATCTAAAGGATTGGCTTGATGTGTAATCATGTGGTACCGATTTCCATTTTTAATGCTGACCCCCGTTGGAATCAAATTTTTTGCCAAGGACGTCTTTTTTGTAATCGGTTACACAGCGGACATCATCTGAAATCAATATAAATCGATGGTTATGGGCGTATTGTTTACACAATAATGTTTACTTTTTTGTCTTTTTTGGTTACAAATTAATTTATTTTATATTTTTTAGTTTTAACATGTTAATATGCGTTAGCTTATAATATTATTTTTTTTAATCATGCCAACAAGTTTTTGGGCGGATTAAATAATAGATTGATAATGCGGGGAATATTTGGCATTCATATCATCATTAAAAAAATATTAAAGGGTGGATAAACACATATTTTTTTTAAACATCCTTATTAATTCTTTTTTAATGTTAAAAAATAATCGCAGAATACACCTCTATTAGCAGAATAATTTGCCAACTCAATATTTTTTAGTCATAACATCAATCAAATTTTTAAACTTTACACAAAAAGTGAATATGTATAAGACTTTTAGTTTTGCGGTTATTTTTTCTTATTTTTAAGCAATAAACTATTCTAATTGCTGACTAATCGGGATTTTGCTAACCAAACGTTTGTTCGTACTGGCGACGAAAAGGCTTCACAATTTTTCGAGTCTTTGTATGAAAAGCATGCCCGACATCTACTAGCACTGGCGCTCAAAACGACCAAGTCTTTAGATTTATCGCAGGATATAGTTCAGGAAGTATTTTTAACACTTTGGTCCCACAAGGACGAACTTCCGGGTATCAAAAACATAGATGCATGGTTACACACCGTAACGGAAAATAAACTAATCGACTTTCTTAGGAAAACCGCCGCAGATAACCGTATGCGGGAAGCGCTCTGGAAAAGGTCCCAGACACAGTTGAATGAAACTGAAGAATTGCTCCATGCAAAAGAGTGCAGCCGCTCCATTCATGAGGCCATAAAAAACCTGCCGCCCCAACGCCAGCTGATTTACAGGCTTAACCGAGATGCAGGAATGAACTATAAAGAAATAGCAGACGCGCTCTCGTTGTCCAGGCACACAGTAAAAAACCAGCTTTCAAGTGCATTGCAGGCCATTCAACGTTTTATCTCTGGCAGCATAGGATTATTATTCATCCTTCTTTCCATTTTCTAAATTTTTTTTTATCAGAATAGGAACAATCGTTTCCATCTTCGTCATAATCAGAAAGTAGATCTACAGTTATGCTTCTAGACGGCGCTGTAGAAAAATCCTATTGCATTCGAATGGAAGAAAGGATAAAATACCTGTTCCGAAAATATTTAAACAATAGCTGTTCAAAAGAGGAGTTTGACGAGCTGTTTGGCTATATGCAAACAATGGAGAGCGATAGTGTTATCCGCGAAATACTTCAACAAGAAAACAACAACAACAATACAGACGAGGCCTCATCGGCATATGTGGATGAATTTGGCAATCTTTCCGGTTTATTAAAAGACAAAAGCGGTATCAACCGTTTGCCAGTTAGCGTAAAAAGGAAAAAAAGATCGTTGATACTGACTTATAGCGCTGTGGTTATTGTTGTGACTGGATTAATTTTAGGTGTTACCTATCAGCATAAAGACACGTCGGTTAGTAAAAATACTCCACTGGTTGCAACACATATAAAAAAGACTACGGAGCGATCAGAATACAAATACCTGTTGCTTCCGGATAGCACACAGGTTTGGCTGAACGCAGCCAGCAGCCTGGATTTCCCCGAAACGTTCAATACAAGTAAACGCGAAGTAACCTTACAGGGCGAAGCATATTTTGATGTGAAGCATGCCGATAAAATCCCTTTTGTTATTTATACAGGAAAAGTAAGCACCGTTGTTATGGGAACTGCTTTTAATATAAAAGCATACCCTGACCTTGAAAGAATTACCGTTTCCGTGCAACGAGGAAAAGTACAGGTTAGATACAGCAACAAACAGGTGGCGATGCTGACTAAAGGAGAAGAAGTTAGTATTGAAAATGCTACAAGTATTGTTAAGGAGAAAAAGTTTAAAGAGGATGAACCGATAGCATGGCATGAGGGCAACCTTGTATATGATGATTACACCATCGGGGACATTGTTGCAGACCTTGAAAGAGTGTACAACGTTACTATCCACATTGAGACTCCTCAACTTAAAAGCCTTCGGGTATCAACCTCTTTTAAGCGGGCCCAGGGAGTTGAAAAAGCGTTACAGGTGCTTTGCAGGTTAACAGACACAGAATTGAAACAGGAAAAGGGCGCCTACGCCATCAAATAATATTCAAATATGAATGCTGACAATTATAAAGACATAAGAAAAACTGACTAATAATCAAAACAAATACAAAAGCAATGTCACCTCCCGGTTAAAAAAAATGGACCGAACCAGTTGCGACCTGGAACGGCCCTCGTTTAAAGTAAATACTTTTTGAGAATTTTTTAAACTAACCAAAGCTATGAATTTGTATCAAAAAATACATGGCATTGCCGTGCTGTGTATTGAGAACCTTCGATCCCGTTACAGCAATGCAACCGGATGGAAACTGAAAGTGTTACTCATGAGAATTGTTATCCTTGCTTTTTTTCTAACGCTTAACGGAATGCTTATTGCGGGCCCTACCACCGGGCAGGACCTTAGCAAGATTAAGATTTCCGTTGATCTTAAAAATGTATCGCTTAAAACAGCTCTTCGCAAAATTGAAACGGCTACACGCCTGCCATTTTCTTACAAGACCAGCGATGTGGAGTCATTTGAAAACATTAGCCTGGAAGCTGATGACGTAAGCGCAGATAAAGTTCTTAATGAAGTGCTGGTTAATACCGGCCTGCAGTATGAATTGGTTAACGCAAATGTCATCATCAAAAAGAAGATGGCCAGTTCTGCCAGTTATCAGATGATGCTCTCCTCTCCCACGCGTTTTGCAAACGGAGGAATCAAAGGAAAGGTAACCAACCAAAATGGCGATCCACTATCCAATGCATCCGTTGTGCTGTTGCAAACAAATATTGCAAAAGCTGCAGATGCAGATGGCTCATTTTCATTAACGGATGTTAAAGCCGGAACATACCAGTTACAGATTTCTGCAGTAGGCTACCTGCCGGAAAAGAGAGATGTGACTGTTTCAGACAACACTGTTACGGAAGCGAATTTTCTATTGGCGGAAGATAAAAGTACTATGTCTGAAGTAACGGTAACAGCTTTAGGCATTCGTAAGGAAAAGAGATCGCTTGGCTATTCTGCGCAGGAAGTTACGGGAGAAGCGATTGCGTCCAGTCATCAGCCGAATATCGTGAATGCATTGCAGGGACAGGCCGCCGGCTTGCAGATCAATTCAGGCGGTGGCGCTCCGGGGCAGGGTGCCAAGATCATTTTACGAGGTATTAACTCACTTGACCCTAATCGTGATTTTCAACCGCTTTTTGTGATCGATGGAATTCCGATCGACAATACAACCGATACAAAAGATGGCTCAAGTTTAAACGGAATGGGCAATCGCGCAGCAGATATCAATCCTGATGATATTGAATCCATCAATATTCTAAAAGGCGGTGCGGCAACAGCATTGTATGGATTACGTGCGGCAACGGGCGCCATTGTTATCACCACCAAATCCGGCAAAACGGGCAGGTTAAGGGCTAGCTTCACCAGCACATTAAGCCTGGATAACATTAATAAATATCCTGAAACGCAGGGAACCTATACACAGGGATGGTTTAACGAATATGATTCTACAAGTTTCTGGCCGGCTTACGGGCCCACCGTTAAGGAAGCAAAGGCAGTAGACCCCACCCATCCGGATCAGTTGCACAACAACTATAAATATGGATATGAAGGTGGTATGTCTTTCAGAAATAGCTTGAATATTTCAGGCGGCACTGAAAAAGCCATTTTTTCCGGAGCGTTCTCTCAATTCAGCCAGGATGGTATTATGCCTTTTACCAACTATAAAAATTTCTCGGCCAAAGCAGGTGGTGAATTCAAGTTCTCTGAAAAAGTGCGCATGGGAACGTCGCTCAATTATATTAACTCTGGCGGACGTCATGGTAATTCAGACCGCTACAATGAGAACCTTACTTATTTCGCACCCAACCATGATATCTGGGATTATATGAAACCGGATGGCACGCAGAAAACAATTGTTGGCTCTGATAACTATAATCCAATCTATCTGTTGTGGGCAAAAGATTACGAGGACAATGTAGACAGAGTTATCTCAAACACACATTTTACTTATTCCCCATTTAAATGGGTGGATATCAACTATCGTTTTGGCGCTGATGTTTACAATGATTCAAGATCGCAAACAACACCTGGCCCATTGGGCGTGCCTGATGAAATATATGCGCCTGATGACCTTGGCTATGGCACCATCATGGAGTACAAGATCAAGAATACAGTGTTGAACTCAACGCTGATGCTCAACTTCAAAAATGATATTGGCAAGCACATTAAGTCATCATTCAAGATTGGCCATGACCTTTATCAAACAAAACGTACATCTGTATACACCGAAGGCGACACACTTGTGGTACCTACGTTCTACAATCTTAGCAACGCTAAAAGGGTGATTGGCAACAACTATCTTCGCGAATACAGAATTATCGGCGTGTTCGCAGACTGGACACTGAGCTACGATAACTTTTTGTATTTGACGTTAACCGGAAGAAATGACTGGACATCAACCTTATCAAAAGAAAACAGGTCATTCTTTTATCCTTCAGCAAGCTTAAGCTGGGTATTCTCAGAAAATCTGCGCCTGCCAAACTGGTGGTCTTACGCAAAAGCGCGTTTTTCCGCAGCGAAGATTGGTAAAGATGCTGTTGCTTATGCAACATCTTCAGGCTACAACATTGGTACCCCACTAACTAATGGAGTACTACCTTTTAGTATTTCTACACAGACAGGAGATGCAAATCTTCGACCCGAGTTCACAACTTCTTATGAAGGTGGCGTAGAATTAAAATTCGCCAATAACCGCATAGGATTAGATTTTACATACTACGACAATACAAGTAAAGATTTGATTATACCTGTGAAAGTGCCGGTGACCAGCGGTTACGATCAGATCTATCTCAACTCTGGCAGCATCCGCAACCAGGGAATTGAAGTGAGTGTTTCAGCAACTCCGATTCGCAGCAAAAATTTTAGCTGGGATGTTCGCGTGAATTACACCAGGAACAAAAATAAAGTGCTTTCAATTTATCCCGACCTTACTGAAATTCCGATGGGTAGCCAGTTTGGCTACCTAAGCTCCACTGTTACGCAGAAGTACATACCGGGATATCCTGTTGGCGCTTTGTTCGGACGCACCTATCAACGCTACTTCGGAAACGATACAGAAGATCCGATGAGGCTTGATAAAGGCCGTCCCATTGTCATAGGAAGCAATGGTTTCCCCGTTTTAAATCCAGCATCTAAACAGCAATACATTGCTAACTCGCAACCAAAATGGATCGGTAGTTTAGGCAGCACATTACGCTACAAAAATTTCTCACTGGGCTTTTTATTTGATGCACAACAAGGCTTGTGGCGTTATAACCAGCTCGCCAATTTTATGGGTTCTTTTGCCTTACAAAAAGGTTCTGAAAACCGTAACGATGTTGTTGTTTTCCCAGGCGTTACCGCCGATGGAAAAGCCAATACAAAATCAGTTTGGCTGGGCCAGGGCACAGGGCCTGATGGAGTGGACTACGGTAACGGCTACTACCGGAACGTATACAGAGGCGCCTCCGAAACATTTATTGAAGATGCGTCCTGGATCCGCTTACGGTCACTCAGCCTTGGCTACACGCTGCCTCCGCAATTTATTCAGCGCACAAGGTTTATTAACGGAGCCACCTTTACTGTGTCTGGTAATAACCTGTGGTTAAAGACCAAGTTTACCGGCTTTGATCCGGAATCAAGCTCTACAAGTTCGGGAGACGTGTCTGATGGATTTGCAGGTTTTACGTATCCTGCCGTACGCAGTTTTATTTTCTCTTTAAACCTCACATTCTAAAACCTGTAATCATGAAAAAAAGTCTCATCATATGTTTAGCTGCGGGGCTGCTATTATTTACAGGCGGATGCAGCAAGTATCTTGACAAACTGGACAACCCCAACCTGGTTACAGATCCCCCGTTGAATGGTTTGCTGGCAGAAGCAACTTTTCAATCAGCCATGGATGTGTACCGCATGGGCGACATTACCTCTTATTACACACAATATCTTGCATCTAACTCAAAAGGCAGCGATGCTGACATTTATAATGAAGTTGATTATTCAGGTACCTGGACCAACTTCTACAATACCATGATGAACATTCAGCAAATGATCACGCTTGCCGAAAAGCAGGGCGCCTCAAAACATCTAGGTGTTGGAAAAATCCTGATGTCGCTTAACCTTAACATGCTTGTCAATTCCTTTGGAGATGTACCATACAGCGAAGCGTTAAAAGGGCAGGAATTGCTTGTGCCTAAGTTTGACGACCAGGCTACATTGCTCGCTACCTGTATGCAACTGATTGACGATGGTATTGCTGCATTAAAGCAAACCGGCGCCACGCTTGACCTGAATGCATCCAGCGATGTGATACATGGTGGTGGTGTGGATGCATGGATTAAAACGGGCTATGCATTAAAAGCTAGGTTTTTGAATCAATGGTCCAAAACCAGCGATTACAAACCTGCTGATATTCTTACAGCGCTGGGCACATCCTACACTTCAAATAGTGATGATGCTTCATTGACTGCTTTTGATGGAAGAAGCCCATGGAACCAGGTGGCTTACGACAACTCAGTGTTGGATCTTGATGGCTGGATGAGCTCACAGTTTATTGATGCAACCAACGGCAAAACCTATGGCCTGTTTGACCCCCGCCTTCCTAAGATTGCTACGCTTACAAAATTCGGTGACTACAGGGGAACGCCTAACGGCGCAGGTAGAATTGGAACAGGTACAGACAATGAAGAATCTTATCTGTCGCTTGATGGATTCTATTCAAAAAGCGCGGCACCGTTACTGGTGATCACTTTTGCTGAAATCAAATTCATTGAAGCAGAAGTTGCATTCAGGACGAATGATAAAACAAGAGCTTACAATGCTTACCTCGCAGGCATTGCAGCGCACATGGATAAACTGGGTGTTAGCGCTGCTGACAAAAGCACTTATATAAGCAATCCTGCAGTAAGTGTTGGGGCGGCAAACCTTACGCTTGACCTTATTTTTAAGGAAAAGTATGTTGCCATGGTGCTCAATCCTGAAGCATGGGTAGATGCCCGCAGATATGATTATAAGTATAAAGACTTCGGCTTACCAGTTGGCGCGGTAATGAACACATTCATCAGGCGTGTTGCTTATCCCACTGTTGAAACAAGCCGTAACGGCGCGAATGTTCCGGTTATTAAAAGCCTTGATGAAAGATTAATCTGGGATAAATAGTTTTGAACCAAAAAAGGTTTTTTTGATTTGAAGCATATCAGGCATCTATGAAATCATAAGGATTGTAACGAGTATATAATAGTATTAGTAAAAGCACTTATAATTTCTTAGATGCCTTTTTTAAAAAACGAACCATACACGGTATTATAATACATATTGAACCATATAAGGCATATAAGAAAATATAAGGATCTTAGCGAGATATGACAGTATGCACTTACAACCTTGTATATGTCTTTTTTAAAAAAAGCGAACTATACACGGTATAAGAATATATAAAAGGCCTCTGCACAAAATCTTATATTCCCTTATATGCCTTATATGGTTCAAAAAAATTCTTATATAGTTATGAAAAATTGTTTTTTGCTTATTTTATTTTCACTCGTTTTTCATGACTGTATACAAGCACAACAATTCACACTGGAGGCAGCACTTGGCTATCCTTTTCCGAATGAGATGACAACATCCGAAAAGGGATCTTCAATCGCAATGGCTGTTAATGAAAAAGGAAAGCGAAACATATATGTGGCTAGCGGCCCAGGCTTTGAGCTACGCAAGCTTACAGATTACAATGAAGATGATGGCCAGGAAATTACCAGTATCAAAATATCTCCGGACAATAAATGGGTAGTTTATGTAAGAGGCGGAGACCATGGTGCGTTTGATGAAACCATTCCGCGAAACCCTGCGTCGCTGCCAACTGCTCCCAGAATCCAGCTATACAGCATCCCCTTTGCAGGGGGTAAGCCAACGTTATTATCTGATGGTGATTTTCCATCAATCTCACCACAAAACGATAAAGTAGTTTTTATAAAGAACGGGCAAGCCTGGAGTTCTCCCTTAGATGGCTCTCAGCCCGCAAAAATATTGTTTTACGCTAAAGGCGAAACAAACTCGCTCCAATGGTCGCCGGATGGCAAACAGCTTGCATTTGTTTCCTCGCGAACTGACCATTCGTTTATCGGCATATTTACAGATAGCCTGTCCCCTATTCAATGGATTGGCGCTTCCATAGCCAAAGATCAATCGCCCAGGTGGTCGCCGGACGGAAAAAAAATCGTATTTATCAGAAGAGCTGCAAGTGGCGGCGCTATAGATTCAATCACTGTTGACAAGCATATGCCATGGGCGATATGTGTTGCAGAAATTGCATCAGGCAAAGCACAGCAAATCTGGAAAGCGCCTGAAACGTTAAGAGGTTCTGTGCCTGAAACGCAAGGCAGGTTCAACCTGAATTGGGCCGCGAATGACCGCATCATCTTTGTCTCCTATATGGACGGATGGCCACATATTTATTCCATCGCAGCTGCAGGAGGACAACCTTTGTTACTAACAGACGGCGCATTTGCGATAGAACACGTAAAACTGAGCCCAGATAAAAAATGGGTGCTTTTTAGTACAAACACAGGGCCTGATAAATTCGATTATGACCGAAGGCATGTTGCACGTGTTCCTGTTGATAAGCCCTCAATGGAAATTCTCACACCCGGCACTGGCATAGAAACTTTCCCGATGCTTACAGGAGATGGTACTACACTTGTTTTAATAAGTGCAACAGCACAACAGCCACCGCTTCCTGCAATTATGAAATTTGAAGCAGGCAGGCCCACATCAATAGGCCGGCCACTGTTACCCAAAGATTATCCCTCAGACAAAATGGTAACGCCGGTACCGGTTCAATTCACAGCATCGGACGGGAAACCAGTATACGGACAATTGTATGTGCCTAAACAAGGCGCGGTAAAAAAGCCAGCTGTCCTATTTATACACGGTGGGCCTGAAAGACAAATGTTGCTGGGGTGGCATTATGGTGATTATTATGCAAACACGTATGCCTTAAATCAATACCTTGTGTCGCAGGGTTTTATTGTACTAACCGTAAATTATCGCCTCGGCATTGGTTATGGTTATGAATTTCAAAACCCGGGCAATACATGGAACAACGGAGCTTCAGAATACCTGGACATTAAAGCTGCGGGCGAATGGTTATCACAACAGCCACAGGTTGATGCAAAAAGAATTGGCGTGTATGGTGGTTCCTACGGGGGATTTTTAACAGCAATGGCTTTAGCAAAAGACTCAAAAATATTTGCTGCCGGCGTAGATATTCATGGTGAACATAACCTGATGGTGTTTGCCCCGGATTATTCAAACGTGCAGCAGGCGCCAGACGCCGAATTGTCGCGAAAGCTGAGCTGGCAATCATCGCCCGTATCTTCATTAGATACATGGACTTCTCCTGTTTTGTTGATTCATGGTGATGATGACGGCAATGTACCATTTCATCAGACCATCGATTTAGCAAAACGTTTTATGGAAAAGAAGTTTCCTTTTGAAAGCCTTATCATCCCGGATGAAACACATCATTGGATGAAGCATTCCAATGCATTAAAAGTTGATGGAGCCGTTGCCGATTTTCTCAAACAAAAACTAACGCCCTAATGAGGCCGATTTCTTTTATTATAATATTTCTGCTGGCTTTTTTCAATAGTTTAATGGCGGCCGACACAACGGTTCTTCGCGGAAAAATCATTTGTGTGGATGCAGGCCATGGAGGCACGGCGCTCACTGATCATTACAGGCAAGGCCCAACGGGTGAAAGAGAAGAATGGATCAACCTTCGGGTGGCCGAATTGCTGCTACAAAAACTGCAACAGCAAGGCGCGACTGTTATCATGACAAGAATTGCTGATGATACAATTGCTCTTGAAAGGCGTGCACAAATTGCGTTAGAAAATCGCGCTGATATTTTTATTTCCATACATCACAATGCAACTGCTGATTCTTCTGTCAATTTTCCCATTGTATTTTTTCATGGCACTGTTTCGGAAAATAAGGCAAGTGTTGTTCTTGGAAAAAGCCTGATCACAGCATTGCAAAAAAAACTGTACAACAAGCCTGTACAAGCGATGGTTGTTTCAGATTATACCATCTTTCCATCCAAAGGGGCCAATGTATTACGTAACACTTACGGAATACCAGGTATCATTGGCGAGGCATCTTTTTTTACCAATCCGCGGGAAGAAAATTTGTTGAAGCAGGAAACGCACAATCAACATGAAGCATCCGCTTATGTGGATGCGCTTGTGAGCTACTTCAATCAACCTAAGGAAGAAATCCTACCCATGCAAATCATGCAGCAACTTCCTCCCTTTACGGTGTTTGAAGAATCCAGCAGGATGAATGTAGACGCTCGCAAATGGCTCAACGATTATCACACTGCGGTAAAACTATCTAAATCAAAAAACAGCAAAAAAATAAAACAGGCATACCTGCTATTTAAAAGGTCCGCAAGTTCTTTTCCAGATTCTTATGTAGCCGGAGAATGCCACCGCAACATTTCCATACTCGCGGCGAAGCTCGGAAACAAGCTTGAAGCGGAACAGGAAAAATTGCGCTGGAAGGAATGTTATGTCAATTTAGGTACAAAGTAGAATGTACGAGGCACATGGCACTTAGCTGTACCCAACTTTCTAAACACTACCTTAAACATTCGGATTAATATAAAAATGAAACGAAGTGATCACCTCTTATAAACAGCCTTCATGATTTACAAACGCATACTCATTTCTATATTAACGACAGTTATATTCACTGCGCCTTTTGCACAAAAAAGCGACGAGTTGCTTCCTAAGTTGGATGAATACATAGCGAAAGTGTTGCAGACATTCCTGGTTCCCGGAATGAGCGTCTCTATCGTCAAAGATGGAAAAGTTTTGCTAACAAAGGGTTTTGGCGTTAAGAAGATTGGTGAACAGGCAGGTGTTGATGAACACACATTATTTTCCATAGCCTCTAACTCAAAAGCGTTTACAGCAACGGCACTTGCTTTGCTTGTTGAAGACGGAAAATTAAAATGGGACGATCCTGTAATCAATTACCTGCCCTGGTTCAGAATGTCCGATCCTTATATTACCATGCATTTAACGGTTCGTGATTTGCTCGTACATCACAGCGGCATCGGTGCATATGCGGGTGATTATCTCATCTTCCCTCCTTCTACATACAGCAGAAAAGAAATTGTAAGCAAAGTTGCGCAACTTCCCACGGCGCACGGCTTTAGAACGACTTACGCCTATGACAACATTTTGTATCTCGCCGCGGGGGAAGTGATATCAACGGTATCCAGTACGGACTGGGAAGATTTTGTGAAGGTCAGGATTCTCAATAAGATTGGAATGAATGAAACCATTACCCGCTTCAGCCAGATGAAATCACAACCAAATGTTTCGTCAGCGCATATTCGTTACAATGATACGGTCCGGGCACTTGAACATTATAGTGATCAGGCGATCGGCGATGCTGGAGATCCGGCAGGAGGAATTGCATCAAACGCAGTTGACATGGCGAAATGGATGATGACACAACTCGATTCCGGCAAAACACAACAATCGGTTCCACTTTACAAACCAGCTACAACAAAAGAACTATGGAAGATTGTGCAGCCGATACCCATAGATAAAATATCAGCAGATATAGCACCGGCGCAAATGGATTTTTGGGGATATGCGCTTGGCTTCAGGTCATACAATTATCAGCGATATAAAGTTGTTGGCCATGGTGGCAAGCTTGATGGATTTGTTTCGCAGGTAGTAATGGTGCCCGATCTTAAACTGGGTATTACTGTGCTCACCAACCAGGAATCAACAGGCGCTTATTGGTCCGTGATTTATCATGTGCTGGATTATTATATGAACAACAAGCCTTTTGACTGGATTACTGGCTACAAAAAAATAATGGATTCCAGTATCGCCAAATCAAAATCCGGACAAGTACCGGTAATCCTCCCCGATCAGTCAATTGTAAAACCTCCATTGCCTTACGAGAAATATGAAGGAACCTACAGGGATGCAGTTTATGGCGATTTATCTATCACCAAAGAAGCAACAGGGTTGGTTTTGCGTTTCACACATACCCCGCAGTTTACAGCTGACTTAAAATACTTTCAGCACGATACATTTGTTGCGCAGTTTCGCAATCGAGACCTTCGATCTGATTCATATGTAACGTTCGCATTAAATCCTGATGGCAGTGTTGACCAGGTTAAACTAAAGATCATTGACCCTGATTCCGATTCAAACTTTAATGACTTGTTGTTTAAATCGACAAAAAAATAATACTTGAATCTTTAAAACAATCTTCATGAAAGTTGTCAGATACATTGTTTGTGTACTTTTCTTCATCAACATTTGTTCCGTGCATGCAGCTATAGATACAACCCAATTAAGGCTACAGATAATGGCAGAGTTTGCGAAAGAACCAACCGGAACTTTTGCTGTTGCTTTTAAAGACCTCAGCACCGGACAACAGTTCTTTATTAATGAGCATGATAATTTTCATGCAGCCAGCACGATGAAAACACCGGTTTTGATTGAAACTTTTCGACAGGCATCATTAGGAAAATTTGCTGTCACAGATTCCATATTGGTAAAAAATAGTTTTGCCAGTATAGTTGACGGAAGTTTATATTCTCTTGATTCGACAGACGATAGTGAACGAGATTTGTATTTACTTGTTGGAACCAAATTACCCATATCCAATTTGTTATACAGGATGATTACCAAAAGCAGTAATCTTTCCACCAATATTATTATTGATCTTGTTGGCGCAAAAAATGTTACCAATACGATGAGAACATTGGGTGCAAACGAGGTACAGGTCTTGCGCGGCGTAGAAGATGACAAGGCTTTTGAGAAAGGGCTGAACAACACAACCACAGCCTACGACCTGATGGTAATAATGGAACATATTGCTAATGGAACCGCTGTCAGTAAAAAAGCTTGTGACGATATGATCAAGATATTGATGGACCAGCATTTCAGGGATATTATCCCGGCAAAGCTGCCTCCTACTGTTAAGGTTGCAAGTAAAAGCGGATCTATAACAGCTATATGTCACGATTCAGGCATTGTTTTTCTTCCCAACGGAAAAAAATATGTGGTCGTTTTGCTTTCAAGAGGCGTGCAGAACCAGGCTAATTCAACAGAAGTGCTCGCAACTGTTTCTAAAATCATTTATGATCATGTAACTCAGGCATCCAAATAATCAAGCAAACATTCATCTATGCAACAGGAAAATTTTAAAAAGGGAACAAAGGCCGTGTGGGGTGGAGAAAGTGATCATTTTGTTCATGATGCTGCAACAACGCCCATAGTAAACAGCGTAACATTTGCTTATAAAGATCTTGATGAGTGGTATGATGTGGCAACCGGCAAAAGCAAAGGTTATATCTATAGCCGTAATACCAATCCTACAGTTGCGGTACTTGAAGAAAAGATCCGCATGCTGGAAGACGCCGAAGCTGCGATCTCTTTTTCAACGGGAATGGGTGCCATCAGTAACACATTGTTTACCTTTCTTACGCCGGGCAAAAGAGTTGTTTCAGTTAAAGATACTTATGGAGGCACCAGTAAGATCTTTCTTGATTTTCTGCCAACATACAATGTGGATGTTCATTTGTGTGATACAACGGATCATAATGAACTTGAAACAGAGATCGCGAGAGGCTGCGACCTGGTATATTTGGAAACGCCAACTAATCCAACACTTAAGATTATTGACATAACACGAATAGCAGCCGCGGCAAAGAAAGCCGGAGCTATTGTTGTTGTTGACAACACATTTGCAACACCTATCAATCAGCATCCATTGCAACTAGGGGCTGATTTAGTAATACATAGTGCAACAAAATTCTTGTGCGGCCATTCGGATGCATTGGGCGGATTGCTTTGTGGTAAAAAAGAACTTGTTCAGAAAGTATTTCAATTCAGGGAAATCAACGGCGCGAGCCTGCAAGCGGACCCAGCTTATCTGATTGCACGCGGAATGAAAACGCTGGAACTGCGCATCGAAAGACAAAACACATCCGCGCTGAAAATTGCCAATTATTTAAAGGCGCATCCCAGGGTTAAAGACGTTTTTTACCCGGGACTGGAAACACATAACGGGCATGCTATTGCAGCACGGCAAATGAGTGGATTCGGAGGCATCCTCAGTTTCTCACTGGATGGCGGCTATGAATTGGTAAAAAAGCTATTACCGAAATTAAAACTCGTGCATCTTGCAGCAAGCCTGGGCTCCGTTAGTACGCTTGCAGGCCCACCAAGAACAACCAGCCATGTTGAACTAACGGAGGAACAACGCAGGTTACTTGGGATTCCCGAAAGCCTGATCAGGTATTCCGTTGGTATTGAAAATGTAGAAGACCTGTTGGGTGATCTTGAACAGGCGTTGGCTTCTTTGTAATATGTTTACTTAATTTTATTCTGATCCATTTTTTCACTGCCATGATTAAATTTCATAACACACTTCGTATACTAAAGGCGACAACATTATTGTGCACATTGTCCACAGTTAAAGCCTTTTCCCAGGAAACGCCGGATTTTGAAAAAGCGTTTCCGGTTATTCAAAAAGTGTTCAGTGATTTTGCTACCCAGAACCACTATCCGGGTTTGGTGTTTGGCATTGTAAAAGATGGAAAGTTGGTATACACGGGTTCTACCGGTTTCATAAATATCGAAAAGAAATACCCGGCAACAGCCGAATCTGATTTTCGGATTGCATCCATGACAAAGAGCTTTGTCTCAGTCGCCATTCTTCAATTACGTGATGCAGGCAAACTTAAGCTGGACGATCCGGCAAGTATGTATATTCCAGAATTGAAAGATCAGAAATATCTTACAACGGATGCACCGGTAATTACGATCAGGCATTTGCTCACACATTCTGCGGGATTTCCCGAAGACAATCCCTGGGGCGACCGCCAGCTTGCCATCACAAATGAACAATTTATCAGCATGTTGAAGAAGGGTATCTCATTTTCTAACGTACCCGGCATTGCATATGAATATAGTAACATGGGCTTTGCCATGCTTGGCTATATAGTGCAGAAAGTATCCGGCGAAACTTATGCTGATTACATAACGAATCATATTCTCAAGCCACTTGGCATGAACCATACTTATTTTGAGTATACCAAAGTTCCGGCTGAGCAACTTGCTCATGGCTATCGTTGGTTAAATAATAAATGGGTAGAACAACCAATTCTTCATGATGGGGCTTATGGCGCAATGGGTGGCATGATAACAACGATGGAAGATTTTGCGAAGTATGTGGCTTTCCAAATGGATGCCTGGCCTCCACGCAATGATCTGGACAATGGCGCGCTTAAAAGAAGCTCGTTAAGGGAAATGCAACAACCCTGGCGCTTTAATAACCTTAATTCTTTTTCAAACAGCAGCAAGCCATGCCCGGTTGTGTCTGCCTATGGCTATGGATTGCGCTGGAGCAAAGACTGTAAAGGTATCACCAGCGTTGGCCACACCGGCGGACTTCCCGGCTTTGGCAGTAATTGGGTTATTCTGCCTGATTACGGCATAGGTGTAGTATGTTTTGCTAATTTAACCTATGCATCAGCAAGCTACATCAACGGAAAGGTGATTGATACGCTGTTAAAAATTACAGGCTTAAAACCTCGTCCAATACCCGTTTCACCCATACTTGAACAAAGAAAAAATGAGTTGATAAAATTGCTGCCCGACTGGCGAAACAGTGCTTCTCAAAAGATCTTTGCAGAGAACTTTTTTATGGATTATTTCGAAGACTCATTGCGAAACGAAGCGCAGCAGATTTTTAAAAAGGCAGGAAAAATAATCAACATAAGGGAACTAATTCCTGAAAACAATTTAAGAGGCGCTTTTATAATGGAAGGTGAAAATGCAGATGTTCGCGTGAGCTTTACGCTGACTCCGGAAACGCCAGCTCTTATACAGGCGTATGATATTGAGGCGGTGGAAAAAAAGCATTAAACACATGCATTATTTTTTAGCGTTTAGCCTTCTTTGTATAATACTTTCATAATTAATTGATTGAACAAATCAATCAGCATGCGATTAATAAAACAACCCATTCTTAGACGAGAATCGACTATAGTAATCTTGTTGTCAATTTGTAGTTATTGAATTTCATTTAATCTTCCTGGTTCATTAGCATGGTTGATAGTTGCTTTTGGCATTGTTTTTTGATAGCTTGTAGAAAAAAGCCATGAAATCAATATGGACGGGTTCGATCGGCTTTGGCCTTGTGAACATTCCCGTAAAAATGTATAGCGCCATTGAAGAAAGCACGCTCGATCTTGATATGCTTGATAAGAAAGACTACGCTAATATCAAATTCAAAAGAGTAAATGAAAATACCGGCAAAGAAGTGCCTTGGGCCAATATTGTAAAAGGGTATTTGGTGAATGAAAAGTATGTTGTTCTGGACGAGACAGATTTTGAAAAAGCGAGCCCGGAAAAAACGAAACACATTGAAATAATGCAATTCGTGAACGAGGATGAAATAGACAGCATGTATTTTGAAGTGCCCTATTACCTTGAACCGGAAAAAACAGGTGCAAGAGCTTATGCTTTACTAAGAGAAGCCCTTGCCAAAACAGGAAAAGCAGGCGTTGGTATGTTTGTAATGCGCAACCGTGAACATGTTTGCCTGATTAAGGCTTCTGAAGATGTGATTGTATTAAACCGTATACGTTTTGCGCAGGAGATCAGGGCTACATCAAGCCTCACGCTGCCAGGAAAAACCAGTAAACCTGCTGAAGTAAAAATGGCCATCAACCTGATAGACCAGCTCACAGAAACTTTTGACCCATCGAAGTATAAAGACGACTATACGGATAAACTTTTAGCGATCATACATGCAAAAGCAAAGGGAAAGAAATTGCCGTACAAGCCAATGAAGGTAGTCCCCTCTGCTTCAAAAGACCTGATGGAGCAATTGAAAGCCAGCCTTTCTTCACCCGGTAAAAAGAAAGCCTCATGAGTTTAGCCCTTTATAAAAAGAAACGTGATTTTAAACAAACAAAGGAACCTGCAGGAGCAGCAGGAAAGAAAAACAAATTTCGTTTTGTAGTACAACGCCACGAGGCTACACGGCTGCACTATGATTTCAGGCTGGAGCTCGGCGGCGTGCTGAAAAGCTGGGCTGTTCCAAAAGGCCCATCACTTAACCCAACGCAAAAACGCCTGGCAGTGATGGTGGAGGACCACCCCGTTGATTATATTACATTCAAGGGAAACATTCCTGAAGGGAACTATGGCGCGGGGCATGTAGATATATGGGATCATGGCACATTTGTTCCTGTAACTGAAGACCATGAACCGATAACTGAAAAACAGGCGCTTGCTGCCATCAAAAAAGGCCAGTTAAAATTTGCATTGAAAGGAAAGAAGCTGAAAGGCGAATTTGCATTAGTGCGTTTAAAAGATGATGATAAAAACTGGTTGTTGATAAAACACAAGGATGATTTTGCAACAAACACCATCTATGACGCAGAACAAGATTTAGATAGCACTCCTGCAAAAAAAACTGTGGCATCTATAAGACATGGAAAAGCCCAGCATGTATCAAAGTTTATTAAGCCAATGTTGGCTTCCGTTACAAAAGCGCCATTTGATGATAAGGAGTGGCTATTCGAAATAAAATGGGACGGATACAGGGCTGTAGCAGAATGGAAAGATGAAAAGCTGAGGTTTTATTCACGAAACGGTATAGATTTTACCGAACGTTTTCCATCAATAGCTAAAGCGCTTTCAAAACTAAAACATGACGCAATTCTTGATGGAGAAGTTGTTTTAATAAACGAGAAGGGGCTGCCCGATTTTCAAAAGCTGCAGCACTATGAAAACCACCTGAATTACCCTTTGATTTATTATGTGTTTGATATACTTGAGCTCGAAGGAAAAGATACCATGAAGCTTCCGTTAACAGACAGAAAGGAACTCGCCAAAAAGCTTCTGCAAAAAAATAAAGTTATCTGTTACTGCGACCATGTTGAAGAAACCGGCGTTGCATTTTTTAATACGGCCAAAGAAAAAGGGTTGGAAGGCATAATAGCAAAGAAAAAAGACAGTGCCTACAGCGAAGGATACCGCAGTAAAGAGTGGTTGAAAATAAAAAATGTGCAAAGTACCGAAGCGGTAATTGCCGGATATACCGCACCGCGTGGCAGCAGGCAGAATTTTGGCTCACTTATACTCGCTTCAAAAAAAGGTAAGGGCTGGCAGTATCGCGGACATGTTGGAACGGGCTTTAGCACCGAGCTGTTGAAAGCATTAAAGAAAATAATGGAACCATTGGAAACTGATGAATCGCCTTTTGCTGAAAAAGTTCCTGTAAACGATAAAGTAACATGGCTTGAACCCAAGCTTGTAGCCGACATTGCCTATACGGAAGTTACGCGGGACGGCATATTCAGGCATCCTGCATTTTTACGTTTACGCGATGAGAAAAAAGTAAAAAATATGAATGATGAAAGCCAGGCCGCAATTGAGCCGCCGCAGAAAGATGAAACCATTAAAGCCGGCACGCACAATATAACCATCAGCAACTACCGGAAAATATTCTGGCCGGAAGAAGGTTATACCAAGGGTGATGTGGCACATTATTATGAACGCATATCAAAATACATCCTTCCCCATTTAAAGAACAGGCCATTGTCGTTAAAACGAAACCCTAACGGCATTCGTGATGAGGGCTTTTTTCATAAAGATGCCGGGGAGAATGCGCCTTCCTACGCAAAAGTATTTCCAGTTGAAAGTGAAAGCAGCAACAAGACGATCGATTATATTGTGTGCAACAATCTCGCAACGCTATTGTATCTCGCCAATCTCGGTTGTATAGAAATAAATCCATGGAACTCTACCATTCTAAAACCGGATAACCCTACGTGGATGGTCATAGATATTGACCCATCTCCTAAAAATAAGTTTACGGATGTTGTTGACGTTGCCTTAGCGACGAAAGAAGTGATGGATAAACTTAAGATTGATTGTTTTTGCAAGACGTCCGGTGCCAGTGGGTTGCACGTCTTTGCTCCATTAAAAAACAAATATGATTACAAGCAGGTAAGAGATTTTGCACAAATTATTGCGGGCATGATAACGGAAATGTTGCCAGATACTACCAGCATTGAAAGATCGCTGAGTAAGCGAGGGCCGAAGATCTATGTGGATTACCTGCAAAACAGAAGCGGGCAAACATTAGCGTGTGCATACAGCCTTAGGCCTAAGCCAGGCGCAACTGTATCAACTCCGTTAGAATGGAAAGAAGTCAATCACGACTTACATCCATCACAATTCACCATAGAAAACATTTTTGAACGCGTTGAAAAGAAAGGCGATCTCTTTAGCAAAGTACTTACGGGAAGTAATGATATGCTCAAAGCGCTGAAATTAATTGACAAGTGAAAATTGAAAATTGAGAATTCAAGAGGAGGTCGCTATTCGAGAGACCTCTCCTATCCTCGAGGTGACGATGCGTGTGTAGACTTGCAGTTTGTCACATACTGACTACTATTGCTGCTATAATTACTTTTGCTGATAAGCGAGGAGCGTGAAGCCAACAGGTTAATCCAACCGCATCTCCACATTCGCACACTCGCAGATCTCTACATTCGCACATTGTCAATTAACTAAAAAGTGTACGATCCTGCATGCAGTACCTTTACTCTTGGGATCCTTGTTGTCGGCTATTTTAATATGAAGCGTATGGTTCTTATTCTTCAGCTGGCTTTCAAGTAAAAGGTACCAGGGCAAATGCAGTGAATTACTCCATTGTGTGTAAAGGTTGATGGTTTTGGGAGTACCACTATCAATGGAATATGTAATCATTCCCGCGTCACTTCCTGAAACAATCGCGATACCAACGGCATTACCTTTGAATTTAAAAGATAATTCCGCTCCGGGCTTGTCACCAACCAAAACCGGCAGGTGCACAAAACCTTCACGGGTGGACAGGCCATCAGACGGCACCCAATTTTCATCAATCTTCCAGCCGTTATTTATACTTGCATTATGCACATCTACATATTTTCCATTATCAAGACTCTGTTCAACTAAAGGCGCAATCATTGTTGCGGGAGAAGGCTGTTTGCTGCCATTATCATTAAAGCATTCATTCAGCAACGTTTTAATTGTAGCTGCATAAAGCTCCTGTCCGTAAGGTGAAGGATGCACGTCTTTAAAATCGTAGGCCCAGCTAAATTCTTTATTGCGGATCTTGTCGTGTACCTCTTTCGCAATGTTTAATGATGGCAAGCCGTAATGCGTTGCAACCCGTTCAAGGTTGGCAATTTCAACAGGTGTAATGCCTTTATCATAGTCGTCATTTTTTTGTTCATCGGCAAATGACATTAACACAATATCCATTTGTGGGTTGGCTTTTCTCGCGTGCCGCACAATACCTTCAAGTGCCAGCAATTGTGTGAGGCTATCGGTTCCATTAACGCGATCGTTCACTGCTGTTTCAACAAATAGCAGATCTACTTTACCTGAGTCCAGCACATCTCTCTGCACACGGAATGAATGAGGCAGGCTGCCCAGCGAAGGAATACCCGCGGCAATAAAATGAAACTTTGTATCAGGATATTGTTCCTGTAGATATTTACATACTTTATCACGCCATCCGGGATTGTAGGTGATAGATCCACCCAGAAAGGCAACGGTGGCCTCCTTACTGTTCTTTATAGCATTGAAACTATTGTGCAATCCATTTCTCTTGTTCACATATGGCTCATAAGGCAATCTACTTGATGCAGGATATGCATTCTGCGCAATAAAATCAGCCCATTTATTTGCCTGCTCAATGGGAAAATGATGCCCGCTTAGCTCCTGTGGCCCCATTGTTACCGGGTATATTGACATTGGTCCGCCAAGGGCGGTATACCGCTGCGCCAATATATAAGTGTTTTCATCAGATGGCAGCAACTTATCGTCATAACCTATCACATGCAGCAATGGAATTTTGAAAGCTGCCATACCTTCAAGATTATCTATAGGGTTATCTTTAAACAATTGCGCTTGTTGTTCAGTTAAAGAAAATATACGTAAAAACTGATTCCAGCATGTGCTATCGCCGGGGCCTTTTCCTTTGCCGCCGGGCCAGCTTTTAATATCACAAACAGGTGCCTCTGCATAAATACAATTTATCTTATCAGGATTTCTTTTTGCCCATGCATAAGCATACAACCCGCCTCTGCTAACAGCTTCAAGGGCAACAGTACGGGCTAGAGAAACTGAATCGGTCAAATATTGATACAGCCGATCGTACAAGCGCATTGCAGCAGGGCTTCCGTACTGATTGTCCACATTCAGAAAGACAATATGAAACCCCTTTACCAACAACAGGCTATCCATTTCTGTGTGCCAGTCGGGAAAGGATGTCCGCCACACCCAGGGATTGCCGGGCAATGCTTTTGCGGGTTTTACATAATACGCAGCATGATCTTCCAGCAGAAAATTTACTCTTTCAAAACCTTTCCATTTATCAGCGTGAATACTTGAAGGACGCTGGCTGTACGAGAAAAAAGACAAGCACATTAAAAAAATAACACTACAAAATCTTGCGACTGTATGTTTCATGCAGGTTGATATTTTATCAGATATAATACTTGCGAAAGCAATATGGCGAAGCGAATTTAAATTCAATCCCATAAAAGTATTCAACTCATGTGAAGTAAATTTGAGTGCGTTTGGAAGATTTCTATCAATATCTTCTTAAAAATTATCATTCATGGAAATCAATGAGCTGCTTGCTGACCGTGTAAGAGAACTGATTGCTGCAAGAGAAAATAATGTTGAAGAGAAAAAAATGTTCAGTGGTTTAGCATTTATGGTAAACGACAAACTTTGCGTTGCAGTAAGCAAAGACAGGTTGCTGGTACGGCTTGATCCACAAATGTATGAGCAGGCCCTTGATGAGAACGGTGCCAAACCAATGGTACACAGCGGCCGTGAAATGAAGGGTTATGTGTTTGTAGACGATACCGAGCTTACCACACAAAAAAAGCTAGAGCACTGGGTTAATAGAGCCCTAGCTTATAATAAGATTGCAAAAGCATCGAAGAAGAAAAAATGAAGCAATGTACGATGTACGATTTTAGATGTACGATGTAGAAGAATCGCGGATGTCTGATGTATCGATGTCTGATACTTTCTACAACCTTAGTTATATATAAGACCAGGAACCTTCCCCCTCACATCGTACATCGTACATCTAAAATCTTACATCTACCTTATACCCTCAAAAATACTTTCTTGTTATACATAAAATACAAAAACAGCCACTTGAGAAGAACATAGGTAATTGCCAGGGCAACCGCGCTAAACGGATTTCCTATAAGTTGTCCTACCCATTTAAAGAAGCCATTATTAGAGTATTCCCAGTTAATAAAATGCTCAGACATATATATCAAAATAGAGTTCATTCCAATTATACGGAAAAAGAACGCCCAATTTTTATAGCCTTTCACATCTATAATGAAATAAAAGACAGATAGGAACAGCAGGCTTATGCCACCTACGTGAAACACAAATGAACTGGTCCAAAGATTTTTGTTAATAGGAAAATCGAGGTTCCAGATCTGCGCGATAATTAAACATATCACTCCGGCAATTGCCAAACGCAAGGCCTTTGTGTTGCCGCTTACATCTTTTCGTTTTAGATAATTTCCAGCCATTATACCCAACAAACCGGTTCCGATAGCAGGAATGGTTGATGTTAACCCTTCCGGGTCGTGGATGCCTAAATACAATTTGCCCGGCATTACCAGACGGTCAATGTACGAAGCAAAATTGCCTTCCATAGTCAGGTCTCCTGCAGCAAAACCCGGTGCAGAGTTGAATTTGAGCAATAACCAGTAACCTGTTACGAGTGAACAAAACCAGATCAGCTGGCCTCTTTGTTTGGTGTACAGGTATATTATATTGGCAAACATATACGCCAGCCCGATGCGCCCTAACACGCTTCCGAACCTTACTTCTGCAATGGGCTTTATCTGGAGGCCATTATTATAAATAATACCTAACAGTACCAGCAACAAGCCTCTTCGTATTACGCGCCACAACAATTGTTGCCGGCTTTTACCTTTCTCAAGTTCCTTACCTACGGAGAAAGGCGTTGCTACTCCCGCCAGGAAAAGAAATAACGGGAATATAAGGTCATACATATGAAAGCCATTCCACGCCGGGTGCGTAAGCTGGTTTGCGACTGCGCCCCAAAACGGCGAGCCTGTTGCCTTTGACAGTTCATGAAAAATACTCTCGGCACCCATGATCCAGAACATATCGAATCCCCGCAGGGCATCGAGCGAATAAAGGCGCTGATTAATAAAGTTGCTGGCTGATGAAGGTTGTTTTGACGGGGGTGTTGCCGTCATTTCGGATACGGAAATGTCAGCTTGTTTTGATTCCATTGTTGTTTGTTTATTGTTCGGATTTGGTTACTAAGCAGGGTTCTTAAAGATAGGGATTTTGTTCTCCCAAATAACGTGAAGACAATTTTTCTGAATAAAAAAACGAAAGGAGTAAATATGAGGCGATTAAGCATAATGCTATTTAGCTATCCAGTAAAAAACCGCCAGCCAGATAAGGCCTTTAACAAGAAAAAACATAAAGCCCCAAAAGCCTAGCCTTTTCAGCCATAGCAACAATTTGTTTGGATGTTTATTTTCTTGTGCCAATGATGCATTATTTAAATGCAAAGCTATTCTTTACCCGCGTTTTTTATTTACTGTAAAAGAAATTTATACGTATCTAAAAAAACAATCTTCATATTCAGCAATGGTGCATTTGCTGAGCTTATGGTATTACTTCTGAGGGGTTGACATTTCAATTTTTATCTATTACATTTAAACTGCTAACCATTACTTTATGCTCACAATTGAAGACTTTACCAACAACCCTGAAGTAAAAAAATGCGTTGAACGGCTGGAACAGGAGTTCGGCAGCAATGGGCGGCCATTTATCGTTTCTGACGTGTTAGACAAAGACAATCACCAGTACGTTAACCTCGTTCAAAAAGGTGGCGGCGTGTTAGGCGTGGCCCTGGTGGGTTACACATATATCCTTGAGTATATGGGTATCCGCTTTATGCGCCTGGCAGGAACAAGCGCCGGTGCTATCAACACTTCCCTTATGACCGTTATAGGCCAAAAGGAAGAAGCTAAATCCACCAAAGTCTTAGATGCTATTTGCAAACTCGATTTTTTTAACCTGGTAGATGGGCATCCGGTTGCAAGAATGCTGATTAAAGGCTTCATTACCAATACCGACTTTGCCAGCAATGTAAAAAGATGGATCACAGGAATTGTCGTTGCGCTGCTTGTTTTGGTCGCTGGCGACTTTGTTTGCCTTGGCCTGCAAAAAGCAATCCCCTGGGTATCTATTCTAACAAAAACCTTTTTCATCCTTACCGGTTTTTATCTTTTGCTTATTGCTGTTTTGCTTGTTTATATCGGCACACTATTGCGACGCTTGAAGAATTCGGGCTTTGGCGTTAACCCCGGCGATTATTTTTATGACTGGATCAAACAACAACTGAAAACAAACGGAGTTAATACGGTTGATGAACTCAATAAAAAAGCATCACAGAAAGTAGATGGCCTGCATTTGCGTGTGCCACACGAAGAGGGCATAGATGACCTGGTAGGCGATGTTACATTTATTACATCGGAGTTGGTTACAGAAAATAAAATACAGTTTCCCGCAATGTGTAAGTTGTTTAGAAAACAGGCGGATATCAATCTGCTGCAACCTGCGGGATTTATTAGGGCATCAATGTCGATTCCCATATTTTTTGAATCTTATTTCATCAGCGATATTCCCTGCACTGACCCCGATATAAAAGATGAATGGTTGAAAGCATTTGGAGAACAGGACCCACCATCTACCGCAAGGTTTGTTGACGGAGGCATTTTATCAAACTTCCCTATCAACCTCTTTTATAACCCAAAAGTATTGATGCCGAGGCTGCCTTCTTTTGGTATTGACCTTAATGATAGCAAGCCAGATGACACCGATAAGCATGCAGAAAACTGGAGCCTGCCGGGGTATTTTGGCCGCATGTTCAATACCATCCGGTTTTACTACGATAAAGATTTTTTGATCAAGAACCAGTTCTTTAAAAAAGGTATCGGAACAATTCCTTTAGCTGATTTTAACTGGCTCAATTTCTTCATTACAGATAAAGACAAGATTGAGATGTTTATTCGCGGCGCAAAAACTGCAACCGATTTCTTACTACAGTTTGATTGGGATGCATACAAGAATGATCGTTCTGATATGCAACAAAAATTACTGAAAGAACAAAAATCTCCGGAAACAAAATCACGCGTAATCATTTAATATATGCACCTATTTAACTGGCAACTGTTTTGCATATTTTTCGGAATCATGCTGCTGATCAGCTTCCTGATGGCCTTGCAAAGCAGGCATTTTTATACGATGGATGTTGTAAAACGAAAATTCAGCATCATGGACCTTGAAATTCCGTCCACAGCGGTTGAGCTAAAAAACCTGATTGCTGGTTTGTACAACCTGCCGCCTGAACAGTCCCGCAAATCCATCAATTCACTGAAAGGGCAACTGTTCCTTGACTTTTTATACATGCCTTTCGCCTACGGATGCATTATAATAGCCTGCTCGCTTATCACAGAAAAAATGGAACACCGCGCCGGCCAGTTAGTGTTTACGGCACTCGCATTGTTGCAATTTTTGTCCTGGCTCTTTGATATTATTGAAAACATATATCTTCTTTTAAAGATCAGGCCAGATGTTAAGGAATCCAGCCGCGGCGTTCACAAGGCATACCTTGTGATGGAGGCCGCTAAGTGGGGTATTGCCCTCACCGGGGCCATATGCGCTATTGCTGCATTATGCTATTTCTGGCTGGCAGGCAACTACGCATCTGCATCTGTTCAATATTTCGTTATCATAATTGTGGAAATAGTGATTTTTACAATATTGCTCAAATTTGCTGCAAAAACACCTGCTCAAACAGCAGCATAAACTGGCCGTTACTGCTTACTATTTTACACATCTTGAAGAAATAAAAATAAATTTTAATAACTGCAAATAGCCGATAATAAGCTCTATTCACAGAAAACCATGGGGTTAAATGGCATTTTTTTTTATCTTTCCAGCTTTATTAAATAATAACGTCACTTCACCACATGAAAAATGCCTCGAAACTTGTACTCCTGGCTTTATGGAGTTTAGTATTTACCAACTGTACCAACAACAAACCCAAAGTACTCGTTTTTACCAAAGCAAAAGGATATCATCACGAATCAATTCCGACCGGAGCAGCTGCTATCATTAAGCTTGGAGAACAACACGAGTTTAATGTAGATACTACATCCGATGCAAGCTATTTTAACGATGACAAACTGAAAAAATATTCCGCAGTTGTGTTCTTAAGCACTACCGGTAATATTCTGAATTCAGACCAGAAAGTTGCGCTTCAACGCTATATGGAAGCCGGTGGCGGCTTTGTGGGCATACATGCCGCGGCAGATGCCGAATACAGCTGGCCATGGTATAACAAGCTGGTAGGCGCTTATTTTATGAGCCATCCGGGCGATCCTAATGTGAGAAAAGCCAATGTAATTGTTACAGATACCACTAACCCGGCAACAAAAGGTTTACCACAAACCTGGGAAAGAACGGATGAATGGTACAATTACAAAAGCATTAGCCCTGCTATAAAAGTTATTGCAAAGCTTGATGAAGATTCTTATGAGGGTGGAGAAAATGGCGACAACCATCCTATTGCCTGGTACCAGGAATTTGATGGAGGCAGATCTTTCTATACCGGCGGGGGCCATACTACAGAAAGCTTTAGCGAGCCACTGTTTTTGCAGCACCTTGCAGGTGGTATTCAATATGCAATTGGCAATAATGTAAAGCTCGATTACGCTAAATCATACGCTACGAAGGCGCCTGAAGAAAACAGGTTTACTAAAGTAGTTCTTTCTAATGACCTGAATGAGCCGATGGAACTGGCTGTAACACATGATGGCCGCGTGTTCTTTGCTGAGCGCTCAGGTAAATTTTACATGTACGACCCTACCAATAACAGCACTAAAGTGCTTTACAACTTCCAGGTTCTTCCTGATACAAAGACGGCTTTTGGTAATGGTGTGCTGGGTATGACAATTGACCCGGACTTTGATACCAATAACTTTGTTTACGTCTTTTATTCTCCTAATAAAACGCCAGCAAGACAAAACATTTCAAGGTTCAAAATAGTTGGCAGGGATTCACTTGACGTGACTTCTGAAAAAGTATTGATTGAAGTGCCTATTGACCTGGAAGTAAGTGCACACACGGGTGGTTCATTGGCATGGGATAAGGATAAAAACCTTTTCATCTCTACTGGTGATAACACTGTACCGTTTGCATCTGATGGCTACGCTCCTATTGATGAAACGCCCGGCAGATTAACATATGATGCACAACGTTCCGCATCTAACACAAATGATTTGCGCGGAAAGGTTTTACGCATTCACCCTGAGGCCAATGGTGCCTACACCGTACCTGAAGGCAACTTATTTGCGAAAGGCACCGCTGGCACAAAACCAGAGATTTATACAATGGGCTGCAGAAACCCATACCGTATTTCTGTTGACCAGGCAACATCTATTTTATATTGGGGCGAAGTTGGTCCGGATGCAGGTGAAGATGGAGATAAAGGGCCACGTGGTTACGATGAAATTAACCAGGCAAAGAAAGCGGGCAACTATGGCTGGCCATACTTTGTTGGCGATAGCAAAGCCTATCCCCGTTATGATTTTGTAACAAAAGTGATCAGTGAAAAATTTGATGCGAAAGCGCCAGCAAATAATTCAGTGTATAACACAGGCCTTAAAACATTGCCGCCTACAACCAGCGCTATGATCTGGTATCCTTACGCATTCTATGATCAGTTCCCTGACCTGGCACAAGGTGGCCGTTGCGCAATTGCCGGCCCTGTATACCACTACAACAAAGACAAGCACAACAAGATCGGTCTTCCTGAATACTACGACAAAGCTTTGTTTATTGCTGACTGGATGCGTAACTGGGTATTTGCCGTGAGATTGGATGAAAACAACAACTACAAACGCATGGAGCCGTTTATGCCATTAACAGGCAGCTTCAAGCGCCCAATTGATTTTGATATAACACCTGACGGCGTTATGTACATGCTTGAATATGGCTCTGTATACGGTGCAGATAATGATGATGCGAGATTGGTTCGCCTTGAGTTTAATGGTGGCAACCGTGCACCTGTTGCGGCAATCAAAACAAAGGACAGTATAGGCCTGGCACCGTTAAAAGTGAAACTTGATGGCAGCGGTAGTTCTGACAACGACGAAGATGATGAACTGACTTACGAGTGGAACTTTGGTGATGGTTCTTCAGCTTCTCATGAAGTTAGCCCGGAGCATCAGTACACTAAAAATGGCGTATATAAAGCAACGCTTACAGTTACCGATCCAAAAGGTGAAAAAAATTCACAGTCAATCGATATTAAAGTAGGAAACACGCTTGCAACTGTAAACGTACAGGTTGCTGCGAACAGCACGTTCTACTTCCCCGGACAGCCCATCAATTATGATGTAGCTGTTACGGACAAGGAAGATGCATCTATTGATCCGAAAAAAATAATGGTAGACCTTAAATACGTTCCTAAAGAAGCTGCATCATTCTCTGTTCTTGGCCACCAGCAGCCCGGCACCGTTATCGTGAGCCCTGGTAAGGCTTTGATGGATGGAAGTGATTGTAAAGCATGTCATACGCTGAATGAAAAATCAGTAGGCCCTGCATTTATGGAAGTTTCAAAACGCTACAGTGGAAAGCCAGGTGAAGTTGACAGGCTTGTAAATAAAATTATTACCGGTGGTGCAGGTGTTTGGGGCGATCACGCAATGAGTGCGCACCCGCAGCTGTCAAAGGATAATACACGCAAAATTGTTGACTATATCCTTTCTTTATCAAGCCAGAAATCTTACGACAGCCTGCCAGCCAAAGGATCTATAGCTGTAAAAGAAAGCGAAGCTAAAACAGGTGGCAGCTATGTATTAAGCGCCTCTTATACAGACCTGGGCAATGGCATCGTTCCACTTACCGCACACAACCAGCTTGTATTGCGCCCCGCGCGCGTTCAGGCGGAAGATGCGGACGTGTTACACAATATTAACCGTGGCAGGGAGCAGCTGGGATCTATTCACAACAAATCTTATTTTGTTTTGAAAAACATAGACCTGAAAGACATTAAGCAAATCACCTATCGCTATTCTTCAAAAGAAATAGCAGCAACGCTTGAAGTACATGTAGGTTCTGCAAAAGGCGCTGTAATCAGCACACTTGATTTCAAAGCCAGTGGCGACTGGAAAAACTTTGTAGAAGTGACTGTTCCTGTAAAAGATCCCGGAGGAAAAAATGACCTCTATTTTGTATTCAAAAAAGACACCCCTCCAAATCAGCACATATTCACGCTTGATTGGCTGGAGTTCAAAAAATAAGCGTTAGCTGCAATGGCATAGTAATTGAAACCAACTACAATAAACGTTATATGAAAACATTCGGTATAATACTTATTGTAGTTGGCATTGCCATGATACTTGTACGGGGATTTACATTTCAATCGAAGAAAGAGGTTGTAGACCTTGGCTCCGTTGAGATAAACAAGAAAGAAAACAGATGGGTTGGATGGCCTACCTACACAGGCGTTGTAGTGGCGGCAGTGGGAATCGTTCTTACTATCAGCGGCAACAAAAACAGAGCATAGTGATGAATGTTGCGGATATTTTTCCGCAGACGGATATTTACATAAAGAGGCAATTCTTAGTATAAGTATAAAAGTATATTAAGAATTGCCTTTTTTATTTCCACAATTTGCGAAAGAGATGCACACTTTATTGTTCGAAAGCTTTAAGACAAATTACGCGGGCATCTTCACCACTACGCTGGGAAAGGTCTCCCTGACACAAGCTTTTGAACGGCGGGAGATATCTTCTATCGTTGATATGAATGTTCAATGTTCATCACGATGATAAAAGTCTATTAACGCCATGTTTCGTGTCTCACGAAACATCAGAGTTAATGCATTAAGAATGTATGAGCAAATCAACCGATTATAAAGCCCCTGCGTCCAACTGTTTTTTGTTAATTTCGGCAACAAAAAAATATTTAATGATTCAGCAAGCCCGGTTCTTTTACGCTTTGGTATTATTGATGTCGATCTCTCTAAGCGGTTACGGTCAGGTTAAACCACCATTCAGACTTTATTCCGATAGCACGTATAAAAATATTTATACTACTTACTACGATGCTCCATCTCAGTTGTTCAGGGAAACAAACGATTATTCGAAAGACGATCATCCATACTCCTATTTATGGCCTCTATGTGCGCTGATACAAGCAGGCAATGAAATGGAGATCATGAATAAAGGCGATAAGTATATGGACCAGGTAACGGTGGCAATAAAAAAATACTATACGACCAAATCACCCGCTCCGGGATATAAAGCCTATCTGGGTGAAAATGATGACAGGTATATTGACGATAACCAATGGATAGGCCTCGCATATGCAGACGCTTATAAAAGAACATCCGATAAAAAATATCTGAACCTGGCAGAAGAAATCTACCGATTTATGATGACGGGTTTTGACCTTAACCTTGGCGGCGGCCTGTACTGGCGTGAAAACGATACCACCACAAAAAACACCTGCTCTAACGGACCCGGCATTGTGCTGGCGCTTAAGCTGTATAACACAACCGGCAATAAAAAGTTTCTTGATACTGCCATGCTTTTATACAACTGGACCAACAAGCATTTGCAAGCGGCTGACGGACTTTTCTATGATGCTATCAAAGTGCCGGGAGGAAAAATTGATTCTGCCAAATACACTTATAATACAGGGACTATGTTACAGGCAAACGCGATGCTGTACAACATTACCAAGAACAAAAAATATTTAGGTGAAGCGCAACGAATAGCTGCGGCATCTGCAAAACAGTTTTACAGGAACGGGCATTTCCCGGGTAACGACTGGTTTAATGCTGTTTTACTCCGTGGATATGAAGAACTTTTTCTTATTGACAAGAACAACACTTACATAACATTGATGATAAATGATGCTGATAGAAAATGGCAACAAAGGGACCGTACTAATGGCCTGATGGGTAAAGAAGGCAGAAAAAAATTATTGGATCAGGCGGGCATGCTGGAAATTTTTGCGCGGCTGGCAAACCTGCAAACTATGTTATAAAACTAATCCGATGGAATTAAATGAAGCCATACGATTGTTAAGCCAGGATGTATATCCGTTCAAGCAGCCACAAACGTGGATGGATGCGGGTTGTGGCTCCGGCTTATTTACTCTGGCACTCGCCTCACTATTGCCTGATGGCAGCCAGATTTATGCGGTTGACAAGAATAAAAGCGTTTTACAAAACGTTCCGGATGCATACAATGATATTACTATCCAGAAAAAAGTGGTTGATTTTTCAGCGGAAGATATACCGTACAATGATCTGGACGGCATACTAATGGCAAACTCGATCCATTACATTAAAGATAAAGTTGGATTTATCAAGCGAGCACAGCAGTCATTGAAGCAACACCATAGCTTTTTAATTGTAGAATATGACACAGATGCTGCCGTTTCATCATGGGTGCCTTTTCCCGTTAGCTTTTCGTCACTTGAAAAGCTATTTAGCAACCTGGGATATCAGCACATTCATAAGATTGCCGATACGCCCTCCCGCTATAACAGAAAAGGTATATATGCAGCGATTGTTTTTTGAAAGAAAGAATCTCACATAACATCAGTAACACAAAAGAGCCCGGAATTACCGGGCTCTTTTCGAATTATCCATAAATGTCAGAAACAACAGCTTTGCCTTTTATTGCATCTTTTAAATAAGCCCATCTTTCTGCCGGCAGTTCGGATTCAATCATTCGCACAAGCGCCAGGAAGGCATGCTCAGGAGCTGCTATTCTTATGCCACTGATCCACTGCGTCAACTCAGCATCATTGATGGAGCGAATCATCCATTTACTTTGTTCAGCAAGTACTGCTGGTTCTATTGACTGAACCAGCGCCTGCTGGATTTGGATTATTTCAAGATCACTGTAGTGTTCCCACAACACTTTATTCAGCAAATTTTCTTCTTTATTCATATGATAAAGATTGAAGGCGATAAACTCATTGAATTCATAAAAGATACTGCTGCCCAACTCTACCATTTCTTCTTCATCATAAGTCACTTTCCAGTCAATAATATAATCATTGATATTTTTTGATAAGGCGTGATCCGTCACGTGCTCACGTTCAAAATCATCCACCAGCTTTGCATTATAGCGCTGGATAGCCGGCAGTATAAAATTGTCTTCATGCTTTGCATGTTCATCAAAATAAAACAACACGCGTTCAACTTTTCTGATAGCGGTCCATCCTTGCTCACGGTTGCTGAAATCGGTACGCTGTAAGGTATTGGCAGCGTCGTACATGGCAGATCTAAGGGCTTTGTGAATGAGGTTAAAGGTATTGTACCTTGTCTGTGTCATTTTTTAAGTGATTTATAGGTTATGCAATTAAATATTTGCGATGTGAAATTGGCGAATGAAAAGATCGTTATAAACTTAATCATAACATCGTAGCATTATTCAACTACGATAATGTGGGTCAAGTCTTTAAGGATCGGGTATTCAATTTTGAAATGCAATGTTCGGAATTTCAAATGAAACTACATAACTGATGTTGTATGAATGGTGTAAAAATGACGATGAAAGGGGGAAAAATTTGAGATTTGAAATTTGAAATTTGAGATGATCTGTTTTCACCACTTCAACTCCTATCGAAAACCTATCCATTGCAATAGCTTTTCGCAACCTGAATTTCGAATCTTAAATATCAAATTTCAAATCGCCATTTTTTTATTTCCTATTAATTTGGTAGACTAATAACAACGCCCTATATTTGTTCTGTTGCTTTATTCAAAGCATCAATAACCAGAAACTAATAGTAGAAAAATGTTTACCAAAACACATAACAGACAAGTAAGATCAGCAGATTCTTTCTGCGAGATGACTTTAACCAGCTGTTGTTTTTCTTCCTGCTGTTGTTGCTAAAACAACATAGCGCTAACTATTTGCCCGCCTTATTTTACAGCAATTTTAAATTTAATACATCATGCTTTTTCGATGTTTCATGTAGAAGAAGAATGCCGTGTTGCTTCACGTTTACAATAACGAAGACCATTTGGCTATAGGCATTTGCAATTATCAGCTATCCATTTTCAATTAAAAAAATGGCCGGTAACTGTTCGCACCAGTCCCGGCCGGAATTAAACAAGGCTCGTTAAACAGCACTGCCGCATAAAGCTGCAGGCCGCTACCATTATCTAATTACTAAATCAAATGTAATGAAAAAACATTTCCGCAATGGAGTGTGGTTTTTACTGCTTTTCCCTGTCCTCTCCTTTGCTCAGCAAACACCTGAGCCACTTATCAATTCAACACTTACCGGTACTGTTATTGACAGCAAAGCTAAGGCTCCGCTGGATGGCGCCACAGTACATATAAAGGGTACCACCCATGAAGTACTAACGGACACTAAAGGCCACTTTAGCTTTCGTACGGGACAAAAACTTCCTTTTACTTTATTGATTAATTATATAGGCTATCAGCCTTTGGAAATAATAGTGAATGATCCGGTTGTAACTATTACATTGCAGGAAGCACAAAGCCAGTTAAACGAAGTAGTAGTTGTTGGTTATGGCACACAACGCAAGAGTGATGTTTCAGGCTCAGTAGCGAGTGTTCCTAAAAACGTATTGGCTCAGCCCGCCGCTTCATTTGACAATCTATTGCAAGGCGCGGTCTCGGGCGTTTCTGTAACACAAAGCTCTGGCCAGCCCGGCAGCACAGCGACCATCAGGGTTCGCGGGGGCAACTCGATCAGCTTCGGCAATGATCCGTTATACGTAATAGATGGGTTTATTGTTTACAATAATAACAGCTATACAAACAGCGGCGCAACAAGTGGCGCCACCGTAAACGCACTTTCTACCATTAACCCTTCTGATATAGAATCTATCGAAGTTTTAAAAGACGCTTCGGCAACGGCCATTTACGGATCACGTGGTGCCAACGGCGTTGTGATCATTACCACCAAACGGGGCAAAAAAGGCCGGGACGAAATATCCTACAGCGGCTACTATGGCGAGCAACAGGCAACAAACAAGAAAAAGCTATTGAATGCCTCACAATGGGCATCATTGGTAAACGATATCAACGTTAGCGACAACGTTCCAAAGACTTACACAGACTCTGCAATCGCCGCACTAGGGGAAGGATATGACTGGCAAAGCGCAGGCTTAAGAAAAGGTGCGATACAAAACCATGAACTGTCATTTTCTGGGGGTGACGACAAAACACGCTACCTCGTTTCCGGCAACTATTTTGACCAGGAAGGCATCGTTCTTAATACGGGTTTTAAAAGATATTCAGGGAGGGTGAACTATGAGCGCAATTTGTCTGACAGGTTTAAGATTTCTGTAAACATTTTCGGCAGTAGCTCTACGCAGGATGAAACATCCAATGCCAACGGCCCCGCATTTGCAACGCTTTTGCAAACCGTTCCGCTCGTTCCGATTAAAAATGCTGACGGGAGCTACAATACAAACAATCCATATTTAAGTGTGCCAACCAATCCACTTCAGGATATTACAGCAACTACTAACCGCAGTTACATAACACGTACGTTGGGTAACTTTTCTGCAGAATATAAAATATTGCAGGACCTTAAACTGAAGATCAGTGCAGGCGCAGACCTGATCAACACCAAACAAAATTATTATGCGCCATCTTATACAACCGCCGGGTACACACCGCAAGGCTATGGCTCTGTAGGCAACATAAAGGCGACAACCTGGTTAAATGAAAACACACTCAATTATGACCACATTTTTGGCAAAAACCATTTTGTGAACGCTATTGTTGGTTACACCACACAATCAGGCAATGATGAATCATCAGTTGCCGCTGCACAAAAATTCCCCAATGATTTAACCACTTACAACAGCCTTGGCTCAGCAAGCACGCCATTACTTTCCACTTCAAATGCGCATAGCTGGACATTGAATTCCTGGCTGGCGAGGGTAAGCTATTCTTACAGGCACAAGTACAATGCGACCATTTCTGCGCGTGCTGATGGTTCATCGGTTTTAGGTACCAATAACAAGTGGGGCTACTTCCCTTCCATCGGGCTGTCATGGAATATATCAGAGGAAAATTTTCTAAAATCCAACAACACGATCAGCAATCTTAAACTGCGTTTATCTGCAGGGCAAACGGGTAATTCTGGTGTACCTCCTTATAGCTCCTTGTCAACACTTGCACCGGTTAATTATTACTTCGGCAATCCACTCACATTGGTAACTGGCATCGCTCCCACACAATTGGCTAACCCGGACCTTAAATGGGAAACCACCACGCAATACAATGTTGGCGTTGACCTTTCTATCATTCGCAACCGTGTTAATTTTAGTGCAGACGCTTATTATAAAAAAACGACTGACCTATTGTTAAACGTACCGTTTCCTGTATATACAGGCTATGTAAACGTGGTTAAAAATGTTGGAAGTGTAGAGAACAAGGGCATTGAGTTTTCAATCAATTCTGAGAACATTAAAACGCAGCATTTTTCATGGCGGTCAACTTTGGTCTTTGCTAAGAATTTAAATAAAGTCCTCAGCCTCGGCCCTGGTATAGTCAGTTTCTTCCCTACTGCCCCCATTGGTCAGCAATCGCCTGTTATTGTGCAAACCGGGCTGCCCGTAGGAACATTCTGGGGATATACCACTGATGGGTTGTTAACACGTGACGACATCGCAAAAGGCACACCGTTATTAACCGGCGTACCACAACAGGAAGGCGATAGAAAATATATCCCGCTCAACGGCCACAATAGCGTAACAAATGCCGATAAACATGAGCTGGGTAACTCGCAGCCCAAATTTACTTTTGGCTTCTCCAACAATATATCATGGCAACAATTCGACCTCTCATTTTTACTGCAAGGTTCTTATGGCAATAAAATATTCAATCAATACCAACAGCTGCTGGAAAAGCCAACGCTTTCATTAAACGCTTCTGCAACGTTGCTCGACAGATGGAGCCAGTCAAACCCCAACGGAACGGTGCCCAGGGCAACTAATTCACCTGTGCCGCAGATCATTGACCGGTATGTTGAAGATGGTTCTTATTTACGCCTGAAAAATATATCACTTGGATATAGCCTGCCAAAAGCGCTACTTTCTAAAGTGCGGATCAAACAGGTGCGCGTGTATGTATCGGCACAAAACCTTTTTACGATAACAAGCTATACAGGCTTCGATCCTGAAGTAAATTTTTACGATGGAGACAATACCAAACAAGGCATTGATATGGGGCTATATCCATCCGTAAAAAATTTCATTGCAGGTCTTAATGTCACTTTTTAACGTACAAAGATTCCTCAATTTTTATTCATCGAATTATCTATTCACTCATTGTAAATACGAAAACAATGAAAGCAATCATCAGAAAAAAAATCATCCATAAACGCAGGATCCTGCCTGCAATAGTTATAGCATCTATAGTAAGTGTTGCAGCCATTTTAACCTCTTGCAACAAGCTGGTTGAAGATCCCGATTCTGTAGTTGTATCAACTCAGTTTTACAAAACGCAGTCGGATGCAATTGCTGCTGTTAACGCAGTATACAACACACTGAATGCTTCACCGGGCGATTTTCCTATGTATGGCCGGCAACTAAATTTACTTACAGACAACGCTTCGGACAATCATAATTTTAGTCCAAGTAACACCAATCCCGATGTAAGAGCAATGGGTACTGTTACTTATGTCTCATCCAACGGAAGAATATTAAAAAACTGGCAACAGCATTATTTTGGAATCAACAGGGCCAACGTTGCTATTGATAACATAGCGCTGATAGATTCTACTAACTTTAATAATGCAGCATTAAAGCAGCGTTTGATCAATGAGGCGAAGTTCATAAGAGGGTTGCTTTATTTTAATCTTGTAAGGCTTTTTGGTGATGTACCGTTGGCATTGCACAATCCAACATCTACTGACCTTCGCAGCATTCAGATACCTAGAACATCAAAAGACAGTGTGTATTTGCAGGTGATCAAAGACCTGAAAGATGCGACTGCATTACCCAAGTCTTATTCCGGCGGTGACATCGGCAGAATAACCAGCGGCGCGGCACATGCATTACTCGCAAAAGTATATGTCACACGCAGGCAATGGAGCGATGCGTTAACAGAATTGCAGGCTGTATTGAATGGCGGTTACAACTACGCTTTGTTTCCCAACTTTAAAGATGTTTTTCAAAAGGCCACGAAAAACGGCGTTGAGCATATTTTCTCCGTTCAGTTTAATAGCAACGGAGGCGAGGCAAATAGTGTTCAGTACCTCAGCTCAAGCTTTACATCTTTCAATACAGGGTCATTCCCTATTGACATAATTTCAGACAGTAGTGTTGTGAAAATATTTGCTGATAACGACACACGCAAAGCCGTTTCTTTTTACACAACACAATATACCCCGGCCACTGGTCAAACAGTTACTTTCGACAACCCTTATACGCCCTATCTAAATAAATTCGTTGATTACACCGTAACGCCACTCAATTCGCAAAACCTGAGCAGTATTAATTTTCCGGTTATCCGTTACGCAGAGATTTTGCTACTGCTAGCAGAGGTATTGAACGAGTTAAACGGCGGCCCAACAATTGAAGCTTACAATGCTATTGACCAGGTACGCCACAGAGCCAATGTACCAGGGCTTACGCAGGGCTTAAGCCAGGCAGCATTCAGAGATGCTGTGTTCCTTGAAAGGAGAAAAGAGTTTATACAGGAAGGCCAGCGCTGGTTCGACCTGGTGCGTAAGGGCGGCAGCTCACTTGTTGATGCATTACACAAAATAGCAGCCAAATCAGCAGCCAGTCCCAAAGACACATTGTTTCCCATTCCACTTACGGAAATTCAGTTAAATCCATTGCTGACACAAAATCCGGGATGGGAATAAAGAGGTGTCAGGTATCAGGTTTCAGGTGTAAGGTATCAGGCATAAGGCTTAAGGTTTAAGGCATAAGGTTTAAGGTTTGCTAAAGTCCGGGTTATAAGGGTTGAAGTACGTAGCTTGGAACGTTGGTCGTCTCCGATTCTGTAATCTTGAAGTATTGAATTTAGCAATAATCAAATAAATTCTGCATCAACAAACAATATGCTTTCTTACCTGATATCTGATACCTTACACCTCACACCTTATACCTCACACCTTATACCTCGCACCTCAAGCCTTACAATTCAAATCAATCTTCACAAATATGAAAAGATCAATAATTGCAATTGCACTAACGGGAGGCAGCATGATGCTGTCTTCGGTGCAAGCCCAAACCAATGGCCAGCAGGCCTACCAGGGTGTTGTGGGCAAAACACTTGCTGAGTCAAGAGAATGGTGGCCCGAACCTGTTAAGGCGCCAGCCAACGCACCCAATGTTATCTGGATACTGCTGGATGATGTTGGTTTTGGCGCTGCAAGCACTTTTGGTGGCGTTATCAGCACGCCAACTTTTGACAGTCTTGCAAACAACGGCTTACGTTATACCAACTTTCACACAGCCGGCATTTGTGCGCCAACACGGGCATCTTTATTAACGGGCCGCAATCATCATTATGTACACGAAGGAGGTTTCTCTCATGTATTTGCATCTGCGGGCTTCCCCGGGTGGGACGGACGCATTCCTTCTGATAAAGGAACCGTGGCGGAGATTTTAAGAGACCAGGGCTACAATACTTTTGCTGTAGGCAAATATGGTGTTACACCCGACGAAGAAGCTTCCGATGCAGGCCCTTTTGACCGTTGGCCTTCCGGAAAAGGATTCGAACATTTTTTCGGATTTCTTGGTTCAGAGACCGATCAGTACAAGCCAGACCTTGTTGAAGACAATGCTCATGTAACACCTGATGGCAGGCACTTTAGCGAGCAGCTTACAGACAAAGCGATCTCCTACATATCTAAACAAAAGAAGGCTGCACCCAACAAGCCGTTCTTCTTGTACTATGCTCCTGCAGCGACGCATTCTCCGCACCAGGTTGCAAAAGAATGGAGCGACAAATACAAGGGCCGCTTTGACGACGGATGGGACGCCTTTAGAGAAAAGGTATTTGCCCAACAAAAACAACAAGGCATTATACCTGCCAACGCAGTGTTGCCTGAACGCAACCCGGAAATAAAAGCATGGAACACATTGGATGCCGAACAAAAGAAACTCTATGCGAAATTTATGGAAGTGTATGCCGGATACCTTACTTACACAGACTACGAAGTAGGTAGGTTAGTCAATCATTTAAAGTCCATCAATCAACTGGATAACACACTCATCTTTGTAATCATTGGCGACAATGGCGCAAGTAAAGAAGGCACACAACATGGCACTGTAAGAGGCAAAGGTACCGGCGGGCAAACGCAGGGTGTTACAGAAAAAGAATTTCTTACGTTGAATGAAAATGGCATTGAGCAAATAGGTACGCCTGCATCATGGACAAACTATCCGCTTGGATGGGCGCAAGCTGCCAACACGCCTTTCAAATACTGGAAACAGGATGCTAACGCTGAAGGAGGCACAAGAAACCCGCTGATTGTGTTTTATCCGAAAGGCATACAGGACAAGGGAAGTATACGTACACAGTACGGTCATGTAAACGATATTTTACCTACCACACTTGAAATAACCGGCATTAACTCGCCAGGCTATATCAGGGGTATTAAACAGGATACTTTACAAGGCACTTCATTGGCCTACTCTTTCAGAGACGCAAAAGCACCATCGAGGCACAGAGAACAATACTACTACATCTTTGGCTCACGCGCCATCTATAAAGATGGATGGAAGGCCGAAACATTGCATCATCCTGATTATATAGACGAAAACTCGTTCTCAGACGTTTCTAAGGTTGTAAACTCCAACTATGATAATGACAAATGGGAACTTTATAACCTGAACGAAGACTTTAATGAAACCGTTGATCTTGCAAAGAAACATCCGGAAAAACTGGCAGAGCTTAAAGGCTTGTTTGATGAAATCGCAAAGAAGAACAACATCTATCCATTTATCGATTGGGATGATGTGTTTAAAAGAAGAATACATAACGGGCAGAAGACGATAAGCAGCAAATGATGCGATGTACGATGTAGTGAATGTCTGATGTAGGATTTTATGACGTCTGATTTGACAAGTGTAACAGTCAAATAAAATAGCAGGCGTTTGAATGCAAAAGTCCGTTGATGCTGGACAATCAACGGACTTTCTATTATGAACTGATTACTAGTAGAACACAATTCTTAAAGCTGGCGGCTGATAGCTAATAGCTAACAGCTTTACCTCCTTCCTCTAAATCCGCCACCACCGCCTCTAAAGCCACCTTGCGAGTGGAAGTTTTGAAAGCGTTGCGTATTTGCCTGTCCACGTTGCCTGGCTTCGGCTGAATGATTGAGCCCTTGCCATGTGTGTTGCGTTTCTCCGCTAAGGTTGTTATTCGGCTTTTGCACCTGGTTCCAGTTGCCATTGTTATACTTGCTCCAGCCATTTGCATCTTTTCGGTACACATTGCCGTCATGCCCCGCATATGTACCATTTGTGGTATGTGCAACAGAGCCATTGGCGCCATGTGTAATTACGCCCTGCTGGCCGGTTGATGTCCTGTACCCAAAGGCTGTACCATTAGCAGTAGTAACATGCCCTGTTTGCGCCCACTGGCCATTACGCGTAGCTACCGAGCTACCCCATTGTGAATAGGCGTTGTGGCCTTGTGAAGTGGCAGCATAGCCACCAGTCCATGGGTTATAGGCGCTCGCCGCCGTCCTGCCACCGTACCAGCCCTGTACACTTGCGGAACGGCCATAGCGGCCCGTTGCAGGATTATACCACGCAGCTGATTGTGCAGCTCCATAAGGGCCATAAACGCCGCGCCCTACGGCATAACCGCCCGTCCATGGATTGTATACTGCGCCGGCTCCAAACGTACAGGGCCATGGCCTGTAGATGGGATATAATGCGCCTGGCCCCCAATAGAAATAAGGTGGATAATAATAACCGGTACCATAGGTAAGAATAGCGCCTGCTGTCATGCCCAATACAAACATGCCGAAGTAGCCAGCCGTAGTGCTGCTTTCAACGGTTGTTTCAGTTGCGTTGGTTTGTGTTACATAAGTAACATTATACAATGGCGAGCTGGGCGGAATGGTATAGATTTCTTTGGGCACTGCCTCTGCTGTTAACCATGGACCGTTGGGGCTTGTAGACATAAACCATATGCCCTGAAAACACAAATAATAAAGATCGCCGTCTTTGATAATCTTATCCTGTGTATTGGTTGCATATTCAAGATGGGTACTATCAATTGGCTTGAATTGAGGCGCACCGTCATAACTTACTTTCACCTTTTGTTCCGCTTCTTTTTTATTGACTACAACCGTGGTTGGAATTTGCGCCAGCATAATGGCATCTGATGCTTCAATTGTTCCGGGCACCGACGCCAACACACTCGCTTTCGGCGAATTGGAAGGTATCTTAGCGAATGATGCAGGAAGATCATTTCCCGCATATGTCCAGCCTTCGGTTAGCGCTTTGGAACGAAACCATCTGCCAGAGAATAATACATAAAAAGTTTTATCTGAATCATCCAGAAAAACATCATTGTCGGTATTAGAGACATACAACAAAGTGGTATTAGACAGAGGCGCATAAACAGGCGATCCTTTAGTAAGGATAAGCTCTGCAGGCTTATCGCTATAAAATACTTTTGGCGCGGCACCAGGCGTTGATGGCGGCGGCACCATCTTTTTTACATCGTCAAAATTTTCGCCGGAAGGAAGTTTGGACAAATCCTTTGGTAAGGCTCCCGTTGCAGTCCACGAGCTTTTAAGATCATTGCTTGTGTACCAGTATTTATCAGCCAGCAAATAATAATTCTTTTTTGATTTGTCGTAGAAAACATCCCAGTTGGTGTTTACCACAAATTGAAGATCTGTTTTTTCTACAGGTGCCAGCGCTGGTTCGCCCTGGATCATTAACAATATTGCAGGTGTTGTACTATAAAATATTTCAGGCGGATCATTTTTAACCGCCACAGGTTGTGCTTCGATTTTTTTGTTGTCAACATCTGCCATCAGGCGGTCAACAGAAATGGGTTCGCCACCCTGTGGAAGCAATTCTTTTACCAACGCTTCCATTGCAGGGATAGCAGATTGATCGAGTGAAGGAAAGCGCGTGCTCTCAATAACGACATCGTGAAAATATACCGTGCGAGCATCTTTATCTACATTCGTCCCACATTTAAAGGAAGCAACACCAAGCGTTTCTTTTCCTCCCTTTGGTGTAAGTGCAAAGGCCACTCTGCCTGAAATTTCTTTATAGTCTTTCCATTCATCTATTTGAGGCTGATAGTAAATCATTTTTGCTCCATCTTTTGTTGCCAGCCTCGGCCAACCGATATCCGTTACGGGCGCGGAAGTATCTGCTACAGGCTTTGTTTGCGCGCGTAACTGATTGACGGCGATAAAAAGAAAAATTATAGCAATTGCTGTTGGATATTTTAAAAACGTAATATGCGAATAGCTCATTGCTTTTGTTTTTTAGACAAGATTGCCTGGTTATTAAAATAAGTTCTTATTGTTAACAACTAATCATACCAATGGTTCATACACATCGGGTTTTACCAGGCAAATGCTGTTATTACAATCCATGTTCAACAATCCATTCTGTTAAGGCATTTTAACAGCGGCCACTCTTTTCTGGCACCGTTGTTGAAAAATTAAGAAGTAATCACTAAAAACGGAGTAGTATGAAATTGAAAACAGAAACATTTGAATTAACACATGATAGCAGAGCGGTAACTGTAAAAGCAACAGCTTTTCAGACAGCAACAAGTGAAACACGCTACAGAGTAAGTGTTAACAACAGCCCTGTTCACATATTTGCATTGAATGATTCACTTAACCGTTACCAGGATATTGATAGCGGCGCGGCTGCGAAAACTATTCCTTTGGAAATAGAGGAAGCTATTGGAAGAAAACTATACAACAGCATAGCTGCATAAATAAAGTTTACTTTTCATTTTCCAAGAAAACAAGCCGGCATTCAACCGCCGGCTTTGTTGTTTGCAAGAAGATTTATTCTCTACATTTTTTATGGATCACTTATGTCGTTATTTAAATAACAACGCCTCTGATTTCAGGATAAATCAGAGGCGCTCGTATGTTGTAAGATTGATGAATAAAATTTTAAGTTGTCTTATCAACACACATTGTTATGTAGTGTGCCGTTTTATTTGACTTCCCTTGAAACAACATCATTGCTGCCCAGCTTCCATTCGTTATCATAGAAGCCTGCAAGCTGAATGCCGTTAGATCCATCGCGCAGCATATCTAATTTATAGATCATAAAATCAGGAAAGCCACTTGCGCCAGCAAAATATTGGTTCGCATTAGCAGCATTCATTCCTTTAATACCGCTTCCAGCAATTACAGCGACAGATGTTACCGGTGAATTTTTTAATGGCCATACAAAATATGCGCTCAGGTCATCACCATTCCAGGCCTTGCTGCCTGCAGTAACCTTGTTGCGTTCTATTTGTATCGGGCAATCGTTCAACAGTTGCCCCCATGCTGAGTTAGTTGTAGCATTCCCGTAAATGATCACTCCCCTGCCTGCATATTTTTCCGAAGAAAAATCTTTATCAGCAACAATATCAACAGCGCCATTGCCACGGTAGTACCATGTCTCCGCATCAAACTTCGCTTTGTTCATGCTCCATGTATTTTCTGCTTCAGTCCCTTTTGTACTATACACAAATACCATCCTGTAATTAAACGCATCTTTCAATGTACCATATCTATGCGGGCCTTTTTGAGTTAACGCCGGCTTGGTACCAATTGCCCATTGATCGTTTTGTTTAAGCAAGCAGATTGTATCATGTGCGGTTTGTACCTGGTATTGAACGGACTGCCCATCCAATTTAATATTTACTGATGCCCCCTGTTTAAAATCAGCCATTGAGAACTGCAGGTATCGCACATTTTCAGTTGTTCCTGAAATAGTTGCTTTTGCTTTGTTCCTATCTAATGCGATTCTGCTATATACCAGCGGATGCTGTTGCTGCAGGATCGATACCCAATGGTATTTTGACGAAATACCGGGATTGGATGTAGTGAAATCAACTTTTTCAACCATGCTATCCAGTGGTAACGCGTGCCATCTGAAATAATCAAACATTGGCTTCCAGTCTACGCTTTGATCGCCAAACCAATGCTCTCCTTTCGGATATTCATAGTAGCTAAAGTCGCTCTGAAATTCGCCCAGTATCTTGCGCATCTGCCTAGCATACATCACAGGAACAACCTTATCAGAGTCGCCATGTAAAATGTAAACACCAAGCGGCTTATAGTTAAACGCCAGCTTGGGCACATCGCTTTGATTGCTTGCACGCAATAAGATCTGTTCGATAGGATCGCTGCTGCTATCAGGTATAACACCATCTGCAGAACCATACGCTTTTAATGTAGGATAACCCGAGCATGCTCCGATCGCGGCCCATTTATCAGGATAAGTTGCGCCTAGAAACCACGTACCGTGGCCTCCCATTGAATGGCCCGTAAGATAGATGTGCTGCGGATCTGGCTTAAATGTATTTGTTGCATTATCCAATACTTCCAGAGCATCAAGCCTTCCCCAGTCTTCCCAGTTAAACCCACGAGGCCTGCGGTTGGTTGCTGCAACCAATGTACCCCAACTTTTAGAACGGTAAGCTCTTGCCTGCCCTATTGCTTCAACACCTGCGCCATGTACAGAAAGAAATAATGCGTTGTGTTCTTTAACTGAATCTTTGATTTGCGGCGTCACCGCATAGTACTGAAGGCTACCATCTATATTGCTTGTAAATGTTACGCTGTATTGTTCGCCCGGGTTTACGGACTCTACCTTTAAGGTGGCTTCATCAATGGAACGCCCGTTATCAAGTAATGTTATCCTGCATTCGTTCATCCCTTTTGAAGTAATGCCGCTTCCATCAAAATCAAAACTTACTTTGCGTGTTGATAGCGCAGGAATAAATGGTATGGTAACAGTTTGTTCTTTATTGCCGACTATGCTTTTTAACTGATAGTTGTTTAAGATTTTATTGCTGGTATTCACTACAACCAAAGCACCGCGTAGCTTGCTGTTATCCTTGCCAATAACAATATGCGGCATTGTTGGGTCATCAGCTTTCAGAAGAACCGGTTTGTCAGGAAAAATAAGGTCAGCAGTAATATTACTTCCTCTTACATACAGTTCATTCAAACCTTTCTTTAGCTTAACCGGGATATATAACCAGCCTGAATAATACGGGTCGCCTGTATGAGGCGCTCCATTAAAAAATAAACTACTGTTGCCTTTGATGTTAAGTAAGGCAGCCTGCTCTTTGGGAGAGTTATAGGTAAGATATAAATAGCTTCCGCCTCTGTCTACACGGCCCGGATTTCCCGGATTATTTACACGGGGCATATTTCCCCAGTCAACCGTCCTGAAGCGATGCGCGGTATCTGCTTTTGCCGATCGCCAGCGAAGTGTATCGCCTTTTGCCGTAATATCAAAAACACCATTTGCCGCTGGCGTTTGCATGGTACCATTGTAAAGTTTATACGCTACCAGGTCGGTATAAATGGCTTCACGGCCATACCTGCTGCCTGCCGGCACAAGGAGCCCTTCGGAAAAATGATATACCTGTTGAGCCAACGCTGACGAACCAGCAAGTAGAAATAAAGACACAAACAAAAAGCATCTGCGCATATTGGGCGATTTAAATGATTGCTGATATAACCGAAACCATCTTTTGCTTGCACTACGCTTTTAAAGTGCAGGACAAGTAAAAGCACATTTCATGTAAAAATGAAAAGTATCTCCTAAATAACGCGACAAACATGCCTCGCGCCTTCTTTGGAATTAACCGAAAATAATTTGTGGTTATCAAAGCGCGGCTAATATGCAGAATATTTCGGTAAACTATGCGCAATCTTTGGACAGGCGGTTACTTCCGGGTTATAAAATGGGTGAATTATAGCTTATGGCGCACAGACACAGCTCATCTATCTACAAAAAAAATGGCCTTCTGTAGAAACAGACGACCTCTAACGATTGCTTGCCATATGAAAAAAAGTTCGAAATAATCTTGGTAGATAGAAAGTTCCCTTTATCTTTACGACCACCTTTAACGATTTGCCTTCGATGGTTGCTTGCTTTTGAAAATCTTCTCTTTAACTTTCTGATGTAAAATTACTCCATTAAATATTTGTTGCATAAACAACCTAATGCTGTTTTTATAACGCCTAAAACTATTTTCATTTCCAAAATCCCTTACCAGTGCTGCGTTTCAGCCAATTTTCACTATGATGCCCAACGCCTTTTTTAGCCAGGAAAAATAGTGACTGATGTTATACCTTTTTTAATTTAATCCGGATAATCAGGTTACTTGTTCACTAAATCATTGATCGTTCTAGTTAATTCATCACTTCGCTGTACATCCAGGGAAATCCGAAAAATAACATAGTCTTTTTCTATCATTTCCTGTTGAACGTTTGTAATAAAAACGCACAAAACCTGCATCAAAATCGAACACTTTAACTTTAATATAAATATCTAAACAGCTAATTATTACAACATTAATGTTCGGCTTCTTTTTTACTATAAATAGTGGCGTTTTTAAAAGCTTAATTATTTGATCCGGGAATACTGTAACAAAAATTGCATCAATTCGTTCATCAGAAGCGGCTCAGACAAAATTTGCAAATGTGAAGTGCCCGGATTAAGTGACGCAAACAAACAAGGCCTAATTAAAACCATCATATCAGAAACCAACTTTTATGCTTGAGAATTATTTCAAACTCGCATGGCGAAACCTCGTTAAAAGTAAAATTTACTCCCTTATTAATATTCTTGGGCTGGCAACAGGCATGGCTGTGGCCATGTTAATTGCCTTGTGGATTTGGGATGAACTCACATTTGATAAATACCATTCCAATCACAAGCAACTCGCCCAGGTGATGACCACTTTTATTGACAATGATAACAAGATGGGAACAGGCCCGGCTGTATGTATGCCGATTGGTAACGAATTACGCACCAAGTATGGAAGTGATTTTAAGAATATAGCAATGGCGTCATGGAACTTTGGCCACGTGCTGGTAGTTGGCGATAAGAAAATTTCTAATACCGGCATGTGGGTTGAATCCAATTTCCCTTCCATGTTTTCATTAAAAATGCAGAAAGGAAATATTAATGCGCTTGATGACCCTTCTTCCATTCTCATCAATGCATCTATGGCCAAAACATTGTTCGGCAACACTGACCCGATCAATAAAACACTGCGTGTTGATAACAAGGATGATTATAAAGTTGCTGGTGTTTTTGAAGATTTCCCGCGCAATACAACCTTATATGAAACGAGGTTCCTACTGCCATGGAAAAAATATATCACAACAGAACAATGGCTGAAAAATGCGGCAACACAATGGAACAACCATTCTTGGCAAGCGTATGTGCAGGTTGCCGATAATATTGATATGGATAAAGAAACAGCGAAGATTAAAGATATTGTGATGGTGCATAAGGTGGCTGCTACCGACGGAAAGGAACAAGCTGTTTTATTCCCCATGGATAAATGGAGGCTCTACAGCGAATTTAAAGACGGCAAGGCAACCGGCGGCCGCATCCAGTTTATCTGGTTGTTTTCCGTTATCGGCGTATTTGTTTTAATGCTGGCTTGCATCAACTTTATGAACCTTTCAACCGCGCGAAGTGAAAAAAGAGCGAAGGAAGTAGGCATTCGTAAAACCGTAGGTTCAGTACGCGGACAATTGATCGGACAGTTTTTAAGTGAGTCAGTTTTGGTAGCATTTGTGTCGTTTATTTTTTCTATCATACTCGTCATCGCATTGCTGCCTTTGTTCAATAAGCTGGCAGACAAAAGCATTGGAATTCCCTGGAGCAATCCCTTCTTCTGGCTGTTGACCCTGGTGTTTACTTTCTTTACCGGTTTAATTTCTGGAAGCTATCCTGCATTTTATCTTTCAAAATTTGAGCCAATCAAAGTGCTGAAAGGAACCTTTAAGGTGGGACGATTCGCTTCATTGCCGCGTAAGGTGCTTGTTGTTATCCAATTTACTTTTTCTATTGCATTGATCATTGGCACCATTATCGTTTTCAAACAAATTCAATTTGCTAAAGACAGGCCTGTAAATTACAGGAACGAGGGCTTGATTACCATCAACATGTCAACACCCGATTTATATGGCCATTATGATGCGCTGCGAAGCGACCTGCTTGCTACCCATGTTGTTGATAATATGGCAGAATCATCCAGCCCAACAACCGGCGTATGGTCAAACCAGATCGGCTTTAACTGGCAGGGTAAAGATCCTAACACACTGCCATCATTCGGAACCATTGCAGTAACCGAAGATTTTGGTAAAACAATTGGTTGGAAGATTAAGGAAGGAAGAGATTTCTCCAAAGAATTTGCAACGGATAGCCTGGGTATGATCCTGAATGAAGCCGCTGTAAAACAAGTGGCAATGAAACGTGACATTGTTGGAGAGACAATACAATTCAACGATAAAAACTATATCGTAATAGGCGTTATCAAAGACATGATTATGCAATCGCCATATAGCCCCGTTCAGCCAACAGTGTTCTTTTATGACCGTAACTGGGCGAATGTGATTACTGTTGCCATTAAACAAGGCGCACCAATACGGGATGCACTTGCGAAGATTGAAACGGTATTTAAAAAATACAACCCGAGTGCACCGTTTACTTACACTTTCAATGATGAAGATTACAAGCAGAAGTTTGCGGATGAACAAAGAGTTGGCAAGCTTGCAACCTTTTTTACCATACTGGCTATTTTCATTTCCTGCCTGGGATTATTTGGTCTGGCGTCCTTTGTTGCAGAACAACGCAAGAAAGAGATTGGCGTACGCAAAGTGCTCGGCGCTTCTGTGTTCAAGCTATGGCAAATGCTGTCGAAGGAATTTGCGTTGCTCGTGCTCCTCTCCTGTTTCATCGCTATTCCGTTGGCATGGTATTATCTGAATGGCTGGCTGCTGCAATATGAATACAGGACAACCATTTCATCCTGGGTATTCATCATGTCAGGCATTGGTGCATTAACGATCACGGTGATAACCGTAAGCTTCCAGGCAATAAAAGCAGCGGTAGCAAATCCAGTGAAGAGCTTGAGAACGGAATAGGAATGGTGAAGAGTGAATAGTGAATGGTGAAACGTGCGGCTTAATAAGATGAAGCGAACTGGTGCAAAGTTCAGTCAAGAGTTTTAAAAAATAGTACGTTATTTACGATTGAACACCCTTATTTAATAGTTGCTAAAATGAATGGCTGCTGGTCCTGGATGGGATGGCAGCCATTTATTATTAAACACGTTTCTACGTCAATAAAACGCCTAATTATTCGGCCTATTTCCAATCATGCTCCATCGCATCATATTGTTTCTTTTTAATCGTAGATTTCTTCTTTGATCTGGAGGTCCCTTTTTTCTTTCGGGCATTTATATTGTTTACAAGTGAGTTTTTAACACCCAGTTTATTTTTCTTTTGAGAAGACTTTTTCGATGTTCGTTTGCTTGTCATTGTCACAATTTTTATTCAAAAAAAATCAGCCCTACCTCTAAAATAAAATTCTAAAAATATGCCAAAATTGAATGTGAGCATGACAATGCAGACGCAGGTTTGTTGACTAAGTTCAGCTTACCTTCTGCATAACTGTTATAATGCTACTGCGCACAATAACTTAACCAGTTATACTTGTTTTATTACCATTGTTTGCCCTCTTAATTACTTCCCTGAAACACTGCCATCATGCACCGATTATTGAGAAGCTGGTATTCAATACGAACCTTGATATGTCAAAATCATTGGTTCGTCGAAAAAACTTTCATCAATCTTATAACGGCAATAGTTTGAAGAAAAATTGCCAAATGAAAAATGCCCGCTTTTTCCTAAACAATGCCTCTTTCAAAAAACTTCTCCTTGCATTTTGCATACTCGCCTCCTACACTTGCATCGCCCAGAAAGTAATAATACCCATGACCCCATCATCCTGGGAATACGACAGCTCAAAGATTGAATTCACAAAACAGAACTCGGCAGACGTTATGAAAGGTAAGAACGGCGCATATTACCAGGCATTTTTAAAAAACCACCAATTCACAAATGGAACGATTGAGTTTGATGTTGCATTAACAGGAATGGGTTTTCCTGGTATTAACTTCCGGATGTCTGACGACAGAAAAAATGGTGAGAATTTTTACATCAGGTCATTTGGCCCCGTGACGCCCTTGATTAGAACCACCCTGCAATATGCTGCGATCATCGATGGCATGAGTATCTGGGATTTGAGCGATGAATACCAGACAGGCGCAACCATCCATCAAACCGGATGGAACCATGTAAAGCTTGTGGTGTCTGGCAATCAACTGAAAGCTTATGTAAATGATATGTCGAAGCCGGCGTTGATCGTTCCGCAATTGGAAGGCGGACGAAAAAGCGGCGGCATTTCACTTAGTGGAAATGTTATTTACGCCAATCTAACTATAACGCCGGATACAACCGAAGGTTTATCCCCGGAACCAGGGTACACCGGCATCTACAACGATACGCGTTATTTAAAGAGCTGGCAGGTAAGCGCACCAAAAGATTTTCCATTCGGTAAGGACCTGATCATGCCATTGCCAAGTATGTACGGCAAACTAACGCAGTCCGAATTGCCGGATAGCACCACACAATGGACATCCATTCAAGCAGAAAACCGCGGCATAATAAACCTCTCCAGAATATACAGTTCACGGCCAAATGATGAGCGCAGAATAGCCTGGCTCAAAACAACTATTTATTCAGACAAGGCGCAGGAAAGAACATTGAGTTTTGGCTTCAGTGATGAAGCCTGGTTCTTTTTAAATGGCCAGCTACTTTATGTGGACAAGAACTATTTTGGCACGCCGCAACAAAAAAATGACGGCCGCTGTACAATAGAAAATGCGCAAATCAAATTATCTCTCAAGGAAGGGAAAAATGAGATCATGATTGCCCTTGCAAACTATTTTTACGGCTGGGGAATTGTGGCGAGGATGGATAGAATGGATGGGATGAAGGTTGGTGAATAGTCAATAGTGAATGGTGAAAAGTGTAACAGATCGCCTTGATGGCGGCCTTTACTATAGCGCGAGATTGGGACATTCTTTGCGTAAAATATTCTCTGTGCAAGCAGTGTCTTCTCCTGGCACCTTCAGTGTAACGAACATTACGCTGAGCTTCCGTAGACACCTGGTTGCACAGCTTTTTTTATCGCACACCGCTTATATTTATTATATTACGATTGGATCCTGATTTAACAAACCTATCTGAACTACTGCCATCATGAAAAAGATTATCGCCATTGCCTCCCTGCACGTTTTGATCTATTGCTCCTGCGCAGAAAATAGCAACAACAACAAACAGGCTGAACAGCCAGCGGACAGTGCTATTGGAAAGATTCTTATATACGACGCAGCAGCTTCACATGCAATAGACAGCAATGCAACTATTGAAATCATTGCCAAAGGTTATACGTGGAGTGAAGGGCCGGTTTGGGTTGCAGATAAGCAAATGCTCTTGTTTTCTGATGTGCCTGAAAACAAAGTGTATCAATGGACAGCAAAAGATTCCGCTAAACTTTATTTAACGCCATCCGGCTATACGCAAACTGTTAAACGGATTGGTGGTGAAGATGGCGCTAACGGCCTGGCATTGGATAAAAATGGCCAGTTGTTATTGTGCCAGTCGGGCAACAGGCAGATAGCAAAATTGAATGCAAGCCTTTCCGATCCGAAACCATCTTTTACCGTACTTGCGGCAAACTATAAGGGCAAAAAATTTAACAGCCCCAACGATCTTATTGCAGATAGCAGAAACAATATTTACTTCACTGATCCGATATACGGCCTGCCTCAACGCGAGAATGATTCAACCAGGGAACTGACTTTTGAAGGCGTTTACAAAATTGACAGCAGCGGAAAATTATCGCTTCTGATTGATTCTATACAAAGGCCAAATGGCATTGCTTTATCTAACGACGAAAAAATACTGTATGTAGCAAGCAGTGCAGATAAAAACCCTAAATGGTATGCCTACAACCTTGATGAAAATGGCAATATAAAAAGTGGTGGCATATTGCTGGATGGCACCGATCTTATGTCACAAGCCACTATAAAGCAAGGCGCGGACGGATTTAAAATTGATCAATCGGGAAACATTTTTAGCGCCGGGCCGGACGGTATTAATATTATTTCACCAGCGGGCAAGTTAATTGGGTTGATTAAAGTCTTCAATAAAAAGACATCCAACTGCGCATTTAATGAAGACAAAAGTATTTTGTTTATTACTGCAACTGATGTTGTATTGCGAATAAAATTGCACAAGTAAGATTTGCACCAGCCTACACATGTCCTACACTGCTGAAGTGTAGGACATGTGTAGGCTTCAACGAAAAGAAATTGCCGATACAAAAATCACTCTCCGTACGTATTTCCAGTCGCGTTATGGAACATTTTCGTTAGAAAGCAAATCCGCCGATAATTGAAGGATCACCCTTATTCATGTGTTGGCTCACTATCCCCCATGCAATCGGGGCAAAATTAGTAGACACGTGTGATACTGCGGAACACACGCGCCAGATTAACTGCATGTCCTACACTTCTGAAGTGTAAAACATGTACTGTATTAAACGAAAGAAAATTGCCGATACAAAAATCACTGTCCGTACGTATGCCGAATAGCGTTACAGAACGTACAAGTGAGTGACACAACCGAAGCTTCATAGTAGCAATGCAGCCCAAACAATAAAAGATAACGGACTTTATGCGCGTATTTTGATTGCGAAAAATATTCTGCACTTCAACAATTTGGCATTAGCTTGGCTACAAATAACTGCATCAACCAACATTGTTTATGAAAAAAATGCTGTTCATACTGACGGTACTTTTGGTATTTTTTATTTCAGGTTTTTATCGTCCGACCAATAATGCAGACACTACGTTTGTTGTGGTAGATACACTTGCAAGCGGATTGATTGTGCCTTGGGATATTAGTTTTCTTCCTTCAGGCGAAATGCTTTTTACAGAACGCAATGGTAAGGTTAGAAAATACGCTGATGGTGCACTGGATCCTAAACCACTGTTGCAGGTGCCGGATGTAGAAGTGGAAGGAAAGAGAGGATTGCTCGGGCTTTGCCTGCATCCTGATTTTGCAAAGAATCATTTATTGTACCTCGCCTATAATCACCGGACCGATGACAAATCTTTGTTGCGTGTAGCGAGGTATGAGTACCGCGGTGATTCATTGATCAGCCCGAAGACAATCATTGATGGCATACCAGCATCGCACAACCATACAGGCTGCCGCTTAAAATTCGGGCCGGATAAAAAATTATACATTACCACGGGCGACGCAGACATGCCCATGTTGTCGCAGGACCTGAAAGCATTTAATGGTAAAATTTTGCGATTGAATGAAGATGGGAGTATTCCTTCAGATAATCCATTCGTATCAAATGATACAGCGCTACATGAGATCTGGACATATGGGCACCGCAACTCACAGGGAATCGCCTTTCAGCCTGCAACCGGTTTGCTGTTTAATACCGAACACGGCCCAACCGGCGGCGATGAAGTGAACTTGATCAGGAAGGGCAATAATTACGGATGGCCTGTTATTCATCACAGGGATATTCGGGCTGGCATGACGAGCTCTTTAATGGAATTCAGCCCGTCCATAGGCCCGGCAGAAGCCTTGTTTTATTCCGGCAAAGCTTTTCCCGGATTAAAAGGCCATTTGCTTGCAGGCAACATGCGTGGGGAAGCCATCTTAAATGTAACCTTGAAAAGCGGGCAAATAACCGTCTATAATTTCCTTTTGAAAAATATGTTTGGCCGCATTCGCGCATTGGCTGAAGGGCCGGACGGAACGTTATACATTTCTACATCTATGATTGACCCGCCAGAGACTAACCTGACTGTGGGCGAAAAAGGTTATGACCTGTTGCTACACATACGGCCTGCGAGGCCGGATGAAAAAAGCAAGGCGATCGCTTTAGAAACTAATGGCACAATGACGGTGGCTATAAATAATGCTTCACCGAAACAGCCAGCTAATTCAGAAAGAAACGCAGATATATTGTATGCACAGCTTTGTGCGAGTTGCCACGGAGCATCGTTGGAAGGAAAAGATAAAGTGCCAAGCCTTGTAGACGACAAATGGGTGCATGGAGGCCAAAAGAGCGATATAACGCATTCAATCAGGGACGGCATCATATCGAAAGGAATGCCTGCATGGAAAGGCGTTCTCACAAAAGAGGATATGGATAAAATGGCTGAATACATTTTAAGCAAAGGGAAAAAATAGGCGTGATAATATCATTCGTTCCCTATACACAACAAATGGCTTTTTAAACGTTACAACAAGCATCTGTAACGTTGTAATGTTTTATAGACCCTGATATTATTGATCAAGCCCATTCAATTTTTTTTCTATTTTGGGAGTGTAATACATTTGACGGGGCCACAAATAAAAAATACATGCACACCATTCTGCCGTTTCTACTTGCAATGATTGCCGCTGTTGTTTTATTGGAAATGCTGGCGGCCAAACTAAAAATAGCTTATCCTATTCTGCTCGTGGTTGCGGGGTTGCTGATTAGTTTTATTCCAGGTTTGCCGATATTAAGAATTAACCCGGACCTTATTTTTTTCATTTTTCTACCGCCGTTATTGTTCGAAGCTTGCTGGAGCATTTCGTTTAAAGAAATGAAAAAGTGGTGGCGCATCATTACGAGTTTTGCGTTTCTCGTAGTTTTCTTTACAGCATTTTCTGTCGCACTGTTCACCCATTATTTTATACCCGGATTTACACTGGCACTTGGTTTTGTACTCGGGGGAATTGTTGCGCCGCCTGATGCGGTGAGCGCCGGGGCTATTACCAAGTTTGTAAAGATTCCGCGGTCGACTTCTGCCATTTTAGAAGGTGAAAGTTTACTTAACGATGCATCTTCACTAATTATTTTTCAGTTTGCCATAGCTGCGGTGGCCACCGGCCAGTTTGTATGGCAACATGCGGCTACCAGTTTTTTGTGGATGGTGTTTGGAGGTGTGGGCATTGGCTTGGCATTGGGCTGGATATTTGTGCAGGTACAAAAGCGCTTGCCAACGGAGCCTGCATCTGATATCGCGCTGACACTTATAGAACCCTATTTTATGTACTGGGCAGCCGAACAGCTGCATTGTTCAGGTGTGCTGGCGGTAGTGAGTGGCGGGTTGTATATGTCCTCCAAAAGGTTGTTCTTCTTAAACAGCGCCAGCCGCATCCAGGGATTTAATGTGTGGGAGAGTTTCGTGTTTATACTGAATGGAATTGTATTCCTCATCATTGGCCTGGAACTTCCCGAAATTGTTGGAGGCCTGTACGCTAAAGGCATTCCGTTACGTACAGCCATTGGTTATGGCGTTTTGGTGACGGCTGTATTGATTGTCGCAAGGATCATCAGCTCATATATAGCCATGTTGGCTACCATGATTTTTAGGCCCGGTGTTGTTCCAAGAACTGGCTCTCGCCGCAGGACATTGTTGCTGCCGCTTGTCCTGGGATGGTCGGGTATGCGGGGCGTGGTGTCGCTCGCTGCAGCGCTGTCCATTCCTATTTTGTTAGATGATGGCACGGCTTTCCCCAGGCGCAATTTGATCTTGTTTATCACCTTCATTGTCATTTTACTCACGCTGGTAGTACAAGGGTTAACATTACCCTGGTTCATCCGGCGCTGGCGCGTGTTTGATGGCCTCTCCATTGGCGACTCAGAAGAGATCACCAGGCAGCAAATGAAACAGG
>JBEHXT010000025.1:0-74772 GCA_048498555.1 Bacteroidota bacterium
CATTGTAATTACCTTGGCTTGAGTGTTGGCACAAGCCATATATGAGGTAGTAATGCCTAACGACGTGCCGAGCTCAAGAATGGTAGAAGGCTGATAATAATTCACCATCCGGAACAATAGCTGACTGAATTTTGCAGGCTTCAGGGCTGATTTTGCGATTGAGGCAACACTCCGCTGATAATGAGAATTAACACGTGACCCTGCTCCAAAATCTTCTATCGTTAAAACTGTTTGATTGCTCTTTAGTTTTTCGCGAAGATCTTCAATCGCATTAAATGAATAGAACGTGCGTTGATCATTTAACACCTGTGTTATAAAATTAAAAACAAAAGGTGAGTGGACGCCGTGGCCCTTGCCATTGGATGATTGAACCTTGTACTGTATGTATTTGCGTAATAACTGGAATTTAGAATACATTCGGCGAAGATAAGGTGAAAGATAGGGTAGAAGTCAAATTCAAAAATCAAAATTCAAAAGCCAAAACTTCGGGGTAGAACCAGCTGCCTGAGTGGCAAGCGCGGCAAAAGGTAACATTCGAAATTAAAAATGAGAACGCTTGTTTTAGGTTATTAAAAGGATCGGCAAGAAGGCAATATTGAATCCGGAGTTGATAGCTCAAGTCGGATGAATGATAGCCTACCGCTTTTCCCAAACCTGAAAACTGTAGTCGTAGGCATGGTGGTTATCTTTGAAAAAATCCTGGTTGGAAGTAAGCTTGAATTTAGATTCATCAATTACCGGAAAAAAAGTGTCTGCATCTTCAAATACATGGTGCACGCGGGTGATATAGATTTTGTCAGCTGTTCTTATCGCTTCCTTGTAAATTTCTCCGCCACCAAGAATCATCAATTCTTTATAATCATTTTGACTGGCAAGAAAAGATGCATCTTCAAGGCTACTTACGCTTACAACGCCTTCACCTTTAAAGTCCTTTTGGCGTGTAATTACAATATTCATTCTGCCATTTAGTGGCTTGCTACAGAGGGATTCAAAAGTTTTTCTGCCATAGGCTACAGGCATGCCCCATGTAATATTCTTAAAAAATCTCATGTCGTTGGGCAATTTCCACAACAGCTCATTATTTTTTCCAATGGCATTATTGGTTGAAGCAGCAACAACAAGGGATGTGATCATATTATAGCATTCAGCCGTCAGCTCTCAGCTTTCAGCTTTTTAGTTGTAAAATATTCTTACGGTTTTACGCTCTTACGGTTAAAGGTTTTACACAGCAACGGGTGCCTTAATGGGCGGATGATGCTGGTAGTTCTCCAGCGTAAAATCTTCAAAAGTAAAGTCGAAAATATCTTTTACTTCAGGATTTATTTTCATCGTGGGAAGCGGAAAACATTCGCGGGATAACTGAAGTTTTGCCTGCTCAAGATGGTTGTTGTATAGATGAACGTCGCCGAACGTATGCACAAAATCGCCCACTTCGAGATCGCACACCTGCGCAATCATCATTGTAAGAAGTGCATAGGACGCGATATTGAACGGAACACCAAGAAATACATCGGCACTTCTCTGGTATAACTGGCAACTGAGCTTGCCATCTGCAACATAAAATTGAAAGAGTGCGTGGCAGGGCATCAACGCCATTTTGGGCAGATCTGCAACATTCCATGCACTGACAATAATCCGCCTGCTGTCCGGGTTGCTTTTCAGTTGCTTAATAACATCATTTATCTGGTCAATTTCGTGCTGGTTGTCTCCACCGCTCCATCTGCGCCATTGCTTTCCGTAAACCGGCCCTAGCTCACCATTCTCGTCAGCCCATTCGTCCCAGATACTTACACCGTGATCTTTTAGATATTTAATGTTGGTTTCACCCTTCAGAAACCACAGCAATTCATAAATAATACTTTTTACGTGTACTTTCTTTGTCGTAACCAACGGAAAACCTTCTTTCAGCTTAAACCGCATCTGGTATCCAAAACAGCTCAAAGTACCCGTGCCGGTACGGTCAGTTTTAGAAGCGCCGTTGTCAAGTATATGTTGTAGTAATTGCTGGTATTGCTGCATTTTTTTATTCTTTAGCTCAAGGGCAATATAACACTTTGCAAGTATTACGAAGCCTTTCTTCTTTCCAGTTCTTTTTTTAATAAACCCAGTTCCCTGCCTGTTTGTCCGCTGATGCTCGTGTTCTCCTGTGCACGGCGCATCAGGTAGGGAATCACATCGTTAATGGGGCCGAAGGGAAGGTATTTACTAACTGCGTAACCAGCTTTAGCCAGGTTAAAAGTTATATTGTCGCTCATGCCATAAAGCTGAGAGAAATGTACATTCGGGTGGTCGTGTTTCCAGCCTTTATCATCCAGCAACCTGGCGGCCAGCATGTTACTCGACTCGTTGTGCGAAGCAATGATGGCTGATATTTTATCCAGGTGCTCTATACAGAATTCAACTGCCGCATCATAATCGCGGTCGGTTGCTTCCTTGTCTGGCTGAATGGGAGATGGGTAGCCCATTTCCAAAGCACGGGCCCTTTCCTTTTCCATATAAGCGCCGCGAACCAGCTTTACACCAAGGATAAAGTCCTGTTGCTGAGCTATCTGGTAGGACATTTTCAGGAAGTTAAGCCTGTCATGCCGGTATAGTTGTATGGTATTGAAAACAATGGCTTTGTCTTTATTAAAGATTTCCATCATTTCCATGGTAAGCCTGTCTACAGGGTCCTGGATCCAGCTTTCTTCGGCGTCAATCAATACGCCGATGCCTTTTTCGGCAGCATCTTCACATATACGGAACATTCTTTCACGAACCTTGTTCCATTCTATCATTTCTTCTTCATGATCATGCACACCGCTTCTCAAACGAGGAGCTTCGTTTAATGTCTGTAACAATCCGAAACGAGCAATACCCGTAACTTTTACACTAATAAAGGGAACGTTTTTGCGCGATGCGGCAAAATCTATCACCTTAATGAACTCATCTGTTGCACGTTCAAAGTTTGCTTCCCCTTCCTTGCCCTCAACTCCGTAATCCAGAATGACATTTACATTATAGTTGCCAAGCATATCACTGATGGCAGACGTTTCATTAAGTGTTTCTCCACCCACAAAATGCTTGAAAATGGTCTTTCTTACGATTCCTTTTACAGGTAAACCTGCCTTCATGATAAAGGGAGTAAGGCGTGCTCCAAAAGTCACAAACATGGGGTAATGCATTGTTTGTAATAGCCTTTTGGCACTTTTTAGTTCTTTGTAGGACTTGTACGCGAATGCGGTTTCTGTGTTGTCAAAAGATAAATCCATATCATGCTGCTTTCCAGCTGCGAATATCGGTAGACTGCCGTTAAGTAAAAAATGAAATATTGAAGATGTACGATATATGAGGGGCGTCAGGCGTTAGGTTTCAGGTATCAGGTGTAAGGAACAATGAGCCTGGAGCAATGGCGAGGTATAGTGTTGATGCCAGAGATACCAGCCTGTCAGAGTTCATTAAGACCAGGTAATTGCCACGCAAAAAGTGAGTGCAAAATTGTGTAAAATTGATTAAAGCTTTCAAGCTATCTTATGGTAAAATTGTGAAAAGTTTAAACTTCACTTTCCGGAATCCGATACAAACATTTTTACACAACAGTACCTGACACCTTAAGCCTCAAGCCTTACACCTTAAACCTAATATCCGAAACCTCTTCTCTTTCCTCTATCTTCGCACAAATTCTAACAATGGAAGAGAAAAGAGCGTCGGAAAGTTTCACTATAATGAATGAGTTAGTGCTACCGAACGACACCAATGTTTTTGGCAATCTGATGGGGGGAAGATTGATGTACTGGATGGATATAGCCGCCGCAATGGCTGCCGGCAAACATTGCAACGCACCTTGCATGACAGCCAGCGTTGACAATCTTAGTTTTAAAAATCCCATAAAACTGGGAAATATTGTACATATAGAAGCAAAGATTACACGTGCCTTTAATACGTCTATGGAAATTCACCTGCGCGTATGGGGAGAGGACTCTTTGCATCAATATTCTTACGAAAGCAATGAAGCATATTTCACTTTTGTGGCATTGGACCCTAACGGCAAACCGAGGCCTGTTCCTGCAGTAGTTCCTGAAACTGAAGTGGAAAAGAAACTATATGACGGCGCGTTGAGAAGAAGGCAGCTTCGCCTTGTACTTGCAGGTAAAATGAAACCTGATGATGCGGTTGAGTTGAAGGCGTTTTTTATTCAGGCGCAGTAAGAGGGGAGTTGTAGGTTATACGTGTTACGTTATACGTTTTCTGGAGCGAAGGCCGTATTATCTCTTCCACTGAGCTTTATGCTACTTGCAACCGATAACGAATGATTTAAAACGTAACGCGTACAACGTATAACGTAACACGTATAACGTAACACCTACAACGTAATACGTACAACGTTCACCCCCGGTCAAAGTCAAAAAAATTTTTCTCCGTTTTTTTGCCGCAGATAAAATCGGTGATCATTTGAGCGGCGATAAGGCTGAATGTAATACCGTTTCCTCCGAAGCCGAGCGCGAAATAGGTGTTGGGATGTTGCTTTACACTACCGATATAAGGTAAGCCATCTTTTGTAGATGCAAAAGTGCCCGCCCATTGAAAATCCGTTTTAAACGGTATGTGTGGAAACAACGCTGCAAAGCTCTTTTCAAGTTGTTTTGTTTTTTGCGGAATCACCGTATCCCTTTTGTTCGCGCCCCTAAAGTATTCATCTTTTCCTCCAATCAAAACCCGGTTTGTTTGAGTCGTTCTTAAATAGAGGTAAGGTATGGCAGTTTCCCATATCAGGGCATTCTTATACCAAAACTTGTTATCATTAAACGGCTCGCTGATAATGGCATAAGTTGCATGAAGCGTTTGGACCTTCCTGCGTAAATATTGTTGTGCTTCATAGCCGCATGCGATCACGATTTTTTTTGCTTTGATCTTTTTTTGTCCATCCGTAATAAGTTCTACGCCTCGTTTGGTATGATGGATCTCTTCAACTTTTGTATGATCATAGATGTGAACGGATTTTTTCCTGCAACTGCCAAGTAAAGCATGGGTTAAGGCATATGCATCAATCTCAGCAGCATCTTTGGAAAGAACGCCGGCTTCTTTGCTAAAACCGAACTTGTGTTGTATGTCAATGTCCGTTAACCAGTCTATCCTTATGCCAGCTTTTTTTCTTGCATTATACTCCGCCTCTAAAGCCGGAATATCTTTTTTGGTTGAAGCGAACTGAAAGCTGTTCCTTCTTTTAAAAAAAGTTTCGTCTTTCAGCTTATTGGCCAGTGCTTCCAGGTCATAAATGGATTGCAGGCACATCAGGTAGCTTTTTATCGCAGCCTGTTCGCCAACTTTCTCTTTAAGCTTAACCAATGGGGTATCAATTTCATATTGAAGCAACGAAGTGCTCGCGGCTGTACTTCCTGTGCCTACATGACGTTTATCTACGATCGTAACATCCAGGCCTGCCTTGTTCAGATGGTACGCAACAAGGCTGCCGGTTACCCCTGCACCAATAATTGCCACATCTGTAGAAACGTTTCCGTTCATGGACGGATAACTTCTTATTAAGCCGTGTTCCAAAAGCCAGTAAGGGTGGTCCGAACGTAGATCCATTTTACACGCTGTTGTGGTGAATAATACACATAGTGGTACACTGTTAATCAATTTACGGTATTAAACCGTTCGTTTTCTGTATTGAAGGGAAAACTGGCAATATTTTTTATTATCTAATCATTATTATTTAAACTTAAAATTGTATCGCTATGAGAAGTATATTGTATGTCGTCGCTGTTATTCTTATTATAGGTTGGTTACTGGGATTTTTTGTATATAGCGCCGGAGGTTTGATTCATATTCTTTTGGTGCTGGCTATCATATCAATCCTGCTGACACTTATTAACAGAGGAGGATCCAGTATTTAAATTTTACCCGATCTTATCTCTTGTTTACACCGGGCATGATTCAGGTTATGCCCGGTAACTTAATACCTGCTGCAATCAGTTTGTTTATCAATAGCTGTTGTACTGCAAACTTACTTTCTTCAAACTTGTCCGCTTCAACCCATGCATGGGTTAATATCCTGTATCCATCAGGTTCTATTAGTGATACGCCTATTTCAGGAGCCGGATCATCTTTCACAATGTCTGATGTGTTAAGCGCTTCCTTGATGATCGCCCTGATCTTTTCAAAGTCGAAACCAAAGTTGAACTTAAACTCTACATCCATTCTTCTTATGCCGTTTTTACTGATGTTCACAATTACTTCATTGGATAATTTACTGTTCGGAATAATCACTGTTTTATTTTCGAACGTGATGATAACCGTGTAAAAAAGCTGTATTGAATCAACGATTCCATCCTGCCCTTGCGCTACAATATTATCACCCACCCTGTAAGGCTTCAACAATAAAATAAGAATACCGCTGGTGAAGTTTTGAAGCGTACCTGAAAGCGCCAAACCGAATGCAACACCCAGCGCGCCAACAAATGCTGCGAAAATGGTCATCTTTATTCCGATCATCTGCATCACGATAAGTACTACAACGATTTGCAAAACTGTAGTGATAAGGCTTAGCAGGAATGGTTGTAATGATGACTCTACTTCGTGCTTCGCGATCCTTTTTCTAAACCATCGTTTTAACAGGCTAATTACCCAAAAGCCAATAACAAGCAACACAATGCCGGTAAGGACTTTTGGGCCCGCATTAATTATCCAGTTAACGAATTTATTGTAGAATGTGTGGAAATTCATGCTGGTTTTTCGATACAGCTTTTAAAACTATGCCAGATGTACACTTTATTTTTTTTGATGGAGTATATAAAGGATGTATTAACAAATAATAGAATGCTGCTGCCATTTTTGCTAAACAGTTGTTTATGCTAACTATGTTGACTATGCGTAATATATTTCTGTTTGGCATAATACCTGCAAAACATTAAGGATAAACTGTTAATTATGAAAAGTTCTTCAGAAGAAATGAGTACGCCGGTTCAGATTATTGAACGGTTGAAAAAAAATGGCTATGACCATGAATTCAGATGGAAACCAGGCGGCCTGGCCTTAGATGATAAACTGTATAAGCCAAGTGAGCTGAAAATCATTAAAACATATAGGTTTGAAGGTTTTTCCGATCCGTCCGATATGTCTGTAATTTATGTGATTGAAGCGGCCGATCATACAATTGGCTGGAGCATGGATGCATACGGCGCTTATAGCAGCCATGAAGATGAAGCTGGCTATGATAATATTATGCGCATGATTCCTGTTGAAGGGCGGGATGAGCAACTTTTGTTTAAGGTTTAGCACGTTTAAGTTAAAAATTCCTGTATGCAAAAAACAAAGCCAGTCAAAAAGCAGCGGCCTGCACAAACAATCAAAAGCAGTCAGGGCAAGGAAGAAAAGATGTCTCCAGAACCTGTTTATTTTAAAGAAAAACAGGACAAAAAATTATTCGGGAAAGTAGTTCTTATAACAGGCGGAGACAGCGGCATAGGCCGGGCAGTTGCAGTAGCCTGCGCTCAGGAAGGCGCTGACGTGGCGATAGTTTATAAAGAAGACGACAGGGACGCGAAAGTTACCAAAAGCGAAGTTGAATTACAGAACAGAGCCTGTTTAATTGTGCGCGCAAATGTCACCTCTTTTGCCAACTGCAAAAAGTTGGTAGATAAAGTGATTGCACATTTTGATAAACTCGATGTGTTGATTAATAATGCAGCGGTGCAATTTCCACAAAAAGAATTGTCAGCCATCACTGAAAAACAGTTGCTCATTACTTTTCAGACAAATATATTTTCTCAGTTTTATATGTGCCAGGCTGCAGAGCCTTATTTAAAGAAGGGAAGCGCTATCATCAATACCACCTCTGTAACCGCCTATAGAGGCAGCAATCATTTATTGGATTATTCGGCAACAAAGGGTGCCATTGTAGCGTTCACAAGATCGTTGAGCGCTTATTTTGTTGACAAGGGCGTGCGCGTTAATGGCGTGGCGCCCGGCCCCATATGGACTCCACTGATACCTACAACATTCGATGCGAAACATGTTGCGAGCTTCGGTTCAGAAGTGCCTATGGCTAGAGCAGGCCAGCCGGTTGAAGTTGCGGGTTGTTATGTTTTTCTTGCGAGTGATGACAGTAGTTATATGACCGGGCAGGTGCTTCATCCAAACGGAGGGGAAATTATTAATGGATAAGGAAAGGGGAGGAGTAAGGTGTTTGGTATCAGCTATCGGCGTGAGCAATCTGCTGTCGGGCCTGAGCGTTTGGCATTTATATGCAATTAAAGGCACGAATACCTCACTCTTAAATCTAAAATCTTACGCCCCGAAATAAAAGAGCGCGGAAATTTCCACGCTCTTTTTAACTCCAAATTATTAAGTCGCTATTTTCATCTGATCTTTTATCTTCCTTACGCCTCAAACCTCATGCCTTACGCCTTATTCCTCAAACCTCATGCCTTACACTTAATCTCTTACACTTTCTATAAAATTCTCGCTGCATCTCTGTAACCTCTGATCACATTGTGTGACTGCAGTAATTCTGACTTTTGTTTAATAATAAGGCCTCGTAAGTCTGTGTCCAGATCTTCTGATTCAAGTGCGTCATTGTACGCTTTTTGCGCAGCATCTTCGCCATATTCGCAAGACTCAAGAATGCTTTTCCTGTCCTGCCCGGTGAACGTATTTTTTACATCCATCCACGCGCGGTAAATTTTTCCGGGGAACGTTGTGCCTTTATCCACATCGCCGCCGAGGCTGGCTATTTGTGAAGATAATTCCTGCACATAACCTTTGCTTTCGGTAATCATTCTGTTAAATAGTATTTGAAGATCGCCATCAATCAGATCTGTTTTTTCAGAAGCTTTTTCATACCCAGCTATCCTGTCATTGTTTATTTTAATCAGATCATTCAGCACTTCAATAGTATTTTCTTTGTTAGTCATAAAAGTTAAGTTTAGATGTTATTAATACTAATTACAGTAAATAAAATTCCGTGCCTTTTTAAACGCAGATTAAAACAGTAATGGTGCCGGCATTGTGTGTGGAAAAATTGCATGAACACTTACACAAACGTAGAAACTAAGAAACAACAATTCCAATGGTTAAACGGTATGCGCATTTGCAAAGTGAATATTCAGCAAGGAAATGCATTAAAAACAAAAAAGATCAGCGTTAAACATTGTTATCTTGCATCTCTTGTAGTAGTGCGTTTAAGTTGTAACTGGTAAGTTTACCGAGGCGGAACATTAGGAACCATATACAACTTAAACAACGCAATTACTATTCAGGAAACGTATAACGTATAACTTAAAACTTATAACTCCTTACGATGATGAAACGGTTATTCACAAGTGCCTTTCTGGCTGCGGCAATGCTGGGGCAGGCGCAGGAACACAACACCAGCGCGAAGTATATATATCCCTCCGATACCTTGGTGCAGCAAAAGCTGGCGCACTGGCAGGATATTAAATTCGGGCTGTTAATGCATTGGGGTACCTATAGCGAATGGGGCATTGTAGAAAGCTGGAGCATTTGCCCGGAAGACGAAGGATGGACGCAAAGACGTGGCCCATATAGCCAAACCTACAACGGGTACGTAAAGGCATATGAAAATTTGCAGACGACCTTTAACCCCGTTCAGTTCAATCCGCAGAAATGGTCGGCGGCTGCAAAAGAAGCCGGAATGAAGTATGTGATTTTTACAACGAAACATCACGACGGATTTTGCATGTTCGATACAAAAGAAACGGATTACAAAGTAACATCAACCAAAACGCCATTTGCGTCAAACCCAAAAAGCAATATCGCAAAGGAAGTGTTTAGCGCATTCCGTAATGATGGATTTATGATCGGCGCCTATTTCTCCAAACCCGACTGGCACAGCCCTGAATATTGGTGGCCTTACTTCCCGCCTAAAGACAGGAACGTAAACTACGATCCCAAAAAATATCCGGAGAAATGGAACGCATTTAAAAAGTATACGTACAACCAGATTAAAGAACTGATGAGCGAGTACGGTAAAATGGATATTTTATGGCTTGATGGCGGCTGGGTCCGCCCTTATTCTTCTATTGACCAATCTGTAGACTGGCAAAAAGCAATTCCTTATAATCAGGATATAGATATGGCTTCAATTGCCTCAATGGCGAGGTCTTATCAGCCAGGTTTACTTGTTGTAGACAGGACCGTTGAAGGCGAATACGAGAACTATGTAACGCCGGAGCAAACCATTCCTAAAAAGGCTATGCTAACTCCCTGGGAGTCGTGCCTTACAATGGGCAACTCATGGAGTTACGTACCCAACGACCATTATAAATCTTCCAACCAGTTGATCCATTTGCTGGCGAGAATCATTTCGCGTGGCGGAAATTTTTTGCTGAATATCGGGCCTTCACCGCAAGGCGACTGGAGTGATACTGCTTACAGCCGGTTAAAAGATATTGGTGTATGGATGAAAGCAAACAGCGAGGCGGTTTATAATACTATTCCACTGGAGCCATATGAAGACGGCAACCTGGTTTATCTGCAATCAAAGGATAAAAAGAGTGTTTATGTGTATGTGCTGGCAGATGAGAAGAATGAAGATGTAACATTGCCTGCGCAGATTGCATTGCAAAATATCAACCTGACTAAAAATGCTAAAGTGAGCATATTGGGCAACAAATCGGCAAAACCTAAATTGCAGGTAGCTGCATCGGGAGTTAGCATTAGCGTTCCTGCAGCCTTGCAAAAAAAAACCGCGGGTAAATATGCAGTTGTGTTTAAGATTCAATCATAAGTACAATATTGGTTTTATTGTAAAAAACGGCTTCCAGACGGGAGCCGTTTTTATTTAACCCGGATTTTGCAGCAGGAATGAAATAGTGAACTTCAAAAGGCCAATAAAGGGTGGCGTTCATGAAGTTTTTTTTATGGAAAACATAGAGAACTATGATGACATGGAAAAACTAGCATATGCCACTGTTTGAAGGCATTTTAGAGATGACTCATTTTCTACTGCAAATCCGGGTTTAAAAAGAAATAGCAATATCCCTTTCAAAAACATCAAATATTTGTTAGCTTTAATAGAGAAGCTAATTGCCATACCCAAGTGTCACAAAACCCGGATCCGGACTAAAGTAATCAGTATGCGTGAGAGAAAACATGTCCACCCCGTTGCATATGAAAACTTCTGCCGCAATACTTTGCTCGTGTTTATACTTGCAGGTTCTTTTTTTATCCCTTCCACAATTTGCAGGGCTCAAAAACTTTTTAAACTGCTGCCTGCCAAGCAAACCGGAATTAAGTTTAGTAATGATATTAATGAAACCGAAGGCCTCAATATTATGGCTTACGAATATTTTTACAACGGTGGTGGCGTTGCAGTTGGCGATATCAATAACGATGGCCTTGAAGACCTCTTTTTTACAGCTAACATGAAGCCGAATAAGCTGTACCTGAATCTCGGCAACATGCGGTTTAAAGACATTACGAAAGAAGCCTGCAAAGAAATGGAAGGCAAAACAGAAGGCTGGAAGACAGGCGTAACAATGGCTGATGTTAACGGAGATGGATTGCTGGATATTTATGTTTGCTATTCTGGAAAAGTGAGTGAAGATCTTCGACGAAACCAGCTTTTCATTAACAACGGTAACCTGAAATTTACGGAGGAGGCAAAACAGTACGGGTTGGATGATCCTGGTTACAGCACGCAAGCCGCGTTCTTTGATTATGATAATGATGGTGACCTGGATATGTTTTTGCTGAACCATAATGTGCGAAAAATGGATAATATGGAGCTGGCTAAATTCCGCAATCAAACGGATCCGCTGGCAGGAAGTAAGTTGTATGAAAATAGAGACGGGCATTTTGTGGATGTGTCCACCAAAGCAGGGATCTATCAATATCCGCTGACTTTTGGACTGGGAATCGCTATTGCTGACGTGAATAAGGATGGTTGGCAGGATATTTATGTAACCAATGATTACAATGAACCAGACTACCTCTACATTAACAATCACGACGGCACTTTTAAGGAAGAGGCTGAAGATTGTTTTCGCCATCTGTCACAGTTTTCCATGGGCGTTGATATTGCAGATTACAATAATGATGGATTGCCAGACATCATAACATTAGATATGCTGCCGCCAGATAATCGCCGCCAAAAACTGCTGCAATTACAGGAAAACTATGAGTCTTTCGAGTTAATGAAAAGCCAGGGATTGAACAGCCAGTATATGCGCAACATGTTGCAGCTAAACAATGGCGATAATACCTTTAGCGAAATAGGGCAACTGGCAGGGATATCGTGTACCGACTGGAGCTGGTGCCCATTATTAGCTGATTTTGACAACGATGGCTATAAAGACCTGTTGGTTACAAATGGATATTTAAGGGACTATACCAATAAGGATTTTCTGCGCTATTGGGGTGATTATAAAATTAAAAAAGCAATAGAAAAAGCCCCGGAACAATTAATGGACCTGGTGAAATCTATGCCTTCTACAACACTCGAAAATTACGTGTTTAAAAACAATAAAAATCTTACGTTCACAAATGTTCAGCAGGAATGGGGATTTACCAATCTTTCCGTTTCAAGTGGCGCGGTATACGCAGATTTAGATAATGACGGCGACCTTGATTTGGTTGTTAATAATATCAACCAGGAAGCTTTTGTATATCAGAACATGCAACGTGAGCAAACAGGCAATCATTATTTGAATGTTCGATTGAAAGATAACACACATAACACAAAAGCGTTTGGTGCAAAAATATATGCTTATGCAAATGGCACACAGCAATATGTTGAAGTAAATCCTGCAAGAGGTTATTTGTCGTCGGTTAGTACAAATGCGCATTTTGGATTTTCAGCGACTACCACTATTGATTCACTCCGGATCATTTGGCCGGATAACACCACGCAGGTACTGAATAATATTAAGCCCGATCAGCAATTGCTGATCGAACATGCCAGTGGATTGCCTGCTTTTGATTATAACGTTAAAAAGAAGGCAGATAAGTTATTTACAAGCACTGCGCCAGTTGTTGACTATAAGCGAGAAGAATTTACTGAAAATGATTTTAAGCGGCAATTGCTTATGCTGTTCATGTATTCGCAAACCGGCCCTGTTATAGTTAGTGGCGATGTGAACAATGATGGAAAAACAGATTTGTTTATCAGCGGAGATAAAAATGCGCCCAACCGAATTTTTGTGCAACAGGCAAACGGTAGTTTTAAAGCCGCGGAAGGAAGTAAATTGGGCGACGAAGGTACCTCTGCAACATCCGCTGCCTGTTTTTTTGATGCTAACGGTGATGGCTTTACGGACCTGTATCTCGCCAAAGGCGGATATTCTTTATTCCAGCCCGGGTCAGAAGCACTGCAGGATGAGTTATATATCAACGATAAGAAAGGGAATTTTTATCTCGCGTTAAATGCATTGCCTGTTGTTAACGCGAGTAGCAAATCATGTGTGCGCGCATGCGACTATGACAATGATGGTGACACGGATCTCTTTGTTGGTGGCAGGATTATTCCCGGTAGTTATCCTGCAGCGCCCGAAAGTTATTTGTTGAATAATAATGGCAAGGGCTCCTTTACCTTGGTGGATGTACCTTTCAAACAGGCAGGCATGATAGCGGATGCGCAATGGGTGGACCTTAATAGCGACGGCCGTAAAGACCTTGTGCTGTGCGGAGAGATGATGCCTGTAATGATTTTTCTAAATACTGCAGATGGGTTTGTTGATAAAACCAGTGATTTTTTCACCAGGCCCGACAAAGGGTTTTGGAATACAATTGCTTTTGCAGATGTAGATGGTGATGGCAAAGAAGATATCATCGCAGGCAACCTCGGGCTAAATTCACAGATCCAGGTTTCTGACTCGACACCCGCTGAATTATATTATGCGGATTTTGATCACAATGGTTCAATAGATCCTTTCTTTAATTTTTATATCCAGGGCAAAAGTTATCCGTTTGTAAGCAGGGATGAACTGAATGAACAAATGTACTCCATGCGCAAAAAGTTTATTTCGTATAAAGCTTATGCCGATGCAACTATGACGGATATATTTACTCCTGAAGAGCTTGCTGCCGCAACGAAGTTAACCGCCAATGAAAGCCGCTCCGTCGTTTATCTGAACAAGGGTAATAAATTTGAAAAATTGCCATTACCGCTCCAGGCGCAGTTTTCGACCGTGGGTTGTATTCTGCCATACGATTTTAATAATGATGGCAAAATGGATTTGTTGTTATTGGGTAACCACACAGATAACCGGCTTAAACTGGGCAGTATTGATGCTAGCTATGGGTGCCTGCTGCAAGGTGATGGTAAAGGGAATTTCACGTGCATTAACCAGGCAGATGCTGGTATCTGCATAAAGGGCGATGTGAAATCGGCATTAATACTTACCATAAAAAATGAAAAGTTTATGATTGCTGGCATCCCGGGTGAGGTGCTTCAAACATATAGAATTGGAAAGTGAGTGAATGCGTGGATGTGGGAATTTGCAAATGTGCGGATGTAAATTTTGTTCTTCATTAATGATGTTTAACAGGCTCATGAAAACAAGATATATTTTCTATTTACTGTTTGTCATGCATACAGGACAGGTTTTTGCCCAGGTAGATAAAGCAAGTATCGAGCAAAAGATAAAGCCTGCGGTTTTTTCTTTATCAATGGTCATGATGCACGATGTTGTAAATCCGCCCGCTGCGTCGCGATATTTTGCTTATTGTATGTTGGGTGCTTATACAATACTAGCGCAAAATGATTCTTCGCTTCGTCCGCTTTCGTCTGTCATTCGTTCCTGGCCCAATAACTTAAGCGTTAACCAATCAAAGACTACCTATGATCCGCAGATAGCCGCATTGTATTGCATTTTAGAAACCGGCAAACAAATGCTTCCGTCGGGTTATATGCTGAAAGAAAAGGAAGATTCACTTGTTGCTTTATTGAAAAAGAAAAAGATATCAAACGCTTTATTGGAGCAATCAATTGCTGTGGCTGAAGATATAGCCCGTCAAGTGGTGAAATATGCGGCAACAGATGATTATAACAAGCTAAGCGCACTATTGCGATATACGCCAGTTAAAGGAGACGGATTCTGGTACCCAACGCCGCCGGCATACATTGAAGCGGTTGAGCCTAACTGGAAAACCGTGCGGCCAATGATCATCGATTCTTGTAATCAGTTTAAACCAAAACCACCTGTATCATTCAGCAAGGATACAGTAAGCAGTTTTTATCTGTTAAATAAAGAAGTATATGCTGCTGTTGCATATGCAAAACCGGAACAACAGGAAATAGCAGCATTTTGGGATTGTAACCCTTTTGCGGTAAGCACATCCGGCCATATGTCGTTGGGATTTAAAAAAATTAGTCCCGGTGCACACTGGATGAATATCATCAGCATTGCCTCCGAAAAAGCCCATCTCAGTTTTAACCGGCATATTACCCTGCTAACGATGGGTGCGCTTACGGCAATGGATGCCTTTATCAGTTGCTGGGATGAAAAATACAGGAGCAATCGTATAAGGCCCGAAACCTTTATCAATCGGTATATGGACGCTAAATGGCAACCATTGTTACAAACACCTCCTTTTCCTGAATATCCCAGTGGCCACAGTGTTGTTTCTGCTGCATGTGCAGAAGTGCTTACTTATTTCCTTGGGGATCATTTTTCGTTTACAGATAATACCGAGATCATGTTTGAGCTGCAGCCAAGAACGTTCACTTCCTTCCGGCAGGCTGCTCAGGAAGCTGCCATTTCAAGATTATACGGTGGAATTCACTACATGGATGCCATAGAGAACGGACTTGCTGAAGGTAAGGCTTTGGCGAGCTACATTATTGATAAGCTTCAGCGTGCGGGCGTAAGGTAATTAAAAATTGAAAGTTGAAAATTGACAATGCAGCGGCACTTAAAAAGCTGGCGTATGTTTGGGTTTGGCGCATTCGCACATTAGCAGACATTGTCAATTTTCAATTCTCCATTATCAATTATCCATTATTCTGATCAAAGCCGTTGGGCCATTCTTTTGCAAGAAAGTCTACCTTTTTAAGCACGGCCTGATTCATATCTTCTTTATACGTTTTCATTCTCGTAGCAACGGCCTCATCGTGTGTGCCGATAATTTGTGCGGCCAATAATCCCGCATTCTTCGCCGCATTTAATGCTACGGTTGCAACAGGCACGCCGTTGGGCATTTGCAGTATGGATAAAACCGAATCCCATCCATCAATTGAGTTAGACGATTTGATAGGAACGCCAATAACAGGCAATGTGGTTACCGATGCAACCATACCTGGAAGGTGCGCAGCGCCACCAGCGCCCGCGATAATAACTTTCAGCCCGCGCTCTTTTGCAGACTGTGCATATTCAATCATGCGCAACGGAGTGCGGTGTGCGGAAACCACCGTCAGTTCAAATGGGATATCAAATTCTCTTAAAACGTCTGCAGCCTGCTGCATAACCGGGAGGTCGCTATCGCTTCCCATAATAATACCAACGAGGTTAACTTGTTGTGACATGTGCTATAAGTTTTTGGAGCTATTAGCTGTCTGCTATCAGCTTTCAGCGCCGGTGTGTAGCACCGGTAGCTACGGTTTCAATAGAAATTTTTTTAGTGTCGTCCATTTACACGCTTCATCTTTCACGGACTATATGTCTACGCATTTACACTCTTCACCACCAGCGTATCTTTAATCTTTTTTGCCATCTGTACAAGCTCCTCCTTATCATCATGCATGATGGTAACGTGACCCATTTTTCTTCCGGGTTTTGTTTGTGTTTTTCCATAGAGATGAACAAACACACCACTCATTTTTAGTACTTCATCCATGCCGGTATAGTCAGCTTCGCCGGAAAATCCTTCGGCGCCAAGTATATTAACAATAGAAGAGGTTTGTATGGCTGAAGTGTCGCCTAAAGGATAATCAAGCATAATGCGCCACAACATATCGTACTGGCTGCAATAATTTGCTTCAATGGTATGGTGCCCGCTATTGTGTACCCTTGGCGCGGTTTCATTCACCTGTACATGGTTGTTTTCATCAACAAACATTTCAATGGCAAAAAGGCCAGCTGTATTTAATGCTTTTGCCAGCTTGCGGGCAATGGTGGTTGCTTGTTGAAGTATGTCCTCGCTGATGTCTGCAGGGCTGATCTGGTAATCAAGGAGGTTTAAAACAGGATCAAAAACCATTTCAGCAGGAGGGAAGATGGCCATTTCTCCGTTATTGCCTACCGCGATAATGAGCGCAATCTCTTTTTGAATATTTACCATTTTTTCCAATACGGATGGTGCATCAAAGCCTTTTGAAATATCATCTGCAGTCCTGATCACCTGGACGCCTTTACCATCATAGCCGCCTTGCCCAATTTTGTGAACGGCTGGTAAAAAATCAGTGTGCTGACTAAGTTCAGCCAATTGTTGCGTTATGCGAAACTCTGGAGAAAGGACGCCATGATCTTTATAAAACTGTTTTTGCGTGACTTTGTTTTTAATCATTTTGATTGCCGCGGGAGCCGGGTATACTTTCACCCCCTCCTGTTCCAGCTTTTCCAATGCTTCAACATTAACGGCTTCTATTTCGATTGTTATTGCGTCCAGATTTTTTCCGAAGTTGTAAACTGTTTCAAAATCGGTAATATTTCCTTTAACGAAATGGTGGCACAAATGCGCAGCCGGGCAATTATCATCATTTTCCAGCACATAGGTCTCAACAACGTAATTTGCCGCAGCCTGTAACAGCATTCTGCCCAACTGGCCACCGCCTAATATTCCGATTTTCTTCATATAATTTCAGTTAGCGGCGAAGATAAAGCGTAAAGCTTAAAGCGTAAAGCTTAAAGCCTGAAGCTCGATGCCTAGCGCTTAAGGACCAATGCCTTAGCTATTAATTCAGCCGATAAATTTCAACAAGCTAAATTGAGCTATTTTATACCTGAAAATAGAGGTCTTGGAGCGTCCGCCTATTGTTGGAGCTATGGTAGTAAGCTTTAGGCTTTGGGCTTTCAGCTTAATATAAACCATTTACATATTAAATTAACTTTTGTGGAAAAAATTAGTTGAGGAACTTTTAACTTGCACACTCTTAACATTTAAAAATAATTTGAATATTTTCGGTGTATGAAGCAGTTTAGCTGGGTGGTTTTATTTAGTTTGTTAACCTCTGCCGCCTTTTCCCAATCTTCATTTTTGGATTTTCAGCGTACGTATCCCCGTGTAGCGCAGGCTGTGCGTTTCAAGGAAGATACTTTGCGCAAACAATTTGAGGCGCAAGGGCTGCAATGGCCGGCAAAACAGATATATGTCCGTTCTTTTAAATATGATGGACAAATGGAAGTTTGGGTGCGTGGCAACAATTCCGAACAATTCAAATTATTTAAAACATACAGGGTATGTGCCATGGCGGGCGCGCTTGGCCCAAAGCGTTTTGAAGGCGATTACCAGGTTCCCGAAGGGTTTTACTACATTAATCAGTTCAATCCCAAAAGTACTTATCATTTAAGCCTTGGGTTGAATTACCCCAATGCCTCGGACCGAATCCTTAGTGATACGCAAAAACCCGGTGGCGATATCTATATCCACGGAAGCTGTGTTACCGTTGGTTGCATTCCTATCCAGGATGCATATATAGAAGAATTGTACATTTTAGCTGCAAGCGCAAAAAATAATGGACAGGATTATATTCCGGTTCACATTTTCCCCATTCGTTTCAGCAATGCCAAAAGCGCAGAATACCTGGCTAAAGCATCCAAAGACGACCCGGATTTGCAAAAGTTTTCAGTGCGCCTGAAAGAAGTATATGACTATTTTGAAAAAGAGAAAAAACTGCCATTGATATCTATAACGAAAACAGGTGAGTACCTGGTAGTGAATTAGGTGAATAGTGAATGGTCAATAGTGAAAGGTGCGACTGGCTGATTGAAGATAGACATTAAGAAATTCAAATAAGCATAAAAAAGGATCGATAAATTTACTTTTATCGATCCTTTTTCTTTGGATAATGTTATTGTAGCAATAAGACATAATCAGGCTGCATCAGCCTTTACTATTTCGCCAGTAGAAGGAGCAATAGTAAAGTGAGTTTTCAGCAACCCTTTTCTCAGCACTAATAGCAAGCTAAAAAAAATCATACTGTCACATCTTTCACTATTGACCATTCACTATTCACGGATTTCACCACTCTTTTTTATTCATCTCTTCATTACTAACTGCACTGTCACCGGCGTCTGTTGTAAAAGGACAATGCTTCGGCTCTCTGTCATTTTATCGACAAGCTCTTTATTGAAATGACGGATGGTGAGCAGCTCCAGGTCTTTTTCAATTTGCACATCAAAAATGTCGCTTGAAGAAGTTGCAAGCTGGGTGATTTTATCCTCGCGGTCATCCAGGCAAAGCTGTATACTTATTGCACCTGTTTGAATCAGATTGGGTTTTATTTTTAGTCCGCCAAACAATTCATACAGGTCACTCATGGGTTGCTCGCCCACGAAAGAAAAGTCTTTTGTATGTAAATGCACCAATACCTGGTTGCTTTTCTGAATGATGATTGGGGGAAGATTTTTTGCTCTCTTGCTGCTTATGGTTGTTCCGGGTAGCTGTGGATCGAGAAAGCATTTTACATGCAACGGAATGCCCTTGTTTTGCAGTGGCTTTATGGTTTTGGGGTGAATAACCTGTGCGCCGTAATAAGCCATTTCTATCACTTCATCAAAGCTAAGGTGTTCGATAAAGGTGGCGTCAGGGAATAATTTGGGATCGGCACTCATTACGCCTTCCACATCTTTCCAGATGTATAATCCTTCAGCGTCCAGGAGATTGGCAAATATTGCAGCCGTGTAATCGCTGCCTTCTCTACCGAGTGTAGTGCTCTCGTTTTCATCGGTACTGCCAATAAATCCTTGCGTAAGAACCAGCCCGTTTTTTTGAATAGCCGGCAATACTTGTTCCTTCACCTTTTTTTCAGTAAAACTCCAGTTTACGCCTGCGTCTCTAAAGTTATTGTCGGTGCGGAGGATATCCCGTACATCCATCCATTCGTTATTAATGCCCACCTCGTTCAGGTAATGACTAACAATAACAGTACTCAGCAACTCTCCAATACAAACAATCTGATCGTAGTAATAGTCATAATTCCGCACAGGCTTATCGTGCAATAACCATTCAACTTCAGTAAAAAAATCAGCAAGTGTTTCCAGGCAAGCATTAAAATGGGTTACCAGTAAATACTTTGCAGTATTGATATGCTGATTCTTTACAATAGTAAATAACTGTAGCGCTTCATCTTTATTACCAGCATAAAAAGCTTCGGTTACTTTCTCCAGCGCATTGGTTGTTTTGCCCATGGCTGAAACGATCACCATTAAATTTTCATCTTTATAAAGAGAGAAAATGTGCTTGAGATATTGAATTCGCTCTATGCTGTTTACGCTGGCTCCGCCAAACTTAAAAACTTTCATGGCTGCAAAGATAGGAGAGAGATAATTGAAAATTGACAGGGGATAATTGAAAATGGATCAGGTGTGAGGTATCAGGTATCAGGTGCCAGGTATCAGGTGTAAGGTGTAAGGCATGAGGTATGAGGTGAAAGGCATAAGGTGTAGGGCGTGAGGTGTAGGGAATGAGAAGCCAATACAAGGCATACGATGTTGCAAAAAAATGAACAGGGTTAAAATTAAGTACTTCATACTTCGTAAATCGTATCTGCGAGTAGGCCTGAGTATGCGGAAGCTACCCGCACCTTTCACTATTCACCATTAACTATTCACGTTAAATAAAAAGGCCGGAATTAACTTCCGGCCTCTCATAATTATTTTCTCTGAACCAATGGATAGTGGTCGATGGTTTCAAACACATTCCTTGGATCTTGTTTTAAAGTAGCGATGAATTTTGTCAACGAATCGGCGTACTGAGGTTTCGCGAACATCCTGTCGTGAGCAAGGATTACCACCGTATTTTCTTCATTGCTTGTTTCGTTATCAAATTTGGCATTTACCATTTTTACCATTTCATCCGCACTTTGAACAGGGATAGAACCACCTTTAAACTGCCATTCAAGATCCCAGCCAATTACTTTGTAACCTAAGGAGTCAAGCCCCCTACAAACTGCCAGTGTAGATTTCGGGCCGCGTATTTCGCCTTTGCCAACCCATGAATTGTTACCCGGAAGCCTTACTATTTTCAGCGGCACTTTCAATTCTTCCTGCGCCCTTGAGAAGTCTTTCAAAGCACTATCTACGTGTGTGTAAAAATGTTTGTAGTTGTTTTGGAAACCGTGCGTATAGCTGTGGTTTGCTATCAAAAACTGCGGATAAGCGTTGCGAAGGCTATCGACTATCCTTTTGCGTCTTGGGTCAAATTCGTGCATGCCCACCATAAAAAAGGTAGCCTTTACGCCCTGCTGTTGAAAAATTTGTTTGCAAACAGTGGTGCCGGGCGGCTGAGGAGCATCATCCCAGGTTAAAAATATATATCTTTTAGAGCTATCCATTTTAAAAGGGCCACCCGGAACCGGCTGGGCCACTTTTACAGTAGAATCGCTTTTTGCATTTTTTTCTTCTCCTTTGTTTCCGCCGCAACTTGCTAAAGCGGCCAGTAAAAACAAACATCCTGTTAATCTCATTCTCATGTTAAAAAGTTTAAGCTGTAATACATCAAAAATAATGGCGTTTATTTTAAAAAGCCTTTAATGTGTATAAGATATGCAAGGCTCATATTTAATTACCAATCTCCCCAAACTTATGTTGATTTGATAAACTGTTTGTTAAAATGGCTTAAGAAACCCCAAATTTTAATCGCCTGTTAATTTAAAGCCTTATTTTGCCGCTAGAAATGAGTTATCGTGCTTACTATATTATCGTTGTTAAATGTTTCGCGCCGATTGCGTCCTTGCTATGGTTGCGCCCGGCGGTAAGCACCTTCAATACACGACCTCGCATGTATTCCTCCTTTAAAGACTTGGATAAGTAAGCCCCGGCCTTTGTAGCAATGTTATAAATGTAGGTCCGGGGATGGTTCTACTTTTATTCATTTCCATATCTTAAAAATATTGCTTGTCGTGAGTGTTAATCAAAATTTACCCTACGTAAATAAGCGCATTTTCGTTGTAATGATATTGGTAAATGGCGCCATTCTTAAAGCCGGTTACCTTAATCCAGCGTGGTATTGGTTGTTTGTGCCGGCCTTGCCACTATTGCTGATCACATTGTACAAGGTTGGAAATAAAAGAAAAGCGTAAATACTGTCCAATTTATTAATACTAATAGTTCATAGCTATCTGCAAATAGCTAATAATCAATTTTTTAACGTAAAACAAACATGTATGAACTCTGCTAGCACACTCTATTTGTTGAAAGAAGAATATAACCTGTTGATGCGCTATGCTGATGGCCCAAATCCTTTTACTGTTGGAGAGAAGGGAAGTGCATCCAACTTGTTGCATGAACTTAGTCGCGCTGAGATTGTGGAAAAAGATGCCATGCCGTTAGATGTCATAAGGTTAAATTCAAAAATTAAAATTAAAGATGAAGGAACGGGCAAAATCACCGAGTTGGTTTTGGTATTACCGGAATCGGCGGATATTAAGCAAAGAAAAATTTCAGTTCTCGCTCCCATAGGTACTGCACTTATTGGTTTTAAGAAAGGGCAACAGGTTACCTGGGATGTACCTGCAGGCACAAAAACATTTCAGATAATTGAAGTGGTGAATGATTAAAGTTTTTTGTCATTATGGTGATATAAAAAAAGGAACGTACACAAATCGCGTACTTCGTACTTTGTAAATCGTACTTGATTTGCAGTGAACGGATTCTTAAGACGAGGGGAACGCGCCTGTCTGAATTTACATCACACATTTTTATTTACTTTAGTGCAAAATTGAAATAGTTGAAACCGATTCTTACTGAACAGCAAGTTGCATTATCTATAAAAAGGCTGGCATACGAGATATATGAAAATCATCTGCAGCTGGAAAATACCGTGATCATCGGTATTCAGCCCAGGGGCATTTATCTGAGCGACAGAATTGTGGAGGAACTGAAGGCAATAACAGGCGATCAAAAAATACAATATGGCAAGCTTGATATCACTTTTTATCGTGATGATGTGCGCAAAAGCCTGCATGTTGCCAATGCTACCGATATTCCGTTCAGCATTGAAAATAAGCACGTTGTAATTATTGATGATGTATTGTGGACAGGGCGTACCATTCGTTCTGCACTCGATGCTTTGCTTGATTTTGGCCGCGCCTCTTCTGTTGAACTTTGCGTATTAATCGACAGGCGTTTTAGCAGGGAATTACCTATTCATGCTGACTATGTTGGTGCTGCGATTGACACATTCTCTTCCCAAAAGGTGATTGTCCGCTGGAAACAGAAGGGAGAGAAAGATGAGGTGGTGTTAATGTAAAAAAGTGAATGGCGAAAAGCGAAAGAATCTTGTGAATAGTGAATGGTGAATGGTGAAAGGCGCAAGTTGCTCAGGGATAATTTGCTACGATAACTGATGGAAAATAAATAAACGCTACATTTTCCCCATTCAGATCACTCAAGTAAAATCTCAATTGAATATTTTTTTAGCCGGAACAATTGTGTTCCGGCTTTGTTATTTATAGCGCGCAGGCATAAGGCGGGACAAAAAAATGAAAAGCTGCGTAAACTGAAACTTGATTTACTATATCTTCGCACTTTAATGGAACTATCTACACGACATCTGCTTGGTATCAAGGATCTTACTAAAGATGATATCAACCTTATTCTCTCAACGGCAGAACAATTCAAAGAGGTTTTACAGAGACCAGTTAAGAAAGTACCTTCTTTAAGAGATGTAACTATAGTTAATCTTTTTTACGAAAATTCCACGCGCACCAGAATGTCGTTCGAATTAGCTGAACGGCGCCTTTCTGCTGATGTGTTGAATTTTACTGCAAGCAGTTCTTCTGCTGCTAAAGGAGAAACGTTGCTGGATACAGTGAATAACATTTTGAGCATGAAGGTAGATATGGTGGTAATGCGCCATAGTGCAAGCGGTGCGCCGCATTTTCTGGCAAAACATATTCCTGCTGCGATCGTTAACGCCGGCGACGGTATTAATGAACATCCAACGCAGGCATTGCTGGATGCTTTTTCCATGAGAGAGAAAACCGGCAGGCTGGAGGGGTTAAAAGTTGCCATCATCGGCGATATTATGCACAGCCGCGTTGCACTTAGCAATATTTACCTGCTTTCAAAAATGGGCGCGGAAATAATGGTTGCCGGTCCGCCCACATTAATTCCTAAATATATTACCGAAGCCTTTGGCATTCGTGTAGAATATAATATTAAAAAGGCGCTTGAATGGTGCGACGTAGCAAACGTATTGCGCATCCAGCTTGAACGCCAGAGCCAACCCCTGTTTTCCTCGCTTCGCGAATACAATATCGCTTATGGCATTAACAGGAGATTGTTGGAAAGCCTGAAAAAGGAGATTGTGATTATGCACCCGGGCCCTATTAACAGAGGTGTGGAACTGGACAGTGATGTGGCTGACGGGCCTTTTTCAATTATTCTTAACCAGGTAGAGAATGGTGTTGCAGTGAGAATGGCAGCGCTTTATCTTTTGGCCAATCGCCACGAATAATAATTGCCGATACTTCTGTTGATTGATAGAAAAGTGGGGTGGATGCTGGTGGAGGCGAAAATGAACTAAAATCAAAGCCAGGCAAATATTGGATTGCCTGGTTTGTTGTTTTGTTTTTTTGAAATTTGACCATAATATTTAAAAACATGCAGCGTATTTGTTTGTTCCCCGGCACATTTGACCCCGTAACGCTCGGCCACGTAGATATCATTAACAGAGCGCTTTCTCTGTTCGATAAAATTGTGGTGGGAATTGGAATAAACTCCGCAAAGTCTCCCATGTTCAGCCCGGACCAACGCCTTGCCTGGTTTAAGGAAATATATAAAGATGAGCCCAAGATAGAAGTTGGCGTATACGAGGGGCTAACAGTAAATTATTGCAATAAAATAGGTGCAAGGTATATTTTGCGCGGCATCAGGTTTGTGAACGATTTTGAGTACGAAAAGACCATCGCTGATGCCAACAGGACACTCGACAAGAATATCGAGACAATTTTTCTTACCTGCGAACCACAGTACACATCGATAGCGTCTACAATCATCAGGGATATTTTAAAAAATGATGGCGATGCTTCCCCGTTTCTTCCCCAGGTAGTAATAGACAGCCTCAAACTCGGCGTCTAAAACCCGGTGTTTGGCATTCATGGAGGTGTGAGCCGGCCTGCAAAATGCATCAAAATAGATTTCGATGTTAAATTGAGGTTAAGCATCCTCTGATCAGTCTTTATAATGTAAGGTTTAAGGTACATACTTTGGCCTTTGCGCTTTTAACCTTATATTGGAATACAATTTGAGAATAAATTAATCATTCATAAAAGATTGATTTATGCGTATACCAATTGAACGAAAAGACGTTAAAGTATACCCCGATTCCTCACGTGTGATTGCACGCTTTTTTTTCTCAGACAATGAGCGTGCGAAAAGCCTGATTCAGCGAGTGATGGCTTTGAGTGAGGAAGAAGTCTATTCCATTATTATTCCGCTGCTACAAGAGTTTTCAAAAAGGCACAGAAATATTACCCGCGTTTTTGAACGGCACTGCAAAAAACTCGACTCGATTTTTAAGCAACTCAATATTGATCCGGAGGAACTTTCCCGCCAGCGGAAATTACTTATTGGTTCATATTTTACACACGAGTATTCGATTGAATCAGCTGCCTTTTTTAATCCTTCAATAATAGAAGATCCGGATCAAACCGAGCTTACTGAGGGACAAAAAAGGCTGATCATCAGTTTTCGCGCGGTAGGTGAGGGGCATATTTCATCTATCGTTTTTCGCCGGGCTATTGTTGATTCAAACAACGATATTACCGTTATTCCTGCAGGTGAATATATTGACGAAGCCGAAGTTGTAAGGAACTCGATATACAACAAAAAACTTTTTTTGAAGAAAGCGCTTGAGGCCAAGATTAGTTTGAATATTTTAACCGAAGCGGAAACTAAGCTGGATGAGCACTTTGAATACAAACGATTGAAAAAATTTGTAGTGGATTCGCAGCATCTTGCGGATGATGACCTGACAAAGCTGGAATATGAAAAGATTTTATGGCTGTCCGACTCATACCACGAGATTCAATTTTCACTGGATACGGATATTTCTGACAGGGTAATTTTTCCCATTTCCGAATTCGAAAGCAAAGGGATAGAAGATGCGCGTTTTGTAAAGTTTTTCGATGAGAACGGAGAGATCAGGTACTATGCAACTTACACTGCGTATGATGGAACGATTATTCTTCCAAAACTTTTGGAAACAAAAGATTTTTATCATTTCAAGGTAAGGCCGTTGTATGGTAATGGTGCGCAGAATAAAAACCTGGCATTGTTCCCGGAAAAAATTAATGGTAAATACGCCATGCTTTCACGTATTGATGGCTGGAATAATTATATCATGTACTCCAAGAATATTGGTTTGTGGGATGATCCGCAATTATTGCAACCGCCGAAATATCCGTGGGAATTTATTCAGATAGGTAACTGTGGTTCCCCGTTAAAAACAGAAGACGGATGGCTGGTGATTACGCACGGTGTTGGGCCAATGCGGAGATACAGCCTTGGCGCATGTTTACTTGATCTTGAAAATCCATCTAAATTAATCGGTCATTTAAAACAGCCTCTACTGGTTCCTAATGATGATGAACGTGAAGGTTATGTGCCAAATGTTGTGTATTCATGTGGATCATACATTAACAATGATAAAGACGTGATTATACCGTACGGGTTGAGTGATTATTCTGCATCCTTTATAACAGTAGATCTACGGGCGCTATTAAAAAGGTTGAAGGAAGACGGCGATTGAATAATCAATCGCTGATGCCTGATTTGTTGATGTCTGATTTCTTCAAGTTGATCTTCCTGAATTGATATTGTCACACTTAAATCTTTGAGCGTACTCTGCGTGCTACATCGCGCGGGCTAATAGCTGATGGCTGATAGCTCACAGCTTTTTATACACTTCTATATAATCGTTCACCATTTTCTCCTGGCTGAAATTTTTCATTACATGATTGTGGCAGTCAACTCTGTTAATCGAGGGGATTTGCTGAACAGCTTCAACGGCCTCATCTACGGAAGCAACTAAAAAACCGGTTTTTTTATCGTCGATTAATTCGGGCATTGAACCTTTGTTAAAAGCTATAACGGGTGTTCCGCAAAGCATGGCTTCAGCAACGCTTAATCCAAATGGTTCTTTAAAATTAATTGGGTGTAATAATGCGTAGCTGTTTCCCAGCAGTTCGTTTCGTTTTTCGGGCCCCGCGTTACCAAGGTAAATAATCTGATCGTTGTCAATCAGCGGAAGGATCTTTTCTTCGTAATAGTTTTTGTCCTGTATAAGCCCCGCAATATATAGCTTGCGTTTTGTTTTTTTTGCTATATCAATAGCCTCCGCTGTACCCTTATCGTGGTGGATCCTGCCAAAATATAGCAAGTGATCGGAAGGCTTTTCATTGAAAGTAAATAATTTAGTTTGAATACCATTGTATACAGTCGCGATGTAATCCAGTTCGGGGCTTCTGTCTGCATTGCTTATTGAAACATAATGGCAGTGCCCATTATATTTTTTATAAACGGGAATAATTTTTTGTGATGAGAAGCCATGAATAGTGGTAACAATAGGCGTTTTAATAAGTTTAGAATAAGTGATCGGAAGAAAATCAAAATTGTTATGAATGAGATCAAACCGCCCGCTGTTTTCCATCAGGTGGCTTATATGAAGGCATTCAGCAACTTTTGCATCCGCATCAGATTCTTCGTACCCTTTTTCGATAACGGCCTCCAGTTTGCCGCCGGTAAAAGAATCCTTAGTGGCAAACAATGTTACATCAATCCCTTTTTTAACCAATCCCTCCGCAATGTTTGAAGCAATCTGTTCCCATGGCCCGTAATGCCTCGGCGGTGTTCGCCAGGCTACGGGTGATAAGATAGCAACCTTCATACTTTTTAGCTATTCGTTTTATTCAGCAATTTATGACTATATTGATATTCCAGTTCAAATGCTTCAAGAACTGTGAGATGAGAGATTATATATGCCAGTGTGCTTTCCGCTCCCTGGTTTCTATTAATTCCATTGGGTTGTAAACCATCGCAACAACCTTTTGTTTCAGGGTCGTATAACGGTACACGCAAGCTGTTTTCTCCAAGAAACCATAAATAACTGGTGAACATTTTTTGGATGTAGGTAGTATCATGTGTAAGCTGATATGCCTGGAAATACACAAGCACCATTGCCATTACTTCAATTGCCTGCTGGTCAAAAACCGGAAGTGCACCTCCACGATAATACCAGCCATCGTTACCAACAGGGCTCAAATAACCCTTGCTAAGTGTAAGCGCATCAAGGAAATTAAGTGATGCAAGTGCGATCGATTTTGTTTTTTCGTCACCTGTTATTTCAGCCGCATGCAATAGTGCAAGCGGAAAAATTCCGTTGTCATAGGTAAGCTTTTCTTCAAACCATTCCCAGTCGTCATCGGCGTTGTGCTCATACGCTGTGATAAGAGGCACGCACAATTCATTCATCAATGTGAGCATTTCTTCATTGTCCGGGTGTAGTTTTAAAAAGTATGATATGCCTATAATTGCATTTGCTGAACCTCGCAGATGTTGCAGCGACCTGCAATGTTGAATTGATTTAAAAAATAATTCTTCGGCAAACTCTTTATAAGAATTGTTAGGCGCACTGTAAATCAGAAATCCCAATGCCCAGATGGTTCTGCCATAAGAGTCTTCTGAACCAACGTCATCAAGATATTCGCGGTTAAAGCTGAGGAAATTATGAAAGTTGCCGTCTTCCCTTAACATGTAATGAATGTAACTCAAATAGACAGGCAGCACACGTAAGGCCTCAGTGCTTTTGTATTGCTGATAAGTCATCAATGCCATGATCAATGCCCTTGCATTATCATCCAGGCAATATCCTTCTTTAAGATTTGGAATACCGTATTTGGCATGTTGAACAATGCCGGTATCATCTGTCATGCGTGCGGCATGCTCGATGCTGAACGTAGGCATCAATTCAAGATTGATCAGTACTTCGCTTTCTTCTTTTGTATCGCTCCAATTGCTGATGGCCTCTTCAAAAACCTGCAGGAATTCACCGCCAATTTTTGGCCAGCGAAGTTTCAATCCATAATTAAATGCTTTGTCTTTAATGCCTTTCATTTTCTCTTCGTTCTCCAGCAAATCAACAATAATATTTGCGAGGCCCTCTGTATCCTTGAAGTTAAATAATACACCTTTGCCTTCTGCCAATAATTCTTCAGCATGCCAGTAAGGTGTTGATACAACCGCACAACCTGCGCCAACGGCGTACGATAATGTACCGCTGGTAATCTGCGCTTCATTGAGATAAGGTGTTATATACACATCTGTAGCCGCCAGGTAACTGATTAATTCATCTTCCCCAACGAAGTTGTTGATGAACATCAGGTGTTTGTCAACCTTTAGTTGTGTTGCAAGTAACCGGATACTATTCCTGTAAGACTCGCCTGAAGCTTTAAATACAGCCGGGTGTGTTTTGCCCAGGATAACATAGATAACATCCGGATATTTTTTTACAATTGCAGGCAATGCCCTGATTACAGTTTCCAATCCTTTGTTCTTACTAAGCAGACCAAATGTGAGCAGAATTTTTTTGTTGCGGAATGTGGGCAGGTGCTGGAAGGGATTTGCAACCGGCAATTCAAAATCAGGCACGCCGTGTTCTATAATGCTAATCTTGTCAGATGGAATATCATATATGTTTGTAAGGAAGTCAACCGCACGTTTTGTCATTACCACAATCTTAGCGGCATGCGTTGCAATTTCCTTTACGATCACTTTCTGAATATAACTTGGGCTCTGTAGCACAGTGTGCATGATGCATACCAATGGCTTATTAATGCGATGAATAAGCGGCAGAATGTATATACCGCTTTGGCCACCGAAGATCCCGAATTCGTGTTCAAGTAAACAGATGTCGGCATCACTGTTATTAATGAATTGAGCTGCATTTATATAATCCTGCTGCTCTTCCTGCCTGATGATATATTTTACTTCTTCAGGATAATCATCTTCTTGCGCATCATCGCCATCATGCATCGCAACAACAAAGTAATCATTCAGATTATTGTTGTTGTTTACATTTGACCAAACTGCCTGTACTAGATTCTGATTAAAAGTTGCTAAACCGCACTTGCGTGGGGGATGTGTAGAAATGTAAGCTATCTTCATAATATAACCTTAACAGAGTAAATGTTGAATAAACTCCACTAATGCCATGCCATTTAGTGATGGGCTATATGAGGAAGACAGAGATTAACATTAACCGTTGCTGTTATTGAGATACTTATCAATTATTTCAACAATGTTTTTGTAGCTATTGGTCAAATGATCCTTTATTTGATTTGTATCCGCCCAAATTATCTGTTCAATATCTTCCTCAGTTTGTGGAGTCAATTTTTGATTGGCCGTAGTTTTCATGGCGTACCAATGAGTTCTTTTGATAACATCTGCGTTAGTAAATTTATCAAAATATTCGTGATAAGTAACACCGATTTCCTTTCCTAAATCTAGTTGTTGCAACCCGGTTTCTTCCTGTACTTCTCTTAATGCACATTCTTCGATGCTTTCACCCTCATCAAGTTTCCCCTTGGGTAAATCCCATTTACCGCGCCTGAAGATCATCAATAATTCTTCTCTTTCATTTGTAACAAGTCCGCCTGCAGCAACAATGGTTGGTTTCATAATATAACTTTTATTGGGCCAGCTAATGTAGGGTTTTTTTAAGAGCTTAAAGCTTAGAGCCTAAAGCCTAAAGCTTTTTCCAGTATTACTGATAGTTTATTGTTTAGGAAAGTTGTTTTGGACGGATAGTGTTGAAAATCATATTTGACTTCTTATTATATAATCTTCGTTTTTTGGCTTTAAGCTTTGGGCTTTAAGCTTTAGCTTTCCTCTTTCCGCTTTCTCCCTATCTTCGTGGCTCTTAAAAATCAACTATGTCTTCAAACGCAAAAGCAGTAGCAGAGAAATTATTACAAGCTGCAGCCATTAAGCTAAACCCAACAAAGCCTTTTACATGGGCAAGTGGCTGGAAAAGCCCTATTTATTGCGATAACAGAAAGGTTTTATCGTTTCCTTATATAAGAGATTTTGTGAAAAGTGAAATGTGCAACGTGATCTTTGAATCATTTCCGGATGCGGACATGCTTGCAGGTGTTGCTACAGCAGGTATTGCATGGGGTGCTATGGCGGCGGACCAGTTGAAGCTGCCTTACATTTATGTGCGTCCAAAACCAAAGGAACATGGGCTTGGCAACCAGATTGAAGGCGCTTATGAAAAGGGCCAGAAAGTGGTGGTGGTTGAAGATTTGATCTCTACAGGTAAAAGCAGTTTGCAGGTGGTTGACGTGCTGAAAGCAGCAGGAGTTGAAATAGTAGGTATGATTTCGATTTTTAATTATGGATTTGCTGTAGCGGACAAAGCATTTGAAACTGCAGGAGTACCTTATAAATCTCTGACCAATTATCCTGCACTAATAGAGCTGGCACTGGAAAAAGGGATTGTTGGCAAGGATGATGAACAAATATTATTACAATGGCGCGAAGATCCTTCTAATTGGGGAAAGTAGCGGATTTGAAATTGGAGAGTTGAATTTGAAATTCAAATGGCGAATAGTTTAATATAGTTCAATTTAATTTTTAGTGGAATTGATGCGAATGAATGTTCAATAAAAAATTCAGAATTTCAATCAGGATCAATAATTTCAAACTTGAAGTCTCAAATCTTAAAAAGGACCAAATGAAAAAAATATTGTTAAGTCTGCTCCTTATAGCTGGTGGCTTTGCTACTAAGGCACAGGTAATGCAGAACAAGGCGCAATGGGCAACAATAAGCGTGCCTCAACTAAAATGCTGGGAATGTAAGGATCGTCTCGATAAATATCTGTTGAGAGAAACTGGCGGTACCGGTGACGCGGGCATTATTAAATGGAACATTTATATGAATACCGGTACAATCCGTATTCAATATTATCCGGATAGAATGACGCTGGATTATTTACGAACATCTATAGCTAATGCGGGTTTTGATGCTGATACGGTAAAAGCTACCGAAGACAGTTACAAGTTGTTGCCTCCAATTTGTAAACGCAAAGAAGAGGGTGGTGGCCCCGAAAAAGGCAAGCCTTGCACAATTCCGCCAGAGGATAGAATTAAGTAGTGAAGAGTGAATGGTGAATGGTGAATGGTGAATGGTGAATAGTGAATGGTGAATAGTGAAATGTGTAGCAGTGGTTTTAATTGGTGAAAGCCGATGATAAAGCATTGTCGTAAAAAATAGTAAAATGGCCGCAGTTGTTAATAGCGCTGCGGCCATTTTATTTAATTGACCATTGAATGCGGTTTACTTATAGATTGTTATCCGGGTACATGCAATCCGTCACAATCAGATCCATATTCGCAAGACTTCTTTTATCGTCGAAGTGACGATGCGGGTGCAAACTTCAACATATCGTTTAGCATCTCTATTGATCGAGCTGTTTCAATATAATAAACCCTCTCGCACCTTTCACTACTCACCATTGACTATTCACCATTGACGCTTCTCAAGCACAAATACTCCAGCAACAGCGCCTTATTATATGCCGTGCAGTAAAAATAATAGTTAAGCATGCCACTATTCAGAAAGATTCTTTTATATGGGCGTTTCATTTGCGAGCCCGCTCTTGCCTGGTAAAAAACAAAGCGGTCATCTTGCCTGGTAATATCATCTATGTTTTGAATATCCAGGTTATCATTTTTTTCTCCGAGCCGTAAAAGCGAAGTGTGAAGAATAACCTTATCCATCGGGATTTTGCAATATTCCAGTTCATCTTTGATTTGCTGGATTAACGTGTCTTTAAAGCCGCTTAATTCCGGAATATTAAAAGTTCCGATCAGCCTGGCCAGATGGTATAAGATTACGGGCCTGCGAACATAGTACGGAGCAACATATGCGCCATCAGACAAGTGTTCGTTGTTTTTCAGCATGGAACCAATTAGCTGAATGGTGGCTGAATCATATTTTGAAAGAGGGATGTTGTTTGCGTAAGTAAAGTACAGAACATTTGTATGCACACAAAGGTCAAAATCACTGTGCATGTTCTTTCCAAGATAAGTATTGTATGCGGCAACATCACTGTATTTCTTGTAAGTACTTTTATTGTTGCGCAGGTTAGTATTGGCAAATGAATCTATAATAGCTTTTGCCAACCGGTTGATGCTGTCGTTTTGTTGAAGCATGCTCATTAAGATGATGACTGTGTCATCAGCATCTTCTGCTGTCGAAATAAGGGAAGTCATATTTTTTACCAGCCAGGTATTCGGCATGATTGCTTTGCCCGTTGGCCAGAAAAAATAAATAGGCTTACCGTTTTTATTTTGAAAATAGGGATATGCTTTTTCCGCATTTTCTAAAATGCCTGTCGCAATTTTTTGCTGCGTTGATGACAGGGATTGGGTAATGGACTTCAGTGTGAAACAAGTGGTGCCTGTATAAAAAATGCCATAGTCAGGTTTTGTATTCGGCGGAAACCCTGCAAAATGCCTGTAAGTAGGGAAGGCGCCGGCATAAAAATCACTGTTGGTTTGCGTAGCCTGTAAACCTTTTATTTCATTCAGCAATTGACTAATTAGTGCCGAGTCATTTGTTGCTTTTTGCGAATACGCGCCAACGCATGCAACCAGCATAGCGAGTATTGCGCCAACATACTTTATATAAGCCCTCTTTATCATCTGCTCAAATACGGTTAAGGTTATCCATCTATAGTGACATTAATTGCCTCAGCCATTTCAATTGTACAGGAAGTTTTTCCGCATCGCAAATCAATTGGCTCCTGCTGCATTCTTCCCACCTGAATTTGCCTTTTGCTTTAGCTTGTAATCTAGAAAGGTTATTAAGTGATACCAGCGTCATGGCAAATAGAAACTGTGGGCGCCGCAAAAAGGCTTCTACATTATGCCGTGGCAATGGTAATGCGTTTGCGCGTGATAACAATTCATTGTACGAATCCAGAAAATATTGCTTCAAATCGGCTATATCAGTATAGCTTCTTGGTAGGGTATAAATGCCTTTTTGTATGTCTTTATAAATATCGAAAATGTCGTTGCAAAGTTGTAGCAACGCACCTGTTTTATAAATTACGTCCTGGATGGCTTCATTTCTTTCAACGTCCATTCCCGAATAATAAAATAATAACGAGTATCCGCCTTTGTTGCGGGTAAGTATTTTGTTTTCTTCAACAGAAATAATATGGCTTTCCTGTAAACCAGATTGGATCTGTGACTGAAAAACTTCCTCAGAAATTTTTCTGAAAAAACCTTTATCAGGTACAGAAGACACTATCTCACGGCCATAGTGTGTAAACGCTTTCTGCATAAGTGTATCAGCAGACGTAGTAAAAGGATCCGAAAATAACGCGTGGATTTTGTCTTCGCTTAATCTTTCAATGTCAAAAAAATCATCAAAAAAAGGTGTAACTATTCCCAATAATGTCAGCAGGCGCCGTTCTTTTTCAGAGAGTGCTCTTCCGTGTAATCGCGCGAAACCATTGCCTATTACAACCGGAACATACAACGCATAATACTTGAATATTTTGTGGGAAAGGTAAGGGTCAAATTGTTCATTTTGCTCTATTTCCAATTCCCTGAAGCCGGGCACTATAGTATCTTCAAGATAACGGTGCTGGGCTTGTCGTTCTTTTTTAAATGAGAGTATTTCAGGGAACAGTAAAAAAAGATTCATAAGTATAATGTTTCCAATACGCACTGATAAATTAACGCCTTCATCAAACAGCAAGCTGCATTTTTGCAAATTACAAAGTACTCAATTTTTTTATAGCTTTCAGTAATTGCCATCTCGTGGGCCATTTTTCCATATCAACTACAAGTTCTTTTCGTGTTGCTTCATTCCACTTTACTGGTATACCGCGGTTTTGCTCAATATACCTGAACTGGTGAAACGCCACCAGTGCGTAGCCATGAACGCATGCAAAACGATTGATCAAATGCGTTTTATTTTTTTTTGTTGCGTTGCTTTCATGAATAAGCCTTACCAGCTTTCTCCATTCATCAATAAAAAAATCTTCACTTGCATCCAGAGATTTAAATCGTTGCAGGTAAGTCTGAACACCTGCCTTTACATCTTTAAAAATGTCGTAAGTATCGTTCACAAGCTGTCCGAGAAATCCCGATTGAGCAATGATGCTTTGTTCAATGCTATTCCATTCTTCATCCAACAGGTAGGAAAACATTAAGGATGTCTGGCCGTTTTTTTCTTTTGATATCTCCAATATTTCTTCCGTACTTATTTCCGGATGTAGCTGCTCAAGAGATCTGGCCTGCCAATAAATGGCTGTTCTCAATTGCTTCTCATATGCCGCACTCGGGCGGCTCGTTTTATACAACTCATCATTGAGCGCAAGGATTAATTTCGCTTTTGGCGAGAGCGGCAACGATTCAAGCTGGTTATCCAGCAAATCAAATAATTGTGCAGGCGTCCAGTTTTCTTCATCAATCAGGTCGTCACATAATCCAGACATGATGCTGACTGCTGTCAGCCTGTATCTTTCCTGCTCGTTTAGTTGTCTGCTTCCTTTTAACAGAATAAAGTTCTCCGCTCCCGCAAGAACTGTAAAACAGGGATAGTAGACAGTTGTTTTTTTCCAGTCTGATTTGCTGAAAGTATAATTTAATTCAGCTGTTTTTTGGCGGAGAAATTGCCCGAAGTGCTGCTGAATGAATTTCTTTTCTTTTTGCAAAGACCAGTAATATCCGGTAAAATACTGTATGAGACGGCCATTGTTCATTGGCGTCAAATATAGCGTATCGCTCAAAAACAATATTTACAATTTATTTGTGAAGCCAGAAAAGCAGGGTGATTGATTCATTGGTGCTTCAGGATTGGAAGGGCTTTATCCATAGCTACAAGTACGAAATACGGGTGCATTATTTATTGCGTACTTTTTGTTGAAGGTGTTTAAAACAAAAAGAGATGCTTAATTCGCGAAGCATCTCTTTTGCTTTAAGAGGAAGCCACTATAAGTAACTTAAGTTTGTAGTTGGTGTTAATGCCAACACTGTTTCATACATAAGTTTGATGGTGCTCTCGATGTCTTTTTTATGAATCATTTCAACGGTAGTGTGCATATACCTAAGCGGTATAGAGATTAAAACACTTGGGCAGCCATCATTGGCATAGGCAAAGCTATCAGTGTCCGTACCAGTGCTGCGGCTAACCGTACGCATTTGCAGAGGAATCTCATTCTTTTCTGCTACGTCCTGTACAAAGCTTAATAGTTTATTGTGTACCGCTGGCCCGTAAGCAGGCGATGGGCCCTTTCCGCAAGCAACATCACCTTCAATGGTTTTGTTGATCATGGGCGTTTGCGTATCGTGTGTTACATCAGTAATGATGGCCACATTTGGTTTAATGCGACGAGCTATCATTTCCGCGCCCCGCAGGCCCACTTCTTCCTGAACGGCGTTCACTACATAAAGCCCGAAGGGTAATTTCTTTTTGTTTTCTTTAAGCAATCTTGCAACCTCTGCAATCATAAAACCGCCGATACGGTTGTCGAGTGCGCGGCCGATATAATAATCATACGCCAGCTCGTCAAAGCCTTCTTCGTAGGTTACAACTGCGCCAATGTGAATGCCCAGTTCTTCTACTTCTTTTTTATTTCTCGCGCCGCAATCAAGAAAAAGATTTTCAACCTTTGGCTGTGGCTCTTTTTGTTCACTGCTGGCTAACCTTGTATGAATTGCCGGCCATCCGAAAACAGCTTTTACATGTCCTTTTTTGCCATGAATAAGCACTCTTTTTGCCGGTGCAACCTGGTGGTCAACGCCACCGTTGCGCTTCAAATAAATCAGCCCCTGATCGTTAATATAGTTTACAAACCAGCTAATCTCATCCGCGTGTGCTTCAATAACAACTTTAAATGCTTCGTTGGGATTAATCACGCCCACAGCTGTTCCATAAGGATCTACAAAATGCGTGTCTACAAAGGGCTGCAGATAATCCAGCCACAATTTTTGGCCCTTGGCCTCAAAGCCAACAGGAGATGCATTGTTGATATAAGATCTTAAAAACTGTAAAGATTCGTCGGTCAGTATATCATGTTTGGACTTTTCTTTCGAATGTTTTTTCTTGTCTTTCGCCATGGCTGTATATTAAAAGTTATTGGGATTAAGCTGCTAAGGTAAGGCCAAAACCGCAAAGCTTAAAGACCGGCTGGTAAACGAAGCCATCCCCTTCGAATCCGGTGGGCTTCATTGCCCCGCTTACCGTATTAAACTTTCTTGTTTTGCTGAAACTTTATATATTCAGGAACTCTAATGATTGCTTATGATGAATCGCCGAAGCCTCTTCAAAAGTGCAGCCGTTTTTTCCGGTGCATTGTTGCTCGATAAATTTTCCCCCGTCTTTGCGCACAACAAAGCGGCGTACAGTATTGGCGCCTGCGATTGGAGCTTGGGTAAAAGTTGCGATATCGGCGCTTTTGACGTTGCAAAGCAAATCGGTTTAAAGGGTGTACAGGTAAATATGGGGTCGTTGCGCGATAATATGCGTTTACGCGATAAAAATTTACAACAGCAATATTTGCAAAAGTCAAAAGAGACAGGTGTGGCAATCGCCGGACTGGCATTGGCTGAGCTAAATAATATTCCTTATAAAAGTGATGCACGCACCGATGAGTGGGTATCCGACAGCATAGATGTGGCAAGTAACCTGGGCGCGAAAGTAATATTGCTGGCTTTCTTTTATGCCAATGACCTGCGAAATGATGATAAAGGCAAGAAAGCCGTTATTGAAAAACTGAAAAAGGTGATGCCCAAAGCTGAGAAACAAAATATTATTCTTGGCATAGAGTCTTATATGACTGCAGAAGAGCATATCGGCATCATAGAACAAGTTGGTTCGCCGAATCTGAAAACATATTATGATTTCAGGAACGCGGCTGACGCAGGTAATGATATCTATAAAGAAATAAAACTGCTTGGTAATAAATATATATGCGAATGCCATTGTAAGGAAAATGGTTATCTGTTGGGTAAAGGGGACCTCGATTTTAAAAGGATACGAGCCGCACTTGACGACATTGGCTTTTCGGGATGGTTACAGATTGAAGGGGCTGTGCCGAAAGATGTGTCCATAAAAGATGCCTATGCGCAAAATCTTGCCTTTATGAAAAATGTATTTGACTAACACATGCCGCCGCTGCATTTTATTTTGCAACACTTATACAACCTTTATACATGAAACGATTGCTTGCATTTTCAATTCTTGCTCCATTGATGTTTGGGTTAACCCAATGCAACAATAAAGAACAGCCCAAAGAACCGCCATTGGGCCTGTATTTGCCTGATGACCTGGAAGCTACATTGTGGGCAGAGTCGCCTATGATGTATAATCCTACCAATATGGATGTTGACAGTAAAGGGCGCATCTGGATAACAGAAGCAGTCAACTACCGCAATTTTAATAACGATTCACTGCATCATTTGCACCATAGCAAGGGTGATAGGGTGATGATACTTGAGGATCGCGACGGTGATGGAAAGGCGGACACATCTAAAGTGTTTGTGCAGGATAAGGATCTGACTTCTCCGTTGGGGATTGCAGTAATAGGCAACAAAGTAATTGTATCATGCGCACCTAATCTGATTGTATACACAGATGAAAACGGCGATGATAAGCCCGATAAAAAAGAAATTTTACTGACGGGCTTTGGTGGTTTTGATCATGACCATTCCTTGCATTCTACTGTAGCCGGGCCAGATGGAAAATGGTATTTCAATACGGGCAATGCCGGGCCGCACATTGTGAAAGATAAAGCGGGTTTCATGCTTCGTTCGGGTAGTGTGTACAACGGGGGCACTCCATACAACAACAAAAACCAAAGCGGGCTGGTAAGCGATGATGGAAAAGTGTGGATTGGCGGATTAGCGTTGCGCATCAATCCTGACGGTACAGGGTTGAAAGTGCTGGCGCATAACTTTCGTAACTCGTATGAGGTAGCCGTAGATTCTTATGGAAACTTCTGGCAAAACGATAACGATGACCAGGTGCTTACGTGCCGCACAAGCTGGTTAATGGAGGGCGGGAATGCAGGATATTTCAGTAACGATGGTTCTCGCTACTGGCAAGCGGATCAACGCCCGGGACAGGATATGTTCACAGCGCAGTGGCACCAGGATGATCCTGACGTGATGTATGTGGGAGATAACAGCGGTGCCGGCGCACCAACAGGGATTGTAATGAATGAAAGTGATGCCTTAGGAGAAAAATACCGTGGAATGTTGCTGAGTGCCGACGCAGGCAGGAACGTAATTTTTTCTTACAAACCCTTGCAGCATGGTTCTGGTTTTGAGCTGAAAGGGCAAAGACAGAATTTGATTACATCCTTGCCGGATGATAATACACACTATGTATGGAATGATTCAGCAACAAACAGCAATAAGAAAATGTGGTTCAGGCCGAGTGATGTAGCTATCGGCACAGATGGCGCTATCTATGTTGCCGATTGGTACGACCCGGTTGTGGGCGGCCATGCTATGCAGGATTCTATCGGCTACGGAAGAATCTATCGCATCGCTCCAAAAAACAAAAAACTGACGAGGCCGGTGTATGATTTTTCTTCCGTTGATGGGATGTTGCTTGCGCTTCAAAGCCCCGCGATTAATGTGCGCGGCCAGGCGTTTGATCAATTGCGTCAACAAGGAGAATCCGTTATCCCCAAAATATTACCGCTTTTGACTGCTTCAAATCCTTACTATCGTGCAAGGGCTGTTTGGCTTTTATCTACGTTGGGCAACTCCGGGGTAACAGAAACGGAGAAAATCCTTGATAATGCCGATCCTCAGTTACGTGTGGCGGCACTTCGTGCTTTAAGAGAAACAGGAAAAGACATTATGCCGTTTTGCCAAAAGCTAGTCAATGATACTTCGGCAATGGTGCGGCGTGAGATTGCAATTGCCATCCGAGATTTGCCTTTTGAGACAACACATCCGTTGATTTTGCAGTTGATAAAAGGCTACAAGGGAAATGATCCCTGGTACCTGTATGCGATTGGCTTACCCGTAGGTACACATGCAAATGAGTTGTTTCCCGAAATAATTCAATCAATAGGAAACGGAAGTACAGCCTGGAACAGCAGGCTTTCAGATATTCTTTGGCGATTACATCCCGTAGCGGCAGTGAACGTTTTTCAACAGTGGGCGCAGGACAACTCGCTTACTGTTGAAGCGAGAAAAAAAGCTATTACTGCTTTGGCGTTCGTAAATGATAAACAGGCTGTCAACGCAATGCTAACACTTGCCAAAAGCCCGTTGCAGGATGTTAGTGAACAATCAAAGTATTGGCTTGCTTTTAGAAAAGACAATGATTGGTATGCACTTATCGACTGGAAAAAGACTGGGCTTGATTTGGATAAGGAAAAAAAATATGCCGGTATGAAAGTATGGGCAGGCAAAGCTTTGAACAAAGATCTTACTTTGAACGACAGAAAAGATGCGCTTCAGCATATGGCGAATGATTCAATAGGTGGGCAAATGATCATGGGGCTGTTGGCTGATAAAAAATTTGATGCAGGTTTTGATACGATCATTGAGAAAATGATTTTTAAGAACCCGGATTTGAGTGTGCGCGTACAGGCCGACAAATATTTTGCCGGAAGAAATACAACGACAAAGTTTTCTATTAATGATGTTGTTGCGCTTAGTGGTAATGCAGACAACGGCCATGTTGTATTTACTTCAAAATGCGCCACTTGTCACCGCGTGAATAATGAAGGGCATGACATTGGCCCGGAATTGACTGCTATACAAAAGAAGCTGGATAAAACAGCGCTTGTTGATGCCATTATTCATCCCAGCGCGGCAATAGAATTTGGTTATGAACCCTGGCTGGTGAACTTGAAAGACAGTACTGCCGTTTACGGTTTTGTGATTGCAGATGGTAAAACAGTTGTTGTGAAAGATGTGGCGGGCGTAAAACATTCATTGCAAAAAGAGGCTATCAAAAACAGGAAGAAAATGGATTACAGCCTTATGCCTGAACCTGCGGTGCTTGGACTTTCCACAAATGATATTGCCAACGTTGTTGCGTTTATTCAGGCTAGAAAATAGGCATTCTGTTATAGCGCGCAATATAAATTGTCCTTAAATCGGTGTATTTTAGATAAGGATTGAATGCGTGTATAAACTGTCTTATTTCAAACAACTGCTATGATTAGTTTACTCCGGAATTATTTTCTTTTTGTTGTTGTGTGTTGCCCGGTATTGCTGTCAGGCCAGGCAAAGATCTCAACAAATCATGTAGGCTACGAGATCGGCATGAACAAGAAAGCTATTTTGGTTTCCGATGGAAAAAAGCAGGTAGGTTCTTTTCAACTTGTAAATGTTTCGGATGGCAAGGCTGTTTTGGAAGGAAAGCCAATATATAATGGACCTGTGAATAAATGGAAAAACTGGACTTTCTGGACCATGGATTTCAGCAGTTATAATACACCCGGTTCTTATTATATGCAGGCTCAGATAGATGGCAAATACATCATCTCATATCCCTTTATTATCGGTAAACAGGTGTTAGAACAAACCACATTATCAGATGTGATTTACTACTTCAAAGGGCAGCGAAGTTCGGGGTTGCTTGATGCCGCGGACCGTCATTTGCCCATGCCTGGTAAAGAAGGGCAATTTGTTGATCTGCATGGTGGCTGGTATGATGCTACAGGTGACTATGGCAAACATCTTTCACATCTTTCATTTTCCTCTTACTTTAATCCGCAACAGATATCGCTGACAGTATGGGGCTTATTGAAGACTTACGAAGAGTTAAATAAAAAATCGGGTACCAGCTTTCGCCAATACAAAAGAAGAGTGCTGGATGAAGCAATGTTTGGGGCTGACTATCTTGTTCGTTTACAACAACCTAATGGTTCATTCTTTCGTTCCGTTTCTGCACCCGGTGCCGGAAAGCAAGCCAAAGACAGAGTAGTAGGGGCTGAAAGTAAAGGCTACCGGATAAAACAATCCAAAGACCAATCCTGGGGCGGCGGCTCAATTGAAAATAACTGGAAAAGTTACCAGGTTAGTTTTCGTTCGGGCGGTGGTGTTGCTATCGCCGCACTGGCTATGGCTGCGGGTTTTGATACAAGCGGTGATTTCTCTAATGCTGATTATTTAAAGGCAGCCGAAAATGCTTTTGCTTTTCTGGATAAAAACAATGCTTCTATGACCAACGATGGAAAAGAAAACATTGTGGATGATTATTGCGCACTACAGGCCGCTACAGCATTATTTATAACCACAAAAAAGCCTGTGTACAAAGAGGCTGCGGATAAAAGGGCCGAAAGCCTGATGAGCAGGTTAGTAACGTGGAAAAATTATGTTGATTATTGGAGAGCAGATGAAAAAGACAGGCCGTTCTTTCATCCGTCCGATGCAGGCCTTCCGCTTATAAGCCTGGCGAATTATTATGAGATTGCTGACAAGCCTGTGCGCTCAAAGCTTAAACAGATCATGCTCCGTTCAATCAATTTTGAAATGGCCATTACGCATGAAGTGAATAACCCTTTCGGCTATAGCAGGCAACTGGTTCAGGATACATTAGAAAAAAGATGGAGTTCATTTTTCTTTCCGCAGGGAAGTGAAGCTTCCCCCTGGTGGCAGGGCGAAAATGCACGCCTTGGCTCAATGGCAGCAGCAGCACGCAAGATAGCGCCATTGTTTAGTGATGATAAAAAGCTGTATGACAGTTTAGGAAATTTTGCGCAGGATCAGCTGAACTGGATCCTGGGCCTTAATCCGTTTGATGCATGCATGTTGCAAGGCACCGGTTATAACAATCCGGCGTATAATTTTTTTGGGACATTTGAATATACCAACGCTCCGGGGGGTATTGTAAACGGGGTTACATCGGGATTGAATGACGAAAATGATATTGACCTAAATGTTCCTTATTCCGTTACCGGAAAAGATTATGATTGGCGCTGGGCTGAGCAATGGCTGCCGCATGCCGCGTGGTATATGTATGCGGTTGCGTTAGGAAATTGAGGATGAAAGTGTGAATGTGCGAATGTGTAAATGTGCGAATATGTAAATGTGTGAATGTGCGGATCTGTAAATGTGCCAATATCAAAATCTTAAGAATACTCTAATGCACTGAGACAAACGATATTGTTATGTTTGCAGCGGCATCGTCACCTCGACGATACGAGAAGTCTTCCAAATATCGATCTGATTGTGACGGTTGAATGTGTTCAAGCATCACAATTTTATACTAAACGAGATTAAATAGACAATGTGCAAATGCACAGTTCCAAAACTTTAATTTCAATTCACGTACACACCCTTCATAAGTTATTTCAGGTTTACTCCAACTCTGAGCGCCTTAAGCCCAGATACACCTTGCAATTCCTGTAGCTCAAGATATTCAAGATCATCAAGCAGCATGCCCTGTTCCTGCAGGTATTGAATGTACTCCTGGTATTCTTCTGCATCTTTCCGGTTGTAATACACCATCGCAATTTTTCCCGGCTGGGTCAGGCGCTCTTCTGTGTTTTTGATGAAGGCTTTGTCGATGCGTTTTTTTATTACCTGGTATTGAATATTGTATCCACCTTTTACATCAAATCTTTTCTCATCAATTCTAAACTCAATATCCAACGGGTTGGTGTGTATAAAGATCAGCTGCGTTGTGAACAACGCCTTTGGTATTTGTGGTAAAATAGCTTTAGTAAGCTGTGCAATTGCTGCCATTGAGGTTAATTGCCATAAGCGAATATCATTCAGGAATTTTATATCGAAATGCTTGTCGGGCGCGATGGACTGTCCAATATAAATGTCATATTCAACACCATCTGTTCTGAATTTTTCAAAATAGAACGGATAGGCAGATTGCAGTTCCATGTTCATCAGGTCCAGGTACTGGCTGATAGATGCATTGATGGTTTGCATTGATTCTTCCAGCAGCCGCCGGTGCTTGTATGCTTCACCATCCTTATCGTTCATATGCATTATGTATTCAGCTATTCCGTCGCAGCAGGTGGGTTGCGTTTTTTGAACATGTTGCAAAAACGGCAATACTTCAGCATCCCTGAAATAGTTGATGCTGTTTTCTATTTCGGTTGTAATAAATTCCTTGATCCTTTCCTTCCATTTATTGGTTTCAGAAATAAATTCATCAGTTAGGATTAAAGCCGCATTTTGCTTGATCTTTTGTAAAAGCTCAATAAGGCTGGTAAGTTGATAACGGAGATCGCTTCTCAACGCCTCATTTCTTTCCAGCGTAGAATTTCGAATATCTATTGCACCATACAATGGGTATACCTGGTTAAATACGATTTGTTCTAACGGATTCTTTTTCTTTTCATATCGATTCTGCAAATAATGCCACGCTGCCTCATTAAACTTCCATTGAACTGCGGATTGCAGCGCAGTGTATTTGCGCTTGATCACATCCTCTACACTATCATTAAATTCATCTATCACCTTCTGCATAATCTGTGCAAGCAGTGGTAATGCAGGTTCCAGCTTTGCCAGGATGCTCTCATCCAGCAGGCCCGGAACCCTGCTGTAGATCTCCATTGCTCCGGCTAGTTTCGCATTGTAAAAAATGGGTACCATGGCGAAAGACTGTATGTCCGTATGCTGCAATGTAGACATCAAAAAGAAGTTTGACTTAATGAGCTCCGCATGATTCCTGAAAAAAAGCAGCCTTGGTTTTTTAATGTAATTTGTGGCAAGTGAAAGAAAAGCCTGCTCCGCTACACCTGCTTCCCTGCCATAAGAAACAGCTACACTTTTTTGCTGATGCGCATAGTCGAGCACCAGTTTGTCGTTGACAGAAAGTAGCGGCAATAAACCAAATTCAATGGCACTATTGCCTGCAAGTGTTTTTAGTGATTGAACAAGATTGGTATAGTTGACTTCCTTCTTCTCATTGGTGTTATTAAGAAGAATACTCTTGATATTCTCCACAACATAATGCTCTGTTATATCCTTTATCGTTACGATAGACATTCCACTAAAATGGAAATTTTCCAACGGCAGAATATTATCAAGCACATCCAGGCTTGGCGGTTCACGCAGGTCAATGTGAAGATTTTCAACATCAATTTCCGGCAACGGTTTTGTTGTTGTTACTTCAACAAACCTGCTGTCAATATTAAGCTTGAAATATTTTGTAAGCTGCGTTTGGTGGTCGACAAATGAACGTATGAGATTGCTTTTCCTGGTGATTTTAATGTTATAAAAACGATCCAGTATCATTGAATAAAGCAATTCTTTTTTTTGAGCCAGTACATTCTGGTTCTCCGAAAGTACTGCGCCTGTGATGGCTCTGCATGTTGCATCCGTTAGGGTTTCATACAATCGTTCCGAACCGTATACGATTAAAGGAGACACCGGAAGGCTAATTCCCCAGTAAGCCTGGCTTTCATCATCCATCAAAGTTGAAAGGCACACATAAACCAGGTCAAACAATTTCCGGTATTTGTGTAAATCTTCATTTTTTATGGGCTGTTCAATTTCCGGGTATTGTTGAAATTTCTCCAGCAACATCGGGTAAATAGGCGCTTTCACAGAACTTTCATCCTTGCTGAGATTTTTCAGATAATCAATAAAAGGCTTCAGGGAAAAAGAAGAATGCTGAAGTTCACTTGTTGAGGTTCCGGTTAATATGTTTAGTAAAATTTGCTGCATAGTTAAATTTAATATTAGGCTTGGTTGATTCCGCGGTGCTAAAAACGGAATCCCATTGTCAGGTAAGGATAAAGCCCTTCTTTCGAATAGCCCAGTAAGAATTGAAATAAGGCAAGTTGGGCAGGTGCAAAATATATGCCTGCGCCCACCGCATTGTGCCATTGATGTGAATCTTCATCTTTTTGCCATACTCTACCGATGTCATAAAATGCAATCATGCCAAATTGACCGGGTAAAATATAATTGGCAAAGTCTGCCAGTTTAATGCGTGCTTCAAAGTTGTTGTACACCATGTGCGTCCCTGCAAATCTGTATCTGCGGTAACCAGATAGATTCTCGCGCCCATCCAGGAACATTGACTGATAAAAGGCCGCATTGCCAATGGTGAAGCCGCCACCCAGCCTGTCCGCAATCACTATGCTTGACCTGGCGTTAACGCTTTTGTACAAGGCTATTTCGGGAATAATTTGTCCAAACGATTTCGAGTATTTGTTCAATCCTTTGAAGCCCTGCACCCGCACACTTATATATGAACCCCATGTCGGCAATAGTTTATTGTTCCTCGAATCTTTGACAAAGTTTGCAACAAACCCAATGTGGCTTTTGTCATAAGCGATGGTGGCGCTGTCATAAGAAAGAATGAGCGCATTATTGTTGATTACGCGGCCAACGTTATCCGTACTATCATAATGATAAAATTGCACAGCCGGCCCAACAGTAATGCTCGTATTTTCATCTGTTCTCCAGCGTAACGATGGCATCGCTTCATACAATGCAAAACGCGTTCTGTAATACCTTTTGTAATCACCTGTTTTATTAAACTCGGTTTCGTTGCCGCTGCCAAAAAAATTAATGGTGTTGTCTGGCGCGTATATATTACCATAGGCAACTATGTCAGCATTGCCGATAGCCTTGATCCATTCGCCCCTGTATCGTATTCTGTAAGCCTTTGTTGAAAATGAATGTGCTGCTGTAATTTGTTGTACGCTGCCATACGGCCTTTTCCTAAATCCCTGTTGTGTGTATTTAACGCCGAGGCCCAGTATCAATCCGTCATCAATATTATAACCAGCTGTAATCAAAGGTGCTGCAATATTGTATATGTTGGATGGTACAATGGCCGTGTTTGAACTATCATTAGATAGATGTTTGCGTATTTTTCGTGTTGATCCGGTAAATGTCGCGTTGTCTTTGTTTTCATAAATATGGGTGATGGCGTTGTTGTTTTCTATATTGTAAGCTTTTTTTCCATCTCCGCCTACAATGCGGAATTTTATGCTGTTTAATTGATTGTTGATAGCAACGCTGTCATCGCCTTTTGATGTAAAAATTCTTATCTCATTAGTCTCATCTTTTAAAAAGGTCCGGTCGTATAAGGATTGTTTGATATCTCCGTCTTTTGCGATTTTTTTTATCGACACATTTACTGAGCTATCGTTGTTGGATGAAATTTTTACAAATTCGCTTTTAGTGGTGGTTTGTATATCAATAGTTTTACTATAAAAACGGTAATAGGCTTCCATCGCTTTGGGAAGATTTGCCCTTCGCTCTTTCAGCTTACGAAGCAATTCATCATGGCGTATTTGATAGGAGGCCCCGGGGAGTTTTTGCAATGCAGCTTCCAGCACAGAATCTGTAAGTTTTGCAACAAAATCATTTGTGATTGCCATCCACTGTTGATAGTTGAACTGGTTGAGCAGCCTTGCGTTCATATACCTGGCCGACCAGAAAAAGAAATTTGTTTTTTTAATACTGCCATCAAAATTGTGCAGGAAGGGTGCAATCCATTCTCTTGCTGCCATTGTGGGAAACACACCTTCTTCCACATGAAACACCTGGTCGCGGTCTCTCGGGACGGCTGTGTATGTTTTGCCCTTTCCCTTTTTTGTGTCTACCCACCGCCATTGGTCTTCATGCCTGTCCCAATCGCCAATATAAAGGTCAAGCAGTTTTGCGCGGAGGTATAAAACGCTGTCAACATTGTTGTCATTATCCTTGTCAAGCTCCGCAGCCATCTTAAATGTATTGTCAGATTTGCCCAGCGGTTCCCGTTCTTCCAGCAAACAAACGGTGTTAACAAATGTCTTGGCGTAAATGCCTAAGGCGCTGTCTGGTGCTACAATTCCGATGATCGGATTGCTGTGAGGAACATTTACTGCGTTTGCAATAACCGGTACTGCCAATGCTGAAAATGGATGTTGTGCGCTCATGGCATCATACACAACATCTTTGGCGAATGTTTGCCTTAGTTGTTCCGGGAGTAAAACATCCGGATATTTTTCAACACTTCTCAGCGCCCATTCATTGCCATTCTTATCCTTTAGCCGCAATGATTTTGACTGATGGCCGCCTCCTCTTTTAACTGGCGTAAGGCCACCCTTTATTGTTGATATTTTTATGACCGGAAGGGTAGTAGAAGCAGCCCATTCCTTACGGTAGTTTTCGCCAAACAAGTAACGGTGAAATTTACTTACATCATCATAAGCCGGGTGCACTTTTACTGTGGCACTGTCGCCCATTGACTGATTAAAAACCGTGTCTTCTTTTAGTTTTACATCTTCATTATGTTGAATGTATGTAAACACAGGTTCACTAACGGAATCCGTATTTATGTAGTATGTAAAAAGTATGTTTCTATTGGTAAGCAGGTCAGCGGTAACAAAGCCGCCGGTTTTATTTGTGTACAAAGCATTTTTACCCTGTCTTACATAAGCATTTTTTGCTCCTGAGCCACTTACTACCTGCGTTTGCTGATCTTTTATAAACTGCAGCCCATGCTCATGCCCGGCTACATGTACAACATTGGGAAAGCCGTTAAATACATGATCAACTTGTTTGGTCATATCCTTGTATAGCGGATGCGCAAGGTCTTCAGGGTTAGTAAACGCCTTTCTTAATAATGGATAAAGAGAACCTATAATGGGCAAGGGTATATATAGGTTTTTGTTGATGGCAGTAAAAGGAAACAGATGATCCTTCCAGGAATAATAACCGCCGTGGTGCCCGTAAGACTGAAATGGATGATGTGATGCAAGCAGGATTGTCTTGTACCTGTTTTTGAATAGCAATTCTTCAAAACGGGCGATAGCTTCTTCCTTTGTATTGCAATCGCAATCGGCATCAGGATTCTTTTTGTCATGAACAAACAGCCACCATTCCGAGTCAAAGGCTATAATAACAAGGTTGTCCGAAATATTGATTTCAACGGGCCCCGGGCAACCATTAGGAGGAAGTAATTGAAGCAAAGAGTCCTGTTGCTCCTGCAGAAATTCCCATTGACGTTTTATTTTTTTCAAGCCATCAGGCCCCATCCTGTCCCAATCGTGATTGCCCGGTATAAAGTAAACGGGCGCGCCTTTGCTTCGCATAGGTTCATATTGCGAACGTATGATCTGTTGCGTCTCTTTTTCTTTTTTAGAGCCGGGTAAAGCCATTCCAGTGGGATAAATATTGTCTCCCAAAAAAACAACAGTCGTGCGTGACGGGATAATTCTGCCTGCTGCGGAACCAATAACCTGTTTTTGCTGGGGGCCTATTTCTCCTGCATCGCCAATGAGTATGATTCGTTGCACAACAGAATCCTGGGCAAATGACCTGATCGACAATAAGCTGATAAAAAAGATTCTTGCAAATATTCTTAATGCCTTTCTATATGTAATAAATGTATTCATCAGCAGGGTATCAATTAATTATTGATGAATTTAAATTTCAACACATTTCCATTCTTTAAATCATCTCCTTCATTAGAAATATACAGATTGTGTTCGCTATCAAATGCAATGCCTTCGGGTTGCAGAAAGGTGCCAGGGTCAAGTTCAAGCACCTGCTTAACCTTCCAGCCGTCATCTGTAATTACAAGCATTTTGTTGGATGCTGAAAGAATAAACCACTCACTTGTATATTCATTAAATGCCAGCGCAGATGGATGAAACTTTACATTTTTTTTCTGTGTCAGCGGCTGTATTTGCCGCACATCTATAGTGAACGAGCTTGTATTGGTTAATGAATCATTCAACATTTGTAGTATGTATCCACTTACTTCTTTTGAAGGCTTGTCATCCGCACATTTTTTGCAGAGCACATAAAGGCTGTTTTGCTTTGCATCAGCATATAAGCCTTCGTACTCACCTTTGGGTAAAAGGTTGGGCCATTCCCTTGAAGTAACCGATGGTTCATTTTTTGCAGACACCGGAAATGAATATAGTATGCCGTCGCTTCGCAATATAAAAACTACATTACTTAAAATGGCGAGGTCTTCATAGTCGCCATGTTTCGCAAATTTTGTGGAACTGATTTTTTTGCTACCCGGCTGCCAGTAAAACAATTTGCCTTCTTCATCCTGGATAGCGTATATCGTATCGTTTCTGAAATTGTTGAAAGCAATGCCGGAGATCTCCTGGAGGCTTTCGGTCATTGTAAATTTCTCTGGTGTATTTAAGTTGTAGTTGGCAGGTGATGGGAAATCCTTTTTTTGTGCACATGCGGTTATAGTTGCGATAGAGATGCATAGATAAATCAGGATAATCGTGTGCTTTAACTTCATGGCGCTGTTATTTAGTTTAAATGATCCACCGGTGTTTGCCTTGCGTCAGGATTACTTTTTGGTAAAGCATTTTCTTTTAAGTAATCATAGATGGCTTTTTGCGAACACAATGTCGGCTGACCATTGCTTGCCGGTATATTCATCAGATTGTTGTTAAGAGTAACAGCCTGTGTATTATCATTCAGTTGTAGGTTGGTAATCTCCAACAATTCATTTTTAATTGCTGCATCGTAAATCGGAAAACATACTTCCACACGGTGATAAATGTTTCTGTTCATCCAATCTGCTGATCCAATAAATACTTCTTTATTTCCATTGTTGTTAAAGATAAACAGCCGTCCATGTTCAAGATAGCGATCTACTATTCTCGTTACGCTTATGTTTTCACTCAAGTCTTTAACTCCCGGAACCAGGCAACAAATGCTTCTTACAATGAGATGGATTTGTACGCCTGCATTTGAAGCCTTGTATAACTGATCAATGAGTACTTTTTCTTCAAGGTTGTTTAGCTTGATAGTGATTTGTGCAGGCAACCCGGCATTCGCAAATCCAATCTCCCGGTCTATTAGTTGAATAAAACGTTCCTGCATATTCACGCGCGCGACGAGCAGATGTTGTAAATGAATGTGATCAAAAGCAGGGCGTTTCTTTTTTTGTACAAGCATAATAAAAATCAGCTCAAGTTCGCGCAGCATCTCTTTGTGAGAGGTGAAGAGGATGTGATCAGTATAAAATCTGGCTGTGCTTTCATTAAAGTTGCCGGTAGCCAAAAGTCCTGCGTATTTCATCCTTCCATTTTCTTCTTTTTTTACCAACGCAACTTTAGCGTGTACTTTAAGCGAGGGAATACTGTAGATAATTTGGATGCCTGCAGCCTTCATCAATTTAGACCAGCGGATGTTGTTGCCTTCGTCAAACCTTGCTTTCAGTTCCACAAATACCGTAACCTTTTTGCCGTTTTTTGCGGCACTGATCAACGCATTAGCAATTTTAGAATCATCTGCAATACGGTAAAGTGTTACATATATTTCGCGTACATCCTGGTTAATAGATGCTTCATTGAAGAAGCGCAACACTGTATTGTATGTTTGGTAAGGCGTGTGAACAATGAGGTCTTTTTTCTCTATTTGGCTGAGCAGATGCGTTTTTTTATCTCTGAGTGCATCTATGGACGGCCACCTTTCATAGCTTAACGCCGGCATGTTTACCGGAAGCAACGCCAGGTCTTTAAGGTTGTGATAATTACCTCCCTGCATTAATGTGCCTTCGCTAAGGTGGAATGCACTGACGAGTGTATAAAAAGTTCGCAAAGGAATACCGGGTTGGTATAGAAACCTTGCCGCAAAGCCCAGGTCTCTTTTGCTAAGCTGTCGTTCTATAAGTTCAGCAATATCGCCTTCGTAATCCTCATTAAGAAACAATTCTGCATCACGGGTGACTTTAAAGTTATAGGTGCCTGTAACAGTATGGGTTGGATAAATTTGCGCCAGGTTATCTTTTAAAATGTCATCCAGGAAAATAATATATTGCCTTCCTTCAGCAAAAACAGTATAAAACCTCGGAAGGGGAATAGACGGTATATTAATAACGGCAAGCTTTTCCATGTTGTCCTTCTCTAAAGTCACCGCCATATACAATCGGTTGTTTTCAGGAAAGAAATTGCTTGCTGCAGAAATAAATACAGGTTGCAAAAATGCCAGCACCTGCGTGAAAAAATAATCTGTTGTATACGGCCTGACGGTCTCTGGTAATGGCCTGTTAACGATCAGCTCAATATTGTTGGCTGCAAGCAACGGGTGTATTTGGTTCAGAAATATTTTTCCAAAAAACGCCTGCTGATCCTCTACAATGGTTTGAATGCGGCTTAAAATATCTGCCATGTCACGTTGTACTACTGCATCGTTTTTAGCGGCAGCATTTTTTTGTATGGCGAGCAACGCGGGAATTCTTACGCGGTAAAACTCATCTAGATTGGAAGAATATATGGACAAGAATTTTATTCGTTCCATTAGCGGAACAGACGCTTTAGATGCTTCATCCAGCACCCTGGCATTGAATGAAAGCCAGCTAATATCCCGGTTGAAATAGATTGGTGTTCCGGTCATGAAACGATCAGGTGTTTTTTATGTCAGTTAGTTGTTAAGTTGTAGGTTAGCTTGTTGTGCTGTTTGATATTCGATCTGGTTTATTTTCCGAAATAAACGGAGGCAATCACAAAAGCTATTACAGACGCCACCATTCCGAACATAAACACGTTATAAGAAATGCGCAGCATCCGGTATTTTTTACCGAGTACCGTTCCTTGCGAATAAACATCTTTAATAAGGCTGCCATATAAAAAGTCGCGGTCATTCATCATGTGCAACATACCATCTGTATATTCTTCAAGATTCATCCGGTAGAAATTGCCGAAGAAAAGAAGGTTCACTTTTTTTTCCCTGATGTCTTCCTGTGTAAAAGTGCCTGAGGGAATTTTCGGCCTTGTCGCAATAATAGAAAACACTGTGGTGATAACGCAAACGGCGAGTAACATAACAGACGGAATAGTTAGGTGCGGATAATCCTCAATTTTTCGCAGCAGCACACTTAGTAGTACAGAAATAATAATTGAGTTAGTAGATATCATTATATGTGCCTTGCTATCGGCCATATCACTTAAGCGTTGCTGGTTGTTTGAAGTTATACGAAACATTGTTTCAATACCGCGCTCCGGCCTTGCATCTTTATCTTTTTTATGTTTATGGTGATGTTCTTCATCCTTTTTCGGTGGCTCTGGAATGGCTTTTTCTGTGTTTGGTGTTGACTCATTTTCATCCACTGCTTCTGCTTTATGCATAAGCTTTTCCAGGTTTTGTTGTTTCACGTCAGAAAGAAGCAGCCGACAATAGTCTGTATGGTATTCATGTTGCTGAAGAAATTGAATTGTTTTTTTGTTCCATTCTTCTTTACTGATATCAGCATTGTGGGCAGTAATATATTCTTTACGTAAGAGCTTATTTATCTTTCCGAAATTTTCTGTTCCGAGGTGAAACAGGTCCGCATCACAAACAATTTTTTCCAGCAGTGTTTCAGGACGTTGCGGCATACGGGTTGCAAGAATGCATTTTTTTACTTTTTGAATGGTGCCATCATCTACAGAAGCTTTCATTAAAAACTCCGCGGCCAGCGTTGCTCCCGCAGCCTCATGGTCTTTCGGATTGATATAATAACCGGCATCATGAAACCATGCGGCAGTAACCACTATAAAAAAATCATCATCAGGCAACTGATAATGGTTGGCTATTTCCCTGGCAGCGTTAACCACTCTTTCGGTGTGTTGCATATTGTGGTATACCAGTTTGTCATTGGGATGCTCTTTGAAAAATTCGATGGAGGTTTGCTGAGCCTGTTCTAATAATTGCTGATAATTCATTACTTTCAATAATTATTATTATGAATATAATGCATGTTTGCCTGCATAGGAAATCCGGCGTTACCCGTGCCTGCTATACTTTCGTTGTAGTATTGTTCTTTCAGGAACATATGCTACAAAAAGGATGTTCCTGATAATTGATGTTGAACCGTATTGTTTGTAAACTGATTTTAATTTGTTTTTTATAACCGAAACCCGGCAATAAAATGAATAGCTATCCTACAGTTAGTGGTTGATGGTGAAAGTGTTGCAAAGATACTTACACAACCTTATAAGAATAATTATTCCGCTAAAATGTTTTTGCATTTATTGCATTAAACATTAATATATGGGTATTGATGATAAATTAATTTAATTCGAAGGGTTTGTTACCAGATTTAAGTGTGCAACAGGCGTTATTTTTTTGATTTTAAAGCACTTATCGACAAACAGACTGCATTTAATTAAAGTTGTTCCTTATTTTTGAAATCTCTTTGTTTGTTGAAATTAAAAGTATTATAATTTACTGCCAGCAGTCAGGTATCTATTGGAATTAATTCTTACCTTGAAAAGCACACCCTGGAAATTTCAACAAAGTTTAGAACATACTGAAACCTATATCTATGAATATCTGCACTTATGATTAAGCAATTGTTGGATAAGGAAGCCTTAAACATATATTTCGATAATGACTACGGTATAGCCTTAAGTGTATTAAAGATTTTTATTGACGAAGTATTGCCCGAAACGTATTCACTCTTATCCGCCGAAGGCGAGCAAGACGTAATGCAGATTGTGCATAAAATAAAACCCTCATATAAAATGATTGGCCTGAGATCATTTGCCGGTGCACTTGAATCAATCGAACAAAATTGTGACAAGGGCAATTACGTCAAAGTCAAAGGAATGATTGGAGATTTTATGAGTGAGCTCAATTCAGTACGCCCCCAAATACTGGATGAATTTACTCATCTGTCAAAATTGTATAAGTAGTATGGATCTGAGATGTATTATTGTGGATGACGATAAAATATCGTTATTGCATCTGCAACGCCTAATAGAACAGGAGCCTTACCTATCCCTTAGTGGAGCATTCACTGGTGCTGAAGAGGCATCTGCTTACCTTGTTGAAAACGTGGTGGATCTTATCTTCCTCGATATTGAAATGCCCGGTATAAATGGCTTTCAGTTGCTGGATACTTTGTCTTACATGCCCCATGTTATTTTAACTACTTCCAAAACAGAATACGCTTTTACCGCATTTCAATATAATGTTACTGATTACCTTAAAAAGCCACTCACAAAACCTCGTTTTAGGGAAGCGCTTGAAAAGGTTAAGCCATCATTACCAAGGCAAAAAAGCACAGCAGTAAGCGATCTTTTTATAAAAACAGATGGCCGTTTGATTCGGTTACATGATAACGAAATACTCTTTGTCGAAGCATTGGGCGATTATGTAAAGTTTGTAACGGAGAATAATAAGTATCATCTTTCCTTAACTACCCTTAAAAGCATCGAAGAAAAATTAAACAGTGATATTTTTTTGAAAGTACATCGTTCTTATATCATTAATACCAAAAAGATTAATGACATAGAAGATAATTCAATTGTAATTGGAAAGCACGTAATACCTATCAGTAAAAGCCATCGCAAACGCGTGATGGACAAACTTAATATTGTCTAAGCGAACGCGGTTACAATTCGGAGCCTAAATACCTTTTCATCCATCAGTCGTATTCCTGATATCCTTGCAACAACCTTCACTCAACGGTTAATAATTCCGTTTAACGATAATATCCTTTTATTCAACGAAACCGTTCTTGAATCGGGTTAACAGCGTGTAGCTTCGATACATACAAACAGTAGCTTATGATAGGCATTGGCCTTTTGAGTTGCTTTTCAATAGTTTCCTATTACTTCAGATATAAAAAGTGCGATGTTCTAAACTCCGCACTTTTCTTTTTTTAGGGAGGGCCGGGCCTTGCTTGCCCAAAATAAATTTGTTGATGCTGCTAACAAATGGCTAAATTCGGCGCAATCATAGGTCGACAAATTTATTTAACAGCCCATGAAGACATAAATATGCATAACATAAGATCTGTATTTGTAGCTACTGGAAGTTGTATTCCCGAACTTAAAATAAGCAATGCTCACTTTCTGCACCATCAGTTTTGTGAAAAAGATGGCTCGCCGGTGTTGAAGGAAAATACTCATGTAATAGAAAAATTTAAGGAAATAACGGAGATTGAATGCAGGCGTTATGCGAACGATGATCAAAGTGCTTCTGTTCTTGGCTATCTAGCGGCAAAGGATGCCCTTGCCAGCTCTGGTATTGATAAAGAAACCCTGGATTATATAATTGTCGCACACAATTTTGGTGATGTTGCCAAAGGGTCTAATCGCACAGATATAGTGCCTTCTTTAGCTTCACGCATAAAGCAGAAATTGCAAATAAAGAACCCGGATTGTGTTGCGTACGACCTTGCTTTTGGGTGCCCCGGCTGGGTGGAGGCTTTAATTCAGGCCAACTATTTTATACGTTCCGGCGATGCAAAACGATGCCTTGTAATAGGTACCGAAACATTGTCCCGCGTGATAGACCGTCATGACCGGGATTCTATGTTGTATGCCGATGGTGCGGGTGCTGCTATTTTGGAAGCATCAACAAAAGGCCATGCAGGCATCATCGCACATAAAACGCAAACACATGCAATAGACCATGCGCTGCTGTTGAAGATGGACAAGTCTTACCACGCAACTGACGCAAAAAGCCGCAACATATATCTTAAAATGAATGGTAGAAAGCTATATGAATTTGCGCTGAACCAGGTACCTCTTGTAATAAAATCATTGCTGGATAAGGCCGACGTACCATTGACGGATATTAAAAAAGTGATCATCCACCAGGCTAATGGAAAAATGGACGACGCTATTTTGCAAAGACTTTTTAAACTCTGCAATGTTCATGGCATTCCGAAAGGCATTATGCCCATGACTATTTCGTGGCTCGGTAACAGCTCTGTTGCTACAATTCCTACGTTGCTGGATTTGCTCATGAAAAATGAAATAGAAGAGCAGTCAGTGGCAAAAGGTGACAAAGTATTGATCGCATCTGTTGGTGCCGGTATGAACATCAATGCGTTGATTTACCAGTTTTAAAGCAGGCAGCAAAACGGGACCGCGCTGTTATGCTTTGAATGATAGCCCGTTAATAAAGGTTGTGGAGAATGCCTCTACCGTTGGTTTTGCTATTATCAATGTTTGTCTTTCAATATTAACATCTTAAAAATAATTGTAATTAGATTTATACATGGTATTTGCCTACCTTCACATTTGAATTAACCACACAATTGATAAAAGGGGCATTTGGTAAACAACGATTGTCTGTTTTGCAATTATAAATTGCGGTATTTTTTTTCACCTTAATAGAATGAACATGGTTCTTTTTGTAACCGGCCTAACGCCCGACATGGACGATATCGATTTGAAGGAAATGTTTGAATTATACGGCGAAGTTGCTTCTGCAAGAGTCGTGCTGGACAAAATGACCAAGAAGAGCCGGGGCTTTGGCTTTGTAGAAATGCCTAACAGGGAAGAAGCGCTTGAAGCCATCAACCTGTTGGATGGGGTTGGCCTGGGCCGTAAGCAGTTGACGGTGCAGGAATCTGAAGAACGCAAACCTGGTTTCGGGAATAGTTCCGGCAACAGAAGTAATTATGGCAACAGGAGTAATTCCGACAGGAATTTCGGTAACAGAAATGACCGGAATGATCGTGGTGACCGCGGTGGCAGAGGGGACGATCGCAACAATAGGGATGACCGCTTCAACAGGGGAAACTGGCGCGACAGGAATGATGACAGAGGATATTAGTTGTTGTTATTTATTTTCGGGTTATTCTTTTGTGTTCAACTGTCTTTTTAGAAAAAAGCAATTTAAAATATGTACTGCTGATTTGCAGGAAAAGTCCACTGTGTGGGCTTTTTTTATGCCTATACGTTTATCTATACCCATTTTTAGAGCTGTATTTGGGGAGTGGAAAAATGGCTTGCTCTAATTTTTTAAAAACCACATCCGCTTTAGATTTGCATTAGATTGGCTGTAAATATTGTGGACGCAAAAATGTTTATAGCTTTTTAAAATCTTCTGGTTGATATAGGTTAGCAAAGAGCCCGGTATTCACCGGGCTCTTTTTATTTTAGCAAATCGGAAAAAAATATTGGCTCACCTTATCATGTAGGTTTTGCATTAAGGCGGCTGATCAATCTCCAGGCTGCCGGCCTGTTTATTTTGATGAAGAAATTGTGCAAATCACGCTATTGTCACACCTTTTGCTGATTTTATTTTGCCAGTGATTAGCTTCGCATTAAAACAGGTGAACCTGTTTACAAAAAGAAATTATTTTTTACCGGTAATAAGCACTTTTGCATGCAAAAAAAAAGCATCCTCCGCCTGGCTGTTCTTGTCGGAATAGTCATTTTCCACAATTCTGCAATTGCCCAGTTGTATAAAGATCCTAAGGCCCCTGTAGAAAGCAGGGTTAAAGACCTTTTGCAAAAACTTAGTTTAAAAGAGAAAATCTCTTTGTTGGGTTATAACAGCCCTGCCGTAGAACGGCTTAATATTCCTGCCTATAACTGGTGGAATGAGGCGCTGCATGGCGTAGCCCGCAATGGTGAAGCAACTGTATTTCCGCAGGCAATTGGCCTTGCTGCAACTTTTGACAACAATCTCGTAAGCAACGTCGGTTCCGTAATTTCAACGGAAGCGCGTGCAAAGTATAATCTTGCCGTTGCTCAGAACAGGAGAGGGCAATATATGGGGCTGACTTTCTGGACGCCCAATATTAATATATTCCGCGACCCTCGGTGGGGAAGGGGACAAGAGACTTATGGCGAAGACCCTTTTCTTACCGCTACCATGGGAACAGCTTTTGTACATGGGTTACAGGGAAATGATCCGCATTACCTGAAAACCGCCGCGTGTGCAAAACATTATGCTGTGCATAGCGGGCCGGAAGCGGAGCGCGATAGCTTTAACGCCATTATAGGAGAGAAAGATTTGCGCGAAACATACCTATATGCTTTTAAGAAATTAGTTGATGCAAAGGTTGAAGCCGTTATGTGTGCTTACAACAGGGTAAATAACCAGCCTTGTTGCACAGGTGAAAGTCTTCTGCATAATATTTTGCATAAGGAATGGAACTTTCAGGGGCATGTGGTTACCGACTGTGGCGCACTGGATGATGTATTTTCCCAACACAAAACATACCCAACAAGAGTGGAAGTTGCCGCGGCTGCAATAAAGGCTGGCGTTGATCTTGAATGTGGTTCTATTTTGCAGCGCGATGTTGAAAAAGCTATTAACCAGGGCCTGTTAACTGTTGCTGATGTAGATAATGCACTGTCTAAAACATTGGGTACAGAATTTAAACTGGGCTTTTTTGATGATGCCTCACGTGTGCCGTTTAATCGCTATGGGGCAGATAGCGTACACAATGATCAACATGTTGCGCTGAGCAGAAGAGTTGCGGCGCAAAGCATGGTGCTGTTAAAAAACAATGGCATTCTGCCGCTGAAAAAAGAAAAGTATGCTTCAATACTAGTTACAGGTTCAAACTCATCGAACCTGGATGCCCTGATGGGAAACTATCATGGCGTTTCAAATAACATGGTAACATTTGCAGAAGGTATTACAAAAGCTGCAGGGCTTGCCACAGCTGTACAATATGATCAGGGTTGCGATTTTACAGATACGGTACACTTCGGCGGCATATGGGCTTCGCAAAACAGTGATCTTACAATTGCTGTTGTTGGCTTAACGCCTTTGCTGGAAGGGGAAGCCGGTGACGCTTTTCTTTCAGCTTCAACTGGTGACAGGCAAACATTGGGCTTGCCAAGGTCGCAGGTGGTTTTCTTGAAAAAGTTGAGAGCGGCACATAAAAAGCCTGTTGTAGTAGTAATCACAGGAGGCAGCGCAATTGATGTAAAAGAAATAGAACCTTATGCAGACGCCATAATTATGGCATGGTATCCTGGCGAGCAGGGAGGCAATGCGCTGGCTGACGTAGTATTTGGCAAAGTATCTCCCGGAGGGCGCCTTCCGGTTACGTTTTATAATGCACTATCAGATCTTCCTGCTTACCGCGATTATAATATGGCAGGCAGGACTTACCGTTATTTCAAGGGCGAGCCGCAGTATCCGTTTGGTTTTGGCTTAAGCTATACCACGTTTACAAACAAGTGGTTAAACCAGCCCAAAAGTGCTTACAGCAATAAAGAAAGTATTGATTGTTCTGTAGAGCTTGCTAATACTGGAAATTACGATGGTGATGAAGTGTTGCAGTTGTATGTTGAATATCCTGATATGCCAGACATGCCGGTAAAAGAATTGAAAGCTTTCAAAAAAGTACATATAGCAAAAGGAGGCAAAGCAAGCGTAACGCTAAGCTTGCCGGTAAGTGAGTTACAAAAATGGGATGTTGCTTCACAAGGCTGGAAATTATACACGGGCAAATACAATATTGTAATTGGTAAGAACGCGAAAGAAAAACTTCTTGAGAAGAGTATCGAGATCAATTAACGCCGTCAATAAAGTAGTCATATAAAAAAGAAACCTGCATCGGTAAGTCTTAAGACAAGCTGATGCAGGTTTTCTTATTTCCGGACCGTTTTAAAATGGAACAATCACCTTTATGCTCACATTTCTTCCCATATTGAATACGCCGGTTCTGCCGGTGACATAATTTTCTCCAAAATATTTCAGGCGGCTCAAATGGCTTTGGTAAGCCACATCCGCTATGTTGTTAATATTTAGGTGAAGGGAAAGGATATCCCTTTTCTTGCCGTTGAATGTAACGCCGGCGCTCGCGTTCAACAGGGTATATCCTTTAGTAGGGGTTTCTGTATCAAACTTTAAATATGCTTTATTTTGGTCAAAATATTTATCTGCACCAACAGTAAAATACAAGTTGTTTAAAAAACGTGACGGTTTATTGAAAGAGAAACGAAAATATGATTGCAGTTTTGCCGGCGGCGTATTGGGTAAATATTTCGATGAATCATCCTGGTTTTGCTGAACTGCACTTACATACGAAAATCCGTTTTCCCACTGCAGCCATGAAATGTTGTCGGGATGCAGGTTAAATGTTATTTCGCCACCAGCCAGCAACGCATCGCCTGAAACATACTTATATGCCGGTCCGGTCAAATTAGCAACAACATCTGTCCTTATAGAATCGCCGCCGTCAACTGAAGATAATTTTGAAAGAAAAATATAATGGCTGATTTTGTTTACAAAAGGAGTGGCAACTATACTAATATCCTTGCCTGTATATGCCAGCGTGGCGTCTAGTTGAAGGCTTTCTTCCGGCTTTAAATGTGGGTCTCCAATCTTATAATATACAGCGCCGTCATCCTGCATACCATCAGAAGATGTTTCTGCAATGCCAGGTGCGCGATAGCCTCTTGAAAGATTTGCTTTTATTGTAAAAGATGATATGTTATATGCTGCGCCAATGCTGCCGGTAATACTATGAAAATTTGTTTTGAAGGCTGTAAACCGATGTATGGCATCATCTTCGGAAGGGCTTGATTTATCTCCGCTTGAGTCTGTATACAAATCAAAAGTGCGTAGTTTTCTCGCGTCATATCTTAGTCCTCCACTCAGTGTAAGACGGTTGAACGTTTTCTGATAAATGGTGAAGGCTCCTATATCAAATGAGTTGTAGTCAGGAATGATGAAAACAGTTCCTTTATTTTTTGAGTTTTGTACCATGCCATTTACGCCTAAGGACCATCGTGAACTTTTGCCGTGAAGCAAATATTGAAGATCGTAGCTAATTGTTTGCAAGAAAAGATTACTGTTGTAAACATCTCCTATAGTAATATCATTTGCTTCTCTTCTGCTATTTGCCTGGTAGCCTAGTTTAAACAAAAGCTGGCCCTTGCCAATTGCTACACGGTTATCCAGTACGGTCTTGTAATGACGTACAGACTGGTGAAAAATAGGGTAGTAGTTATATTTTTTATAGAAATTAGCTGGCGCAATTCCTAAGCTATCTTCTCCGTCATCAGAAAGATAGTGGGTTGTAAATTGTCCGGTAGCGCTATCTCTAGTGCCTTCTATTTCACTCATTTTTAAATCATAAATACTGCCGGTTAAGAAAGTATATCCCCACTTCTTATTAATGCCCAGGCTTAGTTTTGCGTTGCTTTCGCCGTAAGCTGAATTCCAGACTGGCCCGTCGTATTTATTCTTATAGTCGTGTGCCTTTTTGTTTGTATAAATGAAATTCCATAAAAGCCCATTTGCATTGCCTCCAAGGTTAATAGAAGCTGCGAGCAGCCCATTGTTTGATTGATAATTGGTTACTACCGATCCGCTGAACTTATCATAAGAGCCTTCCAGTATTTTGTCCGTCGAAAGAAAATTTACAACGCCGGCAAGCGCATCTGATCCATAGCTTAGCGTTGCCGGCCCTTTCAGAATCTCCACCTTATCCACGGCATATTCGTCTATCTCAACACCAAACTCTTCATTCCACTGCTGGCCTTCCTGTTTTACACCGTCGTTCATCACTATAACCCTGTTATTACCCAATCCCCGGATTACAGGTTTAGCAATGGCCGGTCCCGTTGTAACAGCAGACACACCGGGTGTATTTGTAAGCTTGTCAATAATATTTGTGGAAGCTGTTTGAGAAAGATTTTCGGAGGTAATAATACTAACCGAAGCCGGATTACTTTTATTGTCAATCGGCCCCGCTACCCCTGTTACAACAACTTCAGGAAGGTCTGCAATTTTTGGCGCAAGCCTACAGTTGAAGTATGTTGTCTGGTTGATCGTAATTTGCTGCAGTTGCGTTTGAAAGCCTTCTGCAGTAAAAGATACCAGATAAGTTCCCGATGGAAGTGATGTCAGTGTGTATGCACCGTCCTTATTTGAAAAAGTTCCTTTTTTTAGATCGTTAATAACAATAGAAGTATGAATGATAGGAGTGTTGTTAACTGTAGTTACAGTGCCCTTAAGCGTGTTTTGCGCTGATGCATTGTATAGAAAAATAAAGAAAAAGGCAAACAATAAGCTGCAATGGCGCTTGTAAGCTGATTTAACGTAAATACTCTTTATTGGTTTGATTGATATGTACATGCAGCAGGCCTTTTACTACGCTAAAAATCTGAGGGATTTTTAAGCAGTCATTTTATAATAGAAATATAAGCAATATTGACAAGATGCAAAATTTTTGTGGCTCGCACATGGCCATTGTGTTTTTAAGTGTGTCAAACGAATATTGAGTGAAACATTTCGGTTGCTGTATATTCGACAAAAAAACATGCGGAATACTACGAAGCTGAAACATATTCTAATGAAATACGATGTGGATCTTTCAATGGACGATGATGGCCATATGCGTATGACGCTGGTTGATAAGCAAGATGGTTCAATGACAACATTTGAGCACAGCTCATACAGCACACTCATCACAAAAAGTTACTCATACCTGTTGAAGCAAGTAAAGCCGTTGACGCAAAAAAAGATTCGTGAATAGGCGGCACATAACTTTGTTGTTTAACTTATTAATTTTCTGCATTCATCTTCCAATACGCCACTAACTATAGCCGGCGGTTTGCCCCATTTGGTAATAGAAGTATCAGCAAGCAGCGCATATGGAGAGCTGGCTCCTCCTACCTCTTTATTCATTAAGCCAATAATTACAGTGTTTATCTTTGTTTGACGAATAACATACGAACACATGATACACGGCTCGTGGGTTGTGTACATGGTGCATGATGAGAGATCCTGGCTTTTTAAGTATTCTGTTGCTCTTCTTATGGCTTCAATTTCTGCGTGAAAAGTAATATCGTTGTGCTTTTTGTTGCATTCAATGCCACGCCCAATAATTTCCGTGCCAAGTGTAATAATGCTTCCCACGGGGCTTTCTCCCTGTTCTTTTGCCTGCTTTCCCAGTTCAATGCATTGCTGCATAAATGCTTCTTGTGTGCCCGATGTAAGTGGTGTGTTTGATTGTATTGGCATATTGAATAGTGAATTGTTGTGCAACTTTGTCGGACAAGGTTAAATATTTTTAGTAAGTTTAAAATAAAAAATATGACCTATAAAGAAAAATTCGAAGCACTTCAAAAAGACCTTGCGGAAAAAACAGAAAAATATTTGCGTGCTGATAAAGAGCTTTGGCAAATAGACGGATATGTAGATCATGAATTGAATGATTATACCATGGCCCGCATGGAATTTGAAACAGCAAGTGAAGTTTACCACAATTTTGTTGAGGCGTTCAAGAGTAGCGGTAAAAGTCCGTTAGATGAATATCCAGAAGTGTAAAGCGCTTTACATTCCATTGAAAAACGTATAGCTTTGCACTGCTATTTTTTTAATTTGCCGGAAGAAAAAATTTCATGGATTGCCCGGCAATGATGAAGTTGAAGTATTTAACAGACAATAAACTTGCTGATATGAGTCATCCCCTGGTTGTAAAAAGTTCCATTGTTATAAATGCGCCCGCATCAAAAGTTTGGGATGCATTGGTAAATCCTGAGCAGACAAAAAAATACATGTTTGGGTGCGAAGCAATATCAGACTGGAAACCCGGCAGCCCTCTGCTATGGAAAGGGGTCTTCAATGGTGCTGAGTTGATTGCGGTCAAAGGAAATATTGTAAGTATTGTGCTGGAAAAATTTCTTGCATATACCGTGTTTGATCCTAATTCAACGATGGAAGACGTTCCTGAAAATTACACCACAGTAACGTACGAACTTTCGTCGGAAAGCGGTATGACTGTGCTTGATGTTACTCAGGGCGACTTTTCAACAGTAGCCAATGGACAGAAACGTTATGAAGAAACCTACAACAATGGTGAGGGCTGGAATCCTATTTTAGTTGAAATTAAAAAACTGGCGGAGGCTTAGCTGGTATTACGTTTCCTCTTATTTTATTTAATATAATGTTGCCAGCAATGGCAACGAAATTTTTTGATTACGCCGATAGATGATTGTATTCGCAATGCCACAATATTTCTGTGCGGCCGGTACGTTTTATGATCAAAAGTATTGCAAATACCTACCGTTCTTCTTTTAGTGGTTTAAACAAAGAAACCTGGCTGCTTAGTGTGGTTATATTGATAAACCGGTGTGGCTATATGGCTATACCTTTCATGAGTATGTATATTACGCAGGGCATGCACAGAAGCCTTGAAGATGCCGGGTTAATAGTTACATTGTTTGGTGTTGGTTCTGTATTGGGTACAACAGCCGGCGGTTATTTGAGCGATAAAATTGGTTTTCGTTCGGTGCAGATAATGGCTTCGTTAAGTAGTGGGGTGGCATTTTTTGTGTTCGGGCAAATTGAGCATTTTTCAACTCTCTGCATTTTGATTGTCTTGTTGGGTTTTATCGTTGAAGCTTTTCGGCCTGCAAACCTTACGGCGGTGGCTAGTTATTCAACTCCGGCAAATCTTACGCGGTCTTATTCTTTAAATCGCCTGGCTATCAACATAGGCTGGGGCGTTGGAAGCTCGCTTGGTGGCTTTCTTGCATCCATTAATTATCATCTGTTGTTCAGGGTGGAAGGTGCTGTAAATATTGTTGTGGGCTTGCTTATCATTATGCTGTTGCCGGTGAGAAAAGCCCCGGTAAAAGAAAAAGACAGTTTACAGCGTAACGATAATATTCAATCTCCCTGGAAAGATAAAACCGCTGTCCGGTTCTTATTGCTTTCAACCATGTGGACAATTTGTTTTGTTCTGCTATTCAGGCTTGTGCCTGTCTATTGGAAGGAAGAGAAACATATTGGTGAGTCAGTAATAGGAATTGCGCTCGGGCTCAATGGAGTTATTATTGCTGTATTCGAGATGATATTGGTTAAGGCATTGGAAAAAAGATCTGCCCCATTAACCTATATCAGCGCAGGAATTGTGGCAACAGCCCTGGGATATTGTTTTCTGTTGTTGCCTGAAGCAATGTCATATGCAATGCCGTTGCTGGTGGTGGTTGCTATTACAATCGGAGAGATGTTGGCTATGCCTTTCATGAACAGCATTTTCATGAAAAGGTCCAATGAATATAACCGGGGCAAATATTCAGCTGCTTACACGTTGTCATGGGCGGTCGCCAATATCGTAGGCCCTATGGGCGGTGCATTTATCGCACAGAGGTTTGGCTATCTCTATTTGTGGCTGTTAATGGTGCTTATGTGTTTGTTATGCGCCTGGTTGTTCAAAGTATTTGCCGCACGCACAACGGTTTAAATACCTGCCATCATTCGTTTATTCCACGGTATCCGTTTTTAACTTTATCTAAGCGTTTGGTTTTTTAATTTAAGCAACAAATTAATTACTATGACGCTGCTTATCCTGTTATTGTGCATAGCCGGTTGGGGTGCAGGCATGTATGCAATGTTTAAGAAAGCCGGTATTGCCGGCTGGAAGGCGCTAATACCTTTTTATAACACGTGGCAAATTGTTGAAAAGTGCAATATTAAACGGTATTGGTTTTGGCTTCAGTTGATCCCCGTCGCGGGACAGTTCATAACTATCTGGATTACCATCATTTTTGTAATGCATTTCGGTAAATTCTCCTTGCTTGATCATACGTTAACTGTAATAGCGCCGTTTCTTTATTTTCCTTATCTGGGGTTTTCTAAAAGCGAAACATTTAAAAGCTCGAAGCACGTGGCGCTATACAAAAAATCAACAGTTCGTGAATGGATAGATGCTGCTGCTTTTGCGATCGTTGCTGCAACAATCATCCGCACTTTTATTTTCGAGGCATATGCAATCCCCAGTGGAAGTATGGAAAATACATTGCTGGTGAATGAGTTCTTATTTGTAAATAAAATGAGTTACGGGCCGCGCTTACCGCAAACCCCATTGAGCTTTCCTTTTGTGCACAATACAATGCCGGGTTCAGAAACTCAGCCTTCTTACCTTAAGTGGCTCCAACTGCCGTATAAAAGGCTTCCTGGTTTTACAGCAATAAAGCGTAATGATGTAATTGTATTTAACATGCCTGAAGGAGATACAATTATTAACGTCTCTGGCTTCGGTTCTAAAATTTTATACTACGATGTACTTCGCGATCAGTATAAGGGCAATCGCGACGCGTTGGAAGCTGATTATCCCATATTGGTGCATCCAGCAGATAAGACTGACAATTACATAAAACGATGTGTGGCGGTAGGCGGTGATGTACTGGAAATTAAGGATGGCGTTGTTTATATAAACGGCCAGACAGGTTTTGTACCACCGGATGCAAAGATGCAATATGTGGTAGAGACAAGCGGTGCCGGCCTGTCAAAAGATTATCTCGAGTCCGAACTGGGTTTTGAATTTGTAAGCGACAACCAATCTGGAGATAGTTTTGAACATAGTGATGATCTCCAGGTGCTGGGTGATAATAAATACCTGCTGACATTATCCACTCGAAATATTGATAAAGTAAAGAAGCTTTCCGGCGTTACAAAAGTTACTCCTTCATTGAATGAAGGCACTGATGCAAATTTGTTTCCTTTTGCGCCCGATACATACAAGTGGAATCTTGATAACTACGGCCCGTTGAAGGTTCCGGCAAAGGGCGCAACAGTTACATTAAGCGCGGCCAATATCGCATTGTATCAACGGATTATCGATACCTATGAACACAATACATTTAAGATAGTTAACGGCCGTTTTTTTATCAACGATAAAGAGGCCTCAACCTACACATTTAAATATAATTATTACTGGATGATGGGTGATAACCGGCATAATAGCCAGGATAGCAGGTACTGGGGGTTCGTTCCTGAAACATCTATTGTAGGTAAACCTTCTTTTATCTGGTTTAGCCATAATGCAGGTTGGAAGCCCCGCTGGAGCCGTTTATTTACCGCCATTCATTAGAAAGGCTTGGGTTTGGAGAATGTTTTAGTGAATAAAAGAGCTGTAGCAATACAGCTTTTTGTTTTTGGGTAAAGTCGCCGCCGGAAAAATGCTTTATTAGCTCAATGGCCGGAGATTGGTATTGGTTTTGTTGAATCAAATGTGGCTTATTTTTGTAACGGAAAGGTTGCACATTGGGGCTGATTGTTTAAAAAACAATTTTAATCACTGCAAAAGATCAGACAATGGAACACGAACCTCTTGTTGTTGAACGAACTTACGAAGTTCCGGTTGATACCGTTTGGGATGCAATAACTAATAATTCCAAAATGAAAAAATGGTATTTCGATATCCCTGAATTTAAACCTGAAGTGGGTTTTGAGTTTGAATTTTCAGCCGGGTCTGAAAAGAAAATGTATAAGCACTTATGTAAAGTTACAGAGGTTGATCCTCCGAATAAACTGTCTTATTCGTGGAAGTATGAAGATTATCCAGGTACATCCGTTGTGTCATTTGAGCTTATACCTGCTGGTCATGAAACCGTGGTACGTTTAACTCACACCGGGTTGGAAAGCTTTCCGCAGGATAGCCCGGATTTCGCGTTGGCGAGTTTCACCGAAGGTTGGAACTATATTCTTGGCAAAAGCCTGAAGGATTTTCTGGAAGGTTAAACTCTTTTATACTAGCAACGAGCGTTCAAATCGATTGATTTTGAACGCTTTTTTTATTTCCTTCAATGAAGCGTGCTGGTATTGAAATTTCTTTTTCAAAAAAACTTTCAAAAAAAACTTGCGCAAGCAAATACTTGCATATAAATTTGCAAGCAAATACTTGCGCAATATGGAAGCACGCAGAGATGTTTTTCAGGCGATAGCGGATCCTACAAGGCGGGCAATAATCGGAATGATTGCACAGCAACCCGTGAATGTTAATGCAATAGCGGAACGGTTTGATGTAACTCGGCAGGCCATATCCCTTCATCTTAAGATTCTTTCAGAGTGTGGTTTGCTAAACATAAAACAGCTTGGCAGGGAGCGCTATTGCGAAGCAAAGCTCGAAAAGCTTAATGAAGTGCGTGATTGGGTTGAACAATACCACCAATTGTGGGCCGGCAGAATGAAGTCGCTCAAAAAATTCATTGAACAGGAAGAATTGCAATCTGCAACGGCGCCCACAACAGACAAAAGAAAGAACACCAATAATCACAAACCAAAAAAATAAGAAAATGGAAAATCTTATTGCTAAAAATGAAGTCTTCATTGAAGAGACATTTAACGCCAGCGTTGAAAGAGTATTTCGCGCATGGACCGATCCTGAGCAATTAATGAAATGGTATGCGCCTGATGGATGCACCATTCTCTTTAAAAAAAATGATATCAGGCCAGGTGGCCGTTTCCATTCCTGTATCTATAATCCTGAATTTGGCAACTGCTGGTGCATAGGAGAGTATAAAGAAATTTTGCCCAATGCAAAAATCGTATTTACGCTGATTAATGCGGATGAAAATGGCGAGCCGGTTAATCCTGCAGAAATAGGCATGGATCCCGATTGGCCGGGAGAGACACTTGTTACGGTAACCTTTAGTGAAGAAGATGGTATAACCAAATTGCAGCTGCGCCAAACAGTTTCTCAGCAGTTGGCCAGGAAAACGGGAGCGTATCCAAGCTGGCTGCAAATGTTGAATAAAATGCAAACTATGCTAACTAAAAACGAATAAGATGAAAAAGATAACCGCATACGCTTTTGCAATGCTGCTGACGCTGTCATCATTTGCAAAAGTGAATAGCTCAGCAAAATCCTTTCATCATGTTTGTGTACCCTTAAATGATACACTGATGCTTCAGAATGGTTATTCGGAAGTTAATGGAATTAAAATGTACTATGAAATTTATGGGCAAGGCAAGCCACTTGTTTTGATCCATGGTGGCGGTTCCACAATTCAAACCACATTCGGAAGGGTAATTCCATTGCTGGCACGCCAAAGAAAGATCATAGCGGTCGAGTTGCAAGCGCATGGCAGAACCGCGGACAGGAATAAAGACTTGTCTTTTGAGCAGGATGCCGATGATGTAGCAGCACTTTTAAAAAATCTACATATTGATAAGGCGGATATTTTTGGGTTTAGTAATGGCGGAACAACCACGCTTCAGATCGCTATCCGCCACCCGGAATTAGTCGATAAAATTATTATAGCTTCTGCGCTCAGCAAACGAAGCGGAGCGCCTCCGGAGTTTTGGGATTTTATGAATCATGCGCAATTGCAAAACATGCCGGCGCAGCTGAAAGAGGCATACAGGCAGGTTGCAGCAGACCCGAATGGCTTGCAGGTAATGCACGACAGGGATGTTAAAAGAATGGTGAATTTTAAGGATATACCAGATGGCCAACTGCGGTCTGTAAAAGCGCGGGCTTTAATTATCATCGGCGATAAAGACGTAGTAACACCTGAACATGCTGTAGAGATGCATAGATTAATTGCTAACTCAGAATTAGCGATTATTCCTGGAGGGCATGGTGACTATATTGGAGAAATAACAACGCTAAAGCCGGGCTTCAGTGAAACAGATTTTGTAGTTCCTATGATTGAGAAATTTCTTGAGAAATAAATTCATATAAAGAAGGCTGAGGCTTTTAAACTATTGAACTATATGTAATCCAGGCAAAAAAACTTTAGGTTATGCAGGTTTTTACCCGGATAAAATTAAATGGATTAATCATAAGTTGAAAACGACACATACACAACTTCAGCCTTGTTGTTGATTAAAGTATTTCCACGTATCCATCGGTTCCATTCACGCGAATCCGCTGGCCGTCTTGTATCAGGCGGGTTATATTTTCCACTCCAACAACTGCAGGTAATCCATATTCGCGTGCGATAACTGCGCCGTGGGTCATTAGGCCGCCAACTTCAGTAACAAGGCCCTTTACAGAAACAAATAGCGGCGTCCAGCTAGGATCGGTGAAAGATGTGACCAAAATATCGCTATCCTCCAGTTCCGCATCTTCCATGTTGAGGATCACCCGTGCTCGTCCTTCAATAACGCCCGAAGAAACCGGAAGGCCTGCAATAGCATTGGGTGGCAGATTTTTACGGTTGTATGCGCCAGTGATAATTTCGCCATCCGATGTGATAATGCGCGGAGGCGTTAATTTTTCAAAGTGTTTGTATTCGATTTTTCGTTCGTTGATGATTTGGTAATTCAGCTGTTGGGTACGAATTACTTCACGCAGTTCCTCAAAGCTGAGATAGTAAATATCTTCTTTGTCATGAATGATATTTGCCTGAACCAGTTGCTCTGCTTCTTTCAATAAAGCTTGTTTGTAAATAAAGTAGCGGCTTATTAAAGCGTATTTTGGATATTCCCGATAGCCGATAAAGTTGCGGATCAGCCTGATCATCCGTTTTGTTTCTGCAGCCTTTTGCTCGCCTTCAGGTAGCTGCTTCAATCTGGTTAATAATTCCTGTTCTTTTCTCGAGGCAACCTCTTTACCGTTGTCAAATTTTTGAGTGCTCGCATTGGGTGTGAAATTTCTTACATTATTGAGAATTGCAGGAAGGAGTGTGGTTGGTTTTTCGCTCCAGCGCGCTTTAGTAATATCAATTTCGCCTGCACACCGCATTCCATATTTGTCTAGGTAAGTTGCGATAGCGTTACGTGCTTCTTTTCCGCCTTTATGCTTATCCAATTCATCTATAAAAGTTTCATCTGTTACCTGTTGCAAATAACTAATTACATCGGGATAAGGCCGAATTATATCTGCTACATCCATTAGCGCTAGACCCATTTCCGAAGTAACATTGTTGGATGCAGATTGTGAAAGTGCATCTGCAGCATTCTTTTCGCCCAGCCATTCATTCATTTTTTCATTAATCCAGGTGGATGCATTCATCGCAGTCATAACTACACCAAAACTTTGTGGGTCGAACAAATGCTTCTTTAACTGCGGAATATCTTCCAGGATAAATTCGAGTAAAGCAGAGCCAGATTTCGTTTGAATAGTATGTTTTAATTTCTCGATCGATCTTTGACTATTGGCTATTAAATCAGCAACTATTGCCGGCTCGTATTCATTCAGTGTTTGAAAATCTCTTGGCGAAACGCCTTTGTTGTTGGCGGAACGCTGCCTGTCTTCTTCGTTGGATAAAGTTGTTATAAAGCCCTTGCGGCTTGTGATAGTTGTCAATGCATCTTTTATAAGCGGGTCCGATTTTCCCAACACATTTATCATGATTGCGCGGTTGGCAGGCGATTCTAGTTCTGGCGTAATGTCGACAAATAACCTGCCTCCACCTACAAGCATCGGACGGGCGGTGGTTAAATTGAAGAAAGACAGGCCCAATGGTTTTATGGCGTCTGTCATCATTTGTTGATGCCCGACAGATATATAAACGCGATTTTTATGGTTGCTATCTGTTGTGCCGGCCAAATCTTTAGGCCATTGGGGAATCGGAAATAGTGTAGTGATGGGCCGGCTCTGAAGGATATAGATAATATCATCAACCAGGCACCATTCAATATCCTGCGGGTATCCGAAATGTGCTTCAATTTTTCTGCCGATATGTTCAAGCTGTAAAACCTGCTGATCGGTTAATGCCGGCTTGTTCTGCTGCAGCGCGCTTATCGCCTGCTTTTTAGTGCCGCCTTCTTTTGCGGAATACATTGCAAATGTTTTAGTAGCTATGGTCTTGTCTATAATGGTTCCATCACAAACCTTGTAATTATCGGGGTTTACCAAGCCTGAAACCATGGCTTCACCAAGGCCGAAGCTGGCATCAATAGAAAGTATTTTTCTGTTGGAAGTAACGGGATCGGCAGTAAACAAAATACCTGCTACTTCCGGAAAAGCCATCTTTTGAACAATTACAGACAAATACACCTTGCGATGATCAAAACCATTTTGGATGCGGTAAGTAACTGCCCGCTCTGTAAACAGCGAAGCCCAGCATTTGCTGATATGCGTAAGGATAGCCTCTTTCCCAATAATATTTAAATAAGTATCCTGCTGGCCTGCGAAAGATGCGTTGGGTAAGTCTTCTGCTGTCGCGCTGGATCGTACTGCATATGCATTATCATTACCAAGCACTGTAATATAAGCCTCGATCTCTTCAGTTACATGCTTTGGAAATGGCCTACTCTCGATGATCGTTCTGATTTTCGCGCTTGTTTCTGCAATGCCCTTTCTGTCAATAGCTTTCAACGTGTTCAGGTGATCCAGCAGTGCATTAAGCTCTGCGCAATGCTCAATAATTTCCTTGTATGCATTTGTTGTCACACAAAAGCCCTCAGGTACTTCAATGCCTTTGATCATCGATAATTCCCCGAGGTTTGCTGCTTTGCCGCCGGCAAGTTCTATCTGTGTTTTATTGATTTCGTTAAACTCCAGTATGTAAGCACTTGTATTTTTCATAAGCTTGCCCTCTTTTGCAATTATTTATTATTGATCCTTGCTGTAGCCTCATCCATTATACCAATTGCTTTTGAAAAGTATGTTTCAATTACCTTGGTTTCTTTCTCTGAGAATGAAGCAATCAGTTTTTCGGACTCATTTCTAAACGCTTTATAAAGCGGTTCCAGAAGCGTCATAATATTTTTATTATTAGGTACAATAATGACTTTTCGCCTGTCGTCCTCCGCATATTGCCTTTTCACAAGTTTTTTCTTTTCAAATCTGTCTATCAGCCCTGTAACTGCGCCAGTAGTCAGGCCTGTTAAGTTTGCAAGTTCGCCTGCGGTCATTTGCCCTTTTTGCATAATAAATCCTAAATACTTGTGATCGGTTCCCGGAAGCCCTATCTTTCTTGCAACGGCTTCATGCATTTGAATAGAAATGAACGCATATTGTTGACTGAGTTTTCTGATATGTCTAACTTGTTCGCTATCCATTTTTTGTCTTATTAAATAAATATCTTAGTCGCTAAGGTAAATATAATTTACTTTTTAGTAGCAGAAGCTTTTGATGGTGGCACTATCAGTAAGAGTCTTCTGCACAGTTATTGCATGAATAATTTAAATCAGAAGGCAGGAGGTGGTGAAAAGGTGTTTTCGCAAGGGAAAGTGAATTGATATCGGTCGCAAATAGCCCTTGACTTGTCTTATATCACCTCTATGTGAATCCAATTTTACTGCCATCTTTGTTGTGTCAAAATAAATTGAAGTACAATTGGAATAAATGAAAATGGAGCAGCAACCATTTTAAAAACGGGCGAAACCGAAAAGCCAAACGAGTAGGAATAAAAACATGTCATATGTCAAACAGCGTTTCATTACACAGAATGCTTAAAACCTCTCCGGAAAAAGTTTATCGTGCGTTTACAGACGCGCTGGCAATAGCCTCATGGTTGCCGCCTTATGGATTTCTCTGTACGGTTCATCAAATGAATGCAGAAGTAGGCGGAACTTTTAGAATGTCATTCCAGAATTTTTCAACCGGGAATAGCCATTCATTCGGAGGTGCGTACATAGAGCTTAAGCCTAACGAGTTTTTGAAATACTCCGACAAGTTTGATGACCCTAATCTGCCAGGAGAAATGATTACCTCTGTATGGCTTAAGAAAACTATTGCTGGAACGGAAATAAAAATTACACAAGAAGGAATTCCGTCTGCTATCCCTGCTGAAATGTGCTATCTGGGCTGGCAGGAATCATTGGAAAAGTTAATGAAACTTGTAGAGCCAGTAATTCCTGATGCATAATAGAAAAAGAATAAGTATGTAGTCTTTACAGGTAGTAATGATTAATTCAATTGATCCTGCTGGTTATGAAATTTTAGCGGCTTGTAAGATTAGTTACCGCAAATAAAAAAGCCTTCAGTTCTATTCGAAAAGAAGGCTTTTTCAGTGATCCCGCTGGGACTCGAACCCAGGGGCTCTCCCGATTAAAAATCGGGATGCTCTATCTTGATGAGATCAATCCTTCGATATATTTTCTTGACTTCATTTTTTTGATTTGTAACTCTCGTTGTTTTGCTTGCAACGATGTATCAAACTCTTCAGTGTAGACAATCATCCATGGGGTTCCCGCTTTTGTAAACTTGGAGTGCCCGATGTTATGTTCGTATAGTCGACGCTGCATATCAGTGCACGCACCGATATAATACTTGTCGATTTTTGCTGAATACAAAATGTAGGTGTAGGGCATAAAAAATGTTCTTTAAGAGGATGTTGCTGATGCCATTTTTTTATTG
>JBEHXT010000026.1:0-74735 GCA_048498555.1 Bacteroidota bacterium
AAATACCTATCGCCTTATATACTAAAGTTGAGTTAAGTGGCTTGCCTTCTAATTTCTGGTAAGGTTCTGCCTGAGGCGTTTCATCAAAATAGATGATCTTGTTTTCAGAATAAGAAACATTACCGTTGATGGCCATGTTCACCTTGCCAATATTCGTCTTGTATCCTGCCTGGAAATCAAAGCCACGGCTGTCCATTTTGCCAATGTTCTCATCAGGAAGCGCTAACCCTGTGTATGTAGGAATTGAAGCCTGCCTTTGGCCAAGGATGTTTTTTGTTCTTGTTCTGTAAACATCAGCTTCGAAGGTTAATTTGTTATTCAGGAAGCCAAGCTCTAAACCAAGGTCTGTTTTTTCACTCACCTCCCAGGTAATATTTGGATTAGGAGTTGTTGTCGCTGCAATGCCACTTACGTCAACGCCGTCAACAACCCATCCCGGAGAATAACCAAACGCTCCGATGTATTGGAATGGATTTACCCTGTCGTTACCCAACTGGCCCCAAGATGCTCTCACTTTTAAATTGCTGAAGGCGCTTTTTTGCATGAAAGATTCTTTGCTAACTACCCATGCAGCAGAAGCCTGTGGGAAAAAGCCGAAGCGTGTTTCTTTAGGGAAAATAGGCGAGCCATCATACCTGGCACTAAATCCAAGAAGGTATTTGCCCTGGTACTCGTAGCTTGCACGGCCAAAATAGTTTTGGCGGGAAGACTCGGACGCTGTACCTGAGTTACTTCCGTTTGCAGGATTTTTACTACCGGCAAATAATTGATCGATCATATAAGAATCGTACCCGAGACGTTGTGCCCAGAAATTATTGTCTTTATAGTCCATTTGTTCATAAGACGCAAACACGCTGATCTTGTGGTCTTTGTTTATAACCGTGTTGTAAGAAAGTTTTAAGTTCCCGGTAACTCTCTGGCTTTGATAGAATTCTTCTTTCAATCCGATATCCTCTACGGTTCTTGATTGTTTTTTTATGATGTCATCTGAGTTTGGAACTCTTTCAAAGTAAAACCATGTCCAGTTGAAACTCTTGTTATAGTTGGTTGTTTTAACCAGGGAAGCAAATCCGTCTAAAGCCAGTCCTTTTACAAACGGAATGTTGTATTTAAATCTAAGCGTCCCACTGGCAACATCTGCTGTGTATTTACGGTATCCGGGGCTGAGAAGCCTTGCTGCAGGGTTCAGCTGCGACCAACCCTCACCTGGGTAACGATAATCACCACCTATATAAGCTTCTTGTAAGGGGCTGGTAGTTGCAAAAGCTTCTATTGATCCGCCAGGGCCACCCTGAGGAGTTTGTGTGTATTTCTCTCTGTACGAAATATCCAGGCCAACGTCTAAATCTTTAGTCACAGAAACATCAACATTGCTTCTTACATTGTATTGTTTCAACCTGGTCTTGTCGTCGCCACGAAGAATGCCTCCCTGGTTTGCAGTTCCAAGCGACAGGAAATACTTAACTCTATCAGTACCGCCTCTCATGGTAAGAGAGTATCTGGCTTGTTTTGCAGGCGGGTCAACCAACGCATCATACCAGTTTTCGGGCCTTCTTTTACCGGTTTTGAATTCATTTACTAATTCATCGGGAAAGTCAGGAGGCGTACCTTCCAGTGCTCTTCTGTCATTCAACACCTGCATGTATTGAAATGCGTCTGCAGATTTGATCTTCATCGTTGGTGAGTTGAATGACTGAGTGGTAATAAAGTCGAATGTTGGTTTTCCTGTTTTACCGCGTTTGGTTGTTACCAGGATAACACCACCTGCTGACTGCGCACCATAAATAGCAGCTGACGCATCTTTCAACACAGAAATAGATTCTATATCGTTTGGATCTAAGCGGTTCAGGCCATCGGGATCAGCATTCGCAACTCCATCGATAACGATCAATGCAGAGCTGTTGCGGTAAGTATTCGCGCCCCTTACCAGGATCTGCGCATCATCAAAACCGGGAACTGAACTTCTTTGATTTACAAATACACCCGCCATTCTGCCTGACAGGGAATTAGAGAGCGAGATAGAGTTGGTCTTTTTAAGGTCCTTACCGCTTGCCTGGACAACTGCGTTGGTAAGCTCTGATCTCTTTTGCGTACCGTAACCAACCACCACAACATCATCAAGATCTTTTGAAATAGTTTCTAGCTTTACATTAAAGCTTGTTTGTGAGCCTACTCTTATTTCTTTTATGGAATACCCCACATAAGAAATTAAAATAGTGCTGTTTTTGTCTTTAAGTCTTATTGAAAATTTTCCGTCTTTGTCAGTAAACACGCCGTTACTGGTCCCTCTTTCCATGATGTTAACGCCAGCCAGTGCAACATCGTTTTCACCGGTTATTTGTCCGGTAATCATTATATCTTTTTCGGCCTCATAACCGAATACCGGATCCTTGTCTTTCGCCAATAAGTCTGTGGCCGAAAAATTGAGCAGGGCAGTCAGACAAAGTGCATACCTCGTCTTGTAGCCAATGTTCAGCAGTAGATTTGATTTCATAAAAGCAAGTAATTGTTAACTAAAAAATTGAATCCAAGGTCGTTGACCTTTTAGCAAATCGCTATTTACCCATGATAGCTGTCACGGGCCTTTGTTATTGATCATATGGTCGTAATGGTTGCTTCTTTGTCTATGAAGGCGTTTGTTAGGATGTACGGCAAAACCTCACGGGCTCAATTACTTTCATTTTTTCACTGCTGAATAAGGGGCTTATCAGATCGGCTACACTTTCAATCGTTTATTCAGTATGTTCATACATACCTACATATGTGAATGTAAGAATAAATTTAAAATTGTGTTATTTTTCTTCCTATATTTTTTTTAGTAAATCGTAATAAAGTTCAAACACATTCGATTTGATAATTTCTTAAATCTTTTTTTAAGCCGGCGAAGTTCATTGCAAGCGTCCTTCTTCCAAATTAGAGGGCGCCGCAAAATGCCGTTTACGTGAAAAATCGAATAGCAACTGGACTGAACTAAGGGAACACTGCAAATTATAGGAGCAAGCAATACTTTTTTTCTTTCATAAACAGGACATGTTGGCGTTAAAAAGGTATACTATGTATGCACATTCGTACATATCCAAATATAATAAAAAAATTGCCCTGATGTATTTTTTTTAGCCGATAAATTCAGGTGTTTGAGATGAATAACTCCTAACAACTGTAAGCTATAATTCAATTACCAGAATGGCCGAGTGACTCGGGAAGCTCACGTAAAGGGACGGCAAGACTGAGCATTACCAGAAGTGGGTAAGCATTATTTATTTTAAGGGTAGATGGCATTGCACCAAAAAGCTAGTTGCCAGGCTGCAAATGCGTCGATAAGACACTTTATGATCGATTATTCGTTCTCCCTGACTATAACAGGAGATGGATTCGGAGCACGATGAATATGAGTCAGGATAGTGGTCAAAGTTGCAGTTTCCAAAACCCGGTAATTACGTTTCAATTTTTTAATTTTCTTATTTACTTCCATTTGCACCTCCTCTGATGGCGCATATTCAACACCATCGTTGTAATGAAAAAACAGAGGGATGATCACATCGTAAGCGACGGGAATTTGCCCACGTAATTTTTGATTCAGTGATTTTACCAGGTGCCTCTCATTGGTATAATCATACCCCAAGCCGGACGCGTATAAAGAGCTTACTTTAACGGAATCGTCTACAACAAAAATCCGAAGAATAGTAGCCCCTGCATTATCAGAATGAACTTCATCCGGCGCATTAATTCCACGATACACTCCATTTTTCACCAATGAATCGATTGAAGCAAAGCTGTTTTTTTGCGCCGTTGCCATAAAACTCCAAACGAGTGTAGTAAGGATTAAGACAATCTGCTTCATCTATAAATATAAAGGATCATTAAACAGGGAGACTGAACATTAGCGGAAAACTCATTTTCAAACATAACCAGATCGAAGTTCAGATACCTCTCCTACCGCGCCAATGATGGATTGAAGGATTTATGTTCATTGCCGTCTGCTTTAGCTGACGGTAAACGAAACTAATTGAAGATAGCTTTAGCCACACTTCCCTTTTTTTGTGGCTAAAGCCCGGTTTAAAAAATCAATCAGTGTCCGTCAGCTAAAGCAGACGGCAATGAATTGATGGCAGCCAGCTCTTAATGAAAAGACCTGTCATGCTATTTTTGATTGTGGTTAACCAAATTCTATCATCGAGGTGAGGATGCCGGTGCGAGTTTCAAATTACCTTGCAGAAAAAACTCTGTGTAACGCTGTGTCTTCTTTTTATATTTCTCCGAGCAACCATAATTCTTATTCAATACCATTAGCAATTATAGTTACACAGAGAGCTCAGAGCAGACACAGCGTTACACTCATAGTTAGCTCAATTTCGCTTTAAAGAAATCAATCGTGCGTTTCCAGGCCAGGTCAGCTGCAGCTTTATCGTACCGCGGAGTTGTATCATTGTTGAACCCATGATTTACATTATCATAAACATAGGCTGTATATTCCTTGTTGTTTGCTTTTAGTGCTGCTTCATAAGCAGGCCAGCCTTCGTTTACACGCGTATCCAGTCCTGCATAATGCAACAACAACGGCGCTTTAATTTTTGGCACATCCTCAGCAGCAGGTTGTGTACCATAGAATGGAACAGCGGCAGAAAGATCCGGAATGCGAACGGCCATCATATTGGCGATCCATCCGCCAAAGCAAAAGCCAACAACTCCTACCTTGCCATTACAATCCTTACTATCTTTCAGGTAACCAAATGCCGCTATAAAATCTTCCAGCATTTCATTCTTATCACGCTTGCTCTGCATTTCACGGCCTTTATCATCATCCCCGGGATAACCACCCAGTGGTGTTAACGCATCAGGCGCGATGGACACAAATCCCGCAAGGGCTACCCTTCTGGCTACATCTTCAATATGCGGGTTTAGGCCCCGGTTTTCATGAACCACAACAACGCCACCCAACTTGCCCTTTGCATTTGTCGGCATTGTCAGCAACGCCTTTATTGTGCCGCCTCCTTTGGGCGATGGATAGTTTACATACTCGGATTTAATGCGTGGATCATCGGCCTTTACCTGGATACCTCCCTGGTAATCCGGCATCAGAAAACTCATGAGGGATGTTACTGTTAGGCCGCCAACTGCATACACAGAAAGTTTTTGTACAAAGTCGCGCCGGTCAATGCGGCTGTGCGCATAGTCATCATACAGGTCAAACACTTCTTGCTTGATGTCTTCTTTTTTGATGTTTTCCATACTGGTTTGTATATAACTTAAATTTAAGCAATCCCGTCAATTCCCATCCATCATTTCACGACTATTGGGCACACATATCCATTTATCCGGTGAAGCGGCTTATTTATCGGCAAACCAACAATTAAAGTGACATGTTTTTTGAGAAAGAAAACATATTTCGTATTTTAAAAAACAAACAGCAATCAACGAGACTAATAGTAACGAGCTCCATATTCACTCCTACTTCAAATACATCATCTCATGAAAAAATCAACGTATCAAACAGGCAGCCTTTTCTCGCTGGCCGCTTTCATTGTAATGTGTATCAGCCTTGCAACGCAGGCGTGCGCACAATCCACGCCAAGTCAATCGCTGCTGGCATTGTCAAAAGGAGATCACACGCTTGCAATTGTTGACCCTGCTTCTCTCAAGGTGCTTGCACGCATTCCGGTGGGAAGCGACCCGCACGAAGTAATTGCATCAACAGACGGAAAGACGGCCTATGTGACGATTTATGGCGGAGGAAGCCTGCATGAATTGAATGTGATTGACCTCGTGGCGCAAAAACCACTGAAAAATATTGACACCAGGCCATTGTTCGGCCCGCATGGAATTGTTTTCATTGATGGCAAAGCGTGGTTTTCTGCAGAAGGTTCTAAAGCGATTGGCCGCTATGACCCGGCAACGGATAAACTTGACTGGAGCATGGGGACAGGCCAGGACAGAACGCACATGATCTATGTGTCCAACGATTTAAAGCGCATTTACACAACCAATATTTCTTCAGGCACAGTGAGTATTCTTGTTGATTCAACCATGAAGCCCGGCAACTCCGCTCCTCCCGGAGCAAGGCCGCGCCAGGAATGGATCCATACGGTGGTTCCCAGCGAAAGAGGATCGGAAGGTTTTGATGTAACGCCAGATGGAAAAGAACTATGGACAGCTTCCGGAGAGAACGGCATCATTTCGATAGTAGACCTGACCAGCAATAAAGCCGGCGGAAAGATTGATGCAAAAGTAGTTGGTGCAAACCGCCTCAAGTTTACACCGGATGGCAAAATGGCATTTATCTCAAGCCTGCAAACAGGTGACCTGACCATTATTGACACCAAATCGCACAAGGAAGTAAAACGAATCAAACTGGGCCGTGGAGCAGCCGGCATTCAGATGGATCCCAATGGAACGCGAGTGTTTGTTGCTACGTCGGCCGACAATTACGTTGCGGTGATAGATCTTAAATCGCTGGAGATTACCGGCAAAATAGATGTAGGGCCTAATCCTGACGGGCTAGCCTGGGCAACACAGCAATAAACCAAGCTGTCGCAATACGTTCAGGCTTCGTTTATTTGACAATTGAAAGTTGATAATGGAAAATGACAACGAGGAGAACAGACAGAAAAGACTAATTTTTTCTTTGCAATCATTTATATAAATAAAACAAGGCTCGTAACGGAGCCTTGTTTTATTTATATGATGTGATGAAAATTATAGCTTGGATTTGGCCTCAAGCGCTATTGGGGTAACATCTGAAAGCTCCAACGACTTCACCATATTCTGAACAGTGCTTTTATATTTTTTGAAGTGCGTTGTTTGAATATGAGCTTTGTAAGCGTCCTCATCCAGGTATATTTCAAATACAGTAATGTGCGTAGGCTCATCTTTGTCATATACGGCATATAATGAAAGTACGCCCGGCTCTGTGCGAACAGCAATTTCCATTCCTTCTTTCAAAGCAGTTTTATAATCATCCAATTGAGAAGAGTCTACAACAATCCGCGCGATACGCATATAACGCTGGCCGGTTTGTGCAGAAGCATCTGCTGAAAAGCAAGTAAAGAGGCTATAAATAACAACGACTATAAACAAGCGAATACATGTAATTTTTTTCAACGCCGGAACTAACATCTTTTTAAATTTCATTTTTGCAGGTTTCAGGTTTCGATACTCAATAACAATGCCATAACCGGGAGAGTTGGAAGTTATAGTTTGTATGTTCTACGTTGCTCTTAGCGAAGAACTGGCGACAGTCAGGGATATTTCTCGCGGCGAACACTACGAGGCAGCGGCGCGGCGTGGTACAAATTGTAAGTTTTACGTTGTACGTTTTTCTAAGCAAAAAAAAATGGCGCATGGTGTATATTTCTCGCGGCGAACACTACGAGGCGACGGCGCAGCGTGGTGCAAGTTGTAAGTTTTACATTGTACGTTTTACGTTTTCTTTAGCGAAGGCACATTGAGGGCAACAGCTTTATGCCCTTATCCGCGCTTGCGCGTCTTAAAAAACTTCGTACTACTTAACTCACTTTGTGCCTTCGTTGCAAAAAAATCGTTGTGTATCGTTCACTCGCCTTGCCTCCGTGATAGTAAGCTTTTTACCGCTCATCAAGAAAAATCAAAAAAAATCACCTAAATATATCAACGTACGTTTTTTATCGTACCTTAGATTTATGAAACAAAAGAATCAGTCTGTGTCAGTGGATCCTGTTCCGGCTAAATCTGAAATGGATGTATTACAAATCTTATGGCAACACGGCCCTTCTACCGTTCGTTTTGTGCATGATATTCTTACAGAAAAAAAAGGAAATATCCAGTACACATCGACCCTGAAACTGATGCAGACGATGACGGAAAAGGGATTATTGAATCGCGACGAAACAAACATGAAACATATATATAGTGCAGCCCTGGAAGAAAAGAAAACAAAAGGGAATGCGCTGAGCAAGTTTCTCGACAACATGTATGAAGGCTCGGTAAAAAGCCTGATGACGGCGTTAATGGGCAACGAAAAAACTTCACCGAAAGAATTAAAAGTCATCGAAGAGATGCTTCATAAGCTTGATGAAACAAAATAACAATCAAACTGTATGACAACCTTATTAACATCATTATCGATTGAATTGCTGGCACGGGCATTCTCCAAAATGCTTCTTCACTCTTTATGGCAGGGGCTTTTGCTTTGCATCGCCACATCGTTGGTCATACTTTTTACAAGAAAAAAACAACCGGCAGTCAGGTATAATATCGTCAGCTTTTTATTTTTTATCTTTTTAATCACTTGCTTCTATACCTTCTTCCAATCCCTCGCTTATGAGCGCTATTTAGTTTCTCACACAGAATCAGACCCCTTCACCAACAATGCCGCGAGCATTTTTAACCAGCTAGGCGTAACTCATTTGATGGATAAGTTGCTGTTTTTCTGCACTGTTAACGCCAATACAATTGTACTTGCATGGTTTATTGTTTTTCTGTTAAAGTGCATACAGATCAGCATTGGCTTTACTTTCATACATCGGGTACAAAAGCACCATCTTTCAACACCGGAACCTAAATGGCAGGCAACATTAACCAGCCTGTCAAAAAAAATACACTTACAAAGAACAGTTGTTTTAATGGAGTCGGCCATCACTAAAGTGCCCGTTGTGATAGGCCATTTAAAACCTGTGATCTATATGCCGATCGGCCTGCTCAATCATTTGCCACAAGACCAGGTTGAAGCAGTACTGTTGCACGAACTGGCACATATCCGCCGCAATGATTACCTGGTAAATATTTTTCAACAGCTGATGCAAACCATCTTCTTTTTCAATCCGGGTTTTCTGTGGGTTTCGTCTGTTCTTAAACGGGAAAGAGAACATTGCTGTGATGATATTGCGCTGGCGCAAACAAATTCAAGGAAACAGTTTGTTGAGGCACTGGTTAATTTCACCAAACATTCGTTATACGGATCTTCTTATACGACTGCATTTCCCGGAACAAAAAAACAACTTGTACAGCGTGTGATGCGCATTACTTACAACAGGAATAATTCTTTAAGCCTTCATGAAAAAATATTCTTTGCAATAAGCATTTGCGCGTGTTTTGTTTTAGCGGGCATAGCAGGCAAAAGCAAAACGGACGCTCCCCAAAACATCAAAGGGTTTATATCGCCAGTAGTGGCTACGGCAACACCAATAGAAAAGACTAAAAACATCATTGTCAGCGACGCTGAAATTTTGAAACAACATCCTGGAGAAAAAGAAAAACGTTCCGAAGCAGCTGAGTATCTTCAAAAAAACAAAACAAAGAACCTCGGAGATGATAGCAAAACTGAAGAGCCAAACGAACCAGATGACCCTCAAATATATGAATATGAAAAACAGCTGGTGCTTACACAAAATGGCCATACACTGATTTTATCAGATGCAGCCCAGGCTGATAAAGATCGCGTTCAAGCCGAGAAAGACAGACAACAAGCAGAGGTTGACAGAGCGATGGCTGACGTGGATAGACAAAAAGCCGCGCGCGATCTTGAGCAATCAATAAAAGACCGCGAAAAAGCAGAAAAAGACAGGCAGCAAGCAGACCTTGACAGAGCGAGAGCAGATGAAGACAGGGCTAAGGCTGACCTTGACAGGCGACAGGCTTTCGAAGCTTCTCAAAATAACAACAAAAATAAAACACTACCGCGACAACATAAAACACCGGCAACTTCAGTAGAACTATAAAGATGCGCACTTTATGTACTACTCTATTTGATGCCGGATGATCGTTTGGCAAATACTAAAATCATGACTGATTAAAAGGATTGCAATAACCCGGACGCAATCACCATGTCGCATGCATTATTTATTACCGGCGATGTTGATAATCATTTACAATAAACGTATAAAAATTTACTGCAAGCTGAACAGGTAGTTCTTGCTCAATATTAAAATCAAAAAGGAAATGAAAACAAATGTTATGGCTGCCAGCTTAGCAGCCCTTGCGATAGCCTTGCTATCACTGAACGCCCAGGCACAAACAAAAACAAATACTTCAAAGGGAACAAAAACCACGCAATTAAACAGCAACGATAAAAGTTTTCTTACGATCGAATCTGATCCAAACGACGATGCAGTTGAACATATCACAACTAACAGGAATGGCTCATTGTATAAAATTGAATTGAAAAATGAAAAGATAACAGACCTTACAATTGATGGCAAAAAGATCCCGGAACAAGAATACTCCAAGTATGAGCCAATGGTAAAGAAAATTCTTGACCAGGTAAAGCGCGACAGAGAACAAGCGGATAAAGACAGAGCCCGGGCCGAAGTTGACAGACAGCAGGCAGACAAAGACAGGCACCAGGCCGACCTGGACAGGGCGCAGGCTGACAAAGACCGCGAGCGCGCCGAAAAAGACCGCGAACAGGCGGAGCTCGATATGCAAAAAGCAGCGCGGGATCGCGAACAAGCGCAACAGGACAGGATGCGCGCTGATGAAGACAGGAAACAAGCAGATCACGACCGGGCGCAGGCCGAAATAGATCGCAAACACGCCGAGGAAGATAGAAAATTACTTGAAGCACTTACAAATGATCTGATCAGTGAAAAAGTAATCTCCAGCAAAAATGATCTGCGCTCTCTGCAGTTCTCATCTGAGAGTTTGATTGTAAACGGCAAACAACAAACTGCAGAATTGTTTCAAAAATTAAAAGCAAAGTATCTGAAAAAGCCCGGTGTAAAAATCAACTTTTCAAGAGATGGAAATTCGCGGCAATTCAGCATCAGTGATCAAAAATAGATGAGGCACTTACATATTATTAAATTGAGAAGGCAGTCTCCACTATAAGCTATTAGCTGAACGGCAACTAAACAATAATGCGGCAGGATTTTGCTTGCGATGGTTTCGCGAATGTATAAATCCTGCAGCCTTTTAGTGCTGTACCAACCTGTCTTTTATTAGAAAAAGCTCAATCGGATTTTTTTTCTAAATTTCTCCAAAATTTGCAGATAGCTTCGCATTAGCACATGAAAGTATTGATTATAGAAGACGAGATAAGCCTGCTAAAAAGCATGCTGGATTATTTTCGCAAAGAAGAATTTCTATGCGAAGGCGTCGATAATTATTACGACGGGCTCACAAGGCTGGAAGATTTTGATTACGACTGCATTATATTGGATATTAACTTGCCAGGAGGCAGCGGCCTTGAACTATTGCGCAATCTGAAAAAAGAAAAAAAAGAAGACGGCGTGATCATTATTTCCGCGCGCGACTCGCTCGATGATAAAATTAACGGATTGACGCTTGGTGCAGATGACTACCTTACCAAACCTTTTCATCTTCCCGAACTGAATGCACGCATCAAAGCTTTGCTTCGGAGAAAATATAGTAATGGCGTGAGTGAACTGCAATTTGGTAACATTCGTTTGCAAATTCATTCCCGCACTGCTTTCGCTAACAATGAACTATTATCCCTCACAAGAATAGAGTTTGATCTGTTGGTCTTCCTAATCACAAACAAGAACAAGGTACTCAGCAAAAGAGCCATTTGCGAACACCTCCTCGGTCATGAATCAGATGATCTTTCATCGTTTGACTTTATCTATTCTCATATCAAAAACCTTAAGCGTAAATTGAAGGACAAAGGCGTGGGCGACATGATACAAACAGTTTACGGATTAGGCTATAAAATAATTGAATGAGCAGTACACTTCAACAAAAAAACACGGGTTTCCTGTTTAACAGGTTAGCACTTGTACTGCTGGGCAGTTGCGTGTTATTTTATTTCCTCATGCGCATGCAGGCGCGGCATATGCAGGAAAAACAGCTTTTGCTTACGCAGGCGCACATAGAAGACGCCTTTCGCAATAATCCAACAATGCCGATGAATGTGCCCGGAGAATATACCATTACCGAACAGGCAAATTTACCAGCAGGCATATTAAACAAAGTAAGAGATACATCCTTTCTGGACGCCGCCACACAACAGCATCTACCTTTTGCCATTCTCACCGACCAATTTTTCGCAAATGGAAAAAAATACCAACTGACCACCTATGTATCTTCAACAGAAATAGGGCACCTGATTATAAAAGTATTTTTGATAGAAGCATGTATTCTTGGCTTGCTGTTTATTGTGATCATTTATATCAACAGGAAAACTTCCGGCAGGCTGTGGCAACCATTCCGCAAGACAATGAACCAGCTTGCCGTATATGATATAACACAAAACAAACCGCTGACGCTTGATAAGGAGACAGGCATCGCGGAATTCAACGAACTAAACAAGGCGCTTATAACATTAGTAGAACGGAACAGCAACGCATACACAAACCAAAAGCAATTTGTAGAGAATGCCAGCCATGAGATACAAACCCCGCTCGCTGTCATTCGTTCTAAACTCGAGCTCTTAATCAATCAACAGAATATAACAGAAGAAACAGCATCACTGCTTTGCGATATTACTGAGGCAAATGACCGGCTGAGCCAGATGAACAAAAGCCTTCTATTGCTCGCTAAAATTGAAAACAATCAGTTCCCGGTAAAGCAACGGGTTGACCTGAGGCAAATGATAGATAACTCGATCAACAATTATCACCTTCAATACCCGGAAGACTTTCCAAAGATTCACATATCAGCGCCAGAACAAACATTTATTACAGCCAACCCGTCATTGATGGAAATACTTATTGGCAACCTTATAAAAAATGCAATCGTTCATAACATAACCAACGGAAGTGTGGAGATCGACCTCAGTCCTGACAGTTTATCTATCTGCAATACGGGCGCTCCAATCTTCAAAGATCCTCAATTACTATTCGGCCGTTTTAGCAAAGGAAATGACACAGCAAAATCTACCGGTCTTGGATTAGCACTCGTAAAACAGATCTGCCAGATAAATGGCTTCAAACCAAATTATATATATGAAGATGGGTGGCATAGTCTGAGGGTGGAGTTTGGAAGTGAGGTGGTATAAGGTGTCAGGTATCTGGTTGCAGGTATCAGGTTTAAAGTTTAAGGCTTTAGGTTTAGGATATCCTTGGTTTAGCGAACGGAATGAATACGCGTTACAAGCTAAAATTTGAGTACTTCGTAATTCGTAAATCGTACTTTGTATTCGCATCTCTTACTTAAACCGCTAATCCCAAATGTCTCCAAAATCCTCCACTAGGTTTGTAGGATAACAGACTATACCAAATGTTAATTGCGGCAAGATCATGGAAGTTTTTCCTAATAGCATATGTATTTTCTTTTTCCGCGGCCTTCGGCCAACAGGTCAATCTTTCGCTTAAAGACGCACTTAAACGTGTGGAAGCCAATCTCCCTCAATTGGAAGCATACAGGCAACAGGCGCTTGCAAGTAAAGAGAATATCGCGCTTGCAAAAAACAGCATGGTTCCTGAAATGAATGCAGGTTACCAGTTAAACAGTGCCACATTCAACAATATAACAGGCATGAGTTATCCGGGTTTCCTGCTTCCTATCAGCGGGCCGCCATCTCCAACGAACGAAATGAATTTTGTGCCCGGCTCAGCATTGGGCACAATCGTTAAATGGAACCCGTTTACCTTCGGCCAGCGTAATGCCGCAGTTGAAAAAGCCACAGCCGCTTTCAAGGAGGCCAATGCATTATACAACGAACAACTGTTCCGTTATCAATACAGCACATTGAATGTATACCTGGACGCTGTTTATGCAACGCAGGTAATGAATACTATCAAGGCGGGAATTGATCGTAACAAAGCAGGCCTCGGCCAATCTCTCGTTCTTGCATCTGCGGGCCTGAAACAAGGCATCGACACGGTGCAGTTTCAGGCAGCAATAACACAAGGAGAAATAGATCTTCTCGAAACAGAAAAAGTATACATCGATAAGATGACGAGCCTTCGAAACCTGACAGGCATACCTGAAGACACCGGTAAAATAACATTAACCGACACTGCTTTTTCAGCACAATTACAATTATCAACAGACACTGCAAATCATTTAACCCACCCTTTGTACCAAACCATTTCAACAAGGCAGGCAACAACAGCTGCGGAACTAAAACAGTTACAAAAATTATTTGCTCCTCAACTTGATATATGGGGGAATGTGTATACAAGGGCATCGGGAGTTGATGCAACCGGTAATATCAATAAAGCGGATGGCTTTCAATTCTCACGTACCAATGCAGGCATCGGCCTTCAGTTGAATTTCCCTGTATTACAATTCAGCAAAATAAACATCCAGAAAAGACAATACAATCTTTTACTGAAGGCCGGAGAAGCAAGTTTACAACAAGCGGATAGAGACATCTCTACTCAAACGCAGGCCGCAATTCAACAATATGAAAAAGATGTACAAATAACAGATAAAACACCTGCCTTGCTAAAAGCATCAAGGGACGTTTACCAGGGTTTAAGCATCAGCTATGAGCATGGATTGATAGACTACACGAGGCTTGAACAGGCGCAATACGACCTTGTTAAAGCCGAACTGAATAACGCTAATGCGCATCTGCAACTCTGGCGATCATTATTGAGGGTAGCCATAGCCAAAGGCAACCTGGATATTTTTCTTTCACAACTGAAATAATGATATGAAGTTGATTAAGGCTGCATTAAGAAATCCTATTGGCGTGATGGTATCCGTACTGGGCATTTTGTTCTTTTCATGGCTGGCCATCAGGAATACCAAAATTGACATCTTTCCTAAACTTGGCCTTCCTACGGTATATGTTGCACAGCCTTATGGCGGCCTTTCTCCAGAACAAATGGAAGGGTTTATTACGTCTTACTATGAGTATCATTTCCTATACATTACCGGTGTAAAATATGTAGACTCAAAATCGGTGCAGGGCGCAGCGATCATTAAAATTGAATTTAATGAAGGCACTGATATGAGCCAGGCAATGGCAGAAGTTGTGGGATATGTTAACCGCTCAAGGGCCTTTATGCCGCAAGGCACCGTTCCTCCGTTTATTACTCGGTTTGATGCAGGCAGCGTGGCCGTAGGGCAGCTTGTATTTAGCAGCGACAACAGGCCGCTGGGCGAAATATCAGACCTCGCATTATTCAGGGTGCGGCCCATGTTTGCGACACTGCCGGGCGTTTCTGCGCCACCACCATTTGGTGGCAATCAGAAAACCGTGCTCGTTACACTTGATCCCGATAAAATAAGAAGCTATCATCTTACACCAGACGAAATAGTGCAGGCACTTGTTAAAACAAACAGCATAAGCCCGGCTGGCAACGTACGCATTGGCGACAGCACTTACATAACACCGCAGAATAGCGTGGTAGAAACATTGCAGGATCTGCAAAACACGCCGCTGCTGCCAGGTTCAGGGCCATCCGTATATGTAAAAGATATCGCCACCGTAAGTATAGGCGCTGATGTTACAAGCGGCTACGCACTTATCAATGGCAAGCGTTCCGTTTATATACCCGTTACAAAAAGAGCAGATGCATCTACATGGGATGTAGTAAAAAATGTGAAGGCGGCCCTGCCAGACATGCAGGCGGCCATACCCCCAGATATTAAAGTGTCGTACGAGTTTGATCAGTCAGGTTACGTTATCAATGCTATTAAGAATTTACTATTTGAAGGTGGCCTCGGCGCATTTCTTACGGGGCTTGTTGTACTGTTATTCCTTGGCGACAGACGAAGCGCGCTCATCGTAGTTTTAACCATTCCTCTTGCACTGCTTAGTTCAGCAGTACTCCTCTACCTTGCAGGCCAAACTATCAATATCATGACATTGGGAGGGCTGGCGCTTTCCGTTGGCATTCTGGTAGATGAAGCAACTGTTACTGTTGAAAATATTCACCGGCATATGGAAGTTGGTAAATCCAGGGCACGCGCTATTGCAGATGCAGCTATGGAAATTGCTTTTCCCAAATTACTTATCCTTCTTAGCATACTTGCCGTATTTGTGCCATCGCTCTTTATGAGTGGCGTTCCGCAAGCCATGTTTGTACCACTTTCACTCGCCGTTGGGTTTGCTATGATCGCTTCTTATCTTCTTTCACAAAGTTTTGTTCCTGTTTTATCCAATTGGTGGATCAAAGACCAGTTAAGTGCGAATGAAAAAAAACATTCAAACAATTTCTTCATTCGTCTTCGCAGTACCTATGTTGAACGTGGTAAACGCCTGAAAGCAAAACCGGCCTTGTTAAGCTGTATTTTTCTGTTTGTATCTGTTGCGCTTGTTATTATACTTTTCAAATCTACAGGCAATGAATTATTTCCACGCGTAGATACAGGACAAAGCCAGGTAAGATTGAGATTGCCAACGGGCACAAGACTGGAACGAACCGAAGATGCCACACGTACTTTGTTACAGATGATTGATTCGATCGCCGGAAAGGATAATGTACAGATCACATCGGCCTTCGTGGGCACACAGCCACCAAGCTTTCCTGTGAATTATATTCACTTGTGGACAAGCGGTCCGCATGAATCTGTCACTAAAATCAGGTTAAGGCCGGGCAGTGTTAACCTCGATCAGTTTAAAACACGGATAAGGCAAGCGGTTCAAAAAAATATTCCTTCAGCAACAATATCATTTGAGCCCGGTGATCTTTCTGAACAAGTATTGAACCTCGGCACCAACAACCCTGTAGAAATTGCTATTGTAAATAAAAACCTGGAAGAAGGCAAACAAACAGCAACCAATCTTTTGCAGCAGCTAAAACAACTATCTTATCTAAAAGATATACAAATAGCTACGCCTTTAAATTATCCCGCTATAAAACTGGATGTTGACAGAATAAAGGCGGGCCAGCTAAACGTTACTGCAGACCAGGTTGCAAAGTCCACATCTATCGCAACATCTTCAAGCCGTTTTTCAGCCCCCTCCTATTGGCTGGATAAAGCATCGGGCACAGCATACATTGTCCAGGCGCAATATCCCGAGTATCGCATGAACAACACCAGTCAAATTGAAATGATTCCGGTAGCTGCGGCCAATGGAGCCTTACATCAATTGTCTGAATTAGCCACATGGAAAAAAACAACTATACCCGGAGAGCTTGACAGGCTTAACCAGCAACGATACATCACGATCACTGCCAATATTGAGGGCAAGGATGCCGGAAGCATTTATAACGCTATCAATACCATCATTGCTAAAACTCCTTTACCCAAGGGAGCAAAGATCCTATTTCGCGGCCAGCCTGAATTGTTGAAAGATACAATGGACAATCTCCGCTTAGGCCTGTTGGTTGCCATAGTTGTTATATTCCTGTTGATGGCAGTATTTTTCCGTTCATTCACTATCGCAGCAATAACACTATCAATCATACCGGCTGTTGCTGCGGGATCGTTGCTTTTGTTATTGATAACCGGTCAAACACTCAACATACAATCTTACATGGGAACCATAATGGCCGTTGGTGTGTCGATCGCTAACTGCGTACTATTTATTACGTCCGCTGAAGCAACGCGACGTGCGGGCGACACACAGGGAGCTTATATGACTGCTGCGGAAAACCGTTTCAGGCCGATTATCATGACAACTGTTGCAATGATAGCCGGCATGGCTCCTATGGCAATAGGACTTGGAGCAGGCAGCGGACAAACGGCGCCGTTAGGCATTGCCGTTATTGGCGGCTTGCTATTTTCTACATTAAGTGTATTGTTCTTTCTTCCACATATTTATCAATATGCGAAAGGCAACAAAAAATACATTTCACCATCACTTGATCCTGACGATATAAACAGCAGCAACCATGCAAGCGCAACAACAGTACAGTAAAAACAATAATGAACCGGGCACCAATGCTACTATTGAGCTTTTGTTGTGTCACTCACTTGTACGTTCTGTTCTTCATTCGGCAAGGCAATACTGCAAGCCTATCGTCAGACACAACGGCTATGCATCGCAGCTGTAAGGCGTGAAGCACAAGAGTGCGACGCAACCGAAGCTGAATAATGTTAGGCAGCATGGATCATAAAAAAACAAACTGATGAAGCAAATCAATATGTCAATTTTTTATTCACGCTATTTTATTTGTGTTGCACTTGTTGCATTCCTATACTCGTGCAACGATCAGCAGCAGGTTTCTGCGACAACGGCTGCAGCAATTACAGCAGACACTCTACCAGTATTTATTCTTCATGATACTGGTTTAACCAAAAGCATAGAGTTACCCGCTGAATTGCTTCCGCTTGAACGTGCTGAGCTTGCTGCAAGAGTGCAGGGTTATGTAAAAGATTTAAAAGTAGATATCGGAGATAAAGTTTCAAGCGGCCAGACACTTGCAATAATTGAAGCACCGGAACTGAATACAAAGTATGCAGAATACGAGGCCTCGCTTGCAACGGCAAAAGCAAAATATATAAGCAGCACTGATGTGTATGAACGCATGAAAAAAGCGGCACAGGCAAAGACTGCGGGCATTGTTGCTCCGGTTGATCTTGAACGCTGCAAAAATCAGTATATAGCAGACAGTGCTTCATACGAGTCAGCGCGTAAGCTTGCACAATCCTACAAAGAGATGGCAGGTTACCTGGTGATACGCGCACCGTTTTCAGGAATAATAACTGCAAGAAATGTTGATCGGGGTGCTTTGGTTGGAACAGATCAAAAAATTTTTACGATTGAGAACCTGCAAACATTAAGATTGCGTGTTGCAGTACCTGAGCTATACACAGCAACAGGAAGCACACAAAAAGAAAACCAGTTCAGGATTGATGGTTATCCTGAAAAAACATTTACCGCAACACTGGCGCGCAAGAGTGGTAGCATTGATGCAACTACACGCACAGAACTTTGGGAGTACAGGTATAACAATAACGAAGGCCTAATTAAAGCGGGTTCATTTGCGTATATAAAACTGAATGTGCAAAGAAATGTCCATTCCTTTATTGTACCACCAACAGCCATCGCCACAACACAGGAACGAAAGTTTGTCATTAAAGTAAAAGATGGCAAAGCCTTATGGGTTGATGTAAGTCAGGGTTTATCAACAGACAAAGGCATTGAAATATTTGGCAACATAAACAGCAATGACACGCTTTTAGTAAGGGCATCTGATGAAAGAAAAGAAGGGACAAGCGCGATGTGGAAAGTTGTGAAGCAGTAGCGTTCAGCCGTGAGGCATGAGGTATCAGGTTTTAGGTATCAGCCGTGAGACCTGATGTTTGAGGTTTCAGCTCGATTTTGCATACAAGGATTAAATAGACACCGGCCCGATTACACCTTTGGCGCGCGTATAAAAACAAAACATGGCCACATCGCCAGTGTTTTAAAGTCACCTGCAATGCAGGTATGTATTTTCATAGTGGAGTGGTATTTATAAGCGGCGCATCGCTTCGGAATAAACAAGGCTATGCAATTGCAATTCCTTTACCTAGTTTAATCAAATGTTCGTTAAGCGCCTTAGAGTCGATTTGCAATTTTTTATACGAATCTGCCGGGATTATTGCTACCTGGCCGGTATTAAAAGTGGGTGCCGCTGGAATAAATACCGTTGCCTCACCGCTATCTGCAATATCGATTATGTAAGCTGGCTTCCAATGCTCTTGTGTATGCACTAGGCATGTTTCAAAAACCTCTTCTTTGGGGGCTATCCCGATATTAATTTCTGTTTCTTTCCGCAGGTCGTTGTAACCCGGAATAAAGCGCGCCAGTCTTTCATCCAGCCAGTCGCTCATTCGCTTGAATACAGAAAGCTTAACCAAAAAACCTGCTACTACACAAAACAGTAAGAGCAGGATAATTGCAATTATAGCATCGCCCGTTGCACCCAACAAAGTATCGATACCAAGAAGGTTTGATACTTTGTGGCCTACTCCCAGCAGCTTCGTCCAAAACTTTCCCAACACAGCAATAGATATAAGCACCGGCATCAAGAACACAAAGCCAGTAACTACGTGGTTGCGTATAATTTTGTATGATCGCCTTGTGCGTAAATATGCTCTTTTCATAATTATATTTTTTAATTACCATGCTTCGCATTCCAATTTCATTGTAGAAGTAAGCACGGTAATAGCTTAATACAATATTCTAATGCAAGCACCTCGGCGTGGCCAGCCCATTAAACAATTTAAAATGCAGCACACATATATTTAACGAGCTGGTTCAGCCACTTAATTACTTAAGAAAACAAATTATAAATCGTTACTAAAGCGTCATTGATTCTTTTACCAACTTGCCAGCTTTATCGAAATAGAGGTACTTCTTCTCAAGGCTGCTTTTTTTAACCAGCATGCGATATTGTACTTCGCTTTCTTTTTTCTCAATTTTTAATACCTCGGTTACTTTTCTGTCTGCATAACGGCTTTTGGCAAAACCTTCCTTTATTTCGGCAGGCAGCTTAGTCTCATCTAATTCTTCCTCTGTTGACTGCCACTCGCCTTTCCCGTTAAAACTTGCTTCGCATTTAGTGCTATCCTTCGAGGTAAAACGTGCGCTAAAATTGGTTAGGTTATCTTTCCACTGTACATCTTTTGCATCGGGATATTTAGTGGTAAAAGCATTCGTTACTTCAGAAGGTATTTTCCGTATCTGTGAAATAGCCGGCTGAATGACTATAACAGTCAACAACACAAATAATAATCGTTTCATAGGTCGTCTATTTTTTATTGACTCATTGTAAAAATCGTTGTAGCTTACTTTAACAGCCATTAGCTAAAAGCGTACGCCAAGCGTTACAAAGCCTTGCCTGGGCTGGCTTTTTACACCTTCGAGCACATCGGAAAAACCGTAATTATAACCCGCTTCCAGTACTAAAAACAGAAAGTCTGCGCCAACACCAGCTTGTCCGGACCAAAAAAAAGATTTGGTATCATCTTTATTAAAACGCGGGTTGTCACTCACGCTAAGTACCCAGGACGGGATTACGCTAAGAAAAACACGAAGATTGACTGCTTTTTGTGTCGCTGAAAAAAGACTGATACCAGCGGTTAAAGGAATGCCAATATCATTGATGCTAAAAGTATTTTCCACGCTATCCCGTAAACCATATTTGGAGCTGTTGTATCTCGCTCCTATCTGCCAGTAGATAAAGTTTCCGCTTCTGTAATTGAAGCCGGCCTGCCAACCGGTTTGAGAAGAAGATTCATACTTGTTGGAAGAAACTGAAAGATTGTTGAACGTTACTCCGCCATACAAAATAAACAGGCTTTTTTTGGCAGGAGGTGGTGGTGGAACCGGTGCGGGTGGATTCGCAGTTGTAGTAACAACTGTTGTGTCCGGTTTTGCGGCAGCCATAGAATCCTTTTTAGCAGTAGAATCAACTTGCGCGAAGGCTGAACTGCTCAATAAAAAAAACAGCACAACAGGGGCCCATAACCTGCGACCAAAATTAATCTGATGCATAATTAGAGATTTTTAATGGTGAAGAATTATGAATTGTTCTGAATAAGCTCTAAATAACTTCAGTCCGGCACATGTCAGATAGTAACGAGTAGTTGCTCATAAGCATAACGGCTGTCCACATTTTGCCATATCTCCAAAGCGCTTCTACCTGTTGCTTTTTTATCAACAGATATGATCAGCTTTTGGTAATCTATATTCATTGTATTGTCTAAAAGGTTAAAAGCAGTATTGAAGATATGTATGTCACTGCTTCCGGATTCGATATCATTGGGTAGTCTACTATCAAGCAATAAATTGTATTGGGACTCTTTAATTAGCAGATATTCTAATACCTTGCTTACGTAACATTACCATTTATGATAGAAAACAAGGAGCCTGTAAATGGATGAACGAATGTACAACAATAAAAGGACGAATGCAAGTGCCTACTTTTAGGATGGCTTGTAAGTTCAAAAAGAAAAATTAAGCCATAAACAATATCCAATGTTTGTATTAGCGTGATTATGTGTTAATATGAAATAGCCATTGATCATGCTCATGCGAGAGGTTTCGCATACCATATGTTGTAAGCTAAAAGCACATCTTACTATAGCTTTGTGAGGTTATTGCTAAAGGCATTCACATCTGTTACTGATGTAACTCAGTCGGAAAGCGCCTTATGCTGAAACAGTTCATTTCATTATGTTTGATCATTTCGCACTATCAACTTACGATGCCCAATTAGTCTGTTTCAAATTTTAATCAGTTTTCGGATTGCATGTTGACGAAAGTCCTTATTTTGCGCAATGCTTGCTGGCGCTGACAATTTAAAACAACCCATACACACATCGTATTTCATCTTATATTATTTTATTCTGTTACAATATTAATCGCATATATACATCAAGAAATCTGTTATCACTTATATACATCAGTACTCAATATTCATTTCACTGCAAATCTGTTTCTTACATTTCTCTAATCTTTTTTTAAACGCCTTTTTTTAAAATGCCTCTTGACAGATGACATAAGTTGTTGTACTTTGTTTTCAGTCTGTGTTTTCTACTAAGCACAGGGATATATCCTCAAGCATCTCATAATTTATGGGCATTTAAAGCTATTGTGTTTACTGTTGAAATATACAGGCCGATATCCCTATTTCCTCACGCTAATAAAAAGAATATGAAAAAGGTATTTTTTACTCTTTGCATGGCCACAACTATGTGCGTTAGTGAGGCCAAAACAATTATCCTTTATCCTGGCTCCGGATCTACCGGTGTTTACATTCAGGATGCTTCCACCTTAGGCTATGCTCCCGGTGACACATTATTAGTCAATCAAAACATCAGCAGCCTTTACCTTAACAATATTAACGGAACCATTAAAGACACGGTTGTAATCACGTCTACCCCTGGTGTTATGATACGGGCCACAAGTGGCCGGTGTATAGAAATTTCGGGAAGCTCCTATTTCAAAGCTTATAATTTTAACGTACAGGGGCAAAGTGGCTCCATTGGATTTAAAGCGGGCGGCTGCACCAACCTGGCTGTTGAGAACGTAACAGTCAACACTGTTTCTGTAGGATTCATGATCAAGACGGACCCTGCTAACCAATCCTTTGCCTATCCAAACTTTGTGATCAGGGACGTATCAATTACAAATTGTTCAGCAGAAAACTGCAATAATGAAGGGTTTTATATCGGTCAGACTTCGGATATGTATAATGGTTACAAAACGCCTCCCATTATTGGTTTGAAAATACGGAACTGTTCTGCCACAAATTGCGGCTGGGATGGCTTTCAGATTACCAGCGCGCAAAACTGCGATGTATCCGGGCTTAAGGTTTGGAACGCAGGATCGGCAAGTGAATCAGGGCAAAGAAGTGGCATTGCTATCCAGGATGCCACAACAGGAACCTTTAGTGATTTTTATGTTGATGGCGCAGTTGGTTCGGGCTTAACAATATTCAGCAGCGGCCAGGTTTATTACAATAATATAGTATTAAAGAATACTGCTAAAATGGGCAACAGCAATGCTGTATATATCGACAACCGTTACGACCGTGGCTACAACCTCGGTGCCAGGCAGTTATTTATGACTAATGTTGTTATACAAGGCGGCGCGCCCACTCCAACGGAAGCGATGAAGGTCAACAACGGGACCAGTAATGGTGCCCTGGCATCTATTCCCGGCATTGTTACCAACTTTAATTACGATCCTACGTTGTGGCCAAAAATAAAGGATAATGTTCCAAATGAATATATTGGCGGCACTGAAGGAATTCCCGACACATCAAATCCAGGTCCTGGCCCTACACCTCCGCCAGACACAACGAACATTCCAACTCCTGGCCCCACTGCACCTGGCGCAATCTTCTCTGTAGGACAGGATAAGATCACTGTGTATTACAACGATGGAAGAAAAGATGTCTTCAGCAAAACTGGTTCAGATACCATCATGTCAACCGCGCCAGCACCCCCATCAAACCTGGTAGCAACAGTTAGCGGAAAAAGCGTAATTCTTACGTGGGATCCACCATCATTTAACGGCGGCTCGCAGATAGCCTCCTACCAGGTCTACAGGTCTACTGCATCCCGGGGAGCTCAGCGTGCTGTTGCTGTTAATTCAGGAACTACTTATACGGATACAACTGTAGCTTTGGGCTTCACATACATTTATAAAGTAACAGCAATAAACAGCGTTGGTGAATCTCAACCGTCAGCGGATGCTGTTGCCTCACTTGCTGTGGAACCATTGCCACCTGCACCAGTAGACCTTGCGGCGACCGGGGGCGTTGGACAAATTTCACTTACATGGTCTCCTCCTTCATCCGGAACAGAAGCTATTACAGGTTATAATTTGTATCGCGGAACAGTTAAAGGTTTTACTCAAACGCTTGTGACAACAATTGCAAAAAATGCAACAAGCTATACTGACGATGGCCTTGTGGCAGGAACTTACTATTACACAGTTACCAGCACCAAGAACGCATTACAATCGCCCAGATCGAATGAAGTTTCTGCAACTGCAACTCCGCCACCAGTTGCACCATCTGCACCTCAGAACCTTTCTTTAGTAGCAGGGGTACTACAGGCAACATTAAGCTGGTCAGCGCCTTTAAGCAATGGCAATTCACCAATCAACACTTATAAAATTTATCGTGGAACGGCACCAGGATCTGGAATTTTACTTACAACTTTAAGCGGTGACGTGTATAGTTACAATGATGGAAATGTAACTAGTGGCACAAGTTATTATTACACATTAGCGGCTGTTAACTCTGTTGGAGAGTCACCAAAATCAAATGAAGTGAAGTATGTAGCTTCTTATTATACGCTGCCATCTGTACCAACAAGCTTCAATGCAACTCCATCAAGCGGGACTGTTTCTCTTTCATGGGCCCCTCCAATAAATAATGGAGGTACAACGATTACAGGCTATAAAATATACAGAGGAACTGCACCGGGCAAATACAATCCGATTAAGACGACCGATGGAAACGCGCGTTCGTACGTAGATGGCAACAAAGCAAACGGAACAACATACTACTACGTTATTTCTGCAATAAATAGCGTGGGTGAAGGCCCACTGTCATCAGAAATATCGGCGAGGCCACAATAAATTGATATATAGGACCGACATAGCTCGTTCCATCTCAAAATCAGCAGGCTGCTTATAGCAGCCTGTTTTTTTATGTTCTACCAACCATTAGCCATTAATCGCAAACCCTTGCCTGCTGCGGATTACAGTTTTGTTAAAAGATTTGTTGCAGTTTTTGCAACAAATTATTCAAATGGTTGTTACACAATTAAATACCACTGAGCGACGCAATTTGAAGTGGTTTGAAAAAAATTTGCGGGTCGGCTTTTTTTGTTACATTTAGCGTCAAAGACACATAGCTACCGGAACAATTTGCAAGAAGAACCAATGAAAGAACACCTTGCAGGGAAATTTAGAATCGTGTCTCTTATGCTGTAACTAACTGCGACCAGCCGCAAAAAAGAATTGATCGGAAGTACCCCTTGATTATCATCACCGGAAGCGGGATTTATTAATACAGAATAGTTATGCCCCTTAAAACGCCAGTTTAAAACTGACGAATGCAACTGATTATTTTTGCAACTGCATTTATTACTGCAGGAGCTGCTCTCATTGCGGGACTAATAAGCCTGCTTGCGGGCATGCATAAAGAAGGTGAAAAGATAGATGTGCTGTTTGGAATACTGGCACTACTTGCATTTCTGTTTATTATTGTGCCCCCCGCGGGATTTATAACAACGGAAGCGCCATATCCTTTTTACTTCTATATCAAATGCTCGCTTTTATGGGCGCATTACATGCTATTGCCCTGGTTTATCTGTCATTACTGTAATTATCACAAGCCGAAATTTTCAGTAGTCATTGACAGTCTGCTTGTTGTTTCTTTTGTATTGATGATTTCTACACAACAAAGCAATTATCATTACAACTGGATCTGGTTTATGCTTGTTCCGCTAGCACTCATCTGGATGCACGGACTCCTCGCTGCCAGGCACCAGAAACAACAACAAAAAAAACAGGAAGCCAGGTGGCTTTTTACTGCAATGCTTATCTATGGCGTGTTGCTTTTGGCGGGTGTGTTTTACCAGGCAACCGACAACGACCGGCAACCAGACAGCATTAGTATATTCTTTCCATTTAATCTAAGTCTGCTCATCTTTGTTTGCATCATCAGTTTCCGGTTAAGAAATAAGTTGTTTGAAAAATATCACATCATTCAAAAACTTAACAGGGAACAAACACAATGGAACGCCCTTGTGAATACAGCTCAACTGCTGATTGTAGCCTTAGATGAAGATGGCAATATTAGCTTTGTTAATCCTTATGCTGTTAAAACATTGGGATATTATTCGGAAGAAGAACTACTGAGCAAGAATTGGTTTAATAAATTCCCTTTAAATGATGTAGCCTATAACCCAATGGACCTACACGCCGAAATAATGCAGACGCAGAAAACGGTAACAAACTTTCCTACGAACATCCGTGCAAAAGACGGCACTGTATTGAAAATCAGCTGGACAAACGTGATCATGTATGGAGAAGATGGCCAACCAAAAGGCACCATGAATATAGGCAACAATACCACTGACAAGGACGATGCGTTGATGCAATTGAATCAGCTAAAAAATGAACTGGAAAAAGAAAGCTTTGCATTGGTTGATGAAAATGCTTCTGGCATAAAAGAAACAGGAATTGTAGGCCTGAGTAATGCTGTACTGTACGCGTTACAAAAGGCACGAAAGGTTGCTGACACCAATGCAAGTGTTTTGCTGAATGGAGAAACAGGTGTTGGCAAAGAACTCTTTGCGCATTTTATTTATCACAATAGCTTCCGAAGTGATAAACAGTTCATCAAAATAAACTGTGCCGCGCTCCCACCAGAGCTGATAGAAAGCGAATTATTTGGCCATGAAAAAGGTGCCTTCACAGGCGCTTTGCAAGCACGGAAAGGAAGATTTGAACTAGCACACAAAGGCACAATATTCCTGGATGAAATAGGTGAAATGCCTCTTTCCCTTCAACCCAAATTATTGCGTGTATTGCAGAGTGGTGAATTTGAACGTATCGGCGGGCAACAGACGATAAAAGTTGATGTAAGGATTATTGCTGCAACCAACAGGGAGCTCTCCCGTGAAGTTGTTGAAGGCCGTTTTAGAGAGGACCTCTTTTACAGGCTCAATGTTTTCCCTATCACCATTCCTCCATTACGGAAAAGAGCTGGTGATATTCCATTACTTGTTGCGCATTATGTAAAAACAATATCAGCAGAGCATAGTAAAGTTATAACTGATGTAAGCAAAGCTGACATGGCCAGGCTGTGCGAATACAGGTGGCCCGGTAACATTCGTGAACTGATGAATGTAATTCAGCGTTCAGTTATTTCTACCGAAGGCAATACGCTTAAGCTAGAAGGACTGAACACGCAAAAAAAGGAAGATGACGATACAACGGTTATTCCTTCTACAACGATTGAAGAAGTTGAAAAGAACCATATTTTGAAAATACTGGAAGAATGCAACGGAAGAATCAATGGCGAACATGGTGCAGCCAGCAGACTGGGGCTGCACCCAAGCACACTCAGGTCGCGGTTAAAGAAATTAAATATTGACCGCGAAAGCCTGTAGGCAATAACCCATTACATAAACAACCGGCATTAAAACTGCTTTGAGAAAGCCGGCCCAACTATCGATATTTCGACACCTGCTTAAAATTTCGATAGCAATCATAATCCGTACTGCAAAAGCGCCTCGGGGATCCATTTAAAATCAACACGTTATAAAAACGTAGTATAGCAATTTTAAATGGCACATAAATTGAAAACTAATAGGCGTCTTATCCCCATCATTCTCCATGCCTCCATAACTCTCTGTAACCATATATGTACTATTTAAAACTATCAGGGTTTATCCCAGAGCATAACCAAAAAGAATTTGAACAAACTTATCGTTTGGCATCAACGCAGATCCCTGAAACCTGCCTTGGCTTTCAGATCATGCGCGATGTGATACACGAAGGCAAATATCATTTTATCACCTACTGGGCGATTGTAAAATCACTGGAGTCGTTTTCGCATTCGGAACTTTTTTTCATGATGTCCGGTGCATTTACAACGCTTGGCCAACTTTATGAGAATGTAAAAGGAGAAATGACACAACACATCAATTGAACACATTTACCCGATAATAGAATCAAACGTTGCACGAACGGATGCTGCCTATTTAGAAAAACTAAATTTATTTGTATGACCCCTATTCAGTGGACGCATAACGAAGCGTCAATCTCGAAAGAAGCGATCCAGGATCAAATGACAAGAATCTTTAAAGATCCCGTTTTTGTAGAATCAGCCATACTTAAACGCTTTCTTGTATTTGTTGTTAATGAAACACTGGATGGCCGTGCCAATTGCCTTAAAGAATACACTATTGCCGTGGGCGTATTGGGTAAGCCGGCTAACTTTAAACCGTCTGAAAACGGCATTGTAAGAATCCACGCAGGCAGATTGCGGCGGGCTTTGGAAGATTATTACCACCATACCTCCACAGCCAACACGGTTTATATTTCCATTCCAAAAGGCAAGTACGTGCCCGAGTTCAGCAGTACCATAAAAACCGATAGTACAAGTGTAGTTGCACCCATGGCCGGGTTCTCGAGAGCCAACAGCGCTGCGTTCATCGGTCAGCCCGGCATGACTGTAGCTGTACTTCCTTTCAGCTATCAGAAAAGCAACGATCTGCTTGAATCTTTTACAAATGGATTAACGATGCAGCTAAGCTCAGCCCTGATGCATTTCGCAAACATTTGCGTAATAGCGCCACAGGCTATTGCCAGCCTGTTAAACAGAACATCTGATCTTAGGGAACTCGCAACCAATTCAGGCGCTGATATTGTTATTACAGGGTTTCTTCAATATTCAGGCGACAGGATCCGTGTGAACATTCAAATGATCAGGACAAACAACTATCAACAGGTTTGGTGTGAACTGCATGAAACAAACCTTACAAAATCATCCATCTTTAAAGTACAGGATGAAGTTGTTGGCGCTACCGTATCAAAATTTGAAAGCACTGGTGCGCATGGCTGGATGAGGCCATCACAAGGTGTTGTAATGGCGGCTGTATAGAATGCTGCGGGCTGTATCAAGGGATAAGTGAGGTTAAGAAGCACATATACAAGAATGAAAAAATTGATCGCGGGTTCGAAAGACAAACTAAAAGACAAACATAAAAAAAGGATGCTGAATAAGCATCCTCATTAACTGGTTTAATATCTTATTACTAAAGGTGTGCGCTATTGCGTTACTTTCATCTTCTTCCGGTCTATTTCACCAATGAAAGGAATTTGATCACTCACAGTAGACCGTATGGTATTACGCATGTAAGCTTCCAGCTGGAAGAACTGGCTGGCTTTTAAACCACCGATTACAGGCTTTATCTTTTTATAATATTTAAGATATAAATTTTCGTAAGCTATGTTATTTGCAGAAGCTTTATTCACCAGCTCGTCAGCTTTTTTATCATCCATACTTTCATAACTTTTGGCATAATCCTCCAGTATGGCAATATAATCCTGCGCTAACTTTTTTCTGTCTGCTTCATAACTGTCGTAAAGCTTCCAAAACGCGGTAGCTTTTGCTGAATCAGAGATCTGCAGATATTCCTGCATAAGGTCTCTTTTATCTTTACCATACATTGACTGTATGAGGGCGATGTCATCTTTAGTTGGTTGCGCCGCCGCAGCCAATGATATGAGCAAAACACCAAATACCAGGAACTTTTTCATGTGTGAGAATTTATGTGTTAAAAATGCAAATCTATTGCGAGCGTTATACCCCTTTTATTGGCCAAATGCGAAGCCAAGTGTTATGCCAAAATTCTTAAAGCTGTCCCGTTTCAACAGATCGGCTTTATTGGTAGCATAGCTATAACCCACTGCCACCATGAATCCCCAGCCTGCACTCTTTTCCGGTTTTATAAGTATGCCGGCTTCCGGACGTGCAACAAATCCCCAGTTGTTATCATCCGATACATACACGTTGTAGTAAAGGGATTGCCCCAGGTATTGCGCACCCAGCCCCACACCAATAAATGGCCTGATGGTTTTATTGCCTTCAAAATAATAATGGTATGTTGCTGTGATAGGCAACTGGTACGCCTGCGCAACATAATCAGAGGTTACTGCACTGTTTCCATCTGGTTTTTGAAACGTTTGCCTGGGCAGGTATTGTTCATAATTGGCCCAGTTTAATGCCATACCCAAAGACATGTTTTTCTTAAAGAAATAACGATACTCCAGCTTACCGCCTCTGAAGCTTGTCTTGGTCAGGTAATCATTGTTTGTAGGAAAATTCATCTCCCACGAAATTGCACCCAGCTGCTTTTGCGCAAGTGCGGATACCACGCAAAAAAATACAAGCACCTGTGTTATAATAATTTTCTTCATAATTATCAATTTGAAGTTGCTACTAATGAGTTGTAACGTAAGGCGACTGTGTAAATGCCTGGTTGATTGCTTCTACGCCGAGCTGAAGGTCATTTGAGGTATTACCAAGCCCGCCCGACATAACTGAACTCCATGGCACAAATAGTTTACCGTTTGTACTGGCATTTTTCAGATCGATCATATCCAGTATAAGTGTACCGGTAGGAACGCTGTATATCACGCCACCATATGGGTAATAAGGCGGATAACCGCACCATCCCCAATAACAGCCACCCCAGTATCCCCACCACCAGCCGGGATAAATTACACCAAGGTTAAGATCCTTAATAGCTGTAAGCCCTAAACCAAGGTCAGGTTTACTGCTTTTTGGAACAAGACTGTAGCCACGGGCATCCATGTTTTGTTTTACTGCTGCAACAAGTTGTTTTGCATCATCTCCGATCCAAAGGCTGTCGTTTTGATTCGTCGTTTCGAGTGCAATCGTGTCCGAAATGTAATAAGTTTTGTAGCTACTGAAATTCGCATTAGCGTCCTTTGCAGATTGAACAACAAAACTATTCGACAGCTTGTCTGTGTCGGGAGTCTTAAGACAGCCAAACAGGGTTACCGATAAAACGGCCACCAACAAATAGCTTTTTTTCATTGTGAAAGATTTGATTTACTGAATTTAATTTCTGCCATTACAAGTTATGGCAACCATGCAAGATTTTTTTATAGCACAATTGTTTAACGGTTAAGCGGAATGCGGGTTTACGGTTAAAGAAGTCAATAGTGGATGGTCAATGGTGAAATGTGCAACAGGCCTATCATCAAAGAGCAATTAAACATTCATAACAACGAATTTTCGAATAACCCAACCTTCAAGGTCTTAGTTACATTTCAAAAACATCGACCTGAGTGTTTTTACTTTTGATTTTTGAATTTTCACCATTCACTATTCACCATTCACTTTCTCTACCATCCGCCACCCAATGATTTATATAACTGAACAATTGAACTCAATTTCCCCTGCAATGCAATTGATTGCTGCAACTGGGCATCAAACAAATTGTTTTGCAAAACAATCACTTCAACATAGGCAGTATACCCGTTGTCATACCTGGCCCGTGAAAGAACGAGTGCCTTGCCGGCCGCGTCTACTTCATTGCTTCTTTGCGCATACTCTTCTGTATATGTTCTGTAAGAAGTGAGCGCGTTATCTACATCACCAAAAGCTCCTAACACTGTTTGCTGGTATTGGTAATAAGTCTGATCGAATTTCGCCTTTTCCGCTTCGGCTAAATTTTTCAGCTTGCCGAAATTAAATATCGGCCCTACCAAGCTTCCGAAGCCGTTAGCAACAAATCCTTTTGAAGAAAGAAAAGTTGATAATGCGGGGCTCGCAAATCCTAACAAACCGGTAAGGCTAAACGAAGGCAACCTGTTGGCCTGAGCAACACCTATCTGTTCAAATTGTGAACGCAATGCCTGCTCTGCAGATATCACATCCGGGCGCCTTTCTATCAACTGAGATGGAAGCCCTACGGGGATATCCGGAGTAACTGTCTGATCAAAAATTGACTTACCTCTTGACACTGTTCCCGGCCCCTCTCCCATTAACAGGCGCAATGAATTTTCAACCTGTACAATTTGTCTTTTTAAAGATGGAATAGTTGCTCCGGCAATTGCTTCCTGTTGCATTGCCCACAACTTATCGAGTTCGGCAACATAACCTTTATTAAAACGTTCCGTAATGATGCCTGTAACTTCATGCCTGTTGGCATATGTTTGTTGAGCTATAGCTAACCTGTTATCAAGGTCACGCAACAAGAAATATTCCGAAGCGGCTTCCGCAACCAGGCTAACCTGTAACGCACTGCGATTATATACACTCGACATATAGCTTGCTAGTGCAGCCCTGCTGGCATGCCTTATTTTACCCCATATATCAATTTCCCAGTTTAATACTCCAAACGCATTAAACGCCGCGCCATCAACGCCGCCGGCAACTTTAACCGCATCAGATCCGGCTTTGCCGCCGCCGGCCTGCAATGCATAGCTAAACTGCGGATACAGGTTTGATTTTATTACGGCCGCCTGTAAACTTGCTTCAGCAATTCTTGCAGCGGCAGTAAGCATATCCCTGTTGCTATCTAATGTAGTTTTAATAATTGTCTGCAAAGCTGTGTCATTATAAAGATCAAACCAGCCCATTAGCTTGGTCGTATCAATGTGAACCGTGTCTCTATAGCTAATAGCCGTGGGTTGTTCTGGTGCAGTATATTTCTTCCCCACCATACATCCGCCTAACAACATCAGCGCAGCTAAAAGAAGATGATATGTGTATTTTGCTTTCATTGTCTATCCGTGTTGAGGTGTATCGGAAGCTGCCGTTTCTTGATTTTTTTTCTTTTTCTTTCCTTCAATCAGTACAAAGAATGCAGGTATTAGTACCACACCAATAATTGTTGCAGTGAGCATACCTGCAAACACTGACATACCCATCACCTTTCGCCCCTCTGCACCTGCACCTGTGGCTGTAAGCAATGGTACTACCCCAAGTATAAATGCAAACGAGGTCATCAATATAGGCCGGAAGCGTAGCTTGGCGCCGTCTAATGCGGCATTAAGCGTAGGCTCCCCTGCTTCAAGTTTCATCTTTGCAAACTCAACAATCAGGATGGCATTCTTTGCATTCAATCCAATCAGCATTACCAATCCAATCTGTGCAAAAACATTGTTCACATAGCTTAAAGAATAAATTCCCGCTATAAACAATCCGAGAAATGCGCCCATCACAGCCCAGGGTGTTCCTAATAATACGCTGAACGGAAGCTTCCAGCTTTCATACTGTGCGGCAAGAATCAGAAACACAAAGAGGAGCGCCATCAAAAATGCTTTTCCACCAGTACCGGCAGCGGCTTCTTCCTGGTAAGAAATATTGCTCCACTGGTAACCCATGTCTGCAGGCAATGTTTGTGCTGCAACTTCTTTAAGTGCCTGCAATGCCTGTGCTGAGCTATATCCTTGTGCTGGCACACCATTTATTTCTGCAGCGCGATAAATATTGAAGTGGTTAGTGTATTGAGGGCCAGCTGTATCTTTTACCTGGACGACCGTGCTTATCGGGACCATTTCGTTGGTTGCATTGCGCGAGTAGAATTGCTGAAGGTCTTCCGGCCGGTTCCGAAAATCCGCATCGGCCATTACATATGTTTTGTACTGCCGCCCGAACTGGTTAAAGTTGTTTACAAAAGTTCCTCCGAGTAGCGTTGCAATTGTGCTATTCACGTTATCAAGATTAAGGCCAAGCTTATCTACTTTTTCTTTATCTACCTGTATACTTTTTTGAGGAACATTGGCGCGGAAAAGCGTATAGATTTTAGCAATTTCAGGACGCTTGCTTGCTGCTGCAATAAATGCCTGTGCGTTTTGCGCAAGGTATTGAGGAGAGTTACCACCACGATCCTGTAGCATCATTGTAAAGCCTGCGCCGTTACCCAAACCAATGATGGGTGGCGGCCCTACCGCTAACACTGTTGCTTCAGAAATGTTTTTCATACAGATGGCATTGATCTCCTGAACAACATCCAAAGCTGTCTTGTGGCGATCCTCCCATGGTTTCAATGTAATAAAGAATGTAGCAGCGTTGGGAGCAACCGTATTATTCAGCAGGTTATTACCATTAACTGTTGTATACAGGTCTATTTCCGGAATACTTTTCAGAATAGCTTCCACCTTTTTTGTAACAGCGTCTGTACGTTCAAGAGATGCCGCATCAGGAAGTAATGTACTTATGATAAAATAACCCTGGTCTTCTTCAGGCACGAAGCCGGTAGGGATTCTTTTTCCGAGGCCTACAGTTATAAGTACAATACCACCAAGTATCACTAATGATATAATCAGTTTTCTAGCAAAGAAACCAGCCACTTTAACATAGCCGTTGGTAAACTTATCGAAGCCACGGTTAAAACTTGCAAAGAAACGAGCGAGCAAACCTTTTTGATCTTTTTTAGGCTTTAACAACAACGCAGCAAGCGCAGGGCTTAACGTAAGCGCATTGAATGCCGAGAAACAGACCGATATCGCAATGGTGATCGCAAACTGTTGATACAACCTTCCGGTAATACCCCCGGTAAATGCAACGGGAACAAACACCGCAGAAAGAATAACGGCGATGGCCACAACGGGGCCGCCCACTTCTTTCATGGCGAGGCTTGTTGCTTCTTTTGGCGACTTACCGTGTTCTATGTGATGCATTACAGCTTCTACCACAACAATGGCATCATCCACCACAAGGCCTATCGCCAGCACCAATCCTAACAGGGAAAGTACGTTCACCGAAAAACCAAGCAATGGGAACACGATGAAAGTACCTATTAGCGAAACAGGCACTGTAAGCAATGGAATTAATGTAGCGCGCCAATCCTGAAGGAAGAGGAACACCACGATTATTACAAGTACAACTGCTTCAAGCAGGGTGTGAATAATTTCATCGATACCAGCGGTAACCGCGAGTGTTGTATCCAATGCAAAATCCATTTTCATGTCTGGAGGAAAACGTTCCTGCAACTCTTTCATTCTTTTTCTTACAGCTTCGGCAACCGCAAGCGCGTTGGAACCGGGGATCTGGTAGATGGCTATAGTTGATGCACTTGAACCATTGATCCTGCTGGTCATGCTGTAGTTTTCTGTACCAAGCTCAATTCTTGCAACATCACTTATACGAACCAATGCTCCATTCGGATTTGATTTAAGTATAATATTGGCGAATTCTTTTTCAGTTATTAAACGTGATTGCAGCAACGCTGTATAGGTATTCTGCGTTCCGGCTGCTGCAGGTTCTCCACCAAAACTACCGCCTGGCTTAATTACGTTTTGTACTTTCAGTGCGTTCATTACATCCTGCACGGTAAGATCATATTTAGACAGCCTATCCGGCTTCACCCAAACTCTCATCGCATATTCTGACCCACCAAACACAGACACATCACCCACACCATAAATACGTTTCAATTCATCCACCACATTAATGAATGCATAGTTGTTCAAAAACTTTGAATCGTATGTATTGTTGGGAGATGAAATTGAAACCAGCATCAGCGGAAAGGTGAGCGATTTCTTTACGGTAACACCCATCTGCGTTACTTCGGGAGGAAGGAAAGGATTGGCCTGGGATACGCGGTTTTGCGTAAGCATGTTTGCATTATCGAGGTTCACACCTACTTCAAAAGAAACTTCCAGGCGCATGGTTCCATCATTCGCATTTACGGAACGCATGTAAAGCATATTTTCCACACCATTCACCTGTTGTTCTATCGGGGTAGCTACAGTCTGTTCCATGTTTACAGAGTTAGCTCCATTATAGGTAGCATTTACCTGCACCATGGGTGGCGTAATTTCTGGATACTGCGAGATAGGTGTACCGCGAAGTACGAGGTACCCTAGTATTACCATTAGAATGGATATTACCATGGCAAATATTGGCCGCCGGATGAAAAATTCACTCATGAATAAGATTGAATGGGTTCGCTATTATTATTCAATTAGTCTATTACTTAGATGAAGTTGAATCGTAAGAATATGGTGTCATTACGGGTTTGATGACCATACCAGGTTTTATAAAGGTGTTACCTACAAGTGCTAGTTTTTCACCCGGTTTTATACCTTCTGTAATAACCCAGTTGCTGCCTGACCGCACACCTGCTTTTACAGGACGTGGATTGATCTTACTACTATCATTTACTATAAAAGCCATATACACATTCTGCATTTGGTTAATTGCTTCCTGTGGAACGAGAACGGCATTTGGTATTTCGTCGGCTTTAAACCGCACTTTTACATACTGCCCCGGACGCAGCAGGCCGGATCTGTTGGCAACAACAGCCTGAACAAGTAAAGAACCTGTTGTAGGATCTATTTCACGGTTGGTAAAATCAAGTTTACCGGTTTCAGGAAAGGGCGTACCATCATTCAATACAAAAGAAACTTCAAGTTCCTTTGCACGTTGGTAAGTCATTTTTTCCTTAAACTTCAGGTAATCATTTTCAGATATGGAAAACCGTACGCGCATAGCGCCTACAGAAGAAATTGTGTTAATTGGTTGTTGACCTATGCCTTTATTTACATAGTCACCAACCTGCACCTTGGAAACACCAATAACTCCGTTCAGCGGAGCTGTAATGCGGGAATAACTTAATTGCGTGCGGGCATTGTTCAATGTGGCGCTTGCAGATTGCACAGCTTGTTGCTGCGCATCATAACTGGCCTGTGCGGCATCAAGCTCGCGTTTGCTTAATGCGTTCATATCAGCAAGAGGTTTTACGCGATCAAGATCAGCCTTTGCCTTCACCAGTAAAATGTTGGCTTCTGACAACTGCGCTGCGGCCGCTTGTTCGCGATCACGCAACTCGTCATCTTGTATCACATACAACAATTGGCCTTGCTGAACGTGGCTACCTTCTTTAAAATCGATGCTTTTGATCCAGCCTTCTGCGCGAGGCCTTATCTCAACATCTGATTGTCCGTACACTTGTCCTACATACTCTGTGTATATAGGTATGGTCTTTTGGCCGGCTACAACAACTTTAACTTCAGGAACAACCTGCGCAGTTTCTGTATTTTTTTCCTTGCAGGAAAGAAGCGTGCAACCTGTAAAAATGAGCAGTATAATTAACGTTGGTTTCATGTAAAAAATTTACAGTTTCCAGTTAATCATGCCGATTGTATAAAAGGGGTTTGAATACTTGTTTATAAAGCTAATAATAAAATTTTCAGATTTTACTATTCTTCAAACTTTCTTGCTACTTAACCGTTAAATACTAGATGATAGTGATATACAATATTAATAAGGTAATTTTATAATTCATAACAGATGAGTAGTGCATTTCATTTGATGAACGCACGAGTAACAAACCCCAACACAACCACAACTTTTTTTACATCTTTTAATACAATTTCATATGGCTAAAAAACTCCTATTGCTAATGCTTGCCGGTTGCCTTGTTTATACAGGCTATTCGCAAAATGTAAGACTGAATGCTTACGGCGCTTATGTTTTTGATGACAAAGTGGACTCTTATTACAGCAACACAAGTTATTTTAACGGAACAATTAAAGGCGGCTTTCTTTGGGGAGCGGGCCTTGAATACAGGGTACATCAGTATTACGGAATAGAATTGATGTATCAGCGATTAGATACACATGCTCCTACTGAATACTATGATCCAGGTGGCCAGGGGGGTATTGGCTCAGGGGTTAAACACACAGATTTCGACCTCGGAGTCAATTATATTATGGTTGGAGGTGCCAGAACATTTCATGCAAGTGAAAAAGTTGAGCCTTACGGCGGTTTTATGTTAGGCGTGGGCATTGTTGATGCAAAAAATCCTGATAAAGGTACCAGCGCAAGCGCAACAAAATTTGCATGGGGCCTTCGTTTAGGCACAAACATTTGGACATCAGGCAAAGTAGGTATTAAACTGCAGACACAACTTCTTTCTATACCGCAAGGTGCAGGCGGCGCTTTATACTTTGGAACTGGCGGCGCCGGCGCGGGAGTTTCTACCTATTCAACTATGCTGCAGTTTGTTTTAGGAGGCGGATTAACATTCAAACTGGGACACCAGAAAGAACCAACCACACCACATCAGCCAATGTAAGCATAACGAACAAATCATGCGGTGATTTAACTACCGCATGATTTATTTTGTATTAACAGCTTCATCAACTATAAATATCTTATGTGAGTTATTTTTTAGAAACGCGACGCTGTTACCCGATTTTATTTTTAATAATAAATGCAAGAGTGATTTATTATGAAAAGCATAATTACTAAAGCGGCAATATTTGTGTACATAATCAGCTTAATGGTGGCTTGCCAAAGTGAACCCAAAAAAGAAGAAGCGCCAGCTGTAACAATTGACAAGGAACAGATCAAAAAAGAAATTCAGGCGAAAGAGGATGAATTTTCGAAAACTTACAATGGTGGCGTAGTGAAAAACATCGGGTACTTTGCCGATGATGCTACCAGTTTTTATCAGAACAGAAAACCATTAGTTGGCAAGGACTCGATTATAGCCTTTTTACAAGCGGACGTGGTTGGGAATACAGACAAGATTACATTTAAAACGAATGAAGTCTTTGTCTCAAATGACGGAAACATGGTTGTAGAAGTCGGCTCCTTTACTGTTGTTGATTCTACCAACACTCCGTTCAATACCGGAAATTATATGACATTGTTTGAAAAAAGAAATGGCAGCTATGTTGCGGTAAGAGATATGAGCGCTTCTGACAGGCCGATTAAATAAATAGTATCTTAAATATGCTTAAAAGGTTTTCCGGTTATTCCGGAAGGCCTTTTTGTTTTTTGACAACAGAGAATATGGAGTTTTTTGAGTTGCACAGATAATAATCCCTATTCAAAACAATGCTTTGCAAAATTTTGGTTTCCAGGTGATTCAATACGCCTGTGGCTAAACGCCTTTATTTTCATTTATCAATTCTATGTCATTTAAGTGTTGTACATATTAAACGCCTGCATGATTAAGATCAGGCTGTATGCGAGCGACCTCTGCAGTCGTGCCAATGACAGGTTTTAATTTTGTGCATTTTCCGCTCTGCTGAGCCTTTAGGCTCTGCAGGCTTATTCTATCGTCTACGGCGATCACTTGCAATCAAAAATCGCTACAAGCGATAAAATAATACCGCGAAGCTTGGAACCTTCGCGGAGCGTTAAATCCCATCCTCCGTCCCCTCCTTTTGATTGTGGCACCCAAATCCCTTGTCGAGGTGATGATGCGGCTCGAGGCTTGCTCATAATTATGTGGTTGCTTTTTGTGCTGGTGCGATTACTTTTTCTGACAAGCGAGGATCGTCAATGTTGACGACAGGAGACATCTCCCAGGATTAACGTTGCCTGTTTAACTAAATCACATTGAATTTTCGATATTCATTTCACCTCGCCACAAAAATTATCTGTGCAACTCCGTGAAAAAACTCCGCGCCCTCTGTGGTAAAAAAACATTTCACTCCTCAAAAACAAAAATCCCTGGCCAGCGTAAACTCACCAGGGAATTGCGTCACGTATCATTATCAATTATCAATTCTCCATTTTCAATTGCATTATCTTCTTCTTCCACCACCACCGCCGCCGCCTCTGGCGCCTCCACCCATTGAACGTCCACCACCACCACCTCCTGAAAAGCCTGATCCCGACCTGGAATTGAAGTTAGATGACTGACGAGTTGATGGAGAAGGAGACTGCCGGTTGGAAAAAGAAGATCCGCCTCCGGCCCTGTCTGAAGTAGATGGCCGCGTTGAAGCCGACGGCCTGTTTGATGGTGTGTTAGAAGGCCGTGTTGATGCAGAAGGCCTGTTTGAAGGGGTATTTGATGGCCGTGTTGACGCATTATTCCGGCCTCCACGGTTACCGTCTATTGATCCATTACCATAGCTTCCCCTGGCGCGGTTATCCGATACAGTAGTTGATCTGTTCCTGGTATTGTTATAATGATTAATGCTGTTCCTGTTATTGATGACAACTGTATTATTTCCACCATGATAATGGCCGCCATAATAACCACCGTGATAGTAGTGGTTACTGCGATATATACCAACCGCCATAACGGTGGCAAAGCCAAACCAGGGTGGATAATACCCGTAATAATACGGAGGAGCATAAGGCACATAAGCCGGAGAATACACATACTGCACGATGGGTGCAGACTGCACCACGACTGTAGTTGTTGCCGGAACAGCTACGGTAACAGGATCTTCACCCTTATAAGCGGGATTAGGAGTAACCGGGGAATTCCCCTTCGGTTCTATAACATAATCTTTGCCATACAGCTCTTCATCACCAACAATCTGTAGGGAAATTTTTTTATCCTTGTTTCTGTCCAATAAGATCACAGCTATATCCTGTGTTTCTGTTTTACTAATATCATCCTGCAGTATAAATCTGTAAGAGTCCTCATCTTTTTTGGTAACCACTTTAATAAAGTCAACCTTATTATCCAGGTTCAAATCCAGGTTATTGAGTTTCTCTTTTGGATCATTCAGCGATTTTTCAAAAGCCTCAATTGTCTTTGACTTTTGAAACAGGTCCAATACGGCATACAAATCAAGATTATCTCCCGCCAGGCCTAACATAGGCAGCGTATCTTTATCATTTTTTGCATCTTTGGAATCTTTGGCATCTTGAGAAAAAGCCGGCATGCTGATCAAACCCAGCAACACTATTAAACAGGGTAAAAGCAACTTTTTCATGACAGGGCAATTTATATGGTGAAACATATTCGAACTAGTTAATATTACAGTATAAGATGTCAGGCTTAAGGCGTAAGGTATCAGGTGCCTCGCTCATTTTTACAATTCGCAGTTGCCCACAACCACGCATCCTCTCATTCACACATTTGCACATTCACACATTCTTTCATCCACCCATTCGCACATTCACACATTCACACATTCACACATTCACACATTCGCATATTCGCACATTCTCACATTCGCACATTCGCACATTTACAGGTTAAACCTATATTGCAAACCTCCAATAAACTGTGAGCGGCTTCCTAAAAAGCCATACTCCGCACGTATCATCCAGCTTCTATTGATTTGAAATTGAGAACCAATAATAAAGTTCCATGGGTCCAGTGGTTTCTTATCAAGTGAATATTGAATGGTTGAATTGCCCGCGCCGCTTACTATTTGTGAAGCCTGGTCCAATACATTACCAGCCCTGGCCAAAGCGCCATTAGCGGCGTCATGCTTGGCAACGTTAACCGGATTTTTCTGCTCAGCCGTTGTTAGGCCGTCCCACCAGGTATCAACCTTCTGTTGATTTTGGGCAACCTTCATATAGCCTGTATCAATTTTACTTTGCCATTCGTTTATCGGCAACAGATCGGTTGCTTTTAACGATCCGGTGGTTCCAGTATTAATCTTTAACCGAAAGCCACCGGCCCAAAAAGCTATACTTTTTTCAGGATGCTTTTTAAAAGTTATGTTCTTCCCAATCCTTGGGCCAAACACAAATGCAAAAGCGGGCTTATCAAGCGCGTTCACATCAGACCATGTACAGTTCATATCCAATGTGATAAAAAAACCTCCAACGCCAACTGTTGGTGTTAAACCAAATCCAAATGTGGTTGCATCAAAGTTTGCTTTAGAATGAAAGGAAGCCACTCTTTTCCACGAGCTATCGTCAGGTAACCACAAGCCGCAATCAACCGCTGTAGAGGTTTTTGATTTGGCAAAAATTGCATACACATTCAGAAATGGGAATATCCAGAAATCTGGCCTTATGTTTAATCCGTTTGATGTAGTGCGTGCGCCATCAAACCTTACTATCTGATCCAGATTGTATAAGGGCCCGTTGTTAACACCTACCTTGAGGTTATTGATGGATATATCTGACTGCTGAGTAAGATACTGAATACTTAGCCCGGCAGACTTGGGCAGCTTAAACCCTTTCTTAGCAACTTTCTCGCCCCAGATAGGAAGAAGATAGGGGTAGTCAGTTGTTTTCAGGCTATCTAAAACACCAACATTCTTTTGGCCGATTACTTTGTCTGCGGTGTATTGTCCAAAAGTTTGCAAAGACACGAATAAAATCAGGTAACTTGCTAAAATGATGTTCCTTGTCATATTTCTTCATTTCGTATTGACGAAACAGGTTATTTTTTGTTTAACGTCCATCTCTTTTAATTTGTTCAACTCATGTGATTTTCAGCGGGAAAGCATTTATCTCAGCATCGAAATTTGAGATCCGCTATCTGAAATTATTAAACTCTGCCGGCATCCACCCTCTCTATACAAAACGCAGTTTGCATTTAACTGTAAAACAGCGATAAATGTTACGGTTAATCTTACGTATCAATCTGCATAAAAAAAACGAAGCACTAACTTTAATAGCATGTATGTGCATCCGGTTTTAATGCTGTTTGTAGTGTACCTGAATGTTTAAAAAGCTTGCTTAATGGCGAAAGTATCAACCATGTACAAAGGCACGCGGCAACAAGTCCTTGTTCTTCCAACAATACTCCTCCATTTACACAACGCGTCACCAAACTATCATCAGGTGTCCACACTGAAAACGCAGAAATACATCTTCTGTTGTTGAAATAAATAAGCATAACAGCTGGCATCATAATAAATCCACCCAGTGTTTCAAAACAAACAATATGGCACAGAGCAATGACAAGAATTTCTTTAACGAAGGACGGACGATTGCCGATGAAATCCGCGACAGCCACAAAGCCATGTCCGATCTGTGGCAGGGCGTAAGTACTTTTGCTAACATTCGCAACTGCGTTACTGTATATGGATCGGCGCGCTTTCAGGAAGGGCATGAATATTATGAGTTGGCACGCACCATGGCAAAGGCACTCGCCGAAAACGGATACAGCGTTATGACCGGCGGTGGCCCTGGTATAATGGAGGCTGCAAACAGGGGCGCAAAAGAAGGCGGAGGTGTTTCGCTTGGGTGCAATATTAAACTGCCGTTTGAACAAAAATTGAATACGTTTGTGGATATAAAAGTGGAGTTTGAATTTTTCTTCACGCGCAAAGTGATCCTGCGAAAAAATTCTATAGCCTATGTGCTTTTGCCCGGAGGCTTCGGCACTATGGATGAGATTTTTGAGGTACTTACTTTAACCCAAACAGGTAAGCTGCCACCACGGCCCATCGTTTGCATGGGTTCGGCATATTGGAAACACCTGGGGCAGTTTTTGCGGGAAACCATGGTTGAAGCTGCAACTATTTCACCCGAAGATCTGCAACTGGCGCTGGTAACAGATAACGTGCAAGAGGCTGTTGACCATATCACAAAAAAGCTTCAGCAAACACATGCAACAAACAGCGAGGAGCTGGATATCTACTAGTTGTTAACAGTTTTGAAACATCTGCCTTACTCATGATTTATTCATTGCCTTATAAGGACCAAATTATATAAACGACATGCCATGAAAACAAAAGAAAAAGAACTGGACAAAATTGAGATAACCAAACTCAACAAGAAAGAATTGATTCAGCGGGCAAAAAAATTCTCCAAAAACTTTTGCGTATCAGACGGAAAAAAATTCCGGTTGAAAGACTATGACCCCAGTGATGATGGAGGCCTTGGCCCCGAGGACAAGCCGCTTATTAAGCAGGTTTTACAGTTAGGTATAAATGCGCTTGCAACTATGCAGGACATATTGTATGCACAGGATCGTTGGTCTATCCTGCTGATCTTCCAGGCGATGGATGCCGCTGGAAAAGATGGAGCAATCAAGCATGTAATGTCTGGAATTAATCCACAAGGATGCGAGGTAAGCTCTTTCAAGGCACCTACGTCAGAAGACCTTGATCATGACTACATGTGGAGATGCCTGAAGCATCTGCCAGAACGTGGGCGTATTGGCATTTTTAACCGTTCATATTATGAAGAAGTATTGGTAGTACGGGTTCATGAACAACTCCTGCAGAGTCAAAAAATACCGGAACAACTGGTAACAAAAAATATCTGGAAGGAAAGATTTGAAGATATCAGGAACATCGAAAAATATCTGACCAGAAACGGGACGCTTGTTTGCAAATTCTTTTTAAATGTATCTGCCAAAGAGCAGAAAAAAAGATTCATGGAAAGAATTGACAACCCAGACAAAAACTGGAAATTTTCTGCGTCTGATGCTAAGGAAAGAAGATACTGGAAAGAGTATATGAATGCTTATGAAGACATGATCAAAAACACCGCTACGGAGGATTCGCCATGGTATGTAATCCCTGCAGACAATAAGGCCTTTTGCAGGGTTGCAGTGGCTTCCGCTATTATTGAAACACTTGACTCAATTGGGCTTGAATACCCCAAAGTTGGCAAGGATAAACTAGCGGAACTTGGAACGATCAAACAGGAATTACTTGCGGAAAAATGATCGCGTCTAAACAGTTGATAACAATAAATACCGGTAATAAGCATGAGTACAGATGTTATGCCTATTGGCCCAGGCAACACAACGGCCGAATTAAAAGAATCCATACTTGACCACTTTTGTTTTGACCTGGCAAAAACGCCAGAGCATGCAACATTGCACGATTGGTATATGGCCGTTGCCTATTCCGTTCGCGAAAGAATGATGGAGCATTGGGTAAATTCTGCTGAACGGATACACGACAAACATCAAAAGATTGTGGGCTATTTGTCTGCAGAGTTCCTGATGGGGCCGCATCTTGGCAATGCAATTATTAACCTGGGGATTGAGCAGCAGATTAATGAAGCAGCCGAACAGTTGGGTATTGACATGAATGAGATCTTGCAGCAGGAAGAAGAACCCGGTTTAGGTAATGGAGGGCTGGGCAGGCTGGCAGCTTGCTACCTGGACTCATTGACGACTTTAAAAGTTCCCGCAATCGGATATGGCATCCGTTATGAGTTTGGCATTTTTGACCAGCAAATCCACGATGGGTGGCAAGTAGAAGTTACCGACAAATGGTTGCGCAACGGCAACCCCTGGGAGATAGTAAAACCAGAGCTCAGCTATAGTGTTAAACTGGGAGGCAAAACAGAAGGCTACACAGATGAACAGGGCATTTATCGCGTAAAATGGATACCAGAATACGAAATACGAGGTGTTGCATATGACACCCCGGTTCCCGGCTATAAAAATGAAACCATTAACCTGTTGCGCTTGTGGAAATCAGAAGCAGCAGAATCGTTTGACTTCAATGCTTTTGATAAAGGCGATTATTATGGAGCGGTACATGAGAAAGTATTTTCAGAAACAATCTCAAAGGTTTTATATCCGAACGATGTATCTGAAGCCGGAAAAAAACTGAGATTGTCTCAACAATATTTTTTTGTGTCCTGTTCATTGCAAGATGCCTTGCATATATTGAAACTGCGCGGCCTTGGCATTGACGACCTTCCTGATGCAATAACATTCCAATTGAATGATACACATCCGTCCATTGCAATTGCCGAACTGATGCGCCTGCTGGTTGACGAACAGTCGGTACCGTGGGATAAAGCATGGGAATGCACAAAGAAAACTTTTGCTTACACCAATCACACATTGTTACCAGAGGCACTGGAAAAATGGTCGCTTCCACTATTTGCGTACATCTTACCGAGACATTTGGAAATTATCTACGAAATCAACAGCCGCTTCTTAACTGACATCAGGGATAAATATCCCGGTGATGATGACCGCGTCCAGCGTATGTCAATTATAGATGAGCAAGGCAGCAAAGCCGTTCGCATGGCTCACCTCGCAAGCATTGGCAGCCATGCCATTAACGGCGTATCCGCGTTACATACAGAATTGTTGAAGCAGGATGTGCTGCATGATTTTTACGAATTGCATCCTGATACTTTTTTTAATATTACCAACGGTGTTACGCCAAGGCGATGGATAAAATTGTATAACCCGCGCCTTGCTTCGCTGATCACAGACCGCATTGGTGAAAAATGGATTACCAACTTAGAAACAGAACTAATCAAGCTTGAATCATCAGCAGATGACCAGGCATTCCAGCAAGCATGGCGTGAGGTAAAAAAGCAGAATAAGTCAGACCTTGCCGCATTGGTACAACAGCGTGTTGGTGTAGCAATAAACCCGGATTCATTATTCGATATACAGGTTAAACGTATTCACGAATACAAACGGCAACACCTGAGCGCGCTGCATATTATCCACCTTTACAATCGCATCAAACAAAAACGGACAGAAGGCATAACGCCACGTACTTTTATTTTTGGAGGAAAAGCTGCCCCGGGATATTTTATGGCCAAACTGATCATTAAACTGATCAATGCTATTGGCGAAACAGTTAATAACGATCCCGAAGTAAATCAATTTATACGCGTGGTTTTCTTTCCTGATTTTAATGTAAAGAACGGTGCACATATTTACAAAGCCGCAGATCTTTCTGAACAGATTTCCACCGCGGGCAAAGAAGCATCAGGCACGGGCAATATGAAATTTTCCATGAATGGCGCACTCACTATAGGAACCTATGATGGCGCTAATATTGAAATAATGGAAGGTGTTGGCGCAGACAACTTTTTCCTCTTTGGACTAAATGCTGAAGAAGTAAAAACAACCAAACAAAATGGCTATCATCCCTACGATGTATATAACAACAACATCGATCTGAAAGAAGTAATTGACTTAATACAGGCGGGTGTCTTTTCAAACGGAGATACCAATATTTTCAGGCCACTGATCAACTCTTTACTGGGTGATGACCCTTATCTCGTATTGCAGGACTACCAGGCCTATATTGATTGCCAGCAAAGGGCTTCAGATGCTTACACCAATCAGCAGGCATGGAATAAAATGTCCATCCTGAATGTTGCAAGAATGGGCAAATTTTCTTCCGACAGGTCAATAAGAGAATATTGCAAAAACATCTGGAACGTTAGGCCCGCGTAAAAACAACCTTTAGGTTTTATGCAAAAGACCAACGCAAATATAACAGATACCGTTAGCCATGGAACCAGTTTTCCACTAGGCGCTACAGTACTAAATGGCGGTGTAAATTTTTCATTATTCTGTAAACATGGAACAGGCGTTCACCTGCTGTTATTTGATCACATAGAAGCTGTTGAACCAGCGAGGATCATCACACTCGATCCCCAGAAAAATCACACCGATAGTTACTGGCACATATTTATACCTGGCCTTACAAGCGGCCAGTTATATGCCTACCGGATACAAGGCCCTTATGATCCTGAAAAAGGCAATCGTTATGATGATTCTTTAACATTGATAGACCCTTACTCGAATATTGTTGCCGTGCCTGAAGGTTATGAACGATATGCCGCCATCACGCCCGACAAAAAAGGAGCTACGCCGGCTATGAAAAGCGCGGCTAGCGATCTATCGTTATACAACTGGGAAAATGATGAACCTATCAGAAAGCCATTTGCAGAAACGGTTATTTATGAAATGCATACTGCAGGCTTTACACGTAATCCCAACTCGATGGTTGATGAAACCAAAAGAGGTACTTACGCTGGCGTAATCGAGAAGATCCCATATCTCACCAGCCTGGGCATTACGGCGGTAGAACTTTTGCCTGTGTTCCAATTTGATGAACAAGACTGTCCCGCACACCTTGTTAACTATTGGGGATACAGCCCCGTTTCTTTTTTTGCGCCACATCAGGGATATAGCTCGTCGAAAGATCCAATGGCGGTGCTGGATGAATTCCGCGACATGGTTAAGGCATTGCATAAAGCAGGCATTGAAGTAATACTGGACGTGGTATTTAATCATACTGCTGAAGCAGGCGATAATGGACCAGCATTCAGTTATAAGGCCATCGACAACAAAACATATTACATTCTGCAAAAAGACAAACAATATTATGCAGACTATTCCGGCACTGGCAACACGTTAAATGCCAATCAGCCCATAGTGCGGCGCATGATTATTGACAGCCTGCACTTTTGGGTGACAGAAATGCATGTAGATGGCTTCCGATTTGACCTTGCTTCTATTTTATCGCGGGACGAAAATGGCAACGCTATTGAAAATCCGCCGGTATTGTGGGACATAGATTCCGATCCCATACTTGCCGGCACTAAGCTGATTGCAGAAGCATGGGATGCAGCAGGCTTATACCAGGTTGGAAGCTTTGCAGGAGATAGATGGAAAGAGTGGAATGGAAGGTTTCGCGACGATGTTCGAAAATTTATGAGGGGAGATGACGATGTGTTATCCAGGTTTGTAACAAGGCTGATCGGCAGCCCGGATATCTACAGCCATCGTGACCGCGAACCAGAGCAAAGCATCAACTTCGTTACATGCCATGATGGCTTTACGCTTAATGACCTTGTCTCCTATAATAACAAACATAACGAGGGCAATAACGAAGAAAACAGGGATGGCAGCAACGATAATTGCAGCGCCAACTACGGCGCAGAGGGTGGGACAAATGACGCCTCAATAGAAGCACTTCGCAACCGGCAGGTTAAAAACTTTTTTGCTTTAACCCTGTTCGCAATCGGCACACCAATGATATTGATGGGCGATGAGGTGCGCAGAACGCAGCAAGGCAATAACAATGCATATTGCCAAAATAATGAGCTAAGCTGGTTCGACTGGAGCTTAACAGATAAGCATGCAGACGTTAGCAGATTTGTGCGGATGCTGATCAGCATCCGCCTACGGCGCGATATGTCAAAAGCAGAATATAGCATGTCGCTAAACGAATTGCTGAAAAAGGCACGCATCACCTGGCACGGCGTAAAACTTGGCCAACCGGACTGGTCGCCTGTTTCGCATTCTATCGCATTTACAGTGGAATCCCTTGGGGGAACAATGACTATGCACTATATGCTTAATGCTTACCATCAGCCTTTGGAATTTGAGATACCCACACCCGCAGAAAACGCTGAATGGAAACGATGGATAGATACAGGGTTAGATTCGCCTAATGACATTAGTAACAGGCAGGATGCAGTTCATATTTCTACCAACAAATATGAACTTAAGCCTTACTCGATTGTTCTTCTTCTTGACATAAAAGATTAGCCCGATGATTTTTCCAAATAAAAAATTGAGACAACCAATGAAAAATTTCAGCTTTGTATTAATGTTTTTCATTGTTGGAATTTGCGCAACGCAATGTAGTAAACAAACTTTAAAGATCACCGGCTCGTGGATCAATAAAGACAGCCTGCCAAAACAATCATACGAGAGTGTTTTTATTGCAGTACTAACCCAGAATACAGAAACAAGAACGGTACTGGAAAGTGATCTTGCAAACGGCGCGCGTGCGCATGGAATAAAGGCAGTAAAAAGCCTGGATGTATTCGGGCCCGTTACCGCTAATACAGACACCGCGGTAATAGCATCGCTCATCCGAAAAGTAAAAGAATCTGGTTGCAGCTCAATCCTCACAGTTTCTCTCCTTGATGAAAAGAATAAAACTACATATACCAAGAGTTCGGAATATACTTATCAGCCATATCCGTATGGCGGTTATTATGGCTATTATGGCAACTTCGCCAGCTACTATAGTTTTGTTGCTGGTTCTACTTTTCAACCGGGCTATTACTCAACGGATAAGACCTATTATCTCGAAACCAATCTTTATGATGCAAACACACTGCGAATCCTGTTTTCTATACAAACCAAAGCCATGAACCCACCCGCCATTCAAAAAGCAAGCCAGCAGTATACAGAAACATTACTTACTGAACTAAAGAGTAATGGTTTAATGAACAAGAAAACGTAGAGTCAATTTTGCAGCCTACCCCGCTTGTTCCGTAACAACATCTTTATGTAGTGAAAGCTTACCTGCAAATTCCAGCGCAAAGGCTTTTACCGCATCCCAGTTGGTATACTCATAATCCTGGGAGGTATCAGTACTTCTTCCCTCCTGCTTTGCAATCATCCTCATTACAAGCCGTTTAAGAAAGTCATACTGCGTATATTTCAACGCACCTGCAAAATGGCCTATCATCAATGGTGACCATCCTACCCTTACTAAAAAATCAGCAGCAATCTTCGCTGCTTCTTTGTTCTCTTCCTCTATATCCGATGCTACCGCAAGGCATACTGAGAAAAATGCAGATGGCATTTTATTTAACGCCCGTATATTCTTTTGAACATAATGCACAACTGCAGACTGATAATTATGCATATGAATGGATGCACCCACAAGTACAGCATCAAATTCTGATGGAGCTGGTGGCTCATCTGCAGCGTCCGCAATGGTAACATGATGGCCGCTTCCTTCTAAAATGGACTCAATAAAACGGGCAATTTTTCTTGTCTGCCCCTCTGTGGTTCCATAAACGATTAGCAGTTTCATACGTCTAAGCTTTAAAGGTGCGAAAAGGGGGATAATACAGAAGAAATATAAATTTCAAAAAAAGGCTGTCCAATAACCATGACACCGCTCATCTGCTGCGGTGATAATTGTCACAGCCTTAAGCCGATCACATCACACCTCGTTTCGGTACACTAATCCGGTTTCGTTCAACCTCCTCGTAACTATGGTTTTCACGCAATAAGACCCCTTGCTTTTAAAAAAATGGATATAAATGACCAATCTCAGTATTTCGACTGACGATCGTCTTTGTGCATAGTACCTGCAGGAAATATTTTTGCTGCAACTGTTCTCTTTAGAAAAAGAATGGTATTCCGTTAGGCAATAAATAAACGCACCAACTGAAAAAACATTTTCTCATTAAAAAAAGGTGCAATATGAATAAGCTGGTAGGAATCGAAACAGATCAATATAAACACAATTGTATGTCGCAAGCCCAAGTTGAGCAAATACAATACGAGATCGACACGTGGAAACGGTTACTAACCTTTATGCTGGATGAAAATATCTGGCTCAAAAATCGGCTTATTGAAATATTAAAGAATGAACTAAATAAAATTAACCTTACGAGTATTGAAGCTTACCACAACAGCTTCGTGCGGGAAGATGACATGATTAGCGTTTTGCGAAATGATATTTCGGAAATAAGTAAGCTTGTGCTGACTGGCCAGCTCTTTACAGACGGCAATTCACTTGTTGAAGCAAACAATAAACTGGAAACCATTCGCAGGCATGTATCCATTTTGGAAAAAGATTTTTCACAGCTTAAGTCAGACTTCAACAAGTACCTGTTGCAACATGTATAATAGCTGATGGCTTTAGCTGTAGATCTTCTGCAGCTTAGATTTGTTTAATACAATGATGCGCCCGTCATTAATGTCAATAATCCGCTCATTTTTAAAATCAGTGAGTGTCCTTATCAACGACTCCGTAGCCGTTCCGGCAATAGTGGCGAGGTTTTCGCGGCTAATGTCAATTACAGGATCCTCTCCTTCTTTGGTAGGGTATTTTGCAAGAATCATCAACAAAGCATCTGCAACTTTTTTCCTCAATGAATTATATGCAAGCCTTAAAAGATGATTTTCTTTTTCAGATACATTTTTAGCTAGTAGCTGAATAAAGCGTTTTGCTATCTGTGGATTTTGCGTAATCAGCTCATCAAAATCTTCCCGCGGAATAATAGCAAGCTCTGTCTCCTCGAGGGCCATAGCCGTATCCTTGTAAGTGGTGCCTTCCAATAATGCAACATATCCCACAAAATCACCTTCACTAAAAAGATCCGTCACCAGCTCTTTGCCGTCATTATTTGTCTTGAAGCTTTTTACTTTTCCTTTAACAACGTAATACAAGCGGCTGGGATGATTGCCCTCCGTGTAAATAATCTGTTTCTTCTTATACCTGTTAATGTTCCTGTCTTCAGTAAGTGATGCGAGCGCATTCTTTCCTGATGATAGCTCCAGCAAATGCTGAACGCCCTGTAACCCCGGCGCAAGGTTTTGTTTTAGTTCATCCATTTTCTTCAGGCGGCCGCTCACTGCATTCAATAATTCGGTGCCGTCAAAAGGTTTCGTAAGATAATCGTCTGCGCCTAAATCCATCGCTTTGCGGAAATCGCTCCTTTCAGTGCGTGCAGTAAGAAAAATAAAAGGCGTATTTTTTACGGCTTCATTTCTTTGAATAGCATGTATTACACCATAGCCGTCTAACTCGGGCATGGTAATATCGCAAATAATCAAGTCAGGTTTTGCCTCCAGTGCTTTTACCACGCCAACTTTTCCGTTTTCAGCCGTTATTACCTCGTAGTTTGACAATTCAAGTATTTCCGCCGTATTACTTCTTATATCATCATTATCTTCAATCACTAATATTTTTTTCATGGTATTAGACTTTATTAAAGGTTATAACAATCTCTGTGCCTTTGTCCACTTCACTTATGCAGGATATGGACCCATTCATTAATTCCGAATACCTGGCAACAATATGCAAGCCAAGGCCGGTACCCTGTATGTTGCTTACATTGCTGCCTCTGAAGAATCTTTCCATCAGGTGTTTCTGGTCTTCTGCCGGAATGCCGATACCATGATCTTTTACTGACAGGCTTATTGATTCACCGGAGTTGCTGGTAGTAATTTCAATGGGCGCATCCGCCGGCGAAAACTTGCTTGCGTTAGAAACAAGGTTCATGATGATATGCTTGACCAAAACTGAATCAAGTTGCGCAATATCGTCACCGCTATGGTTATAGACAATCTCCTGTCCGTTTTTAACCACATTTTTCAATTCATCTAAAGCGTCAGCAACAAAAACAGGCAGATTAAATTCAGTGATGCGCACGTAAATTTTACCCTCTTCAATTTTTCCAACACTTAAAAAATCGTTGAGGATATCTGTAAGCATTTTAACGGATGAAATAATGCGGTTTAAATGCGCCTCGCGCCGTGGTTCATCTTCAATAATTTTTGCTTTATTCAACAGGTAGGCAGAAGATAAAATCGTACTCAGCGGTGTTCTGAATTCATGCGAAGCCATAGATACAAACCGCGATTTTAGCTCATTCAACTCCTTCTCCCTTTCAAGCAATTTCGACAATTCCTCTTTCGATAACTCAAGCTGCTGGATTGCATCAATAAGCTCTGCGGTTCTTTGCACAACGGCTATTTCAAGCCCATCATTCAATTTCTTGATCTGTTCCTCGGCGTGTTTTCTTACAGATATATCGTTAATGAATGCAATCACATACCTATGCTCGTTATGCATGTAGCTACTCAGGCTTACTTCAACAGGAAATTCAGTACCGTCCTTCTTCACTCCAAAAAGATCCATACCTATCCCCATCGGCCGGTTATGCGGATGCCCAAGATAATCCTGGCGATGATGTACATGTTTATGGTGAAAACGGGCAGGGATCAGTACTTCAATTTTTTTGTTGAACACATCTTCTTTCAGGCAGCCAAACATCCTTAAGGCAAAAGCGTTGATATCAGTTATTTCACCCCTGTCGTTCATTTCAACAATGCCTACGCTGGCATGTTCAAGCAATGCTTCAAAACGGGATACTTCATTATTAATATTTTTCTCACTATACATTGGCATTCTTTTGTTAAACCAACAACTGCAGGTGACTAATTTAAAGACTTTTGCGACTCAAAACCTGCTACTGTTTAACTAAACGGAAGTAAATAAGACGCGAGGTTAAAGACTTCATAGTACCGCTGAGCACGTTTATAATAACTAGTTTAAAAATAATGGATCAATCTGTACGGCATTAAATCAGTTAACACAACTACAAAACGGATTACACATAAATGCAAGTAATTATCATTCAATGGAATTTCTCCAAATGTCTGCTTTTTATTTTTCCCGAAAGAATTTAAAATGTGTCAATTATGCAAAGCAGCCATGCAAACCAAGCTCTTATAAGCTAAAAATACAATATGACGAGATGAAGCGAAAAAAATTGGGCTACACAATTGCGTTAGAAAAGAAAAATGTCCGGGCTGTTCACAAACAGCCTTTTCAATGACATTCGTCATCAAATCACAGCTACAGGCACTTGTAACTTTAAAGAAAATTTAGGGTTATGATGGGGAAACTTGCAGAACCTCAAATCGAAGAGGTTTTAAAAAAACAAATATTCGGACGTATAGGTTGCCATGCGGACGACACAACCTACATAGTACCTATAAGCTTTGCCTATGACGGCAGAAACATTTATTGCCACTCCTTACAAGGCAAAAAAATTGAGATGATGCGTAAAAATCCCAATGTATGTTTTGAAGTTGACATAATGGAAAACATGGGCAATTGGGAAAGTGTAATTTGCTGGGGCAGTTTTGAAGAAATCAATGATCCTGAACAACGAAAACATGCGGTTGAGCTTTTGTTGCACCGGCACCTGCCGATTGTATCCAGCGAAACAGTGAAGCTTACACAAAGCTGGCCGTTTTATAAAGATGGGGAAGAAGGAGAAGTAGACGGAGTTATTTTTCGCATTTTATTACGTGAAAAGACTGGCAGGTACGAGCGTCAGAATATTAACCATTACCACAATAGCTAAGAAGTACATTTTATCGTCAATCGTTAGCCGAATACAATTGTGATGCGACAATTTCGAGCCGCATGCGAATTATAAAATATGTTTCTGAGAGTGCAATGATGGGGGCCGCCAGGTTACGGGTGGCCCTTTTTGTGTTAGTCCATACAAGATTAATTATTCTTATTTCCATACAAAAAAAATGACCTGGCTAACCGGCCAGGCCATTGGTAAAAAGCAAATTGACATTTGCCTTATTGACATGAACATTTTCTAAAAACCGTGTTTATTTAAAAAATACAACCATCTGATGATTCAATTATTCTAACGCAAATTTGTTTTATCTATTTTCCAACAATAACGATTTGCGGTGTAGTTAACTTTTTATAATTATCGCCAATAGCATAATAGCCCTTTGTTGCCGATGATTTTTTATCCCCACCTATAACGGCCACAGGTGTCTGATTGACCTTCGATTGATTATCGCCAATAGCATAATAACCCTTGGAAACTTCGCTGGTTGTTAATGGGATTGCTTGAGTTTTTTGTTCCAGCTTACCTGCATTATTGCCAATTCCATAGTAACCTTTCTGGATTGCCTGCGGTTGCTTATTAACTTCGCTTGTGCGCTGTTGCGCTTGCGAATAACCATAACCTGCCAATAAACATATCACTGCCATTAATATCTTTTTCATAGATAGTAGCTTTAACTGAAGCCATACGATGGCTTCTTAGTGAAACAAATTAAGTTTACCTAAATGGTAGATGTACCGTTAGAATGAATAGACAAAATACCTTATAGAAGATGTGCGCAGTTTAACAGATAAAGCCGCTGTTCAACCTGAGTACTTTGACAGTTCAAAAGTACAGGCCCGTTGGATGCTTCACTTGAAGATTGAAAATGATAATTCGTTTCCCGGCCTATTCCGGCAGAAGTAGTTTTGCCGGTATTTACCTTGGCCACCAATGAGTGGCATATATACACATCCCGGTTAAGTTTGCCTTTGAAAACCTTCGAAATTTTATCCTTTGTAACACTCAATCCACCACACTGATTACTCGCCGTTGCATCCATGCGGAATACCGCAACAAGTAAAGCGATACAAACTGATAATATGATTACAAATTTCGGTTTCATTTACGAGGGCAAAGGTAATATCAGATCAGCCCGCGCGTGACTTATGTTTTGTTAAAAGCCAGCGATATAGAAGTCATCATATGAAAAGCAAAAATCATCAAGTTCAGATACACTGCTTTTGGGAACGCTTTAAGATATACTTTCTAATTGCTCGATTGATCTTGTCAATATAGATATTGATTTTGAATTTTGTTTTCATGAGTTTATTCCCTTTGAACTTTATTAAAGATTATCGGTTAATGTTAACAGCAACGCGCAACACAAACTTATCGTTACAACAATGGCGACCAACAAAATACAGAAACTGAAATGGCTCAGCCTTTTTTGGATGCTCTTTTTTTCGTTGCCGGGGCATACTCAAACAACTCCACAAAAAGAAATTAATCAGCAACTTCAATTCTGGACCAGCATTAATACAGTTACACGCTTTACTGAACGCTGGGGAATGCTGGCAGACTTTCACATCAGGAGAAACAACTTTATCGCAGATCCAAGCTTCTACTTTTTAAGAGGTGCGGCCAACTATTGGATACAAGATAACATGACGGTATCTCTTGGCTACGCGCACATGTGGCTGGCACCATCTCGCAGTGACTGGCATACCTTTTCGAACGAGGACCGCGTCTATCAACAATTCCAGGTGATATCCAAAATCAGAAGATCGGTTATACTGCAGCGGTTAAGGAACGAGTTACGCTGGCAGCAGAAAATTATTGACGACAAAAAAACAAATGAATACAGGTTTACAGACCGCATTCGTTATCTGTTTAACTATAACTATTCCTTTTTCAAAAACAGCTACTTACCGTCGTTGGTAATTGCAGATGAAATACTCATTCATTTTGGCAAAGAAGTTGTTTACAACACATTTGATCAAAACAGGCTCTTCCTGGGAATAAAACAAAATATCAGCCCCTCGCTTAGTTTTGATTTTGGTTATATGAATGTGTACCAGCAAAAATATTCAGGCTATCAATATGACATGAATCATACTATCCGCCTGTTCTTCTACTTAAATGTTGGATGGAAAAGAAATGCCACGCCTCCCGCAAGCGGAATAGGCGAAGAATAATCATGTCGAATCCATAATACTAAATGTATTAAATGGCTATCATCAACTCATTGCTTTGTCTTTATGCAATGATATCAGCATACATCCCGATAGAATTACCAATGCAAGCAATCACTATATCGTGTAGCCACAATGTTTTTTTATCAGAAAATATATCTTATTTCAAATAAAAAATGATGGAGCAAATGCCCACCTCATTATACTTATGATTTAAGAAAGCATAAAATTTTATAGAGAATTTATTCTACCGTTTTGCTTGACAAAAAGCATAAGTTATTGTACTTTTCGGGCGTCTGTGTTTTGCTAGAAACACAGGGATATATCCTCAACGTCTCAAATGCTTATAGGCTTTGTTTCACTGTTGTGTTTACTATTAGAATACACAGGCAGGCATCCTATTTTATCACATTTAAACTCTAACTTATGAAAAGAATAATTACTATTCTTTGCATGGCGGTAGCTGTGTGCAATAGCTATGCAAAAACGATTATTCTAAAGCCAGACGCAGGAAGCACCAGTATATATATTAAAGACCCTACTGTTTTAGGATATGCGCCAGGTGACACGCTTCTTATTCAGCAAAACATCAGCAGCCTGTATTTAAGCGGCATCAACGGCACCGTAAAAGATACCGTAGTAGTTACGTCACTGGCCGGCGTTGTTATTGGCGGCGCTACGAATCGCAGCGTAGAAATGGGTGGCTGTTCCTTTATAAAAATGTATGGACTGTACATACAGGGTGACCCCAACATTATAGGATTTAAATCAAATGGTTGTACGAATCTTGCTGTAGAGAACGTATCAGTTAACACTGCTTCTGTTGGCTTTTCAATAAAGGTCGATCCCGCAGATCAAAGCTGGGCTTATCCTAATTATGTAATGAGGGATATGTCTATCAAAAACTGCTCTGCAGAAAACACACACAATGAGGGTTTTTATATTGGCCAAACTTCTGACATGTATAACGGCTATAAAACCCCGCCAATTGTTGGTTTGAAAGTAAGGAACTGTTCCGCAACCAACACCGGATGGGATGGCTTTCAAATTACCAATGCGCAAAACTGTGATGTATCAGGTGTTAAAGTGTACAATGCAGGTAACCAAAATCAGTCCGGGCAAAGAAGCGGTATAACTATTCAGGATGCAACCACCGGCACGTTTTCTGATTTATATGTGGATGGATCAATGGGATCAGGTTTAACCATCTTTAGTTGCGGCGCAGTTTACTATAACAATATTGTTTTAAAGAATGTTGCTAAAATGGGCGGAAGCAATGCCGTTTATGTAGATAACAGGTATGACAGAGGCTACAACCTGGGTGCGCAGCAATTGTTTCTTACCAACCTGGTTATACAGGGTGGCGCCCCTACACCCACTGAAGCAATGTACGACCTCAACGGAACAAGTAACGGAGCTGTAGCAGCAATACCGGGCATTGTTACAAGATTGAGTTACGATCCATCACTATGGCCAAAAATTAAGGACAATGCAAAAAATCAATATGTTGGCGGTACAGAAGGCACTCCTGACACTACAAGGCCTTCACCTCCCAAGCCTGACACCAACTCGGTCACTCCGCCGAGCCCCGCACCAACCGGCGCATTCCTGTCAATTACCCAGGACAAGGTAACGGTTTATTATCCAGACGGGCATAGCGATGTGTACAACAGATCTGGAACAGATACAATGCCATTGACCAAACCTGCTCCTCCTAATGATCTTAAAGCGGTAGTGGCAGGCAGAAGCGTCACTCTTACATGGAGCGCTCCTGCGGTTACCGGTGGCGCCCTGATCACTTCATACAAAATTTACAGAACAACCGCAGCAAGAAGTGCAACCCCTCCTGTAGCTGTAAACAATGGGCTTAGCTACGTAGACACCAACGTTGTTGAAGGGTATACTTATTATTACAAGGTAACGGCGGTAAATTCAGTTGGTGAATCTGAGCCGACTTCCGAGGTTTCAGCAACGGTGGCAGCAGTTCCCATACCTGCAGCTCCACAAAACCTTAGTGCTACAGGCAGCGTTGGCGAAGCCAGTTTAAAATGGTCGCCACCAACCGGCAATACAGATTCAATCACAACCTACAACATCTATCGGGGCACCACCAAAGGCTTTACCGATGACCTTGTGGCTACAGTCCCTAACGGCACTACAACATACACTGACAACAACCTGGTTGCAGGTGTTTATTACTATACTGTTACTGACAGTAAAGGCAACGTACAATCACTGAAATCGAATGAGGATTCAGCAGATGTTAGTCAGCCCGCAACAACGCCATCTGCACCTCAGAGCCTTTCCCTGGTTTCCGGCATATTGCAGGCAACGTTAACATGGTCTGCTCCGCTTAGCAACGGAAATGCTCCTATCAATAACTACAAAATCTACCGCGGTACAAGTTCCGGATCGGGCACATTACTCACAACCGTTTCCGGAAGTGTATTTACCTACAAAGACGCTAATCTTACAAGCGGACAAAAATATTACTATACAGTCACAGCAGTAAACTCAGCAGCAGAATCACCCAAGTCGAACGAGGTAAGCCTCACTGCTTCTTCGTATACATTACCAGCAGCTCCGTTGAACGTTAAAGCAGCAGCATCAAGCGCAACTGTATCATTATCATGGTCGGCTCCATCTAATACCGGCGGCACAACTATTACAGGTTATAAAATTTACAGGGGAACATCTTCTGGCCGCTATAATCCAATAACCACATTACAAGGCAATGTATTAAACTATGTAGATGGCAACAAGGCAAATGGCACAATATACTACTACGTAATATCAGCAATAAACAGTGTGGGCGAAGGGCCATTCTCTTCCGAAGTTTCTGCAAAACCACAATAACATTGGATCTTAACCCTTACAGAGATTTGCCAGGCAGGTTGCGTAAAGCAACCTGCTTTTTTACTGCATGCACCAAAAGCGAAAAGCTGCCTCACTGAGACAGCCTTTCTGATTACCCCCCATGAAAGAAATTATCGAAACCGCAACACTCCTATTTTTCAGTCACCGGCAGCGGAAATTTATCCCACACATCATCACCGGGCCTGTCAATCGGTAATGTGTTTAATTTATTGTAACGGCGCAGGTCTATCCACCTGTGCCCTTCATAGAATAAAGAGTATCTCTTCTGCTGCAGCATTTCATTAATCAGAGCATCCTTTGTTTGCACCCCGCTATACACAGCAAGGTTATGGCTGGTTCTTATTCTGTTGATCGCCTTCAAAGCCTCTGTAAAATTGTTTGCCTGAATATTTGCTTCAGCATATAGTAAAATCAATTCCTCATTTCGCACAATCGGCATCGGAGCGGTGCTTGAAGTATACACCCACACATCCCGGTTGCTGCTTAAGCCGCTAAGGGATGCAGTAGTATTACGTAAAGTAGCCTTGTTGATCCTATCATCATTCGCAGCGATATCTGCAGCAAATGAAGGATGGGCCACACGCACTTCTCCGTTTTGATTCTGCGGAATGAAGGCAGGGTTTAACTGATCACCAGAGCCTGTGCCGAATACATGATTTACACCAAGGCCAAGGTCTTTTGCTATTCCAAAAAATGATTCATTAAGATCACTTAGGGCATCATTCCATTGCTGCCTGTAAACCGCAACACGCGCGGCAATGGCTCTGTTAACCTGCAAAAGCCCTTTAGCATCGTTAAACCCGGAAAATCCTGCAAGAGGGAATGATACAGAAGCATTGCCCAGATCCGTCTTAGCTGAGTCCAGCAAAGCAGCGATTGACTTAAGCGCTTCATCATATCCTACAATAGGGCCCATGTTTTCAGGATCCGCTACTTCAATACGGATACCGTAAGTATAAGTCAGGTTAAGATTAAGTAATAGCTGATAAGCTTTAACTGTTCTCGCAAAGCCCGCATATCCGTTTTTTTCCGAACTGCTTATCAATGATGAATTTTGTACAGCCTGGATAAGGATGTTACAATTTTTTACTACTCTGTATCTGGCGGACCATGGATTAGCTATATAAAAGTTGCTACCGCTTAAAACTGCGTTATTCGCACCCAGCAGGTCTGTAAGGTATCTTGGCTCAGATGGAGAAAATCGATAGCCTTCTCTGCCGATGGTACTAACATCGTCAAGGTAAAATGCCATATTGTTTCGCATGCCCGATTCCGTTCCGCTCACCAGGTTATTTAATTCGCTTGCGGATGCATTGTTTAAAAATTGTTCCCCTGTAGGGCTGTTAAGATTGCCATAATCCTTTTTACAGGAAGCAAATATCACAACCACATTCAATGCTATTATCGAAAGTATATTGATCGTCGTTTTCATTTTGGTTGATGATTTAAAAGTCAAGTGAAATATGGAAGTTTGCTCTTTTGCTTGCCGGATAAGGATCTACATCCACACCGCTGGAAAATCCTGTTCCGAAATTGGATACTTCGGGATCATAGGATTTATATTTTGTAAATGTGAGGTAGTTATTGAGCGAGGCACCCAATCTCAGGCCTTTTATAAACTTAACGGGCAGCTTATTAAATGAATAATACACGCCTACTTCGCGCAGCCTTAAATAGCCTGCATCCTGCACAAACATTTGTGCACTCGTACCGATCTGGCTTATACGGTAAACACCATCGGGCAGCCCTGCCTTGTTAGTAACATTATCATAGTCTGCACTGGTGCCACCAAAATCTGTTTGCAAATTGGTCAGGTTAATATTGCTGCCGCCATTTTTCCAATGCAGCAAAAACCTCAGGCTAAGCTTGTTCCAAAAGGTAATTTCATTGTACGTATTCATCTGGAACCGCGGCTCTGCATCACCCAAAACACCTACTCCCATGCCATTCAAACCAACAATCTGTGTGGCTGACTTGCCTTCTTCTATCCGGAATGAGCCAAGCACATAACCAAAAGAGCCTTGTGGTATTGGTTGAATAATATATTTGGTAACGAGTGAACGATTTAGCCAGAAATTTACCGAGGTGTTCCATGTAACATTTTTTGTAGCAACAGGTTTAGCATTTATACCCAGTTCCACGCCACGATTGCGAAGATTACCGGCATTCAGCCAACCAGTTGCAAAACCGGAAGATTGAGGAGGATTCGCCAGCATTAAAAAGTCATCTATGTTCTTGTTGTAATAAGTGAACTGGAAACCAAGCCTGCCATGCAGTATAGTAAAATCAAGACCGGTTTCAAACTCTTTCTGGCGTTCCGGTTTGATGTTAGGATCACCTTTTTCAGTGTTAACCAACGATCCCGGATTGCCCGCTATATTAGAGATAACCAGCGAAGTAAATTTACTGCCATATGCAGGCACGTTGTTTGCCTGGCCATAAGCAGCGCGCAATTTGAAATTATCAAAAAAGTGTCCCTTCAACACACCACTGTGCGTTAAATTCCATGAAATACCCGCCTTCGGATACACATAAAATTTTGAAGCATCGCCGTTATTGGTTGACCTGTCAAAACGCACACCGGCTGTTACATTAACAGCTTCTGCAATGCTTGCCTCTTCCTGGATAAAAACGCCGTCGTTTTGAAATTTGGCCCTGAATTGTTTTGCGTTGAGCGCACCAGCCTGGTCCACATTTGACTGGCCGGAGATTACTTGCGTTGCAATGTTCAGCAGGTTATTATAATCACCTGTTTCTTGTGTTAACCCCGCTGAAGTTGTAAAGGAAAGCTTGTCAGAAGGAGTGAATGTATTTACAAGTGATAGAATATAGTTTGTATTAAGATTTTTTGTAGAACCCTGAATAGAAGTGCCTTTGTTTACTGCCTGAAATTGCAGTGTACTCGGGAACAAAGCATTCGTTTCCAGGTTATAAAAATCAATACCGCCTCTACCTATAAACCTTGTTGTGCTGTGATTGCTTTTTTGAAATATCGCATCTAAATTCAATCCTGTGATAAAACGGTTAACGGCTTCGTTGTTACGCATTAGCGCAATGGTTTGCAAAGGATTGGATGCAGCAAAAGGATTGTTCGGATAATTACCGATGTTATCCGGATGCAGTTGCGCAAAGCTTGGTGTTGAAGCCAGCGCAATACCCAGTGATACGCCTGCATTGTCATTGCCGGATATACCTCTGTCCGCTGACGAGTTTATATATCCCGTAGTAATGCCGATTTTTACATTATCCGTAATGCGGTGATCGATATTCAGTCGAAGGTTACTGTTGCGGTAACCTGTATTTTTAACGATACCTTCTTCATCTTTTTGTGAAGCTGAAAAATAGAAGCTTGTCTTTTCGCCACCTCCACTTATGCTTAGCATGGTATTGCGCGCGAAACCGGTATTGCCATAAATTTCTTTTTCATAATCGTATATTTTTCCGGATGCTTGTGCATCAATAAATTGTTGGCGTAAGGCTGCACTGGTTGCGCTGTCAGACGAAAGGCTGGCTGCTCTATCCGCTGTAAATTCACGCACGCCAATGAATTTCCTGGCGCTAATAATGCCAAGGTCCTGAGAAACTGAAACACTGGTCTTCCCTTGCTTTCCACGTTTGGTAGTGATGATTACTACGCCTCCTGCAGCTTTCGATCCATATATAGCAGCAGCCGACGCGCCTTTAAGTATTTCAATGTTTTCAATATCTCCTGCGGGTATATCGGCTATGCGGCTCGATGGATTGTCCTGATTAGATGTCGGGCTACCTCCGGCCGCCGCTCCAGTAACGGCATTAAGGCCCGCGGAAGTGGCGGTATTATTGACAAACACACCGTCAATTACATATAGAGGCTGTGTATTACCATAGACAGAAGTCACGCCGCGCAGCTTTACAGAAATACCGCCACCTGGTGCGCCGGTATTAGCATTGATATATGCGCCGGGTATTTTGCCTTCGAGTGCACCATCAAATGTTTGTGCGGGCGCCACACCATTCAGCTCTTTACTGGATATAGTAGCTACCGAATTGGCCAGGTTCCTTCTTTTAACACTGGTAGCAAGGCCTGTAATAACCACTTCATCGAGCTTCGTTACATCTTCTTCCAGTTTAATTACAACATCATTGGCTATAGTGCTTACTGGCATGGATTGAGATTTAAAACCTGTTGCGTTTACAACAAGAACGGCATTTTGTGATACTACGAGATGAAATTTGCCGTCGTTATCTGAAGCGACTCCTAGGTTAGAATTTTTTACAAGTATGCTGGCACCGGGAATGGCTGTATTGTTCATGTCGGTTAATTTCCCGGTAACCGTTTTGCTTTGCGCCCATGCCCATGATGGCAATAGGATAACACCAAGCAAAAATGCAATTACATTAAAAGGGTGTCTCATTTCGTAGTTTTTGTTTTGGTAAAAGAGTAGTTCTGTACCGGTTAGGCAGGTTGTTCCGGCGTTGTTATTTAATGTGTTTGTTGGTTAGTGTAAATATGGCTGCCATAGCCATGTTCCGCAACCTGTGCGGCGCGCCGTTCATATGATGCCAGATCAGCAGGCGTATTGGCGGCAAGGCCGTCCACATAACGATTGAACATGCAAAATGCGGCTGCTATTAATACAGTATCGTGAATATCTGCATCTGTTGCACCAGCGTCCTTCGCTATTTTTACATCTTCAGCAGTAACATGCTTCCCTCCTTTTTGTACCTTTCCGGCAATGTTTAATAGTGTTTTGAGCTTTTCCGGAACCGAAGCAGTTGCTGGGTCATTCCGTACTTCTTCTACAACTTCCCGATCGCCTTTCAGGTAACAGCTGGCGATTTCGCCGTGCGAATAATCACAATAAAAGCACTGATTAAGATGAGAGACATAGGTTGCAATAAGTTCTCTTTCAGCAGGTGAAAGGCCATCTACTCTCCGCAGCAAAGCCTCGGCTAAAGCGCCTAAAGGCTCAGCCGTATGCGGACTGAAAGCGAGTAGCGCCCTAATACCGGGCAAATCTTTATTCACTTGAATGTGTGGCATTGTATTTAGTTTTATGATACGGAATTGTTGTGTAGGTCAAAATCAGCATAACCCTCTTCAGCACGCTTAGGGGCGCGGTCCACATAAAATTGCCTGTCTTCCGGCGCCCAGGTGGCGAGCCCGTCAACATAGCGGTTGTACATGCAGAAAGCAGCAGCTATCAGCACAGTATCATGAATTTCTTTATCTGTTGCACCTGCAGCATTTGCGCTCTTTATATCATCACGGGTAACATAAAGCCCTCCGCGTTGAACTTTTGCGGCGACAGCCAACAAGGCTTTGAGTTTGTCTGAAATATTGGCTACAGATGGATCTTGCTTAATTGCATCAATCGCAGGAATATCACAGTTTAAATAATGGCCCGCGAGCGCAACATGAACATTCTGGCAGAAAAAGCAATCGTTCAGATAAGAAACGTAGGTACCGATCAGCTCTCTTTCCCCACGTGTTAAGGTGCTATTATCATCGCGCAGCAAAACTTCTGCAAGTTCATTTAATGGTTTTGCTGTTTGCGGGCTATACGCCATAGGGCCGCGTATGCCAGGCAAATCGTTTTCAAGGTTTATATGTGCCATAGCTATCATTGTTTTTGTGGTAATACATATCCTTTTGATGCCATTCTTTCGCCCATTGCCTCATAATCAGAAGCTTCGGTTGGCGTAAAGCTTGCAAGTCCATCAACATACCTGTTGAACATGGAAAATGTTGCTGCAATTAACACGGCATCGTGTATTTCTGCATCCGTTGCCCCAGCTGCGCGAGCCTTATCAATATCATCTTGTGTCACATCTTTGCCCAGCACCTGCACTTTTCCTGCGATATTTAATAAGCTTTTTAGTTTGGGGGTTATGTTTGCTTCATCTGCATCTTGCAACACTTCATCAACAAGATTCTTTTCCGTGCCGTACAAGCAACGTGAGGCAGCTGCGTGGCTGTTCATACAAAACATGCATTCATCACGGTTTGAAACATAGGCAGCAATAAGCTCTCTTTCCGATTCGGTTAAGGTTGAATTTCCTCTAAGCAGCGCCTGCGCCAGGTTGTACAAATGCTCGCCCGTCTCTGGCCGGAACATGACAAGGCTTCTTATGCCCGGTACATTTTCGGGTACGTTTATATGTGCCATGTTAATTTATTTTTGAAGGTGAATAAGATTCAGGCCTGAACAGCAGTGTAACTATCAGGCCAATCAGAAAGACAAACGAAAATGTAAAAATTGAATTACCGAAACCGCCAAGTAAATCCACCAGTGATCCTATAAAAAAAACAATGGTTGCGGTAAATAACCTTCCGATATTAAAACAGAAACCGGTAGCGGTAGCACCAATATTTACAGGAAATAGTTGTGGAATGTATACAGATAATGCGCCCTGGCTAATGCCGAAGAACAAGGCCATACATGCTATCTGAACATATACTGCAGCAGACAAAGCTGCGGTAAGCTTGAACAGCGTAAATGATAACGCGAAGCATACTACAAAGCAGATCATCATTGTTTTACGAACGCCAATAGCATTAACGATCCAGCCGGAAATAAACCCTCCGGTTAATCCGCCGATGCCCATCAGCATCATGGCTATGCCTCTTTCCTTCTGTCCGTCAGCAGTTGCTACCAATGCCTGGATCCATGATGGTAGCCATGAAAAAATCGCCCACAAACCAATCAGCGTTGTTCCGAAAATCAACGATCCGGCTATGAGATTTTTCCTGATGTCTTTTTCGAATATTTTATGCAATCCGGGCGATGCATGGCCGTAAGGGACATGTACTGCTTCCTCGGAAGAAATATATTTAAAGCTTAGGATTGAAATGATCACGGGCGCTAACCCAACAACGAAGCCCATACGCCATGAAGCAATGAAATAATTAATCAGCCCTGCTGAAAAAATCCCTACCGGAATTGAAATAGACAGGATACCCAAAGCCACAGCCCTTTTCTTTTCATTGAACGCTTCGGATACCAGCATGGTTGTTGTTACCAATACGCCGCCTACACCAAAACCGGTGAGGAAGCGATAGACCACCAGCTGCACCCAGGTTGCAGAAAAAGCTGTCGCCAGTGTAAAAATGCCATAGCAACAGGTTGAATAGATAAATGCTTTTTTCCGCCCAATACGATCGCATAAAACGCCCCATATAAATCCGCCTGCCATCCAGCCGTAGATAAATATGGAATTAATAAATGCACCTATATTATCCAATTGCTGTGTATCACCATCTTTCAAAAGATCCTTTACCGCTACCGGAAGGTATACAGAAATCAGTGTGGACACAGTGCCTCCAAACGTGCTGCTAAAAAAGCAGGCAAGGAACAAGAATGCCTGTGTATTTTTTCGGGGCGAGGCAAAATGCGCCTCATATAATTTTTCTTCTACTGCCAGGGTTCCATGTGTTTTCATTGGTTAGTGATTTTTTTGGCATTAACGATAAGTTGTTTCGGCAACAGGAATAACCCCTTCACGCGGGCGCATGTAGCCTACTGTTACAAGCCGTTGCGCAAGCTTTTGGTAATATGCGGGATCTGCTGGTTTGTATGTTCCAAGCCCATCAACATAACGGTTATATAAACAAAACAAAGCCGCTATCAGCACCGTATCATGAATTTCAATGTCTGTAGCGCCGTGCAGTTTAGCCCGCTGAACATCCTCATTGGTAACTTCCTTTCCGAGTTTTTGCACTTTGCCGGCGATGTTTAAAAGCGCTTTTATTTTATCTGTTACGGGAGCGTTATCGGGATCATGGAAAACCTTATCCAACAATGCGTCATCGCCCCCTAAAGCTTTTACTGTGGCGGCATGCGCACTGGTACAAAAGGCGCATTCGTTTTTGTAGGAAACCAATGTTGCAATTAGCTCACGCTCCATTTCTGTAAGCGTGCTTTCGCCACGCAACAACACCTGTGTGAGTGCGCGAATGTGGTCACCTGTGTCGGGCCGGTTCTCCAGCAAACCTGTTATACCCGGTAATTGATTGTTAAGTTGTATGTATGCCATAGAATTGAGATTAAAGAGAACAACGGATGAAACGGCTCCTATTGAGCTTGTGTTGTACACGCGCGCCAGCATTCCATATTATTGTAGTGTAAGAATAACACGAAACAAAAAAACATGGTGCTTTTACCAAAACAGTTTCAATAAAATTTTACGGCCCGACGCCGCAGCTAGTTACATCCATAAAAGGAGCAAACAGAAATGTTCCATTCGCCAGCGTATGAATGATCATCTAAACAATAAATAACAGCGTTAATCAGCCCGGGGGCCAGCTGTAAGGTGCATCAGCAAAGAGAAGATATAGCAATAGATTGGGGAGGCTTGGCAGATAAGGCCACGTAGCCTTCTGTCAACTTGCAATTTTCGCCACAGGAAAATTCATGTGCGTATGGAGATAAAGTAATAGGAATAATTGATGCGGTCAGTTTTTCAAATTCACTTACCGTATTTTGTTTTTTAGTAGCGTCATTGGTTTTGTTACGGCTTCCTGGCATGTCTGCAAGGTTGGATGCATATTCGCTTTTAGCCGTTCTCAAAACAGTTTTATTGCGATCCGGGATACAAAGCAGCACTAATTGCCCTTTTTCAAATTTGCGTTTAACATACTTGTATGTTAAATCATTTAATTCGATTTCACCACTCACTCTTTCGTATGTTGAAACCTGGGCCTGATATGGCACGTTAAATGGCACACGAATAGTAACGAGGTCCTGATCATTATAATCGCCTTTATCTAAATATGCTTCCAATTGTGTAGACGAACGTAGCTGCAGATACGAAAACAACAAATTATATCCTATAAGGTTAAACAGGAAGAGTGTTAGCAATAATATGGCAGCCAATTTTTTCAGATAACTAAATGTAAAAAAAATCAGTATCGAAACATCACTTTAAGCTTCCTTTCAGCCAACTTTAATCTTTACCATATCTGATAATTTTAATGGCTTATCGTGCTCCGCAGCAAAAACACAGTCCTTATCATTTGCCAGTTTTATCACTTTAATAAGTATGTCACCACTTTTATTATTTGCCCATCTCCCCCATTTGTTGCACGCAATCCACACACGGCAAAACACACCAATGTTTTGAAGGAGTTAGATAAGCGAAAAAACCACCAGTAGCAGCATGTTAGTATTGTAATATCTCACAAAAATCCGGCAGAAGATACTTGGCTCTTCGTTTGTTTAATAAAAGAAACTAAACACTTTTTATCATCGAAAAATAAAATGTTATGACAAACAACGATGTAACCGAAACATTGAACGACCTGGTTCAAATTCATAACGACCGCATTGCAGGATACGAAAAATCATTGAAAGAACTAAAACCTGAAGACGAAGATCTTAAGCCAAATTTTCTTAATTATATTAAGCAAAGCCATGATTTTAAATCTGCACTCGGCACCGAAATACAGGTACTTAAGGGCACTATCGATACAGATACCACTACCGGCGGTAAGCTGTATCGTATGTGGATGGATGTAAAATCTGCTTTCACGGGTAACAACGATCATACAATATTAAGCAATGCAGAATTTGGGGAAGACAATGTGCAAAAAGCATACAGGAATGTTTTAAAGGAAGACCTGCCTCAGAACATACGAGACCTGGTGCAGGCACAGCAGACTGAACTTAAACAGGCGCATGATGAAGTTAAAGCACTACGCGATGCGCATACAGTTTAAATAAATCTTCAGTTGAAGGTAGCGCTGTTTCAAAATATTGAAGCAGCGCTTTTTTTTTGCCGCCCTTCATCTTTTCACTTTGATGTAGCAACAAAAAACATCTCCCATTAAAAAAAAATCACTATTCAGCATAACAGTTAGTATTTTCAACGTAGAATAAGATGATACTGACAAATGATGATACCGTCCAATTACCTTAATCACCTACCTAATTCGTTATATAAAACGTCTGATATAGCCTCCCTGCCACATTTCATGGACCATTTACCTATTGCCATTTATGCTTGTGATAGTTCCGGAAATATTATCTATTACAACGATGCAGCTGAAAAATTGTGGGGTAAAGCACCTAACACGGACAAGGATCTTTGGTATGGCCCCTGCAAGCTTTTAACGCTGAATGAAGATCCGTTGCCATATCCTACCTCTCCTGCAGCCCTTGCTGTGGAGCGCAACAACTCAGAAGAAGGCGAAGAAGTTATTATGGAGAAGGAGAATGGAGAAAAGCTCTATATACAACTTTACAATAAGCTGATGTATGATGAGCAGAATAACTTATCACACATTATCAGCACATTGATTGATGTAACGGAACAACGAAAAGGAGAAGCAAAGCAGGCTATGCTTGCCGCTATCATTGAGTCATCTGATGATGCGATCGTAAGTAAAAACTTAAATGGCATAATTACCAGTTGGAACATTGGCGCGGAAAGAATGTTTGGATACAGGGAAGAAGAGATGATTGGAAAGCCCATTATTACCATTATTCCCTTCGAATACCGGAAGGAAGAGCTGATGATCTTAAGCAAGATAAGAAACAACGAGCGCGTTGAACACTTCGAAACAATACGGCTAACAAAAAGTGGCGGGTTAATTCCTGTGTCGCTTACTATCTCTCCTATCAAAGACAAGAACGGGATTGTTATCGGCGCATCAAAAATTGCCCGAAATATCAGCAAGCAAAAGGAAGCGGAAAAAAAATTACAACGCAATGCAGAGAACCTGGAAATAATGAACAGCCTGGGAAAGCACATTTCCCAAACTTTGGACATACATTACATCCTTCAAAACGTAACGGATGCAACCACTCAGTTAACCGGAGCGGAGTTTGGCGCATTCTTTTACAATACCATCAATAACAAGGATGAAGCTTATATGCTATACACTTTAAGTGGCGCGCCGAAAGAAGCTTTCGAAAACTTCGGTATGCCACGTAACACCGCCATCTTTAAACCCACGTTTACAGGCGAATGCATCATTAGGGTTGACGATATTAGAAAAGATGAACGTTATGGCAAGAATGCCCCATACTATGGCATGCCAAAGGGCCACCTGCCGGTTGTTAGTTATCTGGCGGTACCCGTTGTTTCAAAAGACGGCAAAGTAATCGGCGGCTTATTTTACGGCCACCCTGAGCCAGCAAGATTTACAAAGGAGCATGAAGACCTTGTTTCGGCAATTGCACTACAAGCCGCTATAGCGTTGGATAATGCCAAGCTGTATGAAGAAGTAAGGCAACTAAGTGAAAAGAAAGATGAATTCATCAGCCAGGCAAGCCACGAGTTAAAAACTCCTATCACAAGCCTCAGCGGGTTTCTACAACTGATTGATTCATCTTTGGAAACCGGCAATCAAAATAAAGATTTTATAGGAATCGCATTGAGGCAGGTAAAAAAGCTATCCAATCTTGTTTCAGACCTTCTGGATGTCTCCAAACTTGAAGGTGGAAAGTTGCCGTTATCGTTTACGAATTTTGACCTGGTTCAACTTACAAGGGAAGTGGTAAATCAGTTTCAATACTCCGTTAGATCCCATACGATTGAACTCCATTTTGAACAAGATAGCCTGGTGATATGTGCGGACAGACAGCGCATCGAACAGGTAATCATTAACTTGCTTAGCAACGCCGTTAAATATTCCCCTAAAGCCAATGTAGTAAAACTTACTGTTCACAAAGACTACAACAGGGCCATATTGTCAATTCAGGATTTTGGAATAGGCATAAAAGAGGAACAGCAGGAACATATTTTCTCAAGGTTTTACCGGGTTGAAGACCTTGCAAACCAACCGGGGCTTGGCATTGGACTGTATATCTCCAAAGAAATTATTCATCGCCACAATGGCCAAATATCTGTTATGAGCGTTCCTAATGAAGGTTCTGTTTTCCGGGTTAATATTCCCATTGAACAAAAAAGATGAGCTGTTTTAATGCCGTTAACCTTAACGTTGGTTTCCCATCAACAAAAATAATTTCCGAACCTGTCTGTTGTGGGTTTTATGACCATTCTTTTGCATTCCCAGCTCTAGAAATGTCACCAATGTAGCCTCACTAAAAGCCTGTTGTTAAAACGCTTAACACTAGCGTATCTGTATTGTATATCGTATTTGTTAATCGTTACAGAATAGTTATAATGACAAATGCAAGGCAACTTTTCAATAGGATGGCAGTCTATGGGTTAAAAGCATTTTATGAAAAAGTTACTAGCGGCCTTATTGATGACAGGCATTGTTTCTACTTCATTTGCTGCATTTAATGGCCATGCAGTTGGACACTATGGTGGAAAAACTACAGTAATAGTACATGGCGGCTTTGGATATTCTCCGTATTACTATTACCCTTATGCCGGTTTTGGATTATACTCCCCGTTTTACTGGAACCAACCTTACGTTTATAACAGGCCTTCAAAACTTGATATGCAGATTACTGATATCAGGAATGATTATGCCGACAAGATAAAATCTGTGCGAATGGACAATTCACTTTCTGGCAAAGAAAGGAGGGAAATGATCCGGAATTTTAAAAATGACAGAGAAAACGCTATCGATCAGGCAAAAAGAAATTATTATAAGTCCTGATGAAAAACCCGGTTAGCGAACAATGCCCGAAGGTTAGAACCCCTAATTCTTACACTTCGGGCCTTTTTTAAAAGAATAACTGAACAATTAATAACCGAAAATAATTCCTGGTTCAATTAAATTTTAAGTAAATCACTGGCCCCTTTTGACCCATGCCAATTTTCGATTTCCTCACTGGATATATCAATGATTATCAGCGATAAAGGCATCACATGTTGCTTTATCTACGACTATTTTTGCACATTCCAACTTACAGCCATCAACGAAGTGCTACGCGGACTTTATGATGATTTAACAAAAAAATCCGTTGCAGCACATTACCTTTGCACCACGAAAAAAGAGGCTATTTATTATTATCCTTCTTTTTAAGTAAATCCAATTTTCGAAAAACAATATCCATGTTCAAAACCATTGCAGGGGCACTCCTGTGTAGTGCCACGCTATTTATTGGCTGCTCTAAATCGAATGATGTTGTTACTCCGACAACTTCTTCACAAGCGGAGAGAGTTGACAATGCTCCAACACCGCAGTTCACCGGCAGAAAAATAAATCTTCCTTTAAACGGATCATCCATTTACATAAAAGACGCAAGCGCATTAAACTATGAGCCAGGCGACACACTCGTTGTGCCTCAAAGTGTATTGCGGGTTGCTTTATACAACATTACCGGCACTAAAGAAAAGCCAGTGGTTGTTACCGCAGAAAGAGATGCCATAATTGGTGGCTACAACAGTACTTCATTTGATATTAAAGGCACATTTGTTAAAGTAGTAAACGTTAACATAAAAGGAACGTCCACAGCCATTGGGGTGAGGGCTTACTATTGTTCTGATATCGCTTTTGAAAATGTGCATGTGGACGGTGCAGCGATCGGAATGATGTTGAAGAATGATGCACTTGCCGATAACCCTGACAGCTATTACCCAAAAGCTGTTATCAGAAATGTTTCTATAATGAACAGCTCCGTTAAGAATTGTACCAACGAAGGTTATTATATCGGTAATACATCAGATTATCAAAACGGTTTTAAGAATAGCCCAATAATTGGACTCACCGTAAAAAACTGCAGAGCAGAAAATACAGGCTGGGATGGATTTCAGGTTACCAATGCACAAGATTGCTCTATTGATGGTATTACTGTTGTAAATGCAGGCACAGCAAATAAAGAAAGCCAGATGAGTGGCATTGCTATACAGGACGCAACAACTGGCTCGTTTAAAAATCTGTCCGTGAATAAAAGCACTGGCGCAGGGCTTACGTTGTTCTCCGATGGAAATGTACACGTCAGCAATGTTGCACTGCAAGATGTTTCGTTGTCCGCTAAATCATACGGCATTATTATAGACAACAGGTATGACCGTGGCTTCAACCTGCCTGCAAAAAAATTACTACTTGAAAATGCAAGTGTAAAACAAACTACATCTGTTAAAGGTAAAATCGCATTATACGTAATCAACGGAACCAGCAACGGCGCCAAGGCAGCAATACCCGGCACCGTTACCAATTTCACTTATGACAGGAATAGCTGGCAAAAGAAAACTGTTGATAACGCTAAGAACGCATATATCGGTGGTACCGATGGTCGATAGGATAGACCCTCAATAGAGCGTTTAGTGCTCTGTTCAAGCTTCCGGTCACGGAAGCTTTTTTATTTTAGCAAACAGGCACAGCTGTTTACCGTATACATTATCCTTATTACCTCTTAAACATTGGCAGCGGATTAAGCGGATGATTAAAAAAATTCACTCCCAACTTTTTGAGAAGAAAAACATGAAAACCTTTATTTGGAAACTGTTTTCTTGATTCTTTTAAAGTATTGTTGTTACATCCAAAGCTGATCAGGCCTAAGGAAACATCTATAAGATCTGCGCGCCGAAATGTCTCCACCGTTTGTTTATAATCTCCGTCGTAATTTTTTATTTTATGATGCCAGTAGATCATCTGCGTTACCTCTTCAATACATTCTCTTTTTCCAACAGATGCTAAATATTGCTCGGCCTGAATTACAGAAGGATCAATATAATCGATCGTATTATTCGTCCAGATACCAATATCATGAAATACAGCTGCAATCGCATATTTTTCCTCGTTTTCTTTTTTACCGTCTAATAACAGGCAATTATTAAAAACACGATACACGTGATTTCTATACTTTTCAAAATCCCCGGGCATACTGTCTTTAAACTGAAGCAGTAAAGCCTCAATGATTGCATTCGAAAATTTCATTTGCATTGAAATTTAAAGGAGACTAAAACTTCTCAACCTATAGGTGTAACCAGACACTTTTTATTTCCTTAAGTTGTTTTTTTGTCAATGATGTTTGATAGGCACGCCTTGTTGTAACAGGTGATCAAAACACCGCCGCCACAATTTCAGTATCGCTATTTTCAAAAGCTTTACGCAGCACAGCATCAACAGTGGCAGCTTCTTTGTGCTTTCCTTGTTTTACAAGCGAAGTTTTTAATCCTGTTAGCGACCAGCCGTTATTAGGATTTAGATCAAGGTCTTTTTTGAACACACTTTCAGCTTCTTTGTATTTACCTGCTTTAATGAGTGCATTCCCCAGGTATTGCCTTGCAGGGTGAGGCCAGTCTCTCGGTTCATCATAGATCATCACATCTTCAATTCGTACTGCTTCCGAGAGAAAGGAAATAGCATTTTCAAAATCACCCTGCTCTTCGGCAAGTACGCCGTTAAGTATATTTTCGGCAACTTTTGAACCAGTAATACCAGAGTTTGCATAGGTAGGAGCCGGAGCTTTTAATTGATCATTTTTAAGCTGCTGCTGCAACGCCGCAAGCTCTGCTTTTGATTTATCAAAATCGTGCTTGCGGGCAAAGGCTAGTCCACGCCCGTAATGCCATAACAGATTTGCATACACATACGCAGAAGGCAACTCTGGCACTTGCAAAATATCATCCCATTTACCAAAACGGATTTGGGTAAAATAAGGCATCATGTAAATGTATTGAACCATAACACCAGGAAAGTCAGGCATGCTTAGCCAACTGCTGTCAAAGCTTTTTTGACAATCTTCGG
>JBEHXT010000027.1:0-67348 GCA_048498555.1 Bacteroidota bacterium
TGATAGCTGATAGCTGATAGCTGATAGCTGATAGCTGATAGCTGATAGCTGATAGCTGATAGCTGATAGCTGATAGCTGATAGCTGATAGCTGATAGCTTTTTCTTTAATCAATTTAAATTACAGGTCATGCAAGGATGGAAAGAATATCAGGAGCAGAACAAGCAACGTTTCCTGGATGAGTTATTAGAGCTACTACGTATACCAAGCGTAAGTGCAAGAAGTGAACACAAGCAGGATATGCTTGCCTGTGCTGACAAGGTTAAGCAACGTTTACTGGAAGCAGGTGCTGACAAAGTTGACATCTACCCTACTGCCGGCCACCCTGTAGTATATGGAGAAAAAACAATTGATGCATCTTTACCTACCGTATTGGTTTATGGACACTATGACGTTCAACCGCCAGATCCGCTTGAGCTCTGGCACAGTGGCCCTTTTGAACCGGTTATAAAAGATGGAAAAATATACGCACGCGGAGCCTGTGATGATAAGGGCCAGTTTTACATGCACGTAAAAGCGTTGGAAACGATGGTGAAAACCAACACGCTTCCTGTCAACATCAAATTCCTCATTGAAGGTGAAGAAGAAATTGGATCAAATAACCTGGGTGAATTTGTAAAATCGCACAAGGACCTATTGAAGGCTGATGTAATCCTAATAAGCGACACCGCCATGCTAAGCATGGAGAACCCAAGCATAGATGTTGGTGTTAGGGGTCTAAGCTATATTGAAGTAGAAGTTACCGGCCCTAACAGGGACCTGCACAGCGGCGTTTATGGAGGAGCGGTAGCAAATCCCATAACCATTCTCGCAAAAATGATTGCAAGCCTGCACGATGAAAATAATCACATCACTATTCCTAACTTCTACAATGATGTGTTGGTTGCCAGTGAGCAGGAAAGAGCAGAAATGGCAAAAGCGCCATATGATGAAGAAGAATATAAAAATGACCTCGGTGTTAAAGCTTTGTGGGGCGAAAAAGGTTATACAACAAACGAACGCACCGGCATCCGCCCTACTTTAGAGCTGAATGGTATATGGGGTGGTTATACTGGTGAGGGAGCCAAAACGGTACTTCCTTCTAAGGCATTTGCAAAAATCAGCTGCAGGTTGGTACCCAATCAGCAACACGAAAAAATTACCGAACTGGTTATCAATCATCTGAAAGAGATTGCGCCGGAAAATGTTGAAGTAAAAGCCAATCCCCATCATGGTGGAGACCCATATGTAACACCTGCGGATAGCACCGAATTTAAGGCTGCGTCAAAAGCAATTCAGGAAACATTTGGCAAACCGCCAATTCCTGTAAGAGGCGGAGGAAGCATTCCCATTACGGCGCTGTTTGAGGCTGAACTTGGCTGCAAAACTGTTTTCCTTGGTTTTGGATTAGACAGCGACAATCTACACAGCCCCAACGAAAAGTTCAACCTGTTTAACTTCTATAAAGGCATTGAAACAATTCCATACTTTCATAAGTACTACGCGGAGATGAAGACTGTATAATTGTAAGCCTTGTAAATTCCTAATTCAGGCTAGAGAAAACAGGAAAAAGAAAGTAAAATTGGAAGACAATAATAAAGGTGAAGCAGTTTATAGAAATTAAAAGCTGCTTCACCTTTCACCATTGACTATTCAACATTGACGAATCAATATTGACCACTCTCCATTCACTTTACCATGAGCGAGACAAAAGAGAAACTGCGGATAGATAAATACCTCTGGTCTATAAGAATCTTCAAAACAAGAAGCATTGCGGCAGAAGCGTGCGACAAAGGCAAAGTAAGGTTTAATGGAGAATCTGTAAAAGCTGCAAAAACAGTGCATGTAAATGATGAATATGAAATAAGGGCTGAAGCAAGGAAATGGATCATTAAAGTAACCGGATTACTCGACCATCGCGTACAGTATAGCGAAGCGGTTAATTATTATCTCGACCTCACCCCGCCGGAAGAAGTAGATAAAAAAGATTTCCAGGCTTCTGCATTTAATACAGGTAAACGACTGAGCAAAATAGGGCGCCCTACAAAAAAACAAAGAAGAGATTTGGAAGGTTTCATGGAAGATTAACCAGGCTTAACACGTCCTTTCACTTTACTTTTCCGCGAGGATTTCATGAATAACAACAAAAAGAAAATCTTTTATCGGGCTCGTTTTACTTTGCAGGCATAATTGTTGTTTCTAGTGTGGCACAACAAACGGATTGTATCAGATGATGATTTATCAACTTGTAGTCATAGCCGTATCATTTACATTTATTTGGAATATCAGGTATAAACCCGCACTTAGTAAATTATTTGTGTAAGAAATTTAGTATGTTCGAACATAAAAATTTGACATTGAGCAAAAATTGTTCTAAGTTTACTTACACGATTTAGCAGGAAGCCTGCAAATCGTTTGTAAAAAAATAAAAGCCATAACTAAATGCTTGGAAGATGGATTGCCGTATGATATCTTTCCCTGGCTTTTATTACATTATATTTTGAGTTTAGCAAATGTACCTGACTAGCAGGTGTCCATTATCCGGCGCTTACTGAAAGGACTGTTTTACTCAATACTTTTTACTCCGGCCTTATGAGTGATGAATCAGAGATGCGAATTAAAACAAAGGCATTCAGGGGTAGCTTAAGCTATGTTGTTTTTAGACCGTGACCAAAGAAACGAATGGTTATCAGCAATCGGAAAAATGCAAAAATGGTTGGTTGTAAGCTTTCGCGATGATTATTTTTTGAGAGTTTGCTAAAACGATATTGCATTTTTGAAACATAGTGTGTATCCCAATAAACAAAGTGATGAACTGCTATATGAAAACGGCGCGCGCAAATATGCAGAGGTTAAGAGGAAACAGTATAGGACACAGGCTGATCATCCATCTTAAAAAATAAACCATGCATATATGCAGACATTGAAAGACAAGAAAGTGACAAGCGCTTTGCGGGCACCTCCAACAGCACCCGAAGAGTTTTTTCCTCCATGACACAATTTGCCTACGGGCACCAAACGTATATGCAAAACAGATTGCATAGAAAAAACTGACTTATTATTTCCCATTATAATTGACTTCTAAAAAGATTGTTTATGAAGCAAAAAATTTTGCAACTCATTCTATTTGCTTTTTTGGCAATAAATGCAATGGCGCAGCAAAAAGTTACAGGCCGCGTTTTTAATGCCAGAACTGCAGAGCCTTTGACAGGCGTAAGTGTGCAAGTTAAGGGCACAACTACAGGTACCACTACAGATCAAAATGGTAACTATACGCTGGAGGCTCCCAACTCCAAATCGGTGCTTACTTTTTCTTATACCGGATTTACATCACAGGATGTTACGGTTGGAACAAGTTCCGCACATGACGTAAGACTAGTTGAGTTAGTTAACTCACTAAACGACGTTGTAGTAATCGGTTATGGTACAGTAAAAAAATCTGACCTGACTGGTGCTGTTGTTGGCATCAAGGGTGAACAACTAATGGATAAACCCGTTCCCAATGCCTCCCAGGCTTTGCAGGGAAAAATTGCGGGTGTAGAAGTTAGTATCAACAACAACGCCCCCGGCGCCGGAGCAAAAGTTCGCGTTAGAGGCCTTGGTTCAATTAACTCATCCCTTGATCCGTTGTATGTTGTAGACGGAGTAGTAAACGTTGACATCAATACAATTAACCCAAATGATATCGCTTCAATTGAGGTTTTAAAGGATGCATCTTCCACTGCTATATATGGTTCTTTGGCTGCAAACGGCGTGGTTATGGTAACTACCAAACGCGGACGTTCAGGTTTTACAAGAGTTACGTACGATATGAACGTAAACAGGAACGAATTGTATCGTCACCTGCCAACGCTTAATTCTGATGAATTCGTGAAGATCTACAATGAGTCTTATGCTAACGGACAGAAATTTGACCCACTGGGACAAGTTCAGACGCCTCCTGTTCGCATGAATCATACAGATCTTCCGTTATTATTTGATGCGAACGACAAACCTTTATACAATACCAATTGGGAAAGTGAAGTGTATAAACCCGCTTATTCAACCAGCCATCAGTTAAACTTTTCCGGAGGTACTGATAAGTCTTTATACAGCGTTTCACTAGGCTACCTGGATCAAAATGGCTTAATGATTCAGTCTTGGTTTAAGAGATATTCAGCTAAAGTAACCATGGATAATGATGTTAAAAGCTGGTTACGCGTCGGTGGAAATCTGTCATTAATTCAAAGCACTCAACGTGTGGTATCTGACGGTAACGGCGGCTTAAACGTACCTAGAATGGTAACTGAAGAGGTTGCACTTGTACCGGTTAAATATCCTGACGGAACATGGGCCGGCAACAACGATATCGCAGGCCTGGAAGGTGGTCCAAACCCTGTTAATATTGCTACCAACAGGTATACTTTGAATAACAACTTCCAAACATTGGGCAACGCTTACTTGTTGTTCCACATCACAAAAGAACTTGATTTCAAAACCGATTTCGGCTTTAACCTTAGCAACCAGAAGAATAATTTTTATTCATCACAAAACCTTGCGCACTTATCACAAGACCAGGGAGGCGTTGCTAACATCAATTCTTACACTAACACACAATGGCAATCTGAAAACTATCTTACCTGGAATCACAAAATTAATGATCGCCAGAAACTTACCGCGTTATTTGGAGCATCCTGGTATAAATGGTCTACTGAGCGTGTAAGATCAGAAACACAGAACTTTATTGATGACATCTTCCAGTATCACTATCAACAAGCAGGAAGCGTGAGAAGCGCTAATGAGTCTCAGGACTACCAGAATACACTGAACTCATACTATGCACGCGCTACTTATAATATTGATGACAAATATTTATTCACTGGTACGTTTAGAGCTGACGGATCTTCCAGGTTCGGTAAAAACCAAAAATATGGATACTTCCCGTCTGCAGGTGCTGCATGGCGTATATCTCAGGAAGATTTCATGAAGAATAGCAAAAACATCAGCAACCTGAAATTACGTGCTAGTTATGGTGCATCTGGAAACCAGGCTATTGGTAACTACAATTCAATTGCTCAAATCCAACCAAGCACAACTATTCTTGGAAATACGCAGGTTTCGACTTTACAACCTCAATACATTGGCAACCCTGATTTGAGGTGGGAAAGATCATTGCAATTTGATGCGGGCCTAGAATTGGGCTTATTTAAAGATCGTGTTAACCTGACTGTTGACTGGTATACGCGTACAACAAAAGATCTGTTGTTGGCAACACCAATCCCTTGGTCTGCAGGTATGGCTACAGCCAGCGTAACAAGGAACATTGGTTCTGTTAAGAATACAGGTACCGAAGTTGCTTTGAATACTATTAACGTTAAAACCAAAAACTTTACCTGGAGCACTAACTTCATCTTTGCTTCAAACAAAAACACTGTACTGAAATTAAATTCAAACGGTGCAGATATCTTCCCTGGTCCTAACTTCCTTGGTCAGTCAAACGTGATCCGTGTAGGCGAACCTATCGGTTCATTCTACGGTATGACAAGACTGGGTACTTATAGCGACAAAGAAGCAGATCTTGCTGCACAGCACAGCTTAAAACCTGGTGATAGAAAATACATTTATAACGCTGATGGTTCAAACTACTACAGCATCATCGGTCGTATGTATCCTAAATGGACTGGCACATTTACCAGCACCATTAACTACAAAAACTTTGACTTCTCATTTGATATCCGTTTTGTTGAAGGTGTAAATACTGCAGCGACATTTAAACACTCTTCTGAAGACAGGCAGACAATTGCAAATAGCCTGAAAACTGTGTTAAATGGCTGGACTCCTGACAACCAAAACACCATGATCTCTCAAGTGCGTAACTACAAGTTTGCACAGGATTCTCATTTTGATACCTGGTGGGTAGAAGATGGTTCATTCATCCGCGGCCAGAACGTTGTATTAGGTTACAACTTGCCTGCATCCGCACTTGAAAAACTGAAGATTCAACGTCTTCGCATTTATGCAAGTGTTCAGAACCTGTTCATCATCACTAAGTACACTGGTTATGATCCTGAAGTTGATACGTTTAACTCCGGTTATTATGCAAACACCAACTTCTCACAGAACATGGATTTCTTCTCTTATCCACGTCCACGAGTATGGAACTTAGGTTTAACACTTAATTTCTAATCATTTAAAACGAAGATCATGAAGACGATAAAAAACTTTATAATATTAGGCATTGTACTTTTCGCGTGCTCCTGTAAGAAGTTCCTGGAAGAGAAACCCACTTATTTCTTAACTCCGGATTCGGATGTGTCGAGCACAAAAGTTGCCAGAGCTTATGCCAACGCAAGCTATAAATACATGCAAGGCTTGCTGGCTGGTCAACCATCATCTTATGGAGGTAACACATGGAACCTGATGGAGTTCATGACCGGTAAATCCAACAGTGACCTTGGTCAAACAGGGTTTTTAACTTTTCAAAACCTCACATATAGCAGCACTTCATTTTATGTTGATACATGGTGGCAGCAGATGTATCTTGGCATAGGTTCATGTAATGAAGCACTTGAACAAATTCCTGGAATCGTCGCTCCTGGATTAACCGATGACCAGAAAAACAATATGCTTGCCGAAGTTCGCACAATGAGAGCGTTGTACTACTTCTTCCTGGTAAGAATGTACGGAGCGGTTCCAATGGTGACTTCTGTACCTAAGGATCTGAATTTGAACGTTTCCCGCAGTCCGGCAAAAAATATCTATGACAGTGTGATCATTCCTGATCTGCTGGCGGCAGAAAAATCAACTTTGCCATGGCAGGACATCAGCGGAAAAGTATCTATGGGTGCTATTGAATCTTTACTTGCAGACGTTTATTTGACTTATGCAGGTGCAGCTATTAAAGGTGGCGATCAATACTATGCAGAATCTGCAAAACACTCGCTTAGCGTCATCCAGAATGGTGGTTATTCCTTGTTCCCTGAGTATAAGGACATGATCAACCCTGGCAACAAAAACCTGAAAGAGTTTATCTTACAGGTACAGTATGCAGCCAGCGTTCCGTCAACCAATCCGTTGACTCCGCTTACTATTCCTAACTATTCAGGTATTTCTAAGTATTCTGATGAATATGGTTCTGTTTTACCAACCGATCAGTTCATTGCTTCGTTTCTCCCTGGGGATAAAAGAGTTGCCGAAAGACAATTCTTCTACACCAGCTACCCTAATGCAAAGACTGGACAGATTGTTAATTTTGCGCACCATTACATCTACAAATGGTTTGATTCACTTGCTGTAACCAACACAGTAAAATCTGACTTAAACTATTCCGTATATCGTTTGGCTGATGTAATGTTAATGTATGCTGAAGCATCTAACCGTGCAGAAAACGGACCAAATGCAACTGCACTTGATGCAGTTAATCAGATCCGCAAAAGAGCTAATCTCGCTCCTATCGGCGCATTAAGCAAAGATGCGTTTGAAAAAGAAGTATGGATTCAACGTTATTATGAGCTTTGCTTCGAAAATAAAATGTGGTTCGATATGTTGCGTACGCTTAAAGTACACAATGACGTTACAGGCAACTGGGACGACTTTGTTGGCCACAAAACTGTATGGGGCGCTACATTCGCAGAAAAACAAAAACTGTTTCCTCTTCCAAAACAAGAAACAGACATCAACCCGAATTTGCTGCCTAATAATCCAGGCTGGCAATAAAGTTTGTATATAATAGAAAAAAACCGGGCGCATTGCCCGGTTTTTTTATGCGTTGCCGTAAGGCCCGGCACATCAGGTATAAGGTATGATAGAGTGGTTAAAAGATGTGAAGATAGGGTCTACACCTATGAGCCCTTGAATCGACATTTATGATTTACTGAAATCAACATGCATCAACACAACTTAAATCGAACATCCGCGACACATTGTACCCGCCCGAACATACTTTTGGTACGGGCGAGCATCTAACATCCTACACCTTACCTTTATCTCACATCCTTGTAGTACGTCCTGAAATATTCATCCGCAGACAAGCGGCCGCTTCCTTCAATAAAGAACAATACCAGCATCACCAGTATCACGATCGAAAACACTAATTCAAACGGGCTATTTTGCTGTGGCAGATTTGGAAGGTTTACAAAAAATACGGCACCGATAAGTATCGGAATATTGAGCAAACAAAATATCCTCGTTAAAAATCCCGTAAGGATAAACAAGCCGCCAAGCAAATGCAACCAGGCGATAATCTCGGCTGCTAAAGGCGTATAATTTCTTAGTAAACGATTTGCTGCAAGAATCGCTTCCAGCTTTGAAGTATCCTGTATAAACATGATACCCTTAATGAACAACATTCCTCCCAACGCAATGCGTAACATGGTTAACCACATAGGTTGTTTTAATGAGGAAGAATGGTCGAGATGCAGTTTTGAAATAGCGCTCATAAAAAAGATTTTTTGATGAACATTTTCCCGGTAACCGCTCTGAATAAATGCCAGGAATGAAAATGGCTGTGTTATAAAGTTACTAAGAACTTCACAAAGACCGTGTCAAATTTCGGCCGTACAACGCTGGTGCGAAGTACGATTTAAGGAATACGAAGTATCTTGTTCCAACAAATTCCTTTTTTCGCGATCAGTATCGTCTACAAATCAGGTCAATAAAAAAGCGGAATGATTCTTTTAAATCATTCCGCGCAGGCTAATCAAAACCCGGTTTTAACTTTTGATTCGTTTTATCCGTTACTATTTTACCATTATTTTATTGCCGATGCCAACCACTTGTCACGCAGGACTGAGGCGCTTGCATCATCTGCAACGGAAAGATTGATTAATGGTGAGGCTGCAATTTTTATCGTTGATACCAGCTCCTGTTCCCGGTGTTTGAATACCACGGGTATAGCATCGCCCACCTTATGTGAACTAATAATCCTTTTAATATCATCCGGCTTTTTTACCGCAACGTTGTCAAGAGACGTTATTTCATCATCCATATCCAGTCCCGCATCGTACAAAGGCGTGTTTTTTATTGCGGTGCTTGTTATTACAAGCCTGTCTTCTTTAAACATCACTCGTCCAATCCACGGCTTTCCATCAGCCTGGGCTTTCAAGCCAAGCTTTGCCAAACCGGTTGAATAGTCAAAGGATTCATGGCCAATGATGTATTTCTCAAAAAATGCTTTTGCGAACTGGTCATCCCTGGTTACCAGCTGTATTGTTTTCTTTACATCCTGCAAAGTATAGGCATGCTCGGTTTTACCGAATGACTTCCACATTGCTCTCATAAAATCATCCAGTGTTAAGTTGAATTTTGTCCGCAATTCAATATCCAGTGCAAGCGCTATAGCAGCGCCATAGGTGTAATACGAAGTAAACATATTGGGGTAATTGGTACGGTCTATCGATACTCCTGCATCCCTGAATATAGCAGTGCGGCTGTTATCTACAGGGGAATACAAAGTGCCTCCCGGCGTGTTTTCTTTTTCATTGATATAGTAAGCCATTGTGTTGGCCCAATCATTCAGTGATACAAAGTCACAACGTTTTAAAACAAGATCACCATAATACTGCGTAAAACCCTCAGCGAGCCAAAGCTCGTTACTCATGTTACTTTTCTCAAAATTGAATGGCTCCAAAGTTTTAGGGCGAATGCGTTCTACATTCCAGCAGTGAAAAAATTCGTGCGAAAATACACCCAGCTGATTATTAGCGCCAGTAAACGCACCGCCAGATGTAATCATTGTCGAGTTTCTGTGCTCCATACCATCGCCATGCACATAGGGGTTCATGCTGGCAATAAATGTATAGGTTCCGTAGTCATATGCAGGTGTTTCACCAAATACAGCCTGCGCTTCCTGTGTTATCCTTTTCACTTTCTCTCCAAATGCATCGGCCTGCTGTTGATCGGTATTAGCCTCAAGTGCCAGCCTGAACTTATATTGAGCGCCGTTTTTATTTGCTATTGTCCAATCAGCGAATTTCAGGTCGCCCAGTTTAGTAGGGCTATCCATTAAATATTGAAAGCCGGGAGCGGTGAATGTAAAAGGCTCATCCGTTGGTTTAAGTTGTGTAGCTATTTTCCATTGTTTGCCGGCAGGAACTGAAAAATGCACCTGGATAAGCGCACTGTCTTTATCCATACCTTTCATCCACATTAATGTAGCAGGCATATTTAAATGCACCGTATTTTCATCAACACAGGCATAAGTGCCATCGGCATAATTTGCAAACAAGGTGTATTCAACTTTTATCCAACCGTCATGAACAGGCACCTCGTACACATCTCCATCTATTTTGTTTATTTCGATCTGCTTTCCATCTTTATTAAAAGCCTTTACGTTATATACATTTTTTCCAAATTCATGTGTAGCATAACGGCCCGGGGACGAACGGCTCATTCTGAAAATGGCGGACTGCCCCTTCTTTGCCGAAAAAGCAGTAAGTGAAATTTGCGCTTCGTGGTGCCGCAGATTGGGGAAAGAAAGATCGTACCGGAATTGTTGTGCATACGTGGTTGCCAAAAGAAACAGGCCCCCCAAACAAGCAATTAATTTTTTCATAATAGTTCTCATCTTATTAATACTGCCCTTTGGCAAATAAACCGGAAAGATAATTATTGATAGTTTATAAACTGCCAACTATAACGTTTTAACAAGCCTTACCCGTTTTTGTCGACAAAAACAATATTTACATCTGCATAAACCTCCGAAACGTAGCTTTCATATGAAATTTTCAAAAAAATTAAACAAACGTTTGATTTAAATTACCAGTTAGCCTTACATTTGCGATTTATTTAAGTAACCCCAAAGTCAGACTGTTCCCCCTAACACCAAACCTTCAATGCAACGGCTATACGGCTTTTGCCCGTTGCTATAATATATTTTTTGATTGAGTATAAAGACCATTAAGATTGTGTATGATAAGAAGTATAATAATTAGTGCAACGTTATTGATAGCAACTATACATAACGTAAGCGGACAAATGAAAGACTCAACCATGCCAAGCGCTACGCTGCAAAATTGCGTGCAGTATGCGTTGGCAAAGCAGCCTGTTGTTCAACAGGCATTGCTAGATGAGGAAATAACCGAGCGGCAAATTAAGGCCAAACTGGCTGATTGGTACCCACAAGTAAATTTTGCGTATAATTTTCAGCGCAACTTTCAATTACAGCAGTCAGTCATCAATGGGCAGCTTATTAAATTCGGCGTTGATAATACCTCTGCTGGACAGTTTGTTTTAAACCAAACTATTTTCAACAAAGATGTTTTACTGGCAAGGCGGAGTGCAAAAGATGTGCGCACGCAAAGCCAGCAGAATACAGTAAACAACAAGATCTCTACTACTGTTTCAGTAAGCAAGGCCTTTTATGATGTGCTGCTTACCACACAACAAATAGATCTTTTGAACGATGACATTGTAAGGTTGAAACAAAGCCTTAAAGATGCAACAAGCCAATACAAAGCTGGTATTGTGGACAAAACAGATTACAAGCGCGCAACCATTGCATTAAACAATTCGCAGGCACAGAAAAAAAGCGCAGAGGAAGGATTAAAAGCTAAATACGCTTATTTGAAGGAGCAGATGGGCTATCCTTCTGATTCTATACTGAAGCTGCAATACGATACTACCGCTATGGAAAAAGACGCGTTTGTAGATACGCTTCAGGTTGTTACTTACCAAAACAGGATAGAATTTCAACAATTGCAAACTGCGAAAAAACTGCAGGAAGATAATCTTAAGTATTACAAATGGAGCTACATTCCAAGTGTAAGCGCTTTTGCCCAATACAATTACAACTTTCAGAGCAACAAATTTTCGGAGCTTTATAACCAAACATATCCAAGTTCTTTTGGAGGTTTCAACATTGCCTGGCCCATATTTCAGGGCACTAAGAGAACACAGCAGGTAAAACAGGCCGAGCTTGAACTGAAGCGCGTTGACTATGATTTTATTTCTCTTAAAAATGCAATCAGCTCTCAATTTGCCCAGGCCATGGCCGGCTATAAAAGCAGCCTTGCGAGCTACACCGCATTAAAAGAGAATCTGGAGCTTGCGCAGGATGTGTACAACACAATACAGCTTCAATACAAATCAGGTGTTAAGGCATACCTGGAAGTAATAACAGCAGAATCTGATCTGCGCTCTGCAGAAATCAATTATATAAACGCCTTGTACCAGTTGCTTAGTAGTAAGCTGGATGTACAGCAGGCTTTAGGAACCATTCAATATTAATAAAAGTTAAACCCGTTATATTTTATGAAACATAGATTACGTTGGGCAGGTTTTAATTTGGCAGGATTGATGATACTTGCATCCTGTGGCGGCAAACAACAACAGCAACAACAGGCTCCGGCAGCAGTACCGGTAACCGTTGCAGACGTTACAACTACAGACGCCGTTTACTACGATGAGTACCCGGGCACTCTAACGGCTTTAAATCAAATTCAATTAACCGCACAGGTTAGCGGTTACATTACCGGTGTCTTCTTTAAAGATGGAGACAAGGTAAGCCAGGGCCAAAAACTGTATACGATAGATGCACAGATCTATGATGCCAACTATCAGCAGTCTGTGGCCAACCTACAGGTACAGGAAACCAATCTGATAAAAGCACAGAAAGATGCGGACCGCTATCACGAACTTGATAAGAATGATGCGATAGCCAAGCAACAGGTGGATTATGCTGATGCCGCTCTGGAAGCAGCGAAGAAACAAGTTGCAGCAGCAAAAGCGACTGTTAACAGCGTGCAGGCAAATGTTAAGTTCTCTACTATTTATGCGCCATTTAGCGGAACCATTGGTATTTCACTTGTGAAAGTGGGCACTGCGGTTGTAGCGGGGCAAACGGTATTAAACACCGTTTCTACTGATAATCCGATGGCTGTTGACTTTGCCGTTGATCAGAAAGAGATCTACAGATTTTCACAATTGCAACAAAAGAACAATCCGAAGGATTCAACATTTATGATTGCATTTGGAAGTGATGTATATCCTCAACCCGGAAAGATCGCATTGATCGATCGTGCTGTAGATCCGCAAACCGGTACCATCAAAACAAGGCTTGTATTTCCGAATGACAAGAACATGCTGAAAGCCGGAATGAACGCTATAGTAAAAGTTAAGAACAGCAGCTCTACAGCTTCAGTTATTATTCCTTACAAAGCTATTACCGAGCAGTTAGGCGAATTCTTTGTGTACACTGTTGGCGACAGCAGCAAGGTTGCCCAACACAAAGTGCATTTGGGTAAACAGATAGGAACAAACGTGATAATAAAAGATGGTTTAGAAGCCGGACAAAAAATTGTTGTTCAGGGTGTACAAAACCTTCGTGAAGGATCAACTATCACAACAGCTCCTCCACAGCAACCTGGTGCAGCTCAGCAACAGAAAAAATAATTCGATGTAAGATGTACGATATCAGATGTACGATGTAAGGTTTTACCTGATACCTGAAACCTGATACCTTACAACTTACACCTTTTTGACAGGCACTAATTATAACTAAAGCAGATGATAGCAGATACTTTTATAAAACGACCAGTGACGGCTATTGTAATCTCAATAGTGATTGTGTTAGTGGGATTAATTTCCATGACAACACTACCTATTGCACAGTATCCTGATATTACACCGCCAACGGTTTCAATCGCCGGTAACTTTATCGGTGCCGACGCTCAAACGGTTGAGCAAACTACTACTACTGCGATTGAGACGCAGGTAAACGGTACTCCCGGCATGACGTACATGACGAGCAACAGTACCAGCAGTGGCCAAAGCAGCATCACAGTAAACTTTGAAGTAGGAACAGATATTAATATCGCAACACTTGACGTACAAAACCGTGTAAGTGTTGCTGAACCAACATTACCAGATGCCGTTAAACGTTTGGGGCTGACTACACGTAAGCGTAACCCGAGCATCATGATGGCGCTTGCGTTGTATTCTCCAAATGGTTCACACGATGCAACCTTCCTTGGTAACTACGCGAATATTTATCTTAAAGATGCCTTATTGCGTGTAAAAGGCGTGGGTGATATCTTCACCAGAGGAGATGATTTTGGCATGCGTGTGTGGCTTGACCCTAAGAAACTGGCGGCGTTAAACTTAACACCACAAGACATCATCGGTTCATTGAGCGAACAGAACCTTCAGGTAGCAGCAGGAACCATTGGTGGTAACCCTCAGCCTACTGCTCAAAGTTTTGAATACAGTGTTCTGACAAACAGCCGCATCAACACGCAGGCTCAGTTTGAAGATATTATTGTAAGAACTAATCCAGGCAATTCAAGTATAGTTCGTTTACGAGATGTGGCAAGAGTTGAACTTGGAAAATTTGACTACGGAAATAATTCATTTGTAAACGGTAAGCCGTGTGCCTTCATCCTTATTTACCAGGCTCCGGGTGCCAATGCGCTAGACACGTATGATGGTATTAATAAGACCCTAACACAAATGAAGAAGGCGTTCCCGCCTGATGTTGATTACCTTGTACCACTTGAAACTGCGTCCGTAGTAAGAGTGTCTATCGAAGAAGTACTCCATACACTTGTAGAAGCACTTATTCTTGTAATCTTAGTGGTGTTCCTGTTTCTTCAGAACTGGCGCGCTACGCTTATCCCCGTACTGGCGATCCCGGTTTCGCTGATCGGTACATTCATCTTCTTCATACCATTCGGATTTACAATTAACACTCTTACGTTGTTCGCATTTGTGTTGGCGATTGGTATTGTGGTGGATGACGCCATTGTGGTGGTAGAAGCCGTGCAACACTATATTGACCACGAAAAGATCTCGCCTAAAGAAGCAACGCAAAAAGCGATGCGCGATATCTCGGGACCAGTTGTGGCAATTGCGTTGATCCTTGCTGCGGTATTTATACCAGTGAGTTTTGTTCCGGGTATCGTAGGCCGGTTATATCAACAGTTCGCCATTACCATTGCCGTGTCTGTGATTATCTCTGCCTTCGTCGCGTTATCACTCACACCGGCTTTATGTACTTTGATGTTGAAGCCATCCAAAGATGAAAATGCAAAAAAGAATCTGTTGGAAAAATTCTTTGCAGCCTTCAACAGGTGGTTTGAAAAAGTATCTCATAAATACACTCGCGGTGTTGCTAAATGGATAAAAGGAACACCTTATGTTCTGGTGATGATGGTTTGCTTGTTTGTAGGATTGTTCTTCCTGTTTCAAAACAAACCAACAGGATTTATTCCTACTGAGGATGAGGGCCGTTTGTTTGTAACATACGAAATGCCGGAAGGTACATCTACTACAAGAAACGTTGCTATGATGAAGGACCTGATGGCAAGAGTGCAGTCTATCCCTTCTGTGGGGGTTGTGGGTGGCCTTGCCGGATTGAACGTTATCAGCTTCTCCAACAAATCTAACGCGGGTACCATGTTTGTGAGTTTAAAACCATGGAGCGAACGTACGTCTAAGGAAGAAGAGTTGCAAGGGGTGATAAAACAAATTATGATGAAGACCGGAGACATTAAAGAGGCGCGCGTATTGCCCATTGCGCCGCCTGCTATTCCAGGCCTAGGACAAACATCTGGTTTTACATTCGAGTTACAGCAAACAACCAGCACAGATAGTATTCAGCAATTTGAAAAGGTTGCACAAAAGTTCCAGATGGAGTTAATGAAACGTCCGGAGATTGGTGTAGCGTTTACCTTCTTCTCTACAAAAACCCCAACCTACCGCGTTGACGTAAATAAAGATCAGGCCAAAAAATTGGGTGTACTTGTTTCGGATGTTTATGCGACTATGTCTACATTATTAGGTAGTAGTTACGTAAATGACTTCAACCTATACGGAAGAAACTTCCGTGTGATGGCACAGGCGGACAGTTCATTCCGTACATCACTCAACGACTTCCAGAATTATTATGTAAGAAACAGCCAGGGTAATATGATACCGATGAGTTCGTTGGTGACAACGAAACTAGTAGAAAACCCTGCGGTTATTTCGCACTACAATATCTATCGTTCAATAGAATTTAACGGAACGCCGAAGCCAGGATTCAGTAGTGGCCAGGCAATTGAAGCCTTGAAAGAGGTTGCCGCGCAGACCTTACCTGAAGGTTATGGCTATGAGTTCTCCGGCATGAGCCGTGAAGAGATTAAAGCGGGAAGCAGCACAGGTATAATCTTCGCGATTTCTATTGTGTTTGTGTTCCTGTTCCTTGCCGCATTGTATGAAAGCTGGTCCATACCATTCTCTGTGTTGTTTGCGGTTCCTATTGGTGCCTTAGGATCAATTATAACACTAACGTTGTTGCCTAACATTACCAACAACGTGTATGCGCAAATTGGTTTGATCACACTGATTGGCCTTGCAGCGAAGAATGCGATCCTGATCGTTGAGTTTGCAAAAGAAAGGGTGGACCGTGGTATTGATATCGTACACGCGACGTTGCAAGCGGTTCAACTACGTTTGCGCCCGATCATAATGACTTCACTGGCGTTTATACTTGGTGTATTGCCTTTGGCATTTGCAAGCGGCGCCGCTGCTCAATCACGTCAGACAATCGGATGGACGGTGTTTGGCGGTATGCTGGCAGCCACTACCCTCGCAATCTTCGTAGTTCCGGTATTGTTCGTTCTCATCACTAAAATTTCTTACGGACGTAAATTGAAGCGCCTGGAAGAACAAAACAAACTGGAAGCCCAGGTAGATCAAATAGCAAGCAGAAGCTAAAACTTAAAATAAATATTTATCAAAATCCGCGTAGCAAATTAGCCGCGCGGATTTTTTATTATCAATAATTTTAATGTTAAACCCTTCAAATATTAAAATTTTGTTCTAGCACGCACAGATTCAGGATCGTGGATGGTTTTTATATATTTTCGTTAAAAAACACCACCCCTAGAACAATGTTTAATCTCTTTAAGGGTGTCATTTTGCTTGGGCTCTTATTGCCCCTAATGACAAAAGCCCAAAAATCCGTTACCTATTTTTCAGACGACCTACAAAAAACATCTCACAGCGAAGTTTTATGTGTTCAGCGGCAAGGGCAATTTACCTATGTTGCAAGCCGTTCGCAGGATTCAGGCAATTTTGCCTCATGCCCTACAATAGTGAAGCTCGACACAGCGGGTAACAGCCTTTGGACATGCTCACTAAACAAACAGATAGACACAGCAGACAACAGGCAGTCCAGTTTTTACGCTTATGGTTATATACAAACCCTTGCAATAGATGATACGTCCCTTTATGCCGGCTATACCGGAGGCAATGGCATCAACCAAATATGGAAAGTAAATCAACTTACCGGTGATGCAGTCTGGAAAAAAACGAGCGGCGGCGGCCCACTAACATTAAAAGTAGCCGATAGCAAAAGGATAGCTTACACCTATAACGCTGTGGAAGGATACGTTTACGAACTTGTTGACAAGTTCACCGGTAAATCGCTATTCTCAAAAGTCATTTCTTCAAGCGTCCGAAACAAATCCGAATGTTTTTTCAATGTAGACAACGACGGCTCGACTTACATAATAAAAGGGGATAGCATTTTTAAGTATACTACTCCTGAATTGACAATTTTGAGCTGGGCAAAACAAGTAAGCACATTAGGCGCTATAACCGAAGTTAAGATTGAAAATGATGGCATTTATTTTTTTGGTGCCGGACGCAACCTCTTTGCTGGCGCGGTAAGTAATACTGATGGCACCGTTAAATGGCAAACTTCGGCTCTGTATAATCCAAATGTCCTGGAGGATTATGTTAGCGATTACAAAGTTGTAAACGGCTATGTTTATATGAGCGGCCTTCATATGTATTATGGCGGCACGACTACAGCATACCGCATTTGTAAAATTGATCGCAATACCGGAGCATTGGTATGGGAAACTGTATATATCCCTTCCGAGCTTACATACCCAAAAGGGTATCCAAATTATTTTGGGGTAACAACGTTTGACGTAGATCAAATTGGAAATGTATACACTAGCGGTTACGAAAATGGCAATGATATGCGCGCGGGCGTTTGGGGTATTTGCAAATTTGATTCAGCGGGAAAACTTGTTTATCACAAAACGGTTCCGGATACCATGTCGTACGTTGCGTATAATAGCAAGGGTGTGTCTACATTTGTTTACAACAACCGCGTTTTTCATATAGGGCAACTTCAAAGAAGCCAATCTATTACAAGGCCTGATGTAACCTGCATTGCTACTGATACGTCATCAGTATTTGCGCCATCCCGAGTAACCGGAACTTATTCCGCTTACCAGGAATTTAGCAATGTGGCAGGAATACACAATTTTTCAGTTAATAAATACGCGGTACTAAAACAGATGGGTCCGGCTTGCGTTGTGGAGTTGCGCTCGTCGGAGGACGGCAAAATTTTATGGTCGAAAAAAATAATGCACCAGCAACAGCTTACCGCAGACAAATTAAATGTTACTGCCGACAATCAAATTATTTTCAGTGCGCTTTCGCACGGTCCTGGAAATTCTATGCAATTTGATTATCAGGGTGTCCCAGACAGCATCTATTTTATAAAGCTTGACTCCACTGGTATAGTGACCGAAGAAAAACCGTTTTCACTTATTGGCAAACGCGGCTTTAAATCCATTCAACTTTATACAAGCAGCGATAACAACACCGCATTTTATTATACACAAATAGACAGGTATAACAATCCCTTTTCTTTGTCCGCGTCCAACATCAGCAATGCCACCAAACTGGGAGAAGATTACATGGCATCCAATTATCTTCCCTTAGAAGCGAAACAAAACATCGCCGTTGCACCCGCAGGGGATTCTGCTGTTTACTTTAGAACCAGCCCTCCCATAAGTGCGGGAAATACCGCTTTGTTGGAAATATTAACAAACGGCCTTACAACGTCGGCGTTCAAAATCACCGATCTTCAATTTTCGACCTATAACCTGGCAGTTTGCGACTCAAATTCAGTGATTGTCCTGGGACGAGATACCAGTATGAAAAGCAACATTGTGAGGTTTAGTGTAAAATCACGCAGCAGGATGTGGACAAGCATTGCTGATCCGGCACACATAATTGATATGGCGGACTGCTCAGGTCAGCATGTTTATTTATCGGGCAGAAAAGGTGCGGGCCTTCTTATAAGGCAACTTGATAAAAACACCGGTTCAACAAAATGGGAAAAAATAATTGCACCTGCCGGCGCCAACCAATACTATGTACCCTTAAATCAAAAATTTAATACGCAACGCAGCCAGTATACAATTGTTGGTTATATAGCAGACTCTTCAGCCATTCAAACTACACAATCCGCTTTTTATGTTACCGTAGATGTGAATGGTAGTATTGTAAACCAATGGACAGAAAAAAGCGACTTTAACCGTAATAATGCACTTAGCCAGATAGAAGTTAGCCAGCTTGGCCAAACTTTAATCGGTGGAGCGCAATACAAAATGCCCTATGGCCGGTCTGGTATTTTTATTGAGGCTGACAGTGCTTTTAAGGTTCCGCATCTTCCGTTGACAGTAAACATTTCAATAGTTCCAAAAGACACAGTTTGCGCAGGCGATTCTATACAATTGATCGCAAATGCTTCTGGATGCACTGGTTGCACTTATTTATGGAACGGCAAAAGCTCCGCTCAAGGCAATACGTTGATTGTTAAAGAATCGGGCGAGTATACGGTTACAATAAGCAATGGAGTGGATTCAGCGCAGGACAGCACCACTGTTGTAGTGAACCCGTTGCCGCAGAAACCGCAAATAACACAATCAAACGATAGCCTGGTGTCTTCTTCAGCAAGTGGCAATCAATGGTACCTGAACGGCCAGACAATACCAGGCGCAACCGCTCAATCGTACAAAGCCACTACTTCAGGAGTTTACAAAGTCCAGATTGTAAAAGACGGCTGCCTAAATATGTCTGACAGCATTGTTTACAAGGATTCAACAAATGAGCCCATTGCTGTACAAATTTCGACATATCCTTCGGACTCTGTTTGTCTTGGCGAATCTGTAAAACTGATCGCGACCGCTTCGGGATGTACTGGTTGTACTTATTCATGGAGCGGCAAAAGTTCGGCGAAAGGCGATACTATGGTCGTTAAAGAATCCGGTATGTACACGGTTAAAATAAGCAATGGCGCAGATTCAGCGCAAGACAGTATAACTGTCGTTGTAAAACCGCTGCCGTTAAAACCACAAATCGCCCAATCAAACGACAGCCTGGTTTCTTCTTCAGCGAGTGGCAATCAGTGGTACCTCAATGGACAGATAATACCGGGCGCAACAGCTCAATTGTTTAAGGCCACTACGTCAGGAACATACACTGTTCAGGTGGCAAAAGATGGATGTAAAAACATTTCTGATACCATCGTTTACAAGTCTTCGGTCAACGATCATCTTACAGCACAAATTCTGGCATATCCTTCGGATTCAGTTTGTTTGGGTGAATCTGTTAGACTGGTGGTGGCCACTACAGGTTGTAACGGTTGTACATTTTCCTGGACCGATCATCCCGAAATTAACGACAGCAATCTTGTTGTAAAAGCATCCGGCACATATACCGTAATGGTAAAAAACAATTCAGATTCTATACTTGTAAGCCACGCTGTTACAATTAAGCCGCTCCCGGCCAAACCAACCATCATACAAAACAGTGACACACTAAAATCGTCTGTTGGTAATGGCAACCAATGGTATTGGAACGGCCAAAAAATAAACGGCGCTACATCACAATCGTATACTGCCATACGCAACGGAGTATATAGTGTGCAGGTTACAAAAGATGGTTGTAAAAACATGTCAGATACAATCGTGCATCAACTAGCTTCGGGCCACGCATTTGCGGTGAGTATTTCCAGCTTTCCTGCGGAAACTGCATGTGATGGTGATTCGTTACTACTCGTGGCCAATGCGCCGGATTGCAGTAATTGCACTTATACCTGGTCAACAAGTCCGATTAAGAAAGGGCCGATGTTAACTGTAAAGAAAGAAGGCACATACACGGTAAGCGCTTCAAACAATATTGATTCCGTAACAGCAAGCCAGGTGATTGTAATGAAAGCGGTTCCGCCAATACCCGTTGTTGCAGATGCAGGCCTCGTGTTACGATCTTCCGCCTCACAGGGAAATCAATGGTATTTGAACGGCCAGATTATTCCCGGAGCAACAACTCCAGTGCTAAAACCAAGCAGTTCAGGGTCCTATACAGTGCGCGTGGAAAATGATGGATGCAAAAATCAGTCTACCCCCTTGTTGTATACCATGCCGGTCAATCCGAATGATACAGCCTCGTTTGTATTTTATCCGAACCCGGCCAAAAACATATACAACGTTCTTAACAGAAACAAAAAGACTGTCCGGATTAGCGTTTACAATATGAATGGAAAAAAATACTTTGAAACAGTAAGCGATAACGCCCTTATCCAGGTAAATATTACGAACCTTGCCAGTGGAACTTATTATGTGGTTGTTAAGGAAGAAAAGACAGACAAAAAAATACAGACGAAGTTTTTAAAGATTTGATCGATTGATTAAAGCATATTGAAAAGGCTATATTAAAATTAATATAGCCTTTTTTTATTTTTAAATCGTGAGCCGATTACATGTAGAAGATGTCATTAAAAGCTCATCGCCTTATTGAAAGAGATGAAGATATAACATGTGATCTATTTCTTTCTAAAGAACAGCCTAACAGGTATGCCGGAAAAATCGAAATTCTCTCTCAGCTTGTTTTCAAGATAGTTTTTATAAGGCTGCTTGATATCATCCGGGAAATTACAGAAAAATGCAAATGACGGCACATGTGTGGGTAACTGCGTTACATACTTTATTTTGATTGAATGGCCGCGCACAACCGGTGCATGGTAAGATTCAACAGCCTTTAGCATTACATCGTTCAACTGGCTTGTCGAAATCTTGCGGGTTTTATTTTCAAACACCTGCAGCGCTGCTTCTATAGCTTTGAAGATCCTTGTTTTTTCTTTGGCTGAAATAAAGATAAATGGCACATCATTAAACGGCGCAAGGCGTTTCTTTAGTTCTTTTTCATAATCACGTGAAGTATTGGTTTCCTTCTCAACAAGGTCCCATTTATTCACCAGTACTACAAGCCCTTTGCCCTTTCTGGCTGCAAGCGAGTAGATGCTTATATCCTGCGCAGTGATGCCTTTTTCAGCATCTATGATCAATAAACAAACATCGGCTTCATCCATCGCCTTTATAGCGCGAATGATAGAATAAAATTCAAGATCATCCTTCTCCTTGCTTTTCTTTCTTATACCCGCAGTATCAATCAACACAAATTCTTTTTGGAAAAGTTTGTAGTGCGTATGTATTGTATCTCTTGTGGTGCCTGCTATATCGCTCACAATGGTCCTTTCCTCTCCTATCAAAGCATTCAGTAGTGAAGATTTACCTACGTTTGGCTGGCCGATGATAGCAAATTTTGGAAGTTCACCAACCCGAACCGTGTCGTCCGAGTCTTCTTCGCTAATCAGTTCGGTAACGGCATCCAGCAACTCGCCGGTTCCACTTCCACTCATGCTGCTTACAAAGAATGTGTTATCAAAACCCATGCTGTAAAACTCAGTCCCTTCAAGGTAACGGGTATTATTGTCTACTTTATTTACAACCAGGAAAACAGGTTTGGTTGCACGGCGCAGAAGATCTGCGACAGCTTCATCCAAATCGGTAATACCAATAGCTGAATCCGTCATAAAGATGATCGCATCTGCTTCTTCAATAGCTATCTTCACCTGTTTGCGGATCTCTACTTCAAAAACATCTGTTCCATCATGAACAAATCCACCTGTATCAATAACGTTGAATGTTTTACCGCTCCAGTCGGTAATGCCATATTGCCTGTCGCGCGTAACGCCGCTCACGTCATCAACAATTGCTTTGCGTTGCTCCAGCAAGCGATTGAAAAATGTACTCTTTCCAACATTTGGCCTTCCTACTATTGCTACTGTAAAACTCATAATCTTTATTTTTTGGGCGTCAGGTATCAGCGATCTGGTGTCAGGAATACACCTTCTTACTTACCTTAAACCAATACTCATACTTTAATCTTTGTCAGGCATCGCACCTCATACCTTATACCTCAAACCTACTAATGATACCCGTATTCTTTCAGCTGCATGTCATTATCGCGCCATTTCGGGCGTACCTTAATGAAGAGCTGAAGAAATATTTTTTGTTGAAGGAACTGTTCAATATCAGTCCGTGCAAGCGTTCCAATTTTTTTGATCATGCTTCCCTTCTCTCCAATCAATATTGCCTTCTGGCTTTCACGCTGCACAATGATGTCTGCCTGAATTTTTATTAACGTATCCTTCTCTTTAAACTCATTTACCATCACCGCGGTATGATAAGGGATCTCATCGCCAAAAAGTTCATAGATCTTTTCACGGATCATTTCAGCAACAAAGAACTTGGTGGGCAGGTCTGTAAGGTCATCCTCACTATAGAACGACTCACCTTCCGGCATCAATTCGATGATTGCATTAAGCAGTTGCTCCAGGTTCGCTTTTTTCAAGGCCGAAATAGACACTACTTTCTTGCAATAACGCTGAGCGCTAAAAAAAGAAATTGCTTCACCCAGTTTACCTTTTGAAGCTTTATCGGCCTTGTTTACAACAACAATGGCCGGAACTTTTAGTTTAAGCGAATTGAACAACTGGTGATTTTCCTGGATGTCGTCATTGGCATCAACAATAAGCAGTGCCACATCGGCATCCTCCAGCGCGCTTTTAACGCTGTGCATCATTTTTTCATGCAGCTTGTATTTGGGCTCAATGATGCCTGGCGTATCTGAAAAAATTACCTGGTATTTTCCCGGCTCTGTTAAAAAGCCTTTGATGCGGTGCCTCGTTGTTTGCACTTTTGACGAAACGATAGCAAGTTTCTCGCCCAATAAAGCATTCAGCAAAGTGCTTTTGCCTGCATTAGGTTTACCAAATATGTTTACAAAACCTGCTTTCATTTTATATCAAAAGTAAAAGTAAAAATTGCGACGTGGTAGCAGGGCTAAAAAGTTCTTCGCCTTCATCCCTCCTGATCTGCATTCCATTGAGCATGGTGTATAAATAACAAAAGCCTCTATGAGGCTCGCAAACACCTGAAATTTCCCCTGAATGCCTCTAACAGATCAAGTAACCCATCAGCATCTTTTTTAAATGATTAAGGCCTCTTGCGAGGCCTTCTGGTTGCGAAGGGAGGGTTCGAACCTCCGACCTTCGGGTTATGAGCCCGACGAGCTACCGCTGCTCTACTTCGCGATTTGAGATTGCAAATGTAGGGTGAAGATTGTTACCAGCCAAACTTTTTTTAAAAAAAAATTATTGTCAGTTGAAAATTGACAATTGATAATGAAATGCATCGGTCGGAATGTTCAATTTTCAACTATCAATTTTCAATTAGCTAATCCTGTTTCCTAATGCTTGAACCACCACTCGCATCAACGCTCATAATAACGCCAGTTCCCTTATAATGAATTACGCTGCCACCACTCGCATCAGCTTTCAACGCTTTGTTGATAGTTAGGTTAACGACAGATCCGCCGGAAGCATCAACATTGCAATTATTAACGGCAATTGCAAAGTCTTTAAAAATGCTTCCGCCGCTCGCTTCAATGTTGGCCGCATCAAAAGTGCCGTCCAATTTAGCAATACTACCGCCGCTCAAATCTATGTCCAAACTGCTACCGGTAAATTTACCTTCAGCAATGCTTCCTCCGCTTAATTCCATCTTTAGCTTATTTACATTTATTGGGTCGGCTATTTTTCCCACCGATCCGCCACTTAGTTCCAGAGAATTTAATTCAGTGACGGTTACATAGGCTTTTACCTTTTTGTTGCCCCAACTCCATCCGTTCCAGAAGCCATTTTCAAGATAAATTTTTAGCACCCCATTCCGTACTTCTGTCTTTATCTTGGCCGTATATTTTTCCTCGCCAGCGCTTACAGCAACGCCCTGCTCCTTGCCTTGCGACAGGTAAACATTAATTCCACTACCAACACTAACACCGCTAAAATTTTCAACTTTTCTAATACTCGCATTAGGGTCGTAGACCAGGTTTTGGGCCTTCAGCACCATTGCGGCCATGAAAAACAAACCGGTCAGTATCAAAAACTTCTTCATAAGGATTACTTGTTTGCAGTTGAACGATCTTTTTTACAAAAGGTTACAGGAAGATACAAAAAAAGGTTTAAGGCTTGAGGCTTATGATTGAGGGTTGGGGCATGGGCTTAAAGCCTAAAGCGCAAAGCCTAAAACTGCTACTGTCGAAGTTTTGCTTGCTGCCTTCGAATTGTAATCTCGAGTCGTCCTTCATAATCATTCCGAACGTCATCTGTAACTCTCAGGTTTTAGGCTTTGGGTTCTAAGCTTTAGGCTTCTCTACACACATACAAACTTTTAATATTTGTTTTGAATAGAAGTTGAGGTGTTACTTTGTGGTTGAAAAATCACCAGTTATTCATGATATACTGGTGATTTCCTCGGGGTGCTTTTGAAAGAAGGCTGAGATTATACCCGTAGAACCTGAACAGGGTAATTCCTGCGAAGGGAAAGGCGAAGAACTTCTTTTATTTGTCCTCTCCACAGCAATTCCCTGTTCCCAAAATTTGATCAATACAAATCAGGAACATGAAGAAACTTTTGGGAACATTAGCAGCTCTGTCTACTGTTATTTTTGTTCACGCACAGTTTTCCGTTAAAGGAAAAATAACCGACACACAACATCAGGCCTTGAAAGGCGTAAGCGCAACATTTAACGACGTTAAAGGAAAAACACGATCAACGATAAGCGGTGAAGATGGATCGTTTAGAATAGATGGATTGCCTGATCGCTCATCCGGCTCTCTCAATCTTGAATTTGTAGGAAAAAAGAAAATTTCAAAAAGCATTCTAATTGAGCACAGCGATGTAGTTGTAGATGTAGCAATGGAAGACAACAACTTCTTCCTGGAACCTTTAGAGGTGAAAGCTTTACGCGCCACCGATAAAAGCCCTTTCACAAAAACGAACCTCACGAAAGCCGAGATTGAAAAAAATAATATCGGTCAGGACCTTCCGTTTATTCTGAATCAAACACCATCCGTTGTAGTTAATTCTGATGCCGGAACTGGCATTGGCTATACGGGCATTCGCATTAGAGGCACAGATGCTACGCGCATTAATGTTACCCTGAACGGCATACCCTACAATGATGCGGAAAGCCAGGGTTCTTTCTTTGTTGATATGCCGGATGTAATATCATCGGTTAACTCTATACAAATTCAACGCGGCGTAGGAACATCTACGAACGGAGCAGGAACCTTTGGTGCAACTATCAATCTTAGCACCAATGAATTTAATGAAAAGGCTTATGCTGAATCAAACAATAGCTACGGCTCTTTCAACAGTTGGAAGAATACGATTAAACTGGGAAGCGGATTGATCAATGACCACTTTACCGTAGATGCACGGCTGAGCCGGATAAGCAGTGATGGTTATATTGATAGAGCGAGCAGCAATTTGCAGTCGTTCTATTTTTCTACTGCTTACATAAACAAGAAAACGTCTGTGCGGTTTAATATTATTTCCGGCAAGGAAAAAACCTACCAGGCATGGAACGGCGTTCCGGAAAGCATGTTATCTACGGACAGAACCTATAACTCGCTTGGAACGGATAAGCCGGGCACTCCTTACGACAATCAGACAGATAATTATCAACAAGATCATTACCAGCTGTTCGTAAACCAGGCCATCAATAACAATCTGTCGTTTAATATCGCAACCTTTCTTGTGCGTGGCAAGGGCTATTACGAAGAATATAAAGGCAAAAGAAACTATGCGGATTATGGCCTAAATAATGTTGTTTTTAATGGTGACACCATCACGCAAACCGATCTCATTCAAAGGCAATGGCTGGATAATTATTTTTATGGACAGGTGTTTTCGCTGCATTACAAAAAACAAAATAATGAACTGACCTTAGGTGGCGGATGGAACAAATATGATGGCGGCCACTACGGCAAAGTATTGTGGGCTGAATTTGGCGGCGTTCCTTCAGATTATCAGTGGTATAATAACAACGCTTACAAAACAGACATTAACGTATATGCGAAATGGCTGCATAATATCAACAATCAATGGAGCATTTTTGCAGACGCGCAATACAGGTATGTGTTGTACAAGATGGATGGATTTAAGGATAATCCATCTCTACACATAAGAAGGCCCTTCAATTTTTTTAATCCGAAAGCTGGCGTTACATACAACAATAACGGCTGGACAGCATATGCCAGCTATGCAATGGCCGGCAAGGAGCCTAACAGGGATGATTTCGAAGCCAATCCTGTTGATCAACCGAAAGCAGAACAACTGCAGGATTTTGAGCTTGCTGTTGAAAAAAAATATAGTCACTTCAACTTCGGCGCGACTTTCTACTATATGAATTATAAAGATCAGTTGGTACTGACCGGAAAGATGAATGATGTTGGCGCTTATACAAGAACCAATACACCAGAAAGCTATAGGGCAGGCGTTGAGCTGCAGGCTGGCGCAATCATTACGAACTGGCTGAACATTAATGCAGGTGCGACTTTCAGCCGCAATAAGATCAAATCGTTTACAGAATATTTGGATGATTATGATAACGGCAAACAAGTTGGCTACGAACACAAGGATGTAGATATTTCTTTTTCACCTTCTGTTATAGCCAATGGTTCAATAAACTTTCTGCCCTGCAGCAATTTTCAATTTAGCCTGTTAAGCAAATATGTTGGCAAGCAATACCTCGACAATACACAGGATAATACCAGGAAAATCAGTGACTATTACACGCAGGATGTTCGTGCCATTTACACGATAAAACATTTGTTGTTTAAGGAATGGAATATTGCCGCACAGGTTAACAATGTATTTAACAGAATGTATGAGTCTAATGGTTCAGCCTATCCATACATCAGCAACAATGTAAAGGTTAATGATAACTATTATTTTCCGATGGCGGGGATTAATTATATGCTGTCGGTGAACGTGAAGCTTTAAGAAGTGTTAAGTTATGAGTAGTACGTTATACGTTTACCTGAGCGGAGATTTGTTTTAAGAAGTACGTTGTACGTTTTCCCCTAAGAAAATTAATACAAGGGCTAAAACGTACAACGTATAACGTACCACTTACAACTTCAGTTTTTCCACAAGTCCAACAAACTCCTCCAACTCTTTTTGCTGCTGGTTGATGAAACTGTTGTCATCAAGCTTTCCCAGCACCTTATCCATTTCTTCCTGGCTATCATAGATCATCTTGCGGAAAGGATTGGAATAATCTTTTGAGCGGGATGTTTTAATATTTTCTGTGATCCATTTTTTTGTCACGACTGTTTTATCCAACAATTCATTAAACACTTCCTTGGTGATTGCTTTTATTTGAACTCCACTAACTTCCTGTAGACAAGCAAGCGCATGCATCAGTTTAAGATGAGCATACTCCTCTCCCAGCCTACCATACGCATCATGCAAATCATTCCAGGAATTGATAGAACCCTCTCTTATCTGTTTTCTTAACAAATCAACATCGCCAGCGGGAATTAATTGCCCTCCTACATTCAACCAACTATTTCTTTCCTTTAATTCAGGAAGTGTTTTCGCGAACTGTCCGACATCATTTATATCATCTTTCTGCATGGCCGCAATAAGTTGATTCATGCCGTAATATTCAATCATTTGACGGAAGATATTATACGACTGCTGGATCTTAATGATAACCGTCTTGCGTTTATTATTCTCAAACCTTTCAGCCGTGACTTCAAGTTCATTCACAATCGGCTTTTGCTTCGACAACAACTCATACCCCTGATCCCTGCAATCTGCATCATCAACATTAAGCGTCGGATTTTCCGTCCTGAAAAATGCCCTGCCTGTTTCTGTTTCAAAAATCTGCAATGCATTGAACATTTCATTTACACTGTCCGGCGCCAGAAAATCATATTCAATTTTCTGGATGCGTTCAACACGCTTATCGCGGTCAACATACTTCCACGCGTTGCGCGCCATCGCATACATATTGTACATAAACCAATACGCAGGCATAACAACCAGCCGGTTGTTTGTGAGGTCATTGCTAACAAGGGAAAAAGGAATCGGAATATCCAGTTCGTATGAATAATCCCCTTTGGCTAAAATAGTAAAACAAGCAAATCTTGAGTTGTGTTTCAGGCTCACACACAATCCCGGCCAGAAGCCGCGCCCGGTAATAATTTCGCCATCCGGGCTTCTTGAATTGTGGTTTGACCCAATTGTTGCACCTGCGGGAATATTACTTTGCCCCATGACCACTGCAGCACATAAAAATGAATTATTGTGATGTTGTTCATGTGCGGGAAATATCAATGAATTCAATACTTCACAACATGAAATAGTAGCATTGTTGCCAAGGTATGAATTGATCAACCTGGCACCATATTTCAATTGCGAATGGGAAGCCATCACAAAACGCACAGCCTTAACACCATAAAAGATCCTGCAGCCAAAGCCAACGATACCATTCACTAATTCACAACCCTCGCCAATCTGGGAACGCCCTTCTGGGCCTGAGTTTATAGTGATATTCTTCAACTTGTTTGCGCCTTTGATATAGGCATCACTGCCTATCCAAACGTCTTTTACAATATGTGTATTTTTAATAATCGTGCGGTCGCCAATTTTACCATAGTAGCCACGTTGTATATCAAATTCGTGCTCGGTAAATGCAATAAACTTTTTCAGCATTACGTCATCTTCTCTGTACTTACTCCAGAGCCATGCGTCACCAGGCACCATACTATTAAATGGAATAACGCTTCTACCCCCATTCTCATTACAGATCTCCAACCAGATGCGAATGCTCTCATCTTCCCCATGTTTTACTATTCCATTGCCAAACTTCGCGTGATTGGTTGTTGACAGTTCATTCACCTTTACGATCATTACTTCATTACCGATGATATAATGCGACAAATAATTTACATTATCAATTACAACATTGTCACCAAAATCGCAACTGATGATTGTCGAATTATACAAGCCAACCGGCATAATCAAATCGCTGTATTCGAGGCAATATGGCTCCAGCTTACCAATGCGCACTAACCCGTAAAATTTGCAGTTCTTTACAAGCTCAGGATTAAATGCATCGCTCACTAAAATCATGTTCCAGTCAGCGCTGGTATTGCCATTCCTAACCAACACTTCTATTTCATATGCTGTTAAACGACGATAATCAATACCGCTTCTGTTTTGTATGTTCCGCAAATGGTATTCATCCTTTCCTTCCGGCAAAAGTTGCGCTGGAATAAAGCCATTGCCTAACGATGAAAATGGTACTTTTTTTATCAGATTCTGGGACATAGTAATGAATTCGTGATTTGTAATGAATGAGGAAATAGTCAATAGTGAATGATGAATAGTAAAATGTGCGAGCAGCACTATTTAAAATAGTCTTGCACAGTTATAAAAGCAAAGCCTCATGAACATTGAACGTGTGCGTATCAGTTTCACTCTCCCACCTTTCACTATTCACCATTCACTTTTCACCTGCTTCACTATTCACTATTTACGATTCACTCTACTCGACCGTAACGCTTTTTGCCAGATTCCTTGGCTTATCTACATCGTAGCCCTTTGCAACACCAATATGGTAAGCCAATAATTGTAGAGGAATCACGCTTAACATAGGAGCAACAATTTCATTTGCCGGCGGCAGAATAATTACATCATCTGCAATAGTTGGCGTAGTTGCATCCCCTTCAGTTATTATAGCAATTACTTTGCCCTTTCTTGCTTTTATCTCCTGCATATTGCTAACCACTTTCTCGTGGTAAACATCTTTTGTTGCTACAAAAACAACGGGCAAATGTTCATCGACCAAAGCGATAGGCCCATGCTTCATTTCAGCGGCAGGATATCCTTCCGCATGTATGTAAGAAATTTCTTTTAATTTAAGCGCACCTTCCAACGCTATCGGGAAGTTGTAGCCCCGGCCGAGGTAAAGAAAATCACTCGCATCTTTGTATTTTTCAGCTAATAGCCTGATACTGTCATCCAGCTTTAAAACTTCAGCTACTTTATCCGGAACCTCTGCCAATTCTTTACACAGTATTGAATATTTTTCAATGGATATCGTCCCTTGTTTATGCGCAATTTTTAAAGCAACCATGGTGAGAACCGCCAGCTGCGCCGTAAACGCTTTGGTACTGGCAACACCAATCTCCGGGCCGGCATGCGTATAAGCACCTGCATGTGACAGGCGTGAAATAGACGAGCCCACTGCATTAACAACACCAAGAATGATTGCACCGTTTTCTTTGGCCTTTTCTATCGCAACTAACGTATCTGCTGTTTCCCCGCTCTGAGAAATAGCAATAATCACATCGCCCTGGCGCACGACAGGATTACGATACCTGAATTCAGATGCATATTCTACTTCCACTGGAATACGGCAAAGCTCCTCAAAAATATATTCCGCTACCAGGCCGGCATGCCAGCTGGTGCCACAGGCAACGATCATTATCCGGTTGGCGTTCATTATCTGTTCAGCATACTTTTCTATGCCACTCATAGTAATTAACCCCTTATCAGCGTCAAGCCTGCCTCGCAGGCAATCATAAATAGTCTGCGGTTGTTCAAAGATTTCTTTCAGCATGAAGTGGTCATAGCCGCCTTTTTCAATTGCAGCGAGCTCCATGTCAAGCTTTGTTATAAAAGGCGTTTGCTTTTCATTGCCTAGGTTTTTAAGGATAAGTTCATCAGGCCTTACGATAGCAATTTCATAGTCGTTTACATACACTACTTCCTTGGTGTATTCTATAATAGGTGATGCGTCGGAAGCAAGAAAATGTTCGCCCTTGCCTATGCCAATTACAAGTGGGCTGCCCTTGCGCGCGGCAATGATTGTTTCAGGGTCATCTTTATGTATCAGCAAAATACAGTAAGCACCTACTATACGTTTTAATGCAATCCGCACCGCTTCTTCCAGTGAGCATTCATTATGCTGTTTGATGTCATCGATAAAATTGAGCAGCACCTCCGTATCGGTATCACTTCTAAAGGAATAACCTTTCGCAACAAGTTCTCTTTTTATCTGCGCGTAATTTTCAATGATGCCATTATGGATCATCGCAATTTCCCCGCTTTGAGAAATGTGTGGGTGCGCATTTTTATCATTCGGCTCACCATGTGTGGCCCATCTCGTATGCCCAATAGCAATATTGCTATGTACATCTTTCCCCACAACCGCTTCTTCCAGCTCAGCCACTTTGCCTTTTTTCTTATACACTTTCAGGCCGCCGTTAAGCAATGCCACGCCTGCACTGTCATACCCTCTGTACTCTAGTCTTTTTAACCCTTTTAATACTATGGGATAAGCTTCTTTATGTCCAACGTATCCAACAATTCCACACATAAAAAATTCAGTTTTAACTTCTGGTGTAAAAAAATAAAGGTTGAAAGATAGCCATTTTAGAAAATATCAAACGTTTGCATTAATTAAAATCGTTATAAATATACTTGCGGGTGAACTTTAAAACAGTTGCTCATTTGATATTTGTTTTTAGGAAGCATACTGCAATTCATTACTCATCGTCCCTTGTGTTATTTTAATCCCGACAAATCGGGACTCACTTGTACTGAAGAATTTTATTCAGCAATAATCCGATGCATGCTATTTTATATCGAACAGGCTTAACTTTTGTTTTCAGTTTTCTGCGTGTGTAATTGCTTTGTTATTTTTGAAGACAACTTCATCTACTAAAGTTTAACATTATGCCAGTATTAGACCGATTTCCCGAGAATGTTGTATTGGAAAATGAGCGCGTATTATTGAGGCCGTTAAGTATGGATGACCATGCGCATTTATTGCCGTTTGCATTAAACGAACCAAATATCTGGAAGTTCTCCCTGGTAAGTGCGGCAGGAGTTGAAGGGCTAAGAAATTATATGAAGCTGGCCGTTGATGCAAAAGCTGAAGGCAAAGAATACCCTTTTATTGTGTATGACAAATACCAGGAAAAATACGCAGGCACCACTCGCTTTTACGATATTAATCTTCCGTTTCAAACATTGCAGTTAGGCTATACGTGGTACGGAAAAGATTTTCAGGGAACGGGCTTAAACAGACATTGTAAATACCTTTTATTGAAGTACGCATTTGAAACATTGCAGATGGAACGTGTTGAATTTCGCGCAGATGTTTTAAACAGCCGAAGCGTGGCCGCTATGAAACGTATAGGATGTAGCGTTGATGGCATTTTAAGAAGCAATATGCCCAATCGTGATGGAGGCCGCCGCGATTCAATTGTACTAAGTATTCTAAAGAACGAATGGGACTCGAGGATAAAAGAGCATTTGAAAGAGTTGCTGGAATGGTGAGGAGCTAATAGCTATTAGCTGTCAGCTATCAGCTTGAATTGGCTTGCTAGAAAGTTGCGTTCCCCTATTGACGAAAAATGCCATTTATTATATTAAGCATTTCGGTTTTATATATAGTTGCGAAGAGTTCGTTCAGATCAAGGCTTCCTCGCACGTCTGTAAATCATTTATTAGACGAATAACTATCAGGATAGTTGAAACCAGCTAATAGCTGATTGCCGATAGCTATAACAGCAGTCCCTGCAAAAACATATACGCCACACTGAAATAAATTACAAGGCCGGTAACGTCTACAAGCGTTGCAACAAATGGTGCGGACGATACGGCAGGGTCAGCGCCAAGCCTTTTTAAGATGATTGGCAGCATTGATCCGGATAACGTTCCCCATAACACAACACCAATAAGTGAAAGGCCTACAGTAAAGCCGATCAGCATCCAGTGCGGGCCATAAAGGTCCTGTATTACACCATGATTCATTAACAGGTGCCACACACAAATACGCAGGAAGCCGATTAATCCCAAGATGCTTCCCAGCATTAACCCGCTGAAAATTTCGCGCCGCATTACGCGCCACCAGTCTGCAATGGCAATCTCTCCAACAGCCATCGCCTGTATAATAAGCGTGGAAGCTTGCGAGCCACTGTTCCCTCCGCTTGACATAATCAACGGAACAAAAATTGACAGCACTACAGCCTTCTCTATTTCGTCAGCGAAATAGGCCATTGCAGTAGCCGTTAACATCTCACTTAAAAAGAGTACAATCAACCATCCTACTCTCTTTTTTATCAGCTTAAAAAAGGATATTTCAAGGTAAGGCTCATCCAATGCTTCGGTACCACCTATCTTCTGAATATCTTCACTATATTCCTCATTGGCAACCCAAAGCATGTCATCAATGGTTACAATGCCAAGCAGGATATTATTATTGTCTGTAACAGGAAGCGCCACACGATTGTTCATCTTAAATACCTGTTGCGCATGCTCCTGGTCGTCATCAACATTCAACGCAATTACGCGGCCATCAATCAGTTCATCAACACGCTTATCAGGTGCAGCTAGAATTACGTCCCTGATCCGGATATCGTCTATTAGTTCGCCTACCTCATTAATAATGTAGATAACATCAACGGTTTCGCTGTTTTTTGCAAACTTCCGAATGGTCGAAAACACTTCTTCTACCGTGTTATGCGCATAAACGTATACATAGTCCGGCGTCATAAGGCGGCCCACACTATCGTCCGGGTATCCGAGAAGAGACAATGTTATCTTACGTTCGTCGGGATCCAAAAGTTTTATGAGGTCACGAATTGCCTCTTTAGGCAACTCTTCCAGGAAGTCGGTCCTGTCATCCGCAGGAAGTTCGTTCAGCAATTCGGCTGTTTTAAAAGAAGGAAGCTCGCGGACAATGCGTTTCTGCGCAGTCAGGTCGAGGATCTTAAACACGCTAACGGCCCTGTGAATGGCCATGTTGGCAATTATCTGCGCTTCAAAATCAGGGTATTCGTTCAACAATTCCGCGACATCGCTAATATTCTGGTGATTTAAAAAGTCACGCATTTCCAGCTTATCGTTTTTAGCCATAAGCTGTTCAAACTGTTCTGCCAGGGATAATTGCTCAAACTCGTAACTCATGCGTGCAAATTAATGATAGAAATCGGGGATTTGAAATTTGTGATATGAAATTGCTTATATCGTATGCACTTTCATCAACCATCTCAAATTCGAGATTTCAAATCTCAAATTCTTATTTTCAACTTGCTTTACTTATTTTGCCGACTTATATTTTTAAACGACAAAGCACAATTCAAATCTCAAATTTCAAATCTTACATTCAATAATGATCCTACCAAGCTTAGTTATAGCCCCAAGCCCCAAAGGTGGCAAAGGTGGCCGTGGCGTTTTTGCAACTGAAAATATACAAGCAGGCACTATTTTAGAAATTTCACCTGTAATTGTACTAACTGCTGCTGAACGCAAAGCGATTGAAGAAACCAAATTGTTCCACTATATATTTGAATGGGGTAAAACCCGTAAGCAGGGAGGTGTGGCCCTGGGCTATGTATCCATGTACAATCATGACTATTCCGCCAACTGCGAGTACGAAATGGATTTTGAGGCAAGCACAATTTCTGTAACAGCCATAAAACCCATAAAAAAAGGTGAAGAGATATGCATTAATTACAATGCGGATCCGGAAGATAAAACGTTGGTGTGGTTCCATAAATAGCCGTCAGCTATTAGCTATCAGCTTTGAGCTATCAGCGATAAAAAGAAGGCGTGAAGCATAAGGTATAAGGCGTGAATTTCGAATATCGTACATCGTACACCTAACATCTTACATAAAAAAGGGCAGCTTTTTAAATAAAAGCCGCCCGGTTTCACCCTAACCAACTGTAAAAAAGTTATAATAAGTTTATTTGAGTATGTGGGAACGCATAAGCGATTTTATGTGATCAGATACACGCTTTATGAACTTCTCATCTTCGTAAGGCACATAATCTTCAGGTTTGCTCATCATTTTGTTACAAAACTTCTTCGATAATAATACCTGGTTTATAGTACCAACAAGTGAGGCAATAGTTAGTTCAGTATCCACCTTTTTAAATACGCCTTTTTTTATGCCATCTTCCAGAACGCCTTTAATAATGTTGCTGTTGGGGAACAGTTTCGTAACAATTACATTCTGCAGTTCCTCACGTTGATTCAACATCAGTTCATGATGAATAACCCGGTGAAAATACCTGTTGCAAAAAAGCCTTCGTACATAATTGTCCACCATCTTTTCAATCTTGCCAATCTCATCCAGTTCCTTGTCGTGTGCTATCTCCTCAAGTTCTTCACGGGTATTTACAGCCTTGCATTCAACTATATTTTCAAAAAGCTTTTCTTTCGAACCAAAATAATAATTGATCATAGCAAGGTTCACACCAGCTTTTGAGGCCAGTTCTCTAACCGACGTACCTTCAAACCCCTTAACAGCAAAGAGCTCTACGGCAGCATTCATTATTTGATCTTTCTTTTCTGCGTTCATTCAGTGACTATAACAATGCAAAGTTAAACAACTGTTTAATTCAAACAAACGTTTAATTGATTTTTTTGCATTTTTTTATTCTTGACAGGCTTTTCTTTCCGGCATCTAGTCGCGCTCTTTTATAAGGATGCTGGCCGTCAAAGGCATATTATTAAAATGGTGAGGGGCGTTTAATGCGTGCGCTGGTATAATGTAATAACGGCATAGCCGAGTAGGCAAAGCAGCAGCACAAGAACTACAGCAATTAGGGTCCATTGCATGTTTTTTATGCTCCGTTTTTCTTTTTTGGCTTTGCGCTCATTTAATTGCTGGTTAAGCTGGGTATTTAGCTGTTTAACGCAGGCTTCCATTGAGGCATTGGAATCAAATTGCTGCAACCCTTCCATGGCATCATTTACAAAATCGGATTCAACCATCAGCTTCTCTATTTCATGTAATTCTTCAGGAGATAAATTACCCTTCAAATAGTTCAGCATTTGTTCTTCAGTCACACTACTGAGATTGGTTAATATGTTATTAGTGTTTGACATTATACTTTCTTCAGTTTCTTTTCTACCAATAATTTCAAATTCCGTTTTCCGTTCTGTATGTGACTTTTTACTTGCAGTAAAGTATAATTGGTTGTATCTACAATTTGCTGATAGCTTTTCTTCTGAAGATAGAATAAAGTTACACAGGTTTTCTGGTCTTCATTCAATTCCTCCAGCGCCAGTTCAATGTTATCGAAAAGATTTTCCTTTTCTTCAAGCCCCTTTGTATCCACTTCTTCTGCAGCAACGGGCAAAGATTCATTCAACTCCCGTGGAATTTTACCGTGCCTGTCACGCAGGCGCATAAGGCAATGGTTGCGTGCTATCGTATAAAGCCAGCTTTTAAAATATTCCACCTCATATTTATGCAGCTCGGTTATTGCTTTTAAAAACACTTGCTGAACACAGTCGCGTGCTTCTTCTTCGTTCTTAAGGTACTTCATGCAAACGCCTAAAAGCAACAATGTATAGCGTTGCAACAACATGCCAAGCCATTGGTTGTCCCTGGTCTCGTAGAATTTATCCAATAATTCGTTATCGTCGATATGTCTGAATCTGTTAATATCCACTGGCAGCCATAAATATTTTCAAAACAAAGATGCAACATATCTATAATTCCATAACTTACCGCCCAAAAATTTCGCTAATGACATTTGGCGTTTGTATTGTATCCATTAGTCCTATTAGAAAAGCTCCTTCACATACAAGTGAAATGGTGAGCCAGCTATTGTTTGGTGAGTTTGTAGAAATCATCGAAACAGAAAAAACCTTCAGTAAAGTAAAATGCCTGTATGATGGCTATGAAGGTTGGGTTCAAAATTCCCAGTTAGATAAAGTTTCAAAAAAAATGGCGCAGACTGCTCCGCTCGGCTATATTTATAAGCCTGGCAGCAAAGCTATTTTTAAAGATGATAAACTTTTTCTGCCTATCGCGGCCCCTGTTTACAAAAAGATTGAAACTGCTCACTTTAACTTATTGTACGATGAGCCGATGATATGGAACCTCGGCAGCCTTTCGAGAGACTACTACGTTATTAAAAGCCTTGCCATACTGTATATAAACACACCCTATTTATGGGGTGGCAGAAGCAACTGTGGTATTGATTGTAGCGGTTTTACCCAGCAGGTATTTAAAATGTTGAATATTCCTTTGAAACGGGATGCTTATCAGCAAGCAGAGCAGGGTAATGAAGTAGTTAATATTGCAGAATCCGTTTGTGGCGACCTTGCCTTCTTTGATAACGAAGAAGGACGCATAACACACGTTGGGATTATTTTAAATAATGATGAAATTATTCACTCTTCCGGCCGCGTAAGAATTGACAAACTGGATGATAAAGGAATTATAAACGTTGATACCAACGAAAGAACGCACAATCTGAAAGTAATCAAAAGAATGATTTAGGCTGAAATGCGACAAGCGATTTCAACTTGAACCTAAGCAATTATACCCCCTTTGTAACTTAATGTTTTAGCCGGCAGTTTTACTGCATGATGCTACTTTAAGATTTTATAAATATTTTTTTTACCCCCCGTGCCTGATTGTTTAGTTATATTTTTAGCGCTGATATCAAAGTGATATGTCGGCGTGCGCGCATTCGTATCAATGTTGTATATTCATAAAACTGAAATTAACGGTATTACCGCCTGATTATTGATTTTGATTTCATGCGGTGTTTCTGATGCATTTACTTTTTGATTTTATATAACAACCAACAAATTTTCTTTCAATGGATTCAAGAAGGGAATTTTTAAAGAAGGCAGCATTGTTATCCGGCGGAGCAGGAATATGGGGTGCTCTGCCCGCTTCTGTTCAAAAAGCATTGGCAATAAACCCTGCAGAAGGAAGTACATTTCTCGATGCAGAACACGTTGTTTTTTTAATGCAGGAGAACAGATCGTTTGATCACTGCTTTGGTACATTGCAAGGCGTTCGTGGCTTTAATGATCCGCGCGCCATCAGTCTTCCAAACAAAAATCTAGTTTGGGCGCAGTACAATGAAAAGGGTGAAACATACGCTCCTTTCAGACTAAATATTAAGGATACCAAAGCTACATGGATGAGCTCGCTGCCGCATTCGTGGGAAAACCAGGTAGATGCACGAAATGATGGCAAATACGACCGGTGGCTTGATGTAAAAAAATCCGGCAACAAAGATTTTGCGAAGCTGCCAATGACGATGGGCTATTATAACCGCGAAGACATTCCTTTTTATTACGCCCTTGCGGACGCCTTTACAGTTTGTGATCAGCATTTCTGTTCTTCTCTAACCGGCACAACACCTAACCGCTTGTACTTCTGGACCGGTACTGTGCGCGAAGAACAAAATGGCAATGTGCAGGCTAATATCAGAAATGAAGAAGTAGATTATGGAGCTGAAGCGCATTGGAAAACTTTTCCTGAAAGATTGGAAGAAAACAATGTTTCATGGAAAATTTATCAGAATGAAATAAGCCTCGATTCAGGCTTTGAAGGAGAAGAAGACTCCTGGCTGGCTAACTTTACAGATAATCCGATCGAGTGGTTTACTCAATACAATGTAGGTTTTTCAAAAACGCATTTGCAGTTTGCGCAAAAGCAAGTGGGCATTTTACCGGGCGAGATAAAAAAGCTCGAAGAACAAATTGCTGCATTGCCCGCTTCTGATGCTAATAAAGCTAAACTTGAAAAACAACTTAAGGAGAAAAAGCAAGCACTCACTTCACTACAGGAGGACCTGCAGAAATATACGCCTGAAAATTTTGCTAAGCTTTCACAGCAACATCAAAACATACATAACAAAGCATTTACCACTAATGTAAATGCCCCTGATTATAGGGAACTATCCAGCCTGAAATATCATGACGGCTCGGTTGAGCGCGAAATGAAAGTTCCTAAAGGTGATGTGCTGCATCAGTTTAGAGACGATGTAAAGAATGGGCAACTGCCAACGGTATCATGGCTTGTTGCACCTGAAAACTTTTCTGACCACCCAGGCGCGCCCTGGTATGGTGCATGGTATGTTTCAGAAGTACTTGACATACTTACGCAGAATCCTGAAGTATGGAAGAAAACCATTTTCATTTTGACCTATGATGAGAATGATGGATGCTTTGACCACGTACCTCCTTTTGTTGCACCTCATTTTGAAAGAAAAGATACCGGTGCAGTTTCAAAAGGTATTGACACAAGAGCAGAGTGGGTAACAATGGAACAGGAACTAAAACGCAAGCCTAAAAAATATTCAAGAGAAAGTCCTATAGGTTTGGGCTATCGCGTTCCCCTGGTTATTGCATCACCATGGAGCCGCGGAGGTTGGGTGAATTCGGAAGTATTCGACCATACCTCCAATCTGCAGTTTCTTGAACTTTTTCTTCAACACAAATTAAAAAAGGAAGTTACTGAATCTAATATAACCGACTGGAGAAGAGCTGTTTGTGGTGATTTAACTTCAGTATTCAGGCCATATAACGGAGAGAAAATTGCTCAGCCAAAATTTCTGAAAAAGGACACTGTTCTTGAGGGCATTCACAAAGCGCAGTTTAAAAAATTACCTTCTGATTTCAAGCTGCTGACTAAAGAAGAAATTGAGCAGATCAATAAGAAGCCTTCCGCTTCACCATATATGCCAAAACAGGAAAAGGGCATTCGTTCGTCTTGTGTCCTTCCATATGAAATTTATGTTGATGGCAACCTGTCGGAAGACAAGCAAACATTCCGTGTTCAGTTTACTGCGGCAACAGATGTATTTGGAACCAAGGCTTCCGGCGTTCCATTTAATGTGTATGCTCCGGGAAACTATTTACAGTCAAACGGCAGTGGAGAAAAAACATTTCAACCGGTAAAAGCATGGTCGTATGGGGTTGCAGCGGGCGACACATTAACGGACCAATGGCAGCTAAGCTCGTTTGAAAATAAGTCATATCATCTTCGTACTTACGGCCCTAATGGTTTTTACCGCGAGTTTATTGGTGACAGCAATGATCCAGCAATTGATATTTCATGCAAGTATGAGCTTGAAAAAAACAGCAAGAATAAGTTGACGGGCAATGTGCAGTTATTTATCAGGAATATCTCAAACAAAGGGCAGGTTGTTGAAATAATAGACAATGCCTACAAATCGGCGAAACGATCCATTAATGTTGATGCCGGCAGCAGCATTGCCGTTATAATGGACACTTCAAAAAGCCACAACTGGTATGACTTTACATTGCGCGTTAAAGGCTTTGAAATGCATTCTAAAACATATGCAGGACGCGTTGAAAATGGCAAACCCACTAAGAGTGACCCGTTGATGGGCGGAGTGGTTTAAGTCAAAATTTAAAAGTCAAAAGTTCTATGCAGTGTTTGATTTTTAATTTTAGATAGAAAAACATTTGATCAAAAAAGGGGTACAAAAACTTCACTGTTTTTGCACCCCTTTTTGATTTTTACTTTTGAATTTTGACTTTGATTTTCCTTCTGCACTAAAACTGGTTCAACGCAGCTTTTCCTTCATTCAACATTACTGCCGCGCCTTTGCTTTTTATGTCTGCAATTTCAAACGGAGCCAACATTGCATTGAGCTGCTGTAACTTTTGATTGTCTTTATTTTTTACGAATGTGCTTTTGAGGAGGCGAATCTTTTCATTATCCTGAATGCCTTCTATCAATCGTTCAAAACGGATCGAAGAGCGGGGGCCCGGATAAACCAGATAGGTATCACCAGCGGCCCATGTCCTGAAACGAGAGTCGGTTAAAGGATTAGCAGTCCAGCTATTATAAGCCCATCTTAAATAGCCATCAAAGTTTTTATTTGCAGCATACCAGCCAATCCATGCAGCTTCAGCTGGTGGCGAAAAAGTAAAAGTGTTAGGAAAACCTTCAACACAGCAAGTATAGTAAGTAGAAATCATTCCATCTTTTTCGCGCTGCTTTCTTACATCATCAGGAAAATTATGTGCGGATGCAATGCAATAATCATCGATGTCTTTTTGTATTTCGGGATGATAATTGCCGGCAAGTGATACTCTGAAGTTTTTATCAACGCTCTTAATTAACGCGATTGCCTGTTGCATATCCTTCATCTCGCGTTCATCCATAGCGATAGCTGTTTTACTAAACCAGCCTTTCTCTTTTAAATGTTTGGCAAAATCCGTCAGCATAGGTTTCCAATGCGCATTGTATTCGGGAGAACCTGCTTTTGCAATAATAAATGTATCACGGCCAAGGCTTTCATCATAATATTTGAAATTCAGTCCCCAGGGAATCATGCTGTAACAGTTGATCGCCTTATTGATTCCCTGCGCCATCATAAAGCTTACCCATTTGTCAAAAACGGTATAATCATAAGCCCAGCTACCGTTCTTCTTCTTTGTCCATTTAACCATGCTGTAAAACGGATCTTCCGTTTGTTCATTCCATGGATCATAAATCATACTAACGGTGATCACTTTCTGTCCTGCATTTGCCAGGTTCTTCATGTAAGGCTGCATGATAGCAAAATGCTCATCGGACCAGCATTGCACTCCGTGCATACGCGCTATGGCGAAAGGGTTTTGCCAAAGATCAAGATAGAATGCCCAGTCTTTTGGATCAGGTAATGTGTAATTCTTTACTTCAACTGAATAAGAAAGTGTCTGTAAAACTTCTCCCCCATATTGCTTAACCTTGATTGTTCCGGTATAATTTCCGGCAGGCGTATTTGAAGGCACTTTAACACTCAGCCAAACAGGCTGCGTTGAATATGCAGTAACATTTTTAACCGGAATAAAGTCGATACCATCAGCCACAAGCGACGAATCAAAAGCCCTTGTGTCCGGCCTGAAGCCACAGCCTCCGCCATCTTTATTCAGCTCATCCGTCATTACATAACGAACAAACCCGGTTTTAACATTTGCCGCATTTATGTTGTTGCCTTTACCATCGGTCAGGCTTCCAGCTTCAATCTGTAATTGAAATATTTTCTTGCGTGATGCAACGAGAAACTGTGTATGTACTTTTTCATTTTTCCAGGCGACAGTTTTCCATGTAGTTGCTGGTTGCTGAATAACCGGCACTTTTCTTTTTGAATAACGAACATCAACATCGCCAAAACTTATTAGCCTGTCTGCCGGCATTGCATTCCAGGAAGCACTGTCAACAGCAGTCGGATCCGCCATTTCATTATAATCTAACGGAGCAGGGCTTTGCGCCTTACCAAAAGCAAACATTATACAACAGATAACACATATAGCAGCATACTTCATAACGGAGGAGTTTTTATATAAATACTCTTTGTATCTGCTTCAAGATAAGATAATTAAGTAAACGGCAAGGAGATCAAACGTTTGCGTTTTATAACCACGGAGGCACAGCGACACGAAGTAGCACAGAGATTTTTTTAATTGACAATTGAAAGTTGACAATTGAAAATGATATTACAAATCCAAAGAAACAATTATTTGGAAAGCTTGGACCACTAGGGAATAACGACCTAGTAAGCACCAAGCGGACCTCATCTGGCAATTAAAATTTACAAGTGAGATTAAGGATTGTAATCGATTATCTCCGTCCACCATTACATAATCATTGTCAATTGTCAACTTTCAATTGTCAATTCTCTAATCACTTCTTTGAGCTTCTTTCAGCCTTCGCGCCTTCGTGGCCTAACAAAAAAAAGCCCCGCTTTTCAGCGGAGCCTTTTATAGAAATTAGAATTGAACAAGGTTATTAGTCTTCAACTTTCACTTTCCCTTTGCTCTTTGCGATCACTTCTTCAGCGATGTTGTTTGGAGCAGGAGAATAGTGGCTGAATTCCATGATAGAAGCTGCACGTCCGGAGCTTAATGAACGCAATTGCGTTACATAACCGAACATTTCGCTCAATGGAACTTTAGCCTTAATTACCTGTGCGTTGTTACGGCTATCCATACCTTCCAACATACCGCGACGACGGTTTAAGTCACCCGTAACGTCACCCATGTATTGGTCAGGAGTAGTAACCTCAACTTTCATGATTGGTTCAAGCAACGTTGGTTTTGCTTTTTTACCAGCTTCACGGAAGCCTGATCTTGCACAAAGTTCGAAAGACATTGAATCAGAATCCACATCGTGGTAGCTACCATCGAATACGCGAACTTTCATGTTGTTTACAGGATAGCCTGCAAGTACACCTGTTCCCATTGCAGTTTCAAAGCCCTTGCTGATAGCAGGGATAAACTCTTTAGGAATAGATCCACCGAAGATATCGTTAACAAACTGGAAGCTTTTGCCTTCGTTTGCTTTCAGCCATTCTTCATCAGCAGGTCCGATAGAGAACTGGATGTCGGCGAATTTACCACGGCCACCAGACTGTTTCTTCAACACTTCACGGTGTTCGATAGTGTTAGCGAATGATTCTTTATAAGCAACCTGAGGATTACCCTGGTTAACTTCTACTTTAAACTCACGACGCATACGGTCGATGATGATCTCAAGGTGTAATTCACCCATACCTGAAAGGATAGTCTGACCAGTATCTTCGTCAGTTTTAACTCTCAATGTAGGATCTTCTTCGATCAGTTTAGCGATAGCCATACCCATCCTGTCAACGTCAGCCTGAGTTTTAGGTTCAACCGCTACAGCGATAACAGGCTCAGGGATGAACATGTTTTCTAATACAATTGGATGATCTTCATCACACAAAGTATCTCCGGTTTTAATTTCTTTAAAACCAACCGCAGCAGCAATATCACCAGCTTCGATGAAATCGATAGGGTTTTGCTTGTTCGCGAACATTTTCATGATACGGCTGATACGCTCGTTTTTACCGCTACGCATGTTCTTAACATAAGAACCCGCATCAAGGTGTCCGCTATAACAACGGAAGAACGCCAGACGACCAACGAAAGGATCCGTCATGATTTTGAAAGCCAACGCTGCGAAAGGCTCTTTCGCGCTAGGCTTACGAGTTATTTCTTTTCCACTATCAGGATCTGTACCTACAGTATCAGGAAGATCTAATGGAGAAGGCAGGTAGCGACAAACAGCATCTAATGCAGTTTGAACGCCTTTATTTTTGAAAGAGCTACCACACATCATCGGAACGATGCTCAAATCGATAGCAGCCTTACGGATAGCTTCGTGAACTTCGTCTTCAGAGATTGAGTTAGGATCTTCAAAGAATTTTTCCATCAAAGTGTCGTCATACTCGGCAACAGCTTCAATAAGCTGCGCTCTCCAGTATTCAACATCTTCTTTCATATCTTCAGGAATAGCCACTTCATTGTAAGTCATACCTTCAGTAGCGTCATCCCAAATAATACCTTTCATCTGGATAAGGTCAACTACACCTTTAAAGTTGTCCTCTGCACCGATAGGTAACTGCAAAGGCACAGCTTTAGCGCCTAACATTTCTCTTACTTGTTTTACAACGTTCAGGAAGTCAGCACCAGCACGGTCCATTTTGTTTACGAAACCGATACGGGGAACACCATAACGGTTAGCCTGGCGCCATACAGTCTCAGATTGAGGCTCAACACCATCTACTGCAGAGAACAAAGCGATCAGACCATCCAGTACACGCATAGAACGCTCTACCTCAACGGTAAAGTCTACGTGGCCCGGAGTATCGATGATATTGAAATAATATTTCTTTGTATCATTGGTTGCTTTACCCTGTAGAGTAGGGAAATTCCACTGGCAACTTACAGCTGCTGAGGTAATGGTAATACCTCTTTCTTTTTCCTGCTCCATCCAGTCAGTGGTAGCGCCGCCATCGTGTACTTCTCCAATTTTGTGGATCATACCCGTGTAGCGCAGGATACGCTCGGTCGTAGTGGTTTTACCGGCATCGATGTGCGCGGCAATACCAAAGTTGCGTTGTAATTTCAGATCAGCCATAAAAGATGAATGTTTTTGTTGTTTTTATTAAAAACCGGGCTCGTCGATTTTTAGGGCGCAAAGGTAATTCATTTTAACATATTGAAAAGATTTCCTTACCCTTAAAATGTTATAATTATGTTTTTTCTTAGTATAAATGACGGATAAACGCTAACTACCAGCGATTGGCGTTGCAAATAAACCTGTTTTTTCGATAAAATTTAAAGCAACGCCAATAAAGAAAAATAGCCGACGGGCCTATTTAATAAGCTAATCGTCAGCCATTTACACACTAGAAATACTTGAATCTTATTTTAAGATGCGGCTAAAGGAGCCCGCGAGCTAACAGGTTGCAGTTTTCCGCTGATTACCTCCTCAGCTAAACCAAAACTTAAGGTCATGCCCGCTCCACCTAATCCATTTACGATTGTAACGCCTTCTTCAGGGGTATAAATAAAGTCTGTTCTACCATCAGTCATCTTCGGATAAATGCCGTGCCAACTCTGAATCATCTTCCAATCTTTAAATTGGGCGAACTTTTTCATGTAGTCGATGATCAATTGGTTGATGAACTGTTTATCAAACGGATCAAACACCAATCCATATTCGTGACTGTCTCCTATTGTCAATTCACTTTCAGCATTTTGCGAAACCATTACATGAATTCCCCAACGCAGATAATCAGCCATTGTTTCCTGGTAATGCGCCTTTAATTCCGGCAATGAAGCTGCTACTTCAAAACCTTTGTAATGAATCAGAGACAAACCACCGCAAAGCGAAGGCCCGATCCGCCATCCTTCCGGTTGTGCCGTTAAACGCATCATCTGAAGCTTACATTTGGTGAAATTATTGGCGATGAAGATTTCAGGGTATAACGTCTCAAAATCAGCGCCGCTGCAAACATAAATTTCATCCGCACTATATTCTTTGCCAGCTGCAGTAACAGACGGATACTGAATAGCAGTTACGGCCGTATTGAAATTAAAGTCAGCACCATATTTCTCCGTTAAATAACCCGGTATTCTTTCGATGGCAACACGTGATTCAACAATCATTTCATCGTCGCTCCACAAAGCTCCTTTTAACCCATCGGGATTAACGGCGCCGCTTTTTTCCAAGGCTTGATCGGCAGACAATATTTTTATTGGCCGCTGATCCTTTGTTGCTTCAGCAATTTCATTGATCACTTTCCATTCAAGATCGTTGTGCGCAAGATGCAAACTGCCAACTTCATTGTGCCAAAGCCCCGCTCCTTCACATACTTCTTTCCAGATACGCTTACTCATTAATGCTCTCTCATACATCTGGCCGAGCGGCTGGCCGATTGGCCATACCATTCCGAAATTGCGTATAGACGCACTAACCGCTTTTTCATTACGCTCAAAAACGGTAACCTGGTAACCTCTTTCCGCAAGGCTCCTGGTAATGGCAAGCCCTACTATTCCGGCTCCTACAACAATTGCACTTTTTTTAGGCATAAAACGTTTGAATAGATGATTGACGTGATAAATATTTTCTCCTGAAATAAACTGAAGCCATAAATGTACCTACTATACCAATAGTGGTAACAATGATGATCGCTTTTATAAAGAAGGCGGTCCATGATAAATGCATCCCGCTAAATTCTTTTATAAACAATACAAGCACACTTCCGAGATAACCGAATGAATCAGCGATATACATAATAAATCCAACGTTGCTGTTAACACGGTAACTGGCAATCATGCGTTCAAAATACAACGCGTTAAAAGGTACATAACTAAGATAAAGGCCGGTTCCAATAAGCGTCATCCAAACAACGGGATCAATCATATGTTTGCTGAAACAGATCGTGGCGCCAAGCGTTAGCGCATAACCAAACATTACGATGTAATGATTGATCATAAAAGCTTTGATATTGCTTTTTACCAATATCAGCAAACTCATACAGGCCAGTACGATTATTGAAACCGGGATTTCGGTTTTGGTGAAAATAGCCGCATTATTCGCATAGCCTAATTCGCCCCAAAGTTCATTGGCAAAGTTGTCCCTGAAATCGCGTAGCACAGTTAGTAACACGTAGGTTGTAACAATGATCACAATACCGGGCATAAACATGGCCAGAAATTCGGACCGCTCTTTTGCAGTCATTGGTTTCCGCTTGGTCCTGCTCTGTATATCTTTTTCTGAAGGAGGCGGGGTATGATTCAATAACCATGTAAAAATGATCATAGGCAGCATAAACAACGCGCCCGTTATGAAAGGCATCCATGTTTCGGTGATATGCCAGTCCAGCACAACGGATTTGCCTGCACTTTTTACCACACCTGATGAAAAAATAAAACTAATTGACAGCACAGCACCCATAAACTCGGTTGCTCTTCTGCCTTCTAAAAAGCTAAATGTAAGGCCCCAAACCATTCCTAAGGGAAAGCCGTTGATCAACAGGAAAATGATGCTATATGGTGCAGGCGTAATTGCAAATAACAATAATGCAACCCAACCAATTGTAATCAACAATACTATGGTTGATGCCCTTTTTTCGCCCTTCATTCCCGATATAAATTTTATACCATAGAATTTGCTTAGCATGTAGCCAATAACCTGTGCAGTAACCAGCCATACTTTATACTCAATATGCAAGAAACTCATCCCCTCGAAACTTGCTGCTGTAAATGGTTTTCTAAACGCATACATGCAGAAGTATACGCCAAAGGAACAAATGGCAGCATATATCGAGATAAACCATGCAGGCATTGTTTTTAACTTATCCTGCCACTGCTTGTAAATAAACATGCAAACCCTTTTTAATTTTCAAGAATGTTAGTCAGTTCTTTTTACTTATCAATTATAAACAACGTTCAAATAGTTTCCAATTGTGCTTTGGTAAGCGCTCGGGAATAACGGAAAAAATGGTTCTAAAAAATACAACTTTTCTTTGAGAAGACAACCACCATTTGATCAAGTACGATTTACGAAGTATGAAGTACCTAATTTTGGTCTTGTTCAGCTTTGTTTGACTTCTTAAAACACTGTATGCCCTATCCTATTTCAGCACGGCCTGCACTGGTTCCATTACCGGGTGCGACGGCTTGAATTGAAGGCCAAGGAATGAAGCAATTGTAGTTGCCCACTGTCTTTGATATAACTGTCCGCCGGTTTTAACTTCACCCAATGGCTTAGTGTCCGGTCCAATAACGGCCAGCCAAATCTGGTCAGCTCCTTTAATATCGCTTCCATGAGACCTCCACTGGCTTTTTACAGCATCTCCCCTTCCATGATCACAGGTAACAATAAGCGTGGTTTTGTCTTGGTACTGAGGAATAGATTGCAGTGTTTTCCATAAGTCAGCTAACATGCCATCTTCGGCATGAGCGGCTCCCAGATACTGGTCATATGATCCTTCATGCGCAAAATGGTCTGTTTCATCAAAGGCGATGTATAAAACCCTTGGATTATAATTTTTGAGGTATTCTCTTCCGGCAACGTATGTAAGTATATCTGGCCTTGCACCACTTGGCATAGGCGTTAAAAATTGAATGTCATTAATCAGCTTCAGATTACTATTGTCAAATTTCAAAGTGCTCAAATCTGAGTTTACATATACGCCGCTTCTTTGTTCATTTAAAATGTAAGGAAAGCAATCCCATGTTGAGAACGCGGCTACTTTATTTTTGAATCCTGGCTGCTTGTTGATGAACTCCAGAACATTTTCGTTCTTGTTTAAAATCTTATCATTAGAGTTTACTGCTGTATCAGGATAGCCAGTAAATATTTCATTATAACCAGGATAAGAAAACCAGTATTTGTTGGTAACATTTACATTGTTGCCATAAGCCCTGTTGCCGTATAACTGACCATTAGACGCAACGGTATTCCATAGAAAAGGAAACAGTAGTTTTCTTCTTTCTTCAGGATTGTTATTCCAGTATTTTTTTACGATTCCAGTAGAGTCATGCGTATACTCTTTGTTTGCGATTAAGGCCGGGTCTGCACCATTAAATATTTCTTGCCAACGCATACCATCGAGCGTTACTATTACAACATTTTCTGTCTGGTGTTTTTGTGCAAACGATGCAACTGAGATGACAGCAGAAAGCACAACGAAGAATATCTTTTTCATGAAGCTTGTTTTAATGAAGCAGACACCTGGTATAAATACCATGTGCCTGCTTAAAAAGTTGTTATTTAAAAAAGGTTATTTGAGTAACCACATTAAACCATTGATATCATCATTGCCACCATATTGAGATTGCAGCGCTGACTGGTAGTTTTCAGCATTGGCAACCTTTTCAATATTTGGATATTGAAAGCGCATAGCTATACGGCCGCTATTGCCGGTTCCAGGCCCTGTTGTAAAGGTTGGAACGCCTGTTCTGCGGTATGTGTAATAAGACTCCAGGCCTGAGTGGCGGAACAGCGCAATGTATCTTTGCTGTAAAATCTGCGTCAACCCTGTTCCGTTATTTCCTGAATACTTAACCAAAGGTTGATTATAGTAAGTATCATAATCAACAGTAGCAGAATAAGTGTTGTATACCGCAGAACTACCCGGGCTACCTGATTTAAGGAAATACACAGTCATATTTCCGGCAACAGGAATACCATAAGAAGCCCTTGAAGCTTTGATACCTTCCTGGTAATAGTATTCTGCATTGCCTTTAGGGCCAGCTCCGATCCATCCTCTGTTAATTGCTTCAGAAATATTGAAACACATTTCAGGATAACCAACCTGTACACTTGGCTCCGCTGTAAATGTTTCATAATAGTAATGCCTGTTGATCAGCGAATACTGCCCGGCATTTGCTTTTACATACATGATACCAAGGTCTTCTCCGGGATCAGCACCAACAAAGGCGCTATAGCTGGTAGGAGGTGTACCTGCAGCAACCAAAGCACTCGCTGGCTCAGTTGTCATATAAACCCTTGGGTCTTTAAATTTAGTAAGCAAGCCTACGTAAGTTGCTGAGCAATTTTCACGTAGTGCATTGAAACCAAAAGATCCGGGGTTTTGAGGATAATCATTGGTAGGGTGAATAAAAGTGTATTGAAAGTTGTCTTCGCTTCCATCCATTAATGGATACTGCGTAGGATTCTGAACGATAGTAGCAAACTGCTCTTTTATCTTCAGGTCAGCGTCTGTAACTTTTTTGCTCAAATGCATCAGGGCTCTTAACCTGAAAGCATTTGTTACTTTCTGCCAATGCGCGATATTATTTTCACTGAAATATATGTCGCCACTTAATGAAGTTTCTCCCGCAGCTACCAACTGGCCAAGTTGCAGGTTCGCACTGTCAAGCCAAACAAATGCCTGTTGAAAAACTTCCTTTTGAGTGTTATATACCGGTGTAAGATCTGCCGAACCTCTTAAGGCGTTATTCATCGGAATATCACCCATTTCAAGGCTCATCTTTACAAAGAGGTATGCCTTTAAAAATTTAGCCATTGCCTCGTACGCATTGCCAGCCGGGAGGCCTGATTTTACAGCTTCTTCTTCCATTTTTATCACGTTGCGCAATGTGGCATAGTAGTCCGCGCCAGAACCAAATTCATATTTATTATTACCGTAGTAATCATAATTCTGCAAAAAGTACTGGCCCCATTTTTCATAGTCGCCTGCGGGGCCATCATAAATATCATTCAATACGCCATTGAGCAGCAAAGACGAAGGAACTGATGTCGGTTTATTGGGATTCTGATTTAAAGTATCGAAGCTCTTTTTACAACCTGTACCTATGGCTAATACAAATACAGGAAATATGAGTATGTGGATTATCTTTTTCATTGTTTTCGCGTTTTAGCTTTTTTGTCTATCCTCCAAAATCCATTGCACAAAAAAGTGTTGATTAACTGATTTTAGATGGAAATTAGAAGACAACATTTACGTTAAAACCAAACCTGCGTGTTGTAGGCGATTGCAATGCTGTACCGCCTAAAGCATAGTTGTATTGGTCAAGATCAACATCTTTAAAGCGCTGGTCTTTGTAGAAGTAGATCAGGTTACGGCCAACCAAAGACACGCTTACCTTATTGATAAAAGTGTTTTGTAGCCATGATTGAGGAAGATCATAACCAATTGTCACCTCACGTAGTTTTGCAAATGTTTTGCTCATCATGTTTGCTTCAGAAACGTTGTAATATTTACTTACATAATCCTGTACCTGTGTAACCTGGGTGTTAGGAGCAAACTGAAGATCTTTGTAGTTAATGATTTCACCAGTCTTTGAATCATAGTTAATGCTTGCGCCATTTGAAACAACCACGCCTTCACCTACATAAATACCTTTATAGGTTCCTGTTACATCGCCTGCATGATCGGCATCAGATTTACGCGCATCCCCAAGCCTGCCTTCTGCTGTTTCTATGTTTCTGCCACCACGCATTGTTTTGTTGCGCATATAGTCAGTTGTTACGCCGCCTACACTTCCATCAAATTGAAACCCTACAGATAATCCTTTCCAGCTAAGCTTATTGTAAATGCTCCATTGAAAATCCGCATTCAGATAACCCATGAACTGGCTTGCGCGATTAGGCGTTAATGGTTTACCTGCAGCATCGTTAATGATCTGTCCATCCTGTGTTCTTACAAATTTGCTTGAATAGAATTTATCAACGCGGTCGCCTTTGTGAAAGAATGTATTGTAAGTATCCTGTCCGGGAGGTAATTCTTCAAACTTATCCTGGAAAGTGCTCCAGTTTACTAAAACGTCCCAGTTAAGGCCACTGCGGGTTTTGATCGGGGTTCCCGTAAGAGAAACCTCGTATCCTGTTTTCTTTGTCTTCAGCGCATTGATGTAGTAGTAGCTATATCCTGTTGCAGAAGAGATTGGGTTAGCAAGGATCTGTGGGCCATCTATGTACTGAAAGCCTGTGGCACTTAACCCCAACCTGTTTTTCAGGAACCTGACATCAAAACCACCTTCAAAGTTCACACGATTGAATGTTTTGATATTCGGATCGTATATGTTGCTTGTGTAGTAAGCTGCGGTTTGATTGTTATAAGGTTTACTTGTTGAGTAAACTGCAGAAAGCGCATAATCAGGCCCGCCATAAGGAGACAAATAGTTGCTGCCATAACCTAACGGATAATCATACAATGATGTACCGCTTGGGTTAGCACCAAGGGCTGTAATAGTGTTAAACGGAGCAACGCCTACAGTTGATGATGTTTTATCACCATGCACCGCTGCATATGAACCTCTTACTTTCAACATGGAGATGAAGTCAGGCAGTTTCACATAATCAGATATTACTGAAGCAACAGAAACGCTGGGATAGAAATAGCTGTCGTGTGTTGAAGGAAGTGCAGATGATTTGTCCACGCGCCCTGTTACTGCTATTGTTGCATATTTACCCAATGACGCATCCAAAGAATAGTAAGCACTATACACCCGCATATCTGCGTTAAAGCTGCTTGCCTGAACCGGATTCAATGAGTTGCTGAAGCTATATACATTAGGTACCGTTAAGTAATCTGTTGAAGTAAAGTTGGAGTTATATCCAAATGTGCGGATGTTACCACCAACCAAACCTGAAAGATTCAAAAACCGTCCTACGTTATAGTTATAGTTCAACTGAACTTCCGTGTTGTTTTCAAACAGGTTTCTTCTGTCTTCTCTGTAGTCACCCATATTCTGTTCACGTCCGTAAGGATGCGCAGAATAAGGCATTCTTTCTGCACGAAGCAAATCATAACCTGTGATCTGTGTACGTGCAGTAAGGTTCAGGTTATCATTAAATTTGTAGTTACCTGCAAGGTATCCGTAGATGTCTGTTTTGTAATGGCCTCTTAACCACTCTTTCACCATGAACCATGGATTGTGGTAACGCTGGTATTCCGCAAAAATAGATTGCGTACCAACTTTACCTTGTTGCCATATCCCTGTGATGTCTGGAGCTGTTACATCCCAGTCAGCGCCAGTCCAGATAGACATGTTATAAATTAAACTGTTGGGGCCATAATCAACGTCAGGAAAGTTCGGCGTGTATTGCCTGTTATAGTTGATGTTTGCTTCCAGCTTAAATTTCTTGCTAACATTGTAAGAACCATACATGTTGAAGTTGGTAATGTTCAAATACATGTTAGGTATAATGCTTTGCTGGTATGATTGCGATACAGAAAAACGCATGTTGTAGTTATCACCACTTGTGCTTAAAGAAAGGTTATTGGTTGTTTGGAAACCTGTTCTAAGAAAGCGGTCCATATTATTCTTACCTCTTCCTACGTAAGGAGTAGGTTGAGTGTGACCTGTAAACTTTAAACCACCTGGAAAGGTTGTAGTATAAGTTGTATTAGGATCATACTTGCCATCATATTGAGGAATTAACTGGCCTTCAAAACGCGGGCCCCATACATCATAATCATTATCATTTAAACCACCACCTTTACCATCACCAAAAGCATACAAACCGTTTTCACCACCACCATATTCATCTTGAGTACGAGGGAATGCGATAAAGCCTTTATCAAAAGAGTTGGTTGAGTTAAACTCAACTGTGTAGCCTTTGCGTTTCAACCCTTTTTTTGTTGTAATAAGGATAGCACCGTACTGAGCACGGCTACCATAAAGAGACGCAGCAGTTGGCCCTTTTAATACAGTGTATGTTTCGATGTCATCGGGGCTGATGTTCCATGTATCAGAACTGATAGGAATACCATCAACTACATACAAGGTAATTTCATTACCCCTTAGTAATACTGTTGGTTTTCTAAGCATTTCAGCAGATGGTCCAACTGATAGACCAGCTACTTTACCGGTTAATCCGCTGATAGGGTTCTGGTCCCTGGCTTTCACCAGGTCTTCACCTTTTACTTCCTGAACAGCGTAACCAATTTTCTTAACTTCCTTTTTAACGCCTAAGGCTGTAACAACGATATCATTCAGTTGTTTAACACTTGGAGAAAGTAATATGTCCAGGAATGTGTTAGCATCAGCAACGGCTACCGTAGTGTCTGCGTATCCAAGAAAAGATACTACTAACTGATCGCCTTGCTTTGCTTTAATTGAAAAAGAGCCATCGTTACCAGATGTGGTAACTTTTGAAGTTTTGGCAACAGCAACTGTTGCACCGGATATAGATTTACCGGTTGACGTTTCGGCAACTTTACCTTTAATGGTAACATCCTGCCCAAACAAAATAACGGAAAAAAAACAAGCTGTAAGCAATAGTATACAGCTCTTCAAGTAGTGAATAGAAGGGTGCTTCATATCGTAGGTAGTTTTGTAAACAGCTGTAAAAGTATAGCCCCACAATACCTTAGCCTACAAAAACGCATTAACAAAAAGTGAAGTAATTGTAAACTTTACGCACTTAACAATATGATAATTTTACTAATACTAAACTTAAAAAGAATATTTGTTAAATTAAAACTTTCACTTGCATTTTCTGTTTTTTAATAAAATTTAAACCCGCTGCATATGTGAAGGACTGTTGTTAAGAGCATAAATTATTACCTGGGAGTAAATAAAAAAGCAGGCCATCATTCTAAGCCTGCTCTGTATATTATTTAACTGTGACTATTTATTCTTCATCAAAGAAGTAGATAACTAACATAGTATAATCTGTCTCAGAAAGGCAGGTGGTAAGATGTGGTTTACGTGCATCATAATAAAACGAATCGCCTTCATGTAAAACATAAGTCTTGTCTTCAATGGTATATTGCATAGAGCCTGCTATCATGTAGTTGAACTCATGTGCATTGCTTGAAACAAAACTTCGTTTTGCATTTTTTTCCTGGCGGTATGTTATGATATCGATCAACTTGCCGTTAAGTTTAAAACTTAAAATGCGATTGTAATAAGAGCCTACGGTGTGTTCTTTTTCAACAATTTCATATTCGTTGTTCTTGATCAGGACAGGATCGGTGCCCACACGATCTCCCAAATGCTCAAAAAACTCATTCAGGTCTACATGCAGTGCTTTGATTATGCTTAGCAACACCGTAAGAGAAGGGACAGTGCGATTGTTTTCTATCTGAGAAATCAGTCCTTTTGTAACCCCCGCTTCCTCAGCTAATGATTGCAAAGTGATCTTTTTCTCTTTTCGCTTTTCTTTGATACGGCTGCTGATCTGAAGTATTACGTTGTTTTCCATTAGCTTGCTTTTGTATAAATATCGGAAAGGAATTCACTAAAAGCCTTAGCACACATAAATATAACATTCGCAGCTAATAAAATAGCACGTTTGCTACTTATATAAAAACTTGCACTATTGACGCGTTGTGCCACAGCTCGTTTTAACAGTTACAATTTGTGCTCGATGCCTTGTCAAAATTTGTTCGACACTATCTAACACAAAAGCATTTGCAATGCACAAAAAAAGCTGCTCCTTTAGGGAACAGCTTTTTCATTGGTGTTTTATGTTTTTTACATTGGCTTCATTTCAAATGATTCCAGGAACTTGGTTGTGAAGTTTCCATTGCGGAAATCTTCATTCTGCATTAACTGCAGATGGAATGGAATCGTTGTTTTTACGCCTTCTATTACATACTCACTCAACGCTCTGTACATAGTATTGATTGCCTCTTCGCGCGTACGAGCAATGGTGATCAGTTTACCTATCATTGAATCATAATAAGGAGGAATTACATATCCTGCATAAACGTGGCTGTCAACACGTACGCCGTGTCCACCAGGTGTATTCAGAATAGTAATCTTTCCAGGAGAAGGACGGAAATCGTTGAATGGGTCTTCCGCATTAATACGGCACTCAATTGCATGCATTTGAGGCTCGTAATTCATGCCGGAAATTTTTTCGCCCATGGCAATTTTTATCTGTTCTTTTATCAGATCAAAATTGATCACTTCTTCTGTTACGCAATGTTCTACCTGGATACGCGTATTCATTTCCATGAAATAGAAATTGCGATGCTTATCTACCAGGAACTCAATGGTACCAACGCTTTCATAATTGATTGCGCTTGCCGCTTTAATTGCAGCTTCACCCATTTTCTTTCTAAGTTCTGGCGTCATAAAAGGAGAAGGAGATTCTTCAACCAGTTTTTGGTGACGGCGTTGAATAGAACAATCTCTTTCACTCAAGTGACAAACAGTTCCATACCTGTCGCCAGCAATCTGGATTTCAATATGGCGAGGTTCTTCAACGAACTTCTCCATATAGATGCCGTCATTTTTAAATGACGCACCAGCTTCAGCTTTAGCGGTATTGTAAGCCCTTTCCATTTCGCTCTCTTGCCACACAACACGCATACCTTTACCACCGCCGCCGGCAGTTGCTTTTAATATAACAGGGTAACCAACCTGATTTTTTGCCAGGTCTTTTGCCTGCTCAAGGCTCTCAAGCAACCCATCACTTCCCGGGATAACAGGAACCCCGGCCTTAATCATGGTTTCTTTCGCTGTCATCTTATCTCCCATCTTGTTGATCATTTCGGGTGTTGGCCCGATAAATTTGATATTATGATCAGCACAGATCTGTGAGAATTTAGCATTTTCAGCTAAAAAGCCATAGCCCGGGTGAATAGCGTCTGCATTGGTAATTTCCGCTGCAGCCATTATATGAGGTATATTTAGATAAGAATCAGCGCTTTGGGGTTTACCAATACAAACTGCTTCATCGGCAAATTTTACATGCAGGCTATCTTTATCGGCGGTTGAATATACTGCAACAGTTTTAATGCCCATCTCCCTGCATGTGCGTATAACACGCAAAGCAATTTCACCACGATTGGCTATAAGTACTTTCTTAAACATTTAATCAATTTGAAAATTTGAAGATTAAACAGTCTGAAAAATGATGATTAAAAAAAAGCAACCTGATAAAATGAAAATGGTGTCTCCAATTTCAGATTGTCAAGTTGCCATATTTCAGATTATTTTATGGTTCTACTAAAAACAGTGGTTGATCATATTCAACCGGGCTGGCGTCATCAACCAGAATTTTTACAATTTTACCGCTTACTTCACTTTCAATTTCGTTGAAAAGTTTCATTGCCTCAATAATGCAAACAACTTTGCCTGGAGCAACATCATCTCCTACTTCAACAAAGCTGGGTTTGTCGGGAGCTGATTTACGGTAGAAAGTTCCAATCATCGGGCTTTTAATCGTTATAAGATTATCAGCTTTAGGTTCCGCAGCAGCTGCAGCAGCTCTGGGCTGTTCCTGAACCGGACCAAATGACTGTACAGGAGCCTGCTGTAAAGCGGGAGCCTGCAGGTAAGTAGGCTGTGCCATAGGCGCTGCCACAAGGGTTTGAGCCGGTTCTTCTTTTTGCTTGATAGTAATCTTAAAGTCTTTTTCCTCTATACTAACTTCTCCGATGTTGCTCTTGTTGATAAGCTTTATCAACTCCTGAATTTGTTTATAGTCCATACGACAGATTTTGGAGTTTGGATTAATTTATTGGCTTTTTTACCCAAAATGAGTGGCAAAATAGGCAAAAAAGCTAAAAATCTTATGTTTTTTGCTGTTTTTTACTTTTGTATACGCTGACTAAAAAAGGATGGTTTGCGCCATCCTTCACAATTTTTACTATAAAAGTATACTATTCCTTAACTCTTTCAACGTATTCACCTGTTTTGGTGTTAACGCGAATCAGTTCTCCATCATTTACAAACAATGGCACATGAACAGTTGCTCCTGTTTCTACAGTAGCTGGTTTTAAAGCCCTTGTAGCAGTATCACCTTTCAATCCTGGCTCGCAATAAGTAACCTGGACAACTATTTTTTCGGGTAACTCAGCGCCAATAGGTTGTTCAGTTTCTGTATTAATAAATACAAATACTTCGCTTCCGTCTTTTAAAAACTGAGGAGCGTCAATCATTTCTTCCTCCAGGGCAATTTGCTCAAAGGTTTCATTATTCATCAGGTTATAGCCTGATTCATCCTTATATAAGTACTGAAATGTTTTCTTTTCTACTCGAACCGGGTAAATGTTCTCACCACTGTTCCAGGTTTTTTCAATAGAGCGTTTGTTGTCAACCCCTTTTAATTTGGCCCAAACTTTAGCTGCGGCCCGCGCGGTTTTATTTTCGCCAAATTCAACAACGGTATACAAACTACCATCCAGCTTCAAGATCATACCACGGCTAATATCAGAAGTTGTTGCCATATAATCGTTTTAAAGTTTTAATTAGGGCGCAAAAGTAGCAATTGAACGCTAATTATTTTAACTTCATTTTTAATTTTTGCAACTTCTTTGAAATAACGCCAGAACATAGCAAAAAAGCTTCATTTTAAGGCATTTTTAAATTGAAATTCTTAAAAAAAATATTGGAAAATCCCAAATTTTTTTTACAATTTTGTATCATCCAAGATGCAGTTCTTCCATTTTTCCTTAACGTTTAGCGTAAATGTTTTTGGTTTCTTGGTCTACTGAATTTTTGGTTTTATTTATTTATTTAATTTTTTACCATGAACATTTACGTTGGAAACCTTAACTGGAACATGACCAGTGATGATTTGTACAATTTATTCTCACCTTACGGAGAAGTTGTTTCCGCAAAAATTATTACCGACAAATTCAACAACAACCGCAGCAAAGGCTTCGGCTTCGTTGAAATGGGTGATGAGAACGCAGCAAGACAAGCTATCAGCGAACTACACGAAAGTGAGATCACTGGCCGTAAGATTGTTGTAAACGAATCTGCACCTAAGCAAGACAATGGCGGCGGTGGCGGATTTAAAAAGAAAAGCTTTGGTGGCGGCGGTGGTGGATTCAACCGTGGCGGCGGCGGTGGATTCAACCGTGGCGGCGGCGGTGGTGGATACAACCGCAACCGTGGCGAAGGCGGCGGTGGATACAACCGTTATTAATCATCACTTTTTAGTATAAAAGGTCTCAAATCATCATTAAGTCCGGCTTATGCCGGACTTTTTCTTTATAAACTGTTTCCATACTAAAAATGGTTTATCAAAGAAATGTTGTTGTGTCAAAAGCATATTATACAATACATCCATACTTATTCCGCGCTGCACTTATTGAATTGGCCCATCAATGTTTTACCGGCTTTAATTTCTTTTTCTGAAAACTTCCAGGCATTTATCAGAGTGGAATTTTATAAATGATAACCATTATCTTTGAATCCCTTCATAACGTTACCTGGCCATTTGCGTACATACGCGCACCAACAGCATTTACAGAGCATTTTGTTCTTAACCGAATAACTAAACAAAATAAAATTGGGAGGAAATTTTATGGTGAGTGTTATTATCCCCGCATTAAATGAAGAAAAAACGATTAAAAGCATTGTGCTGTTTTGCCTGAAAAACCCTCTTGTAACAGAAGTAATTGTGGTAGATGATAAATCAGAAGACAATACGGTTGCAGAAGCTACTTCGGCCGGTGCCACTGTAATCATTAGCGAAACCAGAGGCAAGGGTATTTCCATGAGAGACGGTATTAATAAAGCCACAAATGAAATACTGGTATTTCTTGATGGGGATATAAATCCCTATCCTGATGAAACAATTGCGCTTTTAACTGAGCCCCTGTTATTAAATGAAGTTGATTTTGTAAAGGGCACGTTTGCACGAAATGCCGGGCGCGTAACTGAACTTGTTGCTAAGCCCTTATTGACAATATTTTATCCTGGCCTTGCTGATTTTTCGCAACCTCTGAGCGGAATGATTGCCGGTAAAAAGAATTTTTTCGACAGAATCAAGTTTTATAACGACTACGGCGTTGACGTTGGCATTTTAATAGATATGTACTTGATGAAGGCCCGGATCAAGGAAGTGAATATTGGCTATATAGAAAATAAGAGTAAACCCTGGGAGGCGCTCGGAAAAATGAGCAAAGAAGTTGCAAAAGCAATTATTGCAAAGACTCAGCAGCAAAATCCAACAGAGGTAGATGAGGAATATGTTAAGTCCCTGGAAGAAATTAACAGGCAAATGCACGATGTTTTGCAGGAAAAATTAGCCAGCTTCAAAAAAATGGCTATATTCGACATGGACGATACTATTTTAAAAGGCAGATTTATTGATGCCTGTGCAAAAAAATTCGGCTTTACTGCTAAACTTGAAGATCTAAGGGAAAGAGATACAGATCCCATTATCCTTACAAAACATATCGGGCTTTTATTAAAGGGAAGAACGATTGACGAATTGCTTGACATAGTCCACAACATAGAAATAGTAGAAGATGTTAAACCCGTTATCAGTGCTCTAAAGGAAAGAGGTTATACTGTTGGCATAATCAGCAACAGCTATACATTGATAACAAATTACCTTATGAAAAATATCGGTGCTGATTTTTCTTATGCGAATCAGTTGGAATTATTCGAAGGAAAGGCAACCGGTGAAGTAAATATGCCATCTTATTTCTTCGCCTCGCCCGATAGCAATTGCGGACATGCATATTGTAAAACCAACGCGATGCAATATGCTTGCGAAAAGTACAATGTGAAATTTAAGAACTGCATTGCCATTGGAGATAGTAAGGATGACAGATGCATTGTAGGGCACGCAGGTAAAGGATTTGCATTTTGTTCAAAGGATGATATTTTGAAAAAAATGGCAACCAAAGAAATTAACGAATACAAATTTCAATCAATACTAAATGAGATAGAATAACCATATTGTTTAACCCCAAAAAATATTGCCCATGCCAAACACTTTATACAACATTTTAGTTCCGATCGATTTCACCGCCCGTAGCAAATGGGCTATAGCCAAGGCAATAGAACTTGCAAATACATTTACGTGTAACATACATCTTGTTCATGTAGTATCGTCGTTTGCAATACCTGTTATTGGCAGTGATACCGGGTATGTATGGAGTTACGATGCAACAACCGACATGGAATACGCTGGCAAAAAGCTGGCGCTATTAAAAGCTCAATATGAAAATCATTTATGCAGCGGTGGAAAGATAGAGATTAGCGTACTGCATGGCCACCCGCAGGCTGAGCTTAAGGATTATATTGACAAATACAAGATGGACCTTGTTATTAAAGGCTTATCCCGTTTCAACTTGTTGCATAGAATATGGTCAACGGTTTCTATTAGTTCGCTTGCGCGCAAAACAAGCGTACCCGTGTTGGCAGTACGTTCAAGTGGATTGATCAGCCATTTCAAAAAGATTGTATTGCCATTGCATGACCATGTGCCCATGCGCAGGATAAGATTTGCGGCAATGCTGGGCCGTTATTTTAAATCAACCATTTACGTGTTGTCATTAAAAACAGAGGGTGGTACAGATATTCCGATTTTGAATGATACGCTGGAAATAATTCAAAGCCTCACAACAATTCCTGTACAATCTTTTATACTTGAGGGAAAGAACCTGGCAAAAGCCACGCTGGACTTCTCGAAGAAAATCAATGCAGACCTTATTATGATAACCTCAATGAAAGAGTTTTATCTTCCGGGCCTTTGGAATAAAGTCACACAAAAACTATTGTCATACAAATCAAATATACCAGTATTAACAGTTGACCATAACGGCAATGAGCTTTAACTTATTCCTATGTTTAACTACAAAGAAGCAGGCTTTTGCCTGCTTTTTTATTGCTTATATTCTTTTGGACTATGATCTCAAAATGATTCGCGAACGATAATCTTTCCTGATTTTAAAATGGTTTTTCCTGGTAACGGTTTTCCATCCTCTATTGATTTAATAAGAAGATCAACAGCCTGCGTTCCTATATCCTGTATCGGCTGCGATACAACACTGATGGCGGGTGTATTCAGTGCAAATACCAGATTGTCGTCAAAGCTTATAACAGCTATATCCTTACCTATTTTATATTTAAGTTTTCGAAGCGCTTTCAAGCCTACAATTCCTAATGAATTATTTAAAAAGAATACAGCATCGGCATCAGGACATGTTTCAAAAAAACCAACAAGCCTGTCAACATTCTCTTCCTCATCATCGCCAATATAATGCAGCCTCGTAACCAACTTCTGGTCGTATTTGATCTTCATCGCCTTTAAGGCATCTTTATAACCATTTTCCCGTTGCTGCATCTGAACCATGTGCAGATCATTCGAAACTAGTGCAATCGTTTTGTAACCTTTCTTCAATAGCAAACTGGTTGCATCATAAGCTCCCTTATAACTATCAACCATAATACAGGTTGCATTTATGTCAGGAAAATATCTGTCCAGCAAAACAACCTTCTTATTTATTTGTAGCAGCCTTTTTATTTCAGTCTGCAGTTTTTCAGTAGGAGTAATAATGAAGCCATCTACATGAGCATCCTCTAATAACTGCAATATTTCTTTGGCCCGCACGGGATCGTTTTCAGTACTACAATAAAATACTTTATACCCGAGCTTCTTAGCCTCCAATTCAATAACCTTGGCAATGCTGGCAAAGAAATTATTGGATATATCATCTATCATCAACCCAATGGTTTTCGTTTTGCCTGTACGAAGGCTTTTTGCAAGAAAGTTCGGTTTGTAACCAGCTTCTGCAGCTATCTTTTTAACGATCTGAACCTTTTCATCGCTAATACGCATTTCCTTGGCTTTATTGTTTAAAACAAAGGACACCGTAGAAACCGAAACGCCAGCTTTCGATGCTATATCTTTTATTGAAATCTTTTTCATGGCAACCGATAAAAGTTTGTAACTCCTCGAATAAATTTAATCAGACCAAATTGCCTCATACCTTCTTCCAAAAATAATTATACATTTAGTAACATTTAATTATTTATGCCATATGCAACGAAGAACATTCATAAAAAACACTTCCCTCGCTACTGCAGGCCTCACTATTCTTAACTTTCCGGTATTTGGCAAAAATGCTCCCAGCAATAAAGTTATTGTTGCTGTAATGGGCGTAAACAGCCGCGGAGCCTATCTTGCTAAATGTTATTCCGAATTAGAAAATGTAGAAGTTGGCTATATATGTGATGTTGAAGAAAAAGCAATTGCCAACGGCCTTGACGCCTTGAAAAAAGCACCACGCAAGCCGGGCATTGTAAAAGATATAAGAAAACTTGTTGCTCAAAAAGATTTTGATGCATTGATCGTTGCCACGCCTGACCATTGGCATGCACCTGCTGCAATTCTCGGTGTGTCGAACGACAAGCACGTATATGTTGAAAAGCCTTGCGGACAAAATCCTTATGAAGGCGAGTTGCTTGGACAAGCCATGAAGAAATATAATAAACTTATACAAATGGGCAACCAACGCCGCTCTATGCCGACGTTAATACAAGCGGCAAAAGAAGTGCGTGAAGGTATAATTGGCAACGCTTATTTCGCAAAAGCATGGTATGCTAATAATCGTAAAAGCATTGGTATTGGCAAGAAAGTTCCTGTTCCCTCAACGCTTGATTTTGAACTATGGCAAGGGCCTGCTCCCCGTAGGGATTACCAGGATAATCTGCTGCACTATAACTGGCACTGGTTTTGGCATTGGGGCACCGGAGAAGCATGCAACAATGGTACACATGAAATAGATTGCTGCAGATGGTTTTTAGGAGTTGATTACCCAACACAGGTTACATCATCAGGTGGCAGGTATGCATTTAAGGATGATTGGCAAACACCGGATACGCAGGTTGCAAGTTTTGAATTTGGTGACTCCAAATCAATTTCATGGGAAAGCAGAAGCTGCAATATTTTTCCTGTAGAAGGGGCAGGAAGAGGTTTCATTATTTATGGTGATAAAGGCACGCTTGTAAATTATGGCGGCGGTGATTACAAAGTGTTTGATGCAGGCAATAAACTTGTAAAAGAAGTAAAGAGCGATGAAAAAGCTGATCCAACCAATCCGGTTAGTGCAACAGGCAACTTAGATTTGTATCACTTCAATAATTTTATTCAAAGCGTAAAAGGAGAAGCTAAGCTAAACTCGCCTGCAACTGAAGGCCATAAGAGTGTATTGCTTTGTCACCTGGCCAATATTGCTCAACGCACCAGTTCAACGCTTCATTGCGATCCGTCAAATGGCCATATCACTAACAACAAAGATGCAATGAATCTGTGGAGAAGGGAATATGAAAAAGGATGGGAACCTAAGGTTTAATGCAATGATAAATTTCACTATCAGCTTATAGTATATTGAATAAAAGAAGAGGCAAAATTTTGTAAGATCTTGCCTCTTCTTTTATAGTCATTTTATTTCAAATATTGCTTAAGCCAACGTGTACTCATTTTTCCAGTTCTGAACGGTGTTTGAATAAGCAGCATTGTTTGCAAGATGCACACAGAATGCAGTTGTTGCACCTGTTAATACATTTGATGCAGGAGGTGTTTTTGTGGTAATACTCTTGTAAAAATCTTTCAATGCATACCATGTGCCATCCTTCAATTTTTCTTTTAGAATTGGCACACCTCCTTCTTTGTTCCATTCAATTTTAGTGGCAGCAGTAACACCGTCAACCGTCTCCAATTCTTTCCTGTGACTTGGCTCAGGATAATAGACGCCGTCATTAACCAATAAGTGAATGGCTCCTTTGGTACCTTTTATTTTAAAGATATATCCATCGTGAGCATTGCCACAGGTTGCGCCAAAGTTGCCAATCATGCCTGCATTATTATACCGTAGCATCACTTGCAGGTTGTCGTAAGTTTCTCTTCCATCTTTATAAAAATCTATACCACCTGTTCCAAATACTTCATCAGGATGCGTGTTAAACGCCCAGTTGATGAAATCCATTTGATGCGACAATAACTCTGCGGCCAAACCACCGGAATAAGCCTTGTACATTCTCCAGTTAATTACTTTGTCAGAGAGGCCTGAAGGTACAGGCCTGCGCCAGTTCCAGTTTCTATCCCAGCGGCAATCAATCTGCGTTACTTTACCCAGGTAATCTTTTTCTACATACTCCTTCACTTTAAAATACAGGGGTGAATATCTGTACTGGTGCCCAACCTGCAAGGTCTGGTTTGGATGTTGTTTTGCCACCTTTACCAGGTTTTGCGCCTGGGGAATGGTAAAGGTCATCGTCTTTTCAAGATATACATGTTTGCCAGCCTTTAGTGCATCTACAGCCATATCGTGGTGCAAATACAACGGAACGGCAATCAACACGGCTTGGATGGATTTATCATCCAACAATGCTTTGTAATCTTTATACACTTTGTAATTAGCTGAAGGGTTTTGTTTTTTTGCTTCTTCAATTCTAAAGTCCATCACATCACAAATGGCCACGATGTTAAACTCGTCGGGAAGTTCATTAATCATTTGCATAACTCCCTTCCCCCTGTCGCCACAACCAATAACACCTACTGTTATTTTGTCCTCAACTGCGTTGGAAGAAAACGCTTTTACCATCTGATTGTGCAATAGCAAGCCGCCGGCTAAAAGACTGCCTTGTTTAATGAAATTTCTCCGGATCATCGTTAGAGTGATTTATTTTAGTTTTAAAGTTATGCGAATCATTGTTTCATCAGTTCATAAAATTTTGAAGACGCCGTATCAGCTACAACGCCATCTTTTCTTTTATAAATCATATATGCTGCAAGGTCATTTCTGGCTTCTACAAACTTAAGCGCACTATCCCTTCCCATGGCCATTAGCGCATTATCATATGCGTCTGCAGTGATTGCATCTTTTGCATATACAGTGACACTAATCATTTCATTCTGTAGGGAGTAACCGGTTCTCGGATCTATAAGATGAGAGACTTTTTTTCCTTCGCTTTCATAATATTTCCTGTAGTTACCGGAAGTTGTTATTGCACCGGTTTTAAGCTTAACAACCTGCTGCATAATTTCAGGTGCAATCTCGTCGTCGCTGGGAGATTCTATGCCAATTTTCATTTCATCACCTGATGGCATTTTTCTACCACTAACTCTTATTTCACCCCCCACTTCGATGATGTAATTTGTAACACCGCGGCTTTCAAAATAATCAGCTAGCACATCTACGCTGTAGCCTTGAGCAATGCCGTTTACATCCACCTGAACACATGGTTTCTCCTTTCGTAAAAAATTCCCTTCCAGCTTTAAAAAATCAGAGCTAACACATTGCTTCAATCGTTGTATCTCAGCAGAATCAGGCATGGCACTGTTCTTCTTCGCCCCGAATCCCCAGGCTGTAACAAGTGGAGCCACCGTGATGTCAAAAAGGCCATTGGTGGCTTTGTATGTTTCAATTGATTTATTAAACACTTTGATAAAATGCGCATCAATTACAGCTCCTTTCTCAGACTGATTAAACCGTGTAATTGTGGAGTATGGTTTATATATCGAAAGCGAACTATCAATTGAATTTAAAACGCTGTCTACGTTAGATTGAGAGATAATTGTATCACTAGAATAATAAGCAATATGATATGTTGTACCCTGTGCAAACCCGCTGATCTGTTTCTTTAGCCAAGTGTCACGTTGAAAATATCCTGCAGTCAATATGCCAAGCAATAAAAAAATACGCATCTAACAAATCTAACGAAGCAATCGGAAACATCGGCGAAAAATTCGGTTATATGCTTGTATTGTGCTACTAAAAAAGTCGAGGAAAGCGTGGCATGCAGCCGGTCAGTGAGTAAGATGCATAGGTAGCTCTTTAGGATTATACCATGCGATGTATGGGTGGTTGGATGCGATAAATAGCTGTGACTAAGATAACGTGATAAAAATTGCAGTTGATACCAGCATGATCAAATTAATTAAGGCTGAGGGAGAATGCCAAAAAAGAAGTGCTTATGATAGATTTAATGAGGAGGATATAGTTATATGTGTATGCTTCAACGGTAGAAAATAAAAAAGCCCCACGTTGTGTGAGGCTTTTAAAAGAATATGGCAACTACCTACTCTCCCGCATGATAGTGCAGTACCATCGGCCATGAGGGGCTTAA
>JBEHXT010000028.1:0-47582 GCA_048498555.1 Bacteroidota bacterium
TATTATCAGCCTTCTACCATTCTTGAGCTCGGCACGTCGTTAGGCATTACTACCTCATATATGGCTTGTGCCAACACTCAAGCCAAGGTAATTACAATGGAAGGAGCTTCAGAAATTGCCAATGTTGCGGCGGGCAATTTTCAATCACTTCATTTAAACAACATTCGTATTATTGAAGGCAATTTCGATGAAACGCTTGACAATGCGTTGCAGGGCATTCCTCAAAAAATAGACTTTGCTTTTCTTGATGGCAACCACCGTAAAGACCCCACCATCAAATACTTTCACGCATTATTACCAAAAGTTCATGAATACAGCATATTGATCTTTGACGATGTTCACTGGAGCAAAGAAATGGAAGAAGCATGGGAATATGTAAAACATCACGAAGCTGTTACATTAAGCATCGATTTGTTTTTTATCGGCATTGTTTTCTTTAGAAAAGAAAATAAAGAAAAACAACATTTCACGATAGATTTTTAATTGATCTGACGGGTAAAATACCCCTCGTCATAAAACAAAACATTACGTAAGCATAGCTATAATGAAATTACAATCGCTAACTTAGGTAAAAAACAACAAGATGAAACAAATTCTTACAATTGCTTTATTGCTGGCTTTTGTATCAACCAAAGCACAGGATCAATTTCCTGAATTTGAAAAGAAAACTTTCATCCGCAATGGCGATACGCTGCTGTACAGGATCCTCTACCCTGTTAATTATCCCAAAGGAAAAAAATACCCTGTCATTCTATTTCTTCACGGCTCTGGCGAAAGAGGAAATGACAATGCAGCACAATTGGTACACGGCGGAAGCCTGTTTATGGATAGTGCTATAAGACAAAAATACCGGGCGATTGTTGTATTTCCGCAATGCCCTTCGGGAACAAGCTGGGTGGGCTACAAAGCCAAACAGGACAGCACCGGAAAACGTAAACTGGTGATTGAAGAAGGCATACCTATACAACGCCCGCTGGAACTCACAAAACTTCTTATGGATAGCCTTTCAGGTAGTAAAAAGGTTGATAAACACAGGTTATATATCGGAGGATTATCGATGGGAGGCTTCGGCACATTTGATATGTTGCAGCGATATCCATCATACTTTGCAGCAGCATTTCCTATCTGTGGTGGCGGACGGCCAGAGGACGCAACGAAATACGCAAAGCAGCTTCCTTTGTGGATCTTCCATGGAGGTGCTGACGATGTTGTTAATCCTGATTGGAGCAGGAATATGACATCAGCATTAAAAGATGCAGGCGCGAACGTAAAATATACTGAATACCCAGGTGTAAAACACAACAGCTGGGACAATGCATTTGCCGAACCGGAACTATTGCCCTGGCTAATGGCCCACAAAAGAAAATAAACTCGCTGCTGTGTAGAATATTATGCACAGGTGAATTATAAGTAGTAAAATAATAATGGATCTTTCATCACTCGTTTTGTTGTGCTGCGCCTCTTTGGCCGCAGGTTTTGTGGATGCGATTGTTGGCGGAGGCGGACTAATACAAACACCAGCCACACTGATCATTTTACCCAACTACCCGGTGCCTACGTTGCTGGGTACAACTAAAATTCCTTCATTTGCAGGCACAGGCACAGCTGCCTGGCAGTATGCACGTAAGGTACAATTCAACAAAAAGCTGTTGTTGAGTATTGCGTTGTGTGCTTTCGTCGCCGCATTTGCGGGCTCTTATATGGCAACAATGCTCAGCAATAAAATATTTAAGCCGGTTATACTTGTAATACTTACCGGTGTGTTTATTTACACTGCGCTCAATAAAAAATTTGGATTGACAGAACACGATCCTGATGCGAACAAAAACGCGCTTGCCTATGGCGTTTCTTTCGGTTTATTGCTGGGCTTTTACGATGGCTTTATAGGCCCGGGCACCGGAAGTTTTTTGTTGCTTGTGTTCATCACTTTTATCGGCCAGGATTTTCTCCATGCTAACGCTTATGCCAAGATGGTGAATATATCTACCAACCTGGCATCCATTCTATATTTTAGTTCGACGGGACATATCTTATACCAGTATGCAATTCCAATGGCAGTATGCAATGTTACCGGCTCGTTCCTGGGGTCAAGGCTTGCGCTGCTAAAAGGTAACCGTTTTATCAGGGCCTTTTTCCTTATTGTTATCGCCGGGACTATTCTTCGTTTTGCTTGGGACGTGTTCGGGTTAAGTAAATACTTTTAACAATACTTCTTTAAAAAAAAGACAGAACTCATCAATTAGAATTCTGTCTTTATTATTTCTCACATAACCCGAAGGTAACTTAATTCTTAACGTAGGTAATTGCTACAGGTTTTACGCCCTGCACCACTTTATTCAATTCATCCCAGGCATCTTTTTGCTCGCTTGACCAGATTCCACCACAGGTGATTTGGCGAAAATCCTGCCCGATTGTAGGGCCATTGCCATTGCGTGATTTACGCAGCCCAGTAAAGGTGATGGTATTGTCTTTAACCATCGCATTTATCTTAACAGATACAAGCGTTTTAACCGGGGATTTTTCCCCTGTTTTTATCACGCCGGAATTCTTGTCTACAGCCTCTACAGCATAACCCTTTTCAGCAAAATAGGTAAGCATTTTATTCATTAAAGAGTCTCCGTTTCCACTAAAGCTTGCAATAATCTTGTTAGCTCCGTTGAAAGGCCTGGACTGTGTTAGCCCTTTTACGGGTAAGGTGAATATAAATACAGCTAGTACAAAAAAAATTATTTGAGTCTTCATCCCCTGGTTTACTAAATTGAATATGATAAACTTATGTTACAATTCTCCTGCCAAATCCTACGTACAACTTTAAAAAACCTTTAATTCAGCATAAGAATTTCCCTGGCAATTTCAGATAGCGTACAACCTGAGGTTCGGTTGAAAAAGATTGAAGATTTTAGACTGGATATTGGGTATTTAAAAAAGTTCTGGAAGCAAATTAAACAAAATAGAGCAAGATTTCTAATGAAGACATATTCATTATAGACTTTTAACAATTGCAGCTTTTCCTTAATGTTGTTTTAATAGCTAAACATCAGCACTCACTTAAACTGATGGGGATAGCAACGGCCAGGCCGCCATCGGCTGTTTCCTTGTATTTACTATTCATATCAAGCGCGGTGTTCCACATGGTAGTAATCACATTATCAAGCGAAACTTTTGCATAATCCGGAGCGCTCTGAAGTGCTAGCTGAGAAGCGGTGATAGCCTTAATAGCTCCCATTGTGTTACGCTCTATGCAAGGCACTTGAACAAGGCCTGCTACAGGGTCGCATGTTAAACCAAGGTGATGCTCCATCGCTATTTCAGCAGCCATCATAGCTTGCTTCTGTGTTCCGCCCAGGCTTTCTGTTAATGCTGCGGCAGCCATTGCAGACGATACACCTATTTCAGCCTGGCATCCTCCCATCGCTGCAGATATAGTGGCTCCTTTTTTAAAGATGCTGCCAATTTCAGCAGCAGTAAGAAGAAAACGAACAATTTTATCATCATCATTGCCATCACAGAATATCACAAAATATTGCAGCACAGCCGGTATAACGCCAGCCGCGCCGTTTGTGGGCGCCGTAACCACACGGCCAAAGGATGCATTTTCTTCATTTACTGCAAGTGCAAAACAGCTTACCCAGTCAAGGATATATTGAAAGTTATTGCCCTTTGCTTTTATAGCATCCATCCACGCCTGTTGCGTATTGTAGCTGGAACCATCTAATAGTTTCCTGTTCAGATCAAAAGCCCTTCGTCTTACATGCAGCCCGCCGGGCAGCTCGCCCTTACTATGGCAGCCGCGATAAATGCAATCGCACATGGTGTGCCAGATGCGTAACATGCCACGTTTAGTTTCGTCTTCATTTCGCCAAACGTTTTCATTTTCCATCACCACTTCATTGATTGCAAACCCCGTGGTCATGCACCAATGCAACAGATCGTTTGCCGTATTTATAGGAAAAGGTAATTGAACGGGTTTCCCTGCAGAACCTTCTTCCCCTTCTTTTACAACAAAACCACCCCCGATGGAATAATATGTTTCGCTTATCTGCTCACCATTATTAAAAGAAGCCAAAAAGCTCATTCCGTTCGGGTGATATGGCAGCGACTCACTGTATAAAAGCTGGATGTTTGATGAAGGCGAAAAAGCAATGGCTTTTTTACCGCCAACGATGAGTTGACCATTTTTTGCGATGGTGTTGATCTTCTCATTAATCGAATCTACCGGAATTGTTTCAGGGTTTTCACCACACAATCCCAATATAACAGCAATGTCGGTACCATGCCCTCTCCCGGTTTTTGCCAGCGAACCATATAGCAACACCGTTACTGATTCAAGGTTATCCAGGCCATAATGCGCTTCAATATGATTAATAAAACGCAATGCAGCCTTCCATGGCCCCAGTGTATGTGAACTTGACGGCCCTACTCCTATCTTAAATATATCAAACGCGGAAATTGCTTCGTGTGGCATGCGCCAAATATAGGAAAGTTGAGGGATGTGGAGTGAGGTGTAAGGTATCAGGTTTGAGGCGTTTGAGGGATTGGGTATTCCTCTGGACAGATATTTTTTAAATTATCTTTTTTAACACAGGCACAGCAAACTAATACATCTGCTACGTAAACCTTATGTCCGACACCTTAAACCTTACGCCCCACTCCTCACACCATCTCTCACAAATCGGATACCTGTCACCTGATACCTAACCTCTACTCGCTTTTTCTCACAATATTTGCATAACATTGTTGCCCATTGTTATCAAAAATTATTCATGACAAGGTTTAGGAAAGGATTATTCGTTGCAGCAGCTTTAGTTATTTCTTTATTGGCTATGCAATGCAGCAAGACCCACGTTACTGCTGCCAACAGCAACGTTATGCTGATTAATGCCAGTCCTGATGCCCCCGCCGGCATCAATTTGTGGGGAAATGGCGACTCTCTCTTTTCAAACGTACATTTCGGGGACTCAACCGGATATAAAGAAAATCTTATTACTGGGACATACGGGATGAAACTAACCGAGTACGGGCAACACGATTCACTTTTCTCGTTCATTGCTACCTGGCTCCCGGCACGCTATTACAGCATTTTTGCTGTAGATAGTTTTTACAAGATCAGGCCCTCTATCATTGAGGACGATTTCCGGCCGGATAGTGTTTATGCGCGAGCCCGTGTATTGTACTTATGCCCCGATGGCAGGCCATTGAATATTTATTTCCGCGTTTTGAGCGATACCTCTGATCAACGGATTGATACCATCACTATTAATCCTTCGCAGGCACGCATTTTCAACGACCAGAATATAACCAATGCTTTTGGCAATTTTACAACGCTTAAAACCAAAAGAGATTCAGCTGAGGTGCTGGCAACTTTGTATCACATTGATACAACAGGTTTAAAAGACACCGTTGTGCTTAAGCAAAAATTTGCCATTACCCGAACGCATTTTTATACCTTCTATCTTGCCGGCTTTTTCGATACAACGAGAGCCACCGCATCAAACAGGCTTCACCTGGAATTGATTGAACACATTCCCCGGTAACAAGCTAAAAAACTGATATTCTGTAATAAAATGTCAAATCGTTTATAAACTAACAACGGGTGGTATAATATAAAAAGTAGAAAACACATTTTTACTTACTTTTGCCGCCAAAAATCTATCAACCAACTATGCAACTTTCTTCTCTTTTGGAAAGGTTCAATGAACCGGAAACACTCAAAATGGCCAAATTGGGCCGCGAATTAAGAGCTCAGGGACTTGATGTAATCGACCTTAGCTTAGGTGAACCAGATTTTGATACACCACAACACGTGAAGGATGCAGCCATTAAAGCAATTAATGACAACTGGAGCCACTACACGCCTGTTGCCGGATTTTTAGACCTTAGAGAAGCTGTTTGCACAAAGCTGAAGCGTGACAACAACCTTGATTATAAACCTGAAAATATTGTTACTTCAACAGGTGCTAAACAAAGCCTTGCTAATGCAATTCTTGCATTGGTAGACGATGGCGATGAAGTGATCATTCCTACTCCTTACTGGGTAACTTATTCTGAGTTGGTAAAGATCGCAAGAGGTAAAGTGGTTGAAGTACGCACTTCTCAAGAAAGCGGTTTTAAAATTTCTCCTGAGCAACTGGAAGCTTCAATTACAGAGAAGACAAAATTATTCATGTTCTCTTCTCCTTGTAATCCTTCAGGCGCGGTTTATACAAAAGAAGAGTTGACCGCACTGGCTGAAGTGTTTAAAAAACACCCGAACGTTTACATTCTCTCTGACGAGATTTATGAATATATCAACTTTATTGGCGAGCACGAAAGCATTGCTCAGTTCCCTGAACTGAAAGAACGTATTGTGATCGTTAACGGTTTAAGTAAAGGTTTTGCTATGACCGGCTGGCGCCTTGGTTACATTGCCGCTAATGCTGCTGTTGCAAAAGCTTGCGAAAAAATACAGGGACAGATGACAAGCGGAACCTGCTCTATTACACAAAAAGCAGCGGTAGTAGCGCTTACAGGCGATCTAAAACCTTCACAGGAAATGACAGAAGAATTTACCCGCAGAAAGAGCAGGGTAATGGAACTGATCAAAGACATTCCTGGTGTTACATGTTTTGATCCTCAGGGTGCGTTCTATATTTTCCCGGATGTTAGCTCTTACTATGGCAAATCTGATGGAACAACGACTGTAAACAACGCGAGCGACTTCTGCATGTATGTTTTAAATACTGCCCACGTATCTTCTGTAATGGGTGATGCGTTCGGAGAGCCTAATTGCGTTCGTTTCTCTTTTGCCAACAGCCTTCCTAACATTGAAAGAGCTTGGGCAAGAGTTAAAGAAGCCCTGGCTAAGCTGAAATAAGTTATACGTTATAAGTAATACGTTGTACGTTTAAGCCCTTAAAAGGTAAGACGTACAACGTTTTTAGTTTATAGCTGGAAGTTGTACGTTATAAGTGATACGTTGTACGTTTTGCACCAAGGTAGAATATTCTGCGTTTATATGTTTGACACTACTAATTGAATGGTGAAAAACTTAAATGGCTTGTGACAGAAAGACACGTATTACTAAGTATGCAACATCTTATACTTTTTAACAGAACCATCATCAGCCAAATAATTTATAAAGGCCTTAAACGTATAACTTATAACGTTACACGTACAACGTAATGGAAAAGCTCATCATGTTTGAAAACCGTTTGGCCAAAGTGTTCAAGCACCGCCGCAAGCTGGCCAAAGGGCAAGGTGTTACCTGCTATCGCGTGTATGATCATGACCTGCCTGAATTTCCGTTTTGTATTGAGATTTACGAGGATATGATTTACGTGGCTGAATATGTTCGCAGGCATGGTATGACGGATGAAGAACATGACGCGTGGCTGATTGAATGTTTACCTGTAATAAGCAGGATACTTGAAATTCCGCAGGATAAGATCTTTATTCGGCAGCGAAAAAGAATGAGCCACCGTGAGCAGGACCAGTATGAAAAACTGGGTGATGAAAAACAGTTTCATACCGTAAAAGAAAATGGCCTGAATTTTCTTGTCAACCTCACAGACTACCTTGATACTGGCTTATTTCTGGACCATCGCATTACGCGGAAAATGGTCTTTGACCAGGCGAATGATAAGCGTGTCCTGAACCTGTTTTGCTATACCGGATCATTCTCAGTATATGCAGCCTGCGCAAATGCCGCATCGGTCACATCTGTTGACCTCTCCAAAACATACCTGAGTTGGGCCGAAGATAACTTTAAAGCTAACGGCCTCGACAATAGTAAAAAGTATTATTTTATTCATGCCGACGTAAAGCAGTACCTCAAAACATTGCAACCAGATAGTTTTGACCTGGTAATCATGGATCCGCCGACGTTCAGCAACAGCAAGCGCATGAAGGATTTTCTCGACATCCAGCGCGATCACACAGAACTACTCAATGATGTACTTCGTGCAACTTCAAAAGGCGGCACTGTGTATTTTAGCACCAACTTCACCAAATTCGAACTGGATAAAGAAAGCATTCACGCAACCGATATAAAAGATATTACCAAGGCCACCACTCCTTTTGACTTTGAAGGAAAACTGAAAAGATGGTGCTACAGGCTGATTAAGAATTGACAGTTGAAAATGTGCGGATGGGCGAATTTGCGAATGTGCGAATGTGCAAATGTGCGAATGAGTAAATATGCGGATATGCAATTGGAGCTATGAAATAAGCCAGCACTATCATTCTGAAACCTGAGACCTTACACCTCATGCCTGACGCCTCTTTTATCGCCATCTAGAATCGTACACCTAACACCGTACATCTGTATCACCTCACACTATCCACTTTAATCACTCCCGCCCTTCTATAAAAGAACGTGCGAACCTTGTAGCGGATGGTAAAGCGGTCGCACATTTTTAATGTGTCGTAATGAGCGGTGAGCGTGTACGTGAAACGGTTGTTATGCCCGATCCAATTAGTTTCGTTTGGAGGTAATTCTGAAGCGGGATCACCAAGGTAATTTTCCATCTGTTCTTTTGTAACAGGCAAAGAAAGCTGCTGCCACCTTGCAGGCACCTGCACCTGCGCTAGATAAGGCAGCAGAAAAATGTATGAGAGAACATATAGCAACACAAACATACCCAATACAAAACCGCAGATATATAACAGGTTTCTTACCATACTACTTAACTCTTATATAAACTTAAGCAAAAAGATAAGCGTAATCGAGTATCTACAGTATTTTTTGATGAATGGATTTTTTTGCTTGTATAATGCACCCTAAACGATTTATTTAACCAATTCTTCCTTACGCTTCGACTGCTTTAGCAACTCTCCTATTTTTATTATTTCATTTTTCACCAAAGGTTTCGCCCAAAATGAAACACTGAATATATAACCAACAGTAACAAACAGAATCAGCATTGAAAAGCGTAAACCCATGAAATCTCCCATCCATCCAATAATAAACGGTATAAGTGCCCCACCAAAAATGCCCGTACAAAGAATACCAGAGAAAGCACCGTGATGCTTTTCTTCTGAATTGAGTGCCAAAGAAAATACGACAGAGAACATAATTGAAATGGCAAAGCCGCAAAAAGGAAATGCAATAATCGATACATCCGCAGGGCCAAACAACGCCAGCGGCAACGTGATGAACGCCAGTACACCGAAGATCCTCAGCATTATTTTTGAGTCGATCAGCTTAACAATAATAAGCCCGAGTAAACAACCAATTGACATTAATCCCCAAAACCATGCAACTGCAGACGCGCCTTTTCCCGCAGGATCAATGCCATGATAGGTATTTAAGAACTGGCTCATCCAATTAGCCAACCCCTGTTCCGTTCCAACATATGCCACTATTCCAAAGAAGAATAAAATGACCTGCCTCTTTTTAAGCAAGTCAATATAGTTCTGAAATGTGCCAGCCTTTTCTTCTTCTTTCAATTTAACTGCTGGAAATTTTATCCTGGAAATGATCAAAAGCATGAGCGCAAAAACAAGCATAAAAATCAAATAGAGCGAGCTCCATGGAAGATTATCGGGAACATATTTTTTTAAGCTTCGTATAAAAAAAGAAGGATCGCTATTGGTGGCAAGCTGCTTTAAAATTATCGTCAACACAAAAGGGCTTATAAAAGACGCCGTACCAAAAATAATTTGCGAAAGCACAGAATAGAATGCGTAATGCTTTTCACCACCAGCTTCACGCATTAATGGAAGTATGATAACCTGCAGCATTGCCATCCCCATTCCTATAATAAACAAAGACGCCAAAACCACTGCATAGGAAGGAACGAGTACGAAAAGAAGTGCACCTGTAAAATTGAAGCCAAACGCAATCAGCAACGACACCTTTCCTCCAAAACGTTCAATCATCATCCCGGCAGGAATAGACATTATTCCATATGCAAGAAAGAAAGAGAAGGGAAGAAACGCAGCCATGGTAAGACTTAAGTGAAAGTCGTTAATAATCATAGGCAACATCGGGCCAAGAATGTTCGTCACGAAAGAGATAATGAACCAGATAAATAATATCAGGACAAGAATGGGGGTATTTTGTTTCATAAGCTTACAATGTTTGATTAAAAACCAGCGCGGCAGCACCTAAAAATCCGGCCTTGTTTCCAAGTGATGCCAGCTCTATTGTGGTGAATTGTGAAGTTTCCTTCATCACCATTTTATCTACTAATATAGCGATGCTCTTTAAATAAAAATCACCTGCCTCAGAAATTCCTCCTCCAATAATTACTTTTTGCGGAGCAAATACATTGATAAAGCCGGTAATACCCGCAGCCATATATTGAAAATGGTTATTCATGGCAACAGCTGCAATCTCTTCATTTTCCAGGAACTTTGACACAATGTATTTACCGTCAACCTTTTCTGTGCCGGGCAAGGAATTTTCAGGCAAAAGGTTTTTATATTCTTGTATCAGGGCAGTCATTGAAGCGTATGCCTCAAAACACCCCTTACCTCCACATGTACAGGCTTTACCGTTCCAATCTATAACAATATGCCCAAGCTCTGTACCACGGTTTTTATAGCCACCATACAATTTTCCGTTCAGGATCAACGCGCCGCCAATACCGGTTCCAATAGTAATAAATACAGCATCGGATACATTCCTGGCCGCGCCATATCTTACCTCACCCAATCCCATCAGGTTTGCATCATTTTCAACAAAAACAGGAACACCAAAATGATCACTTATAATAACATCCAATTGCTGATTATCAAGCTCTGGCAAGTTATTGGCAAAAAGCACAACGCCACTATCTACAACTGACGGAACGCCAATGCCTATTCCTACAATTTCTATTTCGTTAACGCGAGCGATCTCAAAACATTCAGCAATCATATGCTTTATATGCGCTAACAACGCGCTATCATTATCTTCTGGCTTAATTGACTTTAGCGATTCAAAAAATATATAGCCGTTTTCATCAACAATTGCATACTTAATATTGGTTCCTCCAATATCCATCGAAAGCGCATATCTCATTCTTTTTTTGCTTAAGTTACAATACCAACCTATAGGTAAAATATTTTTTTTTAAACCCACCGTGCCACTCTGTGCCTCAATGCCTTTGTGGTTCTACTCTTTATGCTCCGTTGCACCTTCGTGCCTTAGTGGCAACTGATTTCAAATTTTAAAATTTTGTTATCGGGCAACGAAGGCAAGTAAATGCTACTCTAATAAGAAACCACTGCTATGAAACTGTTTTACCCGTTAATCCTTTCTCTCTTTTTTGTTTCTTGCTGGAATTTTGACAGATACAAACCCACGCCAATGCCGGCCATTGTTAAAGCCTGGGTTCCGGTGTACGGAGTTGATAGCATTTATAAAAAAATTGAATATGTAGACAGTGTTCACCCGGTTAGAAATGCTGGGAAAATATACGTTTCGGGAAAATATATTTTACAGGCTGAAACTAACGAAGGCGTTCATATCATTGACAATTCGAATCCGGCAAACGCCAAACGCATTGGATTTATTAAGATAAATGGCTGCCAGGAAATTGCCATGAAGGGCCACTATCTATATACAAACAACTACAATGATCTTATTACCATAGACCTGTCGTCTCTTTCAAACCCAACGGTAACATCAAGACTGAAAAATGCATTTAACGGATTAGGAGCTACGTCTGCAGCATGGTATGCCCCACCGCCACAACGAGGATATTACGCATGCGCTTACTACTATCCCGATTCGGTGATAGTTGCATGGCGGCAGGATTCTGTGCAAACCATCAGCCGTTGCATTGGCGGGTCGCCTGAGTAACCAGCTAACTAAGCCAGCACTCCTTATTTAAAACGTAATTAAGCATTTAATCATGAAATCAATACACTTATTTATCGTAATACTCATCTGCCTGTCCGGTTGCTCAAAGGAAAGCAATACAACTACTTCAAACAATTCTTCAGGCAGCGGCGGATCACTCGCGAAATTCGCTATCGCTAATAATTTTCTTTACGTGGTTGACATGTACACATTAAAATGCTACAGCCTCTCCGATCAACAATCGCCCTCTCTTACCAAAACAATTGAATTGAACTGGAATGTAGAAACGGTGTTCCCTTACAACGAGAACCTATTTATAGGCACAACAAACGGCATGTATGTACTTTCAATAAAAGATCCGGGAAATCCTGAAAAGCTTGGACAAGTCGCCCATTTAAGAAGTTGTGATCCTGTAGTGGCGAATGATTCACTGGCTTTTGTAACGCTTCGCGGTGGAACGCCTTGCGGGCCTGCCACTGAAGGGCTTTATGTATACAATACAAAAGATCCTTTAAATCCACACGAGATAAAGATCCTTCCCATTTCAACACCTCATGGGCTTGGCTTGCGCGACACGATTGTTTATGTATGCAGAATGCAGGACGGACTAAGCATCATCAACGTAAAAAAACCTGATGATCCGAAAATAATTAAAACGATAAAGGGGGATAACTTTCAGGATGTGATACCGTACAACAACCTGTTAATTACTTATGTGAGCAACGGCCTGGTGTTGTATGATATCTCTACACCAGCCGAACCACAGGAAGTTACAAGGCTTGTTAATTGATGTATAATGTCAGGTGTACGATGTATAATGTGCGGTCTTTAAACAATTTCAACCCTAACCCCTTTTCTATTTTACACTTTAATGTACGCGGTGCAATTAGCCGTACTTTAGACAGTTGAGTAAGCACTGGCTTTTTTACCCGCCAGTTCCAGCAATTTCTCATGCAGATTCAATACCTGCGGTATTACCATTTGTTGTTCATCATTAACGATGATGAAATCACACAAACGCATTTTTATTTGTTCATCAACCTGGCGGCTCATGCGTGTTAATACATCCTGCCTGCCCACTTGTTCTCTATCCATCACGCGTTTAATACGCAAAGCCTGCGGTGCATAAACGCCTATTACATAATCGAGATGGCCCGCAGAGCCAGCTTCAAACAATAATGCCGCCTCTTTTATACCATAAGGCGCGTGTTGTTGTTTCATCCAGTCTTCTGCAGCCTGTATAGTTGCGGGATGCACCAGTGCATTTAACTGCTCCAGCTTAAACGGATCATTGAAAACAATATCAGCAAGATATTTCCTGTTAAGCTTTCCGTCGGTGTAAGCACCATCACCAAAAGTTCTGACAATCTGTTGTTGCAGATGTGCATCTTCATTCATAATATTCTTTGCCACACTATCCGCGTCAAATACAGGAATGCCCAGCGTGCCAAACACTTTGGCTACAGTACTCTTGCCGCTGCCTATGCCGCCGGTTAAACCGATCTTTAAAATCATGATTATGTACGATGTTAGATGTACGATTTACGATGTAGAAGATGTCTGATTTTTTGATGTTTGATATAACCGTTCACGCCTCATATTTCATACCTCACTCCTTAAACCTCAAACCTTACACCTGATACCTGATACCTCCCCCCTTCCACGAAAAAGAGGAAAACGATGATCGCTTTCCTCTTCACTCCTTTGATAAAACCAACTTATTTTTTCTCTGTAGTGGCCGGTGTAGCAGCTGCTTTGTTCATAGCATTGCTCCACTCAAGGCTGATAGCAGATTTTTCCAATTTGATGTAGCTTCCAGGGCTTACTTCTAACTGAATGGTGTTGTCTTCATTCACTTTAGAAATTGTTCCGTGGATACCAGCGATTGTTACAATCCTGTCACCTTTCTGCAGGTTATCGATGTATTTCTTTTGATCTTTTGCTTTTTTAGCCTGTGGACGGATCATAAAGAGCCAGAATACGAGGATAATGGCACCCATCATGATTAGCTGAAACGCTCCGCCGCCACCTGCCTGACCACCTTGACCAGCTGCTAATAAAATTGCATTCATTTGATTCATTGTTTGTGTATTTAAGCTTGACTAACTTTTTTCTTTTATTTCTCCCGTGAAAATTAAAATATGTTCCGTGTTGTGTTTGGTATTGGTTACAACGAATATCGATTTATGCACTGTACCACTTCCCCTGTTGCTATCAAAAACGCCTGTAACTTCACCTTCGCCTCCCGGAGGAATGGCATTTTTTGTAAAATCAGCCACTGTGCAACCACATCCCGGCCTTGCCTGTGTAATGATTAAAGGTTTATCACCTGTGTTCTTGCACTTAAAAACCATTTTCACCTGCTCACCTTTTACTACCGTTCCAAAGTTGTAAACAGAATCCATCCATTGAACCGTAGTGTAATTGGCCGTATCAGCCAGCGCTTTTTTTGATTCCGCTGTTGGCTTATTTGCCGAAGCGTCATTCTTACAAGCTACAGCTCCGGACAATAATGCAGCCGCAAAAATCAGCACTTTTATTTGATTCATAGGTGCAAATCTCTGTTATATTTTTTGTTTGAAGTCTATTTTCTGAATTTTATTCTGAGCCAGCAGATCCTTATGAATACTGTCAAGTATTCCGTTTACAAACTGGCCGCTTTGAGGTGTGCTGTATTCTTTTGCAACGTCAATGTATTCATTTATAGTCACTTTGGGCGGAATGGTTTCAAAATACAAAAATTCACACACGCCCATTCGCATAAGGATCATATCTAATATGGCAATTCTTTCCGAATCCCAGTTCTTCAGTTTTGGAACTATCAGCTCCATTAGCTGTCCTTTGCGCTCCATAGAAGTTGTAAGCAGGTTTCTGGCGAACTTCCATTTCTCATCACCCACAATATCCTGCAGATTAAATGTAGCAGGCTTGTGTATATAGTTGAGAATTAGCTGGTTCATCATATCAGCATCATCATCCCAATTGTTAAACAGCTCTTCTACCTGCGAAATAAAGTCTTCGTTCGGCAGCATCAGGTCAGTAAATATATATTTGACGATTTCGCGTTCGGTATTTTTATCACGTCCTTCAACGGTGATATATTCCTTATATAGGTCAGAAGCAACCAGTTCAACATAAATTTTTCTAACCATATCATAATCCAGGATCGTTTCCGGCTTTTCGGTTTCTACCGCTTTCTGGAAAGAACCGCTTTCCCTGATGCGCCACAACAGCTCGTTACCTGCGATTTTAGTATTAACGTGAAGGTCTTCGTACGAAGGGAGATTTTTAGAAGCTCTTACCCTTGAATCGGTCTCGGCATAACGGGTTACTTCCGTTAAAAAATACAATAGATACACAAATAACTGGCGGGACTGGTCAAATTGCTTCTGGAGTGTTCTTACCGGGTCTGCTTTAGAGTTATCCATAGATTCCAGCGAGTAGATCAACTGCATTACCTTAACCCTGATATTTCTTCTACTTATCATTTAAAAAAGAGCTTTTTCAGCGGCGAAGATAGGGAAATAAGGGCAAAGGTGAAAGCATAGCGGTTTGAGGCGTAAGGCTTGATGCATAAAGTCAACAATAAAAATTCAAAAGTAAAAACGGGGATTGCGATTTGGTGCAATAATTAATATGATACCAGCGGCGTTGCTACTATGAAGCGGGGGGGTGTGTCACTCACTTGTACAGATAGTAATACTATTGTGCATGAAGACAATCACCTTTACTGAGTTTAGCTATTAGTTGGTTTTGTGGTTGCGAAACTCACCTTGTCGTTTTAATATTCTTTGGTATTTCAGAAAATTTATTGGAAATCGAGGAGATAAATAAAATTGTCGCAACTTTGAACACAGGTAACCCTTCGTATATTACGAGTTGGCTTTAATGTTTAGACTGTCCCTAATTCTTTAAGAGACAATAAATGAATCAAGAAATAACACGATGGCTTCCGTTAATTGCAGCATTGACAGCAGGAATATTTGCTTTATCTCAAATAAGGTCAAACAACATAACAAATGCTAGAATAAAATGGCTTGGCAATTTAAAACTAGTTCTGACGGAATTTCTCACTCTGGCGCGAGTGTTCCGAAGGATCACTCGTGTCTATCAATTCAACCCAGATTGTATCTGGGCTTTTACCTAATGCACATATACAACTGATCAAAACTAAAAACCCATACACTCGCATAAACCCCAAACCTTAAATCCCATGTCCTCAAAATACAAAGTAGGCGAAGATGCTGTACCTCATTTTGTAACATTTACCGTGATTGGATGGATTGATGTATTCAGCCGGCAATGCTACAAAGAAATTATAGTAGATAGTTTAAAATACTGTCAGCAAAATAAAGGGCTGATATTACATGCGTGGGTGATAATGACAAATCATGTACACTTAATTATTAGCAGTAACAACAATAAGATCGAGTTCCTTGTACGTGACATAAAAAAGTTTAGCAGCAAACAAATCATTCATGCCATTGAAAATAATAGTGAAGAAAGGAGAAAGGATTGGATGCTGAATTTATTTGGCTATGCAGGACGATGCAGTAACCACAACAAAAACTTTCAATTATGGAAACAAGATTATCACCCGATAGAACTAAACACTCGTGAAAAGATTGCTCAAAAACTAAATTACCTTCATGATAACCCTGTCAGATCAGGATTAGTTTGGGAGCCATGGCATTATAAACACAGCAGTGCAACTGACTATTGCACTAACGGCCAGGGATTGTTAAAAATTGAATATTTGTAGTAAGTGATCCCAGATACAATCTGGGGAAAATTAGTAGACAAGAGTGATCCTGCGGAACACTCGTGCCAGGATCTTGTGTAAATCAATTCATCCCAATTGAACCTGAGTTGTTTTTTTTAGCATTTCAGTACTAGATAAATCACCAATAAACCAAAACAAAATAAAGCCCTCACACCTTTGAACAGCAATGAAACCTTTGTATATTTATAAGTAACCACCTGGTACCTTCTTTACTTGCCAGTCAATTTTATTACCAAGCCTAACCTACTATGATCACAACCAATTCCAATGAAGGTTTAAAACGTGTTATTGGGGTTCCGGGATTGACTCTCTCAATCATAAGTGGTGTAATTGGCGCCGGCATATTTGCACTTCCTGCGATTGTAAGCACGGCCTTAGGAAGCTTTGCTGTGTTTGCTTATCTGGTTTGCGGTGTTCTGCTTGCCGCCATCTTGTTTTGCTACGCAGAAATAGGAAGCCGCGTTACTTCCAGTGGCGGCTCATACGCTTATGTAGACGTTGCGTTTGGCCATCTTCCTGGCTATATTGTTAACTGGTTGTACTTTTTTGGGTGGAGTATTTTGGGTAGTGCTGCACTTTTGAACGTCATCGCAGATTCATTGGCTATATTGTTTCCTGTCTTTGCACAACCAGTTGCCCGCGGTGTGTTATTTTTTCTCGTGACTATCATTATGATATCGGTAAATATAACCGGGGCTAAGCAAAGCATCGGCGTTGTAAAAACAATCACGATTATAAAAATGCTACCCTTGTTGGGCATTATTCTTTTCGGCTTCAGCTATCTAAAGACAGCTAACCTCCGCCTGGAACATTTGCCTTCCTTTAAAACATTTACTGATACTTCTCTCGTTTTATTTTTTGCTTTTGCAGGCTTTGAAACATCGCTCGGAGCAAGCGGAGAAATTAAAAATCCAAAACGTTCGGTTCCGCTTAGTATTTGCATTGCCGGAGTAGTGGTATTGGTTGTGTATTTACTTTTACAAACAGTTACACAAGGTGTGTTAGGGTCAGAAATGAGCTCATTCAAGAGTGCACCTTTAGCCGCTGTCGCAAATAAAATTGTGGGGCCTGTTGGTGGTACCATTTTATTACTATGTGCGGCCCTTTCTTGTTTTGGAAATGTTACACTGGATATTTTATGCACGCCACGGTTTCTGTTTGCCGGCGCAAACGATGGTTTATTTCCGAAGTTTCTTCGCCGTATTCATTCCAAATTCAACACACCATACCTGGCTGTTATAACTTACGGCTTACTTATATTTATTTTTTCCACTGTAGGAGGGTTTCAACAATTGGCTATTATGGCGAGTGCTATTATACTGCTTATTTATCTCGCAGTTATTTTGGCAACGATTAAACTACGGACGAAAAAAATAAACGAAGACGAAAAGGCTTTCAAAACGCCAGGCGGATTGATTATTCCCTTAATTGGCATTGTCGCGATCCTTTGGCTGCTAACAAACCTAAGCAAGTGGGAAATTCTTTCGACCCTGATATTCATCGCTGCCATTATTGTTATTTATTTTGTTACCATGCGGCTAAAGCGCAAAAATACGCTTGTAGAAATTGTCAATTGACACGGTGCCAGAACAAGAAGAAAACCCACCGTTACATTTTCAAAATCCGGGGCACAATACAGCGTAGTCAATGCGGTTACACCTATCTAAAAAACCCCCGCGAGCGCTGATTGAAATAATCCAAAATTGTTAATTTTTTTTAAAAAAAAGAGCTCAATAAATTATGACAATGCATATCTATAGCTTAACTTGTTATAGCTAACCATTTCCTCTACAAATAAACCTTTACAGTATGAGAATCCTCTCCCTTTATGCGGCTGTAATTGCCGTGTACCTTGTATTGCTCACTGGTTGTACAAAAGAAGAAAAACTAACTCAATCAACCAATTCAGCACTTTCTAATGATGCAAAAAAAACAGCAACTGACGTTTCTGCAAAACTTGCATCTTTACGCTCATCTATGTCTCGAAAAGAGCATACCGTGAACGCACGTGTAAGTAGTTTACTTCAGCAGCACCCTGAATATAAGGCAGTGGTATTAAAAGCTTTGAAGGCTTCACAACCAACTTGTGACGATAATACGCCAATAAACCAGTGGCTGGATCAACAGCTTTCTGACTGGGACGCAAATGTTGTTTTCTTTGCTGTTATAACCGGCATGCTTGATTTTCCTACCTACGATGCATTGCTATTTGAAAACAGTGAAGCGGGGCAAACATTTGGCTTGAAAGGTGAATATACGCATGTGCTTACAAAAACATTTAAAGACCTGAAACGCTTTTGGGACATACAGTCTGCCGCCATTGTTATGGTAGCGATGCATGGAAATATGTTGCTCGACAGAGACAAAATAATAAGAATAGATATGATATTATACGGTGATTCACCAGAGGATGCAGCCTATTGGGCGGACCTGATCATATCTCTTATGCACGAGGTACCACAATATAGAATGGGAGACCACCCTATCTTCACTTTCAATGCTTTCGCGCAACTTACATTTAACTTCCCTCCTTACGGAGTAATTCCGTCTAAGATTGTAATGGGTGATGGGATACTGGAAGGCTATGCTGCTATTGGCTATTCTGATGTAGCGCCTCAGGCTGTTCTGGCGCATGAATTTGGGCATCACATACAATATCAGTTGAACTTAAATTCCGGTGCATCATCACCGGAAAAAACAATGAAAATGGAGTTAATGGCGGATGCGTTTTCGGCTTATTATTTATCCCATGCAAGAGGAGCTTCTATGCAATGGAAAAGGGTTAAACAATTCCTTCAGGTATTCTTTAATATTGGTGATTGCGCTTTTACAGATCTCAATCACCACGGCACGCCAACGCAAAGAATGGCTTCGGCTGAATGGGCATATCACCTCGCTGACAATGCACAAAAGCAAGGGCATATACTTCCCGCCAGCCAATTTGTTGCATTGTTTGAAGCAGCATACCCTTCAATAATAGCGCACTAATTTATTTGGTTGGATATAGAGTGTGACAACATAGTCACAATAGCTCCCTGCAAGTTTGTTCGTTCGAAACACTCCTGCCAGGGAGCTATTCCAATATAGCAGCAAAAAGGATTAACCAAAAGGGTATCGAGCGAGTCCTTTTAGTGAGCATCTCAAAAATTGATACATGTATATTTTCCTTTTTAGCGTTTTCTTCGTACTGCCCCTTGCATTGGTTTTCTACGATGCCCTGATGGGCCGTCTTTGGAAAAAGCGAACAAACTCGTCACAACCATTACAAGCCAGGCAGGAATTGGTTGCAAGCTCACAAAAACAAATTCAACAGACAGAACCAACAAAGCTTCCAGAAGAACAAAGGGATGAAAAAGAAAGGCTACATTCAGACTATTTGCAGAAAGACGCCTGGATTTCAAATCAAACTTTGCAACTTAACGGTGCATTATCCGTTATTGAGCTAGTAAGAACCCTTGACATTAATGAGATTGGCTACAGTGATTTGCTAAAGTGCGTCGAATGGCAGTTCAAAAGGCTTCGAGTACTTGTTCGTGACGGTTTTAAATGTAAAACCTGCGGCTTAATAAGTGACTACAATCACGTGCACCACACCTATTATCTCAAAGATAGCCTTCCCTGGGAAATCGATGAAAGCGCTTTACAAACTCAATGTGGACTTTGTCACAAGCGGATACATGACAGGACAATTATCAAGGTATTTAAACAAATTGAAAATCGTTTGATTGAAACAAATAATAACGACATCTACTGTAGTAGATGCCATGGTAGTGGATACTTTCCTGAATATGATCATATACAGGGCGGAATTTGTTTTAGGTGTCATGGTAATTGCATAGACAAAACTATTTTCACCAACAGGCTGACCATTATTCGTCGTAACGGCAACGACGTCTCGCCTCTTCCGAGAAGCGATTACCAGTTTTATTTAAATAACATCAACATCTCGACCTTCATTGAAAAAATAAAGCCATCAATTACAACTTCTCACGAACCGATAGATGATTTACCATTTTGACGATATAAAATCAGTTCACTACAACGGCGCTTTGTTGGTTTTTACCTCATTATCGCTCGCAACCGTCTATTCATTTGATGTTTTTGGCTACCGAAACAGCAACGCCTATCTCACTTAGTAAAAAAACATAAAAACGGCCCTTGCTTTCACAAGAGCCGGCCCCTTTGTTTTATGTTCAGAACCTGGGGCACAATACAGCGTTACGGGTGCTGTTGCCCTTATCTAAAAATCCCACGTATGACAGCGATATTTCTATCGCGCCCATTGACTGGCTTGCAGTCTTTAGCTGTGATATATTCGCATCATAACTAATTGCTACGGCAAAAGGATGATAGTCGAGTTTAACAACAGGTATAAATGCATCTCGCGCCCGGAGATAAGCGCCAAAGCTTACAATATAATCCGGGTTATCGGGCTCTGGCCCCAGCTTGTACGAATACAACGCGCCACCAACACCTTCAACAAAATCTCCCTGCCGGCTTACGTCTGCCTGGATGGTAAAAAAGCTTACATCAGTCAACGCAAATTTAATCCCGCCGCTGAGCACCCATTTTGCATTCAACTCTATGTTTGGATTTTTATAGAAAGAATTTTTTGGCCTGTTGAAATGATGGTAAGCCAGGCCAAGGTAAAACAGGTTATCAGGCTTATCACCAAAGCTGGAATTATAACTCATTCCAACGCTCGCATCCCAGTAATTGTAATTGGTAGTAAGAAAAGTTTCTCCGTCAGAAAGTGACGGGTTCCAACCCAACCCGTCAAACTGATTATTGGTGGTCATCTTACTACGGTCGATTCTTCTTTGAACATAGCCGCCCATAAAACCTAACGACAAATACCTGTTCTTTTCGCCACTCAGCGCTTTATGATAATTCACTACCGGAAGAATACTTGTCGTGGTAAAATTGGTAGTACCCGCTTTATCCTGCAGCAGTTGCATGCCAATGGTAAGATAATCTTCACTTCGCAATGGCTGTTTGTATTCTGCATTTAAAGAGGTAGTTTGATAAGGCACGGTAACACTGCTCCACTGGTTGCGGTACAATGCCTGCACGCGAATGTCACCATCATATAAACCTGCCAGCCCGGGATTCCTTGATATCGGCGCTTCAAAAAATTGTGAGAAATGAGGGTCCTGTGCAAAGCCAGCAAACGTTGCGCTCATCACAATAAATAATATGATGACTATTCGTTTCATCCGCAAATATTTTTATATTGATCTTTCCAGTTCATCTCATTCATTATTGTCATAATCAATTAAAGTATCCGTATCATTTTTTCTAATGTTATCCATCATACCTCAATATCCTTTTTTGGCTTTTATTCTATCATCTCAACAAGGTTACATTTCCTTTCATAGTTATAGTGTTATTGTTATCGCAAAGCACTTCTATCACATACACATATACATCCGCAGGTTGCTTGTTACGCTGGAAGGTACCATCCCAGGCATTCGACTGGTCATTCATCGCAAAGTTTGTACGCTCAAACATCACCTGGCCCAGGCGATTAAATATGCGCATGGACTTTACGATGAGCGGCGACCTGCTTCGCGGGAAGAAATAATCATTCATACCATCACCATTTGGCGAGAATGTGTTTGGTATAAAAACATTATCTCCATTACAGCTTACACGAATAGATACTACATCTGATACCGAACAGCCGCCATCATTATACGCAGTGGCGGTGTAACGGATACTTACTTTGGCTGATGTTACAGGCGTATCGCAGTTGTTGCATGACAGATATTTGTCAGGCTGCCATTTATAACTGACAACATCTGATGAGCTTGTGGTGTAAATAGTTTTCTCATCTCCTATATTCATCAGTATCACGCTATCAATTATATTGAATTTCGGCATTGGAAAAACCCTTACAAGCACGCTTGCCGTATCACTAAAGCAATTCGCACTATCGCCCCCCGTTACCACGTAAGTTGTAGATGTAGTTGGTGATGCCAGCGGATTAGGGATCGCTGCATTATTCAACCCTGATGCAGGTTGCCATTTGTACACTTCTGCACCGGACGCTACAAGCTGAACTGAGCTGCCTGCACATAAAGTATCAATCGGTTTTAAATTCACCGTTGTAGGATGTTTTACCAGTACAAGAATAGAATCTGTAGTATAGCAATTGGGCAACAAATAACCGGTAACATAATACATCGTAGAAGAATCAGGTGCCGCAATGGGTGATGCGCATGTAGCACAGCTAAGCGAAGCTGCAGGCGACCATTCATACGTTAAAGCACCTGTTGCCTGCAATGGCTTTGTTTTGCCTTCACATAAGATTGTGTTCAGTCCAGCGTCCACTACAGGTTTTCCTATAACGGCTATCAGCTTTGTTGCCGTATCGGCGCAACCAAATGCATTGGTGGCGATGGCCTGCACATTGGCCTGCCCCGGGCTGCCAAAAGCATATTGCACCGAATCACCGGTTAACGATGTAGTGTTCTCCATCAGCCATTCCCATGTTACTGCCAACGTATCAGAATTATTTCCTTTTAATGTTATCGGCGCACCGGCACAAGTGCTATCCAGGGAAACAATGCTTGCAACGGGGCTTGAATACACTTTAATATCAAGCTTAAGTGCAGCGGTATCTATACATGCCAGCTTAGAATCAATAACCAGCTTAACAGTATAAACGCCTGTCTTGCCATAAGTATGAGCCGGATTAAGAACATTATCAGCGGTGGCATTATCACCAAAATCCCAATGATATTTTATGGTAGAATCATTAAAGCTTTGCGTAGAATCTGTAAATAATACAAGCGAAGAATCGCATACACCCTGGATGGCCGCACCAAAGCCGGCACGAACACCTGAGATCTTTATCAGTTCCGGCCCCTGAACACCTACCTTACAACCATTATCGTCAATCAACAACAACGATGGCTGATAAATACCGGCTTCTTTATAAATGTGCGAAACCTGCTCCACATTGTCTGTATTAAGATCGCCGTCACCAAAATCCCATATCACCGTTGTCGCATTTTCTACATCAGCAGAGAAAGCGATTGTTTGTGGCGCACATTGCCCGAAAGTTGGATAGGTGAAAGTTCCGGTTGCCCCTTTAACAACCACCGTTCTTTTGGCTGTATCTGTGCATTGGCCATAACCTTTTGCCACTAACTGTAGATTGAATACGCCTGCTGTTGAATAGTAGTGTGTTGGAGTTGTATCGGACGAAGTATTGCCATCACCAAAAAGCCATTGCAAAGACGCATAACCTGTAGCTGTACTTTGCGGCTCAATCTTGAATGGAGGGCAAATGGAGAATGTATCCAGCAGGTTAAAGGATGATTTGGGATCTACAATTCTAATCTTGTTAACCATAACAAGGCTATCAGTGCAGCCCGTTGTATCAACTAACTTCAGCATAACGGTATAAACACCCGCGGCAGCATATTGGTGTGTTGGACTAAATGCCTGCGAAGTTGTTCCGTCACCAAATGACCATGTATAATGCAATCCTATGCCCGTTGAAAGATTGGAGAAGGCAATATCAGTCTTTGAACACCTGACAGTATCCTGAACAGTGAAAGCGGCTACTGGGTCGGTTACCAGTATGGCGCTTTTCTTGAGAACAGAATCCCGGCATCCATATGAATCCACCACAGTCAAAGCTACATTAAAGCTATCGGCAGTATTGTACGTATGGTTGAAAGGCGGTGCGGTAAAGGTTTGTACGTTGGAGTCTCCAAAATTCCAGATCCAGTTCGCAATGGGATGTGCGCCGTCGGATTGGGACTGATCAGTAAAAGTTACAGTTCCTGTAATACAGGTTCCTGTAGGATTGGTAAAACCAGCGGTTGGGCCAAACACATCTATTTTCACGTTACTCCCCGTTGTTGTGTCTTTGCAGCCCAATATATCTGTCGTTATGAGCATTGGCTGATAACTTCCTGCTGTTTTAAACTTATGCCATATAGTGCTATCATTTAGTGCCGGCCCTGCAGTTGAATCATCGCCGAAGGCCCAGTAAAATGCAGCAACGTTAGCAGGCGTATAAGAGGTTGCCCGGAACAGGACAGAATCATTCCGGCACAAATTGGTACCCGAATTGGGCAATTGATAGGTGTATGATGGATTTTCGTCAATTACAGATATTGGCACCGGCAACGAGTAAGTACACTCTCCATTGGTTGTTGTAAGGATAACAATATAAGTTCCCGTCTTGCTGTATGTATGCTTAGGATTTTGCTCAGTTGATGTAGGGCTGCCATCACCAAAATCCCATGTGTATTGCGTTGGCGGCGTAATCGTTATAAGTGAACTATCCGAAAATTGTTTAACAAGTTTGTTGTTACAATCAGGAAGCACTGCAAAACGAGACACCGGCCCTTTCAGATGAACGATTGCCTTTTTTGTTAGTGATGCTTTACAGCCCTGGTTAAAGGCCGTAAGCGTTGCATCTACATAGCCCGTATCGTGATATACGTGAACAGGATTTTGTTGTGAATAAGTTGAGTCGTCTCCCGTAAATTGCCATGACCATTTTGTGATATTGCCAGTCGACAGATCGGTAAATTGTATGGGCGTACTTGCGCAAACATCAACAGGTGTTGCTGAAAAATTAACCTTTGGAGCGGCGGTTAACACAACGGCATCCGGCAGCTTCAATGTATCTGAACAACCACTTGCAGTTTTAATAATAAGCTGAACGGTATAATTGCCTATCGCATTGTAAATGTGCGAAGGGCCCGGATCGGTTGAGGTAGTGCCATCCCCAAAATCCCAGTTATATGTTATAGGCTCGGAAGTATTTACCTGCGCACCAAGTTTAACACGCGCCGGCGCACAGTTGAAAAAAGGCGTATTGATGAGCCGCACAATCTTTGCCGGGCCTATCTTGACAAAGCCGGGTTTGGTCATAGAGTCTGAACATCCACCGGCTGTTGCCGCTACAAGTTTAACATTGTATGATCCTATTGCCGTATATGTATGCGATGGGTTTGGATCTGTTGAAGTGGTTCCATCACCAAAATCCCAAAAGAAACTTGACGCTATGGGAACGCTGCTATTAAAACTAATGGTTGCAGGCGCGGTACAACTACCGGCATTGGGAGAACTAAAATCTCCTACCGGCGTATTTGTTATTGTTACTGCCTTTGTTATGGAATCTGTGCAACCATTATATACACCAACCATCTTTACCTGGTATGTACCGTTTGCCGTATACACATGTGTTGCATTTACGCCTACAGCTTTTTGGCCATCACCAAAATCCCATGTGGCGTTTGCTGCAGCTGGCTGTGATGTATTGGTGAAAACAGCAGGGCGATTAATGCATGAAGTGGTTACTGAAAAATTGGGATTGGTAGCTCCCACCGTCAGGCTTTTGGTAATGGTATCTATACATCCGAGCGGGGACTTCGCAATCAATTGAACATTAAACGTACCTCCCGTTGTATACGTATGTTGCGGGCTAGGATCAGTTGATGCAGCACCATCACCAAAGTTCCATTGATATTGTAATGTACCTTGCGTAGAATTATTCTGGAACGAGACATCGGTAGGCGGCTTGCAATTATCAGCACCGGTAAAGTTAAAATCAGCATTCACCGGCCCTTCCACTTTTATCATGGAAGATTGCTGTGCACTCTTGCTGCAACCCAGGCTGTTTTTTACAATAAGCGTTACGCTGTATGTATTGCCCATAGTATATGTATGCACAGGATTGGCCGTTGTGCCATCTGTTGTGCCATCTCCAAAATACCAGGTTCGTTCAGTAATAGCACCTCCTCCCGAAGTACTGGCATCGGTAAATTGAACATTCAAAGGTGCACAGCCTTGTAACGGGGCTGCGGAAAATTTTACTTCAGGCAGCTCTCCAATAACAATGTAGTTGGTCTTAACCACAGAATCCTGGCCGGCCGCATTGGAAACGATTAATTTAACTGCGTATGAGCCGCTATTTAAATAGATGGTGCTTGGATTGCGGTCGGTTGAAATAACCCCATTGCCAAGGTCCCATTTCCATGCGGTTGGATTACCTGTTGATTGATCTGCAAAATGCACAACCAGCGGAGGACATCCGGTTGTGGAGTCCGCTGTAAAATCGGCTTTTGGCTGAGCCACGGTAGCGCAAACAAAAAAACAGCTACAAAGTATAGCCCAAACCCTTGCCTGTAAGATTAGCCGTATCCCCAAATTGAGTTGCTTTAGTTCGTTATATGTCCTGCCAGTCAGTAACAGTCAATTGTCCTTAGGCAATAAAAAATCATGCCGACAATATTCCATTTACCAACTATATAATCAATTAAATATTGTTCTACAACGCTTAATAACCCATTAAAGCAGCACAAACTGATGATTTACGGCTAACTCAGGTAAGTTCAATACTTTTTACACTAAACCATGCTTTTTTTTCACATACGCCATAAACTCGTCGGTATCCAATTTTTTTCCGGTTACGCGCTCGCACAATTCTTCGCTGGTTAGGGATTTACCATGCCTGTGAATGTTCTGCCTCAACCAATCTAACAACGGTGTAGTATTTCCACAGGCAATTTGTTCCTCCAATCCTGCAATATCCTCTACTGCTTTGTTATAGAACTGCGCCGCATAAAAACTGCCCAGGCTATAGGTTGGAAAATAACCAAATCCGCCATGGCTCCAGTGCACATCCTGCAGGCAGCCCTGTTTGTCATCAGGCACTGTTACACCCAGATCCTGTTTGTACAAATCATTCCATCGCCCGGGAATATCCCTAACATTTAATGCGCCTTCCAATAATTCCTTCTCGATATAATAGCGAATACGTACGTGAAAATGATAGCTGATTTCGTCAGCTTCCGTTCTTATCAGAGACGGGCTCACTTTGTTGATAGCTTTAAAGAATTGATCAAGCGATATTGGACTTAATTGTTCGGGGAAATACTGTTGTAGTTTTGACAAGTAATGTTTCCAAAAAGGTTTGCTCCGGCCTACACAGTTTTCCCATAATCGGCTTTGGGATTCATGAATGCCTAAAGAGGCATATTCTCCTGAAGGTAAACCATATTCTTCATCTGGCAAACCCTGTTCATACAAAGCATGGCCAACTTCATGAATACAGCTCCAGGTCATATTGGCAAAATCGTGCTCGTCAATGCGGGTGGTTATGCGTACGTCTTTCGCTGAAAAATTTGTAGTAAACGGATGTTCCGAAATATCCTGCCTCCCCGCTTCCAGATCAAATCCAAGCTCTTTTACAAGATACATGCCCCATTCCCATTGCTGCCTGCGGTCATAAAAAAGATGCAGAAACGCATCGTCATGGGTTGCCTGTTGTTTCTGAACCATCAGGCCTTTTAAAGGTGTGGCTATTTTATCAAAAACATTGTCCAGCATCTGCACAGTGGCACCTTTTTCATATTCATTCAGCAGGCTGTTATAGCAATGCCCTTCGTATCCTAAAATATCCGTCTCCTGCTTTTTTAACCTGACGATGTCCTCCAGCTTTGGCTGAAACACCTTAAAATCATTTTGCTTGCGCGCCTCGATCCAGGCGTAAAATGCAGCAGAAGCCGCTTCTGACATTTCACGCACGAAAGCAGCAGAAAACTTTTTTTGTTTATTGTATTCTTCGAGTGTCAGGGCAACATTTTTCTTTTCAGACACAGATAACCCTTCAGCTCCGGCAAGGCTGTTCAGGAGTTGGCCCAGGCTTTCATCTGTACTCATAACATGAGCGGTTTCATTCAATGTGGCCAACTGGCGCGCCCTGGCCGCTGCTCCCTTCGCCGGCAGATAAGTCTCCTGGTCCCATTGCAACACGGCGGCCGCATATTTTACGTCCGCTATTTTTTGCATTTTCTCCTTATAAACGAAATAATCACTGCTTGCATTCATATTTGCCTGATTTTATTTTCAAAAATTATCGTTTTTCTAAAGCCGAAGATATGTAACCGGGAAAAACCGGCTTTTTTGTATCAATTATTTATTCTTATGTCGCAATAATTTTCCGCCCATATCGTAAACTCGTCAATTGTAATTTACTTTGCCCTTATGAAATTACAGTGGTACAACAAGAAATGGGTACAGGTTTTATTTCATCTTTTGTTTTGGGTTATTCTTTTTTCCCTGCCGTACCTGCTAAAGCCATACGATAATGAAAAACACGCATCAGAAAAACATGATGTTGGCTTTACCTATTTATACTTTTCTCACATTGTGGTTTGGATGGCCGTATTTTATATCAATGCTTTTTTGTTAATACCAAGGCTGATTTACCTTAAGAAGTTTTGGAAATATTTTATAACGCACGTTATTTTACTTGCACTGGTGTTGTTGTTGGATTACTTATGCTTTGGCCTTTTCGTTTTCCATAAGGAATATATTTTCAGAAACGCCTTGCTCAATATCTTTCCTTACATTTTTATGGTAGCATGTAGTACGGCTTACCAGGTAATAAGAGACCGTATTCATGCAGATAAGCTGGCACAGGAAAAAGAGAATGCCAATCTTAAAACTGAACTTGTGTTTTTGCGTTCGCAGGTGAGCCCGCATTTTATGTTCAATGTGTTGAACAATATGGTTGCGCTTTCAAGAAAACATTCCGAGCAACTGGAGCCTTCACTCATAAAATTATCTTCGCTCATGCGTTACGTGTTGTATGAGACAGATGAAGATAAAGTGGCACTTGATAAAGAAATTGAATACCTGCAAAGTTATATAGACCTTCAACAACAGCGGTTTGGCAAAAAAGTAGCTATACGCACAGATATGTCGGAGGTTGATAAAAGCTACTTCATAGAACCCATGTTGCTGATACCTTTTGTGGAGAATGCCTTTAAGCATGGAACAGGATTGATTGAAGACGCATGCATTGATATTAAACTACAAGCGGTTAATGGATCGTTGATATTTTCTGTAAAGAACAAGTTTAATGACAACAAGGAAGAACTCAAAGACAAAACATCTGGTATCGGCCTCGCGAATGTAAAAAGACGCTTAAATTTACTCTATGGCAATAACCATTCGATCCGGATCGACAAAAACAATGGATGGTTTGCCGTTTCACTTCAAATTAACCTGCACTAATGCTGAAATGTATAGCCATAGATGATGAAGAGCTCGCACTGGAATTGCTCGTTGACAACATTAGCAAAGTGCCCTACCTCGAGCTGGTAGCGGCTTGCAGCAATCCGATAGAAGCAATGAAGATCTTGCAGTCAACTCCTGTAGATCTTATTTTTCTTGATATACAAATGCCTGGTCTAACCGGCCTGCAATTTATCCAGAGCCTTACGGTTAAACCCATGTTTATACTGATAACAGCATATGAAAAGTATGCATTGGAAGGTTATAGCCTGGATGTGGTTGATTACCTGGTTAAACCTGTTGCATTAGAGCGTTTTTTGAAGGCATGTAACAAAGCGCTTGAGTTACATCAACTTCGCACAAAGGCAAAAGAACAGGACAGCACCAGCAATGGCCCCGGTTACTTTTTTATTAACGTTGATTACAGCATGCTGAAAGTTGTATTTGCTGATATTATGTGGATTGAAGGATTAAAGGATTATATCAAAATTCATCTCAAAAGTTCTACAAGGCCGGTTGTTGCGCGCATGAGCATGAAATCTATCGAAGAGCAGCTACCTGCGACGAGTTTTATCAGGGTGCAAAAATCGTATATCGTTTCTAAAGATTATGTAACCGCGATAAGGAAGAATAGCATTTTTATCGGCGACATTGAAATACCGGTTGGCGACAACTATAAAGACGCTGTGATGGAAATTACAGGGAAGAGTGGGATTTGAAGATTTAGAATTTGAGATTTTAAATTTGAAATTTGAGACTACATTTGTCTGATCCCTGATTCGATGATCGCTGAGATAAAACCCTAGACCTGATACCTTACACCTTACACCTTACTCCTTACACCTGATTGCTAAAACCTTCTTATCTTCAAGCCCTTATTTTAACCAACCTGAGTTGTCATGAAAAAAATTCTTGCTATTGCTGTTTTACTATCAACTATGATGCACACTTCTGCACAAACGAACAAAAAGACAAAAGGAAAATTTGCGGACAATATTGTAGTTGCGCACAGAGGAGCCTGGAAAACAAAGGGGCTGCCACAAAACTCCATTGCTTCATTGCAGGAAGCTGTAAAGCTTGGATGTGCCGGTTCTGAATTTGACGTACATCTTACAGCTGATGATTCACTCGTAATCAATCACGATGCTGATTTTTTTGGCAAACCAATTGAAACATCTACTTACGCTGCACTTGCTGAAAACAAATTATCCAATGGAGAAACCATTCCAACCTTACAGCAATATTTAACTGCTGGCATGCAACAACATACAACGCGCCTTGTACTTGAAATTAAACCATCAAAAATTTCTAAGGAACGTGCTATTAAAGCAACTGAAAAAATCGTTGCACTAGTTCATCAGTTAAAAGCACAACCCTGGGTTATGTACATCAGTTTTGATTATGATGTTTGTAAAAAGGTGAAAGAACTGGATAAAAAAGCTCAAGTTGCTTATCTGAATGGAGACATTGCACCTGATCAAATCAAAAAAGATAAATTATTCGGTGTCGATTATCATTTCTCCGTTTTTCAAAAAAATAACGCATGGATAAGTGAAGCCAAGTCAAACAAAGTAAACCTTAACGCCTGGACCGTTGATAAACCTGAAGTAATGGATACACTTATCAGCCAGCAATTCAATTACATCACAACAAACGAGCCTGAGATGCTACTGGAGAAAGTGAAAGGATAGTATTGGGCAAATATGCGAATGTGGAAATGTGCGAATGAAAGCCAATCATTTTTCAGCACTTACATTTTAGCAATCATCAGGATTGCGGGTTAGTTTGAAATATTGTTCTATTTCATCGGCACATTTCTACATTCGCACATTCGCATATTTTCACATTCGCACATTTCCACATCTCCATATTTGCACATTTCACCATTCATCCATCTATATTTCCACTCATCTACACATTCGGCATCTTCCTTGTCATTTGTTAATTTTCAATTGTCAATTCCCAGAATTCCTGCCCTGTAAACTTTGTCGCAAACTTTTTTACAATTGTCGCAATTACTCCACGCGCAGCTTTTTCCAAAATACTTTTGATATGCTGATAACAGCAAGAAAAATATCAAAACATGAAAAAGCTTTTACTCCTTTCTTTAGTGGTTGTTTTATCGGCGCAGTCATTTGCACAGGCGCCTCCTGCAGCTGCAGCAAAGAAGGGTAACACAGCCATGGCCAATATTGGCCATATTTACGGAAAGATTATAGATAGCAGCGGAAAGCCTTTGGCTGAAGCTTCTGTCCTTTTAATGAAAACTACACTGGACACTGTTTCAAAAAAGAAAAAAGAGGTTCTTGTAAAAGGTGTTACAACTAAATCAAATGGCGAATTTAACATGGAAGACCTGCCAATGTTTGGCGCACTTACATTGAAAATTTCAGCGGTTGGATTTAAAGCACACCAACAACCCATTTCATTTGCCCCAGCCGGCGCACCGGGCGGTAATGCTAAACCGGGCAATGGTATGCAGATGGGCGGTATGGCTTCATTCGACAAAGACCTTGGCGACATTAAACTGGAGCAAGACATCACTCAACTGCAAGGCGTAACCGTTACTTCATCTAAACCTATGATGAAGCTGGATATAGATAAAAAAGTATTCAACGTTGAAAAAAATATTGTAAGCGCCGGAGGTACGGCTCTTGATGTAATGCGCAACGTTCCGTCGGTACAGGTTGACATTGATGGCAACGTAAAATTGCGCAATGCAGCACCTCAGATCTACATTGATGGAAGGCCAACTACATTAACGCTTGACCAGATTCCTGCAGATGCTATTGAAAGCGTGGAAGTAATCACTAACCCTTCTGCAAAATATGATGCGTCTGGCGGCAATGCAGGTATACTCAACATCGTTCTAAAGAAAAACAAGAAGACCGGATACAATGGAAATATTATGGCCGGCGTTGACAAACGTGGCGCAGTAAACGGTGGCGGTAACTTTAATTTAAGGCAAGGTAAGTTTAACCTGTCAGCTGCATTAATGGTCAACCAAATGAAGAACCGCACAAACGGTACCACAAGAAGAATAAACGAGGGCGATACATTAACCAATATAGCACAGGACAATTCAAACAAAACAAATGGTGCATTTATGTTTGGCCGCCTTGGCGCTGATTATTTCATGACGAACAGAACTACTTTATCTCTTTCAGCAATGAAGGTACATGGAGAGTTTAAACCAGGTGAAACAATAGATGTAAGAACGGACAGCCTTTTCAACAGCAGCAAAACAAGCGCTTACAGCCAACGCATTTCCAACAGCCAAAGAACATTTAATGCAAATGGCATACAAGCCGGCTTTAAGCACAACTTCAAAAAAGAAGGCGAGGAATTAACTGCTGATGTTAACTTCTTTTCAGGAAAGAATGATGGAAACGCGATGTACACAACTAACTATTACAATGCTCCCACAAACGGATCTATCACCGGCACGCAATACCAAAAAGTGTTAAGCGATGGAACCAACCAGTTCCTGACAGTTCAGACAGATTATGTAAAACCATTTAAGGGCAATTCTAAACTGGAAACAGGCTTGCGTGCCCAGCTACGTAATACAACCAGCAATAACAACACTTACATGCAGTATGCAGGCACAAGCGATTTTATAAAAATCCCTGCAGCCGCTAGTAACTATAAAAACAACGACAATGTATATGCGGCTTATGTATCTGTAACAAGTTCCATTAAAGACTTTGGATATAAATTAGGATTAAGGGCTGAAAACTCTAATTATAACGGAGAGCTCACCAATCTGAATCAGAAATTCAGCAATAAATATCCTATCAGCCTCTTCCCTTCTGTGTTCTTAAGCCAGAAGTTAAAGAAGAACCAGGAGTTGCAAATGAGTTACACAAGAAGGATCAACAGGCCTAATTTCTTCCAGCTGATTCCTTATACAGATTATACTGACAGCCTGAATATCACACAAGGTAATCCGAACCTGGTACCGGAATTTACGAACTCAATAGAAGCATCGTATAGCAAAACATTCAAAGGCAACAACAACATTCTAGCATCTATATACTACAAGCACACAGACAACCTGATCACGCGTTACCTGAAAACCAGCACCAACCCGGTAACAGGACAGGAAGACAAGATCAATACATATGTGAATGCTAACTCAAGCTACTCTACAGGTGCAGAAATTACATCTGTAAATTACCTGACAAAATGGTGGGATGTAACAGCGAATGTAAACATCTACAATTCTAAAATAAACACAGATAACATCAGTGGAACATCACAGGATGCGCTGTGGAGCTGGTTTGGTAAATTCAACAACAATTTTAAACTGCCTAAAAATTTCGCTATTCAGCTATCCGCAGATTACCAGTCAAAAACAAACCTGCCGGTAAATAACCAACAGGGATTTGGCCCGCCAATGTCACAGGCTCAGGCATCTTCCCAGGGTTATATCAAGCCGTTTTGGGGCATGGATGCTGCGATCAAAAAAAGCTTCCTGAAAAACAATGCCGCTACAATAACACTTAGTGCAAGCGATATTTTCGGAACCAGGAAGTCTGATCAAATATCTTACGGCGATGGCTTTGTGCAGGAATATTATCGCCTTACCAACCCGCACATGTTTAAACTAAACTTTACATACCGCTTTGGTAAGATGGATGCATCAATATTTAAGAGACAAAATAACAAGAGCCAGGGTGAAGGTATGCAGGGCGCAACCCAGGGCATGCAATAGCCAAAGATATAAGCAATAGTTTCATAAGCAGGAGTAACATCCTGACTACGGGCCTTCTTTTCGGAGGGCCCTTTCTTTTACCTGGTTGTGAGAGATTCGAAGGATTGGTGATTCAATATCGTTTAATTAAGAAAACACGATCTGTTTTTTTATTGATTATTGAACATTACGTCAAGAAGTAAATAGGTGTCCTTATTCAAAAAATAGAACTGACTGATTTTTAAAAGCTAGGTAAAATAATAACGCGAGTTAAGCATGGTGAGGGGATGGCCCGGCAAAACGCCCGGAGGGATCGGGTTTGCCTTGAATTTTCTTTGGTTACTTTCTTTTTTTCAAGAAAAAGAAAGTGACAAGCATGAAAAAGTAACGACATTTCAACCGATATAACTATTTTTTATTTTTTTTACAATTGTTGCAATGATTGAGCAACAATCGCGGTCATATTAACTGTACAAAAGCTGCATGCAGGAAACAGAACTAATAAAAGAATGTCTTAAGGGCAACAGGAATGCACAACATTTATTGTATTCACAGTATTCTCCGGCGATGCTTGGGATCTGTTACCGCTATACAAAAAACGTTGCGGACGCTGAAGACATCCTGCAGGAAGGGTTCATTAAGGTTTTCACGAAACTGCATCAATACAGGAATGACGGGGAATTTGGCGGATGGATCCGACGGATAATGGTAAACACCAGCATTAGTTACTTAAATAAACACAACCGGTATAAAAGGGAATTACAGATTGAAGATATTCCCATGCATCCGGTCAGTGATGAGACACCGGAAATACATGTAGACACCAAGCAGCTTGTAGAACTGGTGAGGGAGTTGCCCGTTATTTATCAAACTGTATTTAACCTGGTTGCTATTGAGGGCTTCAACCACATAGAAGTGGCTAAACTGCTCAACTCAAAAGAAAATACAATCAGAAGTCAATACAGCAGAGCCAGATCTTTATTGATAGATGCGCTAAAAAAAATTGCTGACCAATCTGAAAAGAAAAATTATGCAGGGAGGATTTGAAAAAAATATTCAGCAACAAATGCAGGATTTTAATCTTGAACCATCGCCTTTGGTGTGGAAAGAGATAGATGCTGCGTTGGATTCTAAAAAAAGGAGGCGTTTCGCGGACTGGTGGTGGCTTTTGCCCGGTGTTGCCGCACTGCTGGTTATATTTTTTGGACTGATCCACTTTTCAACAAAAACGGATTTCAAGCAAGAAGAAAGCAATCATCAATCCATACAGAACACAATAACAAAGAAAGATCATCATGAAGAAAAACAAACCAATCTTCATAATGATAGCAGAGATGAAGCAGCTATAGCACAGGATGCAAATCGGCGCAAGGAAAGAGAAAGTCAGACTATTAAAAATGAAGCTGTAAATGAATTAGGAGCCAGCAATTCAAATCAAAAAAATATTAGCCGAAATGATAAGGCGATAACAAAAGATGAGCATCTGCCTAAGTTTACCAAAAGCGAACCAATAGCAGCTGTAACCGATGGTATTATATACTATCCTGGTGGTGTACCCAGAAAAAAATCAGAAGAATACCGATCACCTGTGAACACGTTATCTGCACACATTGACAGTTCTTATCTCGAAAATTCAAAAAACACAACGAGTAGTCTAAGCACTCACGCATCGGATATAAAGATTAAAACTCCCGTGCGGAAAAAACAACAATGGAGCCTCATCGCCGGTGGTGGCACGATGTCATTAAAGGAATCCTCGCTGGGAATCTTCGGCGCGGGCTCTGGCCCAACATATTATTATAATGCGCCCGGAAGCATTGGCAGTGGTAATGGCAGCAATAGTGGCGGCGTTTCTCAACCCCGTCCGGATTCTGCCAGCTACATTACAGCAGCAAATGGTGGCTATAACTTTTTTGCAGGAATACGATATAGCAGGGAGCTTTCGAGAAGTATTGAAATTTCAAGTGGCGTCCAATACCGTTTTCTCAGCAACAAGCAGAAAGCGGGCTCTTACATGTATTCGTCACAATACTATACACTAACGGGGGGAGCATTGTTGTACAATGCCGGAACGACTGTTAACATTACCAACAATGCGCACTGGCTGGAAATTCCGGCGTTAATGACATTTACGCTCAACCCTGCAAGTAACACGAGATTCAGCTTGCAGGCCGGAGGATCGTATGCTTGGATGTTTGCATCCGATTGGGTATTACCAGACACTAAACTGAATAAATTGTACTACAATGATTCGCTGCTGAACAAGCATATCTTCAATGTAAATATGGGTGCTGCGGTAAAACTGAAATCTAATATTTCATTCGGATTGCAATATCAGCGAAGCGTTACAAAACTGACAAACCAGGCCAACATTCCAAAACTTGTTTGGCAAAACTGGTCACTGTATTCAACCCTGCCCCTTCAACTTAAAAAACGACATTAATATAATACCATAACTTTTTACTGCGATTGTTCTGCTATATCCCGGGACGGAATGACTGCAGCAAACACTCACTTCAATACCATAACTCATGAAACATATAGCTATCATACTATGGCTGGCTGTGCTTATGTTAGCCGGCATTCACTTTACTTCCTGCGTAAAAGACAGTGGCTTTAAAAAGACAAAAAAATTCACACCAGTGCTCGCTACCTCAGCTGATGTACGTGCGGCAGTAAAAAGCGATGCACCCGTTGAAGTATCGTACCCCGGAAAAATGTTTGTGAAGGGCAATTTTATATTCCTGAATGAAACAGGAAGAGGTGTGCATATTATTGATAACTCTAATCCGACGGCACCTGTAAACAAAGCATTCATTCATATACCGGGCAATGAAGATATTTCTGTGAAGGACGATATTCTTTATGCAGATTGCTTTACAGATCTTATGGCGATTGACATTAGCAATCCCGGCAATGTTGTTCTTAAAAATGTTATCCCTGGCATTTTCCCTGACAGGCAATGGGTGATGGGCTACCAGGTAACAGGCAATGCACTTATAACGGACTGGGTGGTAACAGACACAACGATCGATATTCCGGTCTCTGAAAACAATGGCATCTGGAAAGATGGCAGTTACTACGGCCCTGTTTATTATTCGGTGAATGATGTATATTTCTTTGCTCTGTCTTCCGCTAGTGCATCTTCCGTTTCATCGCAAGGTATTGGCGGATCTATGTCGAGGTTTGCTTTGATGAATGACTACCTGTATGCTGTTACACGTTCCAAATTAAATGTTGTAGATGTAGAACAAAGTATGCAGCCGCAATTGGTAAAGACAGTAGACATCGGCAACTCGATCGAGACAATTTTCCCATACAAAAACAATCTCTTTATTGGGGCTTCTAACGGATTGCAGATCTATGATGCAAGCAATCCGGCGTCACCATCAAAGTTGGGTTCATTCGGGCATGTCACCTCCTGCGATCCGGTAATAGCTGACGACAAATATGCGTATGTTACTTTATTTTCCGGAAGTACCTGCGGTGGCAATATCAACCAGCTTCATGTGCTTGATATCAGCAACCTTACTCAGCCGGTTGAATTAAAAGCATACGATCTTACCAATCCAAAAGGGCTTAGCAAGGATGGCAATCATCTGTTTATATGCGATGGAATAGATGGCTTAAAAGTGTTTGACGCATCTGATGTCAACGCTATAAAGCTGATTAAAAAGATAGAGATAGCAGATGCAGTAGATGTTATTTGCCTAAACAATATTGCAATCGTATCTGCGAGAGATGGTTTGTACCAGTGCGATTATTCCGACATCAATAATGTTCATGTTATCAGCAAAATCTCCCTGAGAAAAAATTAATGCTATGCGCTACTATTTTCTTTTAGTGTTCTTTACGACAGCGTTCATCACGGCCCATTGCCAAAAGGCAACAACGGGTAAAGTACAATACAGCGGCATGTATGAGATGGGGATGCTAATTGGCAAGGCATATACAAAAGCCAATCCACAGATAGTGCAGGGTATCAGCTTTAAAAACTACTTTACCGGAATTGGCGTTGCGCTTGACCCATATGGATTTAGAACGATACCTGTATTTGCGCAATTCAGGTATTCATTGTACCAGGCTAAAAGTTCGCCTTTCGCATTTGCCAGCCTGGGCGTATCTATTCCATGGAACAACGGCGTACTACCAGAAAAATACTTCAACACGAATGAAACCTGGCATACATTAAAGACGAGCCCTTACGCTGAAGTTGGCATCGGATACAAAATAAAGTTGAATGACGGGCATGCGATCAATCTACTGGCCGGCTACTGTTATAAACGATTTTCTTATACAGAGAAAAACAGCTATTACACATACGAGTTGCAGCAATACGAGGACCAGTATTCATATGATTACAGGAGAGTTTCGTTGCGAGTGGGGTTTCAGTTTTAATTATAGTTGTAAGTTATACGTTGTACATAGTACATAGTACGTTTTTTAATTAGGAGTTGGCTGCGGGAAATTGACAATGCACGCGACAAAAAACACGTAGTTCTGTGCATACTTTTTTTGTAAGATCATTGTCAATTTTCACTTGTCAATTATCCATTCCTAAAACGCTTCATTTAAAGACACATAAAATCCCGTGGATCTGTCTTCATTGGTTTTCTTGCTACCGACGGCATAGTTAAGCCTCAATGTTAATCGTGCAAGCGGATCAAACATATAACTAACGCCACCGCCAAAGCTTGGGAATAAATCGTTCCAGGAAAAACCGGTATTTGGAAATACAGTTCCTGTTCCGGCAAATGCGCTAAAGATGATTCTTGATGCTGAAACAAAACCTCTGTCCCTCGTTAATCCCCAGGGCCTGTACCTGTATTCGGATTGCGCCGCTACGAGGTTCTGATCACTATACCGCCACATGTAATAGCCGCGTAAATAGCTTGACCCACCAAGATTTGAAAGTGAATAAAACGGAATATCTTTTCCCTGCGTTGTTTGAAACACACCCTGAAAGCCGAGGGTTTGGTTTCTACCTACCGGGGTGAAGTAGCGCCCGTCAATCGTAAAAAAAGTATAGCGCCAGTCGCTATAACCAAAATTTGACCAGCCACCTGCTTTTAGGTAATATCCCTTTGTGGTGTAGTTTTCAAAATCGCGGTTGTCAAACACCACCTGGTAGCCCAGCAGCGCAAGTTTTCCGCCTTGCTTTCCTACGTATTTGCCGGTATCAAATATTCCTCCGGGCGCTGCATCTGTAAAGTCATCAGATTGCAGTCCAAGGCCGGCGCCTACGTACAAATGCTCAATAACTTTTCTTTCTGCACCGGCAACAAAACGAAAGCGTTTAGCTGTGATCAGGTCCGCATCAGCCTCTTTTGTATGTGACCCTATGCCGTAAAAGTAGATAGGAAAATCACTGTAGATACCGCTGGTAAAAAAGTGCCAGACATTGTCTTTCGTCCATATACTTCCCTGAAGAATCAACTGAATCTGGCTTTCAGTGGTAAGCATATTGTAAGAATAGATTGCGGAACTGCGCGTTTTGGGAGATGTTTTATCGGTGTAAAAACTATATACCGCACCAACGCCATATTGAAATTTTGTTTCAGGCGCATAACCTAAAACAGGATATGGAAGAAGCAATCCTTTTTTTTGTGCCATACGAATGGAATCATTGCCGAATTGTGCTGATAAAGTGAATGATATAATAAGCAGCACGAACAGGCAGCCATGCGCCTTCGTCAATAACCGGAGAACATTTGTGTTAGAAGTCTTGATAAGAATGTGTTTCTAGCAAAAACAACACATAGAAGCAAATGTTCAAAAAAACAGCGATCAAAGCTGCATTTCGGGAACATCGTTTGGAACTACCATGCGCCCGGCGGTTTTACTTCTTATTTCATCAACCGTAACGCCGGGAGCCCTTTCCTTTAATAAAAAACCTTCGTTTGTTATTTCAAATACTGCGAGCTCCGTCACTACTTTTTTTACGCATCCAACACCCGTTAAGGGCAGTGAACATTGTGGCAATAATTTGCTTTCGCCCTTGCTATTGGTATGTTGCATGGCAACAATAATGTTTCGTGCACTTGCAACGAGATCCATTGCCCCCCCCATCCCTTTCACCATTTTACCGGGAATCTTCCAGTTGGCAATATCGCCAGCCTCACTTACTTCCATTGCTCCCAGCACAGTTAAATCAATCTTACCAGCCCTGATCATGCCAAAGCTTTCTGCACTATCAAAAAATGCCGCACCAGGGATAACGGTAACTGTTTCCTTGCCTGCATTGATCAGATCTGCATCTATTTCATTCTCTTCCGGGTAAGGCCCGATTCCCAACAGGCCATTCTCACTTTGTAAGATAACAGATATGCCTTTAGGTATAAAATTCGCGACCAGTGTGGGTATGCCTATGCCGAGGTTTACATACATGCCATCACGCAATTCCTGCGCTATACGTTTTGCTATTCCATATTTATCGAGAGACATAGGAAAATATTTTAGATGTACGATGTTTTAAAAGGTGTCAGGTAACAGGTATCAGGTAATACAATGTACGATGTTAGCTATGCGACTTTAGATGTGGTGAGACGAAAGGTATTGTGAGGCAAAACCGGCTAATCTGTATTTGCATATTCACTCATTTGCACATCCGCACATTTGCATATTCACCCATTAATCCTGACCGTTCTCTTTTCAATCCGCTTTTCATAATTCACCCCTTTAAAAATGCGATGGACATAGATGCCTGCAACATGAATATGGTCAGGGTCCAAAACACCGGGTTCAACCAACTCCTCCACTTCTGCAATGGTTATATCTCCTGCTTTTGCCATCGGGACAGAAAAGTTCCGCGTCGTTTTACGAAAAATCAGGTTGCCCATTGTATCGCCCTTCCATGCTTTTACCAATGCGAAGTCTGCATGCAATGCGTATTCCATCAGGTATGTCTTTTCATTAAATTGCCTTGTTTCCTTGCCTTCGGCGATTTCAGTTCCAAAGCCTGCTGGCGTATAAAATGCAGGAATACCCATCGCTGCCATTTGAATACGTGTAGCGAGTGTGCCCTGTGGCACAAGATCTACTTCCAGCTCGCCGGAAAGAAGCTGTTTTTCAAATTCGGCATTCTCGCCAACATAGCTGCTGATCATTTTTTTAATCTGTCTTGACTTCAACAGCTTGCCCAAACCAAAATCATCAATTCCTGCATTGTTAGAAATACAGGTGAGCGATTGCACATTTTTTTTAACAAGAGAGGAAATGCAGTTTTCTGGAATGCCACAAAGGCCAAAACCGCCAAGCATAAGTGTAGCTCCGTTAGGAAGATCATGTAATGCCTCATCAGCATTAGCGTAGACTTTATTCATATGACTCGTCGTTAGATTCGTAAACTACTAACACCGCAACCAAAGCACTGAACAACTTGCATTGACTGCATCTTCTATCAATTCAATTTCAAAACATGGTAGAGCACTTACGAGAATTGTCAGAAGCCGGAGCCAACATGATATTATTTTTTAAGTTTTGCAGTGTCGCGGGTATATTGTTTCATTTGCTGCCTGTTTGCATAAGTCTGCAACGAATCCAGCATCTCTTTATGCAAATCAGGATGCGCTTCATAATAAGCGTAGCTTTTATAGAAATCTTCTTTGCTTATCTTATGTATCGCAAATACAGTTCTATACATAACCATCTCCTTATTGGCAATAGTATTTATACTACTGTCCAGTGTCAGTTTGAAAGCAGGTTCATCCGCACGCATCAGGTCCCACACAATCATTTTCATTTCTTCGGGAGGAATAATACCTTTTGGTACTTTCTCTTTATTCATGCAAGAAAAAAACACCAGTGCTACACAAAAAATGCTAACGCTCTTTATCATCATCTAAGATCCTGTTTATACCTGTTAGAATTAGACACATCTAGTGCCGCTAAAAGATCTCCTGCTTTTACTTTGCTTTGGGGATCAGCATTTTTAAATATGCCGGTCATTTCCTGGTATCGATTCTGCAGAAAAAACTGAACGATCATTGTATTTGGATTGTCCTGGTTAAAATCCTGCAGCTTACTTAAAGCATCTATTACCTGGTTGCGTGATTCTACCGGGTTTTCATACATATTATCTAACCCTTTATGATAATAGTTATAAAACACATCGTGCAGGGTGTTATTCTTTGGATTAGCCATATTATTCACCAGCCAGTAGCGGTTACGCAATCCGTCAAATACCTTCCACCCGGTGATGGACCTGGATTCGGGTGCGTTATTTACAATATTCTGCGCCTTTTTAAAATACTGGTCGCCACCTTTTAAAGAGTAAGAGTCATAGTCGAACCCAAGGATCATGTATGAATAGTAAGCAAAAATCGCGGTAAGGTTTGCCGCCAGCGGATCTGTTCCCTGCACCCTGTTGTCATTAAACTCAACCGGCTGAAATTCCACATACTTAAAAGAAACATCTCCATCCTGGAAATTGATTAGGGGCGACTGATACGATGAATTATACACCGGCCTTGCAACCTGTATCGTCAGCGAGGCTTTGTATACATCAGTTTCAACAACGCTCTCCAGGTTCAGTAAAAAGTAGCACTGGATTTTTTCGTTGTTTTGATAGGTATCCCCGGTCCATTTACGGCTATTTAAAAAAGTAGTGAGTTGGGTTTGCAATGTGGTAAACCGTTTCTTATCCACCGTGCTGGGGATACGCTGGCTGTTAACAACCACTTTTGTCATCAGTTCCTGCGCATGCAAAGAAAATATACACAGGAGCAGCAAACAGGTTAATAACAAATTACGCTTTATCATACAGCTTTTTAATAATAATGTTAACGATATCCTCGGCAACTTGTTGTTTAGAAACCAGCCCGGACTCAAACACATTTCCTTCTTTATCAAATACCGTTACTTTATTGGTATCGTAACCAAAACCGGCGTTGGAATCACGTAATGAATTTAAAACAATTATATCAGCATTTTTGCTGTTTAACTTTTGCAACGCATTTTCCTTTTCATTCGTTGTTTCCAACGCAAATCCAACCAATAATTGTCCAGGTTTCTTAAGCTGCCCAAGGGATTTTAAAATATCCTTTGTTTTAAGAAGGCGGATGATCATCTCCCCGTCATTTTTTTTGATCTTTTCTTCTGCTACTTCAGCGGGGGTATAGTCGGCAACAGCAGCGCTCATTACAGCGATATCTGCATCTGCAAAAGCATCTACAGCTGCTGTGTACATTTCGTTCGCAGAAACCACTTTGGTAAAATGAATGCCGTTGTTTGAATGCGGAATATTTACCGGCCCACTGATCACATGCACATCCGCGCCATGCCTGTAAAAAGCGTCGGCCAACGAATATCCCATCTTACCAGATGAATGATTGCTAATGAACCTTACAGGATCTATCAATTCTTGCGTTGGGCCGGCTGTTATTAATACTTTCTTGCCCTTCAACGCATCACTTCTGAAAAAAAAATGCTGAACATAATCAAGTATCTGTTCAGGCTCCGGCATTCGCCCCTCTCCTATTAAACCACTCGCAAGTTCTCCCTTTTCTACATCCATTACTTTACTACCGAATGAAAGAAGCTTTGCGATATTTTGTTTGGTAGATGGATGATGCCACATGTCTTCGTCCATTGCGGGAGCCACAACAACCGGGCAGGTTGCAGAAAGGTATACTGCAAGCAACAGGTTATCGCACTGTCCGTTCGCCATTTTAGCGATAGAATTGCAGCTTGCCGGAGCAATAACCATTACATCCGCCCATCTGCCAAGCATTACATGATTAGCCCAACTATCTTCGCTAAAGATGTCTGAAAGGACTTTGTTGCCTGAAAGCGTTGACAATACCAAAGGAGATACAAAATCCTTTGCTGCAGGAGTAACAATAACCTTTACTTCTGCACCTGCTTTTACAAACAGCCTTACAAGCAAAATGGATTTATAGGCGGCAATACTGCCGGTTATGGCTAATAATATTTTTTTTCCTTTTAACACGCTGCCAAATTACGAAAAGATGTTTGATATAGATGTAAGATGTACGGTGTACGATGTACGATGTTGGAGGAGGATGTTATTTCTCTGAAATGATGTGTGGAAAGTACGAAGTACGCTAGCGCGGTGTGCTGGATTTATTTTAGACAGCCCTTGGTTTAAGTACGAAGTACGATTTACGAAGTACGTTAGGGGCGGAATGGCTAATTTATTCAAGCAGTTCCTGGTTTAGATTTACCAAGTACGTTGGGGCATGTGCCAGAAAAGCTTCCACACCTGATACCTGATACCTGATACATGATACCCCAAACCTGTTACCCATTGCCCAAAACCAAAAAAGGCAGTGTTTCCACTACCCTTCTTGTATAATTTAACGAAACGATCTGCTTATCTGAACAAGTCGTCTTCATTTTTGCGGTGATACACTTTGCCTTCCATAAATTCCTGGGTTGCAAGGATAGCAGGATTAGGCATTTTTTCATACGCTCTTGAAATCTCGATCTGCTCCTTGTTCTCATGAATTTCTTCAAGGCTGTCTGTATGGCTGGCAAATTCCTCCAGCTTGTTATGCAACTCTTCTTTAATAGCTACATTTATCTGGTTGGCCCTCTTAGCGATAATTGAAATTGACTCATACAGGTTACCTGTCTGGGCCTTAATATCAATTAGGCTTTTGGTTTCAACCACATTGGTAGTACTAGCGCTGAGTTGTCGCCTGAGCTTGCTCATTGTGTATTTTTTTTATATTATGTGTAGAATGTGTCTTAAAATCTTCAACCTCTGTAAGCAATTTACTGTCAGGAAAACGGTCTTTAAATTCCCCGCAGGTAGTAATTACTTTTTCAAAACGCTCTTCCTGTTTGTCATAAAAGCTCATCTCTGCATACTTGTAAGATGACTTTATCTTAAACAGCATATAATTATCGCTATTGTCTGAATCAGGATAGTTATCCATCAAAGTACCAAAAGACGTTGCTGCGCTTTTGAAATAACCCAGGTTAAAATACAATTCGGCCGTTTTAAACTCTTTCAGTTCCAGCTTCTGCCTTAATTTGCCGATTATTTCAGCCGCTTCCTTGCTTCGTTCTGAAGTGGGGTGCGTTGTAATAAAGGCCTGCATTAACGCTATTGCTTTGGTTGTATTTGTCTGATCGAGATCAACTTTTGGAGACTGCTTATAGAAGGTGTAAGCCCTCATATACTCGCACTCCTCAGCCCTCGGGCTATTTGGAAACGTTTCAATGTACGTTTTAAAAAGATTCTCCGCGTTCAGCCAATCCTTTTGATAATAAGCGCAATATGCATATTTATAGAATGCATCTTCATAACCTTCCCTGCCTTTCATGGTGGGGAAAAGATCATCAAATAACTGCTGCGCATAGCTGTATTTTTTATTTGCATAAAACTGTTCAGCCATTTTTAGTTTGTATTCGTTGTCCTTGCTCTTCATCACTTTTGAAAACTTAGAAGAACAAGACGACAATAATACACCAATAAGAAGCACCTGTACAAAAAACTTCATAAAGCGGGCAAAATTACATTAAAGACGGCAATTTATGAACAGAAAATTTACGAGGCTAATTGTGTTAGTTAAGAATTTTAAAAAATAACTGATTAATATCAAATACGGTATACATTTAGCCTCAAATATCCTAAAGAGGTTTATTACAAGATGTTTCAACAATTAATTTATAATTAAAAACCAATATCCTCTTTTCTATATTTGCAAACTTTAAAAGACAGAAGATGAAAAAATTCTATTTATTGTTAACGGTTTTTCTTGGATTTGGAATTATATCACAAGCTCAAAATGATGCAAATGCAAAAAAAATACTGGACGGCGTAAGTGCGAAGCTAAAAACACTAAAAGGAGTTACAGCTAATTTCGCCTACACCACAAAGGACAAGAAAAATGTAAAAAAAGGTTCAGTGAACGGATTAATTTCCTTTAAAGGCCAACAATATTATATTAAACAAGGAAGCACCGAGATTTTTTGTAACGGAGCCAAGACCTGGAACTACAATGGTGAAAACGAGGTTACAGTAAGCGATGTGGACAATGACAATAAAACATTAACCCCGCAAAAATTACTTTCTAACTTTTACGACAAAGACTTTACATACAAATTGGTTTCTTCTGCAGGCGCATTTAATGAAATCCAAATGGTTCCCGTAGATGCGAAGAAAAACTTTAAACAGGTGAATGTATTTGTGGACAAATCCAAAAATATGATCACTAAAGCACACATTGTTGATAAAAGTGACAATGCAATTGATTTCTCGTTATCTAACATCAATATAAATGCAAGTTTGCCAGACAATAAATTTGTATTTGATGCGGCCAAACACCCCGGTGTTGAAGTGATCACTAACTAATATTTCTGAAGCATATTTTATTTTCAAAGCCATCTTTAGGATGGCTTTTCTTTTTTGCTTGCATTACACAATAATTTGCCGCAATTTTGCTGTAGTATGGCACACAAAATAATAGTAACTATAGACGGCTTTTCTTCTTGTGGAAAAAGCACATTGGCTAAGCAACTGGCAAAGGAATTGAATTATGTATTTATTGACAGCGGAGCCATGTACCGTGCTATTACGTTGTATTTTCTCAGAAATCATGTTAACCACGAAAAAACAGCAGATGTAAAAAAAGCACTCAGCAATATTGAGCTGTGGTTTGAATTTAATGAAAGAACATTCAGAAGCGATGTATACCTTAACGGCGAAAATGTGGAAGCATTGATAAGAGATTTATTGGTGAGCGAACATGTAAGCGCCATTGCGGCTGTTAAAGAGGTGAGGGAATTTGCAGTTGACCAGCAGCAGAAAATGGGCGAAAAGAAGGGGATTGTGATGGACGGACGAGATATTGGTACCACCGTTTTTCCTGACGCCGAATTAAAGATCTTTATGACAGCAGATCCGGCTGTGCGCGTTGAGAGAAGATTTAAAGAGCTGTTTGAAAAAAATCCGGATATCACATTAGATGAAGTCCGCACCAATCTTGAGATGCGTGATTATATGGATAGCAACAGGGAAATAAGCCCGCTAAGAAAAGCTGATGATGCGCTGGTATTAGACAATTCCAACTTAACCATGGAGGAGCAATTGAAAGTTGCGCACAAGTGGGTGAAGGAAAGACTGAAGGGCGAAAGCATCCATCCAAAAGCATAGGTTTTATAAAACCACAAAGACATGACGACACCGAGAAACACGGTGTCTTTTTTTTGTTTTTTTTGGCATAATAGTCAAAAATGGTTGGTAAAAACGTCTAAATGCATTGCTAGTATTGATTTTGCAGAAAGTTTAATGAAATTAGTTTCATTAAACTTTTTCG
>JBEHXT010000029.1:0-40369 GCA_048498555.1 Bacteroidota bacterium
AAGTGTATTTTCACTAAAGATTATTCAGCTGCGCTCGCTGATTTTAAACTTGCCGATAGTTTGTATAAAAGTGAATATGTAATGGATCACTCCCATTATTTCTTTATGGGCCTTTGTAATTTGGAAACGAATAACCTTGTAGCGGCAGAGCAAGACTTTCTGAAAGATATTCAAATGGCAAAGGGTACAGACTCTGCGGGCACACCGCATTTCAATTCATTGCTTTATACCGGAATCCTTTACCTGAAACTAAATAAGCTTAATAAGGCGGCATTCTATTTAGATCAATGCCTGCGTATATACACGCTGCACCCGGAAGGGAATTTTTATCGTGCAAAAGTTGCAGCCCTGCAAAAGGATAGCATCAAGCAGAAGTTGCTTTTAAAAAAAGCGAAAGAGGCTTATTTAAAAAACTATAGAATGAATGAAGGCAATATTTACTATGTTAATTATCCTGAACAAATTACGCTGTATGAAATCTCGGCGGCATTGGGTAGGCAATAAATGGAGGTTAAGATGAACTTAATTGTTTAAGGTACAATATATGCGATGGCAATTCATATAATCCTGTATAAACATGATTAAAATAAAAATCCCCGCTTCAATTGAAACGGGGATTTTTTTATGTTGCTTTCAGGGAAGCTTAGTTAGCTGCTACCTGTCTGCGGATAATATTTAAAGCGCCACCGGCTTTAAACCATTCAATCTGTTGTGCATTGTATGTGTGGTTTGCAACAATGGTATCAGAAGAACCATCTGCATGATGCAATACAATTTCCAACGATTTGCCTGGCTCAAAAGAAGTAAGGCCATTTATATCGATCAGGTCATCTTCCTGGATCTTGTCGTAATCATTCTTATCAGCAAAAGTAAGCGCTAACATACCTTGCTTTTTAAGATTGGTTTCATGAATACGTGCAAATGATTTTGTAAGCACAACACGAACACCGAGGTGGCGTGGCTCCATTGCCGCATGCTCACGTGAAGAACCTTCACCGTAGTTTTCATCACCAACAACTATAGTGCCTATGCCAGCTGCTTTGTAAGCGCGTTGTGTCGCAGGAACCGGGCCGTGGTCACCAGTAAGCTGATTTTTGATGTTGTCAGTCTTATCGTTGAAGAAGTTTACGGCTCCAATCAACATGTTGTTGGAGATATTATCCAGGTGGCCACGGAATTTCAACCATGGGCCAGCCATAGAGATATGGTCAGTTGTACATTTTCCTTTTGCTTTAATCAGCAGTTTCAAACCTTTAAGGTCTGTGCCTTCCCATGCGGCAAACGGATCAAGCAGCTGTAAACGGTTTGAAGTAGGAGATACTTCCACTTTTACACCGCTACCATCAGCAGCAGGAGCCTGGTATCCCGGATCATCAACGGCAAAACCTTTTGTTGGTAATTCATCTCCGCTTGGAGGGTCAAGTTTAACCTGTTCGCCTTTTTCGTTTATAAGCGTATCTGTAAGCGGGTTAAATGTAAGGTCACCCGCAATAGCCAACGCCGTTACCAGCTCAGGCGAAGCTACAAATGCGTATGTATTGGGGTTACCATCGGCTCGCTTAGCAAAGTTTCTGTTGAAGCTGTGAACGATGGTGTTTTTTTCTGCTTTGTCAGCACCAACTCTATCCCACATACCGATACAAGGTCCACAAGCGTTAGCAAACACTTTAGCACCGATTGTATCAAACACATTCAGGAAGCCATCTCTTTCAATGGTATAACGAACCTGTTCAGAACCCGGAGTGATCGTAAATTCTGCTTTAGTCTTTAAACCTTTTTCTGAAACCTGCTTAGCAAGGCTTACCGCTCTGGAAATATCTTCGTAAGAAGAGTTGGTACAGCTACCAATCAAACCCACTTCAATTTTTGTAGGCCATCCGTTTGCAACGGCTGTTTCTTTCATTTTAGAAATAGGCGTAGCCAAATCCGGAGTGAATGGCCCGTTAAGGTGTGGTTCCAACTCGCTCAGGTTAATTTCAATCACCTGGTCAAAATATTTTTCAGGATCAGCGTACACTTCAGCATCAGCAGTCAAATGTTCTTTAACGCCATTGGCCATTTCAGCAACATCAGCGCGTCCTGTTGCGTTCAGGTAGCGTGCCATGCTTTCATCATAACCAAAAGTAGAAGTGGTAGCACCGATCTCTGCACCCATGTTACAGATGGTGCCTTTACCGGTACAGCTCATGCTGGTAGCACCTTCGCCAAAGTATTCCACAATACAACCTGTTCCGCCTTTTACAGTTAAAATACCTGCAACTTTCAGGATAACGTCTTTAGGAGCCGCCCATCCGTTCAGTTTACCTGTAAGTTTAATACCAATCAGTTTGGGCCATTTAAGTTCCCATGGCAATCCTGCCATTACATCGCAGGCATCAGCTCCGCCAACACCAATCGCAATCATACCTAAACCACCTGCGTTAACAGTGTGGCTGTCGGTTCCGATCATCATACCTCCGGGGAAGGCGTAGTTTTCCAAAACTACCTGGTGAATAATACCAGCGCCTGGTTTCCAGAAGCCGATACCGTATTTATTAGACACAGAAGCAAGAAAATCATAAACTTCCTTGCTCTCGTTTACCGCTTTTTCAAGGTCAATCTTAGCTTCTGTTTTTGCAGTGATCAGGTGGTCGCAGTGAACAGTAGACGGTACGGCTACCTTTGGACGTCCCGCCTGCATAAACTGCAATAAAGCCATTTGAGCGGTAGCGTCCTGCATGGCAACACGGTCAGGAGCAAAGTCAACGTAGCTTTTACCTCTTTCAAAACTCTGTAAAGACTGGTCTGTGTGCAGGTGTGCAAATAATATTTTTTCTGATAATGTTAAAGGCCTGCCGAGGAATTTACGAGCGGCGTCAACTTTTCCCGGTATCTCTGCGTATACCTTTTTGATCATTTCAATGTCAAAAGCCATAGTGATAGAATTTTATTATATTATTTCTAGGTTCGCAAATTGAAAATAGATTAGATGCAGGGTGCGTGTTACGTGGCAACTTTCAATCTGCATTTTGCGTTGCGAATTTACGTTAAAAAAAATGTCTGAACCGGTATTTTTCAGATAAAATGCGCTATTCAGGTGTTAATTCCCCAATCCTGAAACAGTTTGTGGCATATGAAATGCCGGTGTGTATGCCTTGATTTTTTTTATAATGTGACCCCGCCGGCAGCAATTAAACACCTAAGCCTGCCAGAACAAAACAATTATTTAACCGATAACACTTTTTTTAAAAAATTGATTATTGCAAATTGAATCAATTTTTTAAATTGCGTGTATGAATAAGTTGAGAAACTTCATCGAATGGCAGGCATTTGGTGTATGCTCAGCCATTGGGGAAAGATTAGGTATAGCAACATCCCGTATTAGAATGTGGTTTATCTACATTTCTTTTTTAACTATGGGGTCGCCGCTTATTGTGTATATGATAATGGCTTTTTGGCTAAATATTAAAAAATATATGTTGAATGCCAAGCGCAATCCTCTTAAATACCTATAAAATCCAATAGCTGTTGCTCGAAGTCAATTACAACCAAACTAATTTTGAAGAACTTTTAAAGCATTTTTCCCGTACGTTTAAGGTGAAGGTGAAAACCGACACCATCCACCTGCCGGAGGATATTGGAGAGGGCTATTTCCGGAATTTTGCCATCAATGGCCTGGAAATTCTTATCTCCAACTACACGCTTAAGCAAAATGTTTTATTCAAAAGAAACAAAATAACAAAAGAAGTTTATACATTCCGGTTTGACGAAATGCTCCAGGAAACGGGAGAGTCTTCGCCAAAATCATCTGTATTGCTATCCTGCACAACGCATGACTGGCTTTTTTTGCATCCCGCCGGTGTTCATCTTAATAGCGCAGCAGTGATGATTTCCAAAGAATGGCTGCATAATTTTTTAGGCAGCGAGGAAAGTGCTGACGATATCAGGAAATTTCTGATGCTACAAACCAACCTCTTTATCTATGAGCCGTTGGATGCTGAGTACAGAACGGTTTTAACGGATCTGATCTGTTGTTTGGACGATAAACGCTTTGAGCAGTTAAGCGTATTTAACAGGATTATGCTTCTTATTGAACGTTTTTTTACCAGGATCCTTTATAAAATAAACGAAACCAATTTTGATGTAAAAGTTTCAACCGAAGATATTGAACGCTTGAAAAAAGTAGAAGCCGAATTGTTGAAAGATTTTACCAGCGAACCCCTGAGTATTAATAAACTCGCCAAGCTGGCGGCAATGAGCCCGACAAAATTGAAATCAGTATTTAAGGAAATATACGGCATACCTATTTACCAGTATTTTCAAAAACAGCGCATGAACAAGGCCAAGGCTATGCTGCTTTCTAAAAAATACAGTGTAAAAGAAGTTGGACTTGAATTAGGGTATACAAACATGAGTAATTTTGCAAAAGCGTTTAGTAAATCCTTCGGCCAGCTCCCAAGCGAAGTGTCCGGTAAATAAAATAGCAACCTGTGGAACTTTTATATAACAGCACCGACTACATTGACTTTCTGAGACTGCTGGCAATTCAATTTGGCACAAAAGTGCACAATAATTTCATCCGCATTCCCGATGCCATCGGTTCAGGTTATGTTTGGGCTGAAAATCTAGCCGATGGGTTGTCGATTTTGGTTACAGATGCAGTTCTTAAAAAAGAATATATTTTTAACAGGCATCCTTCCCATACGCAATCCTACATTCTGCACCTTAACGATATAAACCCCGAATCAGACGGGCCGCCTGGCAGCATCGATATTAAAACTGGCGACGCCCAGATTATTCAGCAGGCTGTTTTCCTTACCAATATTAATATAGCCACGAAGTTTGTGCTACCCGCCAACGCACGCTTACGAATAGTAAAAATCATTTTCGGAAAAGACAGTTTACTGCCATATATGTCAAGCGAAGCATTTGATGAGTTTGTTGGCAGTTATTTTTCCGAGATAGCCAAAACGCGCATATTTGATCCTCTTGACGCAGAATACAGGGAGATAGTGGGCGAATTGATCAAAGAAAAAATAGAACATCCTATTCGCATGGTATTTATTGGTAACCGCGTTAGGTTGTTGCTTGAAAGATTCGCGATCAAGTTTATGACGAGAATCTCTTCGAAGTTTGACATGCAGAAACTGAGTGATGATGAAATAGCCCGCCTGATGATGGTAGAAGCGTTGCTGGTAAAAGATTATTCAGTTTCGCCTCCCACGATAGATAAGCTTTCCAAATTATCAGCCATGAGCCCTACTAAGCTTAAAAGGGATTTTAAGTCGATGTACGGATCGCCGATCTACGAATACTATCAGAAGAATAGAATGGCTTATGCAAAAAAGCTGCTGACAAGCGGAAAATATTCCATTAAAGAGATTGGTATGCTGGTTGGGTACAGCAATTTGGGCCATTTTGCGGCAGCGTTTAAGAAAGAATTCGACGTACTTCCGAGTGAGATGATTAATACAAAAGATATAAGATTGGAATTTCAATAACTACAGTCTGCCAGCTCATCGCTAACAGCCTACAGCTATCTTCGTTATATCCTACACGGCATAATGCCTTATATTACTGCCTTTCTTACCCTAACCAGTTTTTCCAGTAATCCTTCCAACAGGTCCAGCTTCAGCATGTTGGCGCCATCACTTTTAGCAACAGCCGGGTTGGGGTGTGTTTCAATAAACAATCCATCGGCACCTGTAGCTATGGCAGCTTTGGCGATTGTTTCAATAAGTTGTGGGTTTCCGCCGGTTACGCCGGAAGTTTGGTTCGGCTGTTGCAGGCTGTGTGTGCAATCCATTATTACCGGAGCGTTGTGCTCTTTCATCCACGGAATGTTTCTATAATCCACAACCAGGTCCTGGTAGCCAAACGTGGTTCCGCGTTCAGTCAGCATAACCTTTTCATTGCCGGCCTTTCTTATTTTTTCGGCAGCGAATTGCATAGACGGCCCGCTAAGGAACTGGCCTTTTTTTACATTCACTATTTTGCCGGTATCCGCCGCTGCCAGAAGAAGGTCGGTCTGCCTGCACAAAAATGCCGGGATCTGAAGTATGTCAATGTATTCGGCCGCAACAGTAGCTTCGTCGTGCGCATGTACGTCGCTGGTTACGGGCAGTTTGTAGTGTTCACCTACTTTTTTCAGCAAATGGAGGCCCGTGTCATCACCCAAGCCGGTGAATGAGTTCGCACTTGTACGGTTGGCCTTCCTGTAAGATGCCTTGAAAACATAGGGTATGCCGAGGTTGCGGCAAATGCCATATACTTTATCGGCTACTTCCATTACCAGTTCTTCGCTTTCTACCACGCAAGGCCCGGCAATAAGGAAAAAGTTACTGGAATCATATTGCTGATTGCTAAACAGATCTGAAAGAAATGGTGCTAACATAATTAAGTATTTGCTTTTTCAACTGCGAACTTACTGCAAGTTTTTCTTTTCTTTGCTGCCCGGGTGGAAAGAACGTTTTGCCACAAAGGCACGAAGGAGCGACGGGGCACAAAGTTCTTCAAGAAAATTAGGCAAAAATGACATTGCTGAATAAATTCTTTGTGCATCTTATTGTCTTTGAGCCTTCGTGGCAAAAAGCTAATGGCTGAAAGCTGATAGCTCACAGCTAAATTGGTGCAAGCGATTGACTGCTTTAAGCATACATCGTTTTTCATACTTTCAACTTTTGAAAAATACTACAATAAATATTCAGTCATGGTAAAAGAAAAGATATTAGTGATAGGAGCCAGTGGCCAGATAGGCGTTGAATTAACGCTGGCGCTGAGAAAGATCTATGGTAATAACAACGTTGTTGCTTCCGATTTGCGCGAGGAGAACGAATTATTGAAAGGAACAGGGCCGTATGTATCACTTGATGTGATGAATAAAGAAATGCTGCACGTGCAGGTGATCAGGCAAAATATCACTCAGATTTATCTTTTGGCAGCAATATTGAGCGCGACAGGGGAGAAGAACCCCAACCTGGCGTGGCACCTCAATATGCAGAGCCTGTTAAACGTGCTGGACATTGCGCGGGAAGAGCATTTGCACAAAGTGTACTGGCCGTCATCAATAGCTGTATTCGGGCCCACCTCTCCAAAACAGCATTGCCCGCAGCAAACGGTTATTGAGCCAATAACTGTATATGGCATCAGTAAATATGCCGGTGAATTCTGGTGCAACTACTATAACCAGCGTTACGGCGTTGATGTAAGAAGTCTCAGGTACCCTGGTTTGATCAGTTATAAATCCGCACCAGGCGGAGGAACTACTGATTATGCCGTAGAAATATACCATGAAGCGCTGGAGGAAAACAGTTACGAGTGCTTTCTGAAGGAAGATACCTACCTGCCAATGATGTACATGCCAGATGCCATTAAAGCAACGATTGATTTGATGGAAGCACCTGCAGAAAAAATTTCTATCAGAACCAGTTATAACCTCTCTGCAATGAGCTTTTCGCCAAAAGAAATTGCAACGGCGATCCAACAACACATACCTGATTTTCGTATAAGCTATAAACCTGATTATCGCCAGGCAATTGCTGACAGCTGGCCGCAAAGCATTGATGACTCAGTAGCCCGCAGGGATTGGGGATGGAGCCATGAATATGACCTTGAGCGCATGACAAAGGATATGCTGGAGAACTTGAAGGAAGGCTAGAGCTTAAAGCATAAAGCCTAAAGCTAAATGCAGTTCCACCACAAGATTCATGAGGAGTGAAAAGTGTATACAGGTAGAGGTGGTTAATGATAAAATCGGTTTAGTTAAAGGCTGCCGGGAAGAAGTTCATTAACACGAGCGGCAATAGTTTTAGGCTTTGGGCTCTGCGCTTTAAGCCTGCTTATTCTTTAAAATAACTTCCTTATTTTTAGCACATGTTTGGAGTGACCATTTTAGGAAATAATTCAGCCATACCGGCTTATGACAGACACCCGACCGCGCAGGTGGTTACTCTGAACGAACAGCTGTTTCTGATAGATTGTGGCGAAGGCACACAGATGCAATTAAGCCGCTTTAAAATACGAAGAAGCAAAATCAACCACATATTGATTTCCCACCTTCATGGTGACCACTATTTTGGCCTTGCCGGTTTAATAACCAGCATGGGGTTGCTTGGGCGTGAGCATGACCTTCATCTGCATGCGCCGGAACCTTTATGGGAAATAATTCAATTACAGTTGAAAGTTGCCGATACCAGGCTGCCTTTTAATTTGCACTTTCAACCACTTGTTGAAGAAGGGCAAATTGTTGATGGCGACAAATTCACCATTGAATGTTTTAAAGTCTATCACCGCATACCGTGCTGGGGATTTGTAATAAAAGAGAAGAAGAAACCACGCAAAATAGATCGTGAAAAAGCCATAGAATTTGATGTGCCAGCTGCTTTTTATGAGCGCTTGAAAAATGGAGAAGACTATGTAGTGAAGGATGGTAGTGTGGTAAAAAATGAATGGGTAACAATTGCCAACACACCTCCCAAAAGCTACGGCTATTGTGCTGATACAGTATATACCGAATCCATTGCAGGAAAAGTAAAACACTGCACCCTGCTTTATCACGAAACAACCTACCTCAAAGACCTGGAAGAAAGGGCTGCTGCGCGCTATCACACCACCACCGTGCAGGCCGCCAGAATAGCCAACTTGGCAAATGCTGAAAAATTGCTGATCGGCCATTTCAGCAGCAAATACGAACTACTGGATGAGTTTCTTTATGAGACACAAGAAGTGTTTGCTTCAACACAGTTGGCGTTAGAAGGAGTTACTTATTTAGTTTAATTGATAATGTTTTTGTTTATACGAATAAAAAAACAATACTGACAGGAACATTATTCCCGGCTCAAGCCGGTGTTTGCGTATCAGCAACAGTTGACACAGATTTTGCAGAAACGATCAATCAGAACTTTTAGTAAGTCTCAACATAAATAAAATAAGATTTTCAAGCCGGCTTCAGTTTAAGAAGCCGGCTTTTTATTGCTCTATCTTAAGCTCAAGAGCATTGTTCATTCTCATGTAAATGCTTCCCAGGTTCTACCACTAATGCCTAAAGAAATTCAGGAAGTGTTTTGCAGCGGCGCTAGTTTGCTGATTCTCAATTTTAATTTGGTTGCAATACAGCGCAACATATATTTGCTGCCAGAACTACGTGCAAAGACTAAACCTGTGAAAAAGTCCTGAGAAGATTAATCCCTTTTTTATACAATCCGTACACGTCCTTTCCTGAAACACCGCAATCAAACAATAAACAAAAATATTTTTTAACTATCCTCAACATGAAAGCAAAATTATTACTCCTGGTAATGGTATGTAGCGCCGTATTCTTCGCATGTACCAAGTCTTCAACAAAACCCGATGCGCAGGCCGAAAAGCCAGATGAGCAAACAGCGCTTCCCTTAGTCGGTGTAAATTTCAATTTTTCAGATTTCGAAGTTGGCTTTCAGGGAGCAAGAAAAAACGCGAAGGAAATGGCGGCAAAAGATTTTCTTACTTTTTTAAATTATAGTGTTTACGATTCAGCTGGCTATTTTGTTAAGCAAATTAGTCATTACAAATGGTATGATTCCAGCCGTTTTGGTCAATTTTCTGATTCTCTGAGGCCAGGCAGGTACGATATCGTGTTTGTTGGTTCAGCGTACGATTCAGTTTATATTTCAAATTATCTCCAGCTTTCAACGGTATTAATAAACAGATTGGCCGGGAATGGAGCCAGGGCAGACGTTTTCTACAAACGTTTTTCTTTGATAGTAAGCAATAAGGATACAACCCTCAGTAATGTTCGTTTAGATAGAATCACTGGCGGGCTGGAAGTGCGTCTGAAAGATACCTCACTGCCTTCAAATGTTTCCAGAGTTACAGTCGTGGCCAAAAATGCCCCCACTTCATTTAGCATCCTGCAACAAAATGCCGTAGGGCTTGATAGTGCTATCGCTGGTCAATTCAGTACACAATACGATTCATACCCAATTAGTATGGCGAGCTTTTATTTTGGTGCTCAAAATAAAGTTCAGGTCATCATTCGGGCATTTGATAAAAATAATTTGATTATTACAGAAAAAATTGTTGAGAACGTATATGTGTATTTAAATAAAAAAACAGTGCTTTCTGGTAAGCTTTTTTCTGGCCCTGCCAATGTTGAAGTCCCTGTAACAGTAGATCCCGATTATGCCGAAACAATTAATCAAAGTTTTTAGATGTAGCTGTTGCTCACGAGCTGAATTTACATCGTTACCTGAACAATGTATCGGATAAAGTAAACTACCCAACATGAAATTAAAGTTGTATTTAATCATACTCACATTGTGCATAGCAGCCATCGCATGCACAAAGTCATCTAATAAACCAGAGCCGGAAACAGGCCCAGTTCCTCCGGCAACTAATGAAACTAAGCACCTCATTAGTTTCGGTTTTGACGATTTTGAAGTCACTACAACTAATGGAAAAGAAATGAATGCCAGGGATTACCTGGGCCATCTGATATATATCGTATATGATTCATCGGGTAAAAAAATGCATCAGATAGAACAGGGGGGCTATTCCAGGCAGCCTGTTGTAGGTACTATTTCTGATTCATTGCCATCAGGTAAGTATACTGTTGTTTTAGCCGGTAAAAACAAAGGCGGCGATACGATGGTGTCATATATGAATGGCGACTATCTGTACATGCTTCAATTTTACAGATCACTTAGAAATGATGTTTTTTATAAAAAATTTGAGCTAAACGTCTCCAATAAAGACACGGTAATAAACAACCTGAAGCTTGAAAAATTAACGGGCAACCTTGAAGTGCAGGTGCTGGATACCATGCCTCCAAATATTGCTTCTGTGGATGTAATGATTTTTAGCATGCCTGTTTATTTTAATGTTTTGAATGAAACCTTATCCACATCCGAAGATGAGCCTGTTGCTCCAGGCGGAGAAGTTGACCCGGCGCAAATTGGCAATGGCCCGATCATTTTTAATACGTACCATTTCGGGTCATCAAAGAAATTTCACGTCCAGATACGTGCTTGGGAGTACAGAGGGAATGTCCATAGCCTTGTCAGGCAAAAAGATGTGGACGTTGCTGTCTATCCCAATAAAAAGACTATTCTTAGCGGAAGATTGTATCCTCCAACAAGCCCGGTTGGTACAACAATACCCGTCACTGTAGACCCCGATTTTGCAGAAACAATTAATCAGGCTTTTTAAAACTGCATGGTTTAAAAACATCGATCGATCTCTTTTAAAAATAGATTGATCGCTGTCTTACCTTTTAAGCTATCACCACTTTGATTTACATTTCGAAAGCTGAACCAGTATATGAAATTGAAATTCCCTGTTATTGTATTGGCATTGGGTGTTGTGTTTATTGCTTGCACAAAGTCCTCAGGCAAACCTGAGGGGCAATCAGGCCCTGTCACCGCTTCGAACAATGCAGTATTGCATCGGATAAGTTTGACTATGGATAAGTTTAACGTTGGCTTTGAGCGTACTCCCGGATCAAAAGAAATGCCTGTCAAGGATTATTTGGCTTACTTCACTTACATCGTGTATGATGCTGCAGGAAAGCAAATACATAGAATAGAGCAAGGCGACCTACGTGGTTATGAGTATATGCCGCTTACGGGTGCTATTTCAGATTCTTTGCCCTCGGGTAATTACACAGTTGTACTGGCAGGTGTGAATGGAGATACAAGTTTTAGAATAGTTAATCCGGACAATCTGGCTACCGTGCAACTTAAACATGATTGTTATGGATATGGGGTGGGTGATGTGTTTTACAAAAGGATTGAATTGAAGGTATCAAATGACACTGCATTAAGTAATGTGAATCTTGAAAGGCTGGTAGGTAAACTTGAAATACATGTAACAGACGCTGTTTTTCCTGCTAATGTCTATTATGTAGATACGAGAGTGTATAATCTCTCCACCACTTTTAATGTTTCAAACGAAACATTGCAGGGAGTTGATACGAGTTACGGCGGACAGTTTTATGCGTGGGCTCAGCCTATTATCACAGGCACTCATTTCGGCTCAGAAAATAAGCTTCAGGTAGCGATTCGCATATATGATGGAGGCTTTGGGCTAATTCAACAAAAAATCATAGATAGTGTGGTGGTCTATAAAAACAAGCGTACTGTGCTTTCGGGAAAACTTTTTCAAGATTGGGGCGGTGCGCGCAAAACGGCCACGGTAAGTGCGGGTGATGCAAATACTATCTATCAAAATTTTTAACGGGCCGACATTGTTATATGCAGACTATCTATATCTTTAATCAAAAAACGAACTGTTTAATCATTAATTAAACCCTGAACACATCAACCAATAAACTATGAAAGTATCCTCCATTACCTCACTGGTATTTTTTTCTGTATTTTTTATTGCTTGCTCCAAGAACCAGGATGTTCAACAACCATCGCATAATGATCAGCCAACTGAGTTGTTACAAAAACATACTGTAGCGTTCAATTTGAATAATTTTAAAGTTAGCTACAACGAGCGGCAAGCCAATAAAGAAGTGGCTGCAAAAGATTATCTCACCATATTGTCCATCGTAGCTTTCGATTCTGCAGGCAATCACGCTAATAGCTTTATTCATAATACGGTTGGGGGCGATATGCAGACATTTGGCAGGCTTTCACTTCAATTAACACCAGGTACTTACACGTTTATGATAGAAGGTACCGCAAAAGAGCAGCAACAGCTTTTTACAGATTTTTTGCAGCTTAATACTGCGCGCCTAATGACATCCTTAAGCCATGACGACCTTCACGGCTCTGATGTTTTTTATAAGAAATTCACGTTTACTGTTGCAGACCGCGATACTACGATAGAAACAGTAAGGCTTGACAGGTTAACCGGATTATTAGAAGTTCAGTTTACAGATACATTGCCGGAAAACGTTGAAAGGGTTGATGTTAAAGCATATGATGCGCCTTTTTCTTACTATGTAAATGAAGACAGTGTGAGATGGAGAGATAGCATGTTTGTGGGAAGGATTGCAAGAAACACGGTTGTAGATTCACTAAAAGTGAACAATTACTTTTTCGGGACAAATTCGCCTATGACAGTAGTAATAAAAGCTTATGACAAGGATGGCAATTTTATGTACGAAAAGAAGGTGGAGAATGTATTTGTTTACAGAAATAAAAAAACGGTTCTTAAAGGAAAATTGTATCCTACAAATTTATCTATAGACGTACCTGTTACAGTTGATCCTGATTATGCTGATACGGTGACACAGAATTTTTAATAAGTATGAACATGAAAACTAAAATTTTTCTTTTGAGTATTGCATGCTGTATTGCAATGTTCTCCTGTACAAAAAGCTCCGATAAAACTACTGCTACCCCTGTGACAGGTCCGGTTCAAACCGCCGCTAAGACAAAATATGCCGTAAATTTTAATTTGGGTAAAGTGGATGTAAATAATGAAGGCAGGGTCGGTAATAAGGAAGTAGCTGCAAGCGAATATCTCCATAATATTTTTTATGGTGCGTACGATTCTGCAGGACACTTAGTTAGTAAAATAATTCAGGACAGAAGGGAACAGCCTTTTCCTCATTTTGGCGAAATAGCAGATTCGTTGCCTGAAGGCAGGTACACTATTGTAGTTGCGGCAGGACAAGCGGATGTTGCCTTTGGTGATACAAGTCGCCTGGAAGCTTTGTATATAGGAAATAACTTAGCAGATTGCTTTTTTAAGAAAATATCCATCAACGTTGCAAAAACTGACTCCGTTCAAAGCAACACATTGAAACTGGACAGGGTAACCTGTAGTTTAGATATTCGTTTAACCGATAAGCTGCCCAGCAATATTGAACGAATAGGGGTAAATATCGACAGTCTTCCCGGATTGTTCTTTGCGCAAACGGGGGAAAGGATAGCCGGTTCGTTTTATAATGACTTCCCAAATCAACCTAATCAGACATTTTGGTTAACACTCTATTTAATGAGCTCAGACAAGAAGGTTCGTGTAACGATAAGCGGTTATTCGGCATCAAATCAGGTTGTGCTAAAAAAAGTAATTGACAATGTATATCTGCGGCCGAATACAAAATTGGTGCTGCAGGGAACCCTGTCCGACGGAATAGTTGATAATAACGGATCGATGGTTATTACAATTGACCCGGATTACGCAGAAACAAACACGATCAATTTCTAGTGGTGAATCAATATTTTAAATGGCCGGTCTCAATTGACCGGCTTTTTTATTTCCCATAATTCAAATACCCCACAAACCCTTTAATCAACTCGCTCATACTATTGATATTATTCATAGGAAGCGTTTGCGAAACATCAAACACATCATGATAAGCAGTTGGCCCTCCCATCGTGTATATAAAGAAGGCAGGTACGCCTGCTTCGCTAAACCAGTAATGGTCGCTGTTGGCAGCCTTTCCGCGCGACTTGATTTCAGGAATAAGCTTTTGTGAATCGTTTATATTTTGTAGCGCCTTAAAAGCTTCCGGGTATTCGGTAGCATTTACAACAGTGATCCCTTTTTCGCCGGTGCCGAGTAAATCAAGGTTAACTACAAAGCGGATCTTTTCAAGCGGTACGGCAGGATTTTCTACAAAGTACCTGGAGCCTATCAGCCCGGCTTCTTCCGCGGCAAAACAAATAAAGCCAATGGAATACTTTTGAGGATGTGTTGCATAGTAGGCGGCCAACGTCAGGAGTAAGCTTGTGCCACTTGCATTATCATTGGCTCCGGGAAAGAATACATTTTTGCCCATGCCGCCCAAATGATCATAGTGTGCAGTAATAAAAATGATTGAATCCGGCCTTTCCGTGCCTTTTACAAAACCATATACATTGGCTGCTGTAAAGTCATTAACCAATTTGTTTTGGATCTCGATTTTTATCTTTTTTGGCGTTTTGGCGAATCGCTTGCTATCGAGGATAATGGTGGTCTGGTTACTTTCTTTGTGCGCAACAGACCATGTTAATTTGTTGGCAAGCACAACTTCAATCTTGTGAGTAGTATCAAAAAAATGAATGCTGTCTGCTGCTATTAATTTTCCTCTGGCTTTATTGCCTTTGCTGTCCGGCGATACAATAAAATCTCTTCCAGTAGAAAGGCGTTTACCATTCAGTTTCACTTTCATCTTTCCCGGAAATGTGTTAACAGGAAATGTAAACAGTTGCGTGTATTCCTTATCGCTCAGTGGTTGTAAGCCAATTGTTGTAAACTGCCTTTCCAGAAAACCGGCCGCCTTATTCATTCCGTTTTTTGTGTACCCGCGTCCCCAATAAGCTGCGCTGGTCAGCGTATCCACTATTTTGCGCGCATAAGTAGAATCATCGGCACGTACACCACAAACAACAGAACATAATAAAACAAGCATCAAAATTTTTCTCATCATACGTACATTTCAAGAACGAACACAGGATTAAATCTCGTGTTAGCCAAATGACAACAGCATAAAACACGACTATAAAAGACTCAGCTTGTTGCAACTAAATAATCTCAAATCTCAAATCGCTCATCTCACCAGCCATCTGTAAAACTCAGGAAAATACCTTCTCCAGGTTTCTTCATTATGTTGGCCCAATGGGAAGGTTACTTCACGAATATCATATTTGCTTTTTGTGCTGATCAGATCCGTCATTTTTTTCATGTCACTCACCATTGCGTCGCCTTCTTTGTTGCCTGCATAAAAGAAGAAACGCGGGTTTGTGGTCCATTTGGTTTTTTGAACTTCATCAAACATTTGCGGAACAACCTGGAAAGAAGGCGAAAAAACGCCTACTGCTCCAAATACATTCGAGTACTTTAACATCGCATAAAGGCTTATAATGGCGCCCATGCTGCTGCCGGCAATATAAGTGTGCGCAGGGTCTTTCAGTGTTCTGTATTGCTTATCTATAAAAGGTTTCAGAGTCTGCGCTAAAAAGTCAACATATTGCGCGCCTTCGCCCTTGCCATACTTACTGTCAAACGGATTGTATTCCGTCATTCGTTTATCTCCACCATTTTCAATACCAATCACAATGCATTCTTTGTGAAGGATATTGCTTAGCGAATCAAGGCACTCATCAATACCCCATTCTCCAAAAGCAGCGGTTCTTTCGTTGAACAGGTTTTGTCCATCCTGCATATACAGTACAGGGTAGGCTTTTCCTTTGGTTTGATTATAGCTTTTGGGAAGATAAATCCATATTTTTCGTGAACGGTTCAGCTGAGGAATAAAGAACGCAGAATCCATCAAAGAAACCTGCTCGGTGGCCGTGAATGGTTTTGGCTTATCGGGAAAGTCATCTTTCCATCCCTTTACAAAAAACTCCATCGTACTATCTGCGGAAACGTCAATGGCATGGTTGGATATTTCATCTCCGTTTGCAGCGGTTTCAACTTTTTCAAAGCTCCCTCTTGTAAACTTAAATTCGTAATGGCCCGGTGCAATGTTTTTAAGAATAATTGCTTTACGGGTTCCGCCAAAAGGTTTAAGCTTATAATTGTTATCGTTGGGGTTCCAGTTATTGAACGTACCGGTGGCATATATGTCTTCCAACTTTTTTGTAGCGCTGTTTGTAACAATCAGCCGGACAGTATATTGTGCAAAAACGGCCACCGATAGAAAAATAAATGACAGTGAAAGCAATGTTTTTTTCATCATTCCCAAAATTATTCGAGGAGGGAAGTTAAGTTATAAAATGGTTGATATTTTTTTCTTTTGACATAATTGAAAATGCTTTTCTTCGTTCTTTTAAAAACAATTTCCATGAAAAACATGTTCATTGCCCTTGGGGCAATATTGTTGCTTGCGTCGTGTACAAAAGAGCAACAAGCCAATACCAGCACTGCTAAACTGGTATTTAAATTCAAGTTCGATTCTACGCAGGTCCGGTTGAATAATATCGGGCAACCCGCAGTCATCCCGGATGGAAATGCCGGACAAAGCCCAAGGTTCAACTCAATGAGTTCCCATTACATAGAGCTGACGCCTTCCGGATTAACCCCACTTGGAAAAGGTGCCGTTGTATACAAAGCACCAGAAACAACTACCGGAGGCGCAAATGCTATCGACTTTGAAAAATCATCCCTTGCAGGTAACAACGAAACATTCTATTCTACCCCTATTAAAGAAATTGCACCCGGAAGCTACGAATGGCTCAGGGTTTCGCTTGCTTATCAGAATTACGATATTACGTACCACGTAGATACTACCGACAGCCATTTTTCTTATAAAGCAGACTGGACGGGCACCGTTGCATCGTTTATAGGCTTCAACACCTATATAAAAACACTGAAGGTAAAAACACAATCCGTTGAGGTAAACGCCAATAAAAAACAGGGTTTCTGGGCTTTTGAATCGCATCCTGAATTAAACCTGAAATTACCTGTTGCTACAGGGCAGGCCCCGGAAGGTGCAACCACCGTGGTTAATCCCATTTTTGCCACTTCACCTATCCCACAGGGTTCATGTGTTGTTACTACACACATAGCGCCGGGTAAACTTGAAATTACCGGAAATGAAACTACTGATATTGTTGTTGAAGTGTCTCTTTCAACCAACAAAAGTTTTGAATGGAAAGAAGTGGTAAAAGACGGCAAATGGGAGCCACTAAAAGGCGAACAAGTAGTGGATATGGGTATTAGAGGAATGATCGCTACTATTAAGTAATTGAAAATTGAGAATTGACAATTGAAAATGAACTAAGGCTCGCTTCAATCATTGTCCACTTTCAATTGTCAATTCTCAATTAAATCAGCTTCCCTGTTCAATCTGTGTTACTTCATATTTCGGTTTGCCATCAACCTGTACCGGCTGATAATAGGTTTCTCCAACTTTTACATAGGTCTGGTCGCCGATCTTTACTTCTTCGCCTCCCTCCGGAAGATTGTCCACTACAGCACCAGCTGGTGGTGCAACCACCTTGTATTGCGTTCCTGATTTCTGATAATATGCACCGCCATAATAATAGTTGGTAGTGTTGTTTACAACTACCGTCTGAGCGTTCGATGGTATAGTTGTAATTGTTCCGCCCACTGGCGCCTGAACAACTGTATAGCCGCCACTCGCTTGCGAGTACCACACGCCCTGGTCGTAATGATATGTTTCGCTTGCAACTGTTACTACAATAGCTGTTGTTGCAAGTGTTGCTATAAAAAATCCCCACGGATGCCATACCGGCCCCCAGTAAAATGGGTGGTATGGATGATAGTAATAAGGATGATAGCAATAATAGCGCGCACCTCCCCATACGTACGGTGGGCGTACATAAGTGTTTATTGCATTTCTCTGAACGACAGTATTGCGATTGTTAACCACGTTTATATCCCTGCTTCTGTCAACATTTACATTAACAGTATTGCCGCTTATGTTGGTATTATTGCTGTTGCGTGTGTTGTTGCTATTTCTGTTGTTTACCGTATTTGTTTTATTGCCGATATTCTGAGTGCCTGTGTTGGTTCTGTTACCAATATTCTGATTGGTTGCGCCTGAAATATTCCTGTTGGCATTGTTCGGCCGGTTTGTGGCTCCTGAAAGATTGCGGTTGTTGTTGGCTGTGGCCCCTGAAAGATTTCTATTTGGTGCAGGGCGATTGTTCGTGCGGACGCTTCCTCCGTTGATTGAACGGTTGTTCGTTGCGGGCCGCGACATGGCTCCGCGTGATGCGCCATGGTTCATGCGCTGTGCCTCTGCACGGTTGATGATAGCCAGTACTAAAATGGTTGTAGCGAAAAGATGTATGTATATGTTGTTTACTGATTTCATAGCAGGCGTTTTTTGTTATTGATCGTTCCTGGACATAATCCTCACTTCATGCGCATTGGGTGGTGGCAGGAATGTAAACATTGCAGCCGGCAAGTCGGGATTGATCTCCCAATCTGAAAATGAAGCCAGGTATTGCGGGCTTCCTTTTTGTGTTTTATAAGTGATCACAAATCTTGCCGGAAGGGTATAGGCATCATTGCTGATCCAGAATTCAAAATTCTTTTCTTTTCCGGATGCCTGTATATCAAAATATTCTTTACCACCAATGGTTACAAGCCCATTGAAGCGAATGATATCTGCATCTTCCATCAGATCATCTGTAAATGCCGGATAGAAAAAATCTGCTGCAGGAAATTCAACATCATAATGTGCATGAACACTGTCGATCATCTTAATAATTGTTTCCGGAGCAGGTATAATGCCGTAGTTATTCTCATCGAAAGAATAATAGGCAACCTGGTTACCATCGTACATATATTGCCTGTGCCCTTTGTGCCCGTGCGCATTAATAAGCATCTTGTCAGGCCCACTCATATAAACTGAGAAATCAGAAAATTCTTTTCGCAAGCCAAAAGACGAATCAACATAGTCGTTTGCAGCATTCAACTTAAAGCTGCATGACCGGAGGTCGCCAATTACATCGGCCATCCTGTCAATGATTAGCAAGGCAGTGGTATCAAACTGTTTTTTCTGAGCGGATATGGTAAGCGAGATAAATACCGGCAGAAAACAAATCAAAAGCTTTTTCATACTTGTTGTTTTGTAATCAAAGTGTGATCTGGCGTACAACCGATCTATGTTGTGTAACAACTAATTTTTAGGAATGTTTGAATAGGGAAAGGCAATCTGCAGGCAGTTTAGGGAACTTATTGAAATAGAACTGAATATAGAAAACAACCGTATAAAAAAGGTTGGCGATAAAAAAAGCATCCCACACAAAAGTGCAGGATGCTTTTCGAAATATTGTAGGTATTATGACTTATCTATTCGTCACCATATATGCCTTAATCTTGTTAAACAGATCATCACTTACCGGTGTAACAGGTAAGCGAAGCGAGTTGCTTATCAAGCCTGCATTTGCCATAAATGCTTTAACGCCGGCAGGATTGTTTTCTGCAAACATCAGGTCGTAAGCTTCGATTAATTTATCATTCATTTGTTTGGCTTCAACAAAATCTCTGCGAAGGCACTCACGTATCATTTCCGAGAATTGCAAAGGGTATGCATTCGCGGCAACGCTTATGATGCCTTCCATACCACATGCAATTTGTGGTAATGCCAGGCCATCGTCACCGCTCACAACTAAAAAGTCTTCCGGCTTATCACGCAATATTTTCATTACCTGCGCCATATCGCCGCTGGCTTCTTTTATCCCAACAATATTTTCAACTTCGTTTGCAAGTTTTAATGTGGTAGCAGCTTCCATATTACGGCCGCTTCTTCCCGGAACGTTATATAGCAATATTGGTTTAGGAGCAACTTTAGCCAACGCTTTGTAATGCTCATAAATGCCTTGCTGAGAAGGTTTGCTGTAATAAGGAGACGCACTTAAAATAGCGGTGGCCTCATCCAACGGAAAGTTGGCCAATTCATTCTCCAGTTCCTTCGTGTTATTGCCGCCAATTCCAACAACTACAGGTACACGCTTGTTTACGCGCAGGTAAGTATACTTTATGATACTTGTCTTTTCCATCTTGTCCAGCGTAGGCGTTTCACCTGTTGTACCTAATGTTACAATGTATTCTACCTTGCCATTGATAACGTGATCTATTATTCTACCAAGGGCATCATAATCTACATCCCCGTTAGCTTTAAAAGGAGTGACTAAAGCTACCCCTGTTCCTTTAAGTTGATTGCGTAAAGACATTTATGTAATTGTTGAAAATTATTGTAGTTCTATTCGTTCCAGAAGCCCATTTTGCCAAATTTTTCGATACGCTGGTTAACGCGATCTTCAGGAGAGATATTCTTTAGTTCATTAAGTGCTCTAACGATAGAATCTTTAAGATAAGAAGCTGCTTCACCATAGTTCCAGTGAGCGCCACCACTTGGTTCTGGTACAATTTCATCTACCAGTCCAAATCCTCTCATGTCAGATGATGTTAATCGAAGCTGCTGTGCGGCTACTTCTTTCTTTTCCCAGCTGCGCCAAAGGATTGCGCTACAGTTTTCAGGAGAGATAACTGTGTACCAGGTATTTTCCATCATCAAAACTCTGTCGCCAACACCTATACCTAACGCACCACCACTCGCACCTTCACCAATGATCACGCAAATAACCGGTACTTTCAACCGGATCATTTCATATATGTTGCGAGCAATGGCTTCACCCTGGCCGCGCTCTTCAGCTTCCTGACCAGGAAACGCACCGGGAGTATCGATAAGTGTAATGACAGGCTTGTTGAATTTTTCCGCCAGCTTCATCAGGCGCAACGCCTTACGGTAGCCTTCTGGGTTGGCCATACCAAAGTTGCGTTGCTGACGCATTTTAGTGTTGATACCTTTTTGCTGGCCAACGAGCATTACTGTGTGGCCATCAATCTGAGCAAAACCGCCGAGCATTGCTTTGTCATCACGAACATTTCTGTCGCCATGCAATTCAACAAAACCCGTGGTCATTTTCTCAATATATTTCATGGTGTACGGCCTGTCCGGATGACGGCTAAGCTGCACACGCTGCCATGGTGTTAAGTTGGCGGTGATTTCCTTACGTTTTTCAACAATCAGATCCTCTAACTGCTGAATGTTGGAAGAATAATCAATTTTTTGATTTTTTTCAGCCATCTTTTTGGTCTGGTCGATCTGTTCATACAACTCCCTGATCGGCTGTTCAAAATCTAAAAATTGTCTATTTGGGTATTGCGGCATACTCGATTTACGAATGTTGGGGGGTAAAATTACAGTTTCAGAACATACGGAGAACTAATTATTTAAAATTAAGTGAATAAAATGGACAACTGTCTATATTAACGAATATTAGTAATTATCTGGTTGAAGCAGTTTTATTCACTGTTGAACTATAATAATCTCTTTTTTGACCGGACAGGTCTTATTGTCGATCAGGAAATGGAGCACAGATATTTTTATATTATGCGATTGCCCTTAGCCTTGCAATTGCTGCTTTGGGATCTTTATCCCTGAAAACGGTACTACCGGCTACCAGAACATCGGCACCTGCCGCAACAATTTCCTGTGCGTTTTCAAATGTTACGCCGCCATCTATTTCAATAAGGACAGAAAGATTTCTTTCATTAATCATTTTCTTCAGTTGGGCAATCTTGGTTAAGGTGTATGGAATAAATTCCTGGCCGCCAAAACCCGGATTTACGCTCATGAGGTTTACAAAATCTATATCCTGAAGTATATCGGACAGGAAATTTACCGGCGTATGCGGATTAACCGCAATCCCGGCTTTCATGCCCAATGATTTTATTTGCTGAATGTTACGGTGTAGATTGGGGCAGGCTTCAATATGCACGCAAAGATTGTCGGCACCTGCATTTTTGAATGCTTCGGCGTAATTGCCAGGTTCTTCGATCATCAGGTGGACATCACAGGTCTTTTTTGTGGTTTTGCGAATGGCTGCTACCACTGGAAGGCCAAAGCTGATGTTCGGCACAAAACGGCCATCCATTATATCCAGGTGGAACCATTCCGCTTCGCTCTCATTAACCATGGCGCATTCATCTGCCAGGCGTAAAAAATCCGATGCTAAAAATGAAGGTGCGATGATTGGCATGTGGTGTAAGTTAAAAGTCAAAAAAAGTCAACAGTGAATTGTGAAAAGTTAAAAAGGAACCACACTATCGAAACACGGCGATCTTGAATCTCAAATCTCAAATTTCAAATCCTTCATTCCCCCAATCTTTTCAAGCCTTCTCTCGCTTCGGTAAGATTTTTATCCAGGCTGAGCGATTGTTGAAATTTCATGATAGCGCTATCCTTTTTGCCGGTCATTTCGTAACAACGTGCAATATAATAATATGCATCTGCATATAAATTATTAACTGATGAGGCAAACTGAAAAACTTTGAGTGCCTGATCATACTGTTTGTTATCAAAGTAAACAAGCCCTTTTTCTATATACGCGGGCATATAAGTAAAATCGGCTGCAATGCACTGGTCAAACAACTTAATGGCTTCGGGCGCATGCTTCATACGGGAATGATACACGCCTGCAATAAAATTACAATGTGCATCATATTCGCGGCCCAATCCCATATCCAGAATCCTGTTGCAGATTTTAAGCGCTTTGTCGTTTTTTTGCTCCGCATACATGTTAGCAAGAGCCAGTTGCGCCTCTGGGGATGGATATATTTTTATCGCATTGATATAACTTCTTTCTGCACTCGCAGAATCTTTTGCATCTTCTTCAATTTGTCCGCGCGTGAACCAAAAACCATAGTTGAGGCTATCTTTCTTAATCAGCGTATCCAGATGAACAAGCGCATCCTTAAATTGCCCGATGCTGTCAAGCGCAGCGACGTATTTTAAACGAAGCCCTGCACTATCAGGTTGCTGAGCTACAGCTTTTTTCAAGGCTGTTACATAAGCAGGTATTTCATCTTTTTTGGCTGGTTCATTTACTGTTTGCTTTTGATCATTGCTGCCGCAGGATGAAATGAATGCCACTAGTATAAATCCGGTAATAAAAGAAAGAATATTAGTCCTCATGGTGGCAAATGTAATAAGCTATTAGCTGTCAGCCGTCAGCTATCAGCTTTTAGCAGGAAAAAACTAGGGGTGTGATCCCACAGCATAAAACAGCGATGTCGATAGGATTTTTGAAAACCGCCCTGAAAAATCAACCAGCTAATCTTAGTTAACCGCATCAGAACTGAACTGGCTGATAGCTGACGGCTGATAGCTAATAGCTTGTATTTCCACTTTATGCTCTATATTCGCACGGGTTGTTGAAAACGTGGGTTTATTCCATTGCTAAATATTTAAAACATGTATACAGGACTATTGCATTTACACAGTTTTTTACGGTGGGTTATTTTGATTTTGTTGCTGGTATCTATTTTTAAAAGCCTTAGGGTGAAAAATACCGGTGGTAAATTTAATAACGGAGATAGAAAAGCCGGATTGTTTCTGCTGATAAGCGCACACACAACTCTTTTAATTGGGTTATACCAATGGGTTTTTGGGCCTTATGGTTTGATGAGTACATTACCTGCTGGAACAAGCGTAATGAAAGATGCTTTCTATCGTTTTTATTGGGTAGAGCATCCTGTTGGAATGATATTATCTATAGCCCTGATAACAGTTGGTTATAGCACTGTAAAGAAAGGCGTTGCTACCGCAGGATTGGGTAAAAAAGCATTTTGGCTTTTCCTGATTGCGTTAATCGTAATACTTGCTTCTGTGCCCTGGCCATTCCGTGAAGCTGTTGGCAGGCCATGGTTCTAGAGAGGAAATCTCAGATTTGAAATTTGAGATTTGAAATTGGGGTCGAAATTCAAATGCGCGAATTGTTGTTGTACAAGATGCGATTTGAATTTCGACCTCTTCTTTTTTAATATATAGTTCGGTGGTTAGAAATTTGAAATCTCAAATCTGAAATTTCTAATAATTGTGTTTTCCCACATGTTTAAATGCCCGGCGAATAAAGTAGCTCTTTACAAACTCAGGGACAATGCAGCTAATACTGTAGCCTAGCCGGTTGATGGTTCCGGGAATAATCCTTTCCTTCTTTTTCAACATCTGGTCTATTGCTACAAAGGCCACTTCTTCCGGTTGCAAAATAGATTTTTTCGCGAGCCCTTTTAAGTCCGCGTTTATCGCAGTTGTATTTGCATTGCTGTCTGTGCCTCCAGGGCACAGCACACTCACATTTATATTATAATCTTTCAATTCAAGTGCAAGCGATCTTGAAAATGTGTACACATATGCCTTTGATGCTGCGTAAACTGATTTATGGGGCATAGCAAAAAATCCTCCCATGCTGCCTGTATTAAGGATATAAGAAGGGGCGTTTTGCTTAAGGTCTTCCATAAACAACCGCGTAAGTGAGCTGGTTGTAGTGATGTTGAGATGTATCTGCGAAACGTAAAAATCAAGCGGCAGGTTTTCAAACGCGCCTTTTGATCCTACTCCAACGTTGTTGATTAAAACGTTTACCCGGTAATTATTTTCCTTTACCCAATTAAATACTGCTGTAGACGAACAATGCTGCGATAAGTCAATTCCAAAGCCGTTACACGTCACGCTAAAGTTATCCCGGATGTGTTCAACAAGCGTGTCAAGTTCTTTGCAGGGTAGAGAGATTAGCAGCAGGTTCATTCCACGTTTAGCACATTCTATAGCCAGCGCTTTGCCAATGCCGCTGCTGGCTCCTGTAATTAAAGTGAAATAGGTTGGTGTCATTCTTTATTTTGTTGTTTTATCCAGTCGACTGTTTTTTGCAGACCTTCTTTTAATGGAATATAGGTATAGCCAAGTTCGCGTTCGGCTTTTTCACAGCTTAGCGACCAGTTGTAAAAATATTTTTTGATCCATTTTGGGGTAAGTAAAGGGGCCTTTCCTGTTAGCTTTGTTCTTATCATCAGTAGGTAGCCGGCAAGCATCATGGCCCATACGGGTAACTTTATCAGCTTCAGTTTTTTTCCTGTTATGTCTCCTAATATATCAAAAAATTCGTTATAAGAAGCATTTACGCCGGATAAAATATACCGTTCTCCACTTCTTCCTTTTTGCATGGCGAGCATATGTCCGTTCACTATATCATCAATGTACACATAGCTTCCTGTTTTAGTTCCGTCACCCGGCATTATTTTCCATTTCCCGCTCATGTACAATTTCGTAAGCCTGGTTACCGCATTGCTTTCGGACTCAATACCCGGGCCATAAATACGGGGCGGATTTACAATAACGATGTGCATGCCGTATTTGTTACAATATTCCTTACACAGATCCTCTGCTTGCGTTTTTGTATCCTCGTATTCGTTAAAAACATTGCCTAATCTTTCATCATCTTCTCTAACCGGGTGGTTTCCAGATGGCCCTAAAACGCCTCCGGTTGAAGTAAATACCATCTTCTGAACACCACATTTTCTGGCAGCATCTAAAACAAAACGTGTTGCTTCCACATTCATTTTGTAAAAGGTGCTTACATCTTTAGCCCAAACTCTTGCAAAAGCAGCAAGGTGGTATACCTGGTCACAGCCTTCTATTGCTTTTTCCAATGATGCGGGCTCTGTTATATCGCCTTCAAAAAGTTTGATATTGGGATGATTCAGTAACGGTGCCTTGTTAACGGAACGAATTAATGCATGAACCGTATTGCCTTCTTTTGCAAGCCTTAATGCGAGATTATTTCCTATATAGCCTGTTGCGCCTGTTATAAATATCTTCATTCCTGACAATTTAGTTTAATTGATCAATCCATCCGATAAGCCTGTTCAATAGTATGACAACGGACATGGCATTTACCCCTATTGCAGGGCGGTTATTTATTTAGAAGGAATTACAAAATGAAAATTATCAAACAATCCAGGATCCGTTGGAATAAAATTGCCTGGTTTCGAAGATAGGGAAAAGCTTTTAGCTATAAGCTATTAGGTATCAGGTTTCAGGCCTGAGGCATAGGGCTTGAGGCATAAGGCCTGAGCATAAGGTTGGAGGCGTAAGGCATAAGGTTTGAGGCATAAAGATCGGTATGTTATATTTCTTGCAATTTTTTCAACATAGGCAAATTGCAGAAACTGTAGCAATTTCAAAATTAGGCACTTCGTAAATCGTACTTCATACTTGCGGATTCCAAACGTTCACATCTAACATCGGACACCTAACATCGTACATTTTACTGAATGTCTTCTACCGTTTTTTTCTCCAGTATCGCCAGATTAGCATCTCTAACCTCGCACATAACCCGGTTAAGGCCGCAATGTTTTTCATCGCAATTTTTGCATTTCTCGTAAAAATGAAGGCTAACGCAGGGGAGTAGGGCAATGGGGCCGTCAATCAGCCGCAATACTTCCGCCAGGTAAACCTTGGCCGGATCTTTGGCAAAAAAGTAACCGCCGCCCTTTCCTTTCTTGCTGTCAAGGATTCCCGCTTTTTTTAACTCGAGCAGGATGTTTTCCAGGAATTTCAAGGGAATTTTTTTCTTCTTTGAAATCTCAGCTATTAAAACAGGTCCTTCTTCTTTTTGCTGTGCCAGATACATAAGCGCTTTAAACGCATATTGAGTCTTTTTCGAAAGCATTGAAACTTTTATTAAACAAACAAAAGTGAGGAAATTTATTTGATAAACAAGTTTTATAGGGTTCTCCGATGCTTTTAGTAGGAATATGCGGTTATTTTAACAGAAAGCCAATGATTGAGCGCATTATTTAAGAAAATTATCATGAATATAATCTACCACGCTCACCAGGCTGTTGCTATTATTGTATACCTCTAGCTGTCTGTCGGCGCCCGTTCCGTGTTCAAGCATCTTATGGATATACGATATCGCGTTACGGCTTCCAAGATGGTCAACCACATCGTCAACAAAATCAAGCAATTCAAATATCAGCACCCTTGTATTTACTTCGGTTTCCTTGCCAAAATCGATCAGTGCGCCATCAATGCCGTAACGGCTGGCGCGCCATTTATTTTCGTTGATGAGTGCGCGGTGGTAAGAAATGAAGTTCATGTTCTGCGTGCGAAGCTTGTACAACTTTACGCATATAGCCTGGAAGAGAGCCGTGATGGCAATAGTTTCGTCAACAGTAAGCGGCACGTCACAAATGCGGAATTCAACCGTATTAAAAAATGGATGGACACGAAGGTCGTACCAGATTTTTTTAGCATTATCAATGCAATTTGTTTTAATCAGAAGATTGACATAATTGTCATATGCCTCTATGCTCTGGAAATGATCGGGAATACCTGTTCTTGGAAATTTGTCGAATATTTTTGTCCGGAAAGATTTGTAACCGGTAAGCCTGCCCTCCCAAAAAGGTGAATTAACGCTTAGGGCATACACGTGAGGTAGAAAATAACGGGCAGAATTTGCGATGTGGAGCGCCATTTTCCTGTCTTCCATACCCACATGTACGTGCAGGCCAAAGATGAGATTGCTGCGGGCAGCTTCCTGTAACTCATTTACAATCTGGCTATAGCGTGCGTGGTCTGTAATCAGCTGGCTCTGCCAGTGGCTGAACGGATGTGTGCCTGCTGCTCCAAGCCAGTAGCCAAGGTCGCCGGCTATTTCGGAAATAGTTTTACGCAGCGTCATCACATCATGATAAGCCTCCTCCACATTACGGCAAATATCAGTACCCACTTCTACTACGGCCTGGTGCATTTCGGCTTTCACCTTGTCTTTTATGGCCTTTTGCCCTTCATTTACAATCTGTTGCTCATGGCTTTTGAGCTCTCTCGTCACCGGGTCAATTACCATGTATTCTTCTTCAACACCAAGGGTGAAATTGCTATAGTTAATGTCTGCCATTACGCTGTTTTTATTTTAAGGCCGGACTTGAAAAAAAGGAGTCTAAATTAGGTTGATTTTTTATACTTTAAACGTTATCCGCAGCATTCTTTTCCGCGGCATGTACGCTCTGTTTTATAAACGCGCCCCATGTTAAGTTGTTTGCCCCGTTTCCCGGATCAAATGAACGGGCCTTGTCAATTGCAAAATTTGCCATGGCTTTCACCACCCAGGCAAAATTTTCTTCTCCTACACTATTTCTGTCTGCATCAGGAGCTGGGTTGCAAAAATCAATTGCGTAAGGAACTCCATCACGTACAGCGAGTTCAACAGTATTAAAGTCGTATCCCAAATGCTGATTGATGCGCAACACAATACTTTCCATTTCTTTATACAATTCTTCGGAAGGAGTGAAGTTTGCTGAATATCTCAGGTGATGCGGGTTGCGCGGTTCATATGGCATGATGTGCACTTGTTTGCCGCCAACGCAGTAGCAACGATAATATTCTGTAAAAACAATTTCTTCCTGTAAAAGCATTACCAGCTTTTCTGTTTGGGCGTATTTTGAAAAGAAGTCCGTCGCATCCTCAAGCCTGTACACACTTTTCCAGCCGCCGCCTGCAAAAGGTTTCATGTACGCAGGAAATCCAACATATTCAAAAATGCCGTTCCAGTCGAGCGGGTAAGACAGGTTACTGAAAGATTCTTCGGTTGTTTCCTCTGGCATATCGTGTGAAGGAAGGATAACAGTTTTAGGAACGGGGACGTCTATCTTGGTTGCCAGGCAGTTATTAAAAAATTTCTCATCGGCGCTCCACCAAAATGGGTTATTAATTACCGCGGTTCCGTTTAAAGCCGCATTTTTCAGGTAAGCCCGGTAAAAAGGTACATCATGGCTGATCCTGTCAACAATCACAGCATAAGGAGAGGGGACGCCTTGTTCAACTTTATTGACGTTAACATATTCAGCCGTTATGTCGGGCAAATTCAGGTTATTGATATATTCAACAAAAGCCTGAGGAAATGTCCGTTCCTGTCCGTAAATAATCCCAATTTTTTTCATAAACACCAGTTATATAGTCTCGTTGCTTTTTAATGATCAAAGATGCTACAGGTGTACATTTCTCATTATTATTGCAACGATGGAGCCTTATTATTGAATAAAAAATGACCCACTGAATGTAGAATATTTTTTGTGTTTCCTCAACTAAAAGTGTTTGAAAAAATAGTGATATGTTAGTTGGATCAAGCTCCCACAAATCATGATTTTATCCCCGGTAGCTGTTTGTTACTTATTTTTGAACGTATGAGAATGTCGAGAACCCGTGTGTATAATAGCTTGCTGGTGCAACAAAAAGTCATTTATTCTGTATTTCTGGATAGAGAGGTGACAATTGACGCCTATTTGCCGAAAAATATATCTCATCCTGAAAATCTTAGTTTATTGCTGATAAATGATGGGCAAGATCTGGTTACCATGGATTTTGGCGCAATGCTCGACAACATGATCTCAACCTCTGTTATTGCTCCGCTTATTTGTATTGGCATTCACTGCGGACCGGAAAGAAAAATGGAATACGGCGTATCATACAGCGCAGATTACCAGGGGCTGGGAGCAAAAGCAGGGCTTTATTCAAAATTTATACTGGATGAACTTATACCGTTCATTCGCAAATCATACAACATCCCTTCGTTTAAAGAAAAATGCTTTGCAGGATTTTCGTTGGGCGGATTAAGCGCGATGGATATCGCCTGGAATCATGCGGCAGAATTTACCAAAGTTGGCCTTTTCAGTGGAGCTTTATGGTGGAGAAGAAAGTCTTACGAAGATGGCTATTCTGATGATAAAGACCGTTTGATGCATTTGCAGGTGCGCAGCGGCAACTTTTACCCGTGGATGAGATTTTTTATAGAATGCGGCGCGCTTGATGAAACAGCTGATCGCAACAACAACGGGATTATCGATAGCATTGACGATGCATTAGATCTTATCAAAGAACTGAAAGGCAAAGGCTTTACCGATGAACACATCTGTTATAAAGAACTTCCCGATGGCCGCCATGACATTGTAACCTGGGCGAAAGTGATGCCCGACTTTTTGAGATGGGGATTTTGTTAATTGACAAGGGAAAATTGAAAATTGACAATGTGTACTAAATGAAGCTTTCGGACACATTGCCAATTATCACCTGTCAATTATCAATTAACTTTATAAACCGGGTATCTCATGTGCGCTGGTTCATAATATGGAGAGTGCGTATAAACAAATCGCAATTGTTCTTTGGCTGATGCGGCGAAGTTGCTGTCCTTCTGTTTTTTTTCATCCAGCAGTTGTTTCACCTCGGGATGCGTTTCAATGAATTTAGCGGCAACATCTTCCCAACGGTAATCGCTATAGCCTTCTTTTTGCTGAAGTACCGCGTCAAAAAAATTCCAGCTAAAAAAGCTGTCATCACTTTGCGGCTCAAGGGTTTCAACAATATAACGGTCGGCCGCCTGGCCGGTGTAAACAATGTAATCCCCCTGCCTGAATTGCATAGTTTGTTTGCTGCTGCTTAGTTTTACATCGTAATTGCGGTGGTGTTTTTCAAAAGGTTTGGGATAACTTTTATAATCTTCTATCCGGGAAACTTCAACACCAATTATGGTATCGGCTTTGAGCCGCTGCATTTTAACGCCATTCAGAGCCAGTAGGTCCGTTACATTGTGCCATCCTTGCGGAATAATGTATGCCCTAGCCTTTGCGGTAATATTTACAGCGTTTAGATAATTGTAAAACTTAACGGGCGCTTCAAATGGTTTTTCATGGTTGTAAAACAGCTTTTTCATACCAGTAACTGCACTCACAATGCTGTCTCCTCTGTAACCTTTGAAGTTGATCATGTCAAAACGTGCTGTATCCGCTTTCCAGCTCAGTGCAAATGCTGTTTGGTTTTTTACCGCTTCAATTGATGCTTTTCTTGTGGCTACAATTTTATCTGCATACTTTGAAGCTTCTTCAATCATTGTCTGCATAAGCGCGTAGGTGCTTAGTACCCTGTCTTTAAAAGGTTTTAGCATATGTGTTTCTGACATAAAAGAAATGGTTTGAAACAATGCTGCATAGCCGCTGCTGTAACGGGGCGCGTCGTAAAAAGCCGTCCAGCCTTTTTGTGTATCTCCGTCCTCAAAATTTACATAGGGTGTCATCAGCATGCTTTTTTTGTTCATGCCTTTGTACAACGCCGGTTCAAACTCATCGTGCAAAAACTTGCCTATCTCGCCACCAAGTTTGTTGTGCTGGGTGGTGAGCAATGTCATGGTGTATTGATAATCTGCGCCATCGCTTACATGGTTATCCAGGAAAATATCGGGGTTTACTTCTTGAAAGATCTCTGTAAAAGCTATTGCATTGCGGCTATCGCATTTAATAAAATCCCGGTTAAGATCAAGGTTTTGTGCATTGCCCCTGAAACCATAGCTCTCAGGGCCATCCTGGTTTACGCGCGAAAAGCTTGTGCGGTTAAGGCTGCCTCCTATATTATAAATGGGGATAACGGCCAGTATTACGTTAGACGGTACTTTTATTTTACCTGTGCAGGCATCACGCAGCAACATCATACTGGCATCAATACCGTCTGGCTCTCCGGGATGGATGCCATTATTGATAAGTATCACAACCTTGCCTTGCTGGTGCCATTTGGACGGATCAAATTGTTTATCAGCGCTATAAATCAATAAATGTAGTGGAAGGCCTGCGTCTGTAATGTTTTTTTTAGTTATTTTTAAGCTACCAAAACTTGCGGATAAAGACTGATAAAACTTAATGCAATCAAAATATGTAACTGTTTGTTTTCCGGTACTTTTTTCAAACGTAGTTAGTGGGCTTTGTGCATATAAAAACTGTATAAAGAAAATAGATAATGTTAAAATTGTTTTTTTCATTAAATTGTATTTAATTTTCCTTAAATATTTCTTATATAAAATCAGGTAAAAATAATGGAAAACACTTACCGTATTCTTTTAGCTGAGGATGAACCTAAACTTAGCCAGGTTATGCAGGATGAGCTAGCCCGCCAGGGATACCATGCCGACGTTGCTTATGATGGATTGATTGCCGAAAAAATGTTTAGACAGCATAACTATTCTCTCGTTATTCTGGATATCAACCTGCCCTACAAAAACGGCCTGGCATTATGCAAAGAATTCAGGGCGCTGAACAAAAACATTCCGATTATTATGCTTACCGCCCTGGGCGAATTGCAGGATAAAATGGATGCTTTTAACCTTGGTGCCGATGATTATATTGTAAAACCTTTTCATTTTGACGAGCTCTTTGCACGCATTAAAGTATTTCTCAAGAGAGCCGATGCTGCAAGCGAACCTGCTGAAAAAGTATCTGTTGCCGACCTGGAAATTGACATGGAAAACAAGACCGTAACAAGGGGTGGAAAAAACATAAACCTTACTGCGAAAGAATTTGCCCTGCTTGTTTTGTTGTGTAAAAACAAAGGAAAAGTAATTGCTAAACAGGATATCCTGGAAAAAGTATGGGATCTGAGTTTCGATACAGGCACAAATACGATCGAGGTATATATCAGCTTTTTAAGAAACAAGGTAGACAAGCCTTTTGAAACCAAATTAATACATACCAAACCAGGCTTCGGTTATTATGTAAGAGAAACATCGCTCTCATGAACTTAAAACTCAAGTTTTCTTTACTATTATGTTTATTGGTTTCGGTTGTTCTTATTTCTTGTATTAGTGTAATCTATCTGCTTTATGCCAATACGCGAAAGGAGGCTTATATCAACAGGCTCTGGTCAAAAGTATGGATAACATATCAACACCAGTTCAAGATTGACAGCCTTCCTGCGCGCGTACAGGATCAGGTGGACCGTTATCCTGCAGGCTTTTTTGCAGATGTATACGTTATCGGAGTAGACAGTACAGGTTCAATTTTTTACAGGAGCCCCGATACGCTTTTTGTAAAAAGGCCTGAAACGCAGCTGCTGAAAGAAATAAAAAAAAGGCCCTCTTTCGAATTTGATGATGGGGAGAGGGAAAATGTTGGCATTTATTTTCGTGACCAGAATTGCATATTTATAGCTTCAGGATGGGACCTGAACGGTAAAGGAAGGCTTGAGAAATTAAGGCTTATTATGGGTGGCGTGTTGCTTGGAGGTATTGTGCTTGCTGCTTTTGCGGCATTTGCCTACGCAAACCAGGCCATTAAGCCGTTGGTAAAATTGGGTAACCAGATGGATAGCATCTCGGCCAATAATCTGAAGGAGCGTATTAATGTAGGAGACAGTTATGAAGAGCTGAAACTGATTGTATCTAACTTTAACGACATGCTTGACCGGTTAGATAAGTCTTTTGAGGCGCAGAAGAGTTTTGTGCATCATGCGTCTCATGAATTAAGGACACCGCTGGCTAGTATGCTTTCACAGACTGAGTCGGCCTTGCGGAGAAACCTGGATAATGAAGATTTTACAAAAGTGATGTTGTCTTTAAAAGAAGACCAGCAGAATATGATAGATCTTACCAACTCACTGCTTACGCTTTCTCAGTATGAAAGGATCAATTATAACAAGGAATGGAATTTTGTACGGTTGGATGAAATCCTCTACGAAGCCATCGCTTTTGTAAAAAAATCTTTCAGCGACATTAATATAACCGTTGATTTTTTAACGATTCCTGAAGATGATCAGTCACTATCTATCCATGGAAGCGAGCCTTTGTTAAGGTCCGCGTTTTTCAATCTTTTGAAAAACGCCTACTATTATTCCGACAATAAAAGCGTTGATGTAATACTTGCAGAAGATGAGCATAGTGTTACCCTTTCGTTTCTGAATACTGGGCAAACCTTAACTGAAACTGAAACATCACGCCTGTTCATTCCTTTCTTCCGCGGTAGCAATGCACAGGGCGAAAAAGGTTTTGGCCTTGGTTTGCCAATTGTAAACAGGATTGTAAACGTTCATAAAGGAGAAATATCTTACTCCATACAAAATGGCAAGAATTGCTTCAAGGTTTCATTCGCTAAGTAGCTAAGAGCTGTCAGCAATAAGCTGTCAACTCTTGGCTCCGCTGAAGTGTACCTGTTAATGTTTTTTGAGAAGCTCCAATTGCGGAAAAGACCGGATTATCTTGATTTGAAATCCTTTGCTAAGACAGACATCCAATATCAAAAAATCAGCTATCAAAAAATCAAACGCCCAAATCAGACATTAGACATCTCTCTCTACGCTAGTTCAATCAACGTAATCTCCGGCAGAATGCCCACGCGGCCGGGGTAGCCGATAAAACCATATCCGCGGTTTACATATAACTTTTGACTGCCCTCGCGGTAAAGTCCGGCCCATTGTTTATATACCCATTGCACCGGGCTCCATCTGAAAAAACGGTTTTCAACACCGAACTGCATTCCGTGCGTATGCCCGGCGAGCATGAGATCGATATCAGGATATTTTACTCTTACTTCCGCATCCCAATGACTAGGGTCGTGGCTCATCAAAATCTTAAAAGGATATTTTTCAGTGCCAGGGTAAGCCTGGTCCATTTTTCCATATTTTGCAAAGTTGGCTTTACTGCTCCAGTTTTCAATCCCAAGCAAGGCTATCGCCTCGCCGTTTTTCTCAATAGGCACATGTTCGTTCATCAGTAGCCGCCATCCGAGTTCCTTGTGCACATTCTTCAGTTTTTCAAGATTTTCTTTTTTAGCCTCCGTGCTGGGCCATTGAATATAATCGCCATAATCATGATTGCCCAATGTGCTATATACACCCATTGGAGCTCTCAACCTGCTGAAGACATCCATATAATCACTCATTTCGTCTGCTCTGTCGTTCACCAAATCACCCGTAAATAATATCAGGTCAGCCTTTTGTTGCAAAATCAGGTCAACGCCATGATTAACCGCATGTTTATCATTAAAGCTTCCGCTGTGGATGTCACTTATATGAATAATTTTTAATCCCTTGAAAGAGGGTGGAAGGTTTTTGAAGGCGAGTTTTACTTTTTTTACATGGTAATTATACTTATTGGAAAATCCATACATCAGGGATGAGAATAAACCACCGCCAATAATTATTCCCAACCAGCTTAAAAAAGTCGAACGGCCTAATTTATTGCCAGGTTCAACAACGTGAGCGCCAGTGGTTGAGAATATTTTTGTCATCAGCCAAAGCGCCCCCCGCCTAACGTCATCAACCAAAAAGAACACCGCAGCCAGCAACTTCGCGAGAAATAGCCCGACAAGAATTGCGAAAACATAATTTCTGAAAAAACGGTGCGTTTGCAGCCACTGCCAATAGGGGAAAAGCATGATAGTGAGTAGCGCCAACCCTGAAATGCACCAATAAACGGAATAAATAATGATTCTCGTTTTTTCTCCTGCATTTTGAGTGAGTGACCGTATGGTTGAAAAAATATATAGATCGAGCAGCAGTAAAATGGATAGAAAAATCCAGAGGCCTCCTTTGCTACGCATAACAAAAATTTCAGTGATAGGTAAAAATAAAGCAAAATCGCATGGCTGGTGTGATAAAATCCGTCAATGCATTATGCTTTTCCCTCATAACTGGCGGGTTAATTGGGATTTTTCGTGATACACCGCTTTCTTGGCTCACCCCGAATGCAGAGTGAACAAGGCTACCGGGGAAATCTGCCAAAAATGTGGGTAAAATTATGCCGGGCTGTAGTGGTAAAAGAATAATATTGTTTCGCTAAGTGGGCGCGAAAAATTATTTTTGCTGCCTTTGAAAATATAGCTGCTCAAAAAAATGGCAGGTATACATTAAAAAATAATCCGATGAAACTTACGTTTTATGCACATTCTTGTTTTGCTATAGAAGTAAAAGGAAAGCGAATTTTGTTCGATCCGTTTATTACAGGCAATCCGGCTGCGCAGGGGATAGACGTAAATAGTATTGAAGCGGATTACCTGTTTTTATCGCATGGGCATGGGGATCATATAGCCGATGCTGTTGGCATTGCCAAAAGAACTGGCGCGTTGTGTGTAGGCAACCCCGAAGTAATGGAATGGTTGGAAAAACAAGGTGTGACCAATACGATCCATATGAATCAAGGCGGTCCTGTATCCCATGATTTTGGCTTTGGAACGGTACGAGGTGTTTGCGCCGTACATTCTTCTAACATGCCGGACGGCAGCTACGGCGGCAATCCGCTGGGTTTTGTATTTAACACGGACGAAGGTGATTTTTATTTTGCCGGAGATACTGCTCTTACGATGGATATGCAGTTGATTCCGCTTTGGGCCAAACTGAAATTTGCGGTTTTGCCAATCGGGGGGCATTTTACTATGGACGCCGCTGATGCATTGAAGGCAAGTGAGTTTATAAAATGCGATACAATTGTAGGTGTGCATCACGGCACATTTGGGATAATAAAGATTGATACGGATAGAGCGGTGAGTGATTTTAAGGCCGCAGGAAAAAAACTTTTACTGCCGGGCACACTCGAAACGATCAGTTTCTAATACCAATCGAATTATTTGCAGAAAGGCAACATTCAAAATCCTTTAAAGGGAACAAGGATAAAAATATGGCAAGAATAATAGGCGTAGCAAATCAGAAGGGAGGTGTAGGAAAAACCACCTCGGCCATTAATGTGGCCGCAAGTTTTGCTGTTCTGGAATACAGGACTTTGCTGGTAGATGCAGATCCACAAGCTAACAGCACCACAGGTGTTGGGTTTGATTTGCATAATATCACAAGCAGCTTGTATGACTGCATGGTAAACAATGCAACGGCTTCGGATGTGATATTGAAAAGTGAGATCCCCAATTTAGATCTGATCCCTTCTCACATTGACCTTGTTGGCGCGGAGATTGAGATGATCAATTATCCGAACAGGGAAATGGTGATGAAAAATATACTGGACCCCGTTAAGGATCAGTACGACTTTATTATTATTGATTGTTCGCCATCATTAGGACTTATTACGGTTAATTCACTTGTTGCAGCAAACAGTGTAATGGTGCCCGTGCAGTGTGAGTTTTTTGCCCTGGAAGGTTTGGGTAAGTTGTTGAACACCATTAAAATTGTTCAAAGCCGTTTAAATCCTGATTTGCAGATTGAAGGCATTTTAATGACGATGTATGATGGCCGCCTGCGTTTGTGCAACCAGGTAGTTAGCGAAGTTAGAAGGCATTTTGATGAAATGGTTTTTGATACTATTGTACATCGTAATACAAGGCTGAGTGAAGCGCCCAGCGTTGGAAAGCCCGTAATACTATATGATGCAGAAAGTAAAGGCTCGGTGAACTATCTCAATCTTGCGAAGGAAATTTTGCAAAAGAATAATCTGACCAAGATGACCAACGAGGAGCGGATTATTGAGTAGCTGCAAAACCGTGTCACTTAATTGCTTACAGAATGAATACCCTTCATTTCATAAGCGCACCGCTGATTGTTCCCGGCTTGTACTTTAGGAAGGTGAAAATCTAAATAACATTGTGATATAGCCGGGGGTATTTACTTTTGCACCGTGAAAATGAACCAGCCGTTTAGAAGTTGATGTACAAATTATGAAAAAAGAAATGAGCGCACCCAAACAAAATAAAGAGTTATTAGGTAAAGGCATTAGGTCTTTATTGCAAAATATAGATGCTGATTTAAAAACTACAACCGGTAATTTAAAAAACTCAGTTGTTGAGCAGGCTACAGGAATAACCCGTATAGCACTGGCTGAAATTGAAATCAATCCCAAAAACCCGCGTAAAGACTTTGACGAACAAGCATTGAATGAGCTGGCAGCTTCCATAAAGTTGCACGACATTATTCAGCCGCTTACTGTTTCAAGATTAGCCAACGGCAAATACCAGCTTATTGCGGGTGAGCGCCGTTTCAGGGCTTCTAAAATAGCGGGCCTTAAAGATGTGCCAGCTTACATTCGCCAGGCTAATGATGCTGAACTACTTGAATTAGCTTTGTTAGAGAACTTGCAGCGTGAGGACCTGAACGCCATTGAAATTGGACTAAGTTACAAGCGTATGATGGACGAGCTGACGTATACGCAGGAACAGGTGGCAGAACGCATGGGAAAAGAAAGAAGTACTGTAACCAACTATATACGCTTACTTAAATTACCACCGGATATTCAACTTGGTGTACGTAATGGAACCATGAGCATGGGGCATGCAAGAGCGCTCATCAACATAGACACGGTTGACAAGCAACTGTATGTTTTCAATGAAATAAAGAATAAGGGGCTGAGTGTTCGCCAGACAGAGGAACTGGTTCGCAACTTGTATAAGGCTGAAAATAAGGATGTTAAAGTTGCACCAAAATCAGATCTGCCTCCTGCCTACAAAAGAATACAGGATAATTTAGCTTCTCATTTTGGAACTAAAGTAAAAATGGCCCATAATAAAAAAGGGTATGGAAGCATTACTCTTGAGTATTACTCACTGGAAGAGCTGAACAAAATTCTCGATCTGATGAGTGTACAGGCCAGCTAATAAGCGTAGCATTTCATGAAGATCCATTTTATTTTATTGGTATTGATTATGCTCGTTGTGCGGGTAAACGCGCAGGATGCTAAGCAGCAGCTTGGAAGGACGAATACTTTTGATACAACAAAGCCTGCACCAATTAAAGCTGACAGCGTAGTTAATCCCAAACAGGACTCTGTAGTTCCCAAAAAGGATTCCGTTGTTGTAAAGCATCATGATCCTCATAAAGCCACCAGGCGCTCTGCCATTATACCTGGCTGGGGACAAGCTTATAACAAAGAATACTGGAAAATCCCGATCGTATACGCTGCTATTGGTATTCCCACTTATACATTTCTCTACAATAATGAATGGTATAAAAAGACCAGGGATGCTTATAGTATTGTCGTAAACAAGGAGTATGACCGTTATGACGAAATAGACCCGGCGCTGATCAATAAAGAAACCGGCCTTCCTATAGATGCTAACGCGCTGCAGAATTATCGTAACGAGTTTAGGCGGAACAGGGACTATTCCATCATATTTTTTATGGTGGCCTGGGGGTTGAACGTGGTGGATGCTACTGTTTTCGCGCATTTGAAAGAATTTGATGTTAGTGAGGATTTGAGTATGCGGGTAAGGCCTGCATTTGATTTTAATACAAAGGCGCCGGGGTTAACATTTGCGTTCAACTTTAAAAATCCGGTTCCGAAGCAGTGGATCGTTAAGTGATAATTGAAAGTTGATAATGGACAATTGATAATGGCAAGTAACGGTTGCGGCATAAGGATGTTAATGTATAGTGTGTCAGATTGCAATTAGGTACTTCGTAACTCGTACTTTACCACAATAGCTCGTATTTTAAAATATTTATACCAAAGCTGAAAGCTCATAGCTGATTGCTGACAGCTCTTAAACGAATCGATTATGAAAATTGCGCTTATAGGATACGGCAAAATGGGCAAAGCCATTGAAGAAATTGCGTTGGATAAAGGCCATGAAATAGTACTGAAGATAGATGCTGACAACCAGGCTGATTTTACTGCCGACAATCTTAAAAAAGCAGATGTTGCTATTGAATTTACAAGTCCACACAGTGCGATAGAAAATATCAAGAAATGCTTTGAGTACGGTGTGCCCGTAGTTAGCGGTTCAACCGGTTGGCTGGAGCGTTGGGCTGAAGTAAAGGAAAAATGCGATGCGGAAAATGGTACATTACTTTATGCCAGCAACTTCAGCGTAGGCGTAAACATATTTTTCGAGCTGAATAAATACCTCGCTAAAATGATGCAACCGCATCAGGAATACGATGTGATGCTGGAGGAGATTCATCATACACAGAAAAAAGATTCACCCAGCGGAACAGCTATCACTTTGGCTGAAGGCGTTATGCATGCTTTTAAGAACAAAAAACAATGGGTTAACCACATTAGCGATAATGTAGATGATCTTGAAATTATCAGCGAAAGGGTAGATCCGGCACCGGGAACACACAAGATCAAATACCGTTCAGCGATTGATGACATTGAGATCATACATACAGCACATAATCGTAAAGGCTTTGCCGGCGGCGCCGTTCTTGCGGCCGAATTCCTGGCTGGTAAGAAAGGGATTTATAGCATGAAAGAAGTGTTGGGGCTGTAGAAATGGGTGAATAGGAGAATGTGCAAATGAGTAGATGTGCGAATATGCGAATGAAAAATAAAAAACACCATTACTTTAATAAAGAAGTGTTTAAATTCCGGCATAATAGTCAAAAATGGTTGGTAAAAACGTCTAAATGCATTGCTAGTATTGATTTTGCAGAAAGTTTAATGAAATTAGTTTCATTAAA
>JBEHXT010000030.1:0-37704 GCA_048498555.1 Bacteroidota bacterium
CGTCTAACAACAAGGGTATGTTTCATGAGTCAGTAGCGGCGATGGGTGGCGTATTAGGGGCATCATTGATTGGTATTAACAAAGCCAATCAGCATAAACTCGATTATGTAGCCATGCTAAAAAACTACTTTAACCGAGATACCAAATGGGATATTATGATGAATAACACCTGTCCACAGGTGGCACTGCTTGGTGGTGGCTATGGAAGGGACTGGTGGTACGATGTATATCCAAACGTATTGTTTTATGGCGTATACAACCAGTACCCAAACGAAAAAGATTTTGAAGGCATTGCCAGAAGCATAGCCAATAAATTTTACCAGGCAGATTCGGTTTTGCACGGAAACTATGACTACACTTTTTTTGACTATGACAGCCTGAAGCCAAAGATCAGCCAGATTTGCAAACAACCGGATGCCGCGGCCGGCCATGCTTTTGTGTTGTATAACGCTTATAAAAAGTGGGGCGATAAAAAATATCTCTCATCAGCCAAAAATGCAATTGAAAGTTTGCTTAAAGAAAAAGACAATACGTTTTATGAAATACTCATGCCCTTTGGCGCTTACACAGCCGCAAGGCTTAACGCGGAACAAGGAGATAGCATTGATGTAAAAAAATTGCTGCGATGGACATTTGACGGCACTGCTAAATGCAGAGAAGGATGGGGCGTATTGGAGGGAAGATGGAACGGCATGGATATCTCCGGCATTGTTGGAAGCACCGTAGATCATGGCGGATATGGGTTTCTGATGAATACATTTGACCTTGCGTGGCCATTGGTACCGTTGGTAAGATATGACCAGTCATACGCAAATGTTATTGGCAAATGGATGTTGAATGCAGCTAATGCAGCCAAATTATTTTACCCTGATTATATGCCGGATGATCATCAAACACTGCCTCAATTGAAATCAATTACAAAGGGTATTATCGGATATGAAGGCATTGTTAAACAGTCTACATTCGATGAACACAAAAACATTCCGGCGCCTGTGGCACAGGGCGATGGCCCCAAATGGGTACCAGGAAAAAATCCGGATGTTACACAATTCAGTGTATATGGCAGCGCACATGTGGGTATATTCGGCAGCATTATAAAGAACACCAACATAGAAGGCATACTGCAACTGGATCTGCTGGCAACTGATTTTTTCAGGGACAAGGCTTATCCAACCTATCTTTATTACAATCCATATAGCGAAGAAAAGACCGTTACCATCAACATAGCATCTAACGATAAAGTTGACTTGTATAATACGATTACGCGCTCGTTTATCGCAAAAAATATACAAGGCAATGCAAGCATTAAGTTACCTGCGAGAACATCATCTGTGGTTGTCGTTACACCGGCCGGAGCAAAGAGTACATATAAAGGCAACCAGTATTTAATCAATAATGTGGTTGTTGATTATCATGCCAGATGATCGAATGCAGTAGGCTTCAATCAAAGCAACGATCATAATAAACAAAAAGCTCCTTCCTGGAGCTTTAACTATTTAAGCATGCATTAATTTATTACGGCGCTAGTCTTTCAATCCGCCAGTTACTACTGTTTGCGCGGGTGTAAAGGAACCTGTCATGCAAGCGGCTGCTTCTGCCCTGCCAAAATTCAATGGTGCGTGGAATAAGACAGTAACCACCCCAATGAGCTGGCCGTGGTATATTATCTCCGAATGCATCAAGCCATTTTTGTGTGTTTTCATCCAACACTTCTCGTGATGGAATTACACTACTTTGCGGGCTTGCCCATGCACCAATGCGGCTGCCTACCGGCCTTGACTGAAAATACTCATCGCTTTCATTTTCAGCTATCTTTTCAATTAAACCTTCTATACGTACCTGCCTTTCCAGTTCTTTCCAGAAAAACAGCAACGCTGCATTGTGATTTTCTGCTATCTCATTTGCTTTGTGAGAATTATAATTTGTAAAAAACACAAAACCATTCTCATCAAAATCTTTCAGTAAAACAATACGGGCGTGAGGAATTAAATTTTTATCGCAGGTTGCAAGCGTCATTGCATTGACTTCATCTATGTCTGACTTTATCGCCTCATTCCACCATATACCGAATTGATCCATGGCGTCTGCTGCCAATTCAGTTTCGTTTAACGACTGTAACTTGTAATCTTTACGTATATCTGCTATTTTTCTATCCATGTGCCGAAGATTAGTTGCTCAAAATTAATGTAAGCTCCCACATCAAAAAATGAGGGATGTCATTTGAACATGACTAAAGCAAAGATAAAGCGGAGCGGATGAAAAAATTGATACCTCAAGTGCAGTCTCTTTGTTAAAAGGTGTCAACTTTACTATTGATCATTCAATTGTATTTCATTGAAGGCCAACAAAAAGGTGAAGCTTGCATTTAGCCTGCTTCACCTTTCACTATTAACTAATCATCATTCGCTATTCATCCCACAACTTCATTGCTTATTTCTTCTTCTTTGTTCTTTCGGACATCGAAGGTGGAGCGTCTTCATCTTTACTGCCCCATTGCATATTGGGTTCAGGCCCCATCTCAAGCACAAGGCTGCCTCCCTTTACAAGATCAGCGTGATAAAACCACGGCCTTGTTAAAGGCTGCCCATTCAACGTTGCAGACTGAATGTACCGGTTTACATCAGAAGTGTTGTGCGCTTCAATTGTAAATGTTTTACCCGTGTAATATTTAGGATCAAGATTGATGGTAACCTTCTCAAACAAGGGGCTTCCCAATTCGTAAAAAGGTTTTGTGGATGCACCACCATCTGTTTGAAATAAACCCATTGCAGCCATCACGTACCATGCTCCCATTTGCCCTTCATCTTCATCCCCCAGCCAACCATGATAAGCAGTAGAACCATAGTATTTATTCATGATCTCTCTTGTCCATTTTTGTGTTAACCACGGCTTACCGGAATAGTTGAACAGCCATGCCGCCTGCATGTTAGGCTGGTTACCGTGATTGATAGGCACGCGGTCATACAAATCACCTTCAGCATTAAAATCAAACCGGGATGATTTTTCAAAACCTTCATCCAAACGATTATTGAACTCATCTTTACCCATAAGGTTCAGAATACCCTGAACATCGTGCGGATTAAAAAAACTGTATTGCCATGCATTGCCTTCCAGGTAACCAGGCCCGTTGAATGACGTGCAGCAGTAAGGGTTCCATTCTTTAACCCATGTACTATCCTTGTGTTTCATACGCACATATTTCACGGATGTATCAAACACATTTTTATAGTTACCCGCGCGCTTAATAAACATTTCATATTCTTTCTTTTTACCTAGCGCCTTGGCCATCTGCGAAACGCACCAATCATCATAAGCATATTCCAATGTGTTGGAAACCTGCCCCTCTTCTGTTGGCACAAAGCCTAACTTCATATACGAGGAAAAGAATTTATTACCTGCAAAGCCACCCTCCGGCGTTACTACCCCCGGCGTGGTTTGTTGATGAAGCATAGCTTCAAACGCTTTATTTATATCAAAGTCCCGAATGCCTTTTTGATAAGCGCCAACGATCAAGGGGATTTCATGCGAAGCTTCCATTATACCCGAGTATTCAATACCGGCAGGGCCTTTAGGAAGCCATCCGCCAGTTGTATAAATCTCCAGTAAAGATCTTACCCAGTTACTTGTAAGATCAGGGTTTACAAGTGCCCATAATTGATTAAGATTCCAGAATGTATTCCACAACGCATCGCTTCCATAAATAGGCGAATTTTTATCTACCTGTCGTACTATTTCATTCACATCAACATACTTGCCATTTACATCGCTCCATGTGGTGCGAGCAACATACGATCTGTAAAGGTTGGTATAGAATTTCTTTCTGTCAACATCAGAACCGCCCTCTATTTGAATTTTGCTCAGCAGGGTGTTCCATGTATTTTTTGCATTGTCTCTTACGGCATCAAAACTCCAATTGAAAGGGTTCATCTCTGTTTCAAGATTTAATCTTGCCTGCTCAATGCTCACCAGCGAAATAGCGGTTTGCATCAAAATAACATCGCCTTTTTTGGTTTTGAAATCAGCATATGCGCCCATCTTTCCTTTACCAACAATTGCAGTAGTATCTTTCTTCACTTTGTTTCCGATCCAACCACCAAAGCCTTCTATCGGCCTGTTAAACCGCACTACAAAATGCACAGTGTAATCATTCCAGCTCCATTTTTGTTTGGAATAGCCTTCAATTTCTTTATCACTTACACGCGTAATTTTTGCATCCAGTATTTCGGCAGTGTTTTCAAAAGGAATATCTAAATCCAGCAAAATATGTGCGTCTTCTTCTTCAGGGTAAGAAAAGCGAAAGAAACCTGCCCTGGTTGTGCTCGTAAGCTCTGTTGTAATATCGCCATTCATCAGCTTCACCGCGTAGTAGCCCGGACTAGCCTGTTCTGTTTCTTTATAGATTCTTGAGCGGTAGCCGGTTGTCCATCCGGTAGTTGGCCCGTCTGCAGGGCCGCGGCGTGTATTAAGCGCTCCTACTGTGGGCATTACTGAAAGGCCAGCCATCGTCCATGAATGAATATGGCTAAAGCCCCCTATATTATTGATAGAATATTCATACCCAGATTTCCAAACACCGCCCTGATTATCGGGCGCTAACTGAACCATTCCAAATGGCATCGTTGCACCAGGGTTTAACATCCAGCGGGATTCAGAAGTACCCATAAGCGGGTCAGCATATTCAACGGGCTTTTTTTGCGCGTATGAAGAGAGAAACATTAGCGCACATACGGCATAAAGAAATATTTTTTTCATGGTGATATTTTTAAGAAACGTCACAGCAACTGTTTGCCAGGTTTACAGACTGCTGTCACAATTTCATTAACAATAAACAGATGATTATTTTGCCCAGCTTTTATCCGGAACATTATCAAGTCCATACTCCAGTTTCCCACCTTTCACAATATCTTCAAATAAGATAACCGGTTTCGTTAATGGAGTTCCATTAAGCGATGGTTGATGCATATATATATTTGACGTGCTGTTGTTATGTGTAACTATTTCAAACTTGCTTCCCGGATAATATTTTTTATTCAGTTGAATCGTCACTTTGTCAAATGGAGAAGAAGACAGCTGCATCTCGGGTTTGCTCAATCCACCACCCTGCACATCAAACAATCCAATAGCGCCAAGCACATACCACGCACCTAATTGGCCCTGATCTTCATCCTGTCCGTAACCATAGCCGTGTATGCCCTCAGTACCATAAAATTCATTGCAAATAGCACGCACCCATTTTTGTGTAAGCCATGGCTTACCAGCATAATTGAATAACCACGGCATGTGCAAACAAGGTTGGTTACCCTGGTTATAAAAACCTTCCAGGCCTGAAAAAGCATTGATTGTTTTGCCTCCGCTGAAAATATCTTTTTGTGACATAAGGAAGATACTATCCAGGCGCGTATTGAACTCCTCGCGCCCCATTTTATTCACCAATGAAACGGGATCATGTGGCACGTAGAAAGAATACTGCCATGCATTGCCTTCCTGAAAACCTCTCCACGGTTGCCTTGGATTAAAGTTATCAATGAACCTGCCATCGGCATAACGTGGGCGTACAAACTTTATGGAAGTATCAAATATTTTCTCCCAGCCTTTTGATAAACGCATAAGCTCTTTGTAATCATCCTGCTTATTCAACGCTTTTGCCCACTGCCCTACAGCATAAGCACTGAATGAATATTCAAGTGTGTGTGACGCAGAAAAACAGGATTCTTCAAAGCAAGAATCGAGGTGGTTAACATAGCCATATTTCCGGAAGCGCTCAACGTCTGCTTTACCTGCACCTTTTGGCCTGTTGGTATAATCAAGTTCATTTTTTAATGAAGCGGCATAACCTTGCTCTATATCAAAATCGCGTATACCGTACATATAAGCACCGGCAATTACAAGGCTAACAAAATTAGTTCCCACGCCAGATACATACTTACTTGTAGCAATGCCATCTCCTAACCAGCCTGCATCTTTATATACCAATAATTGGCTCTTTACAAAGTCCGAATAATATTCAGGATAAGCCATTGCCCACAGCGGTGTAAGGTTCCAAAAAGCTCCCCATATCGCATCCGTATTATAATGCTGATGCAACGGCTTGCCTTTAGCATCTAAGGAAATCTGGCCGATTGATCCATCATTTTTTGGATAGGCACCGTTTAGGTCGCTCGCCAATCCTCTGCCTAACAGTGCATGATACAAGCCGGTGTAAAACTTTTCCTTGTCTTCTGCCGAGCCACCTTCTACACTAATCCTTCCAAGGTAGCTATTCCAGGTTGCCAGTGCATTTTGTTTTGCCTGATCGAATGTTATGTTAGTTGCCTCCGATTTAAGGTTCAACCTTGCATTCTCAACAGAGGTATAAGACAATCCGGCCTTTACAGTTATTTGTTCTTTATCTTTTGTATCGAAGGTTAAATACAATCCTGCTCCAACACCCTGTATCGTCTTTACACCTGCACTTTGCGTATCTCCTTTAAACACCCCGAATGAAGTGGGCTTCTTATTCACCTCTGCAGAGAAATACATAGCCACTTCAGCGCCATGCTGATATTTCTGTACATAAACAGGAAGCGTTATCACATATCCTTCTATTCGCCCGTCTTCAGTCATATATACTTTTGCATCTTTCACTTCTCCGCTTTCACCTTGCTTATTTCCTATGTCGAATAAAATATGGGAGTCATTACCTGCGGGAAAAGTATAACGCTGAAAAGCGACTCTTGGCGTGGAAGTGAGTTCAGCTTTAATATTATAATCCTTCAGTTGTACTGAATAGTAACCTGCGGTTGCTTTCTCGTCTTTATGGTCAAAGCGTGAACGGTAACCTTTTTTACCTGCATCTTCCAACAAGCCTGGTGTTGTTTTTAATTCACCTTTTGTAGGCATGAATACAACGCCACCGACCTGGAATTCATGAAAGTTGGGAAAGCCTTCAATCGATTCGTGGCGATAGTCGTAGCCAACAGCTTCCCATCCGCTTTGGTTGCCATAATGCCCATTGGTTGAAGGAGCTGGTTTAGCCATAGCGAAAGGAACAGCGCCAGGCGTGAAATGAAACCAGCGACAATGCGCCGTGCCAATGTACGGGTTTACATAATCAGCAGGTTGCTTCGAAGATTGTGCATGAGTGCACATTAGCTGCGCCACACTCATACAAAGGAAGATCAATTTCCTAAACATGTTGAACGTATTTAACAGGCATACTTTCCTGCGTAGCCTGTATTAGAAATAATTTTTGAGCCACATACAACACATGCATGTGCGCTCGATATCAATCAACACTTATCCCTCATTGAAGCTTTACGCGTATAAACCTTGGCCTATACAAATCAGGATACAGCATTATATCTTTAAAAAAGTCAAACGAGTTTACATTGTAGCTGATGAGCAATTCGCCCGGCTTTGAAAGGTTAGGATGTGCCTTTGCATTGTAGGTAATAATGTTCTTTGACATTTTTACTTCGGGGCAATCCCATAGTTTAATAACCGGCCCCCACGGGCCAATAGGCGATGTACCCAAGCGCAAGCCTACTGTTGAGCCAATGCCATCGGTTTGAAATACCAACGCATAACGCCCATCGCGCAATGGTGTGACACTAAGCTCGTTCGAAGCCCGGCTGGTTGTGTTTGCTACTTTCTTTATATCCGCATTCCAGTTGTTGCCATCCCAATAACGCCACTCATTAAAGTTCTCGAAGCTTGCAGGTTTTACTCTTGCAACAAGCAGGTTTTTCTCTTTTCCACGTAAGCCATAGATGTAAATATACCCGTCGGGGTTAGGAGCTTTTGCCTCCCGTGTGTTCACAAAAACACTTACTCCAAAAGATGCGTATTGATTATCATCGTCACCTTCATATACCGCTGGCATATCAAGCTGGCGAAGTTCTTTAAAAGGCGCACGGCTGCTGTGAGGTATTACAATTATTGTATTGCCAACTTCTTTAAAGCCAAAGGCAGCGGTGCTAATATTCCTCACGCGATGGCCAAAAACATAGATGTTGTTATTCAGTTCCTGGTTTACAAATCCATCACCCATCCAGTAATAATCGCCTTGTTGCGTTTTTGCTGTATTGGGTATAAATACAGATTCGGATTTACGGTCACCTGTGCTATCCCATACAAAACGTATGGAGCCAGTATCAGCGCTTACACCTTTCATATAAGCAACGCTGTTGTGAATCATTTTAAAGCCTGGCTTCAATTTGCCGTTTACTATGTCACCCAGCATTGTGTCGCTAAACAGAAACATGGTGGAGTCTGTATCACTACTTGTTGAATCACTACCATTAAGTGGTATAGCAAAAATACCATCAGCGCCAAACCATCCGTGCTGCCTGTTAAAAAGAGCAGTCCATTCAGGCGCTTCCTCTACAGTAAATTTCAGATTTACTGTATCAGTATTAACGGCAGATTCGTGGCTTGTCTGCGTTGCAGGCTGGGTATTACATGAGGCCAGCAACGCGGCCGCCATAAAACCGGCTACAGCAGCACCCTGTATCTTTTTGTATATTTTTTCCATGCTGGTCAGTTTTCGGTTTCTATACTGCAAACAACACGATAGCAAGCAACACTAAAAATGCATTAAGATATACCGCTCATTATTTATTTGACAAACGCTTTAACCACCTTTGCGGTTTCTTTTCCATTATTTGTAATAGTATACCTTCCAGCCGCGGCAGGCAATACAAATGTCTCCGCGTAGTTAAAGTGTTGTTTTTCTCCGCCGGCAGTTTCCACAGTAACAGATGTTCCTTCGACCAACATTAACACGTGTGCCTTGTTGTTTGTCTCTACATCAACAGTGCCTGTAAATTCCATCCTGTGTACATCGTAAAAATGCTCAGGATGTGTAGGCACATGTACTAATTTGTAGTTCTCTTTCTGTTCCAGTATGGAGGGTTTTGAAATCAGTTCTTTACAAACCTTGTCTCCTTTTCTTTCAAAGTTGAGGTTATTGAAGGCATGCTCAATATTGATGGGCCTTGGTTTACCGTCAAGCCCTGGCCGTACCCAATCATACATTTTAAAAGTGAAGATGTATGGTGTGGCACTTATCTCCAACACCATGTTGTTGGCGCCTGCGCTATGAACCGTTCCATTGGGAATTAAAAAGAGGTCATGTTTATTCGCAGAAAACTTCTGGACATATTGCTCAATTTCTATCGGCTCACCCGTAGTTACACTGTCGGTAAGAGCTGCATGGAATCCTTCTTTGCTAATATCTTCCTGGAAGCCGAGATATACCTGTGCATCATCTTTACAATCCAGGATATAATACGTTTCATCCTGCGTTATATTCTCTCCGAAATTTTCCCTGATGTATTTAAGGGAAGGATGGCATTGGATAGAAAGATTGCCGCCGTCAAATGTGTCGAGAAAATCGAAACGGATAGGAAACTCAGTCCCAAAGCGATCGGCATCTGATCCTAATATTGATTTATAGGCAAGCAGCATTAACCAATCGAATGCTATTTCGAGGAGCCATCCATCACTTTCAAAGATCAACCCATTCTCCGGAACAATTAATTCAAACGACCATGCGTAGTTGATTTCATCTTTATTGAGGCCTTTTATGTTTTCCTTCATCCATTGGCCACCCCAGGCGCCAGCAGCGAACCATGGCCTTGCACGAAGTACATTGTGGGCAAGATGTTGAATGCCCTCTTTTATGTTTTCAGAAAAAGCCCAGTTGATGGTTGAAACATGTTGCCCATCAGCAATAACTTTAATCCGATCAATTATTTCTTGCTTGTGATTTAAAAGCATTACCCAGTCAACAAAATAAAAGCGCTTATACATTTCTTCTGTTGTATCAGTCGTAGTAGCTCCAAGATTATAAATACTCTTCGCCTGCATCCTGTATTGAACCTCATCTTTAGGAAGATCGATGTATACAACCGGCGCATCCCAGTTGCTAAGTGCAGCACCTTCTCCTATCAAAATCACTACGTCATAACCTTCCGCTATTTTTAATGAGCGAAGTTTTTCCATATCGTAATAATCCTCGAGCCCAAGGGAAGTACGCTTTCCCCATACGGTACCACGGGTGCCGATAAAAGGCTGAACAAGTGTGTTGATCTTTTCTTCATTATGTAAAAAAGCAGACATCTCACACCAGAGAATATGCTTCCCCATTTGCTGTATCTGCTTGCTAAGCCCTTCACGAATTGCGCTCCAGTTATTGCCGCCAAAGCCATCGATAAGCACTGCCTTGTTTGAAACAATCCATTCGCCTAATGAGTCATAACCGGAATGTATCTTGCCTGCTCCTAATGAAGCTGCCGGGTAAATGTCATATTCTCCATCCTTCAATCCATTCTTAATACTAGTAAGTGGTAATACGGGTTGTGTACTTTTTCTCAAGCTCATTATATCTTTATTTTGTGAAGCATTATTTCTCTTTACAACAAGAGCGGCACCTGCTATTGCCTGCTGTTCGGTATTAAATGAAAGCACGCAGGGAACGGCTATATTTAAATCACTCAGAAAGTTTTTAGCTGAAGGCATAAAGCTGGATTCTGCCTGGGTAATATTTCCTCCTATAACTACGCAGTCAGCTTTAAATGATTTAATCCATGGAGCGATACATTCAGCAAGGGACTCGCCAAATTCTTTAAATACCGCAATGGCTATTTCATCTTGTTGGGTTACTGCCTGCTGAATCTCGCGCGCATCCTTCAATAGTTTTCCTGAACGATCATTGTATTCTCTCACTAACCAACGGGTTGAAATATAATCCTCAGCCATTCCTTGTCTGAAAGGCAGGTTATACAGGTAACCGCCGGGAGGCACTCCTTCGCCTTCATGCAAAATTTCTCCGTCGATCATAAAGGTTGCGCCAAAGCCTGTACCCAAAGTCAATGCTATTACGTTTTGATGGCCAGCCGCTTTACCACTCCATGCTTCACCAAGCCCGAAACACGAGGCATCGTTCTCAAACGAAACTGTGAGTTCGCCAAACTCCGCAAATGCATCAGCTACATATTGCTTTACATTGATGCCATACAAAGAATTGTATTTGCACACACCTTCAATTAAGCAAATGCCGTTGTTATAATCAAACGGGCCGGGCATTGCAAATCCAATTCCATCCAGCGATATATGATCAATTGATTTATACGCTTTTTTAAAAGCGCTTACCCATTGTGATAGTATTGTGTGCGATTCCGCCTGCGCGTCTACCCGTTCTCTGATTAATGAACCCTCAATCAGCGCACCACTATCCGCATCTACCAGCGCGGCTGTTATATGTGAACCGCCAATATCCGCTGCCAATAAACATTTTCTGTTAATCATAATCTTGTTCAAATGAGTTTATAATTGGGATTCTAATTCGAGTTCAACCCGCACATGTTCTCTCATGCCAAATGCACAGACCAGCAAATACACGATACCGCCAATTAACACAATCACAGCACCGTTTTGACTTCCAAGTATGTCTGCTGCATAGCCCGCAACAAAAGGCAGTATTGCCCCGCCAGCCACGCCCATGATCAACAATCCGGAGACTTCATTTGTTTTCTCAGGTTCTATTTGTAACGCTTGCGCAAAAATGATGGAAAATACATTGGCTATGCAAAGCCCGATGATAAACACCAGTACATGAATCACCTGAAGCTGAGAAATAAACAGCAATGCCAACAGGCACATCATTGCGACAATCATCGTAATAATCATGAACCGCTTTCCGGAAATTTTTGCCAGCAGAAAGCTTCCGCACAGCGACCCTATTGTGCGTGCTGCAAAATAGGTGCTTGTTGCTAAGCCAGCTTCTCCCAGCTCAACGCCGCATCTTTCCATAATTATTTTAGGAAGGCTAATGTTTATGCACACATCCACCCCTACCAAAAAAAGAATACCCATGAATAACATGAGGATTTGTTTGTTCGCTAAGAGTTTAAAACAACTATTGAATGTTGTGGTTGCAACCGGCGCTGATTCACGCCTTACAGGTGTTACAAATAACCATACGGCTGAAAGTATCGTGACTGCTCCGAACAAAGGAAAGATAAGCTTCCAGTTACCCCATTTGGTTACCGCAAATGCAGTAATGATCGGGCCAAGAAAAGAAGCAATTGCTTTAATAAATTGCCCAAGCGTTAAAGAGCTCGCAAGACGGCTTCCATCAACCATACCAGCCAGTAAAGGATTTAAAGCAACCTGGAGAACCGTGTTGCCTATCCCTAAAAGGCAAAATGCAAACAGGATCACTGGAAACGAATAGCTAACAAGGGGCAATACGAGTGAAATGGCCGAGATGATAAAACTTATCAGAACCGTATTTTTCCTCCCGATTTTGTTCATGAGGATGCTGGTAGGAATCGAAAACACAGCAAACCAAAGAAATACCATAAACGGCAAAGTGTTGGTAACAGTATCAGAAAGTGAAAAATCGCGTTTAATATAATTTGCAGAAATGCCAACTACATCTGCAAAACCCATAATAAAAAATCCGAAAAAAATGGGAAGTAATTGTACGAATACTGGCAATCGCTTTGACATATTTTGAGCAGCATTTAGACTTGAAGATAAGCAATTGTTCAATATGTTCATACATATGAACATAGATTTTTTGATCCGCAAAAAGAGAAGGATGAGCGTTTTTTGCCCCTTAAGGGCCTAAAAACGAAAAGTAACGCAAAGAAATATTACCAAAGAAAACGTTTCCGGCATCAAGAACCCAGTTTTACCGCGAAAATTACTGCTGAGTCGCCGCAAAACATAGAAAGGGCTCGCGCCACACAGTGTTCTCCTACTTCTTAATATCTATTGAATATGTAAACCTTTCAGAATGATAGTAGCCCAAATTATATTCTATTGGCCGGTCGCCAAGGTCGTATACAAATCTTTCCCTGAAAAGGATGGGTGCCTGCGTTTCTACCTGCAGCTTTTTGGCAATTTTACCCGCCGCGCGGGCGCTGATGTTTTCGCTTGATCTTTCTGCCACAATCCCAAACTTCTCTTCAAGCAAAGCATACAGTGGCTTATTTAAATCGTCTTTTTTATCGATAACGATACGTGGATGGAAATAACTTTCAAAATACACAATCGGCTTGTCCCCTACTCCTTTCAACTTAGAAAGTTTAATAACGGGTGTACCGGGTTTGATATTGAAGAAAGTGGCCATTTTTTCGTTGGCCTTTGCTGTTTCTAATTTCAGCAACAGGTTGGAGACATCTATTCCCCTGCTTTGCATTTCCTTAGTGAAACTATACCAATTGTTGAGGCCGGTAGAAAGCTTTTCCTGGGGAGCCACTTTTGTACCAACGCCTTTTTTGCGGATCAGCAACCCTTCATACTCCAGCTTGTTTGTGGCCTGGCGAATGGTATTGCGGGAAACACCAAGACGATTAGCCAATTCTACTTCTTTAGGTAAAAAAGCACCGTTTTGGTATTCTTTTAGTGCAATAAGCTTTCTTAATAACTCCTCAACCTGGATGTGTAAAGGCAGTTTGCTTTTATGACTTATTTTAAGATCCACTTGGTATACGTTTAATCGGAATGTTCAAACATACACAATTATCGTGATGTAAAGAACATATTTCCATAGAGAAAAAAGACTGCGAAACAACCCGTTTAGTTACTCAAACGCCAATACGTTGCCGGCAGGTGTTTTTTAAAATAAAACAAAAAAAGCAGCTATTAAGCTGCCTTTTTCTAACTTACTAATGTTCCCACTTTCTCTCCGCGGACTACTTTCATCAGGTTGCCGGGCTTGTTCATATCGAACACGATGATCGGCAATTTGTTTTCCATGCAAAGTGTAAAGGCGGTCATATCCATTACTTTGAGCCCCTTTAAAATGCACTCCTGGAAAGTAATGTTTTCATATTTGGTAGCGGTAGGATCTTTTTCAGGATCGGCTGTGTAAATACCATCAACTCTTGTTCCTTTCAGGATAACGTCAGCCTGAATTTCAATTGCACGCAGCGAACCGGCAGTATCTGTAGTGAAATAAGGGTTTCCGGTTCCTGCACCGAAAATTACCACACGGCCTTTCTCCAGGTGGCGCATCGCCCTCCTGCGAATATATGGCTCTGCTATCTGCTCCATTTTAATCGCACTCTGCAAACGGGTATACACCCCAATTTTTTCAAGCATCGCCTGCATGGCCATACCATTGATCATTGTTGCCAGCATGCCCATATAATCACCGTGAGCTCTTTCAATACCACTTTCTTTCTCATTCAACCCGCGGTAAATATTGCCACCGCCGATAACTATTGCAACCTGTGCACCTGTATTCACAATTTCTTTAATATCATTTGCATACTGTTCAATAACAGCTGCGTTAAAAGGATCAAAACCGTGGGCCTGGTTACCCATTAATGCCTCTCCGGAAAGTTTTAAAAGAATACGCTTGTATTTAGGCTGCATATAATTGTAGATTACAGTTTACTTGAATAAGTGCCTGCAAAGAACCTGAATTTTATTGAGAATGGGAAATTTAAGCGAGAGAAGGTATCAGGCGTAAGGTATCAGGTTATTACGTACTGAATTATCGAAGCCGGCATTAATGAGTACTGATATTTTAAATACCGCTTTGATCTACCTTCTATCTGCAGACGCAATTTTAATAGGCACCCAAAAACTCCAGGTTACATTACTCAAACCTGATACCTTACGCCTGACACCTGATACCTACAATAAAAAACCCGGCACTTTCGCACCGGGCTCATATTTTAAACGTGTACTGTCTCTTTACTACAAATCTTCGCCTCAATAAACGTACAACGTAAAACGTTCAACTTAGCAACTATCCTAAAGCAACGCGTTTGAATTCGATTACTTTAAGGTCGCTGTCTACGCTCTTCAGGTATTCAGCAACGCTCTTGCTTCCGTCTTTAACGAAAGGCTGAGCCAATAAAGTCTGCTCTTTGAAGAATGCGTTCAGTTTACCTTCTGCGATCTTAGCGATCATTTCATCAGGTTTACCAGCCATTTTAGGATCAGCTTTCATCGTTTCTACCACGATAGCTCTTTCTCTTTCTACAGTTTCAGCAGGAACGCTGTCAGCATCAACCGCAACAGGGTTCATAGCTGCAATCTGCATAGCTACGTCTTTACCTGCTTCAGCAGCATCTTTAGAAAGCGCAACCAGTACACCCATTCTGTTTGCACCGTGGATATAAGAAGCAACATAAGGAGCATCTACTCTTTCAAATTTAGCTACACCGATTTTTTCACCGATAGCAGCTAATTTATCATTGATAAGATCTGCAACTTTAGCACCGTTGATAGAAACTTCATTCAGTTCTTCAGCGCTTTTTACATTGTTTTCAACAGCTGCATCAGCAATGCTCTGAGCGAAAGCAACGAAATCAGCATTCTTACTTACGAAGTCAGTCTCACAGCTAATCAACACTACGAAACCAGCTTTGTTATCTGCAGTTGTTTTAGCAATAACAACACCTTCTTTAGCTTCACGGTCGCTACGTTTAGCAGCAACTTTTTGTCCTTGTTTACGCAACCAGTCAATAGCAGCTTCAAAATCACCGTTTGTTTCAGTTAAAGCTTTACGGCAATCCATCATACCGGCACCTGTTGCCTGGCGCAACTTGTTAATATCAGCGGCTGTAATTGTTACAGTTGACATATTATATAATTTGAATGTTGAATGAATAAATGTCGGTGAAATAATGAAGTATTTGACCACTTCATTTTTATTTAACCGATCGGTAGATTATATATAAAAGTTGGGTCAATAATCACATAAGGATTAATGACCCAATTATCATTTATACAAGTGATTATCTTCTTGGACCACCACCCTGACCGCCACCAGTTCTGCGGCTAGCGCCACCTGGAACACGGCGTTTAGGTTGGCCAGCACCAGCTCCACCAGGTGCGTTGTTGCCACCACGAGAGCGGCCACCACGTCCACCTTCAGCTTCAGCTTCAGCCAACAAACGAGCAGCTTTCTTTTCAGCTTCGTTGTCAACTTCTTCAACATCATCTTCTTTAGCAGCCTGGCGTTCAGCCAAACCTTCAGCTATTGCAGCAGTGATGTAGTTAGTGATGATAGCGATTGATTTAGTAGCATCGTCGTTTGAAGGGATAGCGAAGTCAACTTTGTTAGGATCACAGTTGGTATCAACCATACCAAAAGTCATGATGCCTAAACGTTTAGCTTCAGCTAAAGCGATGTGCTCATGTCCGATGTCAATCAGGAACAAAGCTGCTGGTAAACGGCCAAGCTGAGCGATACCGCCCAATACTTTTTCCATTTTCTCTCTGTCGCGGCTCAGCATCAAACGCTCTTTCTTAGTGATGTTTTCTGCGCTGCCATCAGCCAGCATTTTTTCAATGCTCTGCATTTTCTTCACGCTCTTACGAACAGTGTTGAAGTTAGTCAACATACCACCTAACCAACGTTCTGTTGCAAAAGGCATGTTTACTTTCTTAGCACACTCGCTAACGATTTCTTTAGCTTGTTTCTTAGTAGCAACAAACATGATTTTTTTGCCACTCTTAGCTATCTGTTTCAAAGCAGCGGCAGCTTCCTGCAGGCCATCAACAGTTTTATTTAAATCTATGATGTGAATACCTTTCTTTTCAGCAAAGATGTAAGGTAACATCTTAGGATTCCACTTCTTACGCAAGTGGCCAAAATGCACACCTGCTTCGAGCAATTGTTGTTGTAATGAAGTGTTATTTTCCATTGTTATAGTTTGAATAATTTGAAATTTGAGATTTGAGATTTGAAATTCGAGATTGACTTGATCACTCTCATCAGATTTAAAATTGAACATTTCAAATTGTCAATCTCAAATCTCAAATAAATAATATTAACGTTTACTGAACTGGTAGCTTCTACGTGCTTTCTTGTGACCGAATTTCTTACGTTCAACACCACGTGGGTCACGATGTAAGCAACCTGCAGCTTTTAACGTAGGACGGTATTCAGGGTTAATTTCAAGCAAAGCACGGGCAATACCCAGCTTAGCTGCTTCTGCCTGGCCTTTTAAACCACCACCTGTTGCATTGATCTTAACATCAAATTTGTCAACAGATTCGATAGATTTCAAAGGAACTTCCACCTGGTTCTGTAAGTAAACCAGCGGAAAATATTCTGTATAGTTTTTGCCGTTAACAGTAATGTTACCTTCACCCTTGCTGATGAAAACGCGGGTTACGGCTTCTTTACGACGACCAACTGCATTTTTTTGCTTTTCCATTTATGATAATTAGGAATGAGTTAATTAGAACTTTAATTCTTTAGGTTGCTGTGCGAAATGCGGATGTTGACCACCTGCGTACACAAATAGTTTTTTGATCATTTTGCGGCCCAAACGGTTTTTAGGTAACATACCTTTTACCGCTCTTTCCATTACAACTTCAGGGCGACGCTTCAACAGATCTTTTGCAACCTCTTCTTTTTTACCACCTGGGTAACCAGAATAGTTAATATAAGTTTTGTCGTCTAGCTTGCTACCTGTGAAAGTAACTTTGTCAGCGTTAATTACAATTACGAAATCGCCACAATCAACATGAGGTGTATAATAAGCCTTATTCTTACCACGTAAAATAGCGGCAATTCTAGAGCTTATGCGACCTACGGTTTGATTGGTACCGTCTACAACGTACCAGGTACGCTGTACTGTAGCCTCGTTCGCATGTTTGGTAGTGAAATGAAGATTACTCATAAATTTTTATTTTGTGCCATTGCCATCCCAATGACTTTTTTAATGGAGCGCAAAGTTGCGTTTAGTAATTGGATTTACCAACGAATTGGAAATTTATTTTGACACACCCTTTCGCAACTGATTGATACACAATAAAAAAAATGATTCTTTTTAAAAATTACCGCTGCAAATATGCGATAATTAAGGATTTATTGGGACGAATGCAGGCGGAATAAGGGCTATAACGATTGCTGATTTTTTTTCAAGGAATGCGATTATAGTAAAAGAAGTTGATTTTGGAGCCAATCGCTAATACTACTATTAAGCCATCGTTGCGTCGCACACTTGTACGGTGGATATATTATTGGGCGTATTGCAAAATTCATTTGTCTCGTCTTCAGGCTAAATCCAGTACGCACTCTATTCTAAATTCGGGACGGACGACAAAATGCATCATATTATTTAGATTTCATTCATCAAAAACCTTCCAGATTCTAGTGGGCGTTGATACTCAAATTTTAAAAAATTGACTTCCAGCATTTTTGTCATTCTGCCATTCGTGAGAAATCAATTTCTAATTTTATCGGCAACCGTTTAATAGTATATATAGTTATGCTGAAGAGCTTTCTCGCAAAGGCGTATGATAATCCTCCTACCCTCAATTCACAAGCACCACCATTCATCAAATCTTAGAACCGTTTATCCTAATCCAAAAATATTTAAATCAGTCAAATTTATTGATTATCAATTCATTATTAAGTTATAGAATACTGCCTCATGCCCATTACTAAAAAAAAACTAGTACTGTGTGTTGCATAGTACTAAAATTTACCCCATCTTTGTGTTGTCAATGAAACAAAACACCGCGAAAGCGGAGAAACAATAAAAAAATAAAAACCCCGGATATGGATATTCAAAACACACAAAGCCAGATGAGGAAAGGGGTATTGGAGTTTTGCATTCTGTCAATCATCCGAAAAGGTGAAGTTTATCCAAGTGATATTGTTGATAGCATGAAAGCGGCCAACCTTCAGATCCTGGAAGGAACCCTCTATCCACTTTTAACCAGGTTAAAAAATGCGGGGCTTCTTACCTACAGATGGGTAGAAAGCAGCTCAGGACCTCCCCGCAAATATTTCAGCATGACTGATAAAGGACTTGAATTTTACAACGAACTGGAAAGAACCTGGCAGGAACTGGCAGACGCAGTAGACGCAATAACAGCCCAAACCAACGGACAACTAACAGAAACTCCCAACACTAACCAATAACTTTTATACCATGAAAAAGGTAATCAATATAAACTTTCAAGGCCGGGTGATTCCGATAGAAGAGGCCGCCTACGACATATTGAAACAATATGTTGAAAGCCTTAGGAATTTCTTTGCCAACGAGGAAGGACGTGACGAGATAATCAATGATATTGAGGGTAGGATAGCTGAATTATTTAGCGAATCCTTAAAAAAAGGAAATACATGCATTACTGAAGATGATGTAAACGCGATAATCGCCAGCATGGGCCGCCCTGAAGACTTTGATGATGATGAGACTAAAGTAAAATCTCAGCTCGGCAACGAGGCCCACAGCCATACTGCCGGCAGCTCTTCAACCAGCAAACAGGAATCCGAAAGCTATACATCTACTGGCCGCGGCCGTTTATACCGCGATGAAGATGACAAAATCTTAGGCGGCGTTTGTGCCGGCCTGGCAAACTACCTAAGAATTGATCCGGCGATTGTTCGTATACTTTTCGCGGTAATTACCATCGGTGGATTTGGTGCAGGCTTCCTTATCTATATATTAATGTGGATCATCCTCCCTAAGCGCACACTGCAAAGGGAGGAAATAAGAAAGCGCCTTTTTCGCAACCCGGATGATAAAGTGATCGCAGGTGTTGCAAGCGGCATAGCTTCTTATTTTGATATCGCAGTTTGGATCCCCCGCTTAATATTTGCTTTTCCGCTGTTATTAGGCATCATTACATCCATTTTCAGAAATATATTCTGGCACTTTGATCCTTTCCCTAGTGTAATATTCGGATCATTCGGAAGCACATTGTTTGTTATATATGTAATACTGTGGGCGTTAATTCCGGAAGCAAATACCGCCTCTGAAAAACTGGAAATGCGCGGTGAAAAAGTTGATCTGAACACAATCAAAAATACTATCCAGGAAGACCTTTCAGGTTTTAAAACACGTGCTGAAAAATGGGGCACAGAGTTCAAGGATAAAGCTCAGCAGATGGGTACTGAATTAGGCGCCACAGCAAAAAAAAATGGCAGCAAAATAGGGCACGTAATAGGCATCATTTTTAAAGCTTTCTTTCTTTTTTTCGCAGGTGTACTTGCTTTCATTTTACTTGTAGTCTTAATTGGAATGATTATAGGCGGTGTAAGCGTAATGCCACTTAAAACTTTCTTCCTTGATGGTTTTAACCAGACCTCACTGGCATGGGCTACGGTACTACTGTTCTTAGGTGTTCCGATCCTTGCATTTTTTACCTGGCTGGTGAGAAGGATCCTGAGAGTAAAATCTAAAAACCCCTACATCGGTTATATATTCAGCGGTTTGTGGGTAATTGGCTTAATATGCGCCATCTGCCTTGCAGCATCTATCGCTCGCAGCTACAGAACAAAAAGTGGTGTTGAAGAAAAAGTGAGCATCGTTCAGCCAACCAGTAACAAACTGTTCGTAACCACTCCAAGGATTTCTTACAATTTTGAAGGCAGCGACTGGTACGGTATTCACTGGGAAGATGATGGTTTGTTTTATGGGATCAACGAAGACAGCCTGATTATGCGCACCGTAAGAGTGAGTGTGGTAAAAAGCAACGACAAAGATTATCACCTGCAAATGGTAAAATTCAGCCACGGCATTAATCCGGCATTGGCAAAGACCAACGCACAAAAAATAGACTTCAGAATTAACCAAACAGATAGCGTACTTACTTTACCAAATGGTTTTGCAATTACAAGAGATAACAAATTTCACAACCAACAAGTATTGGTGATTATTGAAGTACCGGTAGGAAAGAAAATAGAACTGGACGAAAGTATCAATGGCTATAAATGGTTCAATGTAAACTTTAACTACAATCGTAGAAGAGGCTGGAATGTTGAATGGGAAGACAACTGGAACGAAGGCTATAGCTGGCGCGAAAATACAGAATACGTGATGACTACAGAAGGGTTGAAAAACACGAAACCTTCTAAAGAAGAAATGGATGAAAAACAACGCGACAACGAAACTAATAAGGATCAAATAGAAGACCTTCAACGTCAACGCAAAGAGCTGGATGAAAAACAAAAAGAGCTCGAAGAAAAAATGAAGCAAAATGGTGACAGCACACGCTACCACTATCAACCCGAAAAACCCGCAGCTCCGCAAGAAGCGCCAGCTGCACCAAAAGCAAAAGCAGTTAAAACAGCTTCGATATTTTGGGGAAACCCCTCGCAATATTTAATAGCAAGATTTGCTATATAAGTCGGTTAAAGTTGGGACAACCAGAAGGACCTTGTTCTCGTTTGAGAGCAGGGTCTTTTCTTTAGTAGCTGTTAGCCCTCAGCTTTTAGCCATTAGCTGAGGCATCAGTCATCAGGTATAAGCTTTGAGGCATAAGGCCTGAGGCATAGTGCTTGAGGTATAAAGAACTAAGTATATCAATCGGGCTCAACCAACATCAGCCATCAAAAAATCAGACATCAGGCATTTCTCACGTCGTACATCGTACATCTAACATCGTACATATGCATTACTTTTGCACGATGCAGTACACACTAAAAAAATCGCTTGGACAGCACTTTTTGAGAGATGAGAATATTTGCCGTAAGATTGTTGCTGCGCTGGAAAAGAGTTTAGAAAACACTGCAATTGCACAATTATTGGAAGTAGGCCCAGGCGGTGGCGCGCTTACAAAACACCTTATTCAGCTTTCCAATATCGACTTCAAGGCGGTTGAGCTGGACGACGAAAAAGTAGCCTACCTTGAACACACGTATCCAGAGTTAAAAGATAAGATCATTCATAAAAGCTTCCTGGATATTGACGCTCCTTTCGAAAATAACTTTATAGTAGTGGGTAATTTCCCCTATAATATTTCATCGCAAATTCTTTTTAAGGTCCTTGATTGGAAAGAACAGGTGCCTGTTTGTATTGGCATGTTTCAAAAAGAAGTGGCACAACGCGTTGCGGCCAAACCCAACAGTAAGGTGTATGGCATTATTAGCGTGTTAATACAGGCATTTTATGAAGTTGAATACTTGTTTGATGTTCCGCAAGGTTGCTTTAACCCTCCTCCCAAAGTAATGAGTGGCGTTATAAGGCTGGTAAGAAAAACAAATGCTTATGAAATGCGGTCTGTAAAAGACTTTTTCACGGTGGTAAAAACGTCTTTTAACCAACGCAGAAAAACATTGAGAAATGCATCCCGAAGCCTGTTCTCTGAAGATGTATTGAAAGATGAGATTTTTAATAAACGCGCAGAGCAACTTTCAATAGAAGACTTTGCAGCGCTAACATTTAGAATGAAAGGCTAGCCACAAAGCCGCAAAGACAAAAAGAAGCACAAAGATCAAGTAATTCATTTTCAACTTTCGCGCCTTCATTATCAGTTAAAAATATTTGCGGTCCTTTACGTTTTTTGAGCCTTTATGGCCACGATTCTTCATTGTCAATTGTCAACTTTCAATTTTCAATTAAAAGATTTTCCGTGTTTCACCGTGCTGCCATTTCTCTGTGGTTCAAAAATTGTTACTTTGCTCCCACAAAAATTTCAGCAGTGCAACCAAAAGTTTTAATTACCGCAAAAACACACGAGTATTTAAGAACAAGATTAGAAAGTAGTGGTTACGAGATTATTTATCTGCCTTCCATTACCTATGATGAATTAAAAAATGGTGCACTTGCCGAAGTAACCGGCCTAATTGTTACCACAAGATTAAAGATTGATAAGGATATTCTCGACAGCGCACCCCGGCTAAAATGGATTGGCAGGCTGGGGAGCGGCATGGAATTGATAAACGTTCCATATGCTGAAAGCAAGGGCATTCTTTGCGTTAGCAGCCCTGAAGGGAACCGCAATGCTGTGGCAGAACATTCAATGGGTTTTATACTAAACCTCATGAACAAAATCGATAGCAGCTTTAATGAAGTAAAGGAGGGTAAATGGATCCGTGATGCGAACAGGGGTACCGAATTATTTGGCAAAACTGTTGGTATTATAGGCTTCGGCAATACCGGCGGCGCGCTTGCAAAACTGCTGGGTTCATTTGGTGTAACTGTGCTGGCTCATGATAAATACAAATTTGACTTTGCAAAAGATCATGTTCATGAAGCCAACGTAGAGCAAATAGCCAGGTATGCGGATGTCATCAGCCTGAACCTCCCACTTACTGACGAAACCTTCCATTACGCCAATGATGCTTTTTTCAATAGCCTTGAAAAAAAGCCTTATTTCCTTACAGCATGCCGTGGCAAGGTAACAGATACCGCTGCGGTTATCCGGGCACTTGACAATGGAAAAATTGCGGCAGCTGCGCTGGATGTACTGGAAAATGAGAAGCTGGAGACTTATTCAGAAGAACAAAAATTACAGTTGGAAAATCTTTGTAACCGCCCGAATGTTATAGTAACACCACATATTGCAGGCTACAGCCATGAAGCATATTATCTGATGGCGAAAATTGTGCTTGATAAGATAGGGATATAGGCGTGAGGCGTGAGGTGGAAGGCGTAAGGTTTCAGGTTTCAGGTAAAAATTAGATTTACCCAGTTTACCAAGTGGATGCAGGTTTGACTATAACGATTGGATATAGTTTTCCCCTTGAAGCATTAAGTGCCGCAATAGTTGTAAGCTTGTGCTTTAGGCTTTCAGCCTTCTCACTCCTCTATCGTTGCCAAAAAAGTCAGGTCATGATTGCGATAAAATGAACCGGAAGTATTTTCTGAAGAGCCCGTCCATTCTTCGCCGTCAGGGTATGGGTCCTTTTCACTCCAGTTGCCTTCTCCAATAGCAATCATTCCGCCATTATTGCAACTGACCTTAAAGCCATACTGCCTGTGCGCATCCAGCTTAATGCCGTCCATATTAAACTCCAGCCATTGGCCATCAGTTGAATGATTCACTTCAACATGTTTCTCCAATAATGGCCTCTCCCATACATGGTTTCTTTCATCAAACTCAAAAAGGGTAATACTTGCATCGGTATGGCCCGTCACCATTTCCGAAAACAATTTGATTGCGCGTAATCGTCCCGGTTGTTTGACTTTGAACGTTTGCCCGGCAGAATAACTGATGCCGTTTAAACAATGGCCTATCCAATAAAAATGACCATTTACCTGGTTACCAACATCGTAGCGATGGAAGGAAGCTGCGGAGAATTCGTGTTTTTTCATTACCATTCTAGTTTAAAGTTCCTAAATGGGGGAATGGATTGACAAATGCAGCGAGTGTTTATATTTCCTGAAGCTACCGATCTTTTTAATTATTCAATTAATATCCGGCCTTACTCTATCAGAAACGCAAAAAAAACAAGTTTAGTATATGATTTTCTGTTAAAATTCTCTAAGAGAATAGCGCCCCAGAATTTGTTTGTTTTGAAAAAGGTTTTTTAAATTTGTATTTACTGCAACGCTACGCATTGGATGTGGCGTTGTATTTTTTTTACCCCCTTCAAAACCAGAAGATTATGAGTGACGTAATGTACGTGTCTAAAGAAACATTTGAAAAAATGCGGGAAGAGCTACATCATATGAAAACTGTGGAGCGCCCGGCCGCTTCCAGGGCTATTGCAGAGGCGAGGGAAAAGGGTGATTTACGTGAGAACGCTGAATATGATGCAGCTAAAGAGGCTCAGGGAATATTGGAAGCTAAAATGGCTTTGTTGGAGTCACAGATTGCCATCTCCAGGATTGTTGATGCCAGCGAAATTGATACAAGCAAAGTTTCGATATTAACCAAGGTTACAATAACAAATGTTGCCACCAAGAAAACATTTACTTACCAGATTGTAGGAGAAAAGGAAGCAGACCTTAAAAGCGGAAAAGTTTCCGTGTCCTCTCCTATCGGCCAGGGTTTACTCGGCAAAACGATTGGTGAAATTGCTGAAGTTAAAGCGCCCACAGGCGTATTGAAATTCAAAGTTGAGGATATCACGATCTAGAAAGCTTTATAAAATACTTTAAGAGGTGCAGCGGTGGCTGTGCCTCTTTTTTTCTGCAAAATATTGCTTACAATTGCCTTATAATACAACTGTATGACCATCTTCTCAAAAATTATTGCCGGCGATATCCCGTCTTATAAAATTGCCGAGAACGATCAGTTCTTTGCCTTTCTGGACATTTTTCCTCTTGTTCGCGGCCATGTTTTGGTAGTACCCAAAATTGAGGTAGATAATTTTTTCGACCTCCCGCAGGAATACATCAGCCAGTTGTTTGTATTTGCCCAACCAATAGCCAAAGCAATTGAAAAAGCTTTTCGCTGTAACCGCTGCGGTGTAGAGGTTGTGGGCCTTGAAGTACCTCATGCACACGTGCATCTTATACCAATTAATTCGGCAGATGACCTCAATTTCACCCGCGGTAAATTGAAACTTAGCCAGGACGAATTGAAAGATGTGCAACAAAAAATACTTGCCGCATTAAACAAATAGACGGTTGGTGGGGTTGTACGTTAATGGACTTTAACATTGCATTTAAGGCACCGTTGACTAGTTTTAAATCTTCAACCATCAGCATGACTAAAACTCTGGTACTAATTGCTGTTTTATTCTCGGCGTTACGCGTTCAGGCACAGGAAGACTATGTGATACTAAAAAAAGGAAACAAAACAATACAGCGGTTTGTGAGCGGTTCGTATATAGATTTCCGGCTGGATAACTATCAATGGATGTCTGGCTATATAACGGCAATAAAGCACGATTCACTTTTTATCCGGCAGTTCCAGGTAACAACAATAGGCAGTATATCAGACACCAGTACATTTGGCATTTTTCCCATTCACATTAATGATATTAAAGCATTCCCTAAACAGCCCGAATCTTTCGAGTTTATCAAAAACGGAACGTTGTTCATGATTGGCGGCGGCGGGTATGCTGTATTAAATATTGCCAACGGCCTCATTAATAATGAAGAAGTTTTTAGTGGCAGTAACCTTACCAAGCTTGGCATTGCCTTAGGTGTAGCTGGCGTTGGCGTTATCATGAACGTAACCCATTCCGATGTAATTAAAGTTGGAAAGAAATATAAGTTGCAGTATGTGAAGTTGAATCCGTAAAGCTGTCAGCTGGCTGTTTAGTTTCGGACTTGCGTTAGTTGTTCATGTGGTTTGATTACGAAAGGCGATGATGCCAGCGCTTGAAACAATAAGACAACAAGAAACCTATTTCACCAAAGTACTTCGTACTTCGTAACTCACACTTCTCCTTCTTTTACATCGTACATCGTACAACTAACATCGTACATTAACATCACACATTTAACAACATTCGTCTTTTAGTTTTGCCTTTTGACTTATATTGCCGCCGCAATGGCAAAGCAAACTAAGTCTTCCAAGTTCGGGCGTTTTTGTAGAAAGCTTTTACGCATTTTCATCATACTCTTCATTCTATCCAATATTTACCTGGTAGTGTGCAAGTGGGTTATGCCACCAATCACCATAACACAGTTTACCAACTTTTTTGGTTACGGTTTAAAAAGAGATTATGTACAATGGGATGAAATCTCTCCAAACCTTAAACTCGCAGTTATGGCCAGCGAGGACCAACTGTTCCCTGACCATGATGGCTTCGATTGGAAGGCGCTTGAAAAAAGCTTGTCAACCAACTCAAAAAAGAAAAATAAGATAAGAGGAACCGGCGCCAGCACGCTAAGCCAGCAAACTGCAAAGAATGTATTTCTATGGCAGGGCAATGGTGTTTTCAGGTATATAAGAAAAGCCCCGGAATTCTACTACACGAAAATGATTGAATGGGTTTGGGGCAAAAAAAGAATACTGGGCGTTTATTTGAATACCGTAGAAATGGGGCCGGGCATTTTTGGTGTTGAAGCGGCAGCACAAGCCTATTTTCATAAGTCCGCTAAAAATGTGAACCGTAACGAGGCAGCTATGATCATTGCCTGCTTACCTAATCCTAAGGTATTTACAGTAAAGCCCATGAGCAGGTTTGTTCAATGGAAGTACCAATGGATACTTAAACAGATGAACAATATTTCTGACGATCCCGATATAATGGCCCTAACCAAATAAGTGTAATGCTGTAAATTGCTTTGTTGTTATTCGTTTAAAACAAGCAAACCGGCAAGGATGAATATTCAGGAACTGCTAACTTCAAAACTACCTAACGTAGGTACAACCGTTTTTACTACAATGAGCCAACTGGCTCTTGAACACAAGGCAATCAACCTTGGCCAGGGTTTTCCTGATTTTCCGATGAGCGAGGAGCTAACATCGCTGGTTTGCAAGGCGATGAAAGATGGCTTTAATCAATATTCGCACATGAACGGCGTTCCGGCCCTGCGGGAGGGCATCGCAGAAAAAGCTTTAGCCCTTTATGGAGCCAACATTCATCCGGATGAACAGATAACGGTTACCCCCGGGGGCACTTATGCTATATACACAGCGCTTACAACTATTTTGCAGCCGGGAGATGAAGTGATTGTTTTTGAGCCGGCCTACGACAGCTATATTCCCAACATAGAAGTAAACGGCGCTGTGCCTGTTCGCATTTCGTTGCAATACCCAAACTATGCCATTCCCTGGCATACAGTAAGAGCACGTTTAACACCAAAAACAAAAGCAATCATCATTAATTCGCCGCATAACCCCACCGGCGTTGTTCTGAGCGCAAACGATATACAACAGCTGAAAGAAATTGTAGCGGGAACAGGGATCTTTATTATAAGCGATGAAGTATATGAGCACCTTGTGTTTGATGGCCTTCGCCACGAAAGTATATTGCGTTATCCTGAGCTTTTAGCAAGAAGCTTCGTTTGCTTTTCGTTCGGTAAAACATATCATTGTACGGGATGGAAAATTGGATACTGCATTGCTCCTTCTGCTTTAATGAAAGAGTTCAGAAAAGTGCATCAGTTTAACTGTTTCTCTACGGATACACCCAAGCAAATTGCTTTAGCTACCTATATCCATAACAAAGAGGCATACCTTTCTTTATCTGGTATAATTCAAAAGAAAAGAGATTATTTCAAAGCGTTGATGGCTGATACATTGTTTGAGCCGTTAATATCTCACGGCAGCTATTTTCAATGCTATAGTTACTCTGCTCTCAGCAAAGAAAAAGACGTGGATTTCGCCATACGCATTACCAAAGAATATGGCATTACAGCTATTCCCGTATCTGTTTTTTATAAGGATGGAGAGGACAATAAAGTGGTGCGTTTTTGTTTTGCCAAAAAGGAAGAAACATTGCTTTTGGCCGCAGAAAGATTAAAGAATATCAGCCCCGTGTAACAATAAAAAAGCCGCTTATTAAATAAGCGGCCCTATCAATACCCAATTTATAGAAACTTAATTAACCGAATATTCCAGCTTTCTTCAAAGTCTTTACACCTTCGCCAATTTTGTAACCATTCTGGTAGATCTGAATTTTGTAATCACCAGTCTGGTAATGGTTATCCTGCTTCCAGTCAAAGCTGATTGGAGTGCGTTTACCTTGTTCGTAGTTAACAGTTACTTTGTTGGTGAAAACTTTCTCACCTTCATCGCGAGACTGGAATGTACCGCTTGTTGAAGGAACAGAAACTACCTTTCCGTCAGGACCGGTAACTACAACATACAGGTCTTTACTTCCGCTTGGTGCAATCCTGTTTTCATCCAGGTCAAAAGAAACTCTCAATAAGTCTGCACGTTTAGCTTTTGTAGTAGATACTTCTTTGCCGCTACCTTTTACATTAATTGCTGCAATGTTGATGTTAGAAGCATGCAAAGTTGATCCTACATCTTCAATGTGTGCTTTCTCAGTTTGAGTAGTTGTCAGGTTTTGTTCAACTACTTTCTTCTGTGAAGCCAGCGTGTCCCTTTCTGTAGTTAACTGCTGGTTAGAAGTTGTTAATTGCGCGTTCTCAGCTTTTAATTGTTCAACTTGTGCAAGCAGATCATTGATCTTGCCATTCAGTTCTCCAATCATAGCCTTAGCCTTGCTAAGATCCGCGTTCTTCTTATGAAGCTCGTCTTTAATATTTTGTTTCAGCTTGTCAATTTCAGCTTTACGTTCGCCAAGCTGGCCCTGAAGCTGTGTATTGCTTCCTGTTAATGAATCCATTCTGGCTAAAGCAATGTTATATTCTTCCTGAACGGCGTTACGGGCAGAATCAACATTAGAGAATTGAGTTTGGAGCTGGTCAATCTTTTCAGATGACTTATTTTTGTCATAAATGATGTAACCCCAGGTTACCAACAAAGCTGCTATAAGAACACCATAAATAACTTTGCGGTTATCCTTCGGGGCTTGTTGGGGCTGATCTCCACCTGTTGAAGGATAATTTGTGTAAGCCATGTTTTCAGTTTTTTGTTTAAAAATTTTTTAACAATTATTTTAGATGAACAACGGTATATCCCTGTTTGATTTATTGGTACTGGACATTGAAACCGTGCCTCAATTTGAAGGCTTTTCTCATTTAAATATACAATGGAAATCCCTCTGGATCGACAAAAATTCCAAAATCGTGCCAGAAAATTTTACACCCGACGAAAGCTATGAACAACGGGCAGGAATACTTGCCGAGTTTGGCAAAATCGTGTGCATTTCAACGGGTTATTTTTTTGAAGATGAGGATAAAAACATCTGCTTTAAGATCAAGAGCTTTTATGGTGATGACGAAAAAGAATTGATCAACGCCTTTGTTGAAATATGTAATAAATTTTATGTGCGTAACCGGAACTTTCAGTTCGCCGGTCATAACATCAAAGAGTTTGACATTCCGTACATATGCAGAAGGATGCTCATCAACCGGATTCCTTTACCCGAATATTTACAAATTCATGGAGCCAAACCGTGGGAGGTTAAAATGCTGGATACCTTGCAGTGGTGGCGTTTTGGAGACTACAAGAATTATATATCCCTTAACCTTTTGGCAAATGTACTGGACGTGCCTACATCCAAAACGGATATCGACGGAAGCATGGTACAGCATGTTTATTACAAGGAAAAAAACTTGCAACGCATCGTTGAATATTGTCAGAAAGATGTAGTGGTGGTAGCCAATGTTATCCTGAGGTTTAAAAATCAGCCTATTCTCAAAGACGAATTTATAAGCGTTGTGCATTAAACTTTTTGCATTAATCAGTTCATCAGCGCATTGTCCACTAAATGGCGTGCTATATCTTTCAAGTGCACAGGAACATACAGCTCTATTTCACCAAGATTAATGTAGCTGCTGCTTTGCTTGTTCAGTAAAACAACTTCTATACTGTTCTCCTCAAGCCGCCCTTTTATGATATTGGCTTCAGCAAAATTGCGGGTACTATACAATAAAAACCAGTCCATTTTTTTATTGAAAATTGACAGTTGAAAATTGAAAATGACAAGAATCCATGATATCTGAATTACTTTTTGCCAAATTTTAAATCGAAAGCGGTGTTTTACCCATTTATTTTAGTCAATCTAATTAAAGATTGATTTGCAATATGACATTCGCGCATTCGCGTATTTACTCATTTCCACATTCACAGACCATTTTCAATTGTCAATTTTCCATTGTCAATTGAACGATCGCTTTCACGCTTAAATAACGTCATTACGAATATAACGGTTAATGCGCCTGCAATGCCAAGATACCAGGGAAAATGATCGTCCATCGATTCTAAATTCATTTTACCCGCTTTACTCAAGGCATACATTTGAATAACCACGATCGCATTATTAAAGAAATGAGCGAAAATGTTCAGCCACGCATTCTTGCTGAAATAATAAATATAACCGAGCAGCAGGCCAAGAAAGAGGCGCGCCAAAAAGCCAAAAAAAGAAAAATGTATGGCGCTGAACAAAATACTTGTAATCAGGATGCCGATAAAGGCGTTTCTTGTAAGATTGATCATTACCGGCTGCAGGCAGGAACGGAACAACAATTCTTCAACAACAGCAGGAATAAGCGCAATTGTAATTAGCGTTAATATAAAATCCCTGTTATTTTTCATGGTGGCGATGGCTACAACCTGGTCCTTGTACTCATCTTCCATCTTTTTAAACTTTTCCAACAAGGATTTTCCCAGCGGGATCATCTCATTTAATTCACCCAGCGCTGCGCTTACAAATATGGCTGTGAACATCACAATAATGACATAGGTCAATTGTTTGGCAGTTGCATTTTTGTTAAAACCAAGGTAATTGAAAGGCCTGCGCCCTACAATAATGGCGAAAACCAACGCCGGAAGCCCAAAACTTACCAATGCGCCTACACATTGCGCCATACGGGCGGCATCAACATATTTAGGATCCTTTATAGCATTAATTGCCTCAGTCATAGGCAAATGCGTCATTCCAACAATTGTGGCAATTACCGCAAATCCCCCCAAAATCAGTCCCGCCCCGGTAACTCCCAACAAAATAGCCACCTGCGACCAAGGCGTAATTGTTTCCCTAGAATACATATCATTCATAAATAAGAGTGTAAATTTGCGATTCTTTTAGATTAGTTATAAAAATATTGTATTCCTTCCGGCAACATTAAAAAAATTATATAAGCAGTTTTTTTATTTTGACTGAAGGTTATTTAAACTCATGGTTAAGATCGGCAACATACAACTACCGGAATTTCCTTTATTATTGGCTCCGATGGAGGATGTAAGTGATCCTCCGTTCCGCGCGGTTTGCAAAGACAACGGTGCAGATCTTATGTATACCGAATTTATTTCAAGTGAAGGATTGATAAGAGATGCTATTAAAAGCCGTCAGAAACTCGACATATTCGAATATGAAAGGCCGGTAGGCATCCAGATTTTCGGTGGAGATGAAGAAGCGATGGCACTCAGCGCAAAGATTGTAGCTGCAGTAAATCCTGAGCTGGTAGATATTAATTTTGGTTGCCCGGTTAAAAAAGTAGTGTGTAAAGGCGCGGGAGCCGGCGTTTTAAAAGATATCGACCTGATGGTGAGGCTTACAAAAGCTGTTGTTAACTCAACAGATAAACCGGTTACCGTAAAAACACGCCTGGGCTGGGATGAAACTTCCATCAACATTGAAGAAGTTGCAGAACGTTTACAGGATGTTGGTATAAAAGCATTGAGCATCCATGGCCGGACACGTTCTCAGATGTATAAAGGAGAAGCCGACTGGAGCCTGATCGCAAAAGTAAAAAACAACCCGAGAATACAAATTCCCATATTTGGCAACGGCGACATTGATAGCCCGCAAAAAGCATTAGAATACAAAAACCGGTACGGCATAGACGGCATTATGATTGGCCGCGCCGCAATTGGTTATCCCTGGATATTTAATGAAGTAAAACATTTCATTAAAACGGGTGAAACACTTCCTTCTCCTACCATTCAGCAACGCACGCAGGTTATCCGCAAACACCTGCAAAAGAGTATTGAATGGAAAGGCGCAACATTAGGTATTCTTGAGATGAGAAGGCATTATACCAATTACCTGAAAGGGTTTCCACATATAAAAGAATACAGGAACAAACTGGTGACCTTTAAGACATTTGAAGAAATTGATGAAGTGCTGAATGAAATTTCTGTGCGCTACGATGGCTTTGTTCCCGAAAGAATTGTTGCAGCATTTTCCGCTTCGCAAACAGAAGAGTGTGCAGCTATGTAATTAATGGCCATTGTTGCAAATTTGATTTAACTATCACCTTTCTACAGGCCTATTTATGACACAGTTACCGCTAACTGAATAAGTGGAATAAACAATAATTTATCCTTGTTGTTCTACTTCCTACTAACCAGCCAACACATAACGATGAATTTAATTACCCGGTTAAGAAATTATCTAAAAAGGCGTTTTGACCATATAAGAAATGAACGGGTTAAATTAAGCATCCTACAAGCCATTCCATTCTGGATTGCATCATTACTTACCGGTCTTATTGCTGTGTTATATGCCCGGCTTTTTGCTTGGACAGAGAGTGTTGCAGCATCTATTTACGGACCGCACCGCTGGATGCTGTTTATACAGGCTCCGGTTTTTATGTTGTTGGGATGGTGGCTGGTAAAGTTGTTTGCCGCAGGAGCAAGGGGAAGCGGTATTCCACAAGTGATGGCGTCTATAGACATGGCGTCAACACCCAAGTATAAAAAAAGCATTAGCAGCCTTTTAAGCATTCGCGTGGCAATCGTAAAAATCCTATCCAGTTTATCTATGGTGATGGGCGGAGCTGCTATCGGCCGTGAAGGGCCTACCATACAGATTGCAGGCTCCATATTTGATTTCATATACAAATACATTCCCTCAAGCTGGCCAAAGCTGGCAAGGCCAAACATGATTGTGGCGGGCGCCGCTGCCGGGCTTGCTGCGGCTTTTAATACGCCGCTCGGCGGTGTTGTGTTTGCTGTTGAAGAACTTTCCAGAACACATATCAGCTTTTACAGAACGGCATTATTTTCAGCCGTTATTATTGCTGGTTTAACAGCCCAGGGCATACTTGGGCCTTACTTGTATCTGGGTTATCCCAAGGTAGGTGGTACTTCGTGGTTTATGTTCTTATTGATATTGTTGATAGCAGTTTTGGCTGGAATTGCAGGTAGCTATTTGTGCCATCTGATCTTGCGCGTCTTGCGCTGGAAGGCAGCCACCTTCAAAAAAACTTATCAGCACGTGTTGTTTATAACCACTTGCGCTTTGCTTCTTGCATCATTCGCTTTTTTTGTGAGCACAGCAATTCTTGGTTCAGGAAAGGACCTTATGCAAGAGGTTCTTTTCACCGCAGAAAAAACACCGGCATGGTACATAACTCCATTAAGGTTAATCGGCCCGCTATTCAGTTTTACTACGGGCGGAGCAGGAGGTGTATTCGCTCCCGGCCTTGCAGCGGGGGCTTGCATGGGCGCTTCAGTTGCAGACTGGTTTCACCTTTCACCAACAGATACCAATCTTTTGATTCTTGCAGGAATGGTTAGTTTTTTAACCGGTATTACAAGAACTCCTTTTACATCTGCAATATTGGTGTTGGAAATGACAGACAGGCATTCTGTTATCTTTTATCTAATGTTCGCCGCACTTATCGCAAACATAGCATCAATAATAATCGACAAGAAATCATTCTATGATTACCTTAAGCACGACTTTGTTCATGAGTTTGGAAAGGCTGCCCATTGAAAATTGAGCGTTGAAAATGATGGGTGAATGTGCGAATTGGTGAATCTGCGAATGTGCGCAGGAGTGAATATGCAAATACGCCATTAATATGGAACGGAATTTAAGGTTCACAGGGCGTTGCGCCGTGTTAGTCCCAGCGCCTTTCACGGCTTATTGACGCAACCGGACATCTGCAAATCAGTAAATGTGCAAATACGTATAATTGGCAACCCCCGTTTAAACAAATGAAATAAGTGGATCAGAAAAAGGATCGTATTTGGTTATCAACTCCGCATGAAACAAATCAGACATCCTCAAATCAGCAATCAACGATCTCCATTCATTGCCAATTAGAAAAACTCCGCCGACCATTCACGCGTAAAAGTTTCGTTTGTAGCCAGTGTATTAATGCCTTCCTTTTTTTCGAGTTTACCGGATGCATCCACGCTATCAGCAATACCGCACCAGGGCTCAATGCAAACAAAATCTGCATTCTTCGCGCTCCAGATGCCCATGTAAGGAAATCCGTCGAACTGCAGCACCAGCCCGTGGCTTGTTTTGTTACTCAATAACGAGATCCGGTTAGATTGCAGGTGTTTAAAAACCAATGCATCCTCGTAGAACAATTCTTTTCGCAATGCAAGTTCATCTGTATTTTCAATGCAAGGCACTGCTTTGGTTTCTATCAGTCCGTCAGCCGAAAGTGGCCATCTACCTGCGTTTTCAACTGAGCTGAATTGTAAATAATAATCCTCGTAAGTTGTATTTATAACAAGCGGCACAGCAAATGCGGGATGGCCGCCAACAGAAAAATACATTTTGGCATTGCCGGTATTCTGCACCGAATAGGTTACTTTGAGAATACCTCCCTGTAATGTGTAGGTAATAAAAAAACGAAAATCAAACGGATATTTTACCTGCGTTTCTTCGCTGCTTTGAATACCGAATGTAACAGATACATCGTCTTGCGCTGTTACAACAAAGGCCATGTCTCTTGCAAAACCATGGCGGCCCATTTCAAAAGTGTTTCCGTTAAAAGTGTACTTATTCTCTTTTAGCCCGCCAACAATTGGAAACAATACAGGGCTCTTCTTTCCCCAGAATTTACTATCGCCGCTCCACATGTACTCAATGCCAAAATCTTTATTAATGACACTTTGAAGTTCAGCGCCCTTAGCACTTATCACTACCTGCAAGATATCGTTCTCGATTGTGTAAAAAGGAACACTCATAGATAATTGACAATTGAAAATTGAAATGGATCACATATTAACCAGCATTGGCTTGCTTATCATTCGCACATTCCCGCATTCGCACATCCGCACATTTTAACCTAATCCTCACTTTCCCTAATCACTTCATCCTGTGCGTTGGCTACCAGTACAGCACTCATTTTGCGCAATGGGTTCCTGTTATTTTCTTCGTAATCAGAACGCATTCTGATAATATCTACAGCAACAAAAACTGCTTCAAGAAAAGAGCTTTGATCTGCCTTTCCCTTCCCCGCAATATCAAAGGCGGTGCCGTGATCGGGGCTTGTACGCACGGCGGGCAGTCCGGCAGTATAATTTACACCTTCGCCAATAGCTAATGACTTAAAAGGAATCAGGCCCTGATCGTGGTACATGGCTAAAACGGCATCAAATTTTTCATAGCTGCCGCGCGCAAAAAAAGCATCAGCGCTGTACGGGCCAAAAGCCATTATATTTTGATTCTTTGCATCTTTAATGGCAGGCTTAATAACGGTTTCTTCTTCCGTTCCAATCAATCCTTCATCGCCAGCGTGTGGATTGAGCCCTAACACAGCAATTTTGGGCTTGTTGATACCAAAATCTTTCTGGAGGCTGCTATTCAATATTCTTAACTTACTGAGTATATTTTCCTTCGTTACAAAACTTGCGATTTCTTTTACAGGCACATGTTCCGTTAATAATCCCACGCGAATGTTTTCTGCTGTCATCAACATAACAACATCCTGAACGCCGAATATATCTTTAAAATAAGGCGTATGGCCACTATACTTGAAATCCTCGCTTTGGATATTTTTTTTATGGATAGGAGCTGTAACCAGCGCATCGATCGAGCCGTCCTTTAAAGCTGCTGTAGCCTGTTGCAGCGATGTAAGCGCATATTTTCCGCCGATTTCATTTAGCTGGCCAGGATTAATCTGCACTTCTTCTTCCCAACAACTAAAAAGGTTAATCTGCTTATTATTTAACCGGGTAAATTCTTTTACAGGCTGATAGCTGACATTAATATCCGGCAACGATTTCCTGTAGAAATTGATGCTTTTGTTGCTCGCAAATACCACAGGAATGCAGATATCAAGCAGTCGGGCATCTCCCAATGCTTTGATGATCAGCTCCAAACCTATACCATTCAGGTCGCCACAAGTAAATCCAACAACCGGCTTTTTCAACTCATTACTCATCTTGTAAAAAATTTGAAGTGTAAATGTAAGGGTAAAAGCGCAAAGCTAAAACCAGGGGGCCGCGGCAAACAGTAAGCAGCTTTATCCTATGTCAAATAGCCAAAAGCTGATAGCTATTCCAATGCCCATTTAACTTATTTTTGCCGCCAATAAAAAGTTACACATGAAAAGTACTCCGTTTACACAAAAACATATTGCACTGGGTGCAAAAATGGCGGAATTTGCCGGCTACAACATGCCTATCAGCTATTCGGGTATCAATGATGAACATGCAGCAGTAAGGAAAAATGCAGGTGTTTTTGATGTAAGCCATATGGGAGAATTTATTTTGAAAGGAGAAAATGCATTGGATCTTATTCAACGTGTAACCTCAAATGACGCTTCAAAATTAACCGCAGGAAAAGCACAATATAGCTCGCTGCCGAATGAAAATGGCGGGCTGGTTGATGACTTGCTGGTTTACTGCATTGAAGAAAACAAGGTATATATGCTTGTTGTAAATGCATCTAACATTGAAAAAGACTGGAACTGGATAAGCGCACACAACACAAAAAATGTTGAAATGCATAACGTAAGCGATAAAACAGGGCTTTTGGCTATTCAAGGGCCCAATGCATGCAAAATATTGCAACCGCTTACCGAACTCGACATACTTAATTTGAAGTATTACACTTTTGCCAAAGGCAGGTTTGCAGGCGTAGATAATGTATTAATCAGCGCAACAGGTTATACTGGCGCCGGTGGTGTTGAAATATACTTTGAAGATAAAGATGACAACGCAGAAAAAATATGGAATGCAATTTTTGAAGTTGGCGGCCCGTCTGGCATCAAACCTATAGGGCTTGGCGCAAGAGATACACTCAGGCTTGAAATGGGTTTTAGCCTTTATGGAAATGATATTGACGATACTACATCTCCATTAGAAGCCGGCCTGGGCTGGATCACCAAGCTAAACAAGGCTTCTGACTTTGTTTCAAAAGATGCACTGTCCAAACAAAAAGAAGAAGGTATAAAAAGAAGACTTGTAGGTTTTGAAATGATTGAAAGAGGTATTCCCAGGCATCATTACCAAATTAAGGATGCGCAGGGAAATGTTATTGGGTATGTTACAAGCGGCACGCAGGCACCATCGTTAAACAAAGCGATAGGGCTTGGTTATGTAACGACTGAGCATGCAGCGCTTGATTCAGAGATCTTTATCGACATACGTAATAATCCTGTTAAAGCAAAAGTGGTTAAGTTTCCTTTTGCATAACATGAATAAGTATAACTAAATCAAAAAAGGCAAATGAGAATAACATTAATCATTTGCCTTTTTAATTTCAATACTCCTATGCCATTAATCCATCTTACAACGCTCATACACGCTCCACTACAACGCGTTTTCAATCTTTCACGT
>JBEHXT010000031.1:0-33772 GCA_048498555.1 Bacteroidota bacterium
CCGATATAATACTTGTCGATTTTTGCTGAATACAAAATGTAGGTGTAGGGCATAAAAAATGTTCTTTAAGAGGATGTTGCTGATGCCATTTTTTTATTGCAAATAAAAAAGCCTTCAGTTCTATTCGAAAAGAAGGCTTTTTCAGTGATCCCGCTGGGACTCGAACCCAGGGCCCATACATTAAAAGTGTATTGCTCTACCAACTGAGCTACGGAATCTTATCTTTTTTGAGATACCCCGTTTTGATTTGGGAGTGCAAAAATAGGGGAATTTATATTAGTGCCAAATTTTTCTTTTATTTTTTTAAAAAATCTATCAACTTGTTTTTGAATATGCTAATCAGTTTGAAGTAGTTACTTTTGCAAATTACTTAAGCGCTCATCATGTTAAATTTAAAAGATAAAGTTGTTGTTGTTACAGGCGGGTCAGAAGGAATAGGCAAAGCATTGGTTGATGCTTTGCTACAGAAAGGAGCAAAAGTGGCTACATGTGGACGTAATTATGATAAGCTCTATCAACTTCAAACACAATACCCTGGTAAACCCCTGCTTGTTTATACTGCAGACGTAAGCAAAGAAATTGATTGCAGGAATTTTATTAACCAAACTATTAAGTTGTTTGGTACGATTGATATCATGATCAATAATGCAGGCCTCTCCATGCGCGCCATGTTTGCAGAAACAGAAGTAGAAACTTTGCGCAGGCTGATGGATGTAAATTTCTGGGGTGCTGTATACTGCACCAAATTTGCATTGCCGCACATACTCAAACAAAAAGGACAGATAGTAAGCGTTTCTTCTATTGCCGGCTTCCGCGGATTGCCGGGCCGTTCAGGGTACTCAGCATCTAAATATGCGCTCAACGGATGGATGGAAGCCTTGCGTACAGAGCTATTGTACACAGGCGTTAATGTAATGTGGGTTTGCCCGGGTTTCACCGCGTCAAACATCCGCAACGTTGCGTTGGATAAAAATGCTCAGCCACAGGGTGAATCTCCGCTTGATGAAAAGAGCCTGATGACCGCTGAAGAATGTGCTTCACATATCCTCCATGCTATTGAAAAACGTAAGAGAACCCTTGTGTTGACAGGTAAAGGGAAACAAACAGTTTTTATGAATAAGTTCTTTCCGGCATTGGCTGACTCTTTGGTATATAAATTCTTTTTTAAAAACGGAGAGCTCATAAAATAACTCTTACTGAAGCATTACTGAATGTCCATAGTAACATTATCTACAGACATAGGATCGAATGACTTTGTTACAGGGGCCATTAAAGGACAAATCCTTTCGATGGCACCTGCAACAAATCTTGTTGATATTACCCATAACCTTTCGGCAGACAATTTTTTACAGGCAGCCTACATTTGCGCAAACGCCTTCAAATACTATCCCGAGGGAACGATTCATCTTATTCTCGCTAACTTGTTCGAGTATCGGCCCAATTATTTATTGCTGGTTGAATACAATAAGCAGTTTATTATTTGCCCCGATAATGGCTTGCTAACAATGATTATGCGTGGTAAGCCACCGGAGATATTTGCGATTGATATAGAATCATCTGGCGGATTAAATATTCTTAGTTGTACGCAATATGTTGCTAATGCCATAGCTGCATTACAAACGTTATTGCCATCACAGCTTGGCCAGAGAGTTGAGCGCATTGTTGAAAAATATCCGCTTCGTTCTACCGCTACATCGAATGTTGTAGAAAGCCAAATCATCTTCATCGATAATTTTGAGAACGTTGTGCTCAATATTACAAAAGAAGAGTTTGAAGAATACAGGAAAGGCCGTGCGTTTAAAATATTTCTTACTCGTAATGAAGTAATTGAAAACATCAGCGAAAACTATGCAGCCGTACCACAGGGAACAACCCTTGCCTGGTTTAATGCGGCGGGTTATCTCGAATTATCTATTAATAAAGGCAACCTTGCCGGTCTATTTGGTTTGCAGGGATTTTCTGAAAAAATGCAAAACGCACCTTCCATGCAAAACAGGTTATTATACCAGGTTGTCCGCATTTTTTTTGAATAAGGCACGCATTGTCTAGCCCGTATTTATTATTTATTGCATGTATTGAAGCCAGTTATTAAATTAATTGTCAAAAAGCGGGTTACCTTTTTTTAAAATCTGTATATACTGATGTATATTTGCACCTCCATAACGTTATCGTAAAGTTGCAACCCTGATTGTCTCGCACTGAAAAAGAAGTTTACGATTGATTGTCTGCGATTAATTTTTTGTATTAAAGGCTTTGGGCCGTTTTAAAAATCCATTGTATGAGCACAATCATCGCGCAATTATTTTTTGATAGAGAAGTTGTTGAAGCTGTTAAGCAAACTGACGTAGATAACGCCAAATTATACAACTATTTAATAGAAGGAAAAATAACTATGCAGGAATATCTGCAACTATGCAAAGCATAAAATCTTCGTTTCTTGTTTCTGTGATTTAATACTAATGATTTAGAGTTTCTGAGAAACCGGCCTCGCGCCGGTTTTTTAGATTTTGGCAGATATAGTTTAAGCGTAAAGCTCAAAAGCCTAAAACGGCTGTTTAATTTTAAAAAGAAAAATTAACAGCACCAATTTTGCAGGTGACTTACAACTTCCATCACTCGCAAGCCTTAATGTAACCATCGATGTAGCGCGTAAAAGTAGTACGCCTATTACTCGCTTAATTCAGTTTTAGGCTTTAAGCTTTCGGCATTGGGCTTTTTCAAAATAAACTATACAAATCACTAAATTTTGCTGTGCAGGCCATAACTTAGATAACCAAACTATATTGCTATGTCATACCCTGTTCGGATCGCCCTGATCGCAGCCCTTGGCGGTTTTCTTTTTGGATTTGAAACGGCCGTTATTTCCGGCGCTGAAAAAACCATTCAGCAATTGTGGTCACTTACCTCATTCTGGCAGGGTTTCACTGTTGCTTCCAGCCTTATCGGTACTGTTGTAGGGTCACTTATCGCAGGTATTCCTGCGAAAAAATATGGACGCAAAAAGGTATTGCAGTGGATCGCGTTGCTATACATTGTTGCCGCATTGGGTTGCGCTTCAGTTTCTTCGTGGATTCTTTTTATCTCTTTCAGATTCCTTGCAGGTGTAGCAGTTGGGTCATCTTCCGTTGTAGGCCCTATGTATATAAGTGAAATTGCTCCTACAAATTTGCGGGGCCGCCTTGCCGGATCGTTTCAGTTAAATGTTGTTGCAGGTATTTTTATAGCATATGTTACGAATTTTCTTTTTGTAGGCTTGGGGGATGATGCCTGGCGTTATATGCTTGGCATTATGGTAGTGCCATCCGTGTTATTCTGGATATTATTACGTAGCATACCCGAAAGCCCAAGATGGCTGATTCTAAACAATCGCGACGCCGAGGCTATCCCTGTTATGCAGAAATTGCAGGAAACAGATATCAACGGCGTGATTGCAGATATCCGCAACTCAGTTAAACAACATAAGGAATCGCTTTTCCAAAAAAGATATGCCAAGCCAATACTCTATGCAGTTGTGCTTGCTATGTTTAACCAGCTTTCAGGCATCAATGCTATTTTGTATTATGCCCCGCGGATATTTGAAATGGCTGGCTTTTCCAAAAGCCAGGCTTATTTGCAGCCCGTATATATTGGCGCTGCAAACTTGTTGTTTACCCTTCTTGCAATGACAATGATTGACAGGTTTGGAAGAAAACGATTGCTGATTATTGGTTCATTGGGGATGATCGTGTTTTTGGGTTTAACTGCGGCCGCATTTAACGGTGGTGCTGCCGGAAATAGCAATGTGCTGCTTTATCTTATCGGCTTTATCGCTTTCTTTGGATTCTCTCAAGGTGCAGTAATATGGGTATTTATTTCAGAAATATTTCCCAACTCCGTCCGTTCACAAGGCGGTTCGCTCGGAAGCTTTACACACTGGATTATGGCAGCTATTATCTCCTGGACATTTCCTATCATAGTTGAAGGTAGCCCCCAAGGTGGTTACTACTCTTTTATCTTCTATACGGTTATGATGTTCCTGCATTTACTATTCGTTTGGCGCGTTCTTCCTGAAACAAAAAATAAATCTCTGGAACAAATTCAAAAGGAATTGGGCATTGAATAATTGATAGTTGAAAGTCAATAACTGAATGTCGGTTTATGAGGAGTTGATCATTCATTAAATATATTATCGATAAAATAAACAAGGCCTGAGCATGATTAAATGCTAAGGCCTCGCTTCATATAAAAGGGATAATTTATCACTTAAAGCTTTCCTTGTTCATTGTCAATTGTCAACTTTCCATTTTCAATTGTCTAAATATAAATCAAAAGTGTCGCTTCGCAATCCAATACGCATAGTTTCCAATGCAATTACATCAGTGGTGGCAATATTACCGAGGTTTACGTTGGCGCCGATTGTTTTGATAAAATATAGTTGCTGATCTTTTTGTGGTGTTTCCCAGATGATTTTTTCTGCCGGAATTTTTACCAGTATTTCCTGTACAAGCCCTTCTCTTACTTCACCTGAATCGCGGAATAAACCTACAGTGCCCGTTTCACGTGCTTCGGCAATTACATAGCTTGCGCCAGCTGCTAATTCCTTCGTCATCAGGTCGATCCACTTGTAGGGCGGTGTAACCAACACTTTATCTTTATCCTTAGAGCCCACTTCGCTCAACACCGTTCCGTACTTAGTCAGCTTTTCAATATAGCCACATTTTTCTTCATGAGAAATATCAAGGGATCCATCAGAAACCTCAATATGCGTTATCCCAAAGTCCCGGATAAAGCGAACATAATCATCAAACTGGTTGCGTATAATAAATGCTTCAAGCAACAGTCCGCCAAGGTAAACGGGAATATTGTATGATTGGTATAATGTAATTTTTTCGCGAAGCAAAGGGGTAAAAAGTGATGTGCCAAAAGCCAGTTTTGCAAAATCTATATAAGGCGCTGCAACAGACAAAAGATTTTCTGTTTCCTGCAAGCCAAGCCCTTTGTCAGTGATCATGGTTATGCCATAGCTGCGTGGATTGATAGTGCGTTCGGGGATATTCTTCATCCGGAAATTCATAGCCGATCAGGTTTTTAATAAATCAAAAAATTATCTGCCTGCTACAGGCAGAATAGCATGCGCTTTTGCCGCGGCAAATTTGGCAATAACTGTCAGAATAATTTATTGCCTTAACATTTTTTTACAATTGTATGCACCGGCGTTTAATTTTTTCATAGGCCCGTCAATAACAAAAATTATTTGCGAAGGAACCTTTAACTGCTATACTTTGTGATATTTTTCGCGCCATAAATGTACATACTACTATGAATAGGTTAAAGATAATTCCTGCCGTAAGCCTTGTTGTTGCAATCATCCTGTTGCAAAGCTGTTCTACGCAAAATATCAACTATGCACCTGTTTGGGCTGCGGCATATCAACAAAAGGCCGCTGAGAATAAAGCGCTGGCGTTGCAGGCATATAATATGGCGCATGAAAGATTGGATAAATATATAATAGAGCCGTCTGATAAGCCGTTTGCCGTTATTACAGATATAGATGAAACTGTGCTTGATAACAGCCCTTATACTGTGCATCGGGCGTTGCAGAATAAAGGATATTCGGATACATCCTGGAAAGAATGGACAGCGCGGGCTGATGCAGATACAATTGCTGGCGCCTTATCGTTTTTCGCCTATGCAGCTTCAAAAAAAGTGGAAGTATTCTATGTTTCAAACAGGCAAGGGTCAGAAGCTTCGCAAACGCTAGCTAATTTGAAGAAATGGAATTTTCCTTATGCAGATGAAACTCATCTTTTATTGAAAACAAATACATCGAATAAAGATGCTCGCCGTGCTGCCGTGGCGCAAAAATATAATGTGTTGATGTGGTTTGGTGATAACCTGGGTGACTTTGAAGGCATATACGATACATTGCCGATGGCGGCAAGAGAAAAACAAACCATTCAGGAGCATGACAAGTTTGGAAGCAGATTTATTGTTTTACCCAACGCGATGTATGGCGGCTGGCAAAGTGCATTGCTCAACTACAGCCACAAGCTTTCGGCCAAAGAACAAAAGAAGATAATAGAAGGCCAGCTGAAAAATTATTAACGCGCTGAGATTTATAATTAAGCGTAAAACTTTCATTGCTATATGATTGAGTTAGCCCCTTAAATCTTCGCTACACCGATTTTTAGCGCCGTTTTCTATGCCTATAAACACCGCATTCGGCATTTAACCCTATCTTTGCCCTGCGTGAAAAAAAGGGTAGCCATATTACTGTTAAGCATTTATCTGTTTGGAGCAACAGATGCCAGTCAATTGCTGAAGCTGCCGGCATTGGTCACGCACTATATCCAACATCAACATACTACGCCGGGAATAACGCTGGCTATGTTTATTAAGCTGCATTATGAAGATGAGGCATTGAAAGATCTTGATCAGGATTTTCAGCAAGATATGAAGCTGCCTTTCAAAACGCATGATGCCGATTGTTGCCTCACTACACCGGTATTAATCCCCCAGCCCATTAAAGTAGCGGCGCATACGGTCGAAAAGCCATGTGTGCAATACAATATTTCAAACGATGATGTTCCTCAATATTTGATTCCTGTTTCTATCTTTCAACCTCCCCGGGTTTAATCATATCCGTTAGATATTTTATAGAAAATGCTGTGCATATATTACTGATTATGCAATTGGCATCATGGCTGTTTTCTTATGTAAAAACATGACAGCCCTTAAACACTGGCTTTTGTTGCCAATTGTTTAGTCATGGAATGCTAACAAGTTCCATTCATTTAACGGAAACCCCTTTCATAATACTGGCTGGGATTGAAGCGTAGATGTTTCATTCATTCTCACGCTTTTGGTCCTCATGTTAAAGCAAGTGATGCATTCACATTAATAGATATTCATGTTAAACAGAATTATTCATTTTTCCGTAAGGAACAAAATGATAGTCGGGTTAATGCTGCTCGGATTAATCGTCTGGGGAAGCATTGTTGTTACCAGGCTTCCTATCGATGCAGTTCCCGATATTACCAACAACCAGGTGGTGATCATCACCACGTCGCCAAGCCTTGGGGCCACCGATATTGAACGGCTGATAACTGTTCCCATAGAACAGGCCACAAGAAATGTACCTGGTATTATTGAACAACGAAGTTTCTCCCGGTTCGGATTGAGCCTGGTAACAATAGTATTTAACGATGAAACCGATGTGTATTGGGCCCGCCAGCAGGTGAGTGAAAGATTGCTGAATGTGCGTGACCAGATCCCTCCGGGAAGCGGTATGCCAGAGCTGGCACCTGTTACAACGGGATTGGGTGAAATATTTCAATATGTAGTGAAAGCCAAACCCGGCTATGAAGGCAAATATGATCTTACCGAACTAAGAAGTATTCAGGATTGGATTGTAAGGCGCCAATTGCTTGGAACCGAAGGTGTGGCAGATGTAAGCAGTTTTGGTGGTTTGTTAAAGCAATATGAAGTGGCCATTAGCCCTGAAAAACTCAGCAGCTTTCACCTGACCATCAGCGATGTGTTTAATGCATTGCAGAAAAACAATCAGAATGCGGGCGGCGCATACATTGAAAAAGGGCCTTCCGTTTTATTCATCCGCAGCGAGGGGCTTGTGCAAAACCTGGAAGACATTGGCAACATTGTAGTTAAGCAATCGGAAAAAGGAGCGCCTGTATTGATCAACAACGTAGCCGAGGTAAAGATTGGCAGTGCCATTCGTTACGGAGCGATGGTTTATAACAGTGAAGGTGAAGTTTCCGGTGCAGTTGTGATGATGTTGAAAGGTGAGAACAGTAATAAAGTGATTAATAACATCAAGGCTAAAATAAAAGATATTGAAAAAACATTGCCTGAAGGTGTTGCTATTGAAGCTTTTCTCGATCGTTCTAAAATGGTCAATAACGCCATAGGCACCGTTGAGCAGAACCTTACAGAGGGGGCGCTTATCGTAGTGTTTGTGCTGGTGATCTTTCTCGGTAATTTACGTGCCGGTTTGCTGGTGGCTTCTGTTATTCCGCTAAGTATGCTTTTTGCTTTTATCATGATGGATCTGTTTGGCGTTAGCGGTAACCTTATGAGCCTTGGTGCGCTTGATTTTGGATTGCTCGTTGATGGCGCCGTGATTATTGTTGAAGCGGTGTTGCATAAACTTCAGTATGATAGGATTTATTCGCACAAGCAGCGATTGGATCAACAGCAGATGAATACGGAAGTGGAAGTGTCCTCTAAAAAAATGATGAATAGCGCTGTGTTCGGACAGATCATCATCCTGATTGTGTATCTGCCCATTTTAACCTTGCAGGGTATTGAAGGAAAAATGTTCAGGCCAATGGCGCAAACAGTTTCATTTGCTATTATTGGCGCGTTTCTTCTTTCCCTTACATACGTGCCGATGATGAGCTCGCTGGTGCTAAGTAAAACCATCAATCACAAACACAATCTATCCGATAGAGTGATACATGGCTTGCAGAATTTGTATAAGCCGATATTGAAAAAAGCATTGAGAATTCCATCATATATCGTTATCGTAGCATTCGTTTTGTTTGCTGGTACGCTTTACCTGGCAACAACGCTCGGAGGTGAATTTATCCCGCAACTTGAAGAGGGTGATTTTGCAGTAGATACAAGGTTGCTCACAGGCTCATCTTTAACCAACACAATTAATACAACACAAAAGACAGCCAAAATACTGAAGGATAATTTTCCTGAGGTGGAAAAAGTGGTTACTAAAATTGGCAGTGGTGAAATACCTACCGACCCAATGCCATTGGATGCCGCTGATATGATGGTTATTCTTAAACCCAAAAGGGAATGGACCAGCGCCAAAACCTTTCCGGAGCTGGCGAATAAAATGAGCATCGCATTACAACAACATCCGGGTGTGGCTACTGGTTTTCAGTTTCCAGTTCAGATGCGTTTTAATGAACTGATGACAGGGGCAAGGCAGGATGTAGTGTGTAAAATATTCGGAGATGATCTGGATACACTTGCTTTATACGCTGCTAAGCTGGGACGGTTGATTAGTTCAGTGGACGGCGCTAAGGATTTATATACGGAAACGGTTACAGGTGTCTCTCAAATGGTGATTACATATAACCGTATGGCTATAGCCAGGTATGGCGCCAATATAGATGATATCAATAATACCATTCAATCCGCATACGCAGGAAATACTGCCGGGCTCGTGTTTGAAGGAGATAAGCGATTTGATCTTGTGATAAGAATGAATGAACAGCAGAAAAAAGACATTACTGAAATAGGAAGTTTGCTTGTTGGCTTGCCCGACGGACAGCAAGTACCACTTAGCGCGTTGGCAACAGTTGAAATGAAAGAAGGGCCTTACCAGGTACAACGTGAAGATGCCCGCAGGCGCATCACCATTGGCTTTAATGTAAGGGGCCGTGATGTACAAAGCATCGTTACTGAATTACAAAAGAAAGTGAGCGAGCATATCAAGTTTCCTGCAGGCTACTATATTACCTATGGCGGCCAATATGAAAATCTTCAGCATGCTACAAAGCGCCTCGGTATTGCTGTACCTGTGGCATTGGCGCTTATCCTTTTCATGTTGTATTTCGCTTTTCACAAAATATCATATGGCTTATTGATTTTCACCGCCATTCCTTTATCTGCAGTAGGAGGCGTGCTGGCATTGGTTATGCGCGGTATGCCGTTTAGTATTTCTGCAGGTGTAGGCTTCATTGCGCTATTTGGAGTAGCCGTTTTAAACGGCATTGTTTTGATTACCGAAATGAACCGTTTGAAAAAGGACGGTTTAACAGATGTAAAAGAAATTATTATGCAGGCAACAATCATAAGGCTTCGGCCCGTATTAATGACAGCGGCTGTGGCATCGTTAGGCTTTTTGCCGATGGCACTGAGCCATGGCGCTGGCGCAGAAGTTCAGCGGCCGTTGGCTACTGTAGTAATTGGTGGATTGTTTTCAGCAACGCTGCTTACGCTGTTTGTTCTGCCATCGCTGTACTTGCTGATTGAAAGAAAAAAGATCAGGAAGAAAAAGGCTGTACCTGTTAGTGTTGTACTGATTCTTTGTTTCGCCATTCCTTTTGGCACAATGGCTCAAGCCGTAAAAAAGATCAGCCTTACTGATGCGCTCACGCTTGCGCAGTCTCAAAACCTGAATTTAAACGCCAGTAAATTACAGCAACGCTACTATGAAATATTGAAGGCCTCTGCTGCAGATATTCCTAAAACGCAGCTTATTGGTGAACTGGGCAACGTAAACAGCGGCAGCTTTGATAATAAATTCACACTATCGCAAAGTATTGCCTTCCCTTCGGTGTATAATAAGCAAAAACTTGTGCTGGAAGATGAATGGCAAAGCTCCAAATTGCAAACTGCTATTCAACAGGTGGCTATCTCAAAGCTGGTCAAACAGGCATATGTGCAGTTGCAATATATTGATGCAAGAGAAAAGCTGTTAATAAATATTGATTCTGTGTTGTACAGGTATCTGAGCATTGCAAAATTACGTCATGAAAAAGGCGAGGCCAATTTGCTTGAAAAAGCAACTTTGGAAAATGATGTGGCGCAACTGGAAATTCAATTGAAAATGCTTAGGGTTGATCAGCAATCTGCGCGAGCCCAGCTGTCCGTTCTTGTCAACAGTACAGAGTTGTATGATGTAGCCGATACTTTAAGTGATAAAACAGTTCTGTTCGATACATCTGCGCTACAAAATCATCCTTACCTCGCATACTATAAGCAACAGCAACAACTGGTTCAGCATCAGGCCGCGGCAGAAAAAGCAAAGCTTTCGCCAGATCTTATGTTAGGTTACACCAACCAATCGTTTGTGGGCTGGCAGGCAGATAAAAGCGGCAATGAAGTTTATTATAATGGAGCCAGGAGATTTTCCGCAGTTCAGGTAGGTGTAGGCGTTCCCTTATTCAATAAGCTGCAAAAGGCGCGTGTGAAAGCTGCAAAGCAACGAGAAGATGTAGCGGAAGCGCAAACGGAGGTGGCATCTCAGGAATTGAGGCTGGAGGTGCTAAAAAGTATGAACGAGTATAACAAATATCGTGATGCCGTTGAATACTACCGGTCCAGCGTGTTGCCACAGAGCGAGATTATTATGCGCACTGCCAACCTTCAATATAAAAATGGTGAGATTAATTATATAGAATGGGGCACATTGATCAATAATGCCATCAGGTTGCAAGGGCAGTATGTGGATGTGTTAAGGGATTTAAACAATACAGCCACCGAACTGGAATACTTATTACAAAACAATGTTCCCTTGCAATAAATTTTTAGCATAAAGCAGATAGTTACAGAGTGTTTATAGTTTAAAAATTGTATATGAAAATCGTGATCAAATATATTTTCGCTGCATTTGCATTAGCTGCAATATCCTGCAAAAGCACAGTTGTAAAGGAAGAAGAAGCTCCTAAGCCGGAGAATGATTCTACTGTCACGCTCAGCTCCGTGCAACTAAAAAACGCTGCCATAAAGACGGGCAATGTTAGCATGCAGAATATTCGTGCAACAATCAGGGTAAATGGTTCAGTGGATGTGCCACCTCAAAGTATGGTAAGCATCAGTTTTCCCTTAGGCGGTTACCTGAAATCAACAAGCCTTCTACCAGGATCAAGCGTAAGAAAAGGTGAAGTGATTGGGATTATGGAAGATCAAAGCTATGTTCAGTTACAGCAGGATTACCTGACAGCGAAAGCAAGGATGGAGTTTCTTCAGGCTGACATGCAGCGCCAGAAAGAATTAAGCGAAGCTGAGGCTACAAGTAAGAAAAATTATCAGCTGGTTTTAAGTGAGTATAAAACGCAGCAGGTTTTGTTGAAGTCACTGGAGGAAAAATTACGCATTATCGAAATAAATCCGGAAAAATTGAATGTACAGAATATTTCAAGGGATGTTCCGGTTTATTCGCCCATCAATGGCTATGTAACGAAGGTGAATGTAAATATTGGCAAATATGTAAACCCTTCGGATGTATTGTTTGAATTGGTTGATCCCGATGATATTCATGCTTCTATCACGGTGTTTGAAAAAGATATCAACTATTTTAAAAAAGGAATGAAAGGAAGGGTTTCATTGGTGGATGATCCGGCTAAGACTTATGAGGTAGATGTAATTCTTGTAACAAAAAATATCAATGACAACAGGAGTGGTTTGGTCCATTGTCATTTTGATAATCCTATTCATGAGTTATTGCCAGGCATGTTTCTCAACGGCGTGTTTGAGCTGGATAATAAAAACGTGCAGGCTGTAACAGAAGAGTCAATCGTAAGGTATCATGGTAAAGAATATCTTTTTGTAGCAAAAGGTGCAGATACGTTTGTAATGACGCCAGTGCAGACAGGCAATAAAGAAAATGGTTATGTAGAGCTAATAGCAGATGGCCGTGATTGGGCCAATACGCCCATTGTTGTTGGAGGCGCTTATACACTACTTTCCAGCCTTAAGAACCGGATGGAAGAGTAGTTAAATATGCGAATGGGTGGATGTGCAAACGTGCGGATGAGAAAATACACGACCACTTACACATCCACTCATTTGCATACTCGCACATTTACTCATTCGCTCATTTCTCAAAGTATGCCATTGTGCCGCCGACCCAGGTTTTATCAGCATTGTAGCGTGTGCCGATCATTTTTCCCTTACTTAACCTTGCAAGGTTTTGTGTAGCTACAGGCCTGGTTTCTACATCTTTCCAGAAATAAAAGATCCTGATTTCTGCTTTTGCCGGCATGTCTGGTGTTTGAATGATATCGGCATATTTTACTTTGCGCTGCAAGATCCAATTGTGTGGATCAGTTATATTTTCTATGTCTTTATGTGTAACATCTATTACAACTCCCTGGCCGGCAAAAGAGAACAATGGTTTTAATACATAATTTTCAAGATCGGATGGAATGGTTGTAACATCACTCAGGAATTTTGTTTCCGGGACGTAAGAGTGTTGTATAAAAGGAAGCGTGTACTTGCTAATACGATAAAACCAATTAGGATGCGGCACCCACTGCACATCGTTTTGCTCGAAAAAGATATTGCCTTTTGCTTTAATCTCTTCAGGTTGTAGATTCAGCTCATCAAAAATAACACGGTTGTAAATGCGTTTTATTTCTACCAGTGCGCCGTCTTTTTCATAATATAATTTGTTGCCTTTTTTTTGAAGTTCAGTAAGGCACACAACGGGAATGCCCAGGTAATCATTCGTGCAATAGAAGTCGATACGTGTTTTCTGTTTGTGCGGAAAAAGTTCCAGCAGAATCACGTTCTCGGTATTGCAATCATCAACAATAATTTCTTTAAGCAGTTGCAGATACGTTTCTTTTGTAAAGCCATTCAGGTATACTGAGTAATTGTCCGGTATTGAAAAATGTTTCCTTGCCATTTCGTCAAAAAATGCGTGAAAGGCAAATAGAGTAGGGAAGCCCTGCATTTCTACAAGTTGTGGTTCAGGTTCACCTTTCTCATTTTCGCAAATGCCAAAGTCGAATGCGATAAAATGAGAATGATCATTTTCGTCGGGAACAAACATGCCTTCAGGCACCGCGTTGTTGGTCATTTGCTTAAAGTTGGGGCGCATAATTACATCCACAATGCTTTCGCAGGCGGAAAGCATTTTATCTCTGAAAGCTTTGTCGATAAATACCGGTGTCTCGGCTACCCTGAATTCAATTGCGCCTGGATGTGGCGAGTCCAGATCTTCTAAGTACGCCTCATATTTTTCCGTTGTAAAATGTTCATTAAACCATTTGCGCATTGCCGCTACCATGCTATTTTTTTTTTAAATGTAGCTAAAGAAAATGAGTTGGTAAAAGGGAAGCGGGATGATGTGCCCAATGTATTTCAAAATAAAAAAGGCAGTGTAGAAACACCACCTTCTTTCGATTGCTTGCCTAAATAAGTTCGATAAACCAAACTCCTTAACCGTGCTTATAAAACTCTGGTTGTTTTGATTTGGCTTTAAAACTCTACAAATTTAGTAGACTATTTGAGTTAACCAAATTATTTTATTGTATGAACCTGTATGAATTAGTATATGGTTAGCCCAATGTTGTTTTGCGGGGAAATATTACCAAAATACCTGTCCTGAGAATGACGGGTATCGAAAATTGAATAATTACAGATGCCGGCGATTAGGAGAGGCCATTCGCAAGGGAAATCACGAACGGCCAGGGTAATTATGATTGGCGTGTTGCTACTGACATGGAAAGAAAATTTGGAAGCACGTGATTGTGTGTCCAGGTAATTTTATCAGGATCATTCAAATGGTCTATCATGCTGCTCCATTTATCGCGGCCATGATTATTGATGATTACCGTCTTCTTGTCTTCCCGCTGCAGGTACATGCTCATGCCGGTAGCATCTGCTTCCGGATGAAACTGCGTTCCGATAAAGTTGGGTGTAAAACGAACAGCCATCACAGCCCTTTCATAAGGGACATGTGGCCTGTTTTTTTCAATCGTAAGTATTTTGCCTCCAAGCTTTTTAAGCCTTTCGTGATTGGGTTTTACCACCTGGTAGTCTCTGCTGTCGACGGCATAGAATGGGTCACACAATCCGTCAAAAACAGGTTCCTTTGACCCGTCTTTAAGCATGTGCACAGGGAAAATGCCAAAAGCAGTTGAATTTCTCTTGCAGACATCTGCAATATCAAAATAGCGACATGCTAATTGAAAGCTGTGGCAGATAAAAAATACGTTTTTCTTCGGTAAATTTCCTGGTTGCAAATTCCAGTTTTCTACTTCTTTAATCCAGCTAAAATAGTTGTTTTCCCATTCGGAATTTTCACTCTCCAATGGAGACCCGGGGCCGCCACTGGAAATATATATATCATATGAGAGGTCTGGCACCTGCAATTGCCGGCGCACTTCAAATTCATCTGAAGTAACAGCAACATTATTGTGCTTGCTCCATTGTGCAATTATTTCTCGCAGACACCTCATGCCCTGGTTCGGCAGGCCGTCATTCATGTCCAGTATCGCAATTCTAATGTTCATCTTTCTGCGGATGTTAAACTGCAAATGTACCTAATTTTTGCTAAACGCCTGTAGCTGCTGCGTTTGGCGATTGTTAAGGCTTGGTTACCAATAGTAAAGAAGAAAGTAAATCAGTTTGGAAGGAGCGGTTCTCTGGCAGTTGTTAATGGAGGCGAATGGATCTGTACGCCTTTCACATCTATCAATATTATTCCTTCAATCTAATCGCGAATGGTATATCTTGCTTAACAAAATTTTTTAAGATGGCGACAACATATTGTTCATATGTGACAACAGTGAGTGGCGACAACGTGCATAAACATTATCATGATAATGAATATGGATTTCCGTTAAAAAATGACAATGACTTATTTGCACGCCTTGTGTTGGAAATTAACCAGGCCGGTTTAAGCTGGGAGACCATTCTTAAAAAAAAGGACAATTTTTTTAAAGCCTTCGACGATTTTGATGTTAAAAAAGTAGCCCGGTATACGCCGGAAAAAGTAGAGAAGTTATTGCAGGATGCTGGTATTATCCGTAACAGGTTAAAAATTAATGCAGCCATTGAAAATGCCAGGAAAATTATCGAGATTCAAAAGGAGCACGGATCGTTTGAAAGCTGGCTCAATAAGCACCATCCGCTTACAAAAGAAGAATGGGTAAAATTATTCAAAAAGAATTTCCGGTTTACCGGCGGCGAAATTGTAAACGAATTTTTAATGAGTACAGGTTATTTGCCCGGTGCTCATACACTTGATTGCCCTGTGTATAAGAAAATTGCGAAGCTGAAACCGATGTGGATGAGATAGAGTTGTAAGTTTTACGTGGTACGTTATACGTTTACCGGAGCGAAAAGTGATGTTGTAAGTTATACGTTACGCTTATCCACCAGATGTAAAACGTACAACGTATAACTTACAACGTACAACTTTACTTGCCAACTTTATGTCCGGCAATAGCAAAATATAAGATAAACAAATAGGCTGGAACCATGATCCAGAAAGCCTGTTGTAAACCAATATGTGGGTTTTCACCTAATGTTGCCCATAGCCTCGGCAATACCGCGCCACCGCCAATACCAACAATCAGTAATGCAGAACCCGTTTTTGTAAATCTGCCCAGTCCTTCAATTGTTAAAGGCCACAAAGCAGGCCATATTAATGCGTTAGCGAGGCCGAGGAACGCGATGAACAATACTGATGTATATCCGGATGTAAAGATCGCAGCAAGGGAAAATAAAAGTCCCAGGATTGCAGATACTTTTAATGCGGTGTTTTGTGATATATACTTAGGAATAGCTGCAATACCGATAAGGTAACCAGCCAACATGCCAATCATTGTATATGTGGTGAAATGCTTAGCAACATCAAGGCTTATTCCAATAGACTTTCCATAAACCTGGATAATGTCGCCGGCCATTACTTCAACACCTACATATAGGAAAAGAGAAATAAAGCCCAACCACAAATATGGATAACTGAAGAGGCTTTTTCTGTTAACCACCGCAGAAGAAGTATCATTATGATCTTCGCCTTCTGCTTTTACTTCCGGCAGATGCGAAAAATAAACAAACACTGCCAAAGCCACCAGCACAGCCGCAATTATAACGTAAGGAAGAATTACCCTTGAGGCAAGCACATCAAGCTCCGCAGCTTTTTCAGCAGCATTCATTGTAAGCAATTTGGCTTCCAATACACTGGAATCTTTAAGTACAATCGCGCCAAGGATCAGTGGGGCAAGTGCGCCTGCTGTTTTGTTACAAATGCCCATAATGCTAATGCGTTTTGCGGCACTTTCGATGGGCCCTAAAATGGTGATGTAGGGGTTGGAAGCTGTTTGAAGCAATGCAAGCCCGGTACCTATCACAAAAAGCGCGAATAAAAACAGTCCGAATGTTCTGGTTTTTGCAGCGGGAATAAATAACAAAGCGCCAACAGCCATTACCAGCAAGCCAAGCATCATTCCATTTTTAAAGCCCGTCATCTTCAATACCCATGACGACGGAAACGCCATCACAGCATATGAGATGTAAAAAGCAAAAGTTACCGTTACTGCTTCTTTGGTGGTAAGCTGGCAAGCTATGCCGAGGTATGGTATCAGAGTACTGTTTGCCCATGTAACAAATCCGAAAATAAAAAACAGGATGCCTATAATAAAAATAGCGCCGGTTGTCTTGTTCTTTTGTACGGATAACAGTGGGGAAGGTGGAGTTTTAATAGCTATTGACATGTCTGTAATTTTCACTTTTAATTGCGATAAATATACTTCTGTATTTATTATCAACCTTCAATTAGTTGTATAAATCCGCAAACGTTTGCTTAAGCTGTTGCTATTAGCTGTCAGCTATAAGCTTTGAATACAGGGGTGTAAGGTTTCAGGTATCAGAGATAAGGTGTAAGTAAGGCATAAGCAGTGTGCGAGTGAAGGTTCTGACAACCATTTGCCCATTCGCATATTTGCACATTCGCACATTTGCATATTCGCCAATTTACACATTCGCACATTGTCAATTATTCCAATCCCAAACAACAACGTTCCATTCGTCTTCAACATCGTTGTAGGTATGAATAGTTGTAAAACCAACCTTTTCGTGCGCACGCTGGGAGCGTATATTGCTCGTTGAAACTTCCGTTACCAGCAAATCAAAATCGTGCGAGTGCAGCGTTTGGTGCTGCTCATACAGTTTACTAAATAACCCTTTGCTTCGGTATTCTTTGGCGATGCAGATCTGTCCCATTATATAATAACGGTAATCGTGCAACGTCTTGCCTTTATATTGAACAACCTCTGTGTGAGCTATCATTGTTGCCAAATCCGGGTGAAAGCCACTTGCCTCGCGTGGTGTAACAAGCGCGTAGCCAACCACTTTATCGCCATCCTTCGCAATAACACTAGGCGCAAGCTGATGCATTTGCTGTAACAATTCAAGCGAATATAGCCAGGTGACAAAACCTTGTTGTTGCTTCTCATCAGCAGTAAGGTTCTGTTTAATGTTCTGCTTGTTCAAATTGTAAATCTGCTCCAGCTCTTCAGTTGTGCTAACAGTTGTTATTTCAATCATGGCCGCAAAGTAGAGATTTGCCTACTAAATCCAAAATAAACACCTTGTTGACATCTTTTAGAGGGGGATTCTGATTGATAAAGAGTGTTTTAGGCGCGAAACATGTAGTTTTTACTTGCTAATTCATCAAACTCCTTATTTTTGCCTTCTTCAATACAATGGTTTGATTATGAAAAAAGAAGAGGATTTTGACTCTAACTTATCAGGCGAAGAAGATAGTAGTGAAAGCGCCCCGGGTACAGCGAGTGCTGAGGCAAGAGAAAAATGGTACAGGCGTTTTAGAAAAGGGATAACTACGGCTACAGCTGAAAAGAAAGAAACACCTGAAGGGCTTTGGAGCAAATGCCCTGAATGTAACTATATATGTACAACAACTGAGTTGAAAGAAAACCTGTTTGTTTGTCCAAAATGTAACTATCATCACCGTATTGGTAGCGAGGAATATTACGAGATCCTGTTTGATAATGGAGAATATACTTCTCTTTTTGATAATATCACCAGCCGGGATTTTTTAGGATTTACCGATTTGAAGCCTTATCAAAAGCGTTTGGATGACATTCACGCTAAGACTGATCTGAAAGACAGTATGCGTGTTGCTGTGGGCAAGATAGATGGCGAAGAAATGGTGATTGCTTGTATGGATTTTGAATTTATTGGCGGGTCATTGGGAAGTGTAATGGGCGAAAAGTTCAGCCGCGCTGTAGATTATGCCATTCAGCATAAGCTGCCTTATATGGTGATAAGTAAAAGTGGTGGCGCCCGTATGATGGAAAGCGCCTTCAGCCTTATGCAGCTGGCGAAAACCAGTGGCAAACTGTCGCAATTAAGCGACGCCGGCCTTCCTTATATATCCATGTTAACGGACCCTACTTTTGGTGGTATCTCTGCGAGCTTTGGCATGTTGGGTGATTTGAATATTGCCGAACCTGGCGCATTGATTGGGTTTGCCGGGCCACGTGTAATCAAAGAAACTATTAAGAAAGATTTGCCAGAAGGGTTCCAGCGAAGTGAATTTTTGTTGGAACATGGCTTCCTTGATTTTATTATCGATAGAAAAATATTAAAGCAACGGTTGAAACATTTGATCGTGCTGTTCAGGGACTAAAAATTGTTCAGTTGATAGTTGAAAATTGACAATTGAAAATGAATTTCCAAACGAAAAACGTTTAGAAATTCATTTTTGTTTTTTTAGAAAACAGAGGTGTTTGACACAGTCGTACATCGTACATCACAAATCGTACATCGTACAATATTATGGCAAAGGAGATGAATAACAGGCAGGCTTACTATAATTATCACATAGAAGATAAATATGTGGCGGGCCTTGTATTGCTGGGAACAGAGGTTAAATCCATCCGCGAAGGGAAAGTGAGCTTCAACGATAGCTTTTGCCTTTTTGATAGCGGAGAGCTTTGGGTAAGAGGGTTATATATTGCTGAATATAAGCTCGGGACAACCAATAACCACATCGCAGTTCACGACAGGAAATTATTGTTGAACAAGCGTGAACTAAAAAAGCTGCAATCAGCGTTAAAGGAAAAGGGATTAACAATAGTACCGTTACGTGTTTTCTTTAATGAAAAGCAGTTGGTAAAGCTTGAAATAGGCCTGGCAAAGGGTAAAAAAATACATGATAAGCGCGAAACAATTAAGCAACGCGATACTGAGAAAGAGATAAAGCGCTATTTGAAGTAGAAACATTAAGGCTTTAGGCTGAGATATTAACATGCCGCCAAAATTGGCCGTATATGGCAAAACTTACTAACGTATAACGTACCTGTAACATACTTCCCTCTATATTTGTAGACAATGGCCAGTGCATAAAGTTGGCTGATGCAATTAAATGGCCGTGTGCTCTTCGATGAGTGCATCTTCACAACGTAAAATTTTTGTATGAGTAATTTGCCAGCGGAAACAGCGTTTGAATCCAGGAAGAATTTACGTGCGTTCGGGTACACTGTATGTGTATGCGTGGGAATATTCGGGTTGTTTATTCTAACAAGCTGGACATTGCCCCAAATGCCGCAAATAACGCAAGATGAAGGTGTTGAAGTTAACCTTGGCAATAGCGATCAGGGCTTGGGCGATGTAGCTCCGATGATTCCGGGTGAACCCAACGAAACTACAGAAACAAACGTGAACCCGGTACCGGTTTCTTCACCGGCGCCACCGGCAGAAGACAATAAGCTGGAAGAAGATAATGCGCCGGATGCAACGCCCATCAATCCATCAAAGCCGGCTGTTAAACCCAATCCGCATTCTACAACCCGGACAGAGGTAAAAAAACATACTGTAAAAACAACGGCTAATCCTACGCCAGCTCCGCCAAGGCCAAAGGCTGTGTATGCAGGGGGTAAAAATTCTGGTAATGGAGGCAATGGTGCTGACAGCTATAATGGCGTTCGTAACCAGGGAATAGCGGGTGGTAATGGAGATCAGGGCAAACCTAACGGCAATCCCAATTCAGATAGTTATACAGGCAATGGTGGATCAGGACATTCTGGTATTAGTGTTAGAGGATCATTAAGAAACCGTCGCGTTTCTTTGCCAGCCATGACGGACGACTTTAATGAGCGCGGTGTTGTTGTGATGGATATTGTTGTAAATGCTGACGGTAAAGTTGTAAGTGCAACGCCTAACCCGCGCGGAACCACCACCACCAGTTCCAAGCTTAAGGAAATTGCCAGGCGAAAAGCAATGCAGCTAAAATTCGCAAACAGTAATAGCGAGCAGGAAACCGGGTCAATTGTTTTTACTTTCAAATTACAGGAATAACTGCAACGTTATACGTTATACATTTTAAGTTGAAGCGAACTAAGTAAATGGTTCGCTTCTTTTATTTCAATGATAAAAGTTGTTTGGAACCTGAAACAAATATTGCAACTTTACACGCATAAACTGTTGGTTATAACGTAATACGTATTATCTCCAACGCTCAATTTAAACCAGGGCGTAAAACGTATAGCGTATAACTTAAAACGCATAACGTGCAAAGTATGGATTACCAGCAAACTATTGATTTCCTATTTAATGCCTTACCTATGTTTAGCCGTTTGGGTGCTGCGGCTTTCAGAAAAGACCTTCATAACACCTTGAGGCTTTGTGAAGCATTAGGCAATCCGCAGAATAAATTCAAAAGCATTCATATAGCTGGTACAAATGGCAAAGGCTCAACGAGCCACATGCTGGCTGCGATACTGCAATCTGCAGGATACAAAACCGGCTTATATACTTCTCCCCATCTAAAGGATTTCAGGGAAAGAATAAAAATTGACGGAAAGCTTTGTGCTGAAGATTTTGTGGTTGATTTTACGCAGCGGATTCAGCCCCTTATAGAAGAATTGCAGCCATCTTTTTTTGAAATAACAGTTGCGATGGCATTCGAATATTTTGCCCAACAAAAGGTTGATGTGGCGGTGATTGAAGTAGGCCTCGGTGGCAGGCTTGACAGCACAAATGTTATTACACCCGAATTGTCCGTTATCACCAATATCGGCTTTGACCACATGAACATGCTGGGCAATACGCTGGATAAGATTGCCTTTGAAAAAGCGGGCATTATTAAACATAATACCCCGGTAGTAATTGGTGAATGGTTAAATGAAACCAGGCCCGTATTTACTGCTGTTGCAGAAGGTAAAAGTACCCCAATTATTTTTGCGCAAGAACAACGGTGGGTAACGGAATGGAGCTTTGCGCACCATCATTTACTGGTAACTGTTGCCGATAAAAGGACTGATGAACGCACGGTTTATGAGTTAGACCTGCCCGGCGTTTATCAAACAAAAAATGTAGTTACCACGCTTGAAGCGGTTCATCAACTTCGCTTGTTGGGCTGGAAGTTGGAAGAGCCGGTGATTAAGGATGGTTTGAAACAGGTAAAAAGGCTTACAGGGCTGCATGGCCGTTGGGAACTGGTGCAGGAAAACCCTTCCGTAATATTGGATGTTTGCCACAATGAAGATGGTATAAAGCAGCTTGCTCAGCAGGTGGAACTAAGCAAATATAACGACCTGCACATTGTGCTTGGGATGGTGAAGGATAAAGACATTTCTAAAGTACTTCCCCTGCTTCCCAAAAACGCTTTGTACTATTTTACAAAAGCGCAAATACCACGTGCCTTACATGAAGCGGAACTGGCGCAACGGGCGTCTGAAGTAGGCCTTAGTGGCAGGAATTATCCCGATGTAAATTCAGCTCTTCAATCGGCAAGGCAACATGCCGGTAAAGAAGATATGATAATTGTATGCGGTAGTGTATTTCTTGTGGGTGAAGTAGTGGTTTAATAGCCAGTTTGGATAAGTGCAATAAAAGCACGAAATAAAAAAGGGACAGTACGAGGGATAAAACCTGCACTGTTCCTTTTTATTTGATAGACGTAAATTAGTTTAAAGACGTGCTTTCATCTTTTTAATTTCATCTTCATCAACAATCATATTATCCAACGATTCCCGCATAGACTCGCATGTAAAACTCATGTCAGAAGGAACGAGTTTTCTTGCTGAAGAATGTAATTCCTGAACACCGGTATAGTCTGCCAGCTCTTTAATATTATTGCTTCTAACACCGGAACCTGGCATGATGATAATGCGGCCGGCAGCTTGTTCATTCAGCTGTTTAATCAACTCTTTGTTGTCGAATGCATTAGGCACCTGGCCACTTGTAAGGATGCGTTTGCAACCAGTGCGGATAATATCTTCCATTGATAGCAACGGATCTTTCGCTCTGTCAAACGCACGATGAAATGTTACTTCAAGGGAACCTGCAAGTTCAGTTAGAATTGCAGTTCTCGCAACATCAATACTTCCATCCTGGTTTAACAATCCGACTACAAAGCCTTTGAAGCCAAGTTCCTTCACAAGCTGCACATCTTTCTTTATTACTTCAAATTCATCATCGCTATAAAGAAAATCGCCGCCCCGCGGACGAATGATAGGAAATACCGGAATGGAAATTTTTTCTATTACTGTTTTTAATGTGCCATAAGAGGGAGTAGTACCACCATCATGCGGATTTTCACACAGTTCAATTCTGTCCGCGCCAGCTTTGGCTGCTAATAAGGCCGATCCTATATTGAAAACTGCTATTTCAAGCTTCATGTAATTGATAATTGAAAGTTGACAATTGACAAGGCGAATGTGCGAATATGCAAATGTGTAAATATGCAAATGCGAGGAATTGAAAATGTGCTGCAATGCATGTACATTTTCAATTGTCCATTTTCAATTGTCAATTGAATAGGTTTATTTGATGATGAATTTGGAAGGAACCATAAAGTTCTTGTCATCTGCGTGGCAAACGGCAAACTCAAAACCGCCCTGAATAGCGTAGCCACCGTATTCGCCCTGTTTGTTGATCGCTATAAAGCCAACCTGCACATCTTTAATTTTATCGCCTTTTCTGCGGATGATACGTTCAACAGCTTTTTTACAGGCCTCTTCGGGATGCAAGCCCTGACGCATCAATTCTACAACCAGGTGGGTACCGCAGATTTTGATCACTTCTTCACCAAGCCCGCTGGAGGTAGCTGCGCCCACTTCATTATCAACATACAATCCAGCGCCGATAATAGGAGAGTCGCCCAAACGTCCGCGCATTTTAAAGCCCATGCCGCTGGTGGTACAACTACCACTCAAATTGCCATTGGCGTCAATCGCAACCATTCCAATCGTGTCATGGTTAAAATCTCCATTCTCTAATCTGCCTGGGACAGGAACAAAAGAATGTTTGCCCTGGTTTTCAATATTTATTACAGGTTTGTATTCGCTTTTTTTCAACCATTGTTCGTAGGCTTTTTTTGCATCGTCGGAAAGTTTTTGCTCTTCCAGTGGAAATCCTTCAGCAACTGCAAATTGTTGTGCACCCTGGCCAACCAGAAAAACGTGCGGGGTTTTTTCCATCACCCTTCTTGCAACAGAAATAGGGTGTTTAATGCGCTCTAATGCTGCGACCGCGCCGCAATTGCCATTTTCATCCATTATGCTTGCATCAAGGGTTACAATGCCTTCTCTGTCAGGATTTGCGCCAAGCCCTACACAGCAGTTCAGAGAGTCTTCGGTAACCATCACGCCCTTTTCAACGGCGTCAAGCGCCCTTCCGCCTTGTTTTAAAACCTCCCATGCTGCTTTGTTGGCAGCAATACCTTCGCGCCAGGTAGAAATAACCAATGGCTTTTTGCCCGCTTTAGTGCCAGAACGAAAAGAAGAAAAAGAAACCGCTGTTAATCCTAGGGAACCCAAGCGGATAAAATGCCTGCGATGTAACATGTGCCTGAAATTTGCGATGAAAGTACATCATTGGCTAATAATGGGGAAATGCAAAGTTTTATTGGATATTAACTTTTAACTTTCTGATCATTTCATCACTAACTGCATCGCTGTAAACGCCGTACGCATTCACTAAAACGCCTTTAATACTTTCATCGCTGGCTTCAACTGCATAAAGCACGGAAGAATCAGCAGGGTTTGTCATCCCTTCAAAGCGATAAAATTCTCTTATTTCAAACTGCGAGGGCAGCAGGCAAATACCGGTTTCGGCGCATTTAATCTGGTCAAAAGCAATATTAAAATCTGTGGTGAAGCCGCGTTTTTTTAAATCATCCATGGCTTCTACAAGTGTATCGTAGCTATACATATTGCGGTTTTTTTATAAAGTAACAGATAAGCGTTGTCAAAAGTTATAACTATTATCGGAAATGTTGTTAAATACAATGTAATGATAGTTGATTTTCTTTTTAAACTTTCAGTAATTTCTGAAAATTGACTAACTTTGCGGGTAATTGAATTTTAATAAAAAAAAACTTGCATAATAGTTGATGCGATTGCTGATGAAAATGCCTTATGAACATGCAGATGCTATTCGTTCATAATAAATTACATCAAAATGAAAGTAGTAATTATTGGCGGGGGATTCGGTGGATTACAGTTAGCCAAAAAACTGAACAACAAGCGGGATATAGAGGTTTTATTGATCGATCAGTACAATTATCATCAGTTTCAGCCGCTATTTTACCAGGTTGCCACAGCTGGATTGGATGCCAGCAACATTTCGTTCCCACTTAGAAAAGTTTTTCATAAAAGTCACAACGTTCGTTTTCGTTTAACAGAAGTAAAAGATATTATTCCTTCTGAAAACAAAATCAATACATCAATAGGTGAATTTGATTATGATGTGTTGGTTATAGCAACCGGCGCAAACACTAATTTCTTTAACAATGTGAATTTTCAGAAGTACGCTTTTCCAATGAAGTCGACCACAGAGGCGTTGCAACTCAGGCATAGTTTGATCACCAATCTTGAAGAAGCGCTCGATATAAAAGACACCAAAAAACTCGAACAAAAACTTAGTATAGCAGTTGTTGGCGGAGGCCCTACGGGCGTTGAAGTGAGTGGCGCAATTGCCGAAATGCGTAACAATGTGTTGCCTAAGGATTATCCTGAACTTGATTTTAAGCTAATGCATATTTATTTGCTGGAAGGCAGTGGTAAAACGCTCAGTGTAATGAGTGAAAAAAGCAGCGAACAAAGCCGTAAATATTTGCAACAACTGGGTGTTGAAGTTCATACAGGTGTGCATGTACAGGATTATGACGGTGAAAATGTAAAGCTGCAGGATGGAACAATATATCCTGCTAAAACAGTGATCTGGACTGCCGGTGTAAAGGGCAATGTTCTTCCCGGAATTAATCCGGACCTGGTTGTTAGAGGTAACAGGATAAAAGTGGACCGTACAAGTAAAGTACTTGGCTCTACCAATATTTACGTGATAGGAGATGTGAGCTATATGGAAACGCCAAAGTATCCTAAAGGGCATCCGCAGGTGGCGAATGTTGCGATAAACCAGGCTCGCAATCTTGCTACTAATTTGATCAGGCAGGTAACGGGTAATAAACATTACCAGGACGAGTTTGAATATATCGATAAAGGAAGCATGGCAACAGTGGGACGCAATAAAGCCGTTGTTGATATGCCCAAACCCAAATTGCATTTCGGCGGCGTTCTGGCATGGTTTGTTTGGATGTTTCTACACCTGGTTTTGATCCTTGGTGTAAAAAATCGTCTTCAGATTTTCATCAACTGGGTATATAAATATTTTACTTACGATCAAAGCCTACGTCTCGTGTTTAACGAATTCAACAAAAAGCAAAGGGCAGCACATGAACAGGATGTTTTAAAACAGAAGGCAACGACGGTGAGTTAAGGAGAGGTGTGAGGTATCAGGGCTAAGGTATCAGGTGTGAAGAGCCGTCTATATTCTTATTCGATGGGCTAATGACAGAGATTTCAGCACTTTACTCAGAGATTCAATTGAATGTATTAATTTAGTTAGCTAAGTTGATTGAACGAAAATTGAGTTTATCTGTCTACTGAAAAGTGTTGCGTGTTGGCTGATCACTAAAACCTAATTATGCGTAAAAAGGAATATCATTTTGAGTACGAGATTTTTGATTCTATTGATGATTTAAATAGTGAAGACCGCTGGTTATTGGAAGAGGCAAGAGCGGTAACGGAAAATGCCTATGCACCCTATTCCAATTTCCGGGTGTCAGCAGTGGCAAAACTGGCCAATGGTGAAATAGTGGCAGGAGGTAACCAGGAGAATGCAAGCTACCCTGCAGGTATTTGCGCCGAGCGGGTATTGTTATCTTCAATTGCGATGCTGTATCCAAACCAGCCAATTGAAACTCTCGCGATAAGTTACGAAAGCGATAATGGGCCCAGCGACCATCCCATTTCTCCCTGTGGTATCTGCAGGCAAAGTTTGCTTGAATATGAGGAAAGAGTAAAACAACCCATTCGCTTAATTCTGGGTGGAATGGAAGGAGAAGTGTACATCATTAAAAATGCAGCATGGCTTTTGCCGCTTAGTTTTTCCAGTGACGATCTCCGCTAGTTAAAACCTGCCGGGAATACTTAGTAATATTGATTACTGAGATACACCGGCGTTGCGAATAATTGGAATAATATGTCCCGAGTCTATTCTGTTCAATGTGTTCAACATATACCTGCTTCTCTTGAAGATGCCTGGAAATTTTTTAGTGATCCATCCAACTTAAAAAAAATAACACCTGAAAAACTGGATTTTACTGTTATTAATGAAAACAACGAGCGGCCCATGTACGCGGGTCAGGTTATCGAATATAAGATAAAGCCTTTTTTGGGTATCCCTGTATATTGGATGACTGAAATAATGCACATTAAAGAATCAGTTTATTTTATTGATGAGCAACGTTATGGCCCTTACAGTTTCTGGCATCATCAGCATTTTTTTGAAGAAGTTGAAGATGGTGTAATCATGAAAGACATCGTTCACTACAAAATTCCCTTCTGGTTTATCGGAGACATAGCCAACACAGTATTTGTAAAAAAGCAGCTTAAAACGATCTTCTCTTTCCGATTTGCAATAATTGCAAATCTATTTGGCAACATCAAAAACAACCAGCCAGATATAGTAATCAGTTGATAATGTGAGTATTTAGCCTTGCTTCAAATTCTAATATTTTTTTCTGTCTTTGAGGACAGATGCCTTAACTATTGCAATTGTCAATTTTATTTGCAAATTTTAGTTATGCATAAAAGCTTCGGTAAATGCCGGCGGTGTTGTTATCAATCCAATAATTAACCTGTAGTTAAAGACAATATTTTAATTCCGGCGTTTTTTGAAAGTAAGCCTGGTTGTTGTGTTTTATATAATCCCCAATTTGTTCGTTTGAGCTCGTTTTTTATCCGTTGCGAAACTCCGTTTATTTTGAAGGCTAATGAACGAGCGGAGTTTTGCATGCCCTAGTTAATGTTTAGTATTTTTTTACTGAGTTGTATCATTTCAGTATCTCCGGTGTATTTGCCTTTTTCATCAGAAAGTTTAACTGTAGGAATCCATCTCATGTTCCGCGGCATAGCTTCTGTAAGTTTGATCACAATGTTCATCGGCGGCAAACCTACATCGTTGGTTAGATTTGTGCCGATGCCGAAAGATACGCCAATCTTTCCGTTGCAATAAGCTGCGATGTGAGCTACTTTTTCATTGTTTAGTGAATCTGAAAAGATGATTGTCTTATACTCGGGATTTATACCGAGTGATAAGTAATGCCTGATTGTTTTATCAGCAAACTCAATAGGGTCACCACTATCATGCCTTACGCCATCAAACAATTTTGAAAATTTTTTATCAAACTGTTCAAAGAAAACATCTGTAGTGTAGGTGTCAGACAATGCAATGCCAAGATCTCCGCGATAAACATCCGCCCAATGTTCAAGCCCCATAGAATTAGCCATTTGAAAGCCATAACGCGCTGCATGAAACATAAACCATTCATGCGCATGTGTACCTATGGGCTTTGTTTTATGCAGCATGGCCATGTGTACATTGCTGGTGCCTACAAAACTTGGACGGCCATATTGAACAAGCGTGTTCATCAAAATTCTTTGTACATGGTATGAGTGCCTGCGGCGCGTGCCAAAATCTGCAACGGTTACACCGATCTTGTTGTATGCGTCAAATTTTTCCCTTGATACTTTTATTACTTCTTCATCTGTGAAGCGCTGCAAGTGATTGAGCTTATAATAAAGTTCGCTGATGAGCGAAAGCAAAGGCACTTCCCATAAAATGGCCCTATACCAAAAGCCTTCAATGGAAACTTTAAGATCAGTGCCGTTCTGCTCAATGTGTACTTCAGAAGGATCGTAGCGGTAACCCTGCAAAAAATCGAGATAAACGGGATCAAGATAAGGGCAGCTTTCAGAAAGGAATTTTTTTTCAGCATTTGTCAGTTCAAGCCCAGCCATCGCATCCACTGATTCCCGCAGCGCTTTATCGAAACCCTCAGGAAAAATATGTTGCCCTCTGTTGATAAATTGGTAGCGGGCCTTAGCATAAGGGAACAGCTTGGTAACCGCATATTGCATGGTGAATTTGTAAAAGTCATTATCCAGTATCGAAATAAGGTTTGTTCCTGTATGCACATTCATTGACTAAGCTTGAAAAATAAATTTACTCTAAAATTCCAAGAACAAGACGGAGCTACACTCGTAGATTAAAAGAATATGCTTGCATAAATGCTATTTGTTTTGTAAATTCTTCGCGCTTATGAGTACAAAGCACCAGCCTTGTGTATTACCGCTGCATTGGTACCTGGTAAATTAATTGTATGATTGAAAACCTGCCGCCATATATCGCCATTGTTTTTATCCTGGCAACTATACTTACCGTGTTGCTGGTTTTTTGGACGATTCGTAGCTCTGTGTTGCAGGCGACAAGACATAAGGCCTTCACTGTCGTAATAATTATGATGTTCTGGTTAATTCTTCAGGCGGCCCTTTCCTTAAGAAACGTTTATAGCGAGCATTTGGATGCGATGCCACCAAGGTTATTCTTGTTGGGCGTTTTGCCCGCACTCCTGGTAATAGTACTGTTGTTTGCTACAGCCAATGGAAGACGTTTTATAGATAGCCTGCCTATTAAAAACATTACTTACCTGAACATTGTACGAATACCAGTAGAAGTAGTACTTCTTTGGTTGTTTCTTAATAAGGCAGTTCCAAAAATAATGACATTTGAAGGCCGAAACCTTGATATTCTATCAGGCATTACAGCGCCATTTATTGCTTATTTTGGCTTTACAAAAAAGTCGATTGGAAGAAGGGTTATCCTCGTATGGAATTTTGTTTGCCTTGCCCTTTTAATTAATGTAGTTGTGGACGCAATATTGTCTGTGCCTACGCCTTTGCAGCAGCTAGGTTTTGATCAGCCCAATGTAGCGGTGTTATATTTTCCGTTTGCATGGCTGCCTGTATATATCGTGCCCGTAGTATTGTGTGGCCACCTTGCCTCTATTCGTCAACTCACCAAAAAATAACATAAGGCCTTAAACAACTATTTCCCTGCTAATACCTGACTGTATGAAAAAAATAATCCTCCTTTGTGTTTCAGCCATTTTATTAATGGCCTTTGTAAACAGATACATAAAAAAAGATAATGCAAGTTCCGCATTGAGCGCAGAACAGTATAAGCGAAAGTTTGCCATTAGCTGTGCCCCCCGGATATCTCTGCAAGAGCTTGAAGATCCGGCAAATGCAGTTCCCTTGCTAAAGGGATGGGGTGATTATGTTATGGCTGTTACAGCTACAAATGACAGTGCCCGCATTTACTTTGAGCAGGGCATTAATATGTACTATGGTTTTCATATTATCGAGTCCCTTGCTTCTTTTGAGAAGTCGGTTAAATTCGATAGCAATTTTGCGATGGGGCATTGGGGCAAAGCGCTTGCTTTTGGCCCGAATATTAATGATTACGGCTATGCCGTGTCTTCAGAAGCGCTTGTCGCAGCAGGCAAAGCCCGCGACCTTGCAGGTAGCTGTACACCGGTAGAAAAAGCACTTATCAATGCCATGCAGGTACGTTATTCTTCAGACTCTACCGAAAGCCGGGATAAGCTGAACAATGAATACGCAAATGCGATGAAAGCCGTTTACGAAAGTTTTCCCGAGAGTAACGATGCTGCTGCCCTATACGTGGATGCGCTCATGTTGCAGCATCCGTGGGATTTGTATGATCATGCAGGCGAACCCAAAAAATGGACGCCGGAGATTGTACAGGTGCTTGAAAAAATCTTAAAGCAATACCCGGATCATCCGGGTGCTTCTCATTATTATATTCATGCGGTAGAAGCGTCAAATCATCCGGAAAAGGCTTTGGGCGCGGCTGCTAAGTTGCCCGTGTTAATGCCAGGTGTTTCACACCTCGTGCACATGCCTGCCCATATTTACATACGCACCGGCAATTATACCAAAGGCGCAGAATTAAACAAGCTGGCTGTTGAGGGCTACAATAATTATCTTTCAGTATATCCTGCAGTTGCAAACAATGCATCGTTGTATCTTGTCCACAACTTACATATGGAGGCTACCTGCGCAAATATGGATGGACGTTTTGCTTATGCGGCCAGGGTTTCCGAAGATTGTCAAAAAAGCTTTGACAGCAGTTGGCTAAGCATGCCTGACTTTCCTGGTGTTATGGTTCAATACATTTACATGATGCCTTATTTTACCCGACCGACGGGTTGGCGTATCCGGTCGTCCAGTCGAGCGAGTATTTCAAGTGGTCGCACGATGGCATGCGCGCCGTCATCTCTGACTCGGCGACCCTGACGCTGACGGACGGCAATGGCGAGAACGGTCAACTGCTGCTCGGTCGTGACGCCGGATGGACGATTGGCGGTGTTGCCTGGTCGCCGGACGATACGCAGATCGCCTTCTCCGGCTATCAGTCGCCCAATTCGGCTGTCGGCCTGTATATCATCAATGTCGATGGATCGAGCCTGTCGCAGGTCGATCTCGGCGGACGCCAGCTTGCCTGGGGCGGTGTGGCCTGGGGCTCGGTCGTCGGTGGTATGGCGCAGACGCCAGTGACGCCGCCGCCGCCCACGCCGACGCTGGCTGTGGTCGTGCCGTGCAATGTCCGCTCGCCGGGGAGCGCTAATCTACGCAGCGGGCCGGGGACAAATTTCGACTCGGATGGCATGTTAACCAATCCGGCGACGGCGCTCGTGACCGGGCAGGCGCGCGGCAACGACGGCAAGATGTGGTGGCGGGTCGAGAACGGCGACTGGGTACGCTCGGATGTCGTCGTGGCGACGGGCAACTGCGGCCCGGTGCCGGTTGTCGAGCCGTAACGATTCGATCAGCATCGAAGAACGCCGATCTATATAGGTCGGCGTTTTTGATTCTTAATGAAGTCTCCAACCTATCGGTCGTGATGAGCGATATAATGCGCTGATACTCAAAAGCCATATAATTTCTGGGCTTAATGTATGGCGTGACATCGCTCGACTTAAGTTTTCGGGGGACTGTGTAATGCGAAGAATGGGCGTCGTTATTGTTGTTTTGCTGATGTTCGGCTGGACTTTGTCGGTGACGCGGGCGCAGGCGGATCTGACGCAGACCTACACCGATCCTGAGGGTTCGTTCTCGATCATGTATCCGAGCGGCTGGTCGGTTTTTAGCAGCTCAATTGGGTCCGTTTCCCTGGGTGGAGACGATATGCAGGCGCAGATCAGCTATGCTGGCGGATCGGGAATGGACACGTCATTCAAGGATATGGTTGGCGCGTTCGCCAATATGGCGTCCGAGCCACCGGTTTTTACCGATGTTGACCTGGGGGACAAAAAGCTGGAAAAAGCGCAGTTAAAAGTGGCGAGCTCGGTGATGGAACTGGTCGGCATTGACGTCGGGGGTAAGCTGTCCGCCATCATCATCGGCAGCGCATACAACGCCAGTGTCGATAAGCTCGATCCGATTCTGGTCGCCATGGCGACGTCGTACCAGGCAGGTACCGGGAGCGGCGGCGGCGCGTCGTCCCCCGCCACCACGCAGCCTGCCGATACAGCGCAGCCGACGGCGACAACCGCCGTCGCGACCGGAGACTCCGCGCTGCCACCCATGACTGCGGTGGCGCGCCCGACGGTCACAGGGACGGCGGCAATTGCCTTCACCTCGACCGACGTGGATCGGCCCGGCATCGCGCTCATCGAACCCTCCGGTCAGAATTTCAGTCTGCTGACTCACAACAAGTTCACCGATTGGCTGCCGTCGTTTTCACCTGACGGGACGATGATCGCTTTTGTCGCCGAGGATGATCCCAACAACTTCAATGCCTGGGACGTGTACGTCGTCCCTTCAAGCGGCGGCGAGCCGCGCAAGCTGTCGTCAAAACCATCAACCGACCCGGCGGCAGTCGCCTGGTCGCCGGACAGCCAGCAGCTCATTTTCATCGCCAAACGCTCTGACGCCGATGGCGGGGCTGGAATCTACAAAGTCAACGTCGACGGCAGTGGCGAGCAGAAACTCAGCCTCGACGGCATGGATGGCGGGTTCGTGACGCTGGATCTGCTGGCCTGGTCGAACGATGGCACGCGCATCGCTTTCGTCGGTGTGCCGCCGGGGGCTAACGACTGGACGTTTACCTTCGCGGATGCCGACGGCACGCATCTGACGGCAGGGCCGAAGTTCAATATCGCCCAGGTCGGCACGACGTTCCAGTGGTCGCCGGATGGTCAGCACGCGCTCTATTCCGATGCGGCCAGTCTGGAAGTCACGGATGCCGATGGTAACAACCCGACGGTGCTGGTCGATAAGTCCGAGAATCTGCGGCTGATGGGCGCGTCGTGGTCGCCCGATGGCACGCAGATCGCGTTCGCAGCCGTCGATCAGAGCGGCACGGTGGCTTCGCTGAATGTGATGAATGCGGATGGCTCGAATCGCCAGAAAGTCGACCTGGGCCAGCACGATCTCGATACACTCGGCGTCTCGTGGGGCGTAATCGCGGCGGCTTCAGACCAAACGGCGGCTCCGGCGCAGCCGACGACAGATGCAGGCAGCGCGGCGGCAGCGGTGTCCTGCACCGTAACGGCCAGCGGCACCGCCAACCTGCGCAGCGGGCCGGGAACGAGCTTCGATAAAGCGGGCACGCTGACAGGCGGCGCGAGTCAATCGGTCACCGGGCAGGCGACCGGCAGCGACGGTAAAGTCTGGTATCAGCTCGACGGCGGCAGCTACGTCCGCTCCGATCTGGTCGCGGCGAACGGCGACTGCGCCTCCGTGCCGACCGTTTCGCCGTAAGGTTTCCTCATCAGCCGCAAAACGCCGCTCCTTAATGAGCGGCGTTTTGCGCTTCCAATCGAATATTGATAGTTATAGAGGGCATAGGAATGAAGAGGTTTTTAGTCGTAATCGCTGCGCTGCTGATGTTCACC
>JBEHXT010000032.1:0-24896 GCA_048498555.1 Bacteroidota bacterium
CGAGAAGAAAGCAACTTCTTTCGGTGAATCACCGGTGTGAATCATTTCAAGATTGATATAGATCTGTTTTCGCTGCGCCTCATCTTTCAATATTTCAGGCTCGATCAGTTTGAAGTAGTTTGTATAGAAGTCCTCAGGAATTTCTTTAATACAGCCAAAATCAAAAATGCCAAGTGTTCCGTCCGGCCGCATCAAAAAATTTCCGGGATGAGGATCTGCATGTACTTTTTTTAGTTGGTGTACCTGGAACTGGTAGAAGTCCCACATAGCCTGCCCAATTTTGTTGCGTATTTCCTGCGAAGGCTGATCTTCCAAAAACTCTTTCAGGTGTTTTCCATCCAGCCAATCCATTGTGATAACCTTTTCCGATGAAAGCTGGCGGTAGTATTTGGGAAACACAAGGTTAGGTATATGCGTGCATAGTTCCGACAATTCAATGGACCTGTCCAATTCCAGTTTATAATCTGTTTCTTCAAGCAGTCGCGTTTCAATCTCTTCAAAATAAGTGTCCATATCAACCTTATTCAATCCAACTAACCGCGCTGCAAAAGGCTTTACAATCCTCAGGTCTGTCTGAACGCTGTTGGCAACACCAGGATATTGTATTTTAACGGCCAATTTTTTTCCATCTTTCCAGGCGTGGTGCACCTGGCCGATAGATGCTGCGTTTGCCGCACTTAACTCAAACTTATCATACAACTGAGCAGGAGTTTTGCCCAACGTTTTAACGAACGTATTAATAACAAGCGGACCAGATAAAGGTGGTGCGCTGTATTGAGACATGGCAAATTTATCCGAGTAAGCTTTGGGTAGAAGTCCTCTGTCCATACTCAGCATCTGCGCAACTTTAAGAGCGCTTCCCTTCAGATTGCTCAACGTTGCATAAATGTCTTCGGCATTTTCCTGATGAAGGTTGTCCTCACCAATTTCCGGATCAACCAGTTTGCGTGTATAGTGTTTGAGGTAATTGGTACCAACTTTAAATCCTGTGGACACAAAGCGGCCCGCTCTTTCTATTTTGGAAGTTGGAATCTTTGATTGTTCTTTCATGTATATCTGTAAGGCATAACCGCAAGTGCTGCGCCATTATTTTTTTGTAAGAAGGAATTTTCCGAAGTCAACCAGGCTATCAAGTGTGTTTTCAATAATAAGCTTAAAGCTCAGGTTAACGGCTTTTTCAATGGCGGCATCCGTCATTTCAAATTTGTCGCTGGTATCTGTCAACCAATAACGCAACACGAATAGCGCTTGTACCCAAAACCCATGAACATACTTGTCAGAAATATATTTTCTTTCTTTTATTTCATGCGTGGCGTAGCCTTCTTTAATCAGGTTGCGCACATATTCATAAAATGCTTTCCGAAAATTTTCAAGAACATCAGGTTTGGGTTGCATTACGCCATAATTGAGAAGCGATTTTTTATGCAACAAAATATAACTCCTGTGTTCCTTTAATGTTTGAACCCACACAAAATAAAACGTGAGCAGTTTTTCCCTGACTGTATATTGCTTGTAGGTTTCATCGTTCTGGATCTGATCAAGCGTCCTGTTAAAATAGGAAAGCCAGATATCTTTCTCAATGGCTTCAAAGGAGCTGTACTCATTGTAAAATTCAGATTCAGGCAAATCAAGTTTTTTACAAAATGTGAATACTGAGATTGGCCTTGTTCCATTCTCCAGCCAGTACAATTGGTAGGCGTCGCGGATTTGTTGTTTATCCATAAAAAAGTGTTTAGATTTTAAGGGAGAATAAAGCGAGAGTGATAAGTAAAGATAGCACACAATAAGTTGCAGGAATCTTAATAATTGATGGGCGATATTGAAAAATTTACAAGGATTAGCGCTGGAACTTGTGAGGCAGATAAGCAGGAAAAGAAATTGAGAGTTGCAACTGAATTAGCTGTGTGCCATTTCAATTGCTAACTCTCAATTTGCCACTGAAGAACTATTTCTTCGTCATGTTTTGTTTCTTATTTTTTGATTTTGCTGTTATCTGTGTTTGAAGGTCCTCATCGTAAGGATGGCTGATAGCGTGGTGGCTATCCGCTTTACCAACGCCCTGGCTTGGGCCCTTTGCCGCTATGTTTCTCTGCTTATCAGGATTCTCTGTTGCAAAGTCTAACTTGTCTGTTTTAGTGTTTGGCATAACTGATATTTTGATAATAAACAATAATCAATATTGCCGGAATTTCCATGCCAATATTGGGTGTTGTTACCTTAGATGTAGTGTTTTAAACCGAAACAGTTGAAAGCGGCACCTGTTTTTTAACACCTCTTTTTTTATCTCAATTTAATCAGTCGGAAATTAAACGCCTGTGTGGGTTTATTGAATTATAGCTAGATTTGCCCGCGATGGCAGATATTAATATTATTGAGCTTGCAAAAGATTTAAACCTTTCAAAATCTACCGTGTCCCGTGCCTTTCGAAACAACAGCGGCATTAACAGGGAAACGAAGGAGCGGATTTTAGCCCGCGCCCGGGAGCTCAATTTTACGCCAAACCACCACGCCAGTAACCTGCGCATCCAGAAAAGCAACACTATTGCAGTTATCGTTCCGGAGATAGCGAATAACTTTTTCTCAAAAGCAATCAATGGTATTGAACAAGTGGCTAAAAAAAATGGCTACAGTGTGTTGATTTGTTTAACGGATGACGAATTTGAGAAAGAAGTATCCTTTATTCAAAACCTGAGCAATGGTAAGGTGGATGGTATTATCATGTCTGTATCTGGCGAAGAACAGGATCACAGCTATCTGAAAATGTTGCAAAAGAAAAAGCTGCCCCTGGTATTTTTTGACCGTGTTTATGAAGATATCGATACTGCCAAAGTAACAACCAACGATTATGAAAGCAGCTTTCTTGCAACCGAACACCTTTTACAGCAGGGATGCAGGCGAGTGGCGTACCTGGTAGTAAATAAGAATTTGTCTATTGGTAAAACACGTATGCAGGGGTATTTGGATGCATTGGATAAATATGGAATTGAAAATGATGATGACCTTGTTGTTGATTGCAGCAACGAGCTTACACAGAATATTTCCATCCTTTCAGAAACATTTGCAAAGCTTAGGCCGGATGGCGTATTTGCATCAGTTGAACGTTTGGCAATTGCCACCTATTATACCTGCATGGAGCTGAATGTCTCCATCCCTGAACAAATTAAAGTGATTGGCTTTTCGAGCCTTGAAATAGCACCGCTGTTAAATCCTGCACTGTCTACCATCATTCAGCCTGCTCATGCAATGGGGCTGGAAGCTGCGGAACTGTTATTTAAAATACTTGCAGAAGATGAAAGAAGGGCAGATTTTGCCACCAAAAAAGTAGTCTTAAATTCTGAGCTGATCCAGCGCAAATCTTCAGCTGTACCAACAATGTAAATTATCCGCGCTCGCTTCGCTACGCGAGGACTTTTTTTAAACCATATAAGGCATATAAGGGCATATAAGATAGCTGCAGTCACGCGGAACTTTCTGACTTCAATGCTATGCCCGATCCGGTGATTTTATTTATACAAGTGCCCGACGCAAAAAATTAAGATTAGCCTATAACGCTGCGGGCTAACTGTTCTGCTTATATGTTCTTATATGCCTTATATGGTTCAAAAAAAACACCTAAAATTGTTTACCAAGCGTTCTTCTAAATCTTGCAAAAACGTTTTTTCTTTTTTCGCTTCGGGAACGTTCCCTAAAAGTTATCCACATTATTTCATTTAAGTTTATAAAATAATAGCATGTTTTTAGTGCTGATATAAAATGAATTTGATGATTTAAATTCATTTTTACAAATTATAAAAAATACAATGTTAATAACTTTAAAATGGCTTGTTAATTTTCGGGAACGTTCCCTTCTTACTTTTATTCCCGCTAACTGTTAGCGAAGAACTTGTCACATTTAAATAACGAGCCAGATGAAAAAGACATCTCCCTTGTGGAAATTTGTACTCTTGAGTGTATGCTCCCTGCTATCTGTTTTTCTTCATGCCCAGCAAAAAGGTTCCCTTGAGGGGAGGGTTACAGGTGAAAATAATCAACCGCTTGCCGGCGCTTCCGTTACCATCAAAGAGCTGAACCGTGGCACTGCGGCCGATGCAGACGGGCATTACAAGATTACCAACCTCTCCGTTGGAAAATACACGATCACAGTAAACTTTATAGGCTATCAGCAACAGGAAAAAATAATGCAGGTAAATGGTAGTGATGTGATGGACTTTACATTGCAGCATGCCTCCACCGATATTGGTGAAGTTGTGGTTATCGGTTACGGTACTGCACGCAAAAAAGAATCAACAGGTTCTTTGAGCACGGTAACATCAAAAGATTTTCAAAAAGGATCAATAACCTCACCCGAGCAATTGATTGCCGGCAAGGCGCCCGGAGTATCTGTCACATCAAACGGCGGAGCGCCCGGAAGCGGAAGCACGATCCGTATTCGTGGAGGTGCCTCGCTTAACGCAAGTAACGACCCTTTGATCGTGATTGACGGGGTTCCCCTGGCTTATACCAAAAACGCCGATGGAACCACAGCTGTAGCCGGTGTTTCAAATCCGCTCAGCCTGATCAATCCCAACGATATTGAATCAATGACCATTCTTAAAGACGCCGCTTCAACAGCCATCTACGGGTCACGTGCTTCAAACGGTGTTATCCTGATCACCACCAAAAAAGGAAAAAGCGGTAAGCCGGTGTTTAATTTCAATTCGCAATTTTCCGTTTCGGAAGTTGCAAGAAGAGTAAACGTGCTGTCATCCAATCAATTTCGTACGTTGGTTGATTCGCTGGGAACAGATGCCGAGAAAGCATTATTGGGAGACGCAAACACAGACTGGCAAAATCAGATCTACCAAACAGGTATTACCTCTGACAATAACCTGAATGTAACCGGCTCATTAAAAAAGATACCTTATCGCTTATCTGCAGGGTATCTTGACCAGACAGGCATTTTGAAAACAGACAAAATGCAACGCGGCTCCCTCGGCCTTAGCCTTACACCGAGGTTTTTTGACAACCACCTGAAAGTTGATCTTAACCTGAAGGGAGCAGTTACCAAAACACGGTTTGCCAACCAGGATGCCATTGGCGCAGCTGCAACATTTGATCCCACGCAGCCAGTTTATGCAGAAGGAAAATTTGGCGGCTATTTTGAATGGACAAAGGGAACAGGCGCCGATGCCATCCCCAATCAACAGGCAACACGCAACCCTGTGGCTTTGCTGATGCAAAAAAATGACGAGGGCCAAATTGAAAGAAGCTATGGAAATGTGCAGTTTGATTATTCTTTTCATTTTCTTCCTGAACTGCATGCTAACTTAAACCTGGGGTATGATGTAGCGCACGGGCATGGTGACGTGTTTATTCCCGCATATGCCGCGCAAGCATGGTCAGACTCTGGTAAAATGTCAAAATACAAACAGGACATTGCGAATAAAGTTGGCGAGTTCTACCTGAACTATAATAAAGACATCAAGTCTATCAAGAGCAATATCAATGCAACTGCCGGTTATGGTTATTACGATAACATGACTACCAATTACAATTTTTATACGCGTCGCGCAAACGGCGACACTATTTTTAATACAAAGCCTTCATTTCCGTATGATAAGCCGAGAAACACATTAATTTCTTATTACGCTCGTTTGATTTATACTTACGATGGAAAGTATATCGTCGCGGCTTCTATCCGCTCTGATGGTTCTTCACGTTTCGCAAAAGATTCCCGTTGGGGTTACTTCCCTTCGCTGGCCTTTACCTGGCGTATGAAAGAGGAAGCATTTCTTAAAAACTCCAATGTGCTTTCTGATCTTAAACTGCGTTTGAGCTATGGTAAAACCGGCCAGCAGGACGGTATTGCCAATTATTCTTATCAGTCGGTGTATGGGCTTAGCAACAACACTGCTCAATACCAGTTTGGTAACACGTTATACAATATGTACAGGCCAAGCGCGTATGACAGTAAGTTGAAATGGGAACAAACTGCGGCGTACAATGCTGGTATTGACTATGGCTTCCTTAAAAACAGGATTACCGGTAGCCTTGATTTCTACTACAAAAAAACCTCCGATCTGTTAAGCATTATCCCTATCCCAATGGGATCAAACTTTGCCAACCTGTTGCTGACAAACGTAGGTAACATGGAAAACAAAGGCGTTGAATTTAGCATCAATGCAAACGCCGTAAAAACAAACAACTTTAGCTGGGACATCGGGTTCAACTTCACGTACAACGAGAATAAGATTACGAAGCTTACGGCAGTGCAGGATTCTGGCTTCCTGGGAAATCCTACCGGAGGAATTGCAGGCGCCACAGGGTACAACATCCAGATGAATTCAGTTGGCTACCCCACAAACTCCTTCTTTGCATACAAACAAGTATATGATGGAAATGGTAAACCAATAGAAGGTGCTTACCAGGACCTGAACAGCGATGGTATTATTAACCAGAAGGATCAGTATCATTACAAATCCCCATTCCCAAAAGTAATGTTAGGTTTCAGTACACAATTTACATACAAACAGTGGGGCCTGAATATGGTAATGCGTGCGAACATGGGTAACTACATGTATAACAACGTTGCATCTAACCTGGACAGGACGAAAACAATGCTTAACCCGTTAGAGTATTTGCAGAACGGCACTACAGATGTATTACATACGCAGTTTGCATACTCACAGGCATTGTCTGATTACTATATTCAAAATGCATCATTCCTGAAAATGGATAATATAGGGCTTACATACAATTTTGGAAAGCTGGGTAAAAGCAGGTTTGGGCTGATGCTGAATGCGAATTGCCAGAACGTATTTACCGTAACAAAATACACAGGGGTTGATCCGGAAATTTTTGGTGGAATAGATAACAAATTCTATCCAAGGCCAAGAATATATACCCTCGGTGCAAACGTAACCTTCTAATTATTCTAACGGTTAAAACTAAACAGATGAAAAAGAATTTCTTTAAATATATATGTGTGGCCCTGGGTTCTGCTGTTATTGCAACATCATGCACAAAAGACCTGGACCGTACACCGACTAACGATATTACCGCCGATATTGTATATAAAACGCCGGCAGGCTACAAACAATCACTGGCTAAAGTTTATGGCGCCTTTGCATTAACCGGAAACTCTGGCCCCGCGGGTTCTTCAGACATCCTCGGGCTGGATGAAGGAAGTAATGCTGACTTTTTACGTACATACTTTAACGCGCAGGAAGTAACTACTGACGAAGCTATTTGCGGATGGAACGACCCGGGTATCCCTGACCTGCATTATCAAACGTGGACTTCAACCAATCCTTTTTTGTTGGGATTGTATGATCGCAGCATTTTTCAAATTACTGTGTGCAATGAATTCATCAGGGAGTCAGCCGATGATAAAGTCGCAGGCCGCGGTATTAGCGGAACCGATGCTGAAGACATTAAGCACTATAGGGTTGAAGCGCGTTTTCTAAGAGCCTTTCAGTATTGGGTGTTGATGGATTTGTATGCAAATCCTCCCTTTACCAATGAAGGTGATCCAATTGGTAAATTCCTGCCTCCACAAATTAAAAGAGCTGACTTATTTACCTATGTAGAAAAAGAGCTGAAAGAAATTGAGCCGTTAATGGTTGCGCCTCACCAGAATGAATATGCACGTGCCGATCAGGCAACTGTATGGGCGCTGTTGGCAAGATTATACTTGAATGCAGAAGTTTATACAGGAACCGGAAGGTATACCGATGCCGTTACTTATGCATCCAAAGTGATTGCAGCAGGATATGGTTTGAAAGCAAAATACAACGAACTGTTTCTGGCAGACAACAATAAAAATAACAATGAAGTTATTTTCCCGATTGCATATGATGGCTTACATACGCAGAGCTATGGTGGTACCTCTTTTATTATCAACGCTTCTGTTGGTGGTGGAATGGATCAGAAATTATTCGGGATCAGCAGCGGCGGCTGGGGCGGATTGCGCACTACGAAAAACCTGCCTTTATTGTTTGGTAACTATGCTGCAACCAAAGATTCCCGCTCTATGTTTATGGGCAATAAAATTGAGATAGACAATGTATCTGCTTTTACTGATGGTTTGGCAGTAACCAAATTCAGGAATGTAAACTCAGATGGAACGCCGGGCAGTAATGTTGCGCAAAGCTTTAGTGATGTTGACTTTCCGCTATTCCGTTTAGCAGAACAATATTTTATCTATGCAGAAGCTGTATTACGCGGTGGCACAGGTGGGGATAAAGCAACAGCGATAAGCTACATCAATAAACTCCGTCAAAGAGCTTATGGTGATGCCACCGGAAATGTTGCTGACATTAGCCTTGATTTTATTCTTGATGAACGTGCGCGCGAATTGTATTGGGAAGGCTTCCGCAGGTCTGATCTGATACGCTACAATAAGTTCACAACAAGCGCTTATGTATGGCCATGGAAAGGCGGTGCAAAAAATGGTACAGGCGTGGATGCGCACTTTAATATATTCCCCATTCCAGTAAACGACCTTACAGCAAACCCCAACTTAAAACAAAATGATAAGTACTAATCATTACAAATCTCGTGTCATGAAAAAAACACTCACCATATTAACATTGCTTGCAGCGGTTGTTTCATTGTTGGGCATTTCCTGTAAAAAAGATGAAGTGCGTACCATTGCAAAACAAGGCAGCGCAATTACGCTTACAGCATCTCAAACAGAATTTGTATTACTGAAAGACAGCGCAGCAAACAACGCAGCAACCTTTACAAGCAATGCTTCCGATTTTGGTTATAATGCAGTTGTAACCTACTCGTTGCAGATAGGAAAAAAAGGAATGAATTTCGATTCAGCTCAATCAGTTGCGATGACTCTTGCGAATGGCACCGTGTCAACAACACTTACAGTTGATGAACTCAACAACATTGCTATCAAGCTGGGCTTAACAGCATATACGCCAGACAGCGCAGAAGCAAGGGTACAGGCGAAGATCAGCGATGCATATGCGGCTACTTACTCTAATGTAATTAACCTGTCTATCAACTCCTACCTGAAAGAATCATGGCTATGGATGCCCGGAAGCTATCAGAACTGGACGCCGGCATCTGCAACACAATTGTATTCAGCCAATGGAAAAGGATTGCATTCCGGCTATGTAAATTTCCCCGACCCGAACGTGTTGTTCAAAATAACAAGCGCTCCAGACTGGAATCATACTGCCTACGGAACAGGAGGCCCCGGCAAATTGAGTACAACAGGCGACAACCTTACTGTTCCGGATAAAGGATATTTTCTAATTGAAGCCAATATAGACGACCTTACCTGGAAGTACACAGCAACCGTTTGGGGAATTATTGGCGATGCCGTTGGGGGATGGGATCCTGTAAATGATAAGGTAATGGCTTTTGATGCAGCATCCAATACATGGAAGTTGACTTTGCCGCTTGCCGCAGGTGGAATGAAATTCCGTGCAAATAAAAACTGGACAATAAACGTAGGACAGGCAGCTGATCCCGGCACATTGGAAAACAACGGCGGCAACCTGACCATTGATACACCCGGAACATACGACGTAACGATTGATCTTAGCAATCCCGCCAAGTTTACATACACGTTGAAAAAACATTAGAAACTTAAAATCGGCATTCAGCTATCAGCCTTGCATTTTCAGCTTATTTTAGCTGAAAGATATTACCAAGACTGATAGCTGGCAGCTGATTGCTATAGCTATAAAAAAATCCTGCATCATGAAGATGAAGCTATTCACCTTACTGGCTCTTGTTCTGTTTACATTAAACCTTTCTGCGCAAATTCCAGCATTGGAAAGAGTAGAACCTGCGTTTTGGTTTACTGAAATGAAAAATCCGCAACTGCAGCTGTTGGTCCATGGCAACAATATTGCTGCGCGTGAGGTTAGTATTAACTACCCGGGAGTACAATTGGTAAAAGTAGATAAGGTAGAAAATCCAAACTACCTGTTCATTGACCTTGCAATAGACGCTTCTGCAAAGCCAGGCAAGTTTGAAGTAAGCTTTTCATCCAATCAGAAAAAAGAAAAGAAACTTAGTTACGTTTACGAGCTAAGAGAAAAAAATAAATCAACAAACAGGGCGCAGGGTGTTACCAACAAAGATTTTATTTACCTTTTAATGCCGGATCGTTTTTCTAATGGCGATAAAACGAATGATGTTGTAAAAAGTATGAAGGAAACCATGCTGAACCGTGACTCCATGTACTATCGCCATGGTGGGGATATACAAGGTGTGATGAATCATTTGGATTACCTGAAAGATCTTGGTATTACTGCCATCTGGATGACGCCGGAAATTGAAAACGATCAGCCCCAGGCTTCTTATCACGGTTATGCGGGCACCGATTTTTACAAGATTGATCCACGCTACGGAACAAATGAATTGTATAAAAGTTATGTGGAGAAATGCCATAGCATTGGGTTGAAAGTAATTAAAGATGTTGTGCCTAATCACTGCGGCAATGAACACTGGTTTATGAAAGATATGCCCATGAAAGATTGGGTGCATCAATGGCCAAAATATACACAGACAACTTATAAAGATCAGCCTGCAATGGATCCATACAGGTCTGATATAGACTGGAAATTGCAGGTAGACGGATGGTTTGTGCCAACCATGCCTGATATGAATGAGAGCAATCCTTATGTAGCAACTTATCTTACGCAGAACTATTTGTGGTGGATTGAATATGCTGGCATTGATGGTTTTCGCATTGATACTTATCCATACAATGATCTGAAATTTATGGCGTCATGGATGACTGCAGTAAAAACAGAGTACCCCAACTTTTCCATTTTTGGCGAAGCGCTGGTAAACTCAGTTGTAAGCCAGGCTTTTTATTGCGAGGGAAATATAATCAACCAGGGATTTGATACTAAGCTTCAGGGTGTAACAGATGTGGCGGTAAAGGAAGGTATTTATGAAACACTGAATGGCAAATTCGGCTGGACAAACGGTGCGTCAAAATTATACAGTGTGTTAGCCGAAGACTTTGTTTACAAAGATCCAACCCGCAATCTTCTTTTTATGGACAACCATGATATGAGCAGGTATTATTCGATGGTTGGGGAAGATCTTGCCAAATATAAAATTGGGTTATCCATTTTATTAACCACACGTGGAATACCACAGATGTATTATGGAACGGAGATTTTGATGAAGAATTTTTCCAATCCCGATGGCCTTGTGCGATTTGATTTTAAAGGGGGATGGGAAGGCGATAAAGAAAACAAGTTTACGGCAGAGGGCAGAACCGCGCAGGAAAATGATGCCTTCAATTTTGTTCGGGTCCTGGCTAATTACAGAAAAAACAATGAAGTTATTCAAACCGGTAAATTAATGCAGTATGTTCCTGAAGACGGTGTGTATGTTTATTTTAGATACAACGATCAAAAGACTGTAATGGTGATTGCAAACCCTGAAGAAAAGGAACATATAATTACTACTTCCCGATTTGAACAAAGGATGAAAGGCTTTACACAAGCCACTAATGTGATTACGGGTGACAATATAACTATCAACGAAAAGATCACCGTTCCTGCGAAAACTTCATGGGTACTAGAATTGAAATAAATTGAATCATAATTTTTTATTAGAATGGCAAAGACAATCACAACCTGCATTTTTGATTTGGATGGCGTTATTGTAGACACAGCAGTATATCATTACAAAGCGTGGCGGCAAATGGCGAATGAATTAGGATTTGATTTTTCAGAACTACAGAATGAAAAGTTGAAGGGTGTGAGCCGCATCGACTCCTTAAGGCTGATTCTTGGCTGGGGAAATGTGGTAAAAGAAGAAGAGGAAATACAGGCATTGGCAAAACATAAAAATGATGCTTACCTGGAGATGATAGAGCAGATGACGCCGGAAAACCTGTTGCCGGGTGCGCATGATTTTTTAATAGCAGCAAAGGAAAACGGCTATAAAGTTGTGTTAGGCTCGGCGAGTAAAAACGCAAGACTGATATTGGACAAAACAGGCGTGTTGCCGTTGTTTGATGCTATTGTGGACGGAACCATAGTTACCGCGTCAAAACCTGATCCGCAGGTATTCTTAAAAGGTGCTGAGTTAGTGAATGAGCAGCCACAGCATTGTGTGGTATTTGAAGACGCTGAAGCAGGTATTGAAGCAGCGAAAAGGGCTGGCATGCATACTGTCGGTATTGGATCTGCCGAAATTTTGCACGGCGCAGATATCCTTGTCAGTGGGCTCAACAAAATAACCATCGCGGATATTCAGTCAATATAAGTTTCTAGCAAAGAATACAGTTTCACGCAAAGGCGCAAAGAATACGGTTTCACGCAACGTTCGCAACGGAGCAGCGACGCAACGAAAATACGCCGCGCCGCCGCGAGAGATTTTAGAAATGGGTTTCACGCAGCGTTCACAACGGAGCTACGACGCGGAGATTAAGCACCGCGCCGCCGCTTCTTCGCGCCCGCCGCGTGAAATAACAACCGCGGGAAAACAATTTTTACAATCAAGTTTTAACCAGCAATATGAAGCAGTATATTAAAGCGGATGAGTGGAAAATTATCGAGGAAGGATTCGTTCCGTCCTACAATAAAATTTCAGAAAGTATTTTCAGTCTTGGCAACGGTCGCATGGGCCAACGTGCCAATTTTGAAGAAACCTATACAGGGGAAACGCTTTCGGGAAATTATATTGCAGGTGTTTACTATCCTGATAAAACACGTGTCGGCTGGTGGAAAAATGGCTACCCAGAATATTTCGCCAAGGTATTAAACGCAGCTAATTGGATTGGCATTCGTATACAGGTAGATGGTGAAGAATTGGATTTACATACATGTACAGTAGAATCTTTCAGGCGTGAATTAAATATGCAGGAAGGATATTTATTGCGTTCATTTACGGCTGTGTTGCCATCGGGAAAAAAGGTGGCTGTTACTTCTACCCGTTTCTGCAGTATTGTTGATGATGAAGCAGGTGCTATCCGTTATGCAATTACGCCGTTGAATTTTAGCGGGCTTCTCTCCGTCGCACCGTTTATCGATGGTGATGTTAAAAACCAGGACTCAAATTATGATGAGAAATTCTGGGATGAAATAAGCAGGGATATTCACCCCGCAAGCGCTTTTATAACGCTCCGCACAAAAAAGACCGGATTTGATGTTTGTTCAGGCATGCACTTTCATGTTAAGCAAGGAGGCGTGAAGCTCGATCTTCCAACAGAGCAGGTAACAAGGGAAAAATTTGTAGGCATATCCTGCAAAGTTTCTGTCATGGAAAATGAGGAGACTGTTATCTATAAATATGCAGCAAATCTTTCATCAGAAAATCATCCGCGCGAACAATTGCTGGTGGCTTGTGAAAGACAGGTGAGCGCAATTGTTTCAAAAGGATTTGATGTAATGCTGCAACAGCAGAAGGAAGCATGGGCGGCCAAGTGGGCAGAGAGTGATATTGTTATTGATGGTGATGTTTCCGCACAGCAGGCCATTCGGTTTAATATTTTTCAATTGAACCAAACCTATACAGGTGAAGACGCCAGGTTAAATATCGGCCCCAAAGGCTTTACAGGGGAGAAATATGGCGGCTCTACCTATTGGGATACAGAAGCATATTGTGTGCCTTTTTATTTAGCTACCGCAGACGCGAAGGTAACAAGGCAACTATTGCTGTACCGTTATAATCAATTGGGTAAGGCAATTGAAAATGCGGAAAAACTTGGTTTCAATAAAGGCGCTGCATTGTACCCAATGGTAACGATCAATGGGGAAGAATGCCACAACGAGTGGGAGATAACCTTTGAAGAAATTCACCGCAACGGGGCCATCGCTTATGCTATCCATAACTATATACGCTATACAGATGATAAAGGTTATATGGCGGATTTTGGATTGGAAGTGTTGATCGGCATTGCCCGTTTCTGGAGCCAACGCGTTAACTGGAGTGAAGCACGCAAACAATATGTGATGTTGGGCGTTACCGGCCCCAATGAATATGAAAACAATGTAAACAATAACTGGTATACAAGCATGCTGGCTTGCTGGTGTATGGATTATGCAATGCAGTCGCTACAATTTGTTCGTGAATCAGACCCCGAAAAATATCTGAAGCTCAGTGAAAAACTTTGCTTCAACGAAGCAGAGGAAACAGCAAAATGGCAACACATCATCCGCAATATGTACCTTCCTTTTGATGAGGAAAGAGGCGTTTTTCTTCAGCAAGACGGGTTTCTGGATAAAGAACAAATATTGGTGAAAGACCTTGCGGCAGATCAGCGTCCTATTAATCAAAAATGGAGCTGGGACAGGATTTTGCGTTCATGCTTTATTAAGCAGGCAGATGTGCTGCAGGGAATTTTCTTTTTTGAAGAGAATTATGATCTTGACACAATAAGAAGAAACTTTGATTTTTATGAACCAAGAACCGTTCATGAAAGCTCTTTGTCGCCTTGTGTACACGCCGTGTTAGCCGCGAAACTGGGAGACGAAAAAAGAGCTTATGATTTTTATTTGCGTACGGCCCGTCTTGATCTTGACGATTACAACAACGATACAGAAGATGGCCTGCATATTACATCAATGGCTGGCACATGGATGAGCGTGGTGCACGGTTTTGCAGGCATGCGTGTGCAAAATGGACGGCTGATCTTTAATCCGTTTATTCCGGGAAAATGGAACGCCTTTTCATTTAATATTACTTTTCGCTCAGCGGTTATAAATGTGCAGATAAATAAAGAAGGCGTTCATTTGACAAACCGTTCAGCAAAATCAGTTGATATTACCATAGAAGGAAAAGAATATTTACTGAACGCAAATACAAGCTTAGATATTAAGACAGAAAAGGTTAACGTAGAAGTAGTATATACAACTAGTGAATAGTGAATGGTCAATAGTGAAGGTCACAAACAGGCTGGGTAGGGGTAAACTACTCTAACGTTAAGTCAAAAATAAAAAGTGAAAAATAAAGAGGCTCAAATTGCGACAATGCTTATTGTTTTAAAAAAATAAAGCGGCAATTTTAATTAGGCATGACGCTAGTCATGATTAATCTCGGAGGTAAGCTCTTATACGCCCTTATATGGCTTATGTGGTTCGAAAAATTTCGCTTCGGTCAGCTTTAGGCTTTACGTTTTGAGCTCTATCAGTTTGTACAATTGATTTATATGGTTCAATCCAAATTATCAGCCAATGAAAAGAGCCCATAAAATATCCAGTTGGCTCCTCATCTTAGTTCTGTTGTTTTCGCCGGTTGCTGTTGTAGTTGCACAGCAACACGATGCTGTTAACCAAAAAATGATCGTATATCAGATGATGGTCCGCTTATTTAGTAACAAGAATCAAACAAATGCTTGTTACGGATCAATTCAGCAAAATGGTGTTGGCAAGTTCAACGACATAAATGATAGTGCGTTAGATGCGCTGAAGAAACTGGGCGTTAACCATGTTTGGTACACCGGTGTAATTGCGCATGCTACTATGACGGATTATGCCGCGTTCGGCATTCAGCCAGATGATCCGGATATTGTAAAAGGTCGCGCTGGTTCGCCCTATGCCATTCGTGATTATTATGATGTTGATCCCGATCTCGCAGTAAATGTAAACGAACGGATGACGGAATTTGAATCATTGGTTGCCCGTACTCATCAACACGAATTAAAAGTGCTGATAGATTTTGTACCCAATCATGTTGCACGCACTTATCACTCAAAAACAAACACATTCGGCGCTAACGACGATACTACCAAAGCTTTTTCTGCTTCAAACGATTTTTATTACATCCCTGGAAAGAGCTTTATAGTTCCCGATGGCGTGAATGCCGGAGGCGATAGTTTTAAAAGTCCGTTGAAAGATGGAAAGTTTGCTGAAACCCCTGCAAAAGCAACCGGCAATAATGTATTCTCAAACAAGCCTTCTATAGATGATTGGTATGAGACGATTAAACTAAACTACGGCGTTGACTATTTGAATAAGGAAGAAAAACATTTTCAGCCAATTCCGCCAGTATGGATTAAAATGCGGGATATCTTATTGTTTTGGGCAGGAAAAAAAGTGGATGGTTTTCGTTGCGATATGGCTGAAATGGTGCCAGTGGAATTTTGGAGCTGGGCTATTCCGCAAGTTAAAAAGGTTAATCCTGCGATTGTGTTTATTGCCGAGGCATATAATCCGGAAGTTTATAGCAGTTACTTAGGACAAGGTGGATTTGACTATTTATATGATAAGGTTGGTTTGTATGACGCGATTAAGCGGCTCACAAAAAATGAAGAGAAAGGCAGTACAAAAGATATTGTGAATATTGCTGGCAATGAGCGTTCAAACTATTATGGCAGACTGCTCCGTTTTATGGAAAACCATGATGAGGAGCGCATTGCGTCGAAAGGGTTTGCGCAAGGTGCATGGAATGCCGTTCCTGGAATGGTAGTTTCTGCTACACTATCCAATGGCCCGTTGATGTTGTATTTCGGTCAGGAAGTAGGAGAGAGAGGCGAAGGAAAAGAAGGTTTTGGTGGAGAAGACAACCGTACTACGATGTTTGATTATTGGGGCGTGCCTGCGCATCAGCAATGGATGAATAATGGTGCTTTTGATGGCGGTAGATTATCTACAGATCAGCAGGCATTGCGTACATTTTATTACAAGCTGTTAAACGCCGTAAAAAACAATGAAGCTATTTGTAAAGGAAAGTTTGTCGCAATCGATCAGCCTGAACTTGGAGATAAAGTGTTGGCTTATATTAGATATACTGAAAAGAAAAAGCTGCTGGTTGTCGCTAATTTCAATACAAACAAAGCGTTTGATGGCGATATAGTGCTACCAGCAGAAATTGCGGTTAACAAACAAAGCATTATTGTAACTGATATTTTAAGCAATAAGAAACGGACTTTGAAGAATGCAGGAAAAGGGATTAACGTAATGGTGCCTTCAATGAGAGCTGTGATATTAGAAATAGATTGATAAAAGATGTGACGCGATTGAAATAATAAATAAATTGTAGGATTGAGAAAAGATTAACCACAGAGTACAGGGAGTTATTTTCACAGAGTTACAGGACGGAGATTCGTTGCTTAATTGGCAAAAATATAATTACGGCAGCGCTCGCAGAAATATTCACAAAAAAACGCTGTGCTACTCCGTGAAAAAACGCTGAGTCTCCGTGAAAAAACGCTGAGTCTCCGTGGTTAAAAAAACACGATTGCAACTATGCAACTACTAAAGGAAAAACGCCGCCTTTCATTCTGGCAGATATTCAACATGAGCTTTGGATTCCTTGGAATTCAATTTGGATTCGCTTTACAGAATGGTAATGCTTCCCGCATTTTACAAACATACGGTGCAGATGTAGAGCATCTTTCTTTATTCTGGTTGGCAGCACCCTTAACAGGCATGATTGTTCAACCGATTATCGGGCATTACAGCGATCGTACCTGGAACAGGCTCGGCAGAAGGCGCCCCTACTTTTTGGCCGGTGCCATATTAACATCACTCGCCCTGGTGTTAATGCCCAATTCGTCTTTCCTTGCAAATATTTTACCTCCATTGGTTATTGGTGCCGGTATGCTGATGATCATGGATGCATCCATCAACGTGGCGATGGAACCTTTCCGTGCTTTGGTTGCAGATAATCTGCCGGATGATCAACGCAGCGTAGGCTTCTCCATTCAAACGTTTCTGATTGGAGTGGGTGCAATTATAGGCTCCGCACTTCCTTACATACTAACGGAATGGTTTGGTGTTGCAAAAACAGATAACCCTGGCATTGTTCCTTTTAACGTGAAACTCTCTTTCTATATTGGTGCATTTATTTTGTTGGTTTCAATTATCTGGACAATCGTAACTACAAAAGAATACTCTCCTGAAGAACGTGCTGCGTTTGCTCCGAACGATGTGGAAGAAGAGCATCAGGGCCTATCAGCTATCGTGAAAGATTTCGCCAACATGCCCGCGACAATGAAACGACTAGGGCTCGTGCAATTTTTTTCGTGGTTTGCATTGTTCTCAATGTGGGTGTTTACTACGCCAGCCGTGGCACAACATATTTACAAAGTTCCTGCAGGCGATACCAATTCGGACGCGTACGCGGATGCGGGTAACTGGGTGGGTGTGTTATTCAGTATATATAACGGCGTTTCTGCCGTCTACGCCTTATGCCTGCCGCTTATTGCAAAAAGGTTCGGCCGTAAAAAGGCTCATGCTTTTTCATTGATAGCTGGTGGACTAGGATTATTATCCATTTACTTCATTAGTAATCCGGACTTGCTGGTAATATCCATGATAGGAATTGGCTTGGCATGGGGAAGTATTCTGGCAATGCCTTATGCAATTCTTGCAGGATCGTTACCCGCGAAAAAGATGGGCGTTTATATGGGAATCTTCAACTTCTTCATCACGTTTCCGCAGATTGTCAACGGATTTTTTGGCGGATGGATCGTAAAACATTTTTATAACGGACAAGCCATTTATGCAATAGTGATTGCCGGGGTGTGTATGTTGCTGGGCGCTGTGAGTGTGTTGAATGTAAAAGATGAGCACAAATAAATCCTACAAGTAGGATTTTATTTTAAACCATATAAGGCATATAAGAACATATAAGTGGATGCCTAAATTAGTGGCTTCTCATTTGTGTTTTTGTATTCTTATATTTTCTTATATGCCTTATATGGTTCAGTTTTTCTTTATATAGTTTTCGAATATTTCAGCTCGTTAACCCATGTAAGCTGATCGTATTTTCAAAATCTCCAAAACCATCACTTTTCAGAATTTTTAAAATGGCTTCAAATGTTGACAGCCTATCGGCAAGATTGGAGAAAAACACAATGCTCATTTTCTTCTCCGGTATTAAGATCACGTAGTTATTAAACCCACATGTGCTGCCTGAATGAAACAGGATATGCTCTTTGCCAATCAATTCAAACCAACCTGCGGCGTAATACCTCTCTGGCGAATTATTGATAGGAAAATGAAGACGTTTTAACACTGCGGATAAATCAATCAACTTATTTTCTTCCAAAGCCTTCACCCATTTTACATAATCACGCAACGAGGTGTAAACACCACCATCACCTTTGGTTGCACTCGTAATGCTTTGATCGGAAAAAATGATCTTGCCATCTTTATCGCGTGCATAACCCATAGCACGATTTGGGATTAGACAACCTTTTTCATAAACAGTCGATTCTTTCATTTTCAGCGGCATAAAAATTCTTGTCGTGATAAATGTTGCAAAAGGTTGATGAGATACCCGTTCAACAATTAGCGCCAGCAAACAAAATCCAGAATTGCTGTAACGGAATTGTGTTCCGGGTTTAAAATAGGTCGAATCTGTATGCTCTATCAGGTGTAAAATATCTTCGTCCAATACCTGTACCGTTTGAGAATCCGGAATCATCGATTCATAGTCAGCGATTCCGGAAGAATGTGTGAGAAGATGGCGGACAAGTACTTTTTTACCAACTGCTTTCGGCAATTCAGGAAAGTATTTCGAAATAGGATCATCAACTGACAGTTTGCCTTCTTTCTCCAAAAGCAGAATAGCCATCGCTGTAAACTGCTTGGAGACAGAAGCCATTCGGAAGTTGGTGCGATCTGTAACCTTGTAGCCAGTCGAATCATTCGCCAGCCCTACAGTACTATTATATATCTCCTTTCCATCTTGCCGGATCATCAACGCAAATCCCGGCTCCGTTGGTGATTGGGATTTAAAAAGCGCATCCAATTTTTGAGATAGTTGCGCTGTACAAAACATTGAGATAAATAAACTCATGAAAAGCAGTAATTGGCGCATTTTAGAATAATTGACAATTGAAAAGGCAAAATTGAGAATGAAGCCGAAGTTGAAAAGCCTTTTGAATCTTCTTCATCAAGCTTCCTTTAATACCAAATTATATAATTAATTGGAGAAGAGCCCAAAACCTTCCAGCCAAACAATATCGCTGTGTATCGGCCTGTCGCCCGTGCCTCCGTGGTTCCCTTCTTCGTGCTTCTTTGCGCCTTTGCGCCTTTGTGGCATCACCCTTCACAATTTGGTAACATAGAAATTTTTCCTTTGTCGCACTTTGACAAAACATCGTCAGTTTATGCGTAAGAGAAAAAGAGGAATTTTACTGCTTCTGTTAGCCGGAATTTTCATTTCCATCCAGACAAAAGCCCAAACCACATTCCGCAAAGACCTTGAAAGGGCAGTCGCACTCGGCAGCAACCAACCTGATTCGGCCTTTTTAATTATGCGCAACATTCACACAAAAGCGCTGGAAGAGAAAGACAATACGCTGGCAGGATTGGCTTTACAGCAAATGGGACAAATCTGTTACCGACTCGGTCATTACAGCCAGGCGCTGGATTTTCATTTGCAGGCTTCCTCATTATTTACAGAAGCAGGCAAACCTGATCTGCTCGCGGCCAATTTTAATGATATCGGCACCTTGTATTATTATAATAAGCAAATTCCACTTGCCCGTCAGCAGTTTAACCAGGCGTTATCGATTTTCAGGCAACAAAACAATATTGGTGGAATTGGCGCCACTTATGGGAACATTGGGCATTTGTATGAAAAACATCAGCGATATGACAGCGCCTTTTACTTTCAGAATCTCGCGCTGCAACAATTTAGTTCGCTGAAGAATAAAACCGGTCTGGGTGATATTTATGAAAATATCGGTAGCATCTATGAAGATCTGGAGAAATATGATTCGGCCTACAGGTACTTTAGCCTGGCATATGATCAATATCAGGGCGAAAATGATCCGCTGAAAATCATTGAGATCCTCAACAACCAGGGTGATGTACTCAGGAAAACCGGGAAATACCTTGCTTCAATAAATGAAACCCGCCAGGCAATTGCTCTTGCTTTACAATCCAACGAACCATATCAGTTGAACGGGGCTTACCGGGATATGTCAAAAGCCTGGCATTTGCTTAACCGCGATGACAGTGCCTACTACTATCTTGAACTCAGCCGCAAAGCATTGTTAGATATTTATTCAGGAGATAACAACAAACAGGTAGCGTTTTTACAGGTACTCAATGACATCGGTAAGAAAAACGCAGAAATAGAAAAACTGAAGATCTCTCACAAAAACAATGTTGCGTTGGCCATTTCTGCCATAGTAGTTACGGTCCTATTAATATTAATAAGCGCACTAATTATTAGCCGCCAACGCCTCAAGATTAAAAACGAACGGCTGTTAAGTGAACAGCACCGCGACATGTATGCGGCACGGAGTGAATTAATGGAGGTAGATCTGAAAAATAAACAACTTCAGGAAGAAGCGCTGCGGCGCGATCTGGAAATGAAAGCAAAAGAACTTTCAACGCACACACTTCACATTATTCAAAAAAATCAATTGTTGGAGGAGCTGCGGAACAAACTTGAGTTAATGGTAAAAGAGGAAAAACGCGATCAGAAAAAACAGCTCAACCAGCTGATGCAGCAGATCGATCAGAATTTTAATCACGATCAGTATTGGGATGATTTCAGAAATATTTTCGAACAACTTCATGAAAGCTTTTTTGAAAAGGTGCGGCGTTATTGTGAGGATCTCACGGCGAACGATCTGCGCCTTATCGCCCTGATAAAAATGAACATGAATTCCATGGATATGGCCACTCTTTTAGGCATTTCTCCGGATAGTTTGCGCGTTAACAGGTATCGTTTAAGAAAGAAATTGAACCTTGAACAGGGGCATAACCTGTCATCTTTTATACAAGGCTTGTAACGGTAGCGTGCTGGTAATAATTCCTTAATGGAGTTTTTGTAACGGTCAACATGTTTGATAGTCAATTCGTTAGAGATTATTTGTTCACGTTGTTGCTGGCTTGTTTACGCGCATGTTCACATTGTTCACATTTTGTTCATGCCCTTTTTTGCTGTTCAGTTAAAGGTTTTTTCACATTTGCCGGGCAAACAAAAACTCTATGTTCAAGCGTTTTTCAATTTTTTTAGCCGGCGTATTTTTTTCCGTGTGTTGTTTGGCAGGCACTATCAATGGAAGGGTTTTTTCGGCAGAATCAGGTGAGTTGATTACAGGAGCGGTGGTTACTATTGAGCCCGGAAAATTCAAAACCATCTCGTCGCTCGACGGGAGTTTTGTCCTTAGAAATCTTCCCGAAGGAAAATATCATTTTAGGGTAATGATGGTCGGCTTCGCAGATTACTCCGGCGAAATACATGTTTCTCAAACCGGATCCGAGAACGTACAGATCCAGTTAAAAACTTTTAGAAAAGATCTGAATAACGTAACAATATCTTCCCGCCAGGAAAGAAACAACGATGCGGGAGCAAGAAATATTGAACGCATTTCTAACCAGGTAATGAATGTTGTTTCTGCAAGAGCGATAGAAATTTCCCCTGATCTTACTGTTGCTAACGTAGTTCAGCGTGTATCCGGCGTTTCGGTTGAGCGTAACAGCAATGGAGACGGCCAGTATGCCATTTTACGCGGGATGGACAAGCGTTACAACTACACGCTGGTAAACGGCATCAAAATTCCCAGCCCGGATAATAAATACCGATACGTTCCGCTTGATATTTTTCCTTCCGATCTGCTTGATCGCCTGGAAGTTTACAAATCACTTACACCTGCTATGGAAGGTGACGCCATCGGTGGGGCAGTGAATATGGTGATGAAAGATGCACCTTCCCACAGATTACTCACCGTTAACCTGGCAGGAACATACAGCGGCATGTTTTTGAACCGCGACTTCATGAGCTTTGAATCAGGAAAAGTAAATAACCAGTCTCCATATGAGCAGTACGGAAGTAGTTATAAAGCAACGCCTGCAGATTTTTCAACCGCAACCAGTACTTACAACACACAAAAACCTTTGCCGGGCGTGATCGGCGGTGTGGCATTTGGTGATCGTTACCTGAATGATAAGCTCGGCGTTATTGTGGCAGGAAGTCTGCAAAATACCTATCGTGGCAATAACAGCTTGTTCTTTGGATCTGAGACAGTGGATACGTTGCACGGCGTAACCCTTACATCTGAGTCCCGCCGTCAGTATTCCGAACAACAATTGCGGTATGGATTACATGCCAAGCTGGATTATCAGTTCAATAAGCGCAATAGTCTTTCCTTGTATAATGCATTTATGAACCTGACGAACATTCAGATCCGCGACGCGCAAACAACTCAGTTGACTATTGGCGGGTACGATCCGGTAAATGGCAATGCATCTTTAAGTTATAGTACGCGTTCACGCAAAACTATTCAACGCAATTACAGCAGTACATTACAAGGTACGCACGCACTAACTGACAAATTGCTGTTGGACTGGAGTGCGGTTTATTCAAAAGCAACCAGTCAGCAACCAGATAACACAAATATTCCATTAAATGGTGTGCAACAAAATTTTGTTTCAACAAAAACAACCGTTGGTGATGCCTCCAGAAGGTGGGAACACAATGAAGATCGTGACCTGGCAGGTTATTTAAACCTTGCGTGGCACAAGCAACTAAATAAGATGAGGCTTGAATTGAAAGCCGGAGGAATGTACCGTGATAAACAGCGCAACAATTTCTACAACAATTATCAGTTAAGACCGGCGAACCTGCAGGCTGAATATGGAAAGGACTTTACGGAATATAACCAGATTCAGTGGGAAGTGCAAAATCCACAGGGAAGTGTTGCCTCGGGATTAAATTACGATGCCTTCGAAAAAATAAGTGCCGGTTATTTGCAGTTCAAGGGAAGCCTGGCGAAACTTGAAATAACAGGAGGTGTTCGACTTGAACACACGGATCAGGGATATGCAATGAAATTTCCTATAGGTGAAGATGATCCTAACGGGAAGCAGGTTTACACAGATGTGTTACCGAGTGTTCACTTTAAATACATGCCTTTTGATAAAAGCAATCTGCGTTTGTCTTATTTCAGAAGCATTAACCGTCCCGGCTTTGCTGAGATCATTCCAACACCGATTGTTGTAGAGGAATATACAGAAAGAGGTGATCCGCATTTGAAACATGCTACGGCTGACAACTTTGATCTGCGTTATGAATATTATCCCCGCGCAGCGGAACAATTTATGGCGGGTGTTTTCTACAAGCATATTCAAAACCCGATCGAATATACTTTGCAGGCAAGCGCCACACGCGGACAGGATGTTTATTACATGCCCGGCAACTTTGGTAACGCCACCAACTATGGTGCAGAATTCGACTGGACACGTTACTTCAGCAAGTTTGGCGTAAAAGCAAATTATACTTACACGCACTCACGAATTACAACACCAAAATCAAAAAGGATCCGCAATGCTGCAGGCGATCTACAAACAATCAACGTAGAGCAAACAAGGCCGTTGTACGGGCAATCAGCTCATATCGCCAATCTTTCATTGCTGTATAAAGATGTTCGCAAGGGCTGGGATGCGCAGGTGGCTATGGGATATACGGGGCCTCGTATTAATACCGTTGCCCAGTTTGTTGACAATGATCTTTGGCAGCAAGGCTTTGTGCAAATGGATATCTCTGTAGAAAAGACATTTAAGAACAGGCTGACTGTTTTTGCAAAAGCCAACAATCTATTGAATACTCCCACAACTATTTTCATAAAGAATACCAGCCCCAAAAATGTAAATGTTCCTGACCAGGATTTACCAGGCAAAACTTTGATTCGGAGAGATTATTACGAAAGATTTTATATGGCAGGAGTGAGGTATAAATTTTAGAGAGAAGTCAAAAGTCAAAATGAGCGACAGGTCTGGTCTTTGACTGACTTGCAAATTTTGAGCAGGCAACTTTTGACAACATTCAATGCTGTTTTCTTAAATCGCTGAGCGAAACGGAACCTGGTCAAGCTTAGGTACTTCGTACTTCGTAAATCGTACTTGGTCAAAGCCTATTCTTAAAGTAAACAAACAATTCATCATTACTCAACTATTTATCAATGAAACCGACAATGGCAACATTAAAACAACAAAGCAAACAATTACTGGCAGGCG
>JBEHXT010000033.1:0-15731 GCA_048498555.1 Bacteroidota bacterium
CTCCCACCGTATACAATTGCCCATCTCACATTTCACTTAGCGTGTTACACCTAACGTACTTCGTACCTCGTAATTCGTACTTAAAACCTTATGCCTCACACCTGATACCTGACGCCTGATACCTGACACCTTATATCTAACATCACACCTTCCCCTGTGTTTTTCCCCATTGCAATCCACTTCTCTTTTTTATATTTTTATTATGGCTTTCCTTTTATACCCACCAAATTTTGGACAATGAAATACTCCGATCGCTTGTCGAGGGCTGCCAGCCTGTTTGTCATCGTCGTTTTGCTATACAGTTGCAGCACCACACACCTTGTTACAAAATATGATTGTAATACGGTTGCCAACAATCCTGTTTATACCAAAACCACATGGTCGTACGCATGGGGGCTTGTGCAACCGAAAGATGTTGATCCCAAGTGCGATGCCTCGTTCAATCATATGAACAGTGTTACCGTTAAAAACAATTTTGGCTATGCTTTAATCACGGTGGCTACACTTGGTATAGTAATGCCCCAAAGAATTGAATGGTGCTGCGCTCCTCCCGAGCCAAAAACCAAGCCGCTTGGAACCAATTAAAAACAGCAAATCATTTAACATGAAAACAAGCTTATCATAGGCATATAAGCATAACGTAAAAACTACCATTATGGCACTTACATATCCGGAAGGCATTCAGCTTTGGGAAATAGATGAATGGACCAATGGGCATGAAAATTTCACCTGCAAGTTTCAGAAAGATGCGTCTTTTAAACTGGTGATTCCCCCTTCCATCACAGATGAAGAAGAACAATATAAAGCCACCACATCTAATTTTATGTGGCTGATAAAGTATGCGATTGACAACAATCTTAGTATGCGGGCAATGGGCAATGGATGGTCCTTTTCAGAGGTAGCTGTTTGTCCGGGTGGCGTTGTGGACACCAAATCACTTCGCCTTTCCTTTACATTAAACAATTCCTTCGTTGCACCCGAATATTTGCAAAGCGGCAAACAAAGTGAAGACCTGTTTTTTGTGCAATGCGGCATGAGCATTATGCAACTGGAAGACTTACTGCAACAGCGCGGCAGATCACCCAAAGCGTCAGGCGCAAGCAACATGCAATCCATTGCCGGAGCTACATCCACAGGCACACATGGTTCTGCATACCGTGTGGGTGCTGTACATGATACCATAGTGGGCTTACACATCATTACAGGGGCAGATAAACATGTATTCCTGGAACGTAAATCCAACCCTGTAGCTTCGGATGAATTCATTAAATGGCTTGGGGCTGAAAAAATAAGTGATGATGATATGTTTAACTCCGCCGTTGTGAGCTTTGGTTGTTTTGGATTTATTCATGGGGTAGTGTTAGAGACTGAACCTCTTTTTCTTTTGGAAGAAAGAAGAAGCGATCAGATTCCTTATAACGATGCGTTGCTTAACGCCATTAACAACACAGTTTTCGACGGCATAAGCACGCTTCTTCCTTATCCTGTCGATGGCACAGACAAATCGCTATACCATTTTGAAGTACTGTTAAACCCGCATCACTTCGAACCAAACAATACAGACAAAGGCGTATTTTTTAAAGTGTTGTACAAAATGCCGTACACGAAAGATTATCCTAAACGAGTGCGTGATGCAGAAGGATATACTTACGGAGAAACAACATTGGGGCTGGTTCAGACAATACTCGACAGCCTTGGATCCACCATCTCTGCAGTACTCGTTCCACCTCTGGTTAATAAAATGATGCCACTGGCGTTTAAAGCCGTTCCGCCGGCATTTGGCACATTAGGAGAAACATTCAGCAACACCAAATTCCGCGGGAAGGCTGCGAGCGGTGCTATTGCGGTAAACAGGGCTGACGCCTCAAAAGTTATCGACGTTATTGTAGCTGTCAATAAAGAAACGCCTTTTCCCGGCGCACTGGCATTACGTTTTGTAAAAGGCACAAATGCATTGTTGGGTTTCACAAGATTTCCCGCCACCTGCATTCTCGAATTAGACGGCGTTGAAGCCAAATTAACCCGTGACTTTTTTCAGAAAGTCTGGGACAAACTGGAAGAGCTGAACATTCCCTACACCCTTCATTGGGGCAAGATCAATTTTAACCTTACCCCACAACGATTGAAAAACATGTATAGCGAAACCAACGTAAACAAATGGCTGCAGTGCAGAAAGCAATTACTGGACGAGGCTACAAGAAAAGTATTTTGCAACGGCTTTATGACACAATGCGGTTTGGATATATAGTGCAACTATAAAAGTTCATTATCCGTGCTACCGAAGCCTTCCATTCAATTTTTCAAAAACACTTCTTTTATGCATCCCGCATAAGCATGCACATTCTTTTTGCAAGCTTCTATTTCTGAAGTAGCGTCGTAATCAACTGTGCGTTTTGAGCCAGGAAATTCCATTGTAATAAGCGTTATTGCATCCCTGTTATTGGCAGGATCATCATTATCCGCAACTGCGGTAGTGGCCCACGTACCTAAGGAGATGCCGCAGCCTACATTACCAGGAAGCAATGATCCACATGCTGCGCGTGGTTGCTTTTCACCGGCATTCACTATGGAAGGGTCGCTTGGATATTTTGCATTCGGTTTTTGCGGCAGCAAGTTCCCTGGGGCAGTGCCGCCACTCGTAGAAACATATGATGCCATCCGTATTGCCAGCGCGCTGTCCGTTCCAAATCCGAGCGCATACCCTTTTGCATCAGTCCGGGGATCTGCATAAATGCCTGCGCGCGAAGTATCCCTGATGGCATGTATGCTTACAATGCGTTCGGGTTTGAATGCCGCGATAATTTGCAGCAGTAAAGCATTTTCTTTTTCAATTGAACGATGTAAATGATCAATGCCGGTTGCAGGGTCGTAGGCTTTTCCCGGCGATGGCATCTGCCTGTTGGGATCGACCGCTCCGGATGTTGTATAACGCCCCAGATTCTTCACACTACCAATTTGGGCCGGCGCAGCTACAGCCATCAATGCATTGTCTACAAACAAACAGGGAATAACAAGTGTGCTAAACTCGCGGGCCGTATCACGTATAAGTTCATTTACAAGCTGCCTCGCAACTTCAATTCCCGATAGTTCAGAGCCATGCACACCGGCTATTACGAGCGCCTTTTTACCTGATTTTCCGGGAAAATAAAATCCCTCTATAGCTTTCCCATTTTTGCTAACCCCTAGCGTAGTTTTATGGGCAAGGGCCTTTTCAATAAAAGCGATTTTATAATTATTAAAACTGCTTAAACTGTCATTTGCATAAGCAGTGGATGCACAACAAAAACTGACAGCAATAACGACTGCCGTTAAATAAGGGAAGGGTTTCATTTTTACATTACGTTAAAAATAATTCAATCGGGTTTAGTGGTTTACACAGGATAGTGCCTGGAATTTACGCTGCTACAAAGCAGGGATCGGGTTGAAAACAGGTCAACCATGCATAGTTGATGTTTACGGATACAAAGAAACGCAGGCTGTAACCCTTGTGAAATGTGATATTTCACGAACAAGATACTTTTCTGTTGAATTGCAGAAAACCGGTGATGAATTGAGGATTGCCCTTACCAACGGCATGCGCTATTAACCTCTAATCATTTTTTAATAGCAGAAAAAATTGTTTGCAGTAAGTTTGAATACTATACCATTACTAACAAACCTAACGGGCAAACCAAAAATCAGCATGAAACCTGTATTGCTAACTACCTTAATTCTATTATCAGCACATTATTTCAGTATCGGACAGCAGCAAAAAGAGGTTAAATTATCTGCCGTTCCACATGCGTTTGAGTGGCTCAACACACCAAAAAGTTATACAGTAACATCAGGCAACAGTATTCAAATTGTAGCGCAGGCTAAAACTGACCAGTATATAGCATTGGACGGAAGTTATTACGTTAACAACGCACCCAAGCTGCTCTTCACACCCGATTCAAATTTTATTTTTTCCGCCCGGTTGTCTACAACCTTTGACAGTGTTTACGATGCCGGCGCCATTCTTCTTTATAGCGACTCATCTAACTGGGCTAAATTATTGTTTGAGCGAAGCGATGAGCATACCATCCACGTAAGCTCTTCTGTTATTAAAAACAAAATCACAGACGATAGTTATCACGCCGCACTTACAACGAAACAGGTTTATATTAAGGTTGCCACAGCCGGAAATATGTTTTGCTTTTATTACTCAGCAGACGGTAAACAATGGAATATTGTAAGAACGTTTGCCTACAATAAAACAAACATGCGCCTGGGCTTTTATGCGCAATCACCCAAAGGGCCTCAATGCACTGTTAAATTTGCTGATATATCTTACAAACCGCACGGGTTTACAAACTTTTTTACTGGCGAATAACCACTCCGTTCAACCTTCCTTTTAAACTAATCAAAACTGCGATGAAAAAAACCGCATTATTTGCTATAACCGCATTCCTTTCATTTGCGTTGAAGGCACAGCAAGGCACAACTGTTCCTGCAGCTATGTTTCATAGTGGCAACAGGATCGTCGGCAACCTCAGCCAGGCTTCAATAGGAGGATTTAATGAACGATGGAAATTTAAAACAGGTGGCAGGATTTTCTCTTCGCCCGCAATTTATAACAAGGATACTTTTATCGGAAGTGAAGATGGCTACCTATATGCTGTAAATGGAGAAACTGGCAAATTAACATGGAAATTCAAAACAAACGGAGCTGTTCACTCCTCGCCTGCGGCATATAATGGCACGGTATATTTCGGAAGCTTCGACGGCAATTTTTATGCAGTAAATACCACAACCGGCAAACTGAAATGGAAGTTTAAAACAGGTGGCGAAAAATGGATTGGCGGAAAAGGCTATTTTGGCTTGAAACCTAATGATCTTTACACAAACGACCTCTGGGATTTTTTCATTTCATCACCTATATCTGATAACAACCCTCAGAATGAAACGATTTATTTTGGAAGCAGCGATGGAAATGTGTACGCCGTTGACGCTTCAAATGGCGAGTTGAAATGGAAGTTTGCAACAAACGGCGTTATTCATACTTCACCGGTTATTTATAAGAACACGATTTATATAGGAAGCTGGGATACATACATGTACGCGATAGATGCGGGTACAGGAAAAGAAAAATGGAAATTTAAAACCGGCGGCGACATGCCGATGAGTGGCATTCAGGCGTCCGCAACCGTTTATGATGATGTTATTTATTTTGGCGCGAGAGATGCATTTTTTTACGCACTAAACGCTACATCAGGTGAGCTTGTATGGAAATATGCAGCTGAAGGCTCATGGATATTAAGCACTGCTGCCGTTCAGGATGGAACAATATATGTCGGCACTTCCGACACTTTTTTATTGCTGGCACTGGACGCAAAATCAGGCAGGGAAAAGAGAAAATTTAAAACCTGCGGATATGTATATTCATCCCCTATAATCTCAGGAAACACCGCATTCTTTGGAGACTTCACAGGAAAATTTTATGGGCTTAATCTGCAGGACTCAACAGCAAAAGCGGTGGAACACAACACAAGCGCAAGGCTACACAAAGCAGGAACAGTTCTGAAAAATGACACACTGAACTTTATCTATGCAGCGCAAAAGGCAGACCTTTCTTTTTATGCCCCGAACAAGAAAGTAATGGATGCGTTTTATACACTTGGCCCAATCCTGTCATCACCGGCTATAAAAGATAAGTCTGTTTATTTTGGTAGCGCAGACGGTTATTTATATGCGCTCGATATAACCAACAAAGTTGAGCCAACAACAAGGCCAGCGCATGCAAGCACCAGGTAAATACGTATTTTATTTTAACAGTTGGGGGCGTATATTGTAAGAGCTAATTCATTGCAGGCATATCTTTTACAATATGAAGCTCTCCCCGAGACAAAGAAAATGGTTAAAAACAATTCTGATTTTTATCCTTGCCCGCTTTATACTTGGTGGTATTGCCTATTACATAATTGTATACCGTTTTAAAGACATTGTACAATTTGTTGTTAGCAGGGAGTCTAAAAAGAATTATTCTTTCGATGCATCAGATATTGATGTCTCTTTGTGGCATAAGACATTGGTTGTAAACAACGCCCTGCTGTCTTGCCACGATACACTACACACGAATCCACATCACCATGTAAAAATCCCAAGAATTTATCTTGCCATCAATTCATGGAAGGAGCTTATATTTCATAAACGCGTTTCGGTAGACAGCCTTGCTATCATTCTGCCACAGTTGGCAACACATGCGCATGAACAACGCAAAAAAGACACACAGGTAAGCTTTCAAACAACAGAGATTGTAAACATACTCGGCAAAGTGATCAATCACTTAAACGTAAAATCATTCACACTTGAAAACGGAACCTATACCTATAGCAGCCTGCGAAAAAGCCAGCCGTTCTTCAGCAATCACATCAATTTACAGGTTCGTAATTTCTCCCAAAAAGACAAGTCATCGAATTACCTTCTTTCTTCCGAGGATATTGACCTATCACTCACAGATCAAAACTGGATGCTTCCGGACGGCTATCACCAGGTATCTTTTTCAAAGCTCCATTTCTCAGGAAAGAATGGTTATTTTGAAATAGACTCCTGCAAATTCACGGTTTTGCCAAATGAGAAAAGCAATGGCCTTACATTCAGAGCTGATAAACTTTTCTTTAAATCGAAATTCCTGCCGGCTGTGTATGAACAGGAGAAATTAATCCTGGACACACTTATTTGCATAAGGCCTGTGCTTGGTTTAAGCACGCCGAAAAAGAACATGCATGATACATCTATGATTATTACAGAGTCCGTAAAAAGGCTCTTCAAATCTGTGAACTTTAAATATGTTGATGTAGAAGAAGGGCAGATTGTATTTAACGCTAACAATCATGGTGCGAGCGCTTACATTACCCAAAAAACAAATCTTAAACTATACAATTTTAACCTGTCGCCGGACAGCAATCAGAAAATATCTGCAGACAGCGTGCACTTAAACCTTAAGCAAATAACATTTGTTACACCGGACAGCCTTTTTCAAATGACGATTGACGAATTTGCCTTGCATAACAACGACATTTTTTTCAGGAACGCGTCATTCTCGCCCACCCAAAAGAACCATCCCGACAAAGGCTTTACATTCAACACGCCACTGCTTTACCTGAAGAACATCAGTTTTGAAAATTTAATCAGGAAAAAACTTGTAGCAGACAGTGCTGAGTTATCGAGCCCCGAGATTGTTGTGTATACAAAAAAAGGAAAGCCCGTTACACCTATTGCGGATTCCTCAGGAAGCGTAGGTAAATTTTACGAGACGCTGCATGGGCTGAAAGAATTGGTTAATGTAAAAGATTTTCGGATCAGGAATGGCAACCTGCGCTATAACTCAAAAGGCGAGTCGCCAACAATTTTGCATGTTAAAAATTTAAATGCAGACATTTTGCTGGACCATTTTCTAACAAGTGATTCGCTGATAGATATTAAACGATCGCTACCAATGCTTTCAATGAAAGAAGTAAGACTAAGTTTGCCCAATGTCAATCTACTCGTGAACAACTACCAATTTGATGGATTCAAGAGGCATAATTCTATAGCCAACGCGCAAGTGAGGATTAACAACAACACAACCGTTTACGTTGACAATGTGTATTGGGAAATACTTGACTGGGATATGTGGGCCCAACACAGGATTATACAAATTGATGCGCTGAAAATACACCAGCTCATAGTGAACACCGGCAACAAAAATGGCTTACCCAAGAATCATAAAACCAAAACTCTTTTACCCATAAATGTAGCAAGGTTAGACATAGAAAAATTCTTGTTTTACAAACAATCCGAACAACAACTTTCGCTGAATTTTGAAGCACAGGATTTATGCGTTGACAACATTCATACACAAAAACAATTTTTCAACTGGGGAACCACAGAAGGCACTTTCAACAACATACATCTTAACAATGCAGGCTTGCAGGCAATGATCAAAAAGATAAGCGTGAATAGCAAAAATGAAGCAACCTTACATGGCGCATCTCTATATGCAGACAAGAATGGCACATCAACTTCAATAAATATTCCTTTTTTGAAGACAAAAAGCAGTATTCACTCAACGGACATATCTGATCTTTATTTGTATTCACTCGTTACTGATAACGCGGCATTTACCATCCTGAAGAAAGAAAATAAATCAATCCAAAACAATGCGCTGCCAATACCTGCAAATCTGCAGATAGGCCGCATGCTGTTAAATAACACGACCCTGCGGTATATTACTCAAAACGAAAAGGACACAGCATCGTTGAACACAAACATCAATTTTCATATAAAAGACTTCAACAGTAAAAAACAACCCGGTATTTTGCTCACATATGATACAGCTGCATTAACGGTTAATGACTTTCGCTTTACTAAAAGAAACACGTATGTTTCGCTTTCTACCGGATCTGCTACGCTTACCAGGGGCAAAATTGCAAAACAAAATGGCAACGGCTATACATTGAGCACCGGCCTGTTGCTCAAATGGTTTAACGGCATTTATACTTCACAAAGCCTCTCTGGATCGCGGCTTACGCTAACCAATGCAACAGGCAGCCTTGCTGATGACCTGTTTTCCCTGCCGGGCAACAAAAGACATATACTCGAAAAACTGATAAATAAAACTACCATTGATGAAACAAGCCTTTATTATAAAACGCCCACTTCCACGTTAAAAGCAGCATCAGTTAAATGGAATCCGCTGGGAGGAAAGTTAGGCATTGGCGCATTTAGCATGCACCCCAACATTTCACGCGAGGAGGCGTCAAAAAGCGCACAATGGCAGACAGACTACATGACAATTAGCGGCGATTCCGCAACTATATCCGGCGTAAAACTTGACAAACAACAAGGCGATTCGTTGCTGGCCATACGCAACATATCACTCTATAGTATGGCACTCGAAACAAGCAGGGATAAAAATCTGCCATTCAATCATGGAGCCATTAAGCCTATGCCAACAAAATTGATTGAAAGCATTCCGTATCCCATTCAGCTTGACTCGCTCACAATAAAAAAAAGCAGCCTAACGATTCATGAAATATCCGCAAGAACAAAGAAGGAAGGTGTTATTCCGCTTACCAATATTAATGCTTTAATAACAAACATCAGGAATACAGACAATGGCAATGACAGCCTTACTATTTCTGCAAATGCAACATTATTTGATAAAAGCATCAGGAATGTGCATTACCAGGAATCATATAAAGATTCGCTTTCATTTTTCAGGTTTAGTATAAATGCTTCGCCCAGGCAATTATTCCCGCTAAGCAGTATAACTACGCCACTTGCGGCTGTAAGCGTTTCCCATGGCCAATCCGACACACTCTTTGCACGGTTCACGGGCAACAAATATGCAGCTGCTGGCCATATGAATTTTTACTACAACGATCTTAAAGTAAAACTTTTAAATCCTGACGATACGTCGAAAACAAGCATGGCACTCAATCTAAAAAACTGGCTTGCCAACAATATCATCCTTCGCAAGAAAAATGACAAGTATGCAGTTGCCTATTTTGAACGCGACCAGGAAAAATTTGTATTCAACTACTGGGTGAAGACAACCTTGCATGGCATTATGTCCAGCGTCGGTATAAAAAGCAGCAAAAAATATGTCAGGGAATACAATAAAAAACAAAAGGAGTATTCACTACCGAAATATGATTAACAATGTACGATGTTAGATGTACGATGTTAGATGTACGATGTTAGATGTAAGGTATACGATTTTAGATGTGAGAATATACGTGCCCAAATGGATGTTCTCAAACTATATTTTCTTTACCCTCACTCTATACCTCAAACCTTATGCCTTATGCCTTACACCTCACGCCTTTCCTGATACCTGACACCTGATGCCTATTCCTACAAATTATGTATATACGATAAAATAAATCCCATAGAAAAATGTGTTGCTTTTGTATCAACCAAATCGCCAATGAGAAAATTTTCTTCGTTAGGGTGATCAAAATTTACATCCTGCGGATAATTTTTTGTTGAGCCGTAAGCAAAGGAAAAACCTGCACGGACATTATATTTTTGACGCTTAATATTTGCTCCAAGTTGCAGGTGATAATTATCCCAATAACAGGTATAAGCTTCATTGCCTATTGTACTATTAAATAGGTCCGGGCTTGTGTATGCAAAATCAGTACGCAATGCAACAAATCCCGTCACACTGGGCATCAACGGATAGCTAGCACCAACCCCAACATTCAATACGTTTCTTCTTACATCTTTCAGGCGGAGTAATGGTGTAACAGTATTATTAATGCCCGTATCCGGCCGGAGGAAGTATTCATCTCTTGGTGTAATAATATTGTACTCATCTACTCTGCCAAAATATTCAGCGGCCAAATAAATCTGCCCCTTCCTCAATTCATAGTTGTAGCCAACCCCAACACTGAATGGAACTTTCCATTTTACAGGAAGGTTCTCCTGCCTGGTACTCGCAAGCCGGCTAAGAAACCCCACGCCCGCTACTTTCATATTATTGACAACGTAATCAGCTACCAATAATCCACGTCCTCCAATGTGAATAAGCGGCGTATTAACGATCAGGCCCAGGTGATGCCTTCCGGCATCATAAGCAACGCCGGCTTTAAAACGCAATCCCACGTGATTATAACTCGCCAAATAATATAAATCATCACTAACAATAGGAAAAGTAGTATCGCCTCCGGGATTAACAAGTGCACGTGCACTATATGTAAAGTTGTAGTTCTGCCTGTGCAAATTACCGTCCATAGTAACTCCTACAGACCAATGTTCATCAATCTTAAACCCCGTGCTCAGCTGTGCATAAGTTTCGCTCACCAAATTTTGGGTAACACATTGCCCAATAAAATATTCACTGCCGGGGCTATAGCTATCATCCAGCACATTGAACTTTTGATCCCTTCTTTGTGATGACTGATAACCCAGGCTCGGCGGACGGATTAAGGCATATGCAACAGTTAGCGGCTTTTTGCCTTTAAAAACAACACTGCCGGATAACATTTGAGGAACCGAGGTGGCTATACTGGATTTCAGATCGTATCCTGTACCTGCGCCGTTTTTTATTTTAATTGATTCATACTGGTACAAGCTGGCATTGATGGATATAGTAGATTTAGGAGATACGCCAATCAAAGCAGGATTATAAAAGTAAACACCACTGTCTCTGTTGTTTGCTATTGTTGCGCCCGGAAGAAAAAAACCGCCAGCACTATAATCTGATGACCAATAATGCGCATCCTGGGCCGATACAAAAAGAGAAAAAAACACAACGGGCACGCAAACAAAAAAAGATTTTAACCCCATAAGCATTGGTTGTGGCATGTGTAAGAAATTTCGTTCCAAACGCAGATAAGATATTGCATTTACAATGAAACTGCAATATATGGTTCATAACCTTTACTTTACAATATAAACGATGGCCCCAGCGAAGGCAGGATAAAGACTGACTCTTAACTCAATAAATATTTTCAATCCGGGCATTTGATTTCGTTTTTTGCAGAGCGTGTACAACAACGTTCCAACGGGTAATAGCTTCCATTGATTTTATCGATCATAGGAGATTAACATTTGAAACTTTTTTTTATATTCGAAGTACGTTTCATACGTTTACTGAAGTGCTAATATTCCTTGATCGACTATTTGTCCTGTCTCCTGAAAAGCCTACACTACTCTTATTCATACAACCCATGAACTAATACCAAAAACACATTTATGGTAAGAAAAATTGCTATTCTGCTTATGTTGATCATGCCGTTTATCAGTAATGGCCAGGTTTCTGTGATTACCCAGCACAATGACCTTGCAAGAACGGGATGGAACAACAACGAAACTGTATTGAACCCCGGAAATGTTAATGCAAAACAATTCGGCAAAATCTTTAAAGTACAGGTAGATGACCAGTTGTATGCGCAGCCCCTCATCTTATCAAACCTTAACATTGGAAATGGCAAGCATAGCGTTGTATTTCTTGCAACAACCAACAACACAGTGTATGCTGCAGATGCAGATAACGGAACTATTTATTGGAGCAAAAACTTTACGCTATCCGGACAGAGGCCTCCGCGCAATACGGATATGACAGGAGCATGCGGAGGAAATTATAAAGACATTTACGGCAACATTGGCATCATCGGCACACCGGTAATTGACTCTGTTGCTAAAACAATTTATTTTGTTACAAGAAGCACAACAGGCACTACAGGTACTTATTCACAGGCATTTCATGCACTGGATGTGTATACCGGTAATGAAAAAGCCAACAGCCCTGTTACTATAACCGCATCTGCGCCCGGCAATGGAACAGCTAATGTAAATGGTGTAATAAGTTTTGACCCACAGAAAAATAACCAGCGCCAGGCCCTCACACTTTACAATGGAGTAGTGTATGTTACATTTTCTTCTCATTGCGATTGGCAGCCTTATCACGGTTGGGTATTGGGTTATGATGCAAAAACGCTGCAGCTAAAATATGTTTACAATGCAACTGCCAATGGTTACGAAGCCGGCCTCTGGCAAAGCGGTGGCGGCCCCGCAATAGATGAGGCAGGGTATATGTACCTTGTTACCGGCAATGGGTCTGTGGGTACCAGTACAGATATAAATGATCTTTCTAACAGAGGAGAGAGTGCGGTGAAACTTAAACCATCCGGAAACACGCTCGCTGTTTCAAGTTTCTTTACGCCGAAAAATTACAAGACTTTGGAAATTGCGGACCTGGATTATGGCAGTATGGCCGCATTTCTAATTCCGGGCGCCAAAAGATATGTGACCGGCTGCAAGGATGGAAACCTGTACATTCTCAACACCGACAATCTTGGCGGCTTTAACAGCTCATACAACAACGTTGCGCAGACTGTTATACTTGGCAACAATGCAACGATGCGATGCCAGCCATCTTACTATAAAAGCGCTACAAAAGAATTTGTTTATCTGTGGAGTGAAAACTCGCAGTTGAAAGCATATCCTTTTGACAGGACGAGCAACACGCTGGACGTGGATGATGTTGTTACCGCAAGCCCCCCCGGCCCAATTGGAGCCAATGGGGCATTAATCAGCACATCTTCTAACAATTCAAAAGATGGCACTGGCATAGTATGGACAAGCTATGCGTCTAACGGCGATGCCAACCAATCTTTAAGGCCAGGTTTGCTGCGCGCTTTTGACGCCAATGATGTAACCAAAGAATTGTGGAACTCCAATGAAAACGCAAACAGGGACGGCGTTGGTTACTATGCTAAATTTTCAGCACCTACAATCGCGAATGGCAAAGTGTATTTATCATCGTTCAGTAATCAGCTAAATGTTTATGGAATAATTGACACAACTCCACAAACGACTGTTTGTGAGGCCGACATAAATGTGGCGCTCAACAAAGCCAGCTACTCATCTTCTAATGAAAGTACTTCATTTTTACCTGGCCAGGCTTTTGATGGCAACGGCACAACAAGATGGTCGAGCGTAAACGACAATAACCCTCAATGGATTTATGTAGACCTCGGCGAAGTAGATTCAATCTGTAACGTATCTATTAACTGGTACACAAGCTACGCAAAGAATTTTGCCATACAGGTGTCCAACGATGCCAGTTCATGGAAATCTATTTTATCAGTCACCAATAACAATGTACTAAGCAATAGCTTTAATGTAAGGTCTCTTGGCAGGTATGTACGATTGTATTGTACAGCCAAAGGGACCACCGGCAATTACTCTGTTCTCGAAATGCGCGTATTTGGTAATCCGGTAAAAGGATGTATAACACCTAACGGCGTAACTGTTAACCACATTTCGGCCACAGATGCAACCATTCGCTGGAACTTTACCAACTCACCAACGTACCTGGTACAAATAAAGCCACAGTCCAGCTCCAAATGGCAAACCTTCCATTCAAACAGTGACTCGCTGGTGATTACCGGCCTAACCTGTGGCAACTATTACAGTTACAGGGTTCAGTCTTCTTGTGCTAAATCAAGCGCCAGCAGTTTTTCAGAGGAAGGCAGTTTCAATACATTAACCTGCTCAGGTTGCGGGCTGTTGCCAACAAGGTTTTACACTTCAGATATCGGCGATATTGCTATCGGCGGCCAGGCTTGCTTTGAAGGACCAAACAAGTTTACCGTAAAAGGTTCCGGACCAGACATTGGCAATAATGGCGATGCATTCCGGTATACCTACAAAACATTCAGCGGCAATGGAAGATTGGTTGTAAAAGTAAGTAGCCAGGATGGCGCCAATGATTTAAATAAAGCCGGCATTATGTTGCGCGAAACGCTGGATGGCTCGTCACGCTTTGTGTTTGTAGGCTTAACAAGCAAAAGTGGTGCTACTTTCCAATATCGCTATGTAACAAGAGGAACAAGCACTAATACCTTTACCGCCGGAATAAAAGCTCCATACTACCTGGCTTTATCAAAAGAAAGCACAACATATACTGCTTATGTTTCAAAGGATAGCGCGAACTGGACAAATATCGGCTCTGTCAAAATACCCAATTTCGGCAATGCGGATTATCCGATCTATGCTGGCCTTGCAGTAACAAGCCATGACAATGGGAAGTTATCGACTGTTGTATTTAACGATTTTAGCCTTGTACCCAAGGATACCATTATCACTCCGCCAGTAGATACTCTTTGCTCACCATTAATGTATGGAATAGCCACAACGGATATTGGCACTGTCACCGCAGCTGGATCAGTATGTTTTATCAAGTCAAATGATAGTTACAAAGTAACAGGTTCAGGAGATGATGCTATTAAATTCTCTGATAACTTCCGCTACGTTTACAGGCAATTCAACGGCGATGGTTATATTGATGCAAGAGTGGCATCTCTTGACAGAGTCAATGCTGGAAACGAAGCGGGCATCATGTTCAGAGAATCACTCAGCGCCGACTCAAGGAATTTCTTTGTTGGCGTAACCAGCGGAATGGGTGCATTCTATCAATACAGGCCAGAGAACGGAGCATCCACATCTGTTAAATATATGGCCGACATAAAGGCGCCTTATTATATCCGCATCGCTAAAAAAGGAGATACTTATACTGCTTACATTTCAAAAGACAGTATAACATGGTCTACGCTAATAAGGCCAATCACCCTACCAGGAATGGGCCGGAGCGGAAAAACTGTTTATGTTGGCTTTGCAGTTAACAGCCATAACAGCGCGAAACAAACGACGGCTGTTTTTGACAGGGCACATATCGTTGTCAACAAAACAAATGCACGCATAGCCGGAACTGATACAACAAGAGCGACCGAAAATTCAACTACAGATGTTGCAGCGCCTACGGCACTGAAAGTATATCCGAACCCGACCAGCAGTGTTATTACCGTTGACTTTAGCGTTGCCGACAAGCAGGATATGACATTAAGGATTGTGGGCATTGCTGATGGCCGCACTTATTACACAGAAAACCTGAGCAATTTCAGTGGCCATTATCATAAGAAGTTCAACAATTTGCAATTAGCCGCCGGAACCTATGCCGTTTCTGTTAAGAGTAAAACAGGCTTTAAGACGGAAATATTTATTAAGGAGTAAGCGTAAAGGCTAAGGCGTAAAGCATAATGCCCAAAGCTCAAAACTCCTAAAACAAACAAGTCCAAAGTTTGATGCATCTGCAATAAACTTTGGACTTTTTTAAAAAACGGCATAATAGTCAAAAATGGTTGGTAAAAACGTCTAAATGCATTGCTAGTATTGATTTTGCAGAAAGTTTAATGAAATTAGTTTCATTAAACTTTTTC
>JBEHXT010000034.1:0-8288 GCA_048498555.1 Bacteroidota bacterium
TGGTTCATCACCATCCAATCTTACTGATGTCAATGGAAGATTATTTTTTACTGCATCTGCTATCAGCGAAGGGATTGAATATGGCGAAGAATTGTGGGTAGCGTCAGGCACTAATATTCTTCCGTTGCACTTACTTTCTTTTACAGGAATAAAACAAAAAGACGTAAATCATATTTCATGGAAAACAACCAACGAAATCAACACCGATAAATTTATCTTGGAAAGAAGCACCAATGGTTTATCGTTCAATAGTATTGCAACAGTGAAAGCAAAAGGAAATAATGCGAATGCATATAGTTATGATGATGCTTCATTTGAAAAGGCTTACTACCGACTGAACATGATTGACAATGACGGCAGTTATACTTATTCCAATATCATTTTGATTAGTGCAGGCAGGATCAAACCTTCTGTTTATCCTAATCCAACCAAAGACAAACTCACTTTGCAATTAAGTAATGATGAACTGGTCAACACGAGGGCAAGCATTATCAACATGAGTGGGCAGGTTGTTCTTCAATTTACCATTCGCAATAGGCAGGAGATTGTTGATCTTTCACTGTTGCCTCGTGGAACTTATGTTTTGCATTTGCAGGATGGATGGTTTCAAAAACTGGTAAAAGAATAATTCATTTTCAAACAAATTTTAGCCGCCGGTTCACCCGGCGGTTTTGTTTTTATTGAACTATCAATGAGTCTCCATTCCGCAGTTGATTTCTTTTTTTATTCAACCCATACAGTATTCAATTGACGTAGCCCTTTGCGAAAGATAGTTTTGCTCCAAGCTTCGAAAATGAAAAAGAACCTTACCATATTGTTCCTGCTTTTTTTCTTTTGCTCAGCAATGGTTGATGCACAAACCTTGCAGAATGATGTGGCCGTAGTTTCATTGAAAACGATTAATTATAACAACAGTTTTGAAACGAATGAAACATCTCTTTATTCGTCTGCGTTAGTTGACAAATGGATGAATGACAGAAAACCTTCGAAAACTGTATTGGGATATTCGCATCAGAACCGTGAAATAAATGCGTTTTATTTTCCCGGTACCAGCAACAAAAAAGCCCTGGTCATCGCAGGCATGCATGGCTCTGAATTATCTGCAATTGAAGTAGCTAAAGAACTGATTCAATTATTGGCTACAGGCAAAATGCCTTACTATAATGTTGTTGTTATTCCATCTCTTTTCCCTGATAATGTAGATAAGGCGTTGCGTATTGCAACGAAGCCCATTTCAAATTTTGGAAGGTATAGTACGGAAGAAAGTGTTGATCCAAATAGGCAGATGCCGGCTTTGGGAAAATCGTTTTCAAAAGAAAATCCTGTTGATATGTATGGCCGTAACATCGAAAGAGAAAACCAATTTTTGTTGCAACTGATACAGGATTATCAACCATCGAGAATTGTTAACCTCCACGCCATAAAAGATGTAGCTAAAGCAGGTGTCTATGCCGATCCAAGGACGGATTGCAACGGTCATGCTTTAGGATTTGAAACGGACAGTAGTCTTGCAGTAGCTATGGCCCAGTTCATTGAAAGCAATGACGGAAATGTTCCGGGTAACGAGCTGCAGAAATCTCCAACTGCTTTGTATTATAACGATCCCCAAATTGCTCCAACGGGTCTTTTGCAAAAAAGAAATTTACATGGATCTGCATTGTCAAACAACCGCGGTTATGGTGTGTCATTAGGTGGTTGGGCTTCCACGGCTATATGTGATGAAGAAGGCAAACGTGAGGCGGCAAGGATGCTTACTATTGAATTTCCCGGGTATAAACCTTCATTTTGTTATTTAGGTGAAGAAAAAGACCAATGCATTTTGAATATACAAGTGTACGCAAGAGCAATAAGAGAAATTTTTGCTGAAGCTAATTACGTTGAGTAATACGTGGTAGAAGAACCAGATCATTATTGCAAGAAGTGACGCACTATTGATAACCCATCGCCTGCAATTGAAACAGCTCTGCATAGCGTCCGCCTTTTGCCAGCAATTCTTCATGACTTCCTATCTCCAATAGTTCACCTTTATCTAAAACCAAAATTCTATCGGCCATGCGTACGGTAGAAAAGCGGTGAGAGATCAACACTGCAGTTTTCCCTTTCGTTAATTCAGCAAAGCGTTGAAACACTTCATACTCTGCTCTTGCATCCAACGCCGATGTAGGCTCATCGAGTATGAGCAATTGCGCATCTTTCATATAAGCTCTTGCGAGTGCAATCTTCTGCCATTCACCACCTGAAAGTTCTACACCCTGGTTAAAGCGCCGGCCTAATGCCTGCTCATATTTTCCTTCGAGTCTTTGTATCATGGCATCGGCCATACTTTTTTGTGCAGACCGCTCTACTAATTCCCTGTTTTGAATTTCATCAATATTTCCTACTGCAATGTTTTGTGCAGCCGTCATTTGGTAGCGTATGTAATCCTGGAAAATAACACCTACATTTTTTCTTAGCGCTGCAAGATCATATTCACGAAGGTCATAACCATCAAGTAAAATGCGGCCTTCTGTTGGATCGTAAAGACGGGCTAATAATTTTACGAGTGTAGTTTTCCCTGCACCATTTTCTCCCACCAAGGCAAGCTTTTCTCCAGCGGCCAGTGTAAAATTCAAATGACGGTTGGCAAAATAGTTAGCGTTGGTATATTTAAAACCGACGTTCTCAAAAACAAAACCCTGTTGTATGGGATTTGGAAACGGACGTGCATTGGCTGTAGGATGAATGGATGGCTGTATGTGAAAAAATTCAAAGAAATCTTTAAGGTAAATAGCACCTTGCGACACCGCAGTGAAGCGACCTAACACGCCATCAAGCAGGGCACGCATTTGCCTAAATGAGCCCGCCAAAAATGTAAGACTGCCAACAGATATTTTTCCCTGCACTGTTTTTGAAATGATGTACACATAAGCGCAGTAATACCCTAGTGTTCCAATCAGTGAAAACAATGTTCCCCATGCAGATCGTTTAATAGCAAGTTTTTTATTATCCACATAAAACCGGTTTGACAACTGGCGAAAGCGATCGATTAAAAAACCTGAGAGATTAAACAGTTTAACTTCTTTCGCCGTTTCATCGCTGGCGCCGATGTATCGAATGTAATCGAGCTCACGGCGTTCGGGTGTTTGCCTCCTGCTTAAAGAATAATTTTTATCGTTGAAATAAGATTCACCAATAAATGCAGGCAACACTGCTACAATCAACAATAATATCAGCCATGGATTAAACACAACTAAACCTGCAGCCAAAAACCCCATAGTAATAAGGTCCTGAACCTGGCTCAATACCTGCGAAAGCAAAATGGTACGGCCAATAGTTTGTTGTCTTGCTCTTTCCAGCTTATCGTAAAAATGTGAGTCTTCAAATTGCTCAAGGTCCAGTGTGGCGGCATGCTCCATTATTTTTACGGAAGTGTGATTGGCAAAAAGATCACCAAGCAAACTGTCGATAAGCGTTGTCAATCTTCCCATAGCATCGGAAAGAACAGCAAGTGCAAATTCTATTGCCACCAATTGCCAGATATAATTAGGCGAAGCATCGTTAACAGTGCCGGGATGAATGACAGCATCGATAATTAATTTACCAATGTAAAGCATGGATACAGGAATGGCGGAGCGAAGCAGGCGAATGAAAGCTGTTGCCAGTGTAAGCGAAGGACTGGTTTGCCAGACGAGTGCAAAAAACTGAGGAAGATTTTTTAATGCCGAAAACCTGTCTTTCAATGTAGGATCTGCCATGGCCGGGTGTTTAGAGGAAACAACAAATATATCGGCTTAAAGGCAGATCAAATGAACAGGGAAAAATCACTATTGATGAATGAAAACTAACAGTACACGCATCTGCCGGTTGACATCAGCTACTGGCTTGCGTAACTTTTAAATACTAAAACGATGATTATGTCACTCTACGATTTTATACAACTAAGCCAGTTAGAAAAAACAAGTATGGTGTGGGAAGGGAAATTTTTAAGCACACGGTTAGAAAAAGAACATACAGTTGTTCTGTACAGGGTCTTTGATTTTTTCTGCGAAGTGTATTACGATAAAAAGAAAAATACTGTAACAAAGCTGAATCCTTTCAGGACAAAAACATTGTTACAGTATTTCTTTTCTTATCAATTGAACTGATAACATTAATGCAAATGGATAGCATTCTCATTGGCAAGCTCACCAATGTCTGACGTGTTGCTATACAAACTCTTTTGCAGAAACTTCAACTTCGTTCTCGCTTGTCTTTCTTCTTCCATTGTTAAGTATAGCCTTTTGGCTACTCCTTCTAATCCTGCTGCCATTGCTGCTTCGCCAGCAAGGGTGTAAGCTTCTATCTCGTACTCCTCTATTTTCTCAGCGCCTTCAATTATTATCACATCGAGGCCCTTACCATTTGTATTCATCATATTGTTTTCACCTTCCTGCAAAATCTGCCGCAAACCACTGTCAGGCTCACCTCCTTTTGCATCAACACTTAGTTGTTTGCAAATAGCTTCAATTGCTGTTTTGTGCTGACGTGTTTCTCCAAAGTGAAATGCCAGTGTTTTCTCCAGGCCAACGCTGCCCGCCTTTTCTATCATGCGTGGCATTGCTTCAGTTAATTGACTTTCTATACTCCACAGCTTTTGCAAATGCTGAATAAGTTCTGTTGGTATTTGTTCCTGTGCCATAATTATAAGTTTGAGTAATTAGCAATGATGAATGATCCTAAAGATGTTTTATTAACCATTCACCATTGACAATTCAAGTGCTCAATTCATTCCCGGTTTCAACACTACTTTCACGCAATCATCTTTTTTCTTCTTGAACATATCATAAGCTTCCGAAGCCTTTGATAAAGGAACACGATGTGTGATGATATCGTTCAAAACCACTTTGCCGCTGCGTACCATTTCAAAACATTCGTCGATGTACACATGTATTTGCGCCTGTCCAAACTGCATGATAAGACCCTTATCAAAAATGCGGTGAATAGGAAAATTATCATAAGGGCTTGCGTACACTCCCACAACCGAAATAGTGCCGCTTCTTCTTACTGCCTCCGTACACATTTCAATCACTTTCATTGTTCCTTTTTGCCCGTGAACAACAGCGCTTGCCTTTTCCATAAGAGTCCTGTTAGCTTCCATACCTACGGCATCTACCGCCACATCAGCACCACGGCCTTCAGTCATGTCGTAGATTTTTTGTATCAGGTCATCATCTTCTGAATTAAGCGTATCAACATTATTGACAGACTTTGCTCTTTGCAACCTGTACTCCAAAGGATCAACGGCAATCACTCTTTCAGCACCATTAAGCCATGCTGCTTTTTGTGCCATCAACCCAACGGGCCCACTGCCGAATATCACAACCGTATCACCTGGTTTTACCTTGCCCCATTTAATAGCACTCCATCCGGTTGGGAAAATATCAGTTAAGAAAAGCACTTGCTCATCATCTAAACCATCCGGAATAATTTTAGGGCCTGCATTGGCTTTCGGTACACGAACATACTCTGCCTGGCCACCGTTGTATCCTCCATATAAATCGGTATAGCCAAACATGCCACCACCTTTTCCTTTAAGCATATCGCCTTCCGGGCCATAATGGTCGGGATTGGTATGAGCGCAATTAGCATGATAACCTTGCTGGCAAAAAAAGCACTGCCCACATGCAATAGAAAAAGGAACAACAACCCTATCGCCTTTTTTTAACCTGGTTACACCGGGACCAACTTCTTCAACGATGCCCATGAATTCATGACCCAATACTTCATCTTTTAATTGTGGAACAAAGCCATCATAAATATGAAGATCGGAGCCGCAAATAGCTGTCGAGGTAACTTTCAAAATAATATCATCCGGTTGTTCAATAATGGGATCGGGAACATTATCAACACTGATATCGCCGATTTTATGAAATACTGCTGCTTTCATGATGAAGATTGTTTTGTGATTAATGAATTATCTCTGCTGTATGTACTTTAATAACATTTGTCCCGCAGTAGCGGGACAATAACTTATATAAGTAACCAACCAAATAATCATACCATTATTCAATCAACCTGTGTTTGGGGTATGCAAACACCCTTCACCATTAATCATATTTAATGCGGGAGCTTCGGTTGCAACAAACCATACACCCATGTTCCGGCCAATGCGCTGACGAACACCACGATGAAAATAAATTTACCTGCACCAATCAAGGCCAGCATAGGACCAGGGCAGGCACCGGAAAAAGCCCAACCTACACCAAACAAAATGCCGCCGATCACGTGGCCCCAGTTGAATTTCTTTTTCGGAATAACAATAGGCTCGCCACTTAAGGTTTTAATGTTGAACTTTTTGATAAGCCAGATGGAAAGCATGCCGGTTGGAATAGCCGTGGCAAAAATTCCGTACATATAAAACGCATCGAAACGAAACATTTCCTGCATGCGCCACCACGATAAGGCTTGTACTTTGCATAAAATAATTCCAAAAAATATGCCTAGCAGCAAGTAGCGAAGATTATTCATCTGTTGATTTTTATTGTTTTTTGGCCAGATGGAACTACGCATGATAACTCGTGATACCCCATGTAGTGTAATAACGATGTTATCATGCTCCGTTTCATCTGTGTAGATTTAAAACGAGAGGCAATAAATAATTAGCACTAACAATTCCCGCAGCAAAAAAAGAAATGACTGCAATTAATGAAGGCCATTGCAGCGAGGACAATCCCATAATGCCGTGACCTGAAGTACAGCCACCTGCATAGCGGGTACCGAAGCCAACCAAAAAACTACCCACAACTAAAATGAGAAAGCCCGGGAGTGTAAATAAATAATGCCAGTTAAAAATATCGTCAGGAAGAAATCCTGTGTTGAAACTAACGCCGTGTTGGGCCAGCGCATGAAGTGTAGTAGGGGAAATTTTTTCAGGTTGCGGATCGGCCAGTAAATAACCACCAATAAAGCCGCCAATAACAATACCTGCAACAAAAAACAGGTTCCATTTCTCCTTCTTCCAGTCGTAATTTAAAAATGGAATATTGAAAGGGAGGCAGGCTGCACACATTTGCCTTAGCGATGAAGAAACACCCAATAATTTATTGCCTGCAATTAAAAGAGCCGGTACCATAAGGCCGATCAGCACGCCACCAACATACCATGGCCACGATTGCTGTAAAAAATGATTCATGGTTTGAATAGTTAAGTGTCGGAAGGTCGAAAAAATTTCGGTAACAGCAGAACAGTTATTCCATTTAGACCATGAAATATGTGTGAACCATTAAGAAATTAAGCGACATCAAGAGACCAAAACGAAAACCCTTAATTATCTTAAACCATCAATGGTTTAGAAACTTTGTTTTATTCTTCAAACGTATCTGAACCGCTCTCATAACTTTGCTCCCTGTAACCTTTAGCCCACTCCACCAATCATTATTGTTATGGAAGAAATCATAAAGATCAAAACCATCATTCCCCGAACGCATGATGTAAGAACCTATCGTTGCCAAAAACCTGCAGGCTATCAATTTATTCCCGGCCAGGCAACAGAAGTATCCATCAATAAAGAAGGATGGAAGGATGAGAAACGCCCCTTTACATTTACCTCGCTTAACGATGACGACTACCTTGAATTTACCATCAAGAGTTATCATGACCACCACGGTGTTACGAACGAGTTGTACAGCTTAAAGGAAGGTGATGAAATAATTGTGCGTGATGTATGGGGCGCCATTGAATATAAAGGCCCCGGTTATTTTATTGCAGGCGGCGCAGGTATTACACCCTTCATTGCCATATTCAGGCAATTAAAAAAAGAAGGAAGGCTTGAGGACAACCAATTGTTTTTCTCCAACAAAACCGATAGTGATATTATTCTTGAAGATGAATTCAACTCGATGTTGGGAAACAAGGTAACACATATCATTACCAATGATGCCAACACCAAATATTATGCAGGACGCATTGATGAAGCGTTTTTAAAACAAAATGTAAAAGACTTCAGCCGGCATTTTTATTTGTGTGGTCCCGACCCAATGGTGCAGGCCATGCAGGAAATTCTTTCCCGCTTAGGTGCATCGCCTGATGCGGTGGTGTTTGAAAAATAAATGAGTTCTAAACGGAATCATTTTAACGGGGCTGCTTTGTGCCAGCCAGCTATACACCCGGGCTCCCGCCGCTTGTTTTTCCTGTACTATGCCGGTTCACCGGGCTTCTGAAAGTTTACAACCGCTGCTGCTGAAACAAGACTACCTTGTACTCCATTCTTAGATTATGATCATCAACCTGTCAAAGCCCTTTCATTTCAGTCGCGACAAAAATGAATACCG
>JBEHXT010000035.1:0-7722 GCA_048498555.1 Bacteroidota bacterium
GGTACAAAAATTCAAATACCAGCACGACAGTTGGATGATGTAGTAAACATCAACGAAACAGCTTATGAAATCATTATCAGGAAATCGCAGGAGCAAAAGCTGGCCCTGGTTGAAAACATTATCATTATCATGCTTATTGTATTTGCAGGATTGCTGATGGCAACCATTATGTTCAACTGGATTATCAGTAAAAGATTGTGGAAGCCTTTTCAAACCTCGCTTCAAAAGATCAGGAATATTGAATTGCCCCAAATGTCAAAAATCCGTTTTGAGAAAACGGGTACAAAAGAATTTAATGAGCTCAATACATCCCTCAATACTATGGTTAATAAAATTTACAATGATTATGTAAATATGAAAGAGTTTACTGAGGATGCTGCCCACGAAATGCAAACACCGCTTGCCATTGCACAAACAAAAATGGAACTCCTGTTGCAGGACACTAATCTTACTACTTCGCAAACAGAAAGTATTGTACAGGCAACAACAGCATTACAACGTTTAAGCAAATTAAATCAATCGCTTCTGCTTCTTGCAAAAATCGAAAACCAGCAATATGAGGCCGATAAACCAATTGATCTTACACAGGTAACAAAAAAGTATTTGCAACTGTTTGATGAAATTATCAAGGATCGGAAAATAGAAGTTGACGCTTCTTTAACGGAAAGCTTTGAAGTAAAGCTTCATCCATTTCTTGCCGATTCCTTAATCAGCAACTTACTCGGCAATGCTATTAAGTACAATTACAACGGTGGAAAAATCAAAATAGAAGTGCTCCCGTCTCAATATTGCATCAGTAATACTTCTGAACAACCATCTATTGATCCGCAAAAACTTTTTAAACGATTTACGGCTTCGGCAAACCGTGATACCTCAACAGGTTTAGGCCTGGCAATTGTAAAGCAAATTGCAGACACCCATCAACTGCCGGTATCTTATATTTTTGAAGATGCCATGCATAGGTTTTGCATCGCAAAAGCAAATCGCTGATTGTTTGTAAGCACTCTAATTCTCCCACTGAACATTTTGCGTAGAGCAAGTGGCGGCACGGCCATGCAATTTAAAAAAGCCTTCATGTTGAAGTGGAGCAATAGGTGTTGGTGGGTGAGTGAAATAATTTTATGAACCAAACAACATTGCTACTATCAACTTATGTTGCGTCGCACTCTTGTACGGTTAGTAACTCTTATCATCAAAATCACAGGCAGATTTAATTGGCTTCAAACGTTCATTAAAATACGAACCATCTGTGTTTTGAACAATGTAAAATAGTCTGACATTTGATAACGAGTTTTCTGTATATTCGAAAATATGAGAAAATGGTATCCTAAGCCAATGCTGTTCGTGCTAACGATTTGCATTGGTTTTAACGTGTTTGCAAGAACATGGTATGTTAACCAGAACAATTCTGCATCACTACGAAACGGTCACTATTGGCTCACTGCTTTACAAAGTTTATCACAAGCACTTGATTCAGCCAGTGTCGGCGATACCATCTGCGTAGCGGCTGGCAATTATGTTCCCGGCAATGCAACCAATTCAACTTTTAGGCTTAAAAACGAGGTTGCGCTGCTTGGTGGCTATTCCACTAGTGACACAGCAGCTATTCGAAACTTCAGAACCAATAAAACAATTTTGAGCGGGCAGTTTACTACAAATGGTAAGGTACTTCATGTAGTAACAGCTCTTTCCTGCGATGGGCTAACAGTTCTTGATGGGTTTATCATTCAGGATGGTTTTGCCTACGGTGATGGTGTTACGCCTGAAACAAATATGGGCGGAGGCATACTTTTATCCGAAGCAAGTGCTCTGCAGATCCGGAACTGTGTTTTGCGAAATAACAGCGGTGACAAAGGAAGTGCAGTTGCCATAGAACAGAACAGCAATCCCTATTTTTTAAATTGCTATTTTCTCAATAATTATGCATTTGGGTCGGGCACTGTTTCTATTGAAGATGCTACAGCTTCGCGTTTTATTAATTGTGTTTTTGCCAATAATTTTGCAGGCCTAACAGGCGCAATCATTTTTTCATCGCATTCAGGGGTGTCGCTTATTAATTGTACTGCTTTTAGAAATAGGGTCGTTCAAAGTGCGGACCTTCCGCCGGGTTGTGTTTCTGCTCAAAACGGATCTTCGTTGACTATTAATAATTCCATCTTCTTCGCCAACTCCACTGATGTAGCCAGCAATTTTAATATTGACAAAATGGATTATCAAAGTCCGGAAATAACTGTGACCGGCTCTACGGTTTCTGTTTCAAACAGCATTACTCAAAACTATACTTCCGGAACTAATTTGATCATATCGGAAAATCCCCGTTTTCGGGATACAAGCAATATTGCCGGCCCGGACAATCTTTTTTTTACCAGTGATGATGGACTGCAATTGATGCTTCCCTGTTCCCCCGCCCTGAACAGCGGCTCAAATACAAACCTTGCCGGGATCACAACCGATATTACCGGAAGCAACCGCATATTTAATAGCAATGCAGACATGGGTGCCTATGAAGCGCAAAGTGTGCCCGGCATACCAATGAGGGTTGTCTATGTAAATGCCCAGGCCAATGGCACCAATGACGGCAGCAGTTGGACAAATGCATTTACCAGCCTGCAACAGGCCTTGCTCTATTGCGCTGATACCATTAAGGTGGCCGCCGGCACTTACTTCCCTTCGTCAAATAACACGACCTCCTCTTTTTGGCTGCGCGACAGGCTCATTATTTTAGGCGGATATCCAAATACGGGTAATCCCGTTGATCAACAAAGAGACCCGTCGACAAATATTACTAGATTGAGTGGGGCACTTCCGGGCGCAAATGGGGCTAAATCGGAACTGGTGGTTTTCGCCAACAGGGTTGATAGCACTTGTGCCCTGGATGGATTATTTATCAGCGATGCTAATTCAGTATCACAGGATAAAGGCAAGTCGGGTGTAAGGATTACTAATCAAAGCAATCCAAGGTTCAATAACTGTGTTATCGAAAATAACCTGGGTGCATCCGGTGGTGGCTTGCAAGTCGATCTTCAATCATCTCCTTCCTTCACTAACTGTAGGCTTAAAAATAATAGTGGTGAAAACGGCAGCGCTTTTTTTATCCGCAATGGTGGCCGCACCAGTTTTAGAAACTGCCAATTCACAACCAATAGTAACCCCGTAACGAACGCAGGAAGTAATTGGGGTGGTGCAGGGAGCATTACGAGGGCAGAAGTGCACTTTGATAGTTGCACGTTTACAAAAAATTTTTCTAACAATGGTGGCGGGGCACTTTATATGTTTGATTCTGCTACTGCTATTTTCCGCGGTTGTGGCTTTTATGGCAACGCTATCCACAATGTTTACGGAAATGGCGGTAATGATATTTTCCAGGTTCGGGCAATAGCCTCTTACTACAACTGCGTATTTTCTGATAGCTCATCCGCTGCCCGCGGTGGGGCCATCTACAATAACGACTGTGCTCCATATTTTGAAAACTGTGAGTTCAGGAATGGTCAGGCTGTTATGGGAGGTGCTGTCTATAACGATGCTGCTTCACCTGTTTTCAATAACTGTGTTTTTTATAAAAATTATGCTGGCACTGGTGGCGTTTTATACAATCTGTCCGGAAGCCAACCGAAAATGCTCAATTGCCTTGTTTCCGATAACCAGGTTTCCACATCGGGCACAGTGGCCTATAATGACCAAAGTACATTGGAGGTGATCAATAGCACCGTTACAAGAAACGTTTCTCAAACAAACAGCCCCGGTATATTTGTCAATAAGAATAATTCCACCCTTACCATCAGGAACAGTATTCTATGGGCTAACCAGCTGGGCCTTGGTCCTTTTCCCCAGAGTTATGAAATCTCAAATACAACGGGCTCCGTTACCAATTTGTATAACACATTGACGCAGCTTTACGGAACTAACGGCGCTAACAACAACCTGGTCGGCATTAAGCCACGCCTTGTAGATTACTATGATGCCGATGGCCCTGACGATAAATTTTTTACTTCCGATGATGGCGACCGTTTGTCTGCCTGCTCACCACTTATCAATGCCGGACTTACAGCTTATGCGAATAACATCGCAACTGACCTCGCAGGCAAGGGTAGGCTTTTTGGATCTTCAGTTGATATCGGTGCTTATGAATTCCAAAATTCAGTCGATAACACAAGTGTATTCTATGTAAATCCGCTTGCTAGCGGAACTAACGACGGAACCTCGTGGAGCAATGCTTATACAAGTTTGCACATGGCGCTTGCGAATACTTGCGCAGATACTATAAAAGTGGCAAAAGGTGTTTATTATACCGCTGCCGCAAATGTTGATAGCTCCTTCTTTGTGCGCAACGGAACCACAATTTTAGGAGGATATCCAAACACTGGGAACCCGGTTGATAGCCAGCGGGACCCGGTACAAAATCCTGTTGTGCTTACGGGCAACATAGGCAACCTGTCTGATTCATCTGACAATGCCAACCATGTGATGACGTTAGTTTATACAGATGGCAGTTCAATACTCGATGGATTGACGATACAGGATGGCTTCAGCAGGGTTCAGCCAGGAGATGTAAGCCGGCAAAGCGGTGGTGGCATACAGGTTATAGGTAGCGATGTGCAAATAAGGAACTGCGTTGTTAGAAAGAATTTTGCAACGGGCGGCGGCGGTGGACTTTTTATCAGCACATCTTCTAAATTCAGCGTGGAAAAATCTGTTTTTGAAAACAACAAGGCAGCATCCTCCGGAGGTGGTATTAGCTTGTCCTCTGCAGGGACAATTCTTAATTCAGTTTTCTCAGGCAATCAAGCGAGTAACACTGGAGGTGGCATGTATTCGGCTGGTGGAAATGTAGGTGTGACCAATTGCGTCTTTTATAAAAACCGTTCTGATTTTGGTGGTGGTGGCGCATATAACAACGGCGCTTTAAATGTTAAGTATACCAATTGCTCGTTCGTGTCAAATGCCGCTGTATTTCGTAATGGGGGTGGGGTCTATGTATCTCAAAGCAATGCCAGCGAGAAACCAAAGTTTTATAATTCTGTTTTTTATAACAACACTTTCTCGGGACAAAACCTGGCTTCTTCCGACGCTTTTTTGACACAGTGCGACTACATAGGCTCATGCAATTACGACGTTTTCTTTAACTGTGCGCTTCAGAAGATTGGCAACACTACCGACCAGGTATTCAATCAACCCAACTTCGTCGATATCAACAATGGAATTGGTAACGACAATCAGTGGATGACGAAGGATGATGGTCTGGTGCTTACTCATTGCTCGGCACTGATTGATAAGGGCTCGAACGCTGCCGTCGCCGGAATCAATACGGATGTAAAGGATCAACCACGCATCCTGAATACTACCGTTGATGTGGGTGCCTACGAATATACGCCATCGCTTCATGGCACGGGCATCGCCAGCAACGCAGGAGATTCGCTTATAGCGAATAAGGAGATTACAGATACAGCCGGGTGGACTCATTATTTTTACGATTGTGCCTACCTGTTCTCTATCCGCAAGCAAGGCAGAGATATTGGTTCTATTGCTGACGGCAGCTTAAAGATTGGTGTGGTGGTAGGCCCGGCTTACGGAAGCAACCAGGCTGTTAATTTGAGCAGTGCACGGTTCAATACTGGTGGTAGTGGCTTTTATGCATTTAACAAGTATTGGTTTGCTCGTTCTGAGCGAAGCTTTACCGATAGCATGCTGGTGCGTTTTCCCTATGCACAAACCGATTTTACCGACTTAAAGGGCTCTTTGCCAACACTCACCGTCCCCTCACAATTACAGTTCTATACAGTACCAAATCTTAGCTATCCTTTCAGTGTGGGCACAGCCCCCGACTCCATTGTACAATATCAACACGGAGTACAGGCTTCCACTTCAGCCTGGGTAGACCGGCAGCTGGATAATTTTTACATCAGTGAATTTTATGTCAGAGCTCTCGGAAGCGGTACAGGGTTCTCAACATCCGTCGGCCCACTGTCCGACCTTACACTAGATAATTTGACGCTCTCTTCTTCCTCTGTAGCAACAGCAAATGTTTTTACCGTTAATCTCAATGAAAAAAATAACGGTGCGGCCGTGGCAGGTTATCATAAGGTCTCGTACTACCTGTCACTGGATTCTATATTGAATTCTCCTGATGTTCTACTGGGCGATATGGATGTTAACCAGTATCTGCAGCCAATGCAGTCAGTGCCTCTCCAAAAACAATTGACAGTGCCCTGCGCCACCGTGCCGGGTAATTATTATGTGTTGGCCATAACAGACAAAGACAACCACGTTGCCGAAAGCAATAAGCAGAACAATATCTCTTCTCGAATTATGCAGATTATTCAAGGACCTTCGCCCCTTACCAATGTGAGCATTATTTCCAACAGGAGCAGGGACACGTTGTGTAGCCCAGACAGTGCAATACTTACCATCAGTGCTCCGGACTGCATCGGGTGCCGGTATGTGTGGGTTCCGGGAGGGGACACGACACAGTCTATCACGGTTAGGAATTCAGGCTTTTTAACTGCGCATGTAAGTAATGCATGTGGCAGTGTGAACGTAAACAAAACCATTCTTTTTCAGAATGGACCGAGTATTTCTCCTTCTGCAAATCCTTCTTCCATTTGCCTTGGCAATTCATTTACAATGTATGACTTGGGTGGGGGCCTACAGGCTGATTCGATCATCTGGGCGGGGCCGAACCTTTCCGTGTCTTCAAAACCTCCTTTCGCTGTTAAACCGACAGTTGCAGGCAATCTTTTGTACACTGAAACCGCGTATGGGAGGGCTTCTGTTTGTAGCACAAGGAAAACAATTGCAGTGGCCGTAGGTGACACCGCCCAATCAACAGTACAGATTAGTTTGAATGGCTGCACCAATCCTGCCGTGTTCCGGGTTGCTGCAACAACAGCAGCGGGTGTCCATCCCACATTTAAATGGTACCGTAATGATACATTGCTTAGCCAGGGCGACAGTGTTCTTAGCCTAAACAATCCTGGTTTTGGCTCCAGGATATATGTAGTGATGACGGCCGATAACCCGTGCAATAAATTTGATACCGCCTGGTCCAACCAAATCGTGTACAGTTGTTTTCCAACTGCGGTTGTTGATGTTCCGGGAGTTTCGGAGTTGCACATTGGGCCAAATCCCTCGAACGGGCAGTTTTTTATTAGAATGAAACTGGAAAGACCAAGAATAATAACTGCTTCAATTTTTAATGCGACAGGCAGCAAAATTTTTGCGCTTGTAGAATCCGTGTGGTCAGGCGAGGTAACGAAGTGGTTAAACCTTCAGTCACAACCCTCAGGACTATACGTAATGGAATTGCTTATTGATGGGAAACCGTATTCCATCAAATTGTTAATTGCCCGGTAGAGTAAGAACTAGAAGTGGAAACTCAGATTCTTGTGTACTAAACTGTATTGCTACTATTGATCGTCTGTTGCACAGTTTATACTGAGCAAAGCGAATGCGCACTTTGGCACGTTTTGTAATTCTTATCATTAATATTACAGACAGCCTTTATGGTTTCAACACTCCAATAATTGTAAAGTTTAAATTTTGTAACACCTCTTGCTTGTGATGGTGAGTAACAGCCTGTTCCGATGTATATCAGGAAACCATCCTTGCTTTGTGCAATGAGAGACACCGTGAATGTATTGCTACTAAGTCCCGTTGTCCCTGCTAACACAAGGCTGTGAGAGGAGACAACGATAGGACAGGAAAGTAATAAATGAAACTTTTTAA
>JBEHXT010000036.1:0-7574 GCA_048498555.1 Bacteroidota bacterium
AAGTGCAACAGATGCAAAAGTTCCGGACTTTATAGAGTTTATCGTAAAAGATAAACCCGAACTTCAAACACCCATGCGTGGTGGCTTGCTTTGGATGGATATACAAAGCGCAAAGCGTTTTAGCAAAGCATTTAAAGATTGTTCATCGCAACAGCAGTTGCAGCTGGTAGATGATATTGCCTATCCTGCAAAAGCAAAGCCCGGAATGAACCAGGGTGTTGCCTTTTTTAACCTCATGCGCAATCTTACCGCCACCGGTTTTTATACAACCGAGATGGGAGTGAAGGACATTGGCTACATGGGTAACAGTCCAACAAAATGGGATGGCGTTCCTGCCGATGTGCTGAAGCAATATGGACTCAGTTATTCCGATAAAGAAATGAAGGAATGCATCTGATAAAACAGGTGTTTGAATCTATGTAATTAAAAAATAAACGCTCGATATCTCAACCTCTTAATACCTCAATACTTTCAATAAAGTACTATGACTATAAAATTTTTTCTTGCAGGTCTTTCAATTATTTGTCTTATGGATTCTAATGCACAACAAAAGCAGCCCAAACCCGAAGAAACCGAAGTGTACACACCCGTTCCCAAAGTAGTTAACCCGGGGCCGCAGTGCACTGGGGTTCCGTCCGATGCAGTGGTGTTGTTTGATGGAAAGAGCCTTGATAAATGGGTAAGCGCAGCTGACAGTACAAAAACTGCAGCCTGGGATATAGTTGACGGTGTTATGAGGGTTAACAAAAAAGCCGGCGACATTCAAACAAAGCAAAGCTTTTTAGATTACCAACTGCACCTTGAGTGGAAAGTACCAACAACCATTACCGGCAGCGGGCAGGCAAGGGGTAATAGCGGAATTTTTCTTGCTTCGGTATATGATGGTGGTTACGAATTGCAGGTGCTTGACAGCTATAACAATCCTACTTACGTGAATGGGCAGGTGGGAAGTATTTACAAGCAATATATTCCCTTGGCAAACCCTATGCGTCCTCCCGGCGAGTGGCAGGTGTATGATGTAATTTGGACGGCGCCACGCTTTAATGCAGATGGAAGTTTACAATCACCAGCACGGGTAACCGCAATATTAAATGGCGTGTTGGTTCAAAACAATGTTTCCTTAAAAGGAAGAACAGAATACATTGGCCAGCCGAAATACGATCCGCATGGTGCGGCCCCCATTAAATTGCAGGCCCACGGCGATCCAAGCGAACCTATTTCATTTAGAAATATTTGGGTGCGACCTTTGTAAGCTTTGCTATTTCCTAACTATTGCAATCGGCAGATTTAATTGGGATCACCGGCAATACCTATCGTTTATCTGCTCAAAAAAAATCAACAAAAAATCGTGGTTACTACTAATTACGCTAAGTACTTTTACTGATTCTTCATGAATACTACTCTTATTCTTCGCATTTAAAATAATCAGCAACTATCTTCATTTTGCGTACTAATTCGAATCCTTCGAAAAATCCATATCTATGAATGCTTTGGTGAAAAACCAGGGCCGTTCAATTGGTTTCATCATCTTGTTTGCGTGCATGCAAATTATTGCTGGCGCACAAATGAAAGCCAGTTTTACGGCGACACCAGTAACGGGCTGCTCCCCATTGGTTGTTTATTTTTCCGACCAATCAACCGGTTCGCCAACTTCGTGGCGCTGGGAACTTGGAAACGGCGTTGTATCTACTTTAAAAAATCCTTCCGCTACTTATTTTAATCCCGGTACTTATACTGTTAAGTTGGTAGTTAAAAATGCTTTCGGCGCAGACTCAATTATTAAGCAACAGTACATAACTATTTACGGAAACCCAACGGCTGATTTTGTTGCAGCAGACACTGTGGGATGTGCTCCTAAGCCTGTTCAATTTGAAGATAAAAGTATTGCCGGCAGTGGCAATGTAAGTAAATGGGAATGGGATTTTGGCGATGGCTCCATTGCCTCCGGTCAACAACCCTTACATGTGTATGCATCTTCGGGTAGTTTCAATGTTTCATTGAGAGTGACCAATAGTTTTGGGTGCACTAAGACATTAACGCGGACACAATACATAAAAATTAATGAAGGAGTTAGAGCCTCATTTGGAATCAATTCACCTGGTCTTTGTGCAGCGCCGGTAACAGTGCAATTCAATAATACATCTGCTGCGCCAGCTGTTAGCTACGTTTGGAATTTTGGCGACGGCAATAATTCTTCAACTGGAAATCCATCTCACACTTATAATACCAACGGCAGCTATACAGTTTCTTTGATTGCTATAAGTGCAGAAGGTTGCCGGGATACTTTGAAGAAACAGAATTTATTAAACATCGGTACCAATCATTCCGATTTTACTGTACCTACAACTATCTGTGTTGGCCAACCTGTTTTCTTCAATAACACTTCTACACCTTCACCGGCTTCGGTGAGGTGGAGTTTTGGAGATGGCTCATTTTCCGACAGTCTTTATCCCTCGAATGCTTATACTTTAGCAGGTAACTATACAATAAAGCTTGTAAATGATTTTGGGGGTTGTAAGGATTCGATCTCAAAGTCGATTATTGTAGTTGATAAGCCGAAAGCAAATTTTGATGCAGGCACTAAAATGTTTTGTCAAACACCGGCTAATGTTCAATTTCAATCACAAGCAACAAATGCAGTTTCTTATTTCTGGACCTTCGGTGATGGCACAAGTTCTATAGCTGCTAATCCTATTCATACTTATTATGCATTTGGAAATTTCACAGTGACTCTTGCAGTAACCAACGCATCGGGTTGCATAGATTCTATTACACGGAAAGGCTTTGTGCAAGTGCAGAAACCACAAATCGAATTCAAAGGACTTCCACAATCAGGTTGCTTGCCATTGACTATTAAACCTTCGACAAACATTGTAACGAACCAACCAATATTATCTTACTTATGGAGGTTTGGTGATGGCACTACAAGTAATGCTGCCGATCCGCAACACACTTATACCAACTCCGGTACCTATAGCGTAACAGTTATCGTTACAACGCAAAGCGGATGCAAAGATTCATTGACATTAACAAATGCAGTAAGAGCAGGTAATAAGCCTCATGCACAGTTCGTTGCATCGCCGGGAGAAACCTGTAATGCAGATCCAGTAAAATTTACAGATGGCAGCAGCGGCAATGTTGACGAATGGCATTGGAATTTTGGAGATAAATCTTCATCAACTGATCAAAATCCTTCGCATGTATTTGATGGCATTGGAAAGTTTGATGTAACGCTTGTAGCAGTAAGCAATGGTTGTGCAGATACTATTACCATGAAAGATGCAGTTAATATACTTCCACCTGTTTCTATTTTTTCCGTAAGACATACTTGCGCGGACAAATTCAAATTCGATTTCGTCGACGAATCAGTAGGCGCCACTGGCGTAAATTGGGATTTTGGTGATGGTAGTTCTTCAAACTTGCGAAACCCATCGCACAGTTATGCCAGGCCCGGTGTTTATAAAGTAGGAATGAGTACGTTCAATTCGATTTGTTCCAATTACAACTATACTTACGTAAAAGTTGTTGATGAAAAGGCGAAGATCATTCTTGATAAACAAATTATTTGTAAAGGAAACGCAATAACGTTTTCTTCGGCCCCTGTTATCGACTCAAATATTGTTAGCTGGAGTTGGGATATTGGTGATGGCATTTATTCAGGGAAAGGCTTTTCTCACACATATACAACTACAGGCAAGTACCAGGTAATGCTGACAATTACAGATGTCAATGGATGTGTCAGTAGTGATACTGCAACACTTGACGTTTTTGGACCAAAAGCAGACTTTAATATTGCAACGCCAGCAGCCTGTCTTAAAGGAAATGCAATCAGCTTTACTAATTTGTCAATTGGTGATGGTTCGCATAATATTCTAAAATCCATTTGGGATTTTGGTGATGGTAAATTCGATTCGACTGGTTCTTCCCCGCTTCAACACAGTTATCAAAATGCTGGAATTTACAGTATTTCGATGTTGGTGAAAGATAGCTATGGTTGCAGCGATGAATTGATAAAATATGCTGCTGTAGTTATTGCCCAACCCGTTGCTAGTTTTCTTTCAGTTGATACAATGTCATGCCTTCAAAAAAATATTTCATTTACTGATTCATCAAAAGGCTCAAATATTTTGTACCAATGGAATTTTGGTGATGGCGGTTCTTCTTCATTGTCAAATCCAATTCATATTTACAACAACGTTGGCATTTATACAGTCGGATTGTTAGTAACAGATCAATATGGTTGTAAGGATTCGGTAACTAAAAAAGATTATGTCAATATTTCAATACCTAAAGCAAAATTTATTGTGTCGGATTCAATTGGTAATTGTCCGCCACTGATTGTAAATTTTACCAACCAGTCTACAGACTTTGTTTCCTGCAAATGGGAATTTGGTGACGGTAATCAATCAACATTATCTAACCCTGTTCATTATTACAATACCGCAGGAACTTTCTATGCAAAGCTTACCGTTACGGGGCCTGGAGGATGTACAGATGTGGCTATTCAAAAAATAGTAGTGAAGGGACCAAGCGGTAAACTTTCATACACACCACTATCAGGCTGTAATCCACTAATGGTAAGCTTTAGTGCCAACACGCAAAACACTACTTCATTTGTTTGGGATTTTAGTGATGGCAATACGCTTTCAGGAAATAGCAATGTTACCTCACACGAATATGTGAATGCAGGAGATTTTGTTCCAAAAATTATTTTGACCGATGCCGCAGGATGCACAGTGCCTATTGTTGGCGATGACACCATCAGGGTGTACCAGGTAACTGCTGATTTTGAAACATCGGTTCATCGCCTTTGCAAAGAAGGATATGCACAATTCAACAATAAAACAATCAGCAATGATTTGATTGCTTTTTACAATTGGAATTTTGGCGATGGTTCAACAGGTAATGCAAAAGATCCTTTACACTTTTACAAGCAGGCGGGTATTTATACTGTGAGTTTAACTGCTGTTACTCAAAACGGATGCAGTCAAACAGTCACAATGAAAGACACCATAACAGTATTGCCTGCTCCTTCGGTTGCAATTAATAGTAACAACAATGTTTGCGCAGGTACTGCAATTGGATTCGATGCAATTGTAAATGCCGGCAGTGAACCTGTAGTTAGTTGGCAATGGAATTTAGGAAATGGAAAAACTAACAATACTCAAAATGTTGTGCCGCAGACTTATGGAACAGCAGGAAATTATCCTGTAACTCTTATTGCAACTGCATTAAACGGATGCAGTGATACTGCAATAAAAAATCTTGTGGTAAATCCATTGCCATTGGTTAATGCTGGACAAGATGAATGGGTTTGTTACGGCAATAAAACACAATTGAACGCAAGTGGAGCAGATAGATATGAGTGGAACATTTCCGGCTCACTTAGTTGCATTACCTGTCAAAATCCTTCGGCTACACCAAACCTATCTACAACCTATGTTGTTACAGGTTATAACCAGTTTGGCTGCAGTAATAAAGATTCTGTTCTGTTATCGGTTCAACAGCCATTTAATTTGACTGTAGAAGCAGGTGATACTATTTGCCGTGGAAAACAAGTTAAGTTAATTGCCGGCGGTGCCGATCTGTACACATGGTATCCTTCAACAGATGTGCAACATCCAACCAATGCAAACACAATGGCTACTCCGCAAACAACAACTACTTACCATGTTGTAGGAAAAGATGTTCATAATTGTTTCAGCGATACAGCCGATGTATTTATTAAAGTGTGGCCGATACCAACAGTAAGTGCGGGTGCTGATCAAAACTTAGTTGTAGGAGAATCACTGCAATTAAAAGCAACAAGTTCAACCGATGTTACATCATGGCAATGGATTGGTGCAGGCGCAATGAGTTGCACAACTTGTGCAATAACACTGGTAAAACCAAAACAATCGACTATTTACAAGGTTACTGTTAAAAATGATGGAGGTTGTACGGCCAGTGATGATATAACTGTCAATGTACTTTGTAACAAGGGCAATTTATTTGTGCCTAATTCTTTTTCTCCTAATGGTGATGGAATGAATGACAAGTTCTACCCAAGCGGCACCGGAATTAATCGAATAAAAACTTTGCGTGTATTTAATAGATGGGGCGAGATTGTTTTTGAAAAAATAAATTTCAGTGCTAACGATGCTTCGGCGGGATGGGATGGAAAATACAAAGGCGAACTTCTAGGGCCCGATGTATATATCTGGTCTTGCGAAGTGATTTGTGAAAACAATGAGATCCTTGCATTCAAAGGCGATATAACCTTATTAAGATAATAAAACCGTACTAGCGAAATCTAAATCCAGTTTATGAAAACCGTATCCTTTAATCCAATAAAACTGCTGATTGCTGTTTGTTTTTTATGTGGGGCAAATGCAAAAGCACAAGATGTTCATTTCTCGCAATTCTTTGAAGCGCCTCTTTATCGCAATCCTGCCTTAGCCGGGTTGGTAAATGCAGATGTTCGTGTACAAACTGTTTATCGTTCTCAATGGAATAGTGTGAGCAATGGATATAAAACAGCTTCACTCAATGCAGAATATAAAATGCCTGTAGTGAACGATGATTACATGACGCTTGGTGTGCAGGTGCTATATGACCGTGCAGGATCGATAGGGTTGAAGACAAACCAGGTTTTACCTGCGCTTAATTATCATAAATCATTAAGCGAAGATCGCAATACTTATTTGTCTGTTGGCTTTATGGGCGGCATTGTGCAACGCAGCATCGATCGCAGTCAAATGAAAACAACAAACAGTTATACAAATGGTACTGATGGTGAAACAACATTGCTTCCCAATTATCATTATTTTGATGGCAGTGCAGGCGTTAGCTACAATACACAAATAGGACAAAACGAATCGAATAATTTAGTGCTTGGCGTAGCCTATCATCATTTTAATAAGCCTAAAAATTCTTTCTATAGTGATGATAATATAACAGTTCAACCCAAGTGGACTTTTTCTGCTGACGTAAAACTTGCTGTTAATGAATCTGCTTTTGTTACAATCTACAACGATCATACAAGACAGGGAGCTTATTCGGAGTTGTTAAGTGGTTTGCTATACGGTTTGAATATTGGCCCTTATACCGATAACCCGGAACACACTTTGCAAGCCGGTGCTTTTTTAAGATGGGGTGATGCCATTATTCCGGTGATTCAAATGGACTATCGTCCGTTTGCAGTTTCGTTAAGCTATGATGTAAATATTTCAAGATTGAGTACCAGCAGTTACGGTCGCGGAGGTTTCGAACTTTCTCTTAAATATTCAGGATTCTTAAACAGGGAAAGTTCTACTGCTGAATCATTGAGGTGCCCGAGATTTTAAAGGCTGAAAGAGAGCATACCATCTAATGATAGTTTCGGAAGTTTGCTAACCTCGCAAAGCGATATGAGCTAGGGGAAATCAAAATCGTAGCAGTCTATGCCGCGTATCGTTACCATCGTCTCGCATAGCGCCATGCAACTCCCGGATTCGTTTCCATAATTGCGATAGGGCATCTGCACTGGCGTTGTCCATTAAAGCTTCAGCATAAGCATCTTCTAATTCTTTGCATTCCTCTTCCACTTCAACAAG
>JBEHXT010000037.1:0-7226 GCA_048498555.1 Bacteroidota bacterium
ATTTTTGCCAGTGGTTTTCCTTCTATCATCGGTTCTAAATACGCAAATGCAAGCTCAAATGGATTTGTTGCTTCTTCTAATCCTTTGCCGGTAAAATTTGTTGGTTTTACTGTAACGCTGAAAGGCAAAGATGCTCTTATTCAATGGTCAACTGCTTCTGAAATGGATGCCAATACTTTTGAAGTAGAACGCAGCTTTGATGGAAGCAACTGGAACACGATTGCATATGTAGCTGCTGTTGGCAATAGTTCATCTACAAGCAATTATTCTTATCCAGATAAAAGTCTTTCTGCTAAAGTTGTTTACTACAGAATAAAAGAAGTAGATATAGACGGCAATACCACCCTTACTTCAATCAAATCAATCAGGACAGATCTAGTCTTAACTACCTCTGACATCAAGATCGCTGCAATTCAAAATAAAGTGTTGCTGCAGTTTCCACAGCAGATTAAAGGAAACATCGTAGTAAGATTTGTTTCAATCAACGGCCAGGTGGTAGATCAGCAATTAATCAGTAATCCTGCAGGCCAGGTTGTACTCAACTCAAAATTTACAGGTAACTATATTATTTCAATTACGGACGGAAACCAAATCAACACAGCTCAACAAGTCACTTTATAAACTCATTTTTTTAGGCGTTGAGGAAAGATCCCGGGTTTCTACCCGGGATTATTATTTGAGGTTGCTTCGGTAACGGGGCACGTTTTTCATCAGGCATTGTTGTTTTGTGTTTGCTTAACTTCATTGCTTTTACAATCCTCCTAAACCAAAACAAAATGATCTCTCTACGATCAAAGGTTGTATTGCTCTCCTTGTTGTTATTAATCGTCTTCAATTCCTCAGCACAAAAATTACCACGCAGCATTCCAGAAGCTGAAGGTGTATCATCAAACAGCATTCTTCAATTTGTAAACGCAACTGCAAAAAGCAAAACCGAGTTTCACAGTTTTATGTTGTTAAGGCATGGCAAGGTAATCGCCGAAGCCTGGTGGAATCCTTACAAGCCCGACCTTAAACACACTTTATACTCGTGCAGCAAAAGTTTTACAGCAACCGCTATTGGTTTCGCTGTGCAGGAACACAAGCTTTCAGTGGATGATAAAGTGATTTCATTTTTTCCGAATGATTTGCCCGACACCGTTAGTGCATGGTTGAAGGACTTAACCGTGAAAGATGTTTTGATGATGAGCGATGGGCAGGAACCCGATCCAAGCTTTGTAGTTGCAGGCAGGGATACCAATTGGGTGAAAGGATTTTTGGCGACTCCTATTCTTCATGAACCCGGATCTGTTTTTCTCTATAACTCTCTTGGCACGTATATGCTTTCAGCCATCATCACAAAACTGACCGGCGAAAAACTGATTGACTATTTAAAGCCAAGACTATTTGTTCCGCTTGGAATACAGGGTGAAGATTGGGAGACTGATTTGTTAGGTAGAAATACAGGCGGCTGGGGATTGCGATTAAAAACCGAGGACATGGCGAAGTTCGCCCAACTTTTTTTGCAAAAAGGAAAATGGAATGGTAAGCAAATTCTTTCAGCTGCATGGGTGGAAGAAGCAAGCACTATGAAGATCATGCAGAATCCAAATGCAACGCAATCTGCAAAAGATTCAAGCGACTGGTTGCAAGGTTACTGTTACCAAATGTGGCGATGCCGGCACAATGCATTTCGTGGCGATGGTGCGTACGGGCAATTCATGATTGTAATGCCCGAACAGGATGCAGTATTAGCCATCACTGCCGAAACACCTGATATGCAGGAAGAGATCAACCTGGTGTGGCAATATTTATTACCGGCTTTCAGCAACCAAAAACTTCCGGCTAACACAACAGCATACACTCAATTGCAGAAGAAATTAAAATCTTTAGCACTTCCTCTTGGTGACAAGAAAACATCGGGTTTAGCAAATACCATCAGCGGAAAAAAGTTTACAGTTTCTTCAGACAATACTTCTATTCAAACTATTTCATTCCACTTTGGTAACGCTGCGTGCAATGTGTCGGTTGAAGTTGGAGGCAAATCATATTCTTTCCCATTTGGCTTAGGTAATTGGAAAGCGGGAACATCCAATCTTCCCGGACCTTCATTAACAGCGGCTGCAATTGAAAACACAAGCATGTTGTATCCAGCAAAAACAGAAGGCAGTTATACGTGGAAGGACAACAATACATTGGAACTGGTGTTGCGTTACATTGAAAGTCCGCACAGCGAAGTATACACCTGTCATTTTGATGGCGATAAGCTCACGATAGAAACAGCAGCCAGTATAAATTTTGGAAAGAATAAAATTATTGTAGAAGCGACAGCAAAGTAAATTTCACCCTTCATACATTTCCTCAAACAAATAAGTCTTCAAAAATTGAAGATGATGTTTCTGTCTACGCAAGAGACAACAAAGCTTTATGTCCTTTAATTTCTTTCTCTCCTAACTTAGCCGGTTTAAATAATGAATGTATGATGCAGCTTGATGAATCGCTTTTGAAAAAATATGCGCAGGTAATGGTTCAATATGCATTGAACAATGGCAACGGAATCAACAAAGGTGATACTGTTTTTCTTGTAGGTCAGGAATGTGCCAAAGAACTTTTTATGGCTATTGCAAAAGAAGTGTATGATGCAGGAGGAAATCTTATCACCAATTATCAACCCAATAATATTCGCGACAATAGCCTTGCACGTTATCTTCTTCAAAATGGTTCCGACGAACAAGTAAGTTTTTTTGCGAAACCATATTGGCAGGGAATTGTTGAAGCAACCGACCATATTCTATTCATTATTTCAGAACCCGACATTCATTACCTGGAAGGATTGCCTGCAGCAAAAATCAGTATGATGAACAGTGCAAGAGCGCCTTATATGAAGATGCGTGAAAAGAAAGAACAGGAAGGAAAACTGTCATGGTCGCTTTGTCTTTTTGGTACTCAGTCGATGGCCGATGAAGCAGGAATTAGTTTAGAAGAATACTGGGAACAGATTATTGAAGCATGTTATTTACGAGATGCTGACCCTGTTGCACGGTGGAGAAAAGTGCAGGCTGAAATAGAAGAAATAAAAGACAGGCTCGATGCTTTGCAAATTGAAACACTGCATGTGAAAGGCGATGATGCAGACCTGCATATAAAGATTGGTGCACACCGCAAATGGTTAAGTGGTGGCGGAAAAAATATTCCAAGCTTCGAAATTTTTACTTCTCCCGATTGGAGAGGAACCAATGGAACCATCCGTTTCAACCAGCCTTTGTATTATTCCGGCAAACGCATTGCAGGTGTATCGCTCCGTTTCGAAAATGGAATTGTCGTTGCTTCGTCTGCTACAGAAAACGAAGATGCACTGAAAGAAATGATAGCACAGGAAAATGCAGATAAGGTTGGAGAGTTTTCGTTGACAGATAAACGTCATTCACGCATCACAAAATTTATGGCCACTACTTTGTTTGATGAAAACACCGGTGGCGAATTCGGCAATACGCATATTGCTCTTGGTAATGCTTACAAGGACACTTTTGATGGTGACATGGCAAAAGTAACAGACGAGCAATGGACGGAAATGGGTTACAACAGTTGTCCCAAAGTGCATACCGACATCATTAGCACGACTAACCGAACAGTTACCGCCGTGTTGCGCAATGGTTCAGAAAAAATTATTTACAAAGACGGGCAGTTTACAGTTTAAGTAGGGCCGGCATTTTTTAAGGCAGTTGTTTTTTATGAAGCAACCTGCATTGCTACCATTGAGCTTCGCTTGCGCCGCACTCTTGTACATTGGGTAATTCTTATCATCAATTAGTTGCATGCACTACCGCTCCAAACATTCGCCAAGTCATCAGTGCATAATGCGATAGTTATCTAATCTAATCCCGAAAGGATGACATTACTATAGAACGGTTGCCAGGGAAATTGTGTAAAACTCCGAAGGAGTGACATTAGTCTCCTACAAGATTTCTAAACCAAAACAGAAATAATTACATTAACGTACAAACAATTGCTTATGGCGGGCACCTTCTCCCGGATTTACATTCAGATCGTCTTTGCAGTTAAGGGCAGACAGAATTTTATCAAGCACTCTTTTGAAGAAGATGTCTATAAATACATCTCTGGAATCATCACTGGAAAAGAGCAAAAATCATTAGCAGTAAATGGTATGCCTGATCATGTTCATATACTGGTGGGGTTAAAACCATCGATGCGTATATCAGACTTAGTAAGAGATATTAAAAACAATTCCAGCAATTTCATTAATGAAAGTGGTTGGCTAGGTCATCATTTTGCATGGCAGGAAGGATACGGTGCATTTTCTTATTCAGAGTCACAGTATGGTGAAGTAATTGACTACATTAAAAATCAAAAACTGCATCATCAAAAGAAAACATTTCGGGATGAGTATTTGTCCTTTCTTAAGAAATTTAATATTCCCTTTGAGGAGAAGTATCTTTTTGAATTCTTCGACTAAATTTTAATGTCACTCCTTCGGAGTTTTATTCCCATACTCAATCCTTTTCTATAGTAACGCCATCCCTTCGGGATTGAGCGGCGGTAAGGCAATTTGGATACGCATAACAGCACAGCCACGAGTGTTCATCCTGTTTATACCGGGCAAATAGAAAAAGAATAGCACTTTATTTCGCTTTCAACTCGCCTTAGTAGCAAAAATTCTACGATTTAATTCTCCGGATATTTCATTGAGCATCTTAATGTGGTCTCCTTCGGCTTCGAGGCCTATACCGCCAAGTAAATTTCTTGAAAGCTGTGTGTTGATTGTTTGATAAAGGCCTTTTAACTGGTCGTTTGTGAGCAAGGTCAGGTCGGGTTTCTCAGTTTCTATCTTCATCGATACGTCATTTATTATTCTGCTGCTTAGATGTATAAAAATCTATACCAAACAGCTGTTGACAAATCTTATTTAACTGAAGTAAACATTAAGTAACATTTTTTTATGGCTCGCTATATTTTCCCGATTGTATAATGTTTTCAATTTCGACAATCCCCCAATACAAACTGTTCTATTATTGCAGGCTTATATAAAACGATGGCGGGCAGTCATGGCAAAATGCGTAATTGTCAAGCCTGGCTAATCATTGCTGCAAACATTTCACCTCCGAAAGATGATGATGCTTTATTCAGCAATTTGAAGTTTGAATAGCCGGCGCCTGAAAACAATTCTTTTGCTGTATCAATAGTAAGTGGATACGGTACCCAGGGATTGGCTCTTGTCCGGTTGTATTCCACCAATAAAAAACTACCTCCCCGTTTTAAAAGCGGCGCCATTTTTTTGAGAAAAGGAATTTTATTTTTTACATAGTGAAGTGAGTTCGCCATCAAAATACCATCTACCCCATTTGTATGGATAGTATCATCCATAAAGTTGGCGACTACTGTTTCAATACTAACCCCATTTGTAACGGATGGAACCTGCCGCAAAGCCTTTGCATTTTTATCCACTGCAATAATTTTTGATGCCGGTGGAAGATGTTGCGCCAATGCAGTTGTAAACAATCCATTACCTGCGCCAAGGTCAAGCCATAGCTGTGGCAATGATGACAGATTTTCAAATGCAATCAATGCTGTTGCTTCTTTCAAATCCATTGCATGCAAATTAAGATGGCTTTAGTGTAACAGCCATCATAAAAACCAGCTACAATCTTTATCTTGTTCCCATCTTATACCTTTCATGAAACGGGTCATTTTCCTGCTGCTTATTCTGCCTTCATTTTGTATTGCACAAATACCAAAGCCACAGCCCAATACTTACATCAACGACTATGTAAAGGTCTTAACGCCTGAGCAGATGTATCAGCTCAATGTACGGCTGCGTCATTTAGAAGATGAAACCACTGTGCAGGTAGCCATTTTATTAATCAGCAACCTGCCTCCCGGTCTTTCGATAGAAGATTATGCACGAAGGATAGGAAACGATTGGAAGGTTGGCGTTAACCACAACGGTATTGTGTATGTAGCCGCATTGCAGGAGCACAGGCAAAGACTGGAAATTGCGGAAAGGCTGGAAGGAGATATTCCCGATGTTGCCGCTGCTGAAATCATCAATAATCTTAAAAGCGATTTACGGAACGAAGATTATGATGCCGCCATGAATTTGCTGGTGAAGCAAATTGATAACCACCTTGGTGTTTACGTGAACGATGTTGATACCAGCAGCTCTCCCTTGCATATTGCAACCGCTGCCCGATGACATGCAGGAAGAAATAAACAGCCGGCAGCAGTATGAAAAGGAAAAAGCAAGGTATGATAGCTGGTTGCCTTACATTACGGCAATCATTTTAGGCGGTGCTGTATTATTTGTTATCTGGGCTTACCGCTATCGCAAAATATATGTGCGGCAGAATACCTTCAATGGTATTTACATGGGAGTTGGAAGCGAGTATTATGCAAGCACACATCCTGAAAGTATTTCTGATGGTGGAGGCGGAGGTGGCGGTTTCGGAGGTTTTGGTGGAGGAGGTGGAGGAGGCTTTTCTGGTGGCGGTGCTTCGGGAAGTTGGTGATGAGATAATGAAGCAAGCGATGGTGCTACTATTATGCTTTTGTGGAGTTTACCCTGAGTGCAACGAACGGGTCACTCCCGCCCGAACGGCGTTCAGCCGGGCGGGCACTTGTACGTTCTGTAATTCTTATCATCAATTCGTTGCATGCACTACCGCTCCAAACATTCGTCAAGTCTAACCCGGCGCACAATGACAGATAGTTACCTAATCTAATCCCGAAGGGATGATATTACTATAGAATAAAGCATAGCAACCTAAGCTAAACTCCGAAGGAGTGGCATTAGTCTCTATCAAAATTTGGGTGCGAATTAGTAGCCCTGTAAAAAGCAGTCATTATTAATCAATTGCTTTAAACCAACCACTTTCCCTCCGGTTTTGGTTTTATTTCCCAATCAGGCTGCACGTTTCTGTGGGGAACGTGAACGACGCTTAACCTGTAGTTCCTCATTTATCGCTTTCGTAACCCGGCCAGGGTTAAGTGGCTTATCCATTATTTTGCCATTGATCAGTAAGACTGGAATTTCCTTTATCCCTAATGCCAGGCCCTCTCTTAAATCGTCCTGTACATTCCATCCAAAATCACTGTTCATTAATTGATCGAGGAAACGCTTATTTACCACACCCGCTTCCCGGGCATGTGCTTTTAACGAAGTGATGCCCAATTGATGGTAACGCTCCATCAATAGTTCATGCATCTCCCAAAACTTTCCTTCCTGTCCTGCA
>JBEHXT010000038.1:0-6126 GCA_048498555.1 Bacteroidota bacterium
AATTCACTTGCTCAATCCTGAACTGATTATCCTAAGTGGCCGCGGTTCTGTTGCTGGCAAAATTTGGTTGGCGCCCATACAACAGGCCATCAACGAACACTGTATCCCAAAAATTTCGGAAAACACTGAAGTTAAAATTTCATCGCTCGGCTATGATGCGGAACTGATTGGTGCTGCTGCTCTTGTTATGGAGCATTACGACACACTAGATTTCACACAACATAAAAACAGGAAAACAAAACAACCTGCGTGAGGTTGCTCGTACTCAAACAGGCAATTATTTTAAATTAAAATCAGACTGCAATGAAAAAAATGACAATGCGATTTGTGCTTTGCATGTTGCTGAATTTTGCAATGGTCATTATGGTAATGGCACAGCAAAAGAAAATTTCAGGAACTGTAAAGGATGACAAAGGCAATCCGGTTGCCGGGGCCACCTATCACATCAAAGGCACGAATATCAGCGGAGCGACAGACAACAACGGTTATTTCAGCGTTGACGTACCAGGTGAAAATGCTGTTTTGGAATTTACTTCCGTAAATTTTAAAGCGAAAGAAATAACAGTAGGCAACAGCACCACGTTAAACGTGGTGATGGAGCAGGGAAGTTCTAACCTGAGTGAAGTAGTAGTAACAGCCCTTGGTATTCAGAAGCAAAAAAGATCTTTGGGCTACTCGATTCAGGAAGTAAAAGGAACCACTCTGGTAGAAGCCAGGGAGACGAATCTTGTAAATGACCTTTCAGGAAAAGTAGCAGGCTTGCAGGTGGTGCGCTCAGGCAACGGTCCCGGAGGTTCTTCTCAAATTGTTTTGCGTGGTAACAACTCGCTCGCCGGACTTTCACAACCTCTTATTGTAGTTGATGGTGTACCTATGGATAATTCTACAGGCCGTGTTGGTATTGGTGCATACGATGGGTTTTTCAATTCAACGCTTGATATGGGTAATGGTTTAAGCGATATTAACCCCGAGGATATTGCATCTGTAAGCGTATTGAAAGGACCTGCTGCTGCAGCGTTATATGGTTCTCTTGGAGGTAACGGAGTTATTTTAATTACAACCAAGTCTGGTAAGAAACAACCGGGGTTGGGAATTACGGTTTCATCATCTGTTGGATTTGAAAGTATTTTCTCAAAGCCTGAAATGCAAAATCTCTATGCGCAAGGCAGCAATGGAATTTATGATTCTCTTTCTTCCGCAAGCTGGGGACCAAAAATAACCGGCCAGACAGTTACAGACTGGTCAGGCAAGTCGGTTAAATTACAGTCTTACGATAATGCTTCTAACTTTTTCAATAATGGAATTGTTTCTAACCAAAACATTTCATTTCAACAGCAGGTAAATGCTACATCTGTATACGCTTCTTACAATCGCTTTGATAATAAGAGCATGATACCGGGACAAAAGCTGTCACGTAATAATATTACGGCAAGAGCGGTAACGAAATTTGGCAATAACGAAAACTGGACACTGGATACCAAATTTCAATTTATAAATGCTACTGCAAATAACAGGTCTATTGAAGGGCAGGATTATAGTCTTTTTGGTACTATTTATAATTTACCCCGTACGTTGGACATTCGAAACTTCGAAAACCCATTGGATGCAAACGGCAATATGTTCTGGTGGCAAAAAGGTGCCGGCATGAATCCTTACTGGGCGGCAAAATATAATTTGAACTCAGACACCCGTAACCGTTACATTATGTATGCTACCATGAAACACAATTTTACCAAATGGCTTATGGGTGAAATTAATGGCGGTGCAGATATGTACACCACTACCAATGAGACCAAACTGTATGCCGGTAGCCCGGGTAACCAAACCGGAAATTATAGCCTTGGCAAACAATCTTACCAACAAACAAATTACAGTGGAATGCTGACGGCGAAAAAGGATAATGTTGTTGGAAAGTTGGGCGGTTCAGTTATGGTGGGTGGAAATTTAATGGCATGGCAAAGGTCCACTTTAAACGGTAGTGCAGGCGCCTTACGCGTTCCCAACTTATTTTCTGTAAGTAATTCCGCAGGCAATCCAACTGTTCAGCAGGATTTCCAGCAGAAGAAAATTAATTCTGTTTATGGTTCAGTAGAATTAAACTACGATGGTTATCTCTACCTGAGCAGCACTTTCCGTAATGACTGGACATCAGCTTTAGCTCCGCGTAATAAATCTTTTTTCTATCCTTCTGTAAGCCTTTCTTATGTAATTACCGATATGCTTAACCAGATGGGCAGAAGCACTCCTTCATGGCTTAGCTATGCAAAATTAAGAGCATCTTATGCTGCTGCGGGTAGTGATCTTGATCCTTATTCATTGTATAACACTTATTACATCAGTACGGATCCTAATGGTAATACCACGGCAGGGCGAAATGCTACTTTATTTAATGACAGTGTAAAAAGCCAGCTGATTAAATCTTATGAAGCCGGTGCTGAAATGCGTTTCTTTAAAAATAAAATCGGCATCGATTTTTCTATCTATAAATCAAATGCCACCAATCAGCTAATTCACCTTCCGATGGACCCGTTGAGTGGATACAGTAGCAGGATAATTAATGCTGCTAATGTGCAGAATAAGGGAATAGAAATTACTGCGGACGCACGCATTTTGGAGAATCCAAAATCTTTAAGCTGGACAATGAGTGCAAACTTTTCTCATAATAAAAATACAGTACCATCTATTTACCCTGGCGTAGATCAATACACTTTGCCCGGAGGAAGTATTGACATATTTAAGATTGTAGCTGTAGCAGGGCAACCCTATGGCGAAATTTATGGAACTAAACTGCTGAGGGTTGAAGATTCTAAAAATGCTAATTATGGACAGCTTGTCCTTACCAGTAATGGACTTCCTCAATCAACTACTGATATATCAAGATTGGGCAACCAGCAGGCAACTGCATTGTTAGGATTTACCAATTCATTTTCTTATAAAGGCTTCGGGCTTGCCTTACAACTTGACGCAAGATTTGGAGGAAAAATATTCTCGCAAACTTTAGATAACATGGAGCGCAACGGGGCAGCAGCCGTTACTGTAGCTAATGGTACAAGAGATTCCATGATTGTAAACGGTGTGGTGCTTGATCCAAATACTAACCAATATGTTGCCAACACAAAGAGGATTTCTACGCAGCAATACTGGGCCGCAACTGCAGGCATAGGAAATTCAGGCATTACTGAAATCAATCTTTACGATGCTACGAATGTTAGAGTAAGGAACATTCAGCTTAGCTACAATTTGCCTAAGAAATTATTAGGTAACAGCTTTATACAAAAGGCAATGGTGTCAGTATCGTGCAATAATGTATGGCTAATCACCAGCCATATGCATGGAGTGGATCCCGAATCTGTGTACGCAACAGGAACCCCTGCTGTGGGATTTGAAAACGGAAGTGCACCTACTTCCCGTATTTACTATATAAATCTCTCATTAGGGTTCTAATAACTAACCAAATAATTTAAAAGCAATGAAGCATATAATTAGAAAAACAGCTTTATTTATAACACCGGTGTTGATGTTGTCTGCGTGTAAAAAAATCACGGACATCAATACGAACCCTGTAGCTGCCAGCGCAGACCAGGTGCAGGTGGAGTACTTTATTGATAACTCCATAGTACATGCGCAAATGAATCCCGGCGTTTCGGAAAGAGCATTTATTTTATACTGGCAGGCAGCAGGCCACCAGATTGCAGATGCCGACGGTGCTACTTTCTCCTGGGGTGGCTATAATGACGAATGGATACAGGAGTATTACGACAATCAGTCCGGGGCATTAAACTATATCAATAGTGCTATTGACGTAGCGGGTCAGCAAATAGCCGGCGGTAAACAAAAAGCATATACGAATAACCTTATGCAGATTGCCCGCATCTGGAGAGCTTACCTGTTAAGCGAAATGAGTGACAATTTCGGGCCTATGCCAACAACCGCTTTCCAGGGAAAGAATCCCGATTTCACTGACACTAAATCTGTTTACTACTATGTACTTGCGGAATTGAAAGATGCTACTTCTAAACTCGATCGAACAATAGCAGCCGTTCCGTCGCTTGTAGGCAAAGACGATCCCGCCTATGGCTTCGATTTTAATAAATGGATGGCTTATGGAAATTCACTTCGTTTGAGGCTGGCTATGCGTTTGTCAGAAGTAGATGCGTCAAAAGCAAAGACCGAATTTGAAGATGCTGCCAAAGGCTATTTGCTTACCGATCAATCTCAAATCTTCCAGGTACAGGAAAAAGCGGGTTGGGATGACCTTTCGGGAATGTACAGCCGTTGCTGGTATCAGCTACCTGAAGCAGTTACTTTCAACAACCTGGTGGTAAACCTTGGAGGTGTTAAATCGCAGGATCAAATACCATCTGTTATTTCTGATGCTGCGAGCAAAACAGCTGCAATTGCCAATATTAAACCTGCCGATTATGCAGGGCAATATTATCCTGTGCAATTGACAACAAAAACAAACAACCCGTTGTCGGCATATTGGTTAGATGGATTGCCTTACACTATTGATCCTCGTGCTTACCAGATATTTTACATGCCGGGTAATAGCAGCGACCCCTCTTTCCCAAGCGGTACATGCGGAGCCGTTACTTCTACCACTACAGGTAAAGTAAAAGACCTTAGCGGTGCAACAATTAAAACAATCGATGCTAAATACACATGGAACCCAACACCTGATGGTAGCTGGGGTACAAAAGGTGACTGGCACAATACGCTTTTCCAGGCAGTGGATATAGGTGCTTCTACAGGAATGTCTCCAACACTTAAAAATCAGTTCAGGACACAAACAGCCAAACGTGTATTCTTCGGTCCATGGGAAACCTACTTCCTTTTGGCTGAAGGTGCGGAAAGAGGTTGGAGCACACCGGCAAGCGCAAAAAGCGCTTACGAAACAGGCATCACAAAAAGTTTTGAATACTGGGGCGTTTCCAGTTATGCAAGTGCATACCTCGCATCTACCGATTACAACAGAAGTGGGACATCAGTAAACTGGGATAACACAACCGAACCTGGTAATACACATACCATGAACTATGTAGATGGCTTGACCGGTACTCCCGGAACTGTAGCAATCAATTATCCTGTAAACAGTTTGTATAAAAGCGGAACTGTAAGAAACGATCATCTTACAAAAATTATCACGCAGAAATTTATAGCACAAACACCATGGCTTCCACTTGAAACATGGAGCGACCACAGAAGACTGGGCTTGCCCTTCTTCGAAAACGTTGTGCTTGAAGGGCCAATACAAACGCTTCCTGCTCTTACCAGCAGTAACTACATGACGAGCAATCAACAGTTTTTCCCGCAAAGGATGAAATATCCTTCCGGGCTGAAAAATAGTAACGTAACTGGTTACAAGCAGGCAACCGGATTTTTAGGTGGGGAAGATGCGGTGCTTACTTCTTTATGGTGGGCACAGAAATAAAAAAAATCGGTCTCTCATATAGCAATTCAGAAAAGACCTGCAGTCTTGCAGGTCTTTATTTAAATTTTTTTAGGATGGACGAGTATTTGGCTGAAAGAATAATTTAAGAAACAATAGGAAGGAATTTTCTCATAGCTTACCTGCCCCTCGCCAACAGCGGGGGGTAATGGTAAGATAACACTGCATCAAGTATTTTTGATGAATCATCTCCAACGCAAAATCAAATCAATGAGAACCCCAAATCTTTTTCAAGTTTTTATTTTCTCTGCGCTTCTCACTTCATCATTTATTTCAAAAGCACAGCATAAAGAATATTATCCCGATCCTGATACTGCTATTCAACACCGGCTTGATGAATGGCAGGATTTAAAATTTGGTTTATTGATGCATTGGGGTGCATACAGCCAATGGGGGATAGTTGAAAGCTGGAGCATTTGTCCCGAGGATTTAAGTTGGGCAACAGGCGCAAGAAAAAAAGGTGTGTCCGATGGTTATTACGATTACCTTAAAAAATACGAAGCTTTAAAAACAACTTTCAACCCAACAAAATTCAATCCCGAAAAATGGGCAGCGGCAGCAAAAGATGCAGGAATGAAATACGTCGTGTTCACAACAAAACACCACGATGGATTTTGCATGTTCGATACCAAATACACCGATTATAAAATCACCGATAAAGATTGCCCGTTTTCATC
>JBEHXT010000039.1:0-5249 GCA_048498555.1 Bacteroidota bacterium
AGCCCATTGCAAAGAGACGATACTTCGAAACAGTTTGAACAACTGGTAAAAGAGAATGAACTGCTGATACGTAAGGTGTGCAGCATGTATGCCTATAACCAAAGCAACCGTGAGGATCTTTTCCAGGATATTGTCATGCAGCTTTGGAAATCCTTTCCTTCCTTTCGCGGAGCGTCTAAGATCAGCACCTGGTTGTACAGGGTGGCTATTAACACCTCGATAAGTGTATTAAGAAAGAAGAAAGACTTTATCCATTCCTACGAACCGGGAGCCTTACCAGCCAATATTGCCGACACAGGCGAAAGCGAAACGGAAGAACAGCTGAAGGAACTATACAGCGCTATTAACCTACTTAACGAAATTGAAAAAGCCATTGTAATGCTTTACCTCGAAGACCGTAGTTACGAGGAGATGGAAGAAATCTTAGGCATGTCGCAAGGTAACCTGAGAGTGAAAATGAACCGCATCAAAACCAAATTAAAGGAACTAACAAAACAAACAGATCATGGAGCTTGATGAACTTAAAATAGGCTGGAAAAGATCTGCAGAAAAAATACAAACTCCTGCAACGGATGTTTATTCGCTTATAAACAATAAACACACCGGCCCCCTCAACGAACTAAAACATCGTTTCAGAAAAGGAATGATACTGGTTACGGTTATCATTGCAATTGCACTCTCCAGGTTACCGCATCATCATGGCATAGCCTTCAGTATGTTTTTTTCCTTCCTGATGTTTTTTGGCATTTCTATGATCGCATATTTCTATTATAACTATCAACTATTGAGCAGGGCCCAGGCAATGAATGTTACCGTTAAAGAACATCTACAAAAACAGGTAAGGATACTGGAAAATGGAGTTCGCTTTCGTTTGATTTTTATGAGAGCAATGGCCATCGTATTTATAGTACTTATTGAAGTTTTGTTGTATTGGGGAAAAGACATGGGCAAATGGCAATCGCAGAATGTAACCACCAGGCTGGCCGTATATGCCCTTGTGTTTGCAGCATTTTACCTGCTTACACATATGGCAGTAAAAAAACGGTATGGCCAACACATAACTAACCTAAAACAACTCGTGAGTGAAATAGAGTAATCTTTAAACCGAAATTGTAAACTTTTATACGAGGACACAAAGTGTTTGTTGGCTTGTTACATGATTAAAGCCACACAACTTCATTACGTGTTTACAAATTGTTCTTTTGTATTATTGAATAGACGAAAAACTTTTACCAAAGCGGTTTTAATAGATCGACTAATTTCCTGTCTCCCGGAACCTGCTTTACAACACCATCACCGTTCTCTAATAAAACGCAGCGGTCAAACTCACCCAGTACTTGAAAAATAAAACATTGCTCTTTATAGTATCTGCCACGGCTGGTGTCCATCTTCCCATTGATCTTTACTTCCACCGGGCAGCCCTCTTCTAATGTTGCAATGGTAAAACTGTCCCGCGATGGATCGCCTATATAAGCAGGGGTATAATGCAAAGCAAGTTGTAGGGGATCTTTATCCTTAAGCCAAAATATTTCATACCCACTGCGATGGTGTAAATGGAAACAATGATTATTACCCTTTTCGTATTTGCCGTTAATAATCTTCCACTCCTGCTGCGGCGTAACATCAACTGCATCTTCAATCGTTATAAGATCGCAATTACCAAACTTTTTATCGGCCAAAATGGAGCTGGGTAAATATAAGTTTCCATTGGCAACATAACCATTCAATGAAGAGAACTCCTTCCACTTCAGTTTCTCTTTCCGGTCTGCAAATGATTTCTCCTCTTTTGTGTATTCATTTATCTGCCTGAACACCTGTAACAGTTTAGCCGGCTTCTGAAAAACAATCTCCTTTTTGGCCATCATCAAAATAACAAATTGTATCGCAGTCCAGGCGTTGCTCTTTTTCGCTACTTCAAGGCTTATAATAAACTCCTGGTGAAAACCCTTAAAACATGCATTAGCAGCATCCGGGCATCCTTTTAATGCCGGGTTTGCAATGACGTAATTTTGTAGTTTCTTTGGAATCAAATCCAATTGCCATGAACGAACAGAAGTACTTTCTGCGTCATCCTTCCAGTTGCCTTCTCCACCGCAATAACAACTATCAGCTGCTATGAAAATTACCATATCAAAAGCAAACCGAATTGTTTTAGCCACAGTAGCCATATGCCTGCTATTGTTAAGCATGATTTGGGTCAACTACTTCCGTCAAAAATCAATTGACAGGAAAGATGCGGTGCATTTTGCCGTTGAAAGAAATTCAAACCTGGCTGTTGCATTGGAGCAGTACGCAATCAGCACCATTCATAATGCCGATGCCGTATTGCAATTAGTAAGAATTGAGTATGGCCGTGATGGCAAGGATTTAAACCTTAAAAAGCTTTTAGCAAACACTATACTAAACCACGATCTAACCGGGGGACTGTCAATAACTGATAACAAGGGAAACCTGGTGATGGCAAATTTTGCTTTCCCTGCCGGGTCAGTAACTAATTTTTCAGACCGTGAATACTTCATTTTTCATTCAACAAATAGCAACGACTCGCTGCACATTAGTAAGCCAATTATTTCAAGAGCAACCGGTAAACCTGTAATTGTAATCAGCCGCCGGCTCAATGATGCGAATGGAAATTTTGGAGGTGTGGTTGCACTGGTAATTGAACCTTCGTGGTTTACCGCATTTTATGCAAAGGCCAAACTTTTGCCGAACGATATCATTTCATTGATTTCGCCCGATGGTACTACTTATGCAAGAAGGACAGGTTCTAAAGAAAGTTCCGGGGAAGACATACATAAAAGCCCTTTGTTTACCAATGTAGCTAACAACCCTGACAGTTTTTATTTTGCTGCTGATGCTATAAAGAACGTACCTACATGGTTCAGCTATCGTAAACTAAAAAATTACCCGGTTATCGCCACGGTTGGCAGCTCAGAAAGCGATGTTCTTTCGTTTTATGCACACAGGCAAATACTGGTGTTTGCACCAAGGGTAATTATTTCTGTGCTGATGATACTTTTTTCTATCACGATTGCAGTGGTATTAATTCACAGGCGCAAAGCAGCTGATCAACTTGCCGAGGAGAAACAACGCTACGAAAGCCTTTTAACGCAGCAAATGATTGCCGTGCAGGAAAGAGAAAGAGAGTGGATCGGCAAAGAACTGCATGATAATGTAAACCAGGTATTAACTACGGTGAAGCTTTACCTTGAAGTGGCTTCAAGGCAAGGTAATGATCCTTTAATTCCGCGAAGCATGCAGTTGATTAATAGTTCCATCAGCGAAATCCGGAGTCTCTCTCACCAACTTTCCGCCCCGACTCTTGGTACACGTTCACTCATCGATTCTATTAATGCATTGATTGAAATGATAGGATTTTCAACAAACCTCCAGTTTGAATTTGACTACTCAGGTTATCACCAACGCCTGGCCATGAGCCAGAAACTTGCTTTGTACCGCATTTTGCAGGAACAGCTGAATAACGTAATAAAACATTCAGAAGCGACAAAGGTTTGGATCTCCCTGTCGCAAAGGCAAAACCAGGTGATACTAACAGTAAGGGACAACGGCAAAGGTTTTAACAGTAAAGCAAAAACAAACGGAATGGGCCTTAACAACATCACCAGCCGGGTAAAAGTATTTGGTGGTAATGCTCAAATTGAATCTACTGCAGGTAAAGGATGCATATTAAGGGTAACAGCCCCTATTCTTCCGCAAGACGAATTGCAGCCTGCATAATACTTTATTTGTAGTCAGCAATCGCCGCCGCGAATATTTCCTTTCTAAGCGGATTAGGATTGTAGTAATAACCTGTAGGCAATAATCCCATGTTCTGCCTGTTGAACAGCAGTATAACAGATAGGTTCAACGATGGCACAACTGCAATGCTTGTTCCTGTAAAACCTGTATGGCCAAAGCTCCCTTCCGTAGCATCTTTCAAATAAGAATCACCAGGATCCATCATCCAGCCAAGACCATTTTTAAAATCATCCTGTGTTAAAAACAGTTGTATCGTTTTTTCAGAAATAAATTGCTTCCCTCCTACTCTCCCGCGGTTCATCAACATGTCAACAAGTTTTTGCAGATCATCGATAGTAGAAAACAATCCTGCATGACCGCTTACACCGTTTAATGCATACCATGCATTTCCATCATTTACTTGGCCACGCAATGTATAAGTTCGCCATCCATTCCATTGATCTGGATTTATTTCTTTGAACACAAATCCCAATGATGTATCATGCACCATTCTTGTTTCGTAAGGATTGCCGTGTGATGTGGCTGCAAATTTTTTGAAGCCTGCAGCAAGAGGTTTGTATGTTGTATGACGCATGCTCAGCGGAATAAAAATATTTTTTTGATCAAACTGCTCCAATGGCATACCGGAAACTTTTTCAATGATCTCGCCTAACAGGATAAAACCAAGATCGCTGTAGTGTCTGGATTTTCCAACAGGAAATGCAAGTGGCAATTCGTCAATCAGCTTGTACACCTCTTGTTTATTATCAGCCCGGTAAAATAAAGGGTACCATGTAATCAAACCCGCTGTGTGTGTTAACAGGTGGCGAATAGTAATTTGCTTTTTATCACCCATGCTGAATGCAGGAAGATATTTGCCCACAGGGTCATCGACTTTAATAAGTCCGCGGTCAACAAGTAACATAATGGAAGTGGTAGTGCCCACAACTTTTGTAAGAGATGCAATATCAAACAAACAGTCTGTTGTCATTGGTACGGGATGAACAAGCGGTTTGTTTTGATCATCATTTCTTTCTGCAAAACCAAAAGCCTTTCTGCAAATAATTTTATTATCCTTTTTTATTTCGATAACTGCTCCGGGAATTAATTTGCCATCCACAGCGTTTTGAAGAATGCTGTCAACCGTTTTAGAAAGCTTGTCCTGGATATTTTTTTTCTGCGCATGCAAAGGCCCGACAGAAAAAATACAAAGCAGCAAAAGAGAGAAAATTTTTTTCCGCATCAATTCCATTTGAATAAAAATACTGCAAACAAACAACTAAGCTGTTTGCGCATGTGAATCGGGTGCGAAAGAAATATCCTTCACGCAGTTCAAAAAATATTAACTTGAATTGTAGTGTAATAATTAAAGACTGGTGGTTTCTATTCCAGCCAAAGTTTAATCTCCACTGCTTACCCATGTTTTTGCTTCAGCAAGTTCGGCAAGTGTAAAACCTTTTGCTTTGCCCGGAACCACTGCTGAAAAAACATCAGTAAATTTCTCCACACCT
>JBEHXT010000040.1:0-5165 GCA_048498555.1 Bacteroidota bacterium
TTATTTTTGGCGCTATGCTTATAAAGGAGTTGCCTAATTTAAGAGTGGAACAAAGAGCAATTGCTTCGGTGTTTTTAAAGAGACAGGTAATTGTTGATTATTACTTACTCAAAAGCATAACTAACGTAAACGAACTTTCACTTTTGCTTATAAACGATGGACAGGACCTGGCTGAAATGAGGTTTTCATCTATGCTTAGTCAAATGATTGGTGCCAATGAAATTCAGCCCATACTTTGCGTCGGCATCCACGCAGGCAAGGAGCGACGACATGAATATGGCACCGCCAGGATCTTAGATTACCAGGGACTGGGAGTAAAAGCTGAAGCCTATAACCAATTTGTGTTGCAGGAATTGCTGCCTTTTATTCATGTGCAATATGCGGTTGAACAGTTTAAACAAAAAGCATTTGCGGGTTTTTCGCTGGGCGGGTTAACGGCAATTGACATGACGTGGCGGTATCCAAATGTTTTTTCAATAGCCGGCGTTTTTTCAGGTTCATTGTGGTGGCGAATAAAAAGTTTGGATGATGATTACAATGATGAAACAGATCGCATCATGCACCAACAGATCAGGGATGGCAAATATCATCCGGGGCTGCGTTTTTATTTTACAACTGGTTCGTTAGATGAAACAGCCGACAGAAATAATAACGGCATTATTGATTCAATTGATGATACATTGGATGTAATAAAAGAGTTGAAGAAGAAAGGTTATGATTCGGAATACGAAGTGAAATACATTAATTACGAAGACGGCAGGCACGATGTGCAAACATGGGGGAGGGCTATGCCTGGTTTTTTGTTGTGGGGGTGGGCAATGGCAAGTCGTTAAATAAAAAAGCGTCTCAATTGAGACGCTTTTTTATTTCTGGTTAAGCAAATATTAGAAGATGTATTTAACACCCAACTGAATACCCCAGGTAGTAGAGGTACTGTTGTTGTTGATAAAAGTTCTATCTACTAACTGCGCTGAACTTGCTCCCGGAGGAGTGTAAGTAGCCAATTGGTAAGTAGCAACGCCATTGGTAACAGTAGGTTTCAATGGATTGTTTACTACATAAAACTTTCTTATTCCCCAATCGTGATTTAAAAGGTTGAGGAAGTTTACCACGGAAGCATTAAACTGCAAAGTGTTTTTGTATTTGCCAATGTTCTTAAATATTTCCTGTTGGAAATTCAAATCCAACCTGTTGAACCAGGGATACATAGCGGCGTTTCTTTCAGCATTCTGACCTTTATGTTTACGCAGATATTTATCCTGCTCAACATATTTGAAGAAGGCATCAGATTGCTGTTGTGCTGTGTATGTGGTGCTGCCGACTGTTAGATTTGTAAATGTAATTTCAGAAGCATTTCTTGGAATATACATCAGGTCAGCTGTGTTACCATCATTATTAATATCCCCGTTATAGATATAACTATAGTTTGCTTGTTGTGCGGCACCTTCGTAATATAAAGTAACCGTAGATGCAAGCGCTTTCAAATACTCAAATTTGTAAGAAAAAGTACCAACTACACGGTGAGGTACTGCAAAACCTGAATAAGCCAATTCAACATCGTTCTGTGTTTTTGACGTATAAATAGTACTCCACACAGAGGCAGGCTGGCTTCCAAGATTTGGTGCTCCTTCCAATGCGAATGTGTAGTTATATGCTAAAGAAGCATAGAACCCTTTGGAGAAGCTTTTAGAAACTTGTGCTGTAAGTACGAATGAACCGCCTTTATTGATGTTTTCAAGGATTGCTGCATTAGTAATAGTGGGGTTTATCCTTCTTGCATTAGTGCTGCTGTATCTCGGACGCATGATGCCACCACCCAAATTAACTGATGCATCTGCATTCAATACCTGGTTAGCGTTGCGAACAGTTGGATCGTTGATGTCTTTAGTGTATAATGCTTCCAACAATGCACCCCATCCTTTACCAAGGCTTTTTTCTATTGCAAAATCGGTACGCCAAACCTGTGGAAATTTGTAGTTAGGATCAGCTGCGTAAAAAGTACCTGGTGCTACTTTACCTGCAACAGTAGGGAATTGGGTAGCGTTCAGGTTATTATTGAATTGAGGGTTATAAGCATGCGGATCGGGATTAAATAGAAAGTTTGACAGATCGGAAGTGGCTGTAATCAGCGAACCAAACGTATACATACCACTGCCGTTAGGTATAGCAGCAGGATATACAAAAGGCACACGGCCTGTAATAACGCCGCTTCCACCGCGAAGAATCAAATTCTTATCACCATTTACATCCCAACGGAAACCGATACGGGGAGAAAACAATAGTGATGATTTTGGCCATTTACCGGTAGTATAATGTACTGTATTGCCATCTCTGTCTATTAAATTCAAAGCAGTAATAGCCGGGTTTTCAATTGGATCTTCTGGGTAAACAGGCAAGTCAACTCTTAAGCCATACGTTAACTTAAACTGTGAATTAGGATTATACTCATCCTGCAGATAAACACCGAATTGACCCAATTTCATATTGGAGCCAAATACAGCTTCCTGACCAGGAATTAATGAATAGTTGATAGAGTAAAGTTTTGGAGCCTGGTTCGTGATGAAGTCATTTAATGATCCAAACACATAATACCCTTGAGAACCTGGCATAAACATGTTACCAACTTTTTGGTATTCGTAAGTTGCACCAGCGGTTAATGTATGTTTACCGGCAAAATAGGTGAAATTGTCTGTAACATTAAACACATCATTTATTACCTGGTTGTTATTACCATTGAATGGTTCATTACCAAAGCTCAGGTAATTGTTTTTGCTGCCAGCAGTTAAACCAAGGATATCAACAAAAGGAAATGTGGCGCCGTTATGCCCTTTAATTGAGCTGATTTTTGTAAACGTTGCTAAAAACTGGTTGGCGAACCTGCCTTTAAAATTGCTATTCAATTCAAGAGCACCAGACCTGACTTTATCCTGGATCGTATAGTTAACATTGCTGAAACCTAACGCATTTGAACCAAAGCGATATGAACCCCAGTAACTAACAATTGAACTCTGGCTTGATGCGCCATTTATACCACCACTACCGGATGCGGTATTAACGTCATCACTCACATAATCACTAAATTTCAAAGTAAGCTTGTGTGCAGTGCTTATATTCCAGTCAATTTTTGCAAGAATCTTGTGGTTTTTAGTTTCGTAGTTCGGGAAATTATCGTAGGCACCCGGGTCAAAATTATATTTCGTTTTTAAGTAGTTATACAATTTTGCCAAAGAATCAATAGGCACGTTAGATACTGTACCATTTCCAGACCCTCCTTTAGGTGACCAGGTAATACCAGGACGGCTGGCTTTTTCAATTTCACCGTTTACAAAGAAGAATAGTTTATTCTTAATAATTGGCCCGCTGAAAGTAACGCCGTATAGTTTGTTGTTGGTTTTAGCCGGATCAGGCAATTTAGTGCCTGCAACATTGGTTCCATTAAAACTTTGATCACGGTAAGCCCCGTAAAAACTTCCATGGAAAGTGTTGGTACCGCTTTTGGTGATAGCACTGATGCCGGCACCTGTAAAACCAGATTGTCTTACATCAAAAGGAGAAACATTTACACTAATTTCCTGGTAAGCATCAAGGGAGATCGGATTACCACCGCCGGGTAGTAAGTCGCTGGACAAACCGAAGTTGTTATTAAGATTGGCGCCATCTACCTGCATATTGTTCATCCGGTTATCACGGCCTGCAAAGCTGGTTCCGTTTGCCTGGGGAGTTATACGGGTATAATCTGTAATGCTCCTGCTAATAGTAGGAAGTGTGGACAACTGGGCTGCATTGATATTTGTGGTTGCCCCAACCTTATCAGTAAAAGAACGGCGTCTTGTACTTGCAGTAACAGACACAGTGCTTAACTCAACTGCATCGGAACCTAATTGAACAGTTAAATTATAGGCTTCACCAAGCACCAGTGTGACATTGTCAAACACCTGCGTTTTAAAACCTACATAAGTTACAGTGATACTGTAAGGGCCGCCTACACGAAGACCCGGAAGGTTAACTACACCACCTTGTTTTGAAATGGTTGTGTACTTAGTGCCAGAAGGCTGGTGGATAGCCACAACAGTAGCTCCGACGAGTGGACTTCCGTTGGGGTCAGTAACAGTACCACTAATACTACTTGTCGTCACCTGTGCATGAATGTATTGACCGGAAAGCACGGCCAACACAAGCAGTGTCAAAATTCTCTTAAGCATAATATAAAAGGGATTGTTTTCGGCTGCAAAGAAAGGGATAATTGTCTTACCATAAGTCAGCAAATATTAACATTCCGTAACCATTTATGGGGACACGAAAGTCCTTCAGATTGCTGCATTTCAGGTCGGTTATTTAGCCAGCCATGGTTTACTTTTGTAAAAAAATTCATGTTGGATTCTATAGAAAGTGCCATTGAAGATATTAAAGCAGGGAAGCTTGTAATTGCGGTAGATGATGAGGACAGGGAAAATGAGGGTGATTTTATTTGCGCTTCGGGTTGTATTACTCCCGAAATAATAAATTTTATGAGTAAGCAGGGCCGCGGTTTAATATGCGTCGCCTTGTTGGAAGAAAGATGCGACTCCCTTGGTTTGGAGTTGATGGTAAACAATAACACAGCCCTCCACGAAACAGCCTTTACTGTTTCTGTTGATTTGCTTGGCCACGGTTGTACCACGGGTATTTCGGCGCAGGACAGGGCAAAAACTATTCTTGCACTTATTGATCCAAATACAAAGCCTGAAGAACTTGGCAAACCCGGTCATATTTTTCCATTAAGAGCAAAGAAAGGCGGCGTGCTTAGAAGAGCAGGGCATACCGAAGCTGCAGTTGATTTGGCAAGACTTGCCGGGCTTGAGCCTTCGGGAGTTTTGGTGGAAATTATGAACGAAGACGGTAGCATGGCAAGACTTCCGGACCTAATCGAGATCGCCAAAAAATTTGACTTCAAGATCATTTCTATAAAAGATTTGATTGAGTACCGCATCAGGAGAGACTCGCTCATTGAAGAAATTGTAAGAGTAGATATGCCGACCAAATATGGGCATTTCAAATTGGTAGCTTTCCAGGAAAAGAATTCAAGCAACGAACATTTGGCACTTATTAAAGGCACATGGAATCCCGGCGACGCCGTGCTGGTTCGTGTGCATTCATCTTGCTTCACCGGCGATATTCTTGGCTCT
>JBEHXT010000041.1:0-5141 GCA_048498555.1 Bacteroidota bacterium
TTCGAGCATTTCATCTTTGTTGCGTTTTGACTGTAGCTCACGTCCTTTGTCGTCATCACCGGGATAACCGCCAAGCGGTGTTAGTGCATCCGGCGCCAATGCAATAAAGCCTGCAAGCGCAGCCCTTCTTGCCACATCCTCAATATGCGGGTTAAGACCACGGTTTTCATGTACCACTACAATACCTCCTAACTTTCCTTTTACTTCATCGGGCATGGCAAGTAAAGCCTTGATAGTTCCACCACCTTTTGGCGACGAATAATTGATGTACTCCGATTTCACCCTTGGATCGTTAGATTGAATTTGTATTCCCCCTTTATAATCAGGCATTAGAAAACTCATGAGCGAGGAAACTGTAAGCCCACCAACTGTATAAACAGATAGTTGCTGCATGAACTTGCGCCTGTCAATACGGTTGTGGGCATAATCGTCGTAGAGGTCAAACACTTCTTGTTTGATATCTTCTTTTTTGATTTCAGGCATGGGTGTGATTTTGTTTTATGAAGTTAGGAGATTTAAAAAGCCTTTAGTACAGGCAAAATATTACCGCGTTGCGCTGCAAATAGTCATCGAACTTACAAGAGCTGCGATTTCTATTTCAAAATAACAAAGCAAATCTCTTGGCTATATAATAAAAATTTCTTTGTTTACATCCATTCAACCCTTGCTGCTTATGGAGGTACATCACCACCCGCATGTTCATGGAAAGAAGAAGTTCACTGAATACCTGCTCGAGTCTTTCATGCTTTTTCTTGCCGTAACTCTTGGCTTTATTGCCGAGAACCTTAGAGAACATCTTAGCGAACAGAAGAAAGAAAAAGAGTACATCGCTTCGTTTGTTGACGATCTGAAAAAAGATACTGCGGAAATAAGAAGCACATCAAAACAACTGTTTAAAAATATTCATGAAGAAGATTCCCTGATTTTTCTTCTGCAGCATTATAGGAACACGGACAGTGTTAACAAAAAATGTTATCGTCATTATTTGCGATCGGCTGTGAATGTTGTCTTCGCTGCTTTTAACCAAAATACCATGAACCAACTGCTCAATACAGGCAGTGTGAGGCTAATTACAAAGCAATATATTCTCGACAGTATCATGGCATATAATGGGCTTGTAAAATCGGTTAACCTGCAAGCGGATTATTACAACGACGAGTTTAAAAAAGCATTTGATTACTCCACTAATATTTTCGACCTCTCCTACATACATGCACGATTGAACGATGACTACACTGTTCAACCGACGATGCGATACGATACTGCACATTTTAATTTGGTAAATGTTGACGAAGCAGTGCTAAGGAAATATGCAGCCTATCTTATAATGCAGCAAAATCTGAGCACAGGTTATCTGCTACAATTGAGGGAGACAAACAAGTATGCCGGCCGCCTTCTTAAACTACTTAAAAAAGAATACAGGATAAAGGAATAGTATCGACTCAGTATCGGAGCATATGATTGTATTTACTGCCGTACCATAAAATAAAAATTCATTGGCCTGCTCACGGTAAATCCAAGTCTTTCGTACAGTGCAATTGCCCTGCTATTATCTTCACGAACATGAAGGAAAGGAATTTGGTCATGACTAATGATCAGGTTTAATTGATGCGTGAGTAATGCACCTGCAAACCCTCTACCTAAAAAATTTGGATGCGTGCAAACAGCGCTGATCTCTGTATAGTTTTGAACATGTAATCGTTGCCCCGTCATTGCCGCCAGGCGTTCGTTTTCGAAAATGCCATAGTAATGTCCGAATTCAATTGTGCGTGAGTTAAAAGGTCCGGGCTTGGTGAGTGCGGTAAGTTCAATCATTTCACCAACATGCTCTTTGTTCAGCGAAACTAATTTTAAACTATCGGTGACTGGTTCTGCTTTGCCTGTAAACACAAATTGAAGTCCGGGTATTTCATGCAAAACTTTCCAGCCTTTTGGTTGTTTCACCCGCTGTGGATTAGCATAAATAATTTTTCGATCTGCCGGGAGTAATTGATGCAATTCCTCGAATCCTTTTTCATAATCATGAGGGAAACCTGCAAAAGGAGAAACCGCTTCATCAAAATATTTTACCTGTCCTGCACCATTGCCCAGGTGTGCATCAATACCGTTCAATGAATGATATACAGGGTTGCTTAATAAATGCTCCACGTAACAAATGTATTACTGTTGAAGTTTTTAAAATGCTAAGCAATTTATGTGGATGAATAAATACACAAGCGGAATAGATGCACAATAAATGAAGGCAGATTTTCTATTGCACTTCCAACCTAATAACATCATAACACATTCCATTGGCTACGCTACCCGCGGGCACCGTGAGTATAATAGTGTTTTCGCCTTGCTTTAATAATGAAGCATCAAATGTAAAATCACGTTCCACCCATGTGCCTTCAATGCCGTCGCGAATAGGGCTCGCACCACCGCCACCAATATCTGTAAAAGCACCAAGGTCTTTGCCATTAACTGTGACGTTTAATGAACGTGCACCCGAACCGGCAATGCCAAAACGCAATGTTGCCTTACCCGAAGCTTTTGAAGACATGTTGAAATGAATTGTCCACGGTGTGGCACGGCCCATGTCTTTTCCATCGTCGCGAAAGGTAGTGTCATGAGGAACATGATAGATATACCAATCCTTTGCTGGATCAGATTTTCCAACTGTGAAGTTTACATCATTAGGAAAATACTTCGCATATTCAATGTACATGCCCCAATGCCAGTGATCATCACCTCTATAAAATTCCGATGCGGAACGATTGGGTGTTCCTATTTGAAATATCATCTTGCCATAATGAACAGGCTTCCACTCAACTGTTCCCAAATCTATTTTTTCACCGGGCTTGATGGTGATGTTCGCCGTTGCATCGTAAGTGCCCATCACACCATCGGCAACTGCATGTAACTGGTAGGTTCCGGGGCGAACATTGCCAATACTGAAACTTCCATCACTTGCAGCTTCTGTCCAGAATTCATAATGCTTGGCATCGTTCTGCCAATTGATGGGTTGCGGTGGAAAATTAAAATTTTGTGATTGCGTACGCGGAGGCAAATAAGTTCCCCTGTTTGCAACTTTGCCATTGGGCAAGCGACGCACTGCTGTATCTACCAAAACCTGTCGAACAGTATCTCTGCGTGGCAACGAATCAACACGCAACGGTCTTGTGTTTCGTGGCAGTGCTGCTTCATCAGGATAGGAAAGTCCTACCAGCAGGTTGGTAAACTTTGGCATTGATGCCTGTGCATCCACCAGTTTTATTTTTCCTTTTACTGTTGCTCTTTCATTGGCGGGTGTATAGTCAACACCTTTCACCCAATCATAAGGCCATCTTAACTGCTCCACCTTTGCCTGTTTCAATGCATCTGCATACAAAGCATTGGGGTCTTTACCTGTTGGCACATATACAAACATTGGCCCTACCACTTTTGTCCAGTATTCGTTAGCAGCAAAATTTAAAACGCTTCCACCATAATGTGTTCCTCTCCAGTAATTCAAAAGTGTTGGATCACCACCATCGCCATCGTCAAGATGACCTGTAAGCTCGTAGTGGTTTGGACCGCTCGAAAGATATTCGAAGGAAGGATTGATGATGTATAGTCCAACTTTCTCTTTCGTTGATGACCAACCGAAAGCAGGTATCTTGGATTGCTTGGCAGAGTAGTCATACTTATGTTCGGCACGGCCTTTATAAACCCCGCTCACCAGGCGTCTTGCTTCTTTCATATTCAGGTCGGATGCAGCGTCCCAGTCTGCACCGGAGGGCATTAAAAAATTGCGTTGCTTGTCAATGGACATCCAGTTAAAAACTGCACCGCTCAATTTAAAACCAAAACGAGATTCGCCTACAGAACCTGCGGGATAGCTATCCTGGTGTGTGAAGATGGCATAAGTGTAAATGCCTTTCGCACCTCTTTCAAGTGTGTATCTTATTTCAAGATCTGCAATCAATCCACCACCCTGTCCCGCAGCAGTGGGGTTAGGGCCAAGAATAGATTTTCCGTCGGAATAACCTTTTATCGATACTTCGCCACGTTGCCCGTTTACATTTTTAGGGTCGATTGTGATTGCAGTAATTTCTCTTGCTGCCAGTGCCGGACTTTGTTCCCAGTAACCTGCATGATGACCGGATACATAACCCATAAGTTCAACATTAGGTGTAATGGTTCTTGATGTTTTAAGTGAAACAAGATCACCTGCCCTTTTATTGATCTTAGCCGTGATGTAGCCATTGGATAAGGTATAAGTAGTGCCGTCATCGGTAACAGTAACGGCAGGATCTGAAATTGAAGTTTGAGCATTAACGGTAAAAGCCAGTAACAATAAAATGAAAAGGAAGAAAGAGTAAAATTTTATCACGGTGTTTTGTTTTGAACGATGTGTTCAAAGTTAGGTGAGTGCGAAAGGTGTGCAGGTTAAATAACGTTAGGTAATGTAAACTGTTGATAATTGAGTGCATCAACTAATAAATGCCGTTTTAAAATACTATCCATTGAAGTTTATATTTGCAAACAAGTTTGCAGCAATTTTTTATTGCTATTCATCCTCACAACCAATAGGCTGACCCGGCGGAGCTTCCATATGCAATGTGGGCTTTGCTTTTTCAGGTGCTTTCATTCTTTCCAAAGCCAACATTAAGTGACCGGCATATTCTCCTGTCGATGTTTTCTTTTTTGCTTCTATCCACGTTTTTAGATCTGCAAGTGATTTAGCAATGGTTGCCTTTGTGATGAATGAGGCATTGTCATCTATACTTCCTGCCAGCAGATAAGTAAGTAACACCTGTTCGGTTTGTATTTGTATTAATCCTTCCATACCGGTTCTTCTTGGTGCTTTCCACGTTTTATCCAATAAAGTTTCAATCATTTCATCTAAGCCCAGTCCACCATTAGCAACGCCGTATTCTACCATCCTGTTCATTCTTTCTGTATTGAACAAAAATGACAAAGGCATATCAGCCGCAGTTTCCGCAGGAGATAAGGCATCAAATGCAAGACCTGTTCTTTTGTGAAATAATTCTCTTGTAAAATCATAACCAGCAGGACGAGGTGGAATAAGTTTTACAATCCTATCGGGCAGCATCAAAAATTTTGGATCAATGCAAGCCACGATTGTATTTAATGCTTTTTGTTGTTCGGCTTTTGAC
>JBEHXT010000042.1:0-5113 GCA_048498555.1 Bacteroidota bacterium
TGTGAGCAATAAATAAAAAGGGGCTTGTCTTTGTATTCAGATAATTCTTTCCAACGCTGTGGTAATTGGGTGATATTGATGTGTAGTGCATTTTGAATATGCCCAATGTTTAACGCAGGAGAAGCGTACATGGTATCATTAAATTCTCCATCGCTGCGAACATCAAGCAATACATAACCCGGGTTTTCCTGCAATGTTTTGCAGAGGTCTTCAGGGAAAACTGTTTTGTATTTTACATTATCTGCTTTGAATTGTGCATGGCTTATTAAAATGCTAAAACAAAAAATAGAAGTAAGCAAACGTTTCATATATAGTGGTTGTACTTAAATTTAAACAATAATTGTGTTGAAGCTTTTTTGAATTTGATGAATGGAACATCAATTACAATTAGGTGAAAGGTCAAAGGAGTAAGGCGCAGGTATGCGCATCCTTAAACTAATCCCTAAACTTTAAACCTTTCTTATGGCATTAAGCAAAATATGGTCGGCTTTTATTATCGTAGCAATTTTGGTAGCGTTGGTGAGAATTACAGCGACAGACCACAAAACAATTTTTAGTTCGATGGTTACCGGTAAAACCGGTGATACCATTAAATTGAAAAAGGCTGATACTGCAACCTTGTCTGTAGCGCAATTACACCAATTGGATTCTTTAAAAACTCTTCCGGCAGGCAAGCAAGCTATTGTAAGAACAAGCGACAGGCAATTACAGTATTTCGAAATTCAAAGTGCGGATGGAATTATTGAAACCTGTAAAAGTGCAGTTACGATTGCAATTGGATTAGTTGGAATCATGGCTTTGTTTATGGGCTTTATGAGTATTGCAGAAAGGGCAGGAGGGATAAGAGTTTTATCAAGAATTATTGGTCCATTCTTTTCAAGATTATTTCCCGAGTTACCAAAAGATCACCCGGCCATGGGGCACATGGTTTTAAATTTTTCTGCTAACCTTTTGGGATTGGATAATGCTGCTACACCATTTGGAATAAAAGCAATGCAAAGTCTGCAGGAATTAAATCCATCAAAGGAAAGAGCATCAAATGCACAGGTAATGTTTTTGTGTTTGCATGCAGCAGGGCTTACGTTGATTCCTGTTGCTATCATTGCTGCAAGAGCTGCTGTAAAACCACCGGCTGCAAATCCAACAGACATTTTTATTCCATGCATGATTGCAACGTTTGTAGCCACCGTCGCTGCTATGCTCATTGTTTCTTTCAAACAAAAGATCAATATTTTTCAACCGGTGATATTGGGTTGGATAGGAGGCATCTCAGTCATCATTGCACTGTTGGTCGTTTATCTCAATAGGTTAAAGACAGATGAAGTACAAAATTTTTCTGCTTTATGGAGTAATGCAATCATCCTGTTTATTTTTCTTGCCATCATTGTTGGTGCATTGTACAAAAAGATAAACGTGTTTGATGCTTTTATTGAAGGAGCTATTGGAGGATTTGAAGTGGCGGTAAAAATTATTCCTTACCTCGTTGGAATGTTGGTTGCCATAAGTTTACTCCGCACAAGCGGAACTTTTGATTATTTGATTGATGGAATGAAAAGTCTTTTTGCAGCGCTGGGAACAGACACCCGCTTTGTTGATGGTTTACCGACGGCACTGATAAAACCCTTGAGCGGCGGCGGTGCAAGAGGAATGATGATTGACACAATGAAAGCTCATGGCGCAGATTCATTTGCAGGAAGATTAGCCTGCGTTTTGCAAGGTTCCTCCGATACTACTTTTTATGTTATTGCCGTTTATTTTGGCGCTGTAAATATTAAGGACACAAGGTATTCAGTTGGTGCCATGCTATTAGCTGATTTGGTTGGAATACTAACATCGATATTTTTGGCTTACATGTTCTTTGGAGCATCTAAATAAAAAAGAGGCTGTTCAATTGAACAGCCTCTTTTTGAAGGTATTTTAATTTGATTAATAATTACTATTTCAGGTAGCCGTAATATTCTGCATCGGTAGCACAATCCCACCACGTAGGCATGCTCCAAATATTCGGATCAGTAGCATGGTGATTCAAGCCTGTGGTATTAATAAAATTGTACTGTATTTCATAAGTTGGAGGTAATGCAAAGCGGCGTATCCAATACCTGGGATCTGTAGGAGCACCTCCTGTCAGCTGGGCCTGGCCAGTAAACAAAGGACCTCTTTGATAACCAGGGTAAACAACACCAAAGCTTCCCACGTTACCAGCACTAAAATTAAAGCGGCGCATATCGTTCCAGTTTTCAATACTGACACCCATAGCAATATATTTTTGCAGCATGATATCAGACATTGTTAACGCTCCTGCACTTTGTGCAACTGCGCTGCTGGCGAGATAAGTGTTGATAGCTGTTTGATCCATTGGGTTCATATCGGGATTAGGAATACCAGAAGAGGTTTTGTCAAAACTACCTTTCCATTGGTTTAGCTTGGATTGCATGTAATCCAGGTGAGCCTGGATACCTGCCCTGTAAGCGGTGAAAGCGCCGGCCGGGTCGCCTTTTCTCATCAGCACTTCTGCTTTAATAAAGCACATTTCATGATACATTAAAAGCTCCATGTCAGAAATAGGACGAATTTGGAAGGAGCCTGTGGAAGCGACAACGCCAGCAGTATAAGCAGCTAAATTTGGATACCAGGTTACATCATTTGAAGGCTGCGCTACACCTGTTGTGGCAAGTGAATTGCTACGAAAATTTACATAAACAGTATCTCCGGCTTGTATGTAATTAGTGCTTGCTATGTAGATAGAGCCAGGCTTATAGGTTACTCTTACGTAATTCCCGCTATCTGCAAAATCATTTGCATTACTTCCGCTCTTAGGCACTTTACCAGCAGCAATTAAAGAAGCAACAAAAGCCGGATGATCTGCGATGCCAGTTGCAGTAGTAAAAGGATATACAACAGGTGTTAGCCCAGAGGCATAACTAACCGTTGCAACAGAAGTAGCGCCGCCTTTTACTAGACGGTTGGAGAACCCTAAGGGAGCAGGGTTTTTATCAACTGTATTGTAAGAATTAACACCAACCGAACGTAACCATGTGTAAGAAGACACCTTGCCACCAGAAAGTTGCACATTAGCCATTGAAGCAGGTACAATCTTAGTCATGCGTGGATCAACTACTCCGGCCCCCCGGATATTTGTGAGGAGGTTGTAATAGTATTCGGTAATACGTTGGTTGCTGCCATAACCTGCAAAATCATAATTTCCATTCCCCGAAATAGGATCACCCTCTAAATAATCGGTTGTTGCGCTGTTATTAAAATTTAGTTCTACTGTATTATCGGCATTAGACTGAGGGCCTTTAGATAAGCAGTATAAAATGGAATCTGCATTATACAAGTCGCTCTTTTTTGAAAGCTTCAGCATGTAACGGGCTTTTAATCCCCAGCACATCTTTAGCCATTTACTTACATCACCGTTGTTCAATATATCGCCAGCAGAGAGGGCAGGAGCTCCGGCTTCCTGTGTTTTACTCAATAAACCAATGGCTTCATTAAGACGTGCCATGCATCCATTAAAAATGGTTTTACCGTCATCAGGCACCGGGCTTGGAATTCCAGTTCCCGCTTGGGTATAAGGCATTTCGCCATACAGATCTAACATTTCCATATACCCCAGGGCATGAAATACATCAGCCGCGGCCATATAGTGATAGGCACCTTGTTTTTGGGCTGCATTATACAAGTCCGTTATATTGGAAGATACGCCCACAAAAAATGCCTGGTATGGTGTAGTTGAGTTGCCATTAGAGCATTGCCATGTAGTGCTAAGTGTATTTTGTGTGGCGGCTATAGCATAAATAACTCCTGATATGCAGGATGTACGCATATTGGTAACACCTGCTGGCTCCTTCCAATAATTTTCAATCCACGGCAATTTGTTTTGAATTGGTACGCTTTGATTGTTGGGATTATCCGGATCGGTATTAACATCCAACCATTTTTTGCACGAGGCCAAACTCAAAAGGAGTACGCAACCCAGTAAGATATATTTTGATCTTTTCATGATTTATTTTTTTTCGAATTAAAACTTAAGATTTACACCGAAAGTGAAACTTGCTACCGCAGGCACACCTAAGTAATCAATACCTGTAGAGCCGGAACCGCCAGTTCCTCCTGCTACACTTACTTCAGGATCCATTCCTTTGTAGTTTGTCCATGTTAATAAGTTGTTGCCTACGGCTGTAACTGATAATCCCTTAATAACTCCCTGTTTTTTAAACATGCTTGTGAAATCATAAGTTAATGACAGTGAACGCAGCTTAAGCCAATTAACAGAAGTAATGAAGTTTGAAGAATTAGCAGCATAGTTTTGCCAGTATTGATAGATCAGGTTTGCCCCGGCATAGGTGGTTGTACCAATAGTATAGCTTTGCCCTGCATTGTAGGTTACTGTAGTATCGGCATTAGTAGTACTGCTTATACCGGTTAAGGTTACTGATTGGCGATCGTTCAACAAGGTTTTTTTGCTTAATCCATTTACGATCATAAAATATTCAGTACCGTTAAATACATCTCCTCCTATCCTCACATCTAAAAGGAAGTTGGCGCTTAGATTTTTGTACCGGAAGGTGTTATTAAATCCGCCTATATAACGAGGTTCACGATTACCTACAACTGGCAAATTAGGGTTAAGCTTATAAAGGCCGGTTTTTGTATCAATCACATAACGGCCGTTAGGAATTTCCCTACCATCTTTATCTACTTCACGCAAATTTGGCTGGCCGATTATTCCCAAAAATGGGCCACCGTTAGGGATTGACGCTGCTTTTATTGTTCCAAACTGTACATCAGTTGGATAAAAATACTGCACACCTGGAATGAAAGCACCTAAGCTGCCCCTATTGTAGGAGAAGTTAATGGTGGCATCCCATCCAAAGTTCTTTTGCGATACTATTTTACCAGTAAGCGCTACTTCCATTCCTTTATTAATCACAGTTCCCGCATTAAGAGTGCTGAAAATAAATCCTCCGGACTGGGCCAGACGGGGCGAGCCAATTTGGTTTTCTGTTGCACTATGATAATAAGTATAATCCAAACCAATGCGGCCATTCAGGAACCTGAATTCTCCACCAACTTCCCATGAAGTTTGAATTTCAGGAATTAAATTAGCATT
>JBEHXT010000043.1:0-5058 GCA_048498555.1 Bacteroidota bacterium
AAACTCAGGATGCACAGGCATACTCTCCACCCAGCCATGCATGTAAATGCCAAGGTCTTTATTGAACATGCGTTTTGAAAACTGCAACACTTGCTTCACTGCGTCATCAAAATATTTTTGGTTGCCTGTCAGCTTTCCCATTTGTGCAAGCGCAGGAACGCTCATATACAAATCATCTAACCATAAAGTATTTTTCTGCGGACGATTGCGGGCAAGCGTACCATCAGCCAAACGATACTCTTTTGTTGCAACGTAATTGATGTAATTATCAATAACAGGTTTCAAAACTTTATCATTGTTCAACCGGTATGTTTTTATCATGGCTGCACACATGGCGCCTGCATCATCCAATGCATGTGGCGCAACAGGTTGGCGTAAAGGATTTGAGCCTTTTGGATATTGCTCGTACAAAGAACGAAATGCGGGAACAGCTGCTGCAATAAAATTCATTCTTTGTTTTGTGTAATCAGCATAGCGTGTGTCACCAGTTGTTTCCGCTGCAAGCAACATCCCTGAATAAGTTACACCCCATTCATAACTTGTTAAACGAAAATCGCCCTGCTTAAAAATAGTATTGGTATCAGGACGATCAGCTTTTTCTAACACCTTGTTGTTTGTTCTATCAACAAATTGCATTGGTGTTGATCCATCAAGATAAGTATAGATGCGGTCAAGCACTGTTTTTACAGATTCCTTTGTAGGAAGTTTATAGGGAACAGGATAATCCGGTTGCAGCGCATGAAGCGGTGTAACAACATCGTTTTGTGTTTGTGCAAATGCTGTTGTGCTTACAGCAAGCAAAAACAGTAAAGCGCATTTACGTCTTAACATATGATAGAGTTGATATGATGCAATGAGAAAATCAGTTGTCTTTGGTTTATGATGAACAAGCAATAGCAGGAAGTGTGATTTACTCGCAAACTATTTCAGTTAAAAGCGGCAATCATCCTGAGCCATCCTGACCAGTTAATTAAGGTTAAGAAAGGCTTTGTTTGAAAATAAAAAGGGCAGGTACTTAATTCCCTGCCCATAGTGAACGATTGCTTACATGAGAAAAATCAGTATCCCGGATTTTGATATGCTGCCATATCCTGTGCCGTCATCGGGTGACCATTTGCTGTTTGCGCAAGCATTTGCAAAAGTGGAATTGGCCTTAGTTTATGGAACGGAGCAAACGATCCGCTTATATCCACGTTAAATAATTTTGTTCGTTCGTACAATGTTTCAGTTCTCACCAGGTCTTCCCAACGATAGAACTCACCACCCAGTTCTCTTGTTCTTTCGTTTAGTATGAAATGAATAAACCGTGATGCAGTGGAAGTTGCACTTGATGGATATTGTTCGCTTGGTGCGTTAGTAGTAAACAATGTTGTTGTTGCAAGATTGTTAGTCTGTGTATCATCTAATGTTGTTGGCCCGCCAAGGTATTGCCATATCTGCCATGTTCTTGCTTCGCCTGATTTAAATGCTGCCCTTCTTCTTAAAGTATTAATGTAATTGAGTGCCGACGGATAATCACCCTTGCGGCCATAAGCTTCTGCAATTATTAAATAGGTTTCAGCAAGTCTTATGAACGTACCGTTACGAATTCCACGGGCTTCATTGTTTGTATTTGTCAACCTGATGGGATCAGCAAATTTTAAAAGCGTTAAGTATTTGTTTCCTGTATAGTCAGTAGAAATGGTACCGCCTACTGATGGCCATTTGTAACGGGCAAATACAGAATAGTAACGCATGGCCGCAATCTCTGAATTAAGTAATGGCCTTGTAATTGGATTTACAAGATAGATAGCAACGGTATCGCCTAAGCCAACTTTTGGTTTACCAACAAGGCTTGGGTTTGGCGCATTTGCAGCAGTGAAATATAAATTAGGAGAAGCGGTTTGCGTCGGGATTGTGGAGTTTCTATAAAACACAGTTTGATAAGATTTCCAAAACCTGGAATCATTTACCTTATCGTAAATATCGATTGTGTAATCGGTTGGACGCAATCTTCTGAAAGGGCGACCATTGAAGAAATCTCTTACAAGACCCGGGATGTTCGCATCGTAGGCTGATGGATAGAACAAATGCGTTTGATTATTTGTTGCTGTAGCAAGGTTGAGGTTAGAGCTGAACTGCGCAGCAAAAATGATTTCATTGCTTGCATTGTTCTCATCAATTTTTGATTTGCTTCCTGTTGGAGGCGAACCATTTTCTCCAAGTACAGGTACTTTACCATCAGCATAAGCTGCACTGAATAAATTTCCATAATCAGCTTCGAGTGTGTGACCGCTTTTTGTAATTACAGAATCTGCAAATACAATCACACTATCCATATCCGTTGGCTTTTGCCCTCGTTGGTCAGATACGGCGCTGCCTCTTGTTAAGTAAGCTTTGGCAAGAAAATGATAAGCCATCGCTCTTGTTGCCCTTCCCCTATCTGCAGCATTGGTTGCTCTCCATGGAAGATTGGGTCCTGCAGTTCTGAAATCGCTGATGATTTGATTGTAAATAGTAGCAACGGGCACTCTTGGAAATTCATATTGCGGTGCATCCGGAACTTCAGTGATCAATGGTATGGCACCAAATTGCTGCACCAGTTGAAAATAATACAATGCTCTCAAGGCTTTTAGTTCAGCAACACGTAAATCTTTCTGAGCCTGCGTGCCCAACACTTTTGATGAACTGTTATTGTACGCGGTAATCAATTGAATGCCCTGGTTACATCTTCTTATGCCGGCATAGTTATTCGTCCACAAATCATTTACAAAGGGATCATTAGAATTAAGGCTCGCATCATAATCATCATAGCGAACATTATTGAACTGATCGCCTTCGCGAAATTCATCAGTTCCGAAATTATACATGGCATAGGATTGCTCACCACTAAACCTCCATTGCAAAGGAGCGTATGCAGACTTAACAAGATCTTCCAAACCGGCATCGGTTTTATAATAATCTTCGGTTAGTGTAGTCACCAACTCTTCTTTGATAAATTTTTTGCACGATATGGTTGTAAGTGCCGTAACACCAACAACGATTGCAATTATTTTTTGAAAACTCATTTTCATATACTTAATAATTTTTGATCAGGATTTAATGCGTTTACAAACCAAGTTTAACACCGATTACAAAACTTTTGTAGCTGTACGATGTGGGGCCCGTGTTATTAGTTGTTGGTCCCGCAAATTCGCGGTAAGGCACTGTTTCCGGATCGTAGTCAGAATATCCATGAATCAAAATCGGGTTAACGGCACTAACGTAGAACAACAGGTTATTAATGCTTGCCCGTTTTAAAAGACTCTGTGGGATCTTATATGAAAGTGTAATGTTTTTAACTTTTGCAAATGTTGCCTTTGTATAGGTGAGTGCTTCCCATCCAAAAGGAACGTCACTTGTTTGCGTTGGTTGCTGATAGTCGTTACTTGGATTTGTCGGCGTCCAATAGTTCACGGCAAATGTTTGATAACGGCCAACAAGACCCGGGCGAGGAACCCTATATAATCCCCCAACACGAACGTACACCAGGAAGTTCAACTCAAAGTTTTTGAAACCAATTGTGTTGCCTATTGTAGTTGTAAAATCAGGATTGTGAGAGCCCAGGACAATTCTATCCGCAGGGCTCATGGCAGTATCGCCATTTGCATCAACTATTCTTATTCTGCCCGGCTGGTAGTTTACGTTTGTTCTGTTACCCGCCTTCGTCCAATAATAACCTGCAAGTGCTCCTTTGCCTGCAGTATCGGTATACTGGAAAATCCCATCTTTTTTATAACCCCAATATACTTGCAAAGGCTCACCTAGTATCCAAAGGTTTGCATAGTTGCTGTTACCGCTGCCATCTATATCAACAATCTTTTCCTTGTTTCTTGTAAAAATAAAATCAGTTGACCAATGGAAGTTTTTGGTTGTAACATTTTGTGTATTCAACGTAACCTCCACACCATTGTTATTTACCTGGCCCAAGTTGAAATACACTGAGGTAACCCCGTTAGCAGAAGGTATGCTTCTTTGCTGCAACTGGTCTGTTGTTTTTGATTTGTACACATCAATGGTTCCGGCAATTTTATTTCTCAGTAATCCAAACTCAAAACCTAAATCGGCAGTGGTTGTTTTTTCCCAACCAAGTCCCGGTGTTTTAAATGTAGAAGGAGCTGCGCCAATAGCGGCTGTGCCATTTCCCCAATTGTAATTGGTGAACGCAAGCGGACCTGCAGTTTGATAAGGGCTGATAGAAGCATTACCCACCTTACCATAACCTATTCGCAACTTGGCACTATTGACAACTGATTGAGAACCGAAAAAGTCTTCCCGGTCAATTTGCCAGGCTGCTGATGCAGCAGGGAACCATGCTCCTTTACTTCCTTCCGCCAACACCGATGAATTATCATAACGGCTGCTGATGGTGAGCATGTACTTGTTCTTATACCCATACTCAACACGACCCATGTAAGAAAGGTATTGTGTTGCTGAATAAGTTCCCGTACCTGTAACCTGGGCATCTGTATTTCTTTGCAGGGAATACCATTTCTGCGATTCAAAAATGAGGTTGTTAGCCGACATTGTTAAAGAGCTCGAACGATTGAGGCTTTGCAACTCGTGCAGTAAGGTTACATTGATAGAGTGATTTGTTTTTACAACAGTATTATAGGTAAGTATATTGTCGTAAACCCAGGATGTAGCATTATTAATTGTTTGCGAAGCGTTGGCTGCGCTACCAAGGCGTACCGAAGATTGTGCGCCGTTAAAAGTTCCCTGGGTTGAATTACGTGTATCTAATCCAAACATGGTGCGATACTTCAGTCCTTTAAACAAAGTGACCTCGCCATAAATATTTCCGAATACTCTGTTAGCTTTTGTATTATTAAATACCGTGTTGCGGTCATTAACTGCACTCACTATCTGCTGGTCTTTATTAGGGAACAATATCCAGTTGCCCGCAGTATCGTAAGGCACTGTCAGCGGAATCATACCTGTTGCATTGCCGTAAGTGCTGGTGCTGGTATTTGTAGTTGCATTGATATAGCTGATACTTGTTCCAAAGGTTAAAAACTTCACAGGCCTGAATTCAAGTGA
>JBEHXT010000044.1:0-4737 GCA_048498555.1 Bacteroidota bacterium
CTTTGTTACTTACGATAACCGGTTTGGCAGGCATAATATTTCAGCAATGGCCTCGGTAGAAAAAGGTGTGCAGGAGTTTCAAAAGAAATTTATCATCTACGATACGCCAATTTATGGTGCTTACAACGGATCATCTCCATCGGCCGGAACATTAAATGCATCGAACACTTACGTTAACAAAAGTGAATCGGGCAACTTAGGCTATTTGGGTCGCCTCAGTTATGACTACGATGGTAGATACCTCGTTCAATTTGTATTTCGTACCGATGCATCAACCAAGTTTGCTCCTTCAAATTACTGGGGCTTTTTCCCCGGCGTTTCGGCAGGATGGGTAGTTTCAAGAGAAAATTGGTTTGGCAACCTTTCCAATAAAATCAATTATCTAAAAATTCGTGGTTCTATTGGAAAAACCGGTAAGGACAACCTTAAGGCATGGCGCTGGATGCAGCTTTACAACTATTATGCTGATAAGGGCATGGGCTTTGGAAGCAACAATGGCGGACTACTGGGCTCAGGATTGTTACCGGACGTTTCTCCAAATCCAGATGTAACATGGGATAAAGACATCAAAAAGAATATAGGTCTGGATGCGACAATTCTTAGAAATAGATTGTCGTTGACCTATGACAGGTATTGGGATTACAATCAGGATTTACTGATTACACTGGCGGGAATGGTAGGAGTTCCGATTTCTGTTGGTGGAGCATTTGCGGAACAAAACTATGCCTCTGTAAAGGCGTGGGGATCAGAATTCAGCGCTACCTGGAAAGATCAATTCAAAAAATTCGGGTATAGCATAGGGGTTAACTTTGGAACCAGCGATAACAGAGTTGTTAAATGGCTTCCTGTAGCTTTTGATTATCCATCTAAAAATCAAACGATGGAAGGCCACTCCACAATTTTTCCTGCATGGGGATTCATGACATGGAAAGGAAATGAGGGGCATGATGGTTTGCTTCGCACCGATGCTGACGTTGATGCATACTGGCAATATTTAAGCGATTTGGCAGCAAAAGCAGGTTCAACGCCAGCTTATCTCGGCATCACTACTAAATCAGGAATTAAAAAAGGAATGCTGGCTTACCAGGATTTAGGCGGTGCATTGGATGCAAACACTAAAACTTTTGCCGGTCCCGATGGAAAAATCTTGGCCGATCAAGATTATACGCAACTTGTCAAAAAGAATAGGTCTACAGGTTTTGTTGCCAATATCGGTCTTTCATGGAAGTCCATTAGCTTAAACACGCAAATTGCTACTTCATGGGGCGGGTATAATAGTATCGATTATGTGAAACAGGGCACAAGTTCAGGTCAAATTTTTTGGGCGCATGAAAGCTATCTTAATGATATGTATGATACCCTGGATAACCAGAATGGGAAATGGCCTAACCTGGGTTATTACAGCCAGAATTCTTACAATTCCGATTTTTGGCAAATTTCAAGCTTCAGAAGTTATGTTCGCAGTTTGGCTATTGGATATACCCTGCCAAAGAACATTACTTCAAAAATAAGAATGGAGTCACTTAAGGTAACATTAGCCGGATTTAATCTGTTTGATTTTTATAACCCATATCCTGACAAGTACCGCAATATGTATGATGATCCACAGGTGGGTTATCCAACGTTGCGAACATGGTCACTAGGTGTTAATGCAACATTTTAAACTCCATTAATTTATTACGACTAGATAGAAACAATATGAAAAAGATAAAAATATTTTTCTTCCTTGCCACAGTGATCGCTCTTGGAACAGGTTGTAAGAAAAGCTTTCTAGAGGACAAGAGAAGCTTTGATAAATACGATGAAAGTATATTTCAAAACGAGGTATTGACAGGTTGGTACATTGACAGGATGTATTACGACTTTTTTTCAGCATACAAGTCGCCTATCGTATCTGTTGTAGGCTTGTACAATGACACAAGAACAAGATCTACCGAGGAAATTGGCGGTACAGTAACTGACTACATCAATCCGCAGAAGATGTTGCAGGATGCTTCAGAGGCTGATTCGTATTACGGGTCAGCTCTTACGGGCTCGGTTCCAAATAACCCATATACACGCATTCGCACGGCTAATTTTTTATTGCAGAAAATTGCAGAAAAAGGCCAGGCACTTTCCACCACATTTAAAAACCAGGCAAGGGGCCAAGCTTATTTCTTCAGAGCATTGCAATATTTTGACCTTGTACGAGTATATGGCGGTGTACCGATCGTAACAGATGTGGAAAATGCATCAAATACCGACTCAACTATTCAGCATCCTCGTGCTACAACATCGGAGTGCTTTGCATTTATTGTTAAGGATTTCGATTCAGCAGCCGCATTACTGCCATTAAAATGGGATGGTGCTAATTATGGACGCTTCTCGGCTGCCGGTGCATTGGCAATGAAAAGCCGTGTATTGTTAACAGCGGCAAGCCCTCTATTTAATTCAGATTGGGATAATTCAGGAAGTGCAAAATGGCAAGCAGCTCTTAACGCCGGCCTTGCGGCAGAAACTGCTTTGAGTGCTGCGGGGTATGGACTATATGGTTCATCCGCAAAAGATTGGTCTGAGATGTGGTTTAAGAATGACAATGCTTTTAACAAGGAAGCTATTATGGTTCGGTTATTATCAAAAACTGTCGCTTCCTCAGGCATTGAAAGTAATGGATGGGAGCGAAGCATACGTGTTACAAAACAAACCGGGGCCGGCGGCATTTCGGTCCCTAAGGAAATGATTGACTTATTCCCGATGGATAATGGTGCACGCCCCACACAGGCTAACGGCTACGACTCACTGCACTTTTTCCTGAAAAGAGACCCGCGTTTTTACCGAACATTTGCTTTTTCAGGGATGAAATGGCCGGTAAAGGAAACAACTGTTCCTGACGTAGTTTGGCTATATAGATGGATTTACACTGGAAACAAAAGTGCTTATAGTGATGGAAACCAGGTGAGCAGCCCAGCTGTCGTTCGCAAAATGTCGAACCCTGCCGGTGCCAGCACTGTTGATGGCCTTGCGTATTCAGGTACCGATATATTCGAATACAGGTACGCAGAACTGCTTCTAAATATTGCAGAATGTTACGCAGCGAAAGGCGACATTGCAAATACAATCAGTTATATCGGAAAAATCCGTGCAAGAGTTGGCATTCCTTCCGCTAATAATTATGGGTTAGGAACATTGGCCTCTAAATATGATGCAATTGAAGCTTGCTTGTATGAAAGAAGAGTTGAGCTTGCATATGAAGGAAAACGGTTTTGGGATATTCAGCGTTGGATGCTGTATAACGATGACGCAGCGGCTGGCAATAATACGTGTATGAAATTGGGAATTAGCCCCATCAATGGAACTACACGCACGGGAAGACTTTGGCAATACAAAACAGTTGCTTCCAGCAGTGCAGACCCGCTGACAAATGCAAGAGGAACAATCTCCGTCGATCCGGATGCATCAAATTTCACTGCGCAACTTGACTCACTGAAGAAGTTTTTTGACAATAACATCGTGGTAGTAGCAACAGATCAACCGGTTGATCGTGTTGGAACGACTCCTGTTGTGATCGATTTCAAACAGAATTATTATGTGTCAGGATTAACCTCCACTATCTTATCATTAAATCCATGGTTAACCCAAACAATAGGTTGGAAGGATTATAATGGAGCTGCCGGTACATACAATTACAAACAATAAAAACTTGGATATGGGCACAACAAATGCCCATATCATTTTATACGCTGCATCTAAAAATTGATTTTTAACCATAATTGAAATAAACCAGTATTGATGAAAAGAAGATTTTTAAAAACCAGTGTTGTTGCTCTATCGTTAGTGGGATTGGTTACAACTGCAAACGCACAGTATCCAAAAATTCCGGACGATGTTCAAAAATGGTCTGATTCATTATTAGATGCAGCAAAAAAACATTCCGATTCTGCATGGGTAGTTGCTTATCCAATTATTGATGCGGAAGCGAGAAACGGAAAACCTTATATACCGTGGGCTTCACGTCCAACAGATTTACCACAAGCTGATATTGCCGCATTCCCGGGAGCAGAGGGTGGCGGCAAGTACAGCTTTGGTGGTCGCGGTGGAAAAGTTTATGTAGTTACTAATTTAAATGATGATGGTCCGGGTAGTTTTCGTTGGGCATGCGAGCAGGGCGGTGCAAGGGTTGTTGTGTTCAATGTTTCCGGAATCATTCATTTAATAACTCCTGTTATCGTTCGTGCTCCTTACATTACAATTGAAGGACAAACAGCACCGGGCGATGGTGTTTGCGTTGCAGGAGAAACAGTCTGGATCAATACACACGATGTGATTATTCGTTACATGCGTTTCCGAAGAGGTGAAACAAATGTGGGAAGAAGAGATGATGCTATCGGAGGCAATCCTGTTGGCAATATCATGATCGATCACGTTTCTGCAAGCTGGGGATTGGATGAGAATATGTCTATGTACCGTCACATGTATAATGATAGCACAGGAAAGATCGAAGACAAATTTGGTACTGCGAATATTACCATTCAAAACTCAATCTTCTCTGAATCACTTGATACCTGGAACCATGCTTTCGGTTCAACATTGGGTGGTGAGAATTGTTCTTTCATGCGCAACCTTTGGGCTGATAATACCGGGAGAAATCCTTCAGTAGGTTGGAATGGCATTTTCAATTTTGTAAACAATGTTGTTTTCAACTGGGTGCATCGTTCAATAGATGGTGGGGATTACAGAGCCTCATTCAATATTATTAAT
>JBEHXT010000045.1:0-4134 GCA_048498555.1 Bacteroidota bacterium
GGATTTATGCAGCTTTTTCTTTTATTTTGGCGCCGATTGCAACCACATGCTAAAAAGAGAAAGACAGGCTTACATCCTTCACCAGGTAAATCTGCATAACAAGGTATTGTCCGCAGATCTCAGTGAATACATAAATGTATCTGACGATACAATACGCAGAGACCTGCATGAGCTTGCCGAAGCAGGGAAACTAATAAAGGTTCATGGTGGCGCACTTTCTCCCTCTTTTCATAATGGGCATCATGTTCCAAGAGAAGTTTACTCTTACACGCAAAAAAAGATAATTGCTCAAAAAGCAGCTTCCCTTGTTAAAGACGGCATGTTTGTATTAACAGGTGGCGGTACTACGATTATTGAACTGGCAAGAGCTCTTCCCAATTCTCTTCATGCAACATTTATTTCAGGCAGCATTCCTGCTATTTACGAGTACATGAATCATCCAAACATTGATGTCATTGTTATTGGAGATAAGATCTCCAAAAACTCTAAAATCACTGTTGGCCTTGAAGCTGTGTCAAGAATAAGACAGCTAAAAGCCGACCTGTGTTTTATGGGCATCAATGCTTTGAATTTGCAAACCGGGGTATCGGACAACGACTGGGATGTGGTGCAAATCAAAAAGGCAATGGTGGAATCTTCACAAAAATTAGTTTGCTTAACCATTGCTGAAAAAATCAATTCGCAACAGCCCATACAGGTTTGCGACTATTCAAAAATCGATACACTGATCACTGAACTTTCACCCGATGATCCCTTGCTTCAACCTTATATTGAAGCAGGTATTAAGGTGCTATAAATATTTTATCCTTAAAAGCCATGTCTTTATAAACTAGTTTTTTTGTTTTAATAATTTATAAAAGAGTCGCTATGAGAAAATTTCTGCAATTCATTCTTTCCACGATCGTTGTTTTACTGTGCACATTTGAAATGTATGCACAGCAAAAAACAGTGACGGGCAAGGTACTTGATGAAAACAACAAACCCCTGGTTGGAGTTACCATCAACGTAAAAGGTACTGAACGCGGAGTAGTAACCAATTCATCCGGTTCATTTTCTATCAGGGTAAGTAAAGGAGAAACGCTTGAGATCACACACGTGGGTTATGAGGCCAAAAAGGTTGTCATAGGTGATTCAAATTCGTTGGAGATCATCCTTAAAGCCCAATCGGGCCAGCTTGAGGAGGTAATGATTACGGCAGAATTTGGTTTGAAACGCCTGGCAAAGTCCGTCGGCTCGTCCGCACAAACTGTAAGGGTTTCGGACATTACCGAATCGGGAAGAGGCAATTTTATTACTGCGTTGCAGGGGCGGGTTTCCGGCTTAAACGTTAGTTCCACAAGTGGTGCGCCGGGAGCGTCTACTACCGTCGTTCTCCGGAATGTAACTTCTATATCCGGAAACAACCAGCCATTATACGTGATAGATGGCGTACCTATGAACAATTCTACTTACGACCCGCTTAACAGTGTTGTAGGAGGTTCAAGTAACGAACTCTGGTCGGTACGCAATCTCGATTTCTCCTCTCGCGGTAATGATTTTAACCCGGAAGATATCGAGTCGCTAACTGTGTTAAAAGGTGCCGCAGCTGCAGCTTTATATGGTTCAGACGCTTCAAACGGAGCCATTGTTATTACTACAAAGAAAGGGCGTGCAGGCAAAGGAAGAGTATCTTATAATAATATGTTTAAGTGGGACAAGGCCTATGGCTATCCTGACATGCAAACCAAATATGCCAATGGTAATTATGGAGTGACTAATTACTATAATACTTCAAGATTTGGTGGTCAGTATCCTGGAGGCATAGAGCTTTATGATAATATCGGGGCTGTGTTGCAAACCGGGTTTATGCAAAGACATAATTTGTCGGTGGAAGGCGGTTCGGACAAAGCTACTATACGTGCATCCGGTTCTTTCCAGGATGCAACAGGCGTCATTAAGACTACTTCCGATACCCGCATCAATCTTAGTATCACCGGCCAGGCCCAAATAAACCAATGGTTGAAATTTGAAGGCTCTATGCAATATGCCAATACGGGAACGAATAAAGCGTTAAGAGGAACTGACGGTCCCTTGTATCGGTCTATGCTATGGCCCATTGTTGATGATATGAGCATGTATTTGAACGCTGATGGTTCGCACATGAAGACGCCGGATTACTACATTGACGGAGATTTGCTGAACCCATTGTATGGTTTATATAAAAACAGGTTTTATGATAAATCGGACAGGTTCCTTAGCAATGTGGCATTTACGCTTACGCCTACTAAAAAAACTTTCCTGAGAACTCAGTTAGGTTGGGATGTAGGTACCCAAACTTACACTGCCTCCCGTCATCCTTATTATGCTGCATACAATAACGGGGTGGGTAACTATAACCTAACGCACGATAACTTTTCAAACCCCACGGTTAATATCCTTGCCGGGTATAACGATAAATTCTTTGATGATAAATTTTCCTTTTCTGCCCAGGTAGGATATCACCAGTTGCAGAACGGTGTTTCGCGGGTGGTAGTAGACGGTAGCAAGTTTATTGTTTCCGATATGCAATCCATTAATAACACGGATGTGGCAACCCAAAATGCTGCTCAGCGTAATACCAAACGCAGAATCCAGGCAATTTCCGGGCAGTTTGAATTTGGCTACAAAAGTCAGGCGTTCCTTACTTTCAGGGGACGTAATGACTGGTCTTCCACTTTACCCGTAGACAACAATACTTATTTCTATCCCGCCGTGGAAGGTTCGGTGATCCTTAGCGATATACCAGCTTTGAAATCTATCAACAAGGTGTTCACTTATCTAAAATTAAGAGGTGCCGTAGCAAAAGTGGGTAAAGATGCAAATCCATTGGCAATTGACCCCCAATTGATACCGACCAATCTTGCCGGCGGCGGCTTCAGATACGATTTCACAGGTCCAAACAAGAACCTGGTACCTGAAATGAATACGTCAAAAGAAATTGGGTTTGAACTAAGAGCATTCAAAAATCGCCTGAATGCAGATTTCACCTATTACAGAACTCAGTGCGAAAATCAAATTGTTAACGGATTCAGATTGAGCTATGCCACAGGTTTTGTTTTGAACAATATGAATGTGGGTTCTTTCAGCACCCATGGATGGGAAGCTCATATTGATGGAGATATCGTAAAACAGAAATCGGGACTTACATGGAATTTAGGACTTAATGCCAGCCGTGCAAAGTCAATGGTTGATTATCTGCCTGACAACGTTACGGAGTATTATAACGCCTATACATGGAATTCCGGTAATCTACGCAATGGTATTATGAAAGGCTATCCGGTTACAACCATAACAGGTCTTGCCTACCAAAGAAACAGTGCAGGTCAAAAGCTTATTGACCCTACAACAGGTTTGCCTATTGTAAGTTCTACATGGAGTGTGCTGGGCGACCGTGAACCAAAGTTAAGGTTCGGTATCACCAACAGTTTATCCTATAAAGCCTTTACATTAACAGCCTTATTTGAAGGGCGGTATAAAGCCACTGTAATAAACGGTACAAAAAGATCAATGATGTCCAACGGAACAAGCTGGGAGTCTGTAGATCTGCGGGAAACCGGTCCTTATATTTTCAACGGTGTTTTGAGAGATGGAAAAGAAAACTCAAAAACTCCAACCGCTAACACTATATCTGTGGACTACCGCATTTACGGTGCTAGCATTTATGGAGGAAATGATGAAGACTGGGTTGACAAGAATGTAAACTATCTGAGATTGAGAGAGGTTAGATTAAACTATAGATTGCCGGCTTCTTTGTTGGGCAAAACAAAAGTGATCTCCTCAGCAACTGCATTTGTGTCTGGTAACGACTTGTTAACATGGACAAACTATACCGGAATTGATGCAGTAGGAAATACGCTTTCAGCGGCTGCCGGCGGTACTGGCGGCGAAGGCTATGATATTTGGTCTTTGCCCAACCCCAGGGGCATTGCAGCAGGTGTAATGGTAAATTTTTAATTGCAAACTAACATTGGATATGAAAAAATTATTGATAATAGTACCAATCCTCTTATTATTTACAGGATGTAAAAAGTATTTAGACGTGAACCATAACGTAGATGGACCGTCTAAAGTAGATGGCTATCTGTATTTAGCCGGTATTCAACAAGCCTACGAAGG
>JBEHXT010000046.1:0-3876 GCA_048498555.1 Bacteroidota bacterium
AAATGGAGATTCAAAGAAAATATAGGGCACTGGGGTTTATTGTCGCTGTGTTGGTTTTTGCATCCTGCCATAAAAAGGATGTAATAGCTCCCGGGTTATCCGTATCATCTTCAGAGGAATTATTTACTGCTGACGGCGGCGCATCAGAAGTAACAGTTTCCAGTAACACAAGTTGGGCCATTAATTATTCCGCATCGTGGCTTACAGCAACGGCATCAACACCCAAAGGAAATGGAAAGATCTCTTTAAATGTTCAACCGAATCCAACTACAAGTGAACGTTCCATTGTGATTTCAGTAACTGCAGGAAGCATTTCGAAAGAAATAAACGTGCGACAATTAGGTAAGGCAAATACAGGCGATATTCCTGCTGATGCCACCGGCATGAGCAGCAGTGCAGTTCAATTGGCAGCGAAGATCAAATTGGGAATAAACATTGGTAATACGCTTGAGGCTATAGGTAGTGAAACCTCGTGGGGCAATCCCAAAGTTACTAAGGCGCTGATTGATCTTTACAAACAAAGCGGTTTTAATGCCGTGCGTATTCCATGTTCATGGGATCAGTATTCAAACGCATCCAATGTTATCAAAACTGAATGGTTAAGCCGTGTTAAAGAAGTAGTGCAGTATTGTGTGGATGATGGCATGTATGCTATTCTCAATATTCACTGGGATGGCGGGTGGTTGGAAAACAATGTAACTACTGCCAAGCAAGATGCAGTTAATGCAAAACAAAAAGATTTTTGGAAGCAGATTGCTACCACCATGCGTGATTTTGATGAGCATGTATTGTTCGCCAGCGCAAATGAACCTAATGTCGACAACGCAACTCAAATGAGTGTGCTGCTCTCTTATCATCAAACATTTATTGATGCTGTACGGGCAACGGGTGGACGCAATGCTTATCGCGTTTTAATTGTACAAGCACCTTCAACGGACATTGATAAAGCAAACACCTTAATGAACACTTTACCTGTTGATAAGGTTACAGGCCGCATGATGGTGGAAGTACATTACTACTCACCATATCAATTCTGTTTAATGAACCAGGATGCCGACTGGGGCAAGATGTTTTACTATTGGGGAAATGGTTTTCATTCTAATGCTGATCCTTCACGTAATGCCAACTGGGGAGAAGAAAGCTATGTAGATGATGAATTCAGAAAAATGAAAACGCAGTTTGTTGACAAAGGTATCCCGGTTGTATTGGGCGAATATGATGCTATGCGTCGCACTAATCTTAGCGGCGATGCTCTGACGCTTCATCTTGCATCAAGAGCTTATTACCTGAAGTATGTTACGAAGCAGGCAAAAGCAAATGGCATGCTCCCGTTCTATTGGGATACAGGAAGTTTGTTAAGCAGGCAAAATAATTCTGTATTAGATCAGCAGGCCTTAGATGCCTTAGTGCAAGGTGCACAGTAATGTGATAAAAAATGATTGAACTATTAGTTAATGATATAAACAAAAACTTTAGTTGTACTCACAGTGTTTTCAGTAGAATCGTTCACGGGTCTATTTCTATAGTGCCCGTTTTGTTTTTTTTACAGGGAACAGAAACTTGTAATAGGCAGTAGCCTGTTTTTATTCTTTATCCCAGATAAAAATCATTGTCCATTGTCATACGATGCTTTTAATTTGGTTACCAGTTCGGACTAAGTTGGACAATTGTTTAAAATAATTATGATGAATAAATATTCCTTTTTACTGGCGATATTGCTTCTTTCTGTTTCAACAACTTTGGTTGCTCAAAACACTAAAGCTTCAAAACAAAATAAACCGGTTACCCAGGAACGCATTCTCAATATCGACTTCAACCAGTCATCGGGTAAGCTGAATACTTTTTTTAAAGAGTGCGTTGGTGCAGGAAGAGCCAATGAAGGATTGAGAGCCGACTGGCAGCAACAATTGTCTTTTGTAAAAAAAGAATGTGGTTTCAAATATATCCGCATGCATGGATTGCTAACCGATGACATGGCAGTGTATAAAGAAGATAAAACGGGCAATCCAGAATACAACTACATGTACGTGGATGCTTTATTTGATTTTTTAAGAAGCATAGACATGAAACCTTTTGTTGAATTGGGTTTTATGCCTAATGCGCTTGCCAGCGGGCATCAAACAATTTTTTGGTGGAGAGGTAATGTAACACCTCCGAAGGATTATGATAAATGGGGAGCGTTAATTAAAAACCTCACAGAACATTTTACAGAACGTTATGGCGCTGATGAAGTGAAGACCTGGTATTTTGAAGTATGGAACGAACCCAATTTAAAGCCCGGATTTTGGACGGGGACCCAGGATGATTATTTTAAGCTTTATAAATACGCTGCGCTGGCAGTAAAAAGCGTAAACAAAGATTATCGTGTTGGCGGCCCTGCAACAGCAGGAGCGGCATGGGAAACTGAGATGATCGACTATTGCTATAAAAATAATTTGCCTATAGATTTTATCAGCACCCACTCTTATGGTGTTAATCGAGGATTTCTTGATGAATTTGGAAATTCGGGAACAGTGTTAGCCAGGGAAGAATCCGCAGTCAGCGGCGATGTGCTTCAGTCAAGAAAAGAAATTGCCGCTTCTCCAAAACCAAATTTGGAATTGCACTATACCGAGTGGAGTGCATCATACACGCCTGCAGACCCGGTTCACGATAGTTATATTGAAGCAGCTTACGTTCTTCAAAAATTAAAACAAGTTGGTGATGCTGCAAACTCCATGTCGTATTGGGTGTTCACTGATATTTTTGAAGAACCCGGTCCTCGCTTTGAACCATTTCATGGAGGCTTTGGCATGTTGAACATTCAAGGCATTAACAAGCCAGTATTTTATTCTTATCAATTTTTAAATCGTTTAGGAAATATTGAACTGGTAAATAAAGATGCTGCATCATGGGCTTGTAAAGATTCATCAGGAAACATACAGGTGTTAGCTTGGGATTTTACCAACACGCTTCCGGATTCCATCAACAACCAGCAATATTTTATCCGCGACCTGCCATCAAAATCAAAAGGAAAATTAAAGGTCAGTATTGCAAACATTCCTGGCGGTAATTATGCGCTGGAGGTTTATAGAATTGGTTATCGCAGTAACGATGCTTATTCAAGCTATTTATCAATGGGGAAACCGCAGCAACTTGCGAAACAACAGGTAGAGCAGATCAAAAAGCAAAATGACGGTTCACCATTTTTTAAAGAAATTGTTACAGTAAAAGATGGTGCTGTATTTTCAAAAGAACTGGATATCCGTGAGAATGATGTTTTCTTTCTGAACCTGGTGAAACTTTAAGGGGTCTGTTTCTTATAATTAAAAGAACAACAGAATAATGAAACCAGCAGCTTCGATTGAAGCGCTTTATCCGTAGAATAAAATTTTGCTTGTAACTGTAATCTTGAATATTTGAAATAATGTCAATGAAAAGAAGAACGCTAATAAAAGGGATGGCTGTTTCAGTGCCCTCGTTATGGTTATCCCGTGCATTGGGAAACGATTTCTTTGAACCTTACAGCAGTGAGTCAATTGCAAGAGGTCCATTCGAACCAACCTGGGAATCGTTACAGAATTATCAAACACCTGAATGGTATCGAAATGCAAAGTTTGGAATGTGGTCACATTGGGGACCGCAATGCCAACCCGAGTCAGGAGATTGGTATGCAAGAGGAATGTACCAGGAGGGATCGTGGCAATATAAAATTCATTTGCAGAAATATGGACACCCTTCAAAGTTTGGGTTCAAAGATGTGATCAACGAATGGAAGGCAGAGAAATGGGATCCTGAAGAATTAGTGAGCTTGTATAAAAATGCAGGTGCTCAATATTTCATGGCGCTTGCTAATCACCACGACAATTTTGATTTGTACGATAGCAAATACCAGAA
>JBEHXT010000047.1:0-3852 GCA_048498555.1 Bacteroidota bacterium
CTTACTATAGGGTTTAATACACCTTCGACTCGTAACTATGTCGTTGGCCTTAATCTGACATTTTAAAAAATACAGCAATGAAACAAATGCATATAAAATCTGTTCTTATAATGGCACTGCTGATCGTGTCATTTTCGGGGTGTAAAAAAATTCTGGAGGAAAAACCCCGCAGCATTTATACCCCTGAATTTTTCAAAACACAACAAGGGGTTTTAGGCGGCATTACCTCTTTGTATGGTCATCTGCGCATTTTATATGGGCAGCCCTATTACTATAATAGTTTAGAAACTGGCACGGACGAATATACTTATGGACAAAGTGCTGATGGCAACTTTAAGGATATGGATATGACAGGTGTGGGTAGCATAACACCTGCCAGCAGCCGGTCCGATAACTTATGGGCACCGGCCTTTTCCAATATCAATACTGCCAGCGGTATTATTGAAAATGCTGCAGCCGTCGGCCTTTCAAATGCACTGATAGCTGAAGCCCGGTTTTTCCGTGCTTTTGATTACTTTATGTTAGTGCAAACCTTTGGTGGCGTACCACTGGATTTGGGTTCCGGGGTGCTGAAGTTCAATACAGCTGCTAATCGGAAATCTGTACGTAATACGGTGCCTGAAGTTTATACTAAAGGCATATTCCCCGACCTGGTAACAGCTTTAAATGATTTGCCTGCTACTCCACGTGTAACAGGCGGTGTTACTAAAACCGTTGCCCGTCTTTATCTGGCAAAAGCTTATCTGACGTATGCATGGTGGTTGCAAAACCCGAACAACATTCCCACATATCCGGCAACGCCAAGAACTGATCTCGACGGACATGATGCCGCATGGTATTTTCAAAAAGCGTATGATATAGCTGCAGATGCAATTGACAATCCGGGCGGTTATGGTTTAATGAATACCTTTTATGAAGTTCATGCCCCTGGCAACGGTGGCAGTGATCCTGGTAATGATCGCAACAAGGAAATACTTTTGTATGCCGACCACACGCAATCTAATGCACTGTATAATGGGTCTCCTCTTACGGGCTTTGAAGGTGAAATTGGAACTCCTCCCGGCAGAAATACCGCCTATTGGATGGTAAACTGGAACTATACACTGATAAGAAGCGCTCCAAACGCTGATGGAACCGGCTCTGCTTTTAGTTCCGTACAGCGGGAAGCAGCAACAAGCCTGGGACGTCCCTATACGCGGATGGCGCCTCCGATCAATGTTTTCCTCAACACGTTTGCAGAAAAAACGTTGGATTCTCGTTACGATGGTACATTCACAACAGTTTACAGGGGCAACTGGCAAAAAGCAACATACACCCCTCCATCTGTAATGCCGCCAGTGCTTTACAATGCCAACGATATGCCAGTGAAGCCAGGCGATCCCATTCTCAGTTTCCTTGATTATGATGCGCAGGCAGTTGGTATTGTTTATCCTTCGGGAGGAAACTTCCCCGGGAAATCTTATCCCGGTGTTGGTGCGGGCCAATTACCTGGTAGGGCAGATTTCGTTATTGCTCCTAGTGGCATAAGCAGGGTTGTATTCCCCGGTCTTTGGAAGCTAGGTGTATATCGTACGGATAATGGTGCCGGTTTTGGCGAACCAAATGTTCCCAGTACCCGTCCATTTAAAATTGCCAAATTCTCTGAGTTTTATTTCATTGCTGCCGAAGCAGCAGTGAAAGGCGCGACACCTAGAGGGGGTAAATCTGCCCGCGAATTGATCAACGTTATCCGTGCAAGGGCTGGCAAATGGAGTTTTTCTAACAAGAACAACGCAGCCTTTGTTGCAGATAATAGTGCGGCAATGGTAGCGGCTACTCCTGCCGTGATCGATATTAATTACATTTTGGCTGAACGTTCGCGTGAATATTTCGGCGAAGGTCTTCGTTGGTTTGATCTTGTGAGAACCCAAAAGTGGAGTGAACTTGCAGGTACATATCAGATCAGTGGTTCAGCAAACGGTGATCACACAGCCCAAACATTCACTCGTACCATTAAGCCTGAATTTTATTTGCGTCCTATCACACAGGAACAGATAGATAAACTGGATATGACTCCAGATGAGAAAAAAGCTTATCAAAATCCGGGGTATTAATATCTTGTATTCTCTCAATTGCAGTCAATCTTGGAAGGATGGTTTAATTCATCCTTCCTTTTTTCCTTCAATGAAATTTTAAGAACCGTATTTACGAATCTTTTGCGTTAACTATGAAATCCAAATACCAGTTTCTTTTGGCAGTGATAGTATTAGTTTTCTTTGCATCATGCAAAAAAGGCGATGTTACATCACCAACGCCTAACCCTAACCCAAATCCGACACCTACTCCCTCGGCCGATACAACCTTGAAATCCGTTGCTTCTTTCCCTGTAGGAATAGCAATTGAGTATGCTTTGTTTAAAAATAATGCATCTTATAAAAATATAGTTACAAGAGAAGCAGACCAAGTGACATTTGGATATTCTATGAAGCACGGTGCAATTGTAAAAAACGATGGAAGTTTTGACTATAGTGTAGCAGATGAATTACTCAACCTTGCTACAGCCGCAAATTTGCAGGTTTACGGTCACACATTGGTGTGGCATCAAAATCAAAATGGAAATTATTTAAGATCGCTAACTGTTGATGCAGGTAGTACAAGCCCGACCAATCTTTTGGCTTCAGGTGATTTTGAATCAGGGTCCGGAACTTCGGGAAGTACAATATTTACAGGCTGGAATGTTTTAGTTAGCGGAAATGCATCCGGAAGCTATAATGCTGTTGCCGGCAATGGTAGTACAAGAGCATTGGAAGCAACTGTTGCAACCGCGGGAACAAATGCCTGGGATATGCAGGCACTTGGCCCTACATGGACTGCAACAATAGGAGCTCAATACAAAGTGAGTGTTGACATTAAGGCTTCCCTTAATAATGGAAAGGTGAAACTAGTGAACCAAAATTCTCAATACCAGGCCTCCGATATTACCCCAACAACATCGTGGGCAACATATTCATGGATACTTACCGCTGCTGAAACGTCTCCAAGTTTGCGACTGAATTTTCCTGCTGCCGGAGTTTATACAATCGATAATATTAAGATCAATGAAGTTACACAGGGAGGGCAATTGCCCGCGGTGCAGGCAGCGGCAAACATTGATTCCGCAATGAGTCGTTTTATCAGGAGTACGGTAACGCATTATTCAGGAAAAGTAAAAGCATGGGACGTGGTGAACGAAGCGATCAATGACGGAACGGGCACCATACGGGACAATGGAACTGTAACAAGTGATGCCTTCTATTGGGCTCAATATTTAGGTAGGGACTATGCGTTGAAAGCATTCAACTATGCAAAGGCTGCTGATCCTTCTGCCTTGTTATTTATCAATGATTATAACCTTGAATCGGATTCGCGAAAACTGGATTCATTAATTGCTTACGTAAACGAATTAAAATCAAAAGGAGCGAAGATTGATGGCATTGGCACGCAAATGCACATTAGCATTAATACTTCCAAAACTGCCATTGATAATATGTTTGTGAAGCTGGCTACAACTGGATTGAAAGTCAGGGTTTCCGAATTAGATATTCGTGTAAATCCAAACAATCTTACAGGTTTTGCCCCTTCCGCTCAAAACTTCAGCGACCAGTCTGAAATGTATAAATATGTTGCGCAATCATTCATTAGAAATGTTCCTTCTGCACAGCGATACGATTTTACAATTTGGGGAGTTGCTGATAGTGATAGTTGGATTGTAACTGCACTTAACAAAGTTGATTATCCGTTGTTGTACGATGCTAATTATTATAAGAAAACGGCTTTCGCAGGTTTACTCCAGGGATTAAAACAATAATAGTGTCAGCAATAACTTCAAATGGA
>JBEHXT010000048.1:0-3661 GCA_048498555.1 Bacteroidota bacterium
GTACACCTTAACGTTTATCAAACACCGCCGTAACCAATTATTAAGACTTGCTTTGATAGTTTTGCACCACCACTTAAAAACATTCCATGAGAAGCTACACTATCCTTTATGTAGATGATGATATTGACGACCTGCATATTATTTCAGATGCTTTTGAAAAATATACCGACCACTTGAATGTTATTCATGCTGCCAATGGACGGGAAGGGCTTACCGTTTTAGACAACATGCACAAAAGGCACTCGATGCCCTGCCTACTGATTGTTGATATTAATATGCCCATTATGGATGGCAAAGAATTGCTTAAACGAGTAAGGCAGCAACCTGAATATGAAAACCTGCCGGTGATTATGTTCAGTACTTCTCAATCCGCGGCCGATAAAGAGTTTGCGGAAAGATATAATGCGGACTTTTTTACGAAGCCTGGCAACTATACCAGGCTAAAGACACTTGTGGATGCATTTGTAACTAAGTGCAAACTGGAAGTAGCCGGTAAGGCCTGAGCTAAACAACGCTTATATACCCATTATTAAACGGAGGAAGGACGACTGCCAACACCGGAGTAACTGCACTGGAGATTACAAAATCGGCAACTACTTGCAAAAGCATGCGTTATTTCTTTTTTTCCTCGCCCCGTATAGTTGGGCTTTAATTATTGTTTTGAAGCAGATTGCAGCTCAAAGAAAAATTCCAGTTTCTATTTCAAGCCTGACTTTTGACTTTTCACGGATTAATATCTGTAATGTTCGGAAGCGCCGCCATAGACAGCGATCGGATGTGCAGTATTGCTCAATAATAAATGCAGAGTCCTTCAACTACGCCAAAAATTGTTTTACAATCAACACTGGTTTTTTGGTATTTCTACAAATAGCTTCTGCTATTAGCTGGTGTGTTAGCCGGTACAAAAAACTGTATTTGCCGGGTAAGGCCAGTATGAGTTGCACAGGATGTTGTTTTATAAAATTTATAACCGCATCAATTGCCTTTGTTTCGCTGCCGGAAAAAAGCTCGTGATTAGCATAGCTTAAGGTGTGATGCAACTCTTCATCTTCGGCCAGGTGTTGTTGCTCTATTTCTTTTGAATTTGCGGTGTTGAATTTTAAAATATTGAGTTTCATTTTGCCTAGGTATGGACGATTACCTACTTCATCTAATTTAGCCAGCGATCCTTTTGTAAATGTGTCAACAGGTATCAATACTTCTTTAATTGGTTCAAACAACTGGCCCGCGGGAACAACAATTACATTTACAGGGCTGCTCTTGGCTATTTGAATAACGTGGCCGCTTACATAACTGTCGCTATCGTAGGCATTATTATCACTACCTACTAAAATAGCTCTTGGTTCTTCATCACTAATCACCTGGGCAATTGCTCTCATTATCGGTAACTCGCTTGTGATTGCTATTACCTGCAGGTTTTCATTTTGAGACATTAATTTTTTCCCAAGTTGTTCCAGCGTTTCATTCGCATCTTCATGTTCTTTACTCCTGAAATCAGCGCTAACGCCACCGTATTCTGCCGCCATCACTACCTCATCAAACACAGTGTCGTAAAACGATTTAAGCAGTATGATGCGCTGGTAATTAAATTGCCTGCAAAAGCCTGCTGCATAATCTACAGCTTTGTCGGAGGTTTGTGTAAAATTAACAGGTACTAATAAAGTTCTCACAGTTAAAAATTTTTATTGTTATTGTTATTCCTGCAAGGCATGCGCCATATCTATATTGTTCTTTGATTCTTTGATCAGTGCTATTACAAAAGGCACACATACCAAAAACATAATACCAATCCAAAGAAAAACATCCATATAGGATAAAACGACAGCTTGCAGGTTCACCATTCTATCCATTAGTTTAAGTGCAGATTCATGTGCAATGTTTGAAGGCATTCCCTTTGCCCGGAATCCATTTGTAAGTATGTTTATGCGTTGCTGTACATCGGCAGCGTTTACAGATAATTTACTTACAAGGTCTGCCCTATGGTGTTGGTTGTCTCTTGTTAAAAAAGTAGAGATTAACGCTACACCAAAAGAGCCTCCTAATTGCCGCAGCATTCCCGATAAGGCAGCACCCTGGCCAATTTCTTTTCCTTTTAAAGTTGAAAGTGCCATAGTGGTAACAGGGATAGATAAAAGTCCAAGTCCCACACCACGAATTACAAGTAGCCAAAAGAAGGCATCGCTGCCCGTGCTTGGTGTAAGAATGCGGTAAGCCATCATGCTATAGATAAAAAACACAACCATGCCCGTACAAATAAGCAAGCGGAAGGAAGTACCTCTTTCCATCATTTTTCCTACAAGCGGCATCATTACCGCTGTAAACAGTGTACTCGGTATCATTAACATTCCTGCCTGCAAAGCCGTCCAACCCATAATGGTTTGCGTGTACAGTGGGATAATAAATGTGGAACCAAACAAGCCAAAGCCCAAAACAAATGATAGCACACCACCGATGGACAGGTTACGGTTTTTCAATACTCTTAGTTCAACTACCGGATGTTTATATACCAACTCACGCCAGATAAAAAAGTAAGATCCAAAAAAGCAAATAACAGACAGCACAATAATTAATGAGCTGTTGAACCAATCCTCTTCCTGCCCTTTCTCCAAAATAAATTGAAGAGAACCCACTGCCGCAATAAGTAAAGCAATGCCTATCCAGTCAACTTGCTTAACGGGAACCTTGTCTGCATATTTAGGGCTCCTTACAAATTGAAGCGTAAGCAATGTGGCAATAACGCCTACAGGTATGTTGATGTAAAAAATGTAAGGCCATGAAAAATTATCAACGATGTAGCCGCCAAGCGGAGGCCCTAAGGTTGGCCCAACAATAACACCTAGCACATAAATAGCTTGTGCCATTGCCCTTTTTTCGGGAGGATAACTTTCAGTGATAATGGTTTGGGCTGTTACCAATAAGGCGCCGCCACCAATACCTTGTATAAAACGGAAGATGATAAGCTCAGTAATACCTGTAGCGTTACCGCATAAAAAGGAAGCAATGGTAAAAATGATAATAGACGCTGCAAAATAGTTGCGCCTGCCAAATTGTTGTCCCAGCCAGCTTGTAAGAGGCATTACAATAACATTGGCAATAGCATAAGCTGTAATTACCCAGGTAATTTCTGAAAGAGAAGCTCCCATGCTGCCTTGCATGGTAGGCAGGGCAATATTAACAATAGTAGTATCGATAATTTGAAGTAAGGCGCAGGTAACTGCAGTAATTGTAACAATCACTCTTCTTGAGCCGTACTCCACTAAAGAATTTGTTTCCATAGCTGTTCCATTCATTTACACATTTCATTCTTCACACCGTAAAGCCTTATACAGTTTAGTATTTAACTAAATCGTCAAAAAAATCAAAATGCCCTTACATTAGCACACATGTTCCCGATCGTGTCAATACATTCTTTCATACTTGTTGCGCTAATACCGTTGCCTGCAAGCGTAAACAACTCATCTACCCATGGCGCTACTGTTTTACCCAAACGCTTTCCCTTATCCGTTAAGTAAATAAGTTTGCTTCTTCTATCCGCAGCGTCTTCATGTCTTGTCACTAATTCTCTCTTGCTGAGATTATCAATAAGGAAAGTGATGGCTGCTTTGTCACGTAAGGTAAGGTCGGCAAGCTCTTGCTGGTTAATGCCGTCTCTCTTCCAAAG
>JBEHXT010000049.1:0-3458 GCA_048498555.1 Bacteroidota bacterium
AATTAGCAAAAACAAATGCGGGAAACCTTTTAAATACATTGCAGGGAAGAATTCCGGGATTGACTGTGACTACAGGCGCCGGGGAGCCTGGTTATGATAACCCAACGTTGTATGTGCGTGGTCAAAGCAGTTGGAATATAGCAGGCAATGCCTTATCTATCTTCTTAGATGGTTTCCAGGTAGATTTAGGTGCGTTGTCTTCATTATCGCCTTACGAAATTGAAACAGTAACATTGCTGAAAGATGCTGCTGCAGTTTCTGCTTTTGGTTTTGATGGTGGTGCTGGCGTTTTAAGCATACGCACCAAAGAGGGAACTACTTCCGGAAAAACTAAAATAGAAGTGAATGGCAGGTATGGCAATTTGAGACCGATTTCAATGCCTCAGGTTATGGATGCTTACGGATATGTAACAGCGTATAACCAGGCTTTGCAAAATGACGGGATGCCTGCCAAATATCTTAATCCAAATCTTTACAAGGCAAGCGATGATCCTTTTCACCCAAATGTAAACTGGTACGATAAAGTTTTAAACAATAACTCATCCAACCAGGATTACAATATTTCCTTCCGCGGTGGTAACGATAAGGCGAGGTTTTTTGTACTAGGCGGTTACACTGATTTTGCAGGAATGTATAAAGATGCTGATGTGATTGATAAGAATTTCGGTACTAATGCAAAATATCAAAGACTCAATCTTAGGGCTAACGTCAATATACAGCTGAATAACAACCTTTCAGTAAAAGCGGTAATGTCCGGCATTACTGAAGACCGCAAAACACCGAATGTACTTACAGCTTCTTCCTTGTTCTCTAATTTAATGAGAATACCTGCAGCAGCATTCCCGGTAAAAAACCTGGATGGTTCATGGGGCGGTAGTTCTGCTTATAGTTTTTCTTACAATAACAATACACAGGCATTTAACCCTGTTCAGTTGCTAAGACAAAGCGGTATTTACAGCTCCCATACCAGGAATTTACAAACCAACTTAAGTTTTTCGCAAAAGTTAGATGCTTTAACGAAAGGTCTTTCACTTAATGGTGGTATTTCTTTCAGCAATGGGTATATCGGTGTGTATTCAAATGCCTTTACAGTGCCTTCTTACCTGATGAGTAAAGATGCTTATGATAACCCGGTTTTAGATGCTAAAGGCAATGTAGTATATAGTGCGTTAGGCGCAACAAGCAATCCTATTTCTGATGGTGGTAATGACCACTGGAACAGAACTGGCTTGCAGGTTGGTTTTAATTATGACAGGAGTTTTGGTAAAAACAATATCACAAGCTTGTTGAGATTTGTTCGCACAAGCTATACGCATGACGGCCAGGTATATGCGGTAAACGAACAAGGAGTACAAGGCGATATTACCTATGATTACAGTGAAAAATATGTTGCTGATTTATCTTTTGCTTACCACGGATCAGCAGATTTTCAAAAGGGAAATCGCTACGGCCTGTTTCCTGCTTTAGGCCTGGGATGGATTGCATCAAAAGAAGATTTTTTGAAGAATAGTAAGGTGATCAACTTCCTGAAGGTACGCGGTTCTTACGGGTTAACTGCTAATACAAATGAAAGTTATCGTTTCCTCTATGAAAGATGGGGAAGTTATACTGGCGGATTTACAGTGGGAACAACCAACTCTTATTATAATGGACGTACAGAAGGTGCCTATGCTAATGCAGATTTTACATGGGAGCAAAAAACCACGGCCAACTTTGGTGTTGATCTAACAATTGCACAAAAGTTAAACGCAACGATCGATGTGTTCAGAGAAAAACGTACCGGTGTTTTAGAACAACCTGTTGGCGTACCTAGCTATACAGGTTTCAGTTTCCAAAATACAAACACAGGTGAAGTTGTGAACAAAGGCTTCGAAGCCTCGCTGCAATACCACGATAAAACAAAATCCAATTTTGAATACTATGGTGGTGCAACTGTGTCTTTTGCACGTAATGAGATTACCAAGAAAGCGGAGAACTACCAACCGCATAGTTATTTATATCAGCAAGGATTTAGAATAGGTCAATTTAAAGCACTGCAGGTTGCAGGGTATTACCAAACTTCAGATTTTGATGCAAATGGAAACCTTGTTTCAGGCGTAGCAAAATCAACTTACGGCCAAGTACATGCGGGAGATTTAAAGTATGTTGACCAAAACAACGATGGCATTATCAATGACTATGATAAAAAGCCAATGCAATTTGCCAAGCTTCCTGAAATTACAATGGGCTTCAATTTGGGATGTAAATACGCCGGCTTCGATTTTGATGTATTTGTACAAAATGTAACAAACAGAACTATTAGTTTAACCGATGATGCATTTGATTACACACATCCATTGGCTAATGGCAACAACATCACTGCGTTTTCAAACAACCCATGGACGCCAGCAACTGCAGCAACAGCTACTTCACCACGATTGTCAACGCTTGTAAATAATAACAATAATCAGCAGGCAGACTTCTGGCTTCGCAATGGTAGCTTCTTTAAAGTACGCAGCATTGAATTAGGATATACCATTCCTCAAAAAGGCTTTTTCAAAAAGGCAGATGCACTTAGGATTTATGTTAATGGTAATAACCTGTTCAGCAGCGAAATTGAAGGACTCGAACCTGAAAGGCTTTCAATGGGCTATCCTTTGATGAAAACGATTACAGCAGGATTGAAAGCAAAATTTTAGAACTCCTATTCTAATTAAAACAAAATGAAAAAACTTTATTATAGTGTTGCTGTGGCGCTTCTTACAATCTCTTTTGTCGCTTGCAAAAAGGACTTTTTGAATGTAAAAGATGTGCCGGCCAACACGCCAATAGACCAGCTCTATGTGAATTACGATTATATCCAGGGAATTGTTTGGAATGCTTATGGTTACCTGCCAGATGGCTTTGGATGGATGGATATGGAAGCGGCAACAGATGATGCCTATCATACCAATGTAAATAATCGTTCTCACAGTTTCAACTATGGTGTGTGGAACCAGTTTAATAATCCGGATAATCCATGGAACAATTATTTCGGTGGCATTTACCAGACTAATCTTTTCTTAGCCCATAGGGGAGAAGTAAATTTAGACAGGTACCGCAATGCAATCGTTAATAACGATTCTACTGACTACAAGAAAAGAGTAACCAACATTAAGTTGATGGAAGGCGAGTGTTATTTTCTGAAAGCCTTTTTCTATTTTGAATTGGTAAAACGTTACGGCGGTGTTCCTATCATTGACACTGCAATAGATTACAATAATACAGCTTCATGGCAAGGCTTGAAAAGAAATACAGTAGATGAGTGCTTTAAGTACATTGTTTCTTTATGCAACAAAGCCGCCGTTGTTATTCCTGATAGTGTGCGCACAAGTTCTGCCACCAGTTGGTACGAGTCAGGAAGAGCAACTAATGGCGCCATCAAAGCATTGAAAGCAAGAGCAATTTTATACGCAGCAAGTCCTTTGTATAAAGATGCA
>JBEHXT010000050.1:0-3376 GCA_048498555.1 Bacteroidota bacterium
AGGTTTGAGTCAGATCTTTCCTTCCAGGTATATGATAAAAAAAGCAGCGTAGGCATTGGTGGTGGCTTCAATAACATTAATAAAGACATTGGCAACCTGCAGGAGATGTTTCAAAATAATACGTACAGAAATTACAATCCAAATTTATACAGGGTGGGCAGGTTTGGTGCGGATGGAATCAATAAGAACCATTCTATCGGCGGAGTATATACGCATAGCTTTATTGAAACCGCTAACAACAGGCAAAACAACCGCCTTGCAGTTAATTATAACAAAACAGGCACCGATACCTACCTGGCGGATTTAAGCCTGCAAAACCGGACCTCCGTTAATAATCCACAGCAGTTTATTCGCGACGAAGGAATACAAAACGGCAGATCAAACAGGCATGATATCGGTATCAACTATATAAAGACCAACAGTTATAACGACAACCTTAATTTGAACGGTGCCGTAAACGCAAGCGATGGCCGCACTAATTCATCTCATTATACAGAGGTAAGAGATTCTATCAACCAATTGCAAAGCACCAATACCAGTAACACCACGCAAAACCGCAGAGCAGATAACGAGTCGCTTACTGCAAATTTTGCCAAGTCGGATTATGAAAATCCTTTAAAAGGCATCAGCTTACAATTAAATGCAAGACGCGGCAATTCGGAATCGGAACGGAATACACGCAGCAACTTTATTTCTTTTACCGATGCAAGCAAGAACACTTACTTCAACCGCAGCTATGTTACAAACAATGAAACGGTTAATGTGGGCGGCAACCTTAACTACTCCGGATTTAAACGTTTACTGTTAGGCCGTTATAGTTTTTTCGGAATTTACCTCAACTTCAACCAGGGGATTAACTACAACCGATGGTCCGACAACAGCATCGTAGGCGATTATGATAGTACTTCAAAAAAATATATTGCCAACAGCAGCTTGTCCAATTACAACAAACGTGAGTTAATGGAGTACACGCCTTCACTTGGCTTATCGAAAAACATTTCCAAATGGACAGATAAAAAATCTCACGGCGTATATTTTCAGCTAAGGCTACTGGATGAAATGAAGACAGATAAAAATGTTTCATCTTTTACCAAAAGAAATCTTAGCCGTTCGTTTGATTTTTTCAGGTATGAGGGCAACGTCGGCTTTAGTAAACAGGGATTTCAGAAGTACTACTATAACATTTCTGCAAACTATACAAAGAACTACGAATATCCGTCGATCGATCAATTGTACACCATTGTTGACGATATTAATGTGTATAACATCAGGATAGGAAATCCAGGCTTGCGAAACAGGGTCAATCATAATGTAAATCTCAATGCATCTTTTAACACGCAAAATCCCAAAGCCGTCTATTCAATCACCAGCTATATTGGCGGCAATTATGGCCGTTCATTATATCCTGTTACCGATAGTATCATTAACGACCTTTCAGGTAAAAGAACTTACTATTATGTAAATGCGGACAAGAGCAACAACGCCAACTTTTCGTACAACTTTAATATTTCCCGCAAGCTGAATAAGAATAACCTGCAGCTGATGTTCAACGGACAAATCTCCAGGGGGCAAACACCCAACTATATCGACGGCATTTACAACATTAGCAAGAGCGGCAACCTGTACAACCATTTTAGTTTGCAGTTTACACTTCGCTCACTGGCGGTATTAACTGTGGGCCAAAGTTTTCAGCGTTATCATTCAGAACAAACAGCCGCCGGTCTAAAATCATTTAAAAACACGAACAACAGCACCAATTTTGGACTTGTACTCAACTACCCGAAAAACTTTACATTGAGCAGTACACTGGATCGCATTGATAATTCGAACATAGCTAAACAAACCTTTCTTTGGAATTCCTTCCTCACCTATCGCTTTTTGAAACAACAAGGCGAGTTGAAGTTTTCCGCAATGGATTTATTAAAGCAATACCAAAACATTAGCATCAGTGCAGGTTCCTTTGGTACCACAACAAGAATTACAAATGGATTGCAGCAGTATTTTTTGCTAACATTTTCGTATTACCCACGCAAGTTTGGAAAAACAGAGGTCAAGAGGCGGGAAAGGCCTAATGAGTACAGGTAAAAGAATGATTGCCTGGCTATGCGCTTAGCTGCATTACTACAATCAGCACCTGTGGCGTTTATCCCCCGGCATAGCGAAGGATCACTCAATTGCGCTTCTATTAATTGCATTAAGCATGCCTAATGCAGAAAATGTTCAATACCAAACAAAGAGTAGCATGCAGTCCGCTTATTTAATCAATTCTGTATCGATGCCATTGTCCGCAAAATAGATGATGCCCATAGATAAACATTGTTGCTCATTACCATGCGGCGCATTTGTTTCATGCGGTGCTTTTGTTGCTCGATGGACATTTGCAGCGCATTGTAAATGGCGTCGGCGGAACGTTCAATGTCGTAAGGATTGATAACAATGGCGCTGTGCAACTCGTGCGATGCACCTGCAAACTGGCTGAGTATTAAAACGCCATCATTATTGGTTCGGGCAGCAATGTACTCCTTGGCAACAAGGTTCATACCATCGTGCAGCGATGTTACCATGCAAAAATTTGCCGACTGGTAAAAAGGAATGATCTCTTCGTGGCTGTGGTGCTTTTTCAAAAACAAAATAGGTTGCCAGTCCTTTGTTTTTAATTTCCAATTGATGCGATTGGCTTCATTCTCGGCTGCATTGATGGTGTCGGAATATGTTTTTAACAAGGAACGGCTTGGCGCACCAATTTGTACAAAGGTGAAGTTGCCGATGTAGTCGGGATACTTTTCAAAAAAGCGTTCTATTGCTAAAAACTTTTCGGTTAGGCCTTTTGTATAGTCAATACGATCGACACCAATGCCGAAACTGTGAGAGATAACGCCATGATGTTTTAATAATTCAGATGCATCAGGCTTTCCATTATAAGGCTGGTCAAAATCTTTTAGCGTAAATGCAATGCTGATGGGAAACGGCTTTACAAGTGTAAACTGGTTACCGATTTTTACGGAATAACTTTCCCAAATCACCCGCGACTCCAATGCACCATTGACGGTTTCTAAAAAATTATTGCAATGGTATTGCGTATGAAAACCAACAAGGTCGGCGCCCAACATGCCAAGCAATAATTCTTTTTGCCAGGGACAAATGCCAAACGATTCGGGGTTAGGCCATGGTATATGCCAGAAGATGGCAACTTTAGCATCAGGCCTTTTTTGCTTGATGAATTTTGGAAGCAGCGCAAAGTGATAATCCTGCACAAGAATGAAAGGCTCTTCTTCATCCTTAATTTCTTCAAGCACTGCTTTTGCATAAATTTCATTCACTTCAACATAAGCATCCCAATCTTCTTTACGGAACACAGGCCTTGTGTGTGCAATAT
>JBEHXT010000051.1:0-2927 GCA_048498555.1 Bacteroidota bacterium
TACACACCGCCTGCATCTTTAAATGTGATTCTTTCCATAGTGAGTTAATTTATGTAGATAAGACAAACGAGAATATTGCGGCGTGACAGAAAACCTCTTTTATTTTCTTTGGAATTAAAAGCTTCCACAGATTGTAAAGTTTACATTGTTTGCAACGAAGCCAGCTTATCAGGATTGCGCAAAAAATAGATGCGGTGAATCTTTTCATCTTTCAACTCTAACACCTGGCAGGTTACTAAATCATTTGCCACGTAAAAGAAAAGCGCAGGGTTATGATTGACAAATCCTTTTTCAATTCGACTGTTTTGATAAAACTTCCGGTAAATGCCTGACAAAAACATGAACGCAGGTTCTTTGCCCACCAACGGGTGTATGGCTGCTGCAGCCTTTCCGCCACCATCGGACACCAACACAATATCATCACTCAGTAATTGTTCCAGCTTTTCTGTATCACCGCTGTGAATAATTTCGATGTAATTGTCAAGGTAGTCACGGGGTACCTCAACTATATTATTAGCACTTTCTGTTTGCAATTCTTTTTTTGCACGACTAAGAATCTTGCGTGAATTTTCAACTGAAATCCGGAGCACCTCTGCAATCTCTTCATGCTCGTAATCGAAAGCTTCTTTTAATATAAACACAGCTCTTTGCCGGGCATCGAGCTTTTCAAGCAACACCATTAAAGAGTAAGAGAGAATATCTTTTTGGTGCAGTTCGTGATCTGCTCTTTCGGTGGCTACAGGTTCGGGCAACCATTCGCCTGGATAAGATGAACGAATTTTCTTTTGCCTGTTCTTTGCATTGATGGCACGGTTAATTGCCGACCTTGTGAGATAAGCCTTTTCGTTTTCGATTACATCGCCATTGCGTTTGAGTCTTTCGAGCATTACATCTTGTACAACATCTTTTGCTTCTTCATAAGAACCGAGAATATTATAAGCGTATGATGTGAGCAATTGTTGAAGGGTGTCCATGGTAATCGTATGATGTTGGGAGAACAAAATTAAGACGACCGCACTTCATACAATTGTAATAAAAGCTCTGTGCATTGCATCTGCTATATCATGTCAAGTCACAAGGGGGACATTGTAGTAAATCCATTTTGCAGCATCCCTGGATAGTAAACTTGGGCTGGCTTCGTAACTTTTGTTTAAGCACACGGTCCCTTAATTCTTTTTTATTTCGTAGCGAAGTTCTACTGCACCAGTTTTGTACGCTGTTACATTCACCAGGTGTAAAGCCTGCTCCTTACCTATGCTATCAAAAAACGTTAAACCCTCTCCAAGTATAATGGGCAATATCGTCATCCTTATTTCATCTGCTAATTTTAGTTGCAGAAATTCTTTCACCAGTTTTGCACCTCCCACTACCCAAATGTTTTTATACTTCGGTTGCAGCTTTTCACTAACCAACTGATGAAGGTCGCCTGAATAAAATTCAATGTTTGGTTTGATGGGCTGCATGTTTTTGTGACTCATCACAATTGTTGATACTTCACCATAGGCCCAACCATATTGTTTTGAAAGTTCTACCGCATGCTCATAGGTTCTTGCGCCCATTACATAACAGTCAATGGTTTTTAAAAATTCCCTGGTTTGTTGTTCTGAATATTCCACACCTTTTTCATAGTAGTCCGCAGTTTCAAACCAGGAAACACTATTATCTTTTCTGGCGATGAAGCCATCAACGCTTGAAACCATGTGTACGGTTATTCTGAAATCGGTGCCGGCTTGTATCATTTATAAAAGGGTATGTAGTACGTTGAATTTATGAATAAAGCAATTAGCAAGCGATGCATTGATGCATAACTCCAATCGAATGCATAGGGCCGAAAAAATAATTGGCCGCCTTACTCACTATCATGTCCAACCAGCTGCAGCATCGAGGTATGAATTTAGCTTATCCTATGCCATGAAGATTAGTTTTCACGGCGGCGCAAGAACCGTTACTGGCACAAAACACCTAATACACCTTGATGACGGAAGACAAATTTTGCTGGACTGCGGTATGTTCCAGGGCTTGGGAAAAGAAACAGATGCATTAAATGAGCACTTTGGTTTTAGTCCTGATAAGATAAGTGCAGTGCTTCTTTCCCATGCGCACATCGATCATTCAGGCCTGCTGCCAAAATTGGTGAAGGAAGGCTACAATGGTGAGATCATTTCAACACCCGCCACACGAGACCTTACAGAAATACTGTTGTACGACAGTGCAGAAATTCAGACCTACGAAGTAGAATCTATCAACAAAAAAAGAGCGGCCAAAAACCTGCCACCTTACGAGGCATTATATACGGCTGATGATGTGGCAAAAACCCTGGAGTTGTTTCATTGTTTTGAGTACGATGAATGGTTTACGGTGGTGGAAGGTGTGGAAGCTATGTTTACCAATGCAGGACATTTAATTGGAAGTGCCGCCATCAGTATTCGCATTACAGAGAACGGAAAGGAAACAAACGTGTTGTTCAGCGGCGATATCGGAAGGTATCGTTCTGTTCTATTACCTCCACCGGCGGAAGCACCGCAAGCAGACTATATTATTTTAGAAAGTACCTATGGCAGTAAGCATCACGATATTTCTTTCAACACAATTGAAACCCTTCACAAATGGATCAAAAAAACTTGCGTGGACAAGGGCGGGCAACTGGTAATACCCGCTTTTAGTGTAGGAAGAACACAGGAAGTATTGTATGCCCTGAATCAACTAAGCCTTGAAAAGCGTTTACCCGAAGTGCTATACTTCATCGATAGCCCATTAAGCCTAAAAGCCACGCAAACACTGAAGAAATACACCGGCCAGTTTAATGAACGTCTGCAGCAAGTAATGACAATTGATGATGACCCTTTTGATTTTCCCGGACTAAGGCATATTGAAACAGTTGAGGACAGCCGCAAACTTGTAGATTATCAACAACCCTGTGTGATTAT
>JBEHXT010000052.1:0-2913 GCA_048498555.1 Bacteroidota bacterium
TACCCAAATGAATTAAAAAATGAATGAAGCTTACGTATTGGTAATTGACGATGAACCGCAGATAAGAAACCTGCTGCAGATTACATTGGAATCGAACGGATACAAAGTGCAAAACGCAGCTACTGCAAAGGAAGGATTGGTGTTGAGTACAAATCATCCTCCCGATATTGTTTTACTTGACCTTGGATTGCCTGATGAAAGTGGTCAATCCGTTTTAAAAAAACTTCGGGGATGGTACACCAAACCTGTTATTATTATTTCTGTTCAAAATGATGAAGAAGATATTGTTGACGCACTGGACAATGGTGCAAACGACTACATTATAAAACCTTTCAGAACCGGGGAACTATTGGCAAGACTTCGCAGCGCCTTGCGCCTGTCTGCAGACGCAGAAGATTTTCCTGTTCTTCATTTCAACGATTTGGAAATTGATCTTTCATCAAGAACCGTAAAGAAGGAGGGTGAAGTGATAAAGTTGACGGCAACTGAATATTCATTACTTGCCTTGCTGGCGCAAAACGAAGGCAAGGTGTTAACGCAACAATACATCTTAAAACAAATTTGGGGGCCAACGTACACGCAGCAGTCGCAATACCTGCGGGTATATGTTGCCCAGCTACGAAAAAAAATTGAGGCAGATCCTAATCACCCGCTACATCTTATTACAGAAACAGGTGTTGGCTACAGATTTCTTTCAGGCGCATGAGCTAACCAAAAAGTAAATACAGTTAATGAGCAAACAAATTAATAAGCTATCAGCAGCAGGCCTGCTGGTGGCACTGGGAATTATTTATGGTGACATTGGCACTTCACCGCTTTACGTAATGAGTTCAATTGTGGGCAAAAGAGAGATTACTCCTGAATTAATTTATGGTGGCATCTCCTGCATATTCTGGACATTGACCTTGCAAACAACGTTTAAATATATTGTGCTTACCCTGCAAGCGGACAATCGTGGAGAAGGAGGTATATTTTCATTGTTTGCTCTTGTAAGGCGTTATCGCAAATGGCTCTACCTGCCTGCCATTATAGGCGCCGGAACTTTGTTGGCTGATGGCATTATAACACCTCCTATATCTGTTTCTTCAGCTATTGAAGGATTAAGTGGTGTCCATGGTTTAGAGCATATTATTGCACCAGGCAATTTCGTAACGGTTGGTATCATCATAGGCATTCTTTCACTGCTGTTTTTCTTTCAGCAATTCGGAACGAATTTGATTGGAAGGTCTTTTGGTCCCATGATGCTGATATGGTTTTCCATGCTGTCTGTTTTAGGTGTAAGCTACATCATCATGTATCCCTCAATATTGAAAGCAATTGATCCTGTATATGCGTACGATTTGCTTTCAAAATATCCACACGGCTTTTGGCTTTTAGGCTCCGTGTTTTTATGCACAACAGGTGCAGAGGCATTGTATTCCGACCTTGGTCATTGCGGAAGAAGAAACATTCAATACAGTTGGATTTTTGTGAAGACAGCCTTGTTGTTGAATTATTTTGGACAGGGTGCATGGCTCATGCTGAGGAAAGAAAATTTTTTAAATGGGCTGAATCCTTTTTATGAAATGATGCCGCATTGGTTTTTGATCATAGGTATCATCATAGCAACATCAGCTACCATTATTGCAAGCCAGGCATTAATATCAGGTTCTTTTACTTTAATTACAGAGGCCATGCGGTTAAATTTCTGGCCGAAGATCCGCGTGAAATATCCAACTCTTATTCGCGGCCAGGTGTATGTGCCAAGCATCAACATTATTCTTTGGATTGGTTGCATGGCTGTAATGCTGTACTTCAGGGAATCAGGCAAAATGGAAGCCGCTTATGGTTTTTCTATCACCATCGCCATGCTAATGACAACCATATTGATGTTCTATTACATGAAGTTTGTAAAAAAATGGTTGCTGCCTGTTGTCACCTGCATTCTTCTTGTTTTTCTTACCGTTGAAATATCCTTCTTCGTTGCCAATGTTGCAAAGATTAAGCAGCGCTGGATGTTTTTGATTTTTGAAATTGGATTGATAGGTGTAATGTACACCTGGTACCAGGCAAGAAAGATTAAGAATCGCTACGTGGAGTTTGTGAGGCTTGAACCCTACCTGTCCATGTTACAGGAGTTGAGTAATGACCTTACTGTTCCCAAATACGCAACGCATTTGGTGTACCTGACATCAGCAGATAATCCAAAAGAAATAGAACATAAAATCATCTACTCCATATTAAGCGGCAAGCCCAAACGGGCAGATATCTACTGGTTCGTTCATGTACATACAGTTGATGAACCCTATACAAGCGAGTACACGGTAAAACAAATTGTATCGAACGAAGTAATAAGGGTAGAGTTCCAGTTGGGTTTTCGTGTATCCCCAAGAACCAATTTGATGTTTAAGAAAGTAATTAGCGAAATGATCCGCAACCATGAAATTGCAGTAGATAGTAAATATGAAAGATTACAAAGAACCACGCCTGTTGGCGATGTGCAATTTGTAGTGATGGAGAAATTTCTTTCCAGCGATAATGATCTTCCATTCATTGAAAGAGTGATCATGAATTTTTATTTCCGCATCAAAGAAAAAAGCCTGAGCGAGGAAAAAGGATTTGGATTAGATCAAAGCAATGTAACCATTGAAAAATTTCCCTTACTAATTAACCCTGTGGGTTCCATTAATTTAACCAGGAGAAACCTGGTACACCAACGAACGAATTAAAAAACACTTTCTTCCGCAGTGGATGAACAAATGGAAGTAATAGGCAAATCAACAAAGGCTTTTTATAATTATATTTATTACCAAACCCTGCTTATGAAGTTGTTCGTCCTTCTCTTTTTGACTCTGCCCCTGGTTGTATTCGCACAAAAAATTCCAACGCTTGAAGAAAAAACAAACGGGATGAAGAAGTATGAAGGCTTCTTCA
>JBEHXT010000053.1:0-2816 GCA_048498555.1 Bacteroidota bacterium
TTCAGAACCTTAACTGCTGTTGACAGTGTAATCCTTGTAGTGGATAGTGTAAATGGGGTGGAAGACCAAACAAGAAGATTGATGCAGGTTTGCCGTATGCGGAAAACACCTGTTATTGTTTTCATCAACAAACTTGATCGTGACGGGAAAAACCGTTTTGATCTTTTAGAGGAAATTGAAAAAGAATTATCCATTTCGCTACACCCAATGACATGGCCTATTAACCAGGGAAAAGATTTTAAAGGCGTGTACGATCTTCATGAAAAAAACCTTCGTTTATTTTCACCAAATACAAAAGCAAGTGAAGATGATACCATTCTCATCTCTGATCTTTCTTCAAATATTCTTGATGAAAAGCTAGGAGAAAGAGATGCGGCTACTTTGCGTGAAGACGTTGAATTGATTGAAGGTGTTTATGGCGAATTACAAGGCGAAACTTATTTAAGTGGCGATGTGGCACCTGTATTTTTTGGAAGTGCTATCAACAACTTTGGCGTAAAGGAGATGCTTGATACTTTCATACGCATTGCGCCGGAACCCCGCAGCCGCGAAACCAATAAAAGATTAGTTGCCGTTGATGAAGATAAATTCAGTGGATTTATTTTTAAGATACATGCCAACCTCGATCCAAAGCATAGAGACCGGATCGCATTTTTAAGAGTATGCTCCGGAAAGTTTGAACGCAATAAATATTTCCACCACGTTCGGTTAGATAAAGAAGTTCGCTTCAGTAATCCTTATTCATTTTTGGCCCGTGAAAAGAATGTGGTAGAAGATGCTTATCCCGGCGATGTTGTCGGATTATTTGATACGGGTAATTTTAAAATAGGAGATACACTAACAGAAGGAGAAGATTTTTATTTTACAGGTATTCCTTCTTTCTCTCCCGAAATTTTTAAAGAAGTGGTGAACAAAGACCCGATGAAAACAAAGCAACTCGAAAAAGGTCTTTTGCAATTGACCGATGAAGGTGTTGCGCAGCTATTCACCCAATTTGGTGGTAACAAAAAAATTATTGGTTGCGTTGGTGAACTACAGTTTGAGGTAATTCAATATCGCTTGCTTCATGAGTATGGAGCATCTGTTGTTTTCAATTCGATGCCATATTACAAAGCCTGCTGGATTACAAGTTCAGATCCGAAGAAGCTGGAAGAATTCACCCGTTTTAAATCGGCTAACATAGCAAACGATAAGGACGGGCATTTGGTTTACCTGGCTCAAAGCGAATGGTTTCTCAATACTGAACGAAATAATAATCCTGATATTGAATTCAACTTCACTTCGGAAATCCATAAATGATTACTGCCTTTTGTAATGCCAAAACATGTGGTGTTGCTTGATTTGAGGGTGATGAATTGTTGGTGAATAAATTTTCTTAACTTACAAGTACACACTCAATTCATTAACTTATCAACGACATCACATGAGAAAAATTACTTTTACCCTATTGGGTTTGACGTTGCTTTTTACCGCATGTCAAAAATCAGTTGCGCCGTCTGACGGCAGTGGTGAAACACAGGCAATTACAAAAAGGACTTGTGCTTCTTACGATGTTTTACAGGAACAACTCAAGGCAGATCCCACTTTAAAACAAAAAATGGATCAGATTGAAACCTTTACTCAAAGGTTGATCCAAAGCGGAAAGGTGAGCAACACCAATTCAACAATTGAAATACCGGTAGTTGTTCACGTGATATACAATACTGCGGCGCAAAATATCAGCAGCCAGCAAATTCAATCGCAGATAGATGTATTGAACGAAGACTACGCAGCTGCTAATAACGATATTAATGGAACACCTTCTGCTTTTAGCACTGTAACTTCAGCTGGTTTCGGCGTTCATTTTTCATTATTTCAAACAAACCGTGTTAGCACAAGAACTAAAAGTTTTTCTTCGAATGATGCTGTAAAAAGCTCTGCCCGCGGCGGCGATAATGCTGTTGATCCCACACACAAACTAAATATTTGGGTTTGCAAGCTGGGCCAGGGTTTATTAGGCTATGCACAGTTTCCAGGTGGCAAGGCCAGTACCGATGGAGTAGTTATTTTGTATTCGGCATTTGGCAGCAGGGCTAAGTATCCTGCCGGAACTTATATAAGCACTTATGACCTCGGAAGAAGCGCAACGCATGAAGTGGGGCATTGGATGAATTTAAGGCATATATGGGGCGATGATGGAGGTTCGTGTTCAGGCTCCGATCTTGTGATAGATACGCCAAACCAGGCGGACGCCAATTTTGGGTGCCCGGCATATCCACATAAAACATGTAGCAACAATGGAGATATGTCAATGAACTACATGGATTACACCGACGATGCCTGTATGTTTATGTTTAGCAAAGGACAACAAGCAAGAGCCCTTGCAGTTTTTGCAGCAGGAGGTCCAAGAGCTGCGTTGGCAGGAAATTAAATGCAAGTAAATCAATTTGAATGCTCCTGAAGAGGGGCATTTTTTTTTGGCGAGCGATGGTATCACTATAACCTCTCTTGTGACGCCTTCACTTTATTTAAACGAAAGTTCCGGCGGAAGGCTTGATACGGCATTCTGCAATCTTAATTTATAATTGGATTTGTATTATACAAGTTGGGTCGACATATGACGCAAAAAAAGTGCGTGGTAACACCTGTAAAATTCCGTAGTAGTACGGCTGTTTTTATTTCATAAACCATCTACATTCGTACTGGTTTTTCATAGGATATTGGATTTTACACGGGGCTGAATTTCTATTCGGCCCTTTTCTTTTACCAATGTTCTAAATTATTCCTAAGAAATCCTCAACATCATTTGACCAATCAACACTCTTACATTTCTCATT
>JBEHXT010000054.1:0-2776 GCA_048498555.1 Bacteroidota bacterium
GTTATTGATACAACAGGTGCATCGGCTATCATTAACGGCTATGCTACTGATGTATCTCCTTACCCAAGAAGAATGACTTCTTTTTATAGAGGGATGAGTAAACCTCCATATAGCATCGTTAACAACAGGCTTTGGCTCGATGCTTTGTTTGTGCGTGATTATCATGGTAACGACACAACAGTTTTTACTGCTGGTGCGGATAAAAATGGAATGAGTCCTCAATTATGGTCGGGCGGCATACAGGGCATACCTGATAAAAATGATATCCTTGATATGTATATGCATGTAAGAAGGGCTGGCCCGAGTACAACCGACTCACTTTGGTTTTTTGGTGCCCTTTCTTTAGATAACGTTACTGGTAACCGTTATTTCGATTTTGAATTGTACCAGACAGATATTTATTATGATCGAGTTTCTCATGCCTGGTATGGCTATGGTGCTGATGCAGGCCATACAAGCTGGCAATTTGATGCATCAGGTAACGTAATAAGGCCAGGCGATATTATTTTTTCGGCTTCCTATCAAAGTTCATCACTTACCAATATTGAAGCCCGTATTTGGGTTGACAAAGCATCATTAAGTATAACACCTGCAGCTTTTAGCTGGTCGGGCCAATTTGATGGTGCATCATCAGGCGCACAATTTGGTTACGCCAGTATTTTACCAAAAACTGCTGGTGCATTTTATACAGGATTGCAATGCGGAAACAACGAATGGCCAGGGGCGTTCAATGTAATTCTCGAAAACAATAGCATGGTTACCAAGTACAGCGCCAATCAATTCATGGAGTTTTCCGTAAACCTTACAAAACTGGGCCTTGACCCTGTGACTGCATTCGGCACTGATGTTTGCGGAACACCTTTCAATAGAATTGTAGTGAAGACCCGTGCATCAGAATCATTTACGTCGGAGTTAAAAGACTTTGTTGCTCCTATTGATTTGTTCCTGGCACCAAGAGTTGACGTTGCAGCAAATGTTCCTATTTTATGTGCTACCAGAAGTGTGAGCGATATCACTGTTCAAAATCCATCCGGTTCATCATATTATTCGTGGTCAACTTCTGATGGACATATTGTGGGAGCAAATACGGGAACTGGTATTACGGTTGATGCACCGGGTACTTATATAGTCACTCAAAGATTATCCGCAGCATGTAATCCTTATGCATACGATACCGTCAGCATTACTTACGATGCTACGTGTAAAGTTTTGTCCAATACAATTACATCTTTCAGGGGAAGTATTTCAGACGCCCAGTCGCAACTCAACTGGACTACGGCTGCTAATAATTCAACTGAATATTTTGAGATCCAGCGAAGCATTGATGGTGAAGAGTTTTCAACTGTAGGAAAAGTTTTAGCTCAACCTACAGATGATCCGATGTCAAGCTATGTATTTCACGAGGATGTTTCAACTATTAGAAATCCCTTCATCTATTACCGTCTCAAAATTAAAATGAGCAACAAGGCTATCTTCTATTCAAGCATTGTTAGACTAAACCTTCCTGTTAAGCAAAATGATGCCTTAATATTTCCAAATCCTGCCACAACAGGTGTTCAAATTGCCATGTCTTCAGATAAAAAGCAGGATTTAAAAATGATGGTGTATGATTTTGCCGGAGCACTCATTGAAGCAAAAGGTTTAACCTTAAGGCAAGGCTCAAATGTTTTTTCCGTCAATACCGGCCAGTGGAAACCAGGTGCTTATTTAGTACAGTTAATTACTGAAACAGGAACCATTCATAAAAAGCTGATCATTCAAACCCATTTGCCTGCGCAATGACGTTTGTAACGGAATAAGATTTATCTTTACATCTATTAAATATGCAACGCTTCGGTTGAAGAACTGAGGCGTTGTTATTTTTTTCTTTCTATTCTAAACCTATTTACTATGAACGGAGTACAGTACGTTACCAAAGAAACGCTGGAACAAATGAAGGGAGAATTGCAGCAGATGAAAAGTGTTGAACGTCCTGCGGCATCAAGGGCTATTGCTGAAGCTCGTGAAAAGGGCGATTTAAAGGAAAACGCTGAATATGACGCAGCTAAAGAAGCCCAGGGTATGCTTGAGGCAAAAATCGCAGCGTTGGAAGGTCAAATTGCTACTGCAAGAATTGTAGACGAATCAACTATTGACACAAGCAAGGTTTCTATTTTAACCAAAGTAAAAGTTACTAACCTTAATACAAAAAAAGAAGTCACCTACCAGATTGTTAGCGAAACAGAAGCTGATTTAAAATTGGGAAAGATATCTGTTACCTCGCCAATTGGAAAAGGATTGTTAGGCAAACAAGTTGGCGAAGTTGCTGAAGTAACCGCTCCCGCAGGTGTTCTTAAATTTAAGGTAGAAGACATTAGTATTTAATCCGAAGAGGTGATTATGTGCCGGTGTGCCAATGAAATGAGTTCTTTAAATATGGATGGTGATTGTGAACCCTGCAACATTGCTACTATTTAGCTTCGTTGCGTCGCACTCTTCATCGTTCAGAACAATAGTGAGCAAGTAAAGACAGATAATGTTAGGAAGTTATTGTCCCATTGTCGAACTCTCAAATCGTCAAATTACCATGACCATCTTTTCAAAAATCATTGCAGGCGAAATACCAAGCTACAAGATAGCAGAGAATGATAACTTCTTTGCCTTCCTTGATATTTTTCCTTTGCGTGAAGGACATACGCTTGTCATTCCAAAAGTTGAAACAGATAAATTCTTTGATCTTGATGACAAGTATCTTTCGGAGATGTTGGTATTTGCAAAACCGATTGCACACGCAATA
>JBEHXT010000055.1:0-2743 GCA_048498555.1 Bacteroidota bacterium
GGAGGACACATAGTTCCTCCATAAGATGCGCCGTTATCACCTACACCTTGCGAATAACTTAAAACTGCATTTATCGAAGAAATAGAACCATCGCTATAATTAAAATTAGATGAGGTGATATTAGTTGATCCCGTAACATTCCAATTATTCCAACCGTCCTGGTTGTACGGATTTGTTCCACCGTAAAGATTCACCCGCACATACCTATTATTAATAGTTGGTGCTGGAAACACAATTACTTGTACGGTATCTTTCCCAACTGCACTGCTATCGTCAGTAACCTTCAATTCAAATTTGTAAGTGCCTTGTATAAGGTTGGCAACAGAAGTTGTGACCTCACCAGGAGTTACAATAGTTGCTGTCGAAGGTCCGGTAATTTGTGTCCATAAATAACTTGAGATTACACCATCAATGTCTGTTGACGAAGAGCCGTTGAGTACTGTTGAATTGGTTGGTAGTGTAATGGTTTGATTAGAACCCGCATCACTTACCGGTGCCTTGTTGGGGAATGGATTGATGACTGTTAACTGAACAGTATCGCTATCGGCTCCGCCTTCATTGTCATTAATCGTTAATTTAAATAAGTAAATGCCTTTTTTAAGATTGCTGATAGATGGAGTCACCCCGTTTGCGATACTCATCTGAACAGGTCCGGCAATCTCGGTCCAAACGTACGATTCAATAGAGCCATCTGCATCGTGAGACAATGACCCATTCAATGTAGCGGTGGTTTGTGGCAGCAAAATTGAAAAATCATTACCTGCATTTGCTACAGGTAAAATGTTGGGGTTGGGATTAGTTACAGTTATCTTAACCGTATCCTTTCCAGTGTAACCATTGGCGTCAGTTACAGTCAATTCGAAATTGTATATGCCCGCAACTAAATTTGAAATAACAGGTGAAGATGCGTTTTCGTTATTAATTGAATAGGCCGAAGGACCACCAACTTTTGTCCATAAATAGGTTAATGCACTATTTTCAGGATCATACGACGAGGTGCCATTTACTGTAACAAAATTTACTGGAAGAGTTATCGCCACATCGGTACCTGCTTTTGCAACCGGCGGATAATTTCTTCTGTACAACAACATCCATTCGTAAACATTGTACCCGCCATCTCTGAAAGAAGGATTATAGAAATAGGTTTTGGACGGATCATGGTCAATGCCGCTTACTAAAGTAATCTTTGCCCGGATTGGAGGATTAAAGCTGTTGATCTTATTCACAAAATTTTGCGACCACGTGTAAGGTGCTGTTTGATCGCTTGTGCTGTGCAAGGCCCAAACTGGCAAGTTAGCTGCCGAAATATATTTTGCACCCGAATCAACATAAGGATAATTATATCCTGCAACGGGGACCAAGGCCGCAAGCCTCTTTGCTTTTAAAAGACCAGTATTTGGATACTTCCACGTTACGTCACCTCCCGCACTAAAACCGGCAAGATAAATTCTTGATTGGTCAATTTTATAGCCCTGGGAAAGGACGTAATTTAAGACGGCCTCCACATCTGCCGGAGTAGGCCATGCAACAAATTGTGGTGAAATCACGATAAAAGAAGTAACCTCAGTTGCAGTTGTAAAGGTTTTCGGAAACTGGTTGTTGTTAATATAATAAGCTGGGCCTTCGGCAAGAAGTTTACTCAATTGCGATGTAGTACCTGAGCCAAAACTTGCTGCTCCTGCACAATAAATCAATAGCGGGTATTGCTTATTAGAACTGCTATAGTTTATTGGCAGATATTCGTAATAGCCTTTACAGTTACTGGTAATGGTAACGGTTTTGGGTGTATGCGTTTGTGAAAAACAGTATCCTGAAATAACCAGGCACGCAATTATGCAAATTATATTTCTCATAAGTTTATTGCCACTTCTTTAAATCAATAATATAGCCGACGCCGAAATTAGGCCGTCTTAAATGCTTGGCGTTTATCAGAAAGTTTTGTCTAAGGAATGTGGAGTAGTAAATTCAACAGGGTGTAATGGCAAATTTAAGGTATCTAAGCTATTATTTATGTCAAGTCTCATTATCTTATTGTTCAAAAACAAATAACGCCATCACTTCGTTTTTGATTCCTGCCCTATTTTTAAGATTTTCGCATAGAATTTAGAAAACGAAACCTAAAACAACAACAAATTATGTGTGGCATAGTTGCTTACATTGGTCCTAGAGAAGCTTATCCAATTATCCTGAAAGGCCTGAAAAGACTGGAATACAGGGGTTACGACAGCGCCGGTATTGCACTTTTGAACAGCGGCTTAAAAGTTTATAAGAAGAAAGGAAAAGTTGCTGACCTCGAAGAAACCCTTCAGGGAAAAGATCTTCACGCAAACGTGGGTATTGGTCACACACGTTGGGCTACACATGGCGAACCGAATGATTGCAATGCTCACCCGCACATGTCCGCATCCGGCAATTTAGCCATGATCCATAACGGAATTATTGAGAACTACGCACAGATAAAACAAGAACTCCTCAACAAAGGATACAAATTTCATAGCGAAACAGATACTGAAGTTTTGCTCAACTTCATTGAAGACATCAAAACAAATAACAACTGCGCACTTGAAGAAGCTGTTCGCATTGCCCTAAAAAGAATTGTTGGTGCATATGTAATTGTTCTCATCGACAATAACGATCCTTCAACAGTTATTGCTGCACGCAAAGGAAGTCCGCTGGTAATTGGCATTGGCAAAGGCGAACATTTTCTTGCCTCGGATGCTTCACCAATTATTGAATACACAAA
>JBEHXT010000056.1:0-2702 GCA_048498555.1 Bacteroidota bacterium
ATACAGTCAGGTCTTTTTTAAAGAAAACTAAACTTTAATGCTTTATCATACCATGTATTATTTTAAACGAATAACGATTCTCCTTCTGAGTATAACAAGTTTGTTTAGTTGTAAGAAGAAGTTTGATGATTACTATGCACGGCCGTCGAATTTGGAACCTCCTATTTACCAGCAATTGCAGTCAAAAGGAAAGTTCAAAAACTTTTTAGCTGTAATTGATAAAGCAGGTTACAAAGAAACTTTGAATGCTGCCGGTTACTGGACAATTTTTGCACCTAATGATTCTGCATTCCAGGCATATTTTACAATCAACAATACGTCGGTTGAAAAATTGGATTCTGCAAAAGCCCGTGCAATGGTCCAGTTCATGCTTGTGTATAATGCTTTTGAAAAAGACAGGATTGATGATTACCAATCAAGCACCGGTTGGTTGCCCGACCAGGCATTCAGGCGTCGTACTGCGTACTACTCCAGTTTTTATGACGACACCATGCAAAATGGGCAGGTTGTAAAAACCATTCAATCAAACAGGAATGGCTCTTATATATCAACCGATAATAACAATAAATACGTTCCTTATTTTACTGATGTTTATTTCAACAGCAGGGGCTTAACGGCAAGCGATTATAATTATTTCTACCCAAATACTCAGTATGGTGGTTTTAATGTAGGTGAAGCAAAAGTTGTTACTCAGGACATTGCTGCGGAAAATGGAGTGATTCATGAAATTGACAGGGTGCTCACACCTCTTCCTTCAATAGAAGAATACCTGAGAAGCAAACCTGAATACAGCGAGTTCAGAAAGCTGTTTGATAAATACATGGTAAGCTTTGTTGCTAACAGCGATGCTACTAACCGCTATAAATTATTAACAGGAGACAACAAACAAGTGTACGTTAAGGTTTACAATACATCTCTGGCATTTTCTCCAAACAACGAAAACTACCTCAAGCTACAGGATAACGATGGTCAGCAAAATTCATGGACCATGTTTGTTCCTAAAAATGATGTTTTGCTTGATTACGAAAAGAACACCTTGCTTGAATACTACGGCTCTTTCGATAATACACCAACATCAATCATATTGGACTTTTTAAATGCGCACATGTGGGTATTACCCGTATGGCCAAGTAAATTCAGTTCCTCAATAAATTTTGTTGGTGAAGAAGCAAGATTTAATCCGCAAACAGACGTCATCGATCGTAAGATTTTGAGTAACGGAATGTTTTACGGAACCAGCAAAGTTCAGGAAGCAAACGTTTTCTCTACTGTGTATGGTAAAGCTTATCTCGATCCGAAGTTTTCCATTATGACAAGGCTGTTGAATACCGATCTGAAATTTGTTATTACCAACCCTAATTCCAAATTCACTTTGTTCATGATGCCGGATGCTGTGTTAAGAGCTGCAGGATATGACTACGATGTGAACAGCAACCTGTACACATTTACATCCGGTACCACAGTTACATCCGGTGAATCAATTCGTCAAACTTTATTACGGATCTTAAATACAGGAGTGTTAACTAAGAATGTAACTTCTTTAGCCCTCCCTGACATTGGAGAATCTTACAATGGTGAGTTTATTAAATGGAATGCCAACAATGTTTTTACTGCCGGAACACAGGATGCAGGTAAAACAGTTAAGGTTGATAGCGTAAAAACAGCCAAGAATGGCACCGTATATTATCTTGACGGCTTGCTTACTTATAGTTCCTTCCTTTTTGGCAAGCATATAATGAACCTCGGCGCCGCAGCTAATTCCAATTTTTATTATTTCGCTCAATTTTTAAATGGCTCAGGACTTTATAATTCAACCACAGGTGAAATTACCGGTACTTCGTCTGGTACGTTATACACCGTGTTTGTTCCGGATAGCAACGCTATAAAACAGGCTGTAAAAGATGGTGTATTGCCCGGAAACACCACAACAGGGGCACCTAACCTTACCGCTTCTGGATGGACTGCAGCGCAATTGGATAAGGTTATAAGTTTCATTCAGTACCACATCCTGGCAAAATATTCGCTTGTGCCCGATGGAAAAGAATCCGGTTCCTACGAAACTATGTTGAAAAATGCGCAGGGTGAAGTTATACCAATCACAGTGCTCAATGCGCCGGGCAGTATACAAATAACCGATGTGAAAAACAGGAAAGCGAATGTGATCGTTTCGCAGAGCAATAACCTCTCCAACAGGACAGTCATTCACCTTATCGATAATTATTTGAAGTCTAATTAATGAACTATACAAACTGCAATATGAAAAAATTGATACTGCAACTTTTTACCTTTTGCATTGCGCTTCTTTTGATAAATGCAAGTGCAGTCGCCCAGGGCAATCAAAGGGGAGTTACTGTTCAGGGCCGTGTGCTTGACCAAAACCGAAAGCCTTTGAATGGTGTTACTGTTGCCGAAGTTGATGCAGACCAACGTACAGTAAAAGCAGTAATAACAGATGTTGATGGTAACTATGCTATCCATATTGAAAACAAAGCCGACTCGCTGGCTTTTTCTTTCATAGGAACTGAAACTATCAAGCAAGGCATTGGCACCAGGACATCTATTAATGTAACCATGAAAGTTACAGCAAGAGGTCTTGATGAAGTTGTGGTGGTCGCACAAAAAAGAACCGATAATGGTTTGATGTCTATCAGCGATAAAAACTTAACTACTGCATCGGTAAAAATAAATGCAAAAGATCTCGA
>JBEHXT010000057.1:0-2657 GCA_048498555.1 Bacteroidota bacterium
CTTAACCAACTATCTTTTTTGCAGGAGGTAACCGACATGGCACCAAAGCCTGCCAGCAATAAATATTTATAAGCAATTTTCATTGTAGTAATGTTTTTCGGTTTTGATTAGAATCCAATGTTTAATCCTAACAATATTGTTCTGGCATTTGCAGCAGTATTTCTGTCAATACCCTGGCCGGTAGTAGTATTACCGTTAGACGATACTTCCGGATCTGGTCCAGGATATTTTGTAATAATTGCAAGGTTTTGCCCGCTTACATATATTTTAACTGAACTAATCTTAGCCCTGCTTAAAACTGTTGTTGGAAGTGTGTATGCAAGAGTCACATTTCTCACTTTTACAAAATCGCCTTTGAATACATTTATGTCAAGAGGCATTGCAGAACCATTGGATACGTTATCACCATAAACAGGTTTTGGCCACAGTTTTCCGGGTTCACCCGGTTTTGTCCATGCATCTGTTAATACATCTCTGTCATTATTCCACCAACGTTGATCGTGCAAGCCGGCATTGCTACCGTAATAAACATAGAAGCCTGTTTGATAAGTCAGCAATACATTGAGATCAAAATTCCCATAACGGAAAGTATTATCCCAACCACCATATTGTTTGGGCTGAGTGTTGGCATACATAACCGCATCCGCTGCCTGGGAAATAGAAGTTGCTCCTGTCGGACTTACATACTTAACAGTACCATCGGCTTGTGTTGAATAGTTGAATGTGCCGCTTGGAGCATAGTACTGATAATAAACCTTGGTACCAGCCGAATTTATAAATATTCTTTTACCTGTTGTAGGATCAACACCACCCGTTTTAATTACCCACAAGTATCCGATTGGATAACCTGCCTGCGTTCTGCTTACAGTTTCTAAACTTGAAGTAGACGTTGTGATGTAAGGTAAGCCAGGAGCCAAATAGGTTACTTCGTTTTTATTAAATGTTATGTTGAACGAAGTATTCCAACTGAAGTTCTTTTTAAGAAGTGGCGTAGCGTTCAAAGTAATTTCAACGCCTTTGTTATACATGGTTCCTACGTTTTGAGGAACTGATGTTGGAAGACCTGTTGAAGGTGATTGAGGCACATTCAATATCAGGTGATCGATATTGTTTTTATAGTAAGAAAATTCGCCGCTGATCCTGTCCTTGAGTAAACCGAAGTTGAAACCAACATCTGTTTTTGTACTTGTCTCCCATTGCAGTTTATCATTACCAACCGAAGAGAAAGCAAGAGTAGCATTACCTCCGTATAAGCCTGAACCAAAAGTAGAATAGGGCGAATAATCTCCAATACCTGAAATATTACCTACTTTTCCATAACTGCCCCTGATGCGGAAATCAGAAAATACTTTTCCGAGTCCGGCACTTTCCCAAAAGTTTTCCTTGTTTATTTGCCATCCTGCCGATGCACCCCAGAATGTTCCTTTCTTAATGCCTAAAGCGGAATATTCATCCTGGCGAACATTTCCACTCAGGAAATACTTCTTATTGTAATTGTAGTTAGCCCTTCCGAATTTAGAGAAGAGATAGTTTTCGCCTAAGAATAAGTCTGCAGGATTATTAGTTGTAAAACCTGCCTGAACCACATCATAAGCTAAATCAGAAAGACTTTGACGTTGTATTCCATATCCGGAAGATGTACGTCTTTGCTGCTCTGAACCAACGAGCAAATTAACGCTATGCTTTGAAGCAAAGGTGTAGTCAAATTGAGCTGTATTTGTCCAAAGCCAGGTCTTATATTTTTCTGCTCCAGCCCATGCATAACCGTTATAGCTCCAGCCGTCGCCGGAAACCGGAGTCCAAAAGATGTCATTATCAATCAACAGGTAATCTATCCCATACTGTGTTCTTAATGTGAGCCAATTCACTGGTTTTAATTGAGCGTAAATGTTCGACTGGAAATGATTAAACTCACTGTTGGAACGGCTCAAATCCAACTGCACAACAGGGTTATAATATGATAATGAAGAAATACCTGTAATGTTGGCGCTTCCAATTGCCGATCCATTAATGTTATAGCTGCCATCATTATTATACGGAGAAAGAATTGGCGGCAATACAAATGACAAGCGTCCAAGGCCACCGGTATTAAACGCCGCACCGTTCAAAGAACCAGAAGTAGTAGCTGCAAGATTTTTTTCATTAGAATAAGAAATCTTACCTCCTATTGAAAATATTTTGCTGATACGGCTGTCGATGTTGAACAATGTATTCATCCTTTTAAAGTCATTCTTTTTCAGAATGCCTTCTTGTGCAGTATAACCAGTCGAAAAGTAATAGCTGGTGTTATCGTTTCCACCAGACACATTTACATTATGACTTTGAGAAAATCCCTGGCGATAAACCTGGTCGGACCACTTCGTATCTATCGGTTTGCCATCCGGACCATTGAGAGAATTATATGTAATTGCCGAGGCAGTTGGATTGTTTGCAACAGCAGATGTCTTAAACTTTATGTAATCTGCAGCATTTAATAAATCAGGAAGTCCGTATGCATTACTAAAGCTTACCCATCCGTTGTAAGAAACTTTTGCCTTACCTGCTTTCCCTTTCTTAGTTGTAATAAATACAACTCCGTTTGCAGCTCTGCTACCATAAATAGCAGTTGCAGCAGCGTCTTTTGCGATGTCTATACTTTCAATATCGTTTGGATTGAT
>JBEHXT010000058.1:0-2558 GCA_048498555.1 Bacteroidota bacterium
GCCGCCGCCATCAAAATATTCGGGTGTATAAAAATCAGAAACCAAAAACCCGTTGATGAAATAGGCATATTTGCTGTCTTCGCAGGGGTCGCAAACTTCTACCAGGTAGTGCACACGTTCTTTGCCGTTAGGCGAAAGACCGCTTTTCATCCTGTTGCCATAAGGGTCAACCAGCATTTCGCATATTTCATGAGAGCAGGTTAACGTCCAGCTCCTGCTGTATTCAACAAGAGCATAAGGCTGGTGATTTTTATCATCATGATAGCCTGCAGCATCAGGATCATCAATTTGATCCATAATGATGACAGGCCAGTAGCCGAGAGGAATGTCCTTGATGTTTTCAAAAACATCAACGGTTGCTTTTACATCCCAAATGGGTGAAAGATCTTTTGTGGCTTGCTTTTGCAAAGCGGCGCTGGCTTTGGTAAGCTCCGACATCTTGACTTTTTTTGACTGGCATACCAGTGCGATTTGATGAATGAACATAGCTATGTAGTTATGAGGTGAAAAAATCAGATCAACTCATAGGGTCGCCTGCCAAATAGTTTCCGCTTATTCGCTGGTACGCATTGCTGGTATTTCTGCCTGCTTCTCCGTCTATCCGTAAATGTTGTCCTGCATTGTTCAAAAGTTTTTGTAATTGCTCTGCATCGATGTTATAGTTATCAGGATCGTAATGAACCTGTGCGCCTAATTGTTTTATTTGGGAGATGAGATCTTTTTCTCCTGCAATGGCGATTCCTAATTCACTCATGCGACGAAGTATTACCGCTGCACCTATTTGTTGCGAAACTGCATCGGGATCAAACTTGTTATCAGCAACAAATTTTCCTTTCGAGTATTGATTAGAGAAACTCCAGAGATAAGGCGTATTAATTCCTTTAGAACGATAGCCAAAGCCATTGTATTTCTCTAAGCAATAAAGCATGCCGCTGATGCTCCAATCGGTCCACTGTGTAAAACCTTCAAGCGTTAAAGCATCTACAGCACTATCAAAAAATGTAAATGGTGGATTACCGTTTTTAGGACGTCCCTTTGGAACATGCACCGTTCTTGCTGTTAAAGGATCACCATTATGTAGATGTGTTTTGAAATTGCCGTTGCATTCCATTTTATGAATAACGGCGATGATGTACCAGGGAACTGCTGTTGCAGACGAAATGGATTCGTAAACATTTTTATTGTTAGCAATAATGTTAACAGCAGCATCAATAGTATTGTACTTACCTGCTTTAATGATGCAAGTGTCAAACAGGCGTTGATATTCCGAACGTAAGGTTTCAGTTAATGCCGGCATAAGCACTGGTTTCGGTAAGGAATAAAATAGTTTTAGGGCAGTTATGATTTCGCAGATAACGGAAGAAGCCCGTTGAATGAAGCAACATCAGCGGCTATATAAATTTGAGAACTTTCTGCATTCTAAACAACAGTATTTACACCTGCGGGTTTGAGTATTTATACGGTTTGATAGAGAATTGGCACGTCTGCGACGAAGCAATCTACATAAACTAAGACGTCATTGCGAGGAGCCATTACGCCAAAGTGGATTGTTGAATGGTCTGCGACGAAGCAATCTCCTGGTTGAAGATGCAATAAATGTGAGATTGCTTCGTCACACACGATAACTATTTTCTGAAGATCGTGTTGGTTCCTCGCAATGACGTAAGGTGTGCTAACTTCATCTGATGCAACGTGGCGGCTGTGTTTATATCCTTACAAACAAACATCACACTGTTCTCTATACCGGGGTAACAAGTGATCTCATTTCGAGAATTCAGCAACACATTTCCAAATTTCAACCAACCGGATTTACAGCTAAGTACAATGTGCAGAAACTTGTTTATTACTGTTTCTTGCCCACTATTGAAGAAGCCATTGCAGAAGAAAAAAGAATCAAAGGTGGAAGCAGACAAAAGAAAATTGGTTTGATCGAATCGCTGAATCCGCACTGGGAGGATCTTTGGATCAAAGAAGTTTCAAAATGGTAGGTTGGGTTGGCGTCATTGCGAGGAGCTAGCACGCAATAGTAATTTCAAGAATAGTCGGCGACGAAGCAATCTCCTGGCAATAAATGGAGATTGCTTCGTCACAAGCGATTACTATTGTTTGACGATCGTGTTGGTTCCTCGCAATGACGTTAGCTACCGTCAATAACAAAAAAGTCCCGCTTACTGCGGGACTTTACCAATCTAAAATCTATAACCTTTCTTTTACACGGCCATTCTAAATCTATAACCAACTTCCAACGAAGGCATTATTTACATTCGGATTGCTTTGCAGTTTTGCCCTCCTGCGTTTTACTTTAATGCGCTGGCGAATCATTGCAGCAAACATTAAAGGAATGAAGATGATCGTGAGTGGCGGAATACCAAGGAAGGAAATCCATCTACCACCAAACATATTTCTCATTGGTCTCTTCAGTCTTTCAGACATCAGGTACATGGCAGGCACCATCAATAGAGTCATAAAGAATGCGAACGCCAAGCCAAAGATGATGGTCCATGAAAGCGGCTTCCAGAATACAACGCTATCACCACCGAAGAAGATGTGTGGATTCA
>JBEHXT010000059.1:0-2535 GCA_048498555.1 Bacteroidota bacterium
TGTAATGCCTACAGAAAAAGATGTGTACAAGCCGGAGCGTTGGGTTGACGATGCATTGTTTCGTCCTGAGACACGTGCAGCATTTAAAAAATTGGTCGAGCAAGGGTGGACAGATGCGATAAGAAAACTTTACCCCGATGAAACGATTTATACCTTCTGGGACTATTTCCGGAATGCATATGGCAGAAACGCAGGATTGCGAATCGATCATTTTTTATTGAGCCCGCAGCTTGAAAAACGTTTAAAAACTGCAGGCGTTGACAAACATGTTCGCGGCTGGGAAAAAAGCAGTGATCATGCGCCTGTTTGGATTGAGTTAAAAGATTAGTAAAGCTGTTTGTTTATCAAAATACCAGCGTCTCCGCAAATTCATTGACGACATCTGCATCCATATAAATTTCATAACCTGTTGAATTTTAGCTGATGTTCCTGATTTTTTGTTACAACATCATTGTTCAAACTGACAAAGAATAGTTTTTAAACTGTTCTAAGTCAATATTTCCGTGTCTCAACATTAAGACCTTTACGCCATCAACAGACACACATGAAACGCTTTGGTATCAATATTTCCTTTCTTTTCTTCGGCTTACTCATTAGCGGGTATGCCTTTCCCCAAAAAGACTGGACACTTGTAAATAATGAAAGCTGGATCCAGATCTACAAAGCCGATATGGCAAATTCAAGCTATAAAAAAATAAAGGTTGAGTGTACTATTGATGGTTCAATTGATAAACTGGTTAGAATACTGAATGACGTAAATAACTACAAAAATTGGATCTACAATACCAAAACTGCATACGTATTGAAAAGAGTCAACGCCAACGAATATTATTATTACACCGAAACCACACTTCCCTGGCCCATGCAAAATCGTGATGTAGTGGTTCACATAAAATTGCAAAGGGATAATACCAATCACACATTGAACATTACTGCTTCCGGTGAACCTGATTATATGCCTGTTGTTAGCGGAAAGGTTCGTGTACCACGTTCAACTAATACCTGGCAGGTAACAGTGCCTGAGCCAAATAAACTTCACATCATTTATATTTTTGAAGCTGATCCCGGAGGTCATATCCCTTCCTGGCTGGTGAACACCTTTGTAAACAAAGGCCCTTATGAAAGTTTCAAAAAATTAGGCGACACGCTGAAAAACTAGGTTTCCATTTCTTTCATTACACACCTAGCAAACCAACATCACTCCTTCCTTCAATTGGCTGCATACTAATTCTTCGCCTCTTTCCAATGCCTGCTGGTTTAACGGAATAGTGTTGTGATATTTTTCAGGAAGAACTTTTTTCAATGCTTCCAATACTGATTCTATTTCTACAACATTTCGCAAATACAAATATGCACCCAGCATAATCATGTTCATGGTTCTTGCATTCTTCAACTTCAATGCCTCGCTTGTTGCCGCAATACCAATAATATCAATATCAGTCCGTGTGCTTGGCTTAAGAATAGTTCCTGATTCGTACAATATTAATCCGCCCGGTTTTACTCTTGCCGCAAATTTGTCCATCGACGGCTGGTTTAAAACAATTGCAGTATCAAAAAGAGAAACTATTGGTGAACTGATTTTTTCGCTGGACAGAATCGTAATGCAGTTGGCTGTTCCTCCTCTCATTTCCGGTCCGTACGAAGGCATCCATGAAATTTCTTTTCCTTCAACCATTCCTGAATAAGCAAGTGTCATTCCCATTGATAAAACACCTTGTCCGCCAAAACCTGCTACAATTAATTCTTCTAACATGATTAACATTTTAATTGTGGTCGAAAAATAGTTTCATAAACGGGAACGATTTGTCACCCTGAGCTTGTCGAAGGGTGATTTCGTTTCTTAACATCATGCTTCGATAAACTCAGCATGACAATCACTTTAATTTATGAGACTAGTTTTAATATATCCCTCCTGGGTTTGAGCCCTACAACTTCGGCACTTTAATATCACCTACCGGGAATGTCTTCAGCATCTCTTCATCAATAAATGTTGAACATTGCACCGGCGTCATTTTCCAGTTGCTTGGACAGTTGCCAATTACCTCTATCAAACAAGTTCCCTTATTCAGTTTTTGATATTTGAAAGCGTTTTGCAAAGCCTTCTTTGTTTTTCTAACACCATTGGCACTGTTCACCACCTGTCTTGTAACATAAAACGCTCCCGGCATCATTGCCATCATTTCCGAAACTTTAATCGGTTGGCCATAAAATCCTGCATCTCTTCCTAACGGTGTTGTTGTGCTCAACATTCCTTCCAATGTTGTTGGCGCCATTTGCCCGCTTGTCATTCCATAGACTGCGTTGTTAATGAAAACGATCAAAATATTTTCACCACGATTGATGGCATGTATTGTTTCTGCAATACCAATGGCTGCAAGGTCGCCATCACCCTGGTAAGTGAAAACATATTTATCAGGCATCAACCTTTTAATACCGGTTGCTGCAGCCGCAGCACGACCATGCGCCGCCTGCAGCATATCAATGTCCATGTAATCATACGCAAATACAGAACAACCCACAGGAGCAACACCAACT